>JANRIS010000106.1:0-345951 GCA_033764685.1 Leptolyngbyaceae cyanobacterium bins.349
CAAACTGCTAGCTCATACTGTTTGCCGTTGGTTGAATCGATTTCACCCCAATCCCTTGTGCTTTGCGGATTTGGTCTCATCATGACCAAAATGTTACACATCGCCTGGGCTTTACAAAATGTAAGTTGCACATCGCGTTAAATATGCCTGCTGGCTCATGGTGCGCCCGGTGCCACCGGAGGTGCCTCAATCACGGTTGGTAGAGGGTCTGCCATCGGGGGGGCAATGGGGGCCGATTCTATTGGAGTCGGCATCTCAGGTGGGGAAATTTCGGGTACGGTGGGCAAGGAACCAACGGGGGCCGGATGCGTGGGCGCAGGGTCAGAGGGGGGAGCATAGGTGGGCGTGCGTCGTCGATAGTAGGTGCTAGCAGCGGGCGATCGCGGCCATTTCCTTCGGTAGGTGTAAGGATCGGAGGATGGTTCGACATAGCGCCGACGGCGAACCGGGCGGCTGTAGTTTCTGGTACTCGATGCCGCACTGGGGGGGGACGATTGCTCACCCCAATCAGGATCACTCCTTGCAGACTGCGACGGCGCGGGGGGCTGAGGTGCTGTCCTGAAGGTGACGGGCTGAGGATGGCTGGTAGCGCTTGGGACTTTATCAGTTGGGACTTTATCAGTTGGGACTTTATCAGTTGGAACTTTTGGAACTTTATCAGTTGGGACTTTATCAGTTGGAACTGGTTTTGCAGTGGGTATCGGGGTAACGGTTGGGCCTGGGCTGGGACTGGGGGGCGGAAGTCCAGCAATGGTCTTCTGGTTGGCGATCGCTTGGGCAAAGTCCTGAAACAAGTTGCCGCTGATAATGGCGCTGACTTCAGCCGGAAGCATCAAGCGAATGGGGCCAGCCTCATCCCCCGTTAGACTAAAGGTGATCTTCTGATTAGTCGTTAGTTTCACCTCGCCGATCGCCGGATTGCTGGGAAAACCGATCGTGACTTGTCCAGCCAAAACCTTAACTTCTCCCAACGTGCCCAAGCGCTCCAGCACCACTACCCCATCCTGACTGCGAACAATAGCCGCACCCACGCAACCAGTGGTACTGGCAACCACCAATTGCCCTTCCCCCAGTTGTAAACAATCGGTTTCCAGAGTCGCTGAAGACTGCTCCCCCACGCGCGCTACAATCTGCTCTCCCTGTTGCAATCCCACGCGGGCGTTTTGGGTCAACAACTGCTGCCCCGTGGAGAAGGCAACTCCAGATTTGGTCGGCTGATTGTCTACAAAAACCTGATTGTCACGCAATCCCACAATTTCGGCAATTTTGAGTTTGCCAAATGGGGCCGTTGCCCAGGAGAAGTAGACAATGGTACTCACCAGGGTGAAACTACAACTCATGCCGATTGCCCAGACAATCTTAGAATCACCCATTCGCAGGAGTTGCGGACGCATGACAGCCATAGAGGATTTCAATCGAAGTAGATTAATAGGATATTTACTTCACTCAGGAAACGTGATCCGGACAATAGACGGGTGCATATGTGAAAAGTTTCGAGTGAAAAGTTTCGAGGTGTAAGTTGATGCCTACTCCCCTAGTTTCGGTAGCCTGGTTACACGAGCACTTGCATGATCCAACGGTAGCGATCGCCGATTGCCGCTTCAACCTGATGCAACCCGAATCAGGCCGACACCAATACCAGACGGCTCATATCCCCGGTGCCCATTACCTGGATTTGAATCAGGATCTTTCCAGTCCAGTGATGCCGCATGGGGGGCGGCATCCCCTGCCCAACCCTGAAATTTTCGCAATCAAACTGCGTCAAATGGGAGTCAACTCTAATCCAGCCACCCCGACCCTAGTTGTGGCCTACGATGATTCTCGGTTGGCGTTTGCCTCCCGGCTCTGGTGGTTATTGCGCTATTTCGGACATGATCAGGTTGCGGTGCTAGATGGCGGTTGGGCCGCCTGGACAGCCGCTGGTTATCCTGTAACTGCCGAAGTGCCAGATCCGCAAGCAGGCAATTTCATTTCCTACCCCCAGAGCGATCGCGTTGTGGATATGACTCAGGTAAAAGCCAGAAAAGATTTGCCCACGGTCGCCTTGATTGATTCGCGGGAAGGCGATCGCTATCGAGGTGAACGAGAACCAATCGACCCGGTCGCGGGCCATATTCCGGGTGCCCTGAACTATCCCTGGCAAGATGTCACTACAGAGGATGGCCACCTGCGATCGCTGGCCGCACAGCAAGCTCGCTGGCAATCTCTGCCCACAACAGATGAAATTATTGTGTACTGTGGGTCGGGAGTGACAGCCTGCGTCAATTTGCTGGCCCTGGAACTGGCTGGCATTGAAACTGCCAAACTCTATGCAGGCAGTTGGAGTGATTGGTGTTCCTACCTTTAAAATTAACCTTTTAGATAGCGCCTCAAAACAGCACAATATTGACGGAGACGCTCAAGCCCAACACATAACTGTTAAAGTCTACTCCCGGTTCGGTAGAACCGCCAAAGCTGAACCCGCCATAGGCACTCAGCAGCACATTGCGAAATGCCGTCAAGGTAACTCGTCCTAAAAGTTGGTGATAAATGTCTGTTCGTCGGACGACGGTGTAGTTTGCCGCTGAGAATTGATAGTCCAACCCTAGTTGAACGGTGCGATTGGGATTGAGGTCATAGTTTAAAGAAAGGAAAAGAACGTTGAGGATGCGAGAGCGTTCTTCTGGTTGGGCAAAGCCAACTCGAAACTGGTAAATGCTATTAAGAAATAGGCGATCGCTGAGTTGGTCGCGACGACTCAAATCAATCCGAATCGCCTGCTCATTTAAGAAGCGAGTGCCACGGGGGAATCCGAAAATTTCGTCATTTGCAATAAACAACTGTTGATTGCCCCAACCCACCTCTGCCGTCATCGTGGGCGAAAGGCGCTGCAAGATTCCTGCCCGAATTCGCAACTCGTCGTAATTAAATTCGGGCACTTTGAAGTATCGGCTAAAGGCTCCATCAACCGCTGCCAGGATGTAGGTGTCTGGCCCTAGAGGAGGCACCGCGAGTAATGTGAGGGTGGCACGAACGAGATTATCGTTGATGGGGTCGATGCCGAGTAACAAGTTATTGCTGCGGAAAAAATCAACCCGAGGAATCAGGTACAGAATGGGCGGAGGGGGCGTAGGAAAAATTGGATTCACGACCCGCAGGCAACCCAGTTCAGGATCCGGATCGGGGCACGAGAAAACAGGTGGCAAGGTGGGATTGGCTGGATCAGCCGCAATCATGAATGGAGCAGAGGACGGGGTCATGGAGGGCGATCGCGTCTCTGCCACCGCAACCTGCTTGAACGGTGACGCAGATGGAGCCTCTAGCAATGAGAGTTGCGTCGTGGCAACAACCCATTGAGTCTCTTGCAGCCATTGTTGGGGCGATCGCCCAGACAGAAGACCCGAATCGGCGGGGGCATAAAGGTCAGCCGCCTGTTGCGAAGGCTGAATTATAAGATAAGCCTCCTTGGAAATTTCTTTGGCGAAGGTATCAGAAGCAGGAACAGGTTTATGCTCGATGGAGCGAGCGTCACCTGCATACGCTGCCCCAGGCAATACCAATTTAGCGGGATGCTTAGTTGAGTGAAGTATTGCGTCTAACTTAACCAGATCAGACTTAACCAGATCAGACTTGACCAGATCAGAACGCCCAATCTCACGCTGGTCTAACAGTTCCGGTGAAGTGGCCGTTGTTGCATGACTGGAGCTAGGGTTTTCCTCCAATGTCGCCGCTCTAACAAGACCGATTCCACCACCACTTAGCAGTACGCATAATGATGCTCCCCCCCACAGTAGCTTATTGGGGTCGGGATTGAATTGCCCAAAACACCCCTTTGTAGGAACTCTCGTAGTTCTACCGAAAAAATGCCAATTGCCCATCGTACAGATTCAGTCAGTCTTTTCCATTGTGGACGAAATTTCCCCGCTACACTACACACTTACTTCATAAATGCTTATGTTATTAAGGAGGACACTTCGTCGTACTGCCATCCCCCGAAATAGGGATATGGTGACCTTTCTTAAATATTTGCGAAATCTGTACAATGAATTTTCACATTTAATTATGAAGATTTGGTCAAGTCTGGGGCGTGAGTGTTTTTCAGAAATACTACGTAGCTATGATGAATTTGCTTCAGTAATTCCTTGAAGGGACGTGAAGTTTTTGTAAGGTTCACTCAACTGTACGGGGTACTATGGCTAGTCGCACTTTCCTGATTCTCGTCACGTCGCTTTGTTGGGCTGGAGGACTGATTTTCTCCTTGCCGGCTGCGGCTGAAACTCCTTTGACCCAAGCTGTCATTCAGCGCCTGGTGCGGGAGGTAAAACTGCATCCCAAGCAAAAAGCTGCTAGACCCGCACAAAAAGCTGATGTGATGACTCCGGGTGATGCCCTAAGTACCCTCCAGCGATCGATGGCGGAACTGCGCTTCAACGATCGCTCCCTCGCCCGCATTGGGGAACAAGCAATTTTTCAGTTTGAGCCAAATACTCGCAGTTTTGATCTACAACGCGGTACGGTGCTGCTACTGATTCAACCTGGACAGGGAAAAACGCGAATTCGCACTCCCAATGCTGCGGCTGGTATTCGGGGTTCAGCATTGTTTGTACGCTACATCGAGGATAGCAATGTCACGATGGTCGGGGCGTTGACCAACAGCGACATCGAAATTAGCAACAAAGACGGTAAAACAGTTGTTTTGAAAGCAGGACAGTTGGGCTACGTCTATAAAGATCAAATTGGTGTTTACAACTTCGATCAAAAGCTTTTTCAAGAAACTAGCCCATTTTTCAAAGACATTGACTGGAACGAAGCGCCAACGGCGGTGAAGGAAGAGATTGAAGCGGCTCTCCAATCTCAGCAAACTGTTGCGGGTAAGTACGAGGATTCTCCCGCCTGGACGAAATTAGCTGAAAATCGGCCTCAAACAGTACCGGCAGGGCAGCAACTTGTTTACAACACACCGCAAACCCTTAATTCTGAGCGCTTCCCTCATGATGGGATGCCCAAGCCTGCCACTAACGACCCAGTGCCCCAGCCCAACTTCAATAACTCCTCCCCAGACCGCCGCCCAGTAGACCCTCGGCAGGATAGCCCAGTTGTCACCCGTCCGGAACCCCCACGAACGGACATTCCGTTGGTTACTCGTCCGGAGCCTCAACGTCCCGACTTGATTGGTACCCCAGCGCCCCAACTCATCACCCCTCCCAATACCACGCCCATTCAGCCCACTCCAGCGCCCGTTGTAGTGCAGCCTCCAGCGCCAACTGGACCCAGTACGCCTCCTGTTACCCCGGCCCCGCCCGTCACCAATGTTCCGTCTAATACAAATCCGCCGGTCCGACCAGCCCCGGCTCCACCCGTTACGGTGGCTCCTGTGGCTCCCGTAACGACTCCCTCCCCGGCGGTCACAACACCTCAAATTACGCCTCCGGTCGTTACCACTCCGGTTGTGACCCCACCTGTAACAACGCCTCAAATTACGCCTCCGGTCGTTGCCAATCCGATCGCCCCTGTCACGCCACCTGTCGCCCCGGTCGTGCCCATAGTGCCTGCGGTGCCTGCCACGCCGCCTGTTGCGCCGGTGCCCCCACCCCAGATCGCCACACCACCGATCGCTGTGCAGACCCCAACCCCCACATTGCCGCTGCCAGCGACAGATTTGCCGGCGGCTCCACCGATCACCCCGCCGCCAGCTCCGCCCGTGGCTACGGTGCCGGCGCCTCCCGCGCCTGCGACTCCCCCCGTTGTCGCGCCGCCAACCCCGGCGACTCCGGCGACTCCGGCCACTCCCGCTACCCCGGCGACTCCGGCCACTCCGGCCACTCCCAATGCTGACACCCCCGGACCCGCCACTCCGGCGACTCCGGCCACTCCCGCCAACCCCACCCCGACTGGCCCTTAACTCATTGGGTGCATCCCACTGTTGTCACCCTCACCCTAAATCCCTCTCCCCGAGCGGGAGAGGGACTTCCAATCTGGCTCCCCTGCTCTTATTTTGGGAGTAGGGGTTGGGCGAGGGCTTTGCTCCACTGCGTGAGGAGGGCAATTCTGCAAAATGGGGATGCACTCAATCAATCTGTGACGTGATTCGAGGAGATGAGGGTAGAGTGGCTGTTCCATCGCATTCGATACCGATAGCGTCCGAATCTAATCGCATCCAATACCAAAAGAGGAAGAGCGATCGCTCTTCCTCTTGGCTTGTGAATTTGCTCGTGAACGTGTTCTTACCGAGTGAGCCTGTTGGGGCCTGATGCCAGCCCCCTAACCTGAACTTTTTGATCAGAGCGATCGCTCTGCTTACGCTGCGTTTTCTAACGCTGAAGTCTTGACGAGAACCTGACGGCTTTGAGGCCCGCGTTGTACCTGAAGTTTGAGCGTTTGACCAACCTGGCTATTTTCTACCACCCGTTGCAGTTGCTCAGCAGTGGAGACTGCCTGTCCGTCAATTTCTGTAATTACATCCCCCCGGCGCAAGCCCGCCCGTTCTGCTGGAGTATTTTGTAGCACCCGCACGACCACAACCCCATTGACCTCTGGCACCTCAAACGGGGAATTGGGATCCGTATTATTCTGCCGCGCCAGTTCTGGAGTGAGGCTAGTCATTTGGACACCTAGATAAGGATGGGCAATCTTTTCGCCCCGTGCCAGTCGAGTTTCAATCTCTTTGGCTTTGTTGATCGGAATCGCAAAGCCAATGCCCATCGCATCGGCGCGGATGGCCGTGTTAATGCCAATGACCTCACCCTGGGCATTCAGTAAAGGCCCACCGGAATTCCCCGGATTAATCGCCGCATCCGTTTGGATGAAGTCAAGCCGCTTATCGGGAATTCCCACCTGAGCACTGGAGCGTTTGAGCGTACTGACAATGCCCAGCGTCACGGTGTTATCCAGGCCGAGAGGATTACCCACCGCGATCGCCCAATCCCCCACCTCCACATCATCCGAATCACCCAACGTTGCTGCGGGCAAATCTTTACCATTAATTTTCACCACGGCCAGATCCGTGATTTCATCCACCCCCTGGACTTTACCGTCAAATACGCGCCCATCTTTGAGGGTCACTGTTACCCGATCCGCCTTATCCACGACGTGAGCATTCGTCAGAATCACCCCATTGCGATCGACGATGAAACCCGAACCCTGCCCCCGGAGCCGTTCTTGCTGCGGTAAGCGCGAAAATGTATCATCGCCAAAAAACTGGCGGAAGAAGGGGTCGTCAAACAGCGGGTCTGTAGTGCCGCGACGAGTCACGGTGCGCTCCGTGTCAATGCGAACCACGGCTGGCCCTACTTTTGTCACCGCGACGGCCACAAAGCTTTTAGGGCTGGCTGTCTCCAGTTGTGGGCTGAGTGTGCTCACGGCAGCCAGAGTGGCCGGGGAAGCGGTCGTATCGGCCCAGGCGGGAGGGTCGGGTAGCCCATCTAGAGCAAAAAAGATAGACATCAACAGCGCGATCGCGGAGAACACGAAACGCCGGAAAAAACAGGACAGGTTTACAAAGCGCATAGCATCACCTACGAACAAATCAGACGGGGTTTGGCCAGCACTGGCCCAGGCACGGTTTTTACACCACCAAATCTTTTCCCTATTCTGACAGGCTGCCCTACCTCATCACTACGGAATTCCGTTGCAAACGGGTAGGGTTTACCGTCCCTTGGGTGATTTCTCTAATTCAGGAAAATCTTCAACCCGTCAACGTGGGCTAAAATTGTCAAGAAAACGAGAAAAAGCATGGCAACTTCCGAACTTCCTGGCAAAACAGACGCTGATTTGCTGCCCGACCCATTGCATCATGACCATGAGCCGGGTTCTCACCGCCATGACCATGTTCACAGTGAAGAGTCTCGTCGCCAGATTGTAAACCGCTTATCTCGGATTGAAGGTCATATTCGTGGCATTAAGTCGATGGTGCAGGAGAATCGCCCCTGCCCAGATGTGTTAGTGCAGGTTGCGGCGGTGCGGGGGGCACTTGATCGCGTTGCCCGAATCATTCTGGATGAACACCTGACTCAATGTATTGCCCGTGCAGCTAGTGAAGGCAATATGCAGGCTGAAATTGAAGAGTTAAAAGCTGCCCTTGATCGTTTTTTGTTGTAGAAAATTTTCAATCGCTCTAGTGGTCTGTCAATCAATCATTGACGGGCAGCCAAAATTCAGGTTGTTGATTAGGGTTAAATTTTGCGGGTCTTCGACCCGTCAAAATTTTCCTGACGGGACACTGGTGGTCTGTCAAGACTGTTTTGGTGGGTTGAAAACCCTCAAAACACTTGATAATTGGGTTTTGTAGATTTGAGGGGTACCTCAAATTTATCCTGATGGACTACTAGGGTTGCGAGTAATGCCTCCACAAGCCTTCAGGTAGTGTGTCTCTCAACTCTGGTTACACCTGAGTAAGCATTAAATCTCCCGTATTTTGTGGGCTGGAACGATCACAGCCTGTTGCTAACAGGGTGCCCACATATCACCCCTTGAAGCGATCTTCATCGGTTTCCCCTTTACATTTCGTGTGAGGAGGGGGACAGTGGAGGATAGGAATAATCGGCCTGAGGAGGCTGATTGTTTCGTGAAATTAATGATAAGTGGTCGGTGATTTGCCGTTCCTTCAAGTCATCGGGTGGATCTTTCCGTTTATAAAATTTTTGACTGTGAAACCATCTTTTAATCAGTCTTTAAATTCTTTTAATCGATTACGACAAATGTTTCGCCTGCAAAACATTCCTTTGCGTGTCGTACTGGTTGTTCCATTTGTGTTGGAAGTGATGGTGGCTGTTGGTTTGACAGCATTTCTGGTGCATCAACACGGACAGGATGCAACCAATGACCTTGCCAATCGATTAATGCTGGAAATTAGCGATCGCACTGAAAACCAGTTGGAGAGCTATCTGGAAATCCCCGTTCAAGTCACTCTCGATCATGCTCGAGCAATTCAACATAACATCATTGATTGGCGGAATCCGAAACGCATCGAGGACTATTTTTGGCATCGGCTGCAAAGCTCAAACCATACAAACTATCCCCTGAATTCCTTGTTGCTGGTGGATCAACAACAGCAGCTTATTGCGGTGGAGAATGTCACACCAACCGATGGCCTGGTTTACAGACGAAACCGGACCACGCAAGGGCAATTGAGAGGTTACTTAATTGAGCCTGAACGAGGACAATTCCACTATGAGATTCAATTCAATGCGAATCAGGACCCACTTCGAGAAAAAGTCTGGTATCAAGCCGCAAAACAATCTCACTTGGGGCTGTGGCAGTTACAACTGATGCCTAAAGTGAGTTCAACTTTGAGTTCTGAACGGTCTGGCCTTGTGATTGCTTATATCCAGTCATTTCGGGATGCAACGCTAGGTCAGCGCGGAGTATTGTGGGCCGCAATTGATCTGGAGCAAATCAGCCAGGTTCTGCATCAATCCCTACAACCATTAACAGCCTCCCATCAGGGACAAGCCTTTATTGTGGATCCAACGGGTGCCTTAGTCGCTTCTTCCACGAAAGAAACGCTGATGGTACCGAGACAAGGCTCGGAGCCGATGAACTCAGACCTTGCAAATTCTGCCGTGGATGCTCAACCGATGGAGCGATCGCGCCTACAGGCTGTTCGGAGCCTCAATTCAACAACCCAAGAATCGGCAAAATTTTTAGCCAATCGGTTGAGTGGGGCTAATGCCATTACCCGTAAAAGTCACTTTCGCTTTGAAGCGGCTGGCAAGCAATATTTCCTGCAAGTGACCCCTCTACAAAATCCGAAGCATCTGAACTGGTTTCTAGTGGTGGCACTGCCCAAAGCCGATTTTGCCGTTCCCGTCCATCGTCAATATCACACCATTTTGGCCTTGTCTAGCATTGCCTTGTTGGGTGCGATTACGCTGGGGTTGCTCACCGCTCAGCAAATCACTCGACCAATTCTGCGGTTAAGCCGTGCCAGCCGAGACCTGATGCTGGGCAAGTTAGATGTGCCAGTGGAGGAACATTCACGGATTGCCGAACTGGCTATTATGGCCCATTCATTCAATGAAATGACCGAACAGGTGATGCAATCCTTTGATCAGGTGAAACTGGCGTTGCAGGAGTCTAAAGAGAAATTTACGACCGTGTTTCGCACCAGCCCTGATCCGATTCTGGTTTCCACCCTCCCAGAAGGAAAAATTTTAGAAGTGAATGACAGCTTTTTGCGGCTGATGGGCTATTCCCGGGAGCAAGTGATTGAACATACGGTGCCAGAATTGGGGCTGTGGATCAGGCCCGCAGACCGTGAGGAGTTTTTGCAAGCAATTGAAGAAATTGGCAAAATTTACAACCATGAGGTCAGCACCATCACGCAATACGGCACGACGGTGACGGCTTTAATCTCTTCTGAAGTGATTGAGTTGGATGGGACGCTGTGTTTATTGACCGTTTGCAAAGACATTACCGAGCGCAAACGGTTAGAAGATGCTCTGCAACAATCAGAGGCGAAGCTGCATGATGTGTTGAATAGTGTGGCGGCAGCGATTTGTTATTTTCACATTGATGAAACCGGAGCTTTGCAACCTAATTACTTTTCTGCGGGTGCTCAGGTGGTGTTTGGCTATTCACCGGCGGTGCTGATGGTTGATGCGCAGATCTGGCAGAGTCATGTTCATCCGGAAGACTGGAAGACGGTGATTGAACCGTGTTTTGCAGCCGTGGCCCAGGGGCGATCGCAGTCCATCGAGTACCGCTACTACTACCCTGGTGGAAACTTGCGTTGGATTTCTGCGGATGTGATGACTCGTTGGGACGATCGCCAACAGCGCTGGTCCGTTACCTCGGTGGAGTTTGATATTACCGATCGTAAATGGGCTGAGGAAAATTTACGCAACAGTGAGGAACGGTTTAGAACGGCCTTTGACACCGCCGCGATCGGGATGGATATTGCTGCTCCGGATGGACAATTGATCCGGGTTAACAAGGCTCTGTGTCAGATGTTGGGGTATGCCGAAGCCGAACTGCTGGAACGGACCTACCGCGATATTACTCATCCTGATGATCTGGCAAATGACCATGTGGCAAACGGTCAAATTTTGTCTGGTGAAGTGCCCAGTGTCACCTTTGAGAAGCGGTTTATTCACAAGGATGGGCAAACCGTTTGGACATTCCTCAGCTTGGCATTGGTGCGGGATGTGCAGCAACAGCCCCTTTATTGGGTTGCTCAGATCCAGAATATTACAGCTCGCAAACACGCGGAGGAGTGCTTGCAGCAAAGCGAGGCCCGTTTTCGGGCGGTGTTTGAAACGGCCTCTTTGGGCATTGCGATCGCCGATCTAGAAGGCAATATCGCAGAGGTTAATGATACGTTTTGCCGCATTTGTGGGCACTTCAAAGCCGATTTGCAACAAATGAAGTTGCAAACCTTAATTCACCCCGGTGATCTGCAACGATGGCTCAAGCTTCTGGAGGAATTGCCGCAACAATGGCTGGACCATTACCAGATGAAATTGTGCTGCATTCGTAAAGATGGCCAATTTACCTGGGTGCAGTTTACGACGTTATTAATTCGCGACTCCCAACGCCATCCCTTGTACTTAGTGGTTCGCATGGAAGTATTACCCACCACCAGCTTTCATCAGGAAAACAAGGGCAATTTTTCCTCCTGGTCGCAGTAGGCGTTAGGCGAGACAGGGCACCGATGGATACTGTTGCAGCACCTGCTGCAAATATTGCCCGGTGTAGGAATGCGGATTTTCTGCGACGGTTTCTGGCGGACCCACGGCAATCACTTCGCCGCCGCGATCGCCCCCTTCTGGCCCCAGGTCGATCAACCAATCCGCACAACGAATCACATCCAGGTTATGTTCAATCACCAGGATCGAGTTGCCCTTGTCCACCAATCGTTGCATCACATCCAGCAACTTGTGGACATCATAGAACGATAACCCTGTCGTCGGTTCATCAATCAGGTACAGGGTTTTACCCGTGGCTCGCCGCGACAATTCGGTGGCTAATTTCACCCGTTGGGCTTCACCGCCGGAGAGGGTCGGCGCGGTTTGCCCCAACCGCACATAGCCCAAGCCTACGTCCACCAGGGTTTGCAATCGGGCCGCAGCTTGAGGGATGTTTTGACAAAACTCCAGCGCTTCTTCGACCGTCATCGCCAACACATCCGCGATCGACTTGCCCTTAAATTTCACCTGCAAGGTTTCCCGGTTGTACCGCGCCCCTTTGCACACCTCACATTGCACATACACATCCGGCAAAAAGTTCATTTCAATCACGTTGACTCCTTGCCCCGCGCAAGCTTCACACCGTCCCCCCTTCACGTTGAAGGAGAACTGTCCTGGTTTGTACCCACGGGCTTTTGCTTCCACGGTTTCGGCAAATACATCCCGAATCACGTCAAATACTCCCGTATAGGTCGCCGGGTTCGATCGCGGCGTGCGACCAATGGGAGACTGATCAATCACGATCACTTTATCGAGAAAGTTCAAGCCATCAATCGCGTCGATTTCTTTAGGAAAGGGCACCTTACTGCCAAAGTGATGTTGTAGAGCGGGGTACAGCAATTCATTGATCAACGTCGATTTGCCCGACCCCGACACCCCCGTCACACTCACCAATTTGCCCAGGGGAATTTCCACATCAATGTGTTTCAGGTTGTTGCGGTAGGCGTTGCGGAGGTAGAGCGATCGCCCATTCCCCGGTCGCCGTGTTGCCGGGGTATGAATCACCTGCCGTCCCGATAAATAGGCACCCGTTAAGGAATCCTCCGCTTGCAAAATTGCGTCTAAATCCCCCTGGGCCACAATCTGCCCGCCATGCACGCCAGCCCCCGGCCCAATATCAACCAGATAATCAGCCGCCCGAATGGTTTCCTCATCGTGTTCCACCACAATCAGGGTGTTGCCCAAATCCCGCAGACGAATCAGCGTCCGCAACAGGCGAGAGTTATCACGCTGGTGCAGCCCAATACTGGGTTCATCCAGGACATACAGCACGCCCGTTAAACCTGCACCGATCTGGGTTGCCAAGCGAATCCGTTGGGCTTCTCCGCCGGATAGCGTCATGGCTGGCCGATCCAATGTCAGATAATCCAGCCCCACATCCAGCAAAAATTGTAAACGAGCCTTAATTTCTCGCAGCACCAAATCCCCAATTTGAGCTTGCCGGGGACTGAGTTGCATGGCGTTGACTCGGTTCAGACATTCCCGAATTGACACCGAGCTTAAATCTGTCAGATGGAATTGCCCCAACCGCACAGCCAATGATTCTGGCTTCAGCCGCTTACCCTGACACACATCACAGGGCTGGTCAATCAAATACTGCTCTAGCTTTTGTTTATAGAGATCAGAGTTTGCCTCCTGATATTGCCGTTCTAGCAGGGGCAGCGCTCCCTCGTAACGTCGGTTGTAGCCTTTGCTGTCTCGGTAGCGGGAGTCTACCTCAATCCAAATGGGATCTTTAGAGCCATGTAACAACACCTGCTGCTGCTCCTGCGTCAAATCCTTCCAGGGCGTTTTGATATCAAACCCGAAAGCATTGGCGACGCTACACAGTAAGGACAGATAGTAGGTGTTGTCTTTGTCGGACCAGGGCGCGATCGCCGCATACACAGGCAATTCTGGATTAGGAATCACCAGATCTGGCGAAAACTTACGATGGCTGCCCAACCCATGACAGGCCGGACATGCGCCATAGGGAGAGTTGAAGGAAAACAACCGGGGAGAGAGTTCCTCCATCACGGCCCCATGCTCTGGGCAGGCAAAGTTTTCGGAAAATACTAAAGGCGTAGGCAGGGAAGCTGAGGGCGGCGAGAATTCCCCATAATGACCCTCTTTTTCAGCGGCCTTCAAGGTTTTGCCGATCGGCAACTCGACCACCTTCCCTGTTTCGGAGTCGCCGTCTACTTTCTGCTCTTGGGCTGGTGTCTTGCCACCCGACTCCTCCGAGACGATGTCAATCACAGCAATGCCGTTGGCGTGTTTCAGACAGGTAGAGAGGGAATCAATTAAGCGTTCTTCGATCCCTGCTTTTTTGACTAACCGATCCACTACGATTTCAATGGTGTGGGCGTGATTTTTGTCAAGGTCGATCGCGTCACCCAGTTCTCTCACTTCACCGTTGATCCGGACCCGCACAAATCCTTCCGCACTGAGACTGGACAATAGTTTTTTGTGAGTGCCTTTTTTGCCGCGCACGACGGGAGCCAAAATTTGAAACCGGGTGCGATCTGGTAGTTCCATAATGCGATCGCCCATCTGATCAATGGTTTGAGGCGCAATGGAGCGATCGCAAATGGGGCAGTGAGGTTCTCCAGCGCGGCCAAACAACAACCGCAGGTAGTCATAAATTTCCGTCACGGTGCCCACGGTGGACCGGGGGTTGTGGGAAGTGGACTTTTGATCGATGGAGATGGCCGGACTCAAGCCTTCGATCGCGTCCACATCGGGCTTATCCACCTGGCCTAAAAATTGCCGCGCGTAAGCACTCAGTGATTCGACGTAACGGCGTTGCCCCTCGGCAAAGATCGTGTCAAAGGCCAGTGATGACTTCCCCGATCCGGAAACGCCCGTAAACACAATCAGGCGATCGCGCGGCAGTTCCAGGTCAATGTCTTTTAAATTATGCTGACGTGCCCCCCGAATTCGGATCATGCCCTGAGATACAGATGGTGAAACAACGTGACCGTTCTGCGCGGCGACCTTTGAACGATCCGAATGAGTGCGGCGTTGAGACATAAAAATCGACAGAAACAATCCGTAACGATCCTATTGATTCTATCGCTTCCACCCATATCCAGGGTGTTTTCATCCGTTGGAATTCCTGATTGTTGGCGCCCGACCTGACTGACTAATGGTAACTCTGCACTATTTCACCTAATTCTAAATAAAATCTGAACGCTCTCGACTGCGATCGCTTAAGAAGAATCACTTTAAAGAGTTGATGAAGATTGTGAGTTACGAGGGCAAGGAAGTTTAAGTAGCATAGACGACCAAAAGAATATTCAGTATAAATAAGAGGCTATGTATTCTGGTGTCGGGTTCCTCCAGACTCATAACGCTAAGTATTTTGATCAGGGCTACCATTCAACTGCACTCCTTAGCTGATACGAGTCGATCCTAATTAAGGATTTGGCTCTTGGTCTGGTTTTGGAGGCCGCAAGCAGGTTACTGATATTGCATTAGTGCTAAAGGCAACAACGAAATGCGTGATTTAGGTACATGCCATTTCTCTTGCAAGCCTCATTTGCCCCTTGCAGCATCATTTAGTTTGCAATCTAGCCGGGTTGATATCCTCAAACTTTTTGCTTGCCTGAAAGCTTCTCCTCTCCTCTCACGCTTACCGATTGTGGCGCTGGAGATGACGTTGTCATTGCAGTAAGGGAACAGCAATTATGTAACTTTTATCAAGAAAACGGTTCAGCAATTTCCTCATAAGGTAGTTTATGTAACATCAAGTTGTGATATTTATCACATTTCTTCATGGGCTGAACGTTAATTACAGCTTCCCTCAGGTTGTTTATCCCTTGAGTTCCTACGGTTTCGGTTCTCTTGTCATTGTCAGGTCGTTATTCCTTGGTTGCATATCTCATGCTAGAAGATTCGCGTTGTTCAGGTCATTGGTCAACTTCGACCCATCCGTCTGTCACTTTGGGGTTAGAAAGTGACTTCGATGAGTTTTTAGATCTGGATTCAGTGCCTTCCCAGTGGTGGGCATCATCAACCTTGAGCCGATCCACAACCGAGCCAGAGGCTGGCTGTTCACACCATGGGCGCGGGGGGCGGCTTGCTCCTTTCTTTACGGCAGCTCGATCGCCTGAACCAGTTCTGACAACCACCGCCGCTCAAAATGCCGCCTCCCTATCGGCTCCGGCAAATCCAACTGTGGTATCAACTGCGACTGCCCCAACCCCGACTGTGACAATCCCGACGGTCACCCGACCAGCCACGGGCGCGATCGCACCCAGTGTTCCGTTAGTTCAATTCAGTAATCTGGTTTTCAGCGGTAATGAGGGCGCTACGGGCAGCGTTCAAGTTCGATTAGGCTTGTCTCAGGCCCCAACCACACCGTTGACCCTCAGTTTCAATCCGGGCAACTTTCTGGTGGTGGATGCCGATAACAATTTGCAAAATGGCACTCAAACAACCCTCACCTTTACGGCTCAGGACTGGAATCAACCTCGCACAATCTGGTTTATTGCAGAAGTTGATGGCGTAGCAAGCGATCGCCTGGTCGGCAATACCATTGCCTACACCTTGTCGATTCCGACTCCCCCTGTCACGACCGCCTCCGTCACGTCTACCCCTGCCACCACGCCAACGACCCCCACCCTCCCCGCCACATCCACCCGTACTGCACCAACGATTCCAACCACACCCGCGCCGCTGGCCACCGGTACTTATGATCTGGGCATTGTCCGAAATACTTACGCCCCTGATTTGACCCAATTCAATATTGACCTGGATTTTCGCCACGATACCACTGGCTTTTGGACTGCCGCACGCCGAGCGATCGCCCAGAAAGCCGCCAACGACTGGTCTGTTCGCATTGCCAATGAATGGACAGGCTTACAACTCAATACGACTCTTAGCAAAATTGGGGCCGATGGGAATTATTCAACCCAAACCTTTGCGACTAAACGCTACGTTGATGATCTGCTCGTCTTTGTTAACACCATCAATACTAATGGCACTGCCGGAGGCTTTGGTGGAGTGGAATATTCAGTGGGCGGTTGGTTAACATCCCCCGAATTAAAGCCACGGGTTGGCCAGATCGCGATCGACCCAGCCGTAGGGGATGTTTACCTCTACAACGCCGTTTTGCATGAGTTAGGGCATACCTTGGGATTAGTCGGGTTGAACTGGGAGGGCTTCACGCAGCAGAATCTAGCGACACCGCAAACGGCCACGTTCAACGGCTTGTTTTCAAGGGCTGCCAATGGCGGCAACTTCATTCCTCTCCAATCGCAGAATGGTCCCAACCCTGTCACTGGTGCATACGATTACTGGCACCCAGCCTCCAACGTATTTTCCGCGATGTCCTATGGATGGCTTTATGCCGTTCAGGGACCTACCCCAATTGATTTTGCCATGCTGGCGGATAGTGGCTATCGGGTTTATGGTGTGAATACCCCGTTCCCGGCCCCCCCTGTTCCCGTTGCCCCGACTCCTGTTACGCCAACTCCTGTCACGCCTACCCCTGTTACGCCAACTCCTGTCACGCCTACCCCTGTCACTGCGACTCCAGTTGTCGCGTCCACTCCCACTGGGACTCAACTAACCCAGCCCGCTGCGATCGCCTAGTGGTCAGCCTAGTGGTCAATCTATCCTGACGGGCTACGGTCCTAAATTCCGATCCCCAGTCGTCCTGCCAGACTGGGAGTGAGGGGTAACAACGTCACCACCATGAGAAACAAGGCCAGCAGACATAAGGCGGCACGGGCATCATCGGGTTCAGTCAACTC
This sequence comes from Leptolyngbyaceae cyanobacterium bins.349, assembly GCA_033764685.1. GTDB lineage: Bacteria > Cyanobacteriota > Cyanobacteriia > Leptolyngbyales > Leptolyngbyaceae > JSC-12. Next base: position 17,402 of record JANRIS010000106.1, read on the forward strand.
ATTCGCGCAGGGACGTTCTAGATCCCGTTGCAGAAATAGAATAAGCACTGCCCAATACAATGCCAATCCGTTGACTAGAGAGGCCAAGCCCAACAGGATTAGAGTGCCAATGGTGGTGCGGGATGCGGTCTTGCGGCCATAAACTGACTGCACAATGCGGCCACCATCCAGTTGTCCGGCGGGTAACAGATTTAGCGCGGTGATAACCAACCCCAGCCACCCCAGCACCACCAGCGGATTGACATCAACAATCGGATTTTGCAGGGACTCCTGCAAGACGACTCGCGCTAGGGTTCCCACCAGAATCGATCCCTGGAAAAACTGAGACGGCAATTGAAACAAACTTCCCTTATGGGACAGCAGCAACCCTGTCAACAGCATCCCAAAGGAAAGGAGACCTCCGGCAGCGGGGCCAGCAAAGGCGACATCAAACAGCACATTCCGATTGGGCAGGACTGATTCAAAACGAGTCAGTGCCCCAAAGGAACCCAGTTGCAAGGTCGGCAGGAAAAACGGCAGACTGAGGCGAACCTGGTGGCGTTTGGCAATGATCCAATGGGCAATTTCATGAACGGCCAGGACAGCAATTAATCCCGTTGCAAAGGGAATGGTTTCAGCGAACCGGGATGGTGCAGCGTACAGATCAAAGCCCAGCATCAGACCCGCACTTTCAAGACAAGTACTGATGGTGACTAAAACCAGGATGACCGCCAGGATTTTCTGGGGAATGGTCATTGGTTGGGGGTCGCGGCTGGTGGGTAACACGATGACAACCGGTTTCCCATCCTGGTTTTCCACCAAAAACAGGCGATAGCGATCGCTCAACCGTTCCTGCAAGCTGGTCGATAGTCGGGTGTAGGATGCTTCGGCCTCACCACGCAAATTGCCCCGAAACACGACTCCCTCCTGATAGGGAATCGTTTCGGTGGCAAAGAAGGTATCAATCCCAAAGATGCCCTGAATTGCTTTCAAATCATCGGCAGGAATGGGCACAATATCAGGTTCTGCGGCTTGTTGAGTAGTAGCTGTGGTGGCAGCGGCAGCATGACTCGGCGTTGAGGTGGTTTCTGGGATAGCTTGAGATTCAGCCAGGGTCGAAGCCCGCTTGGAGAGTAAAAATTCTTGTCGCAGCGATCGCACCTGATTTCCCAACCCGATGTAGACCGTGGTAGAGACGACGAGCAATAACAAAACTACGGCTAAGTTCACCATGATGCCGGCTGCTGCCAGCCCAAACACCAGCAACCAGGGAGCCATCAACACCACCGATTGCAACCAGGAAAATACGCCCAGTTTGCCGTAGGGCTTTGCCCGGAAGTAGCCCCAGGCCAAAATAGCAATGCCAACGGCGACGGTAATGATGGTCAGGTCTTCTGTGATTGCTGTGAACATCCCAATTCTTTCCCAAGAAACAATTGCCAAAAGCTTACAGACGTTGATGTTACAGTTATCAACGCTTATTCATGCGAATTCATGAAAATACATTGTAGATATCCAATTTACCGCGATCGCGCGTCTCAAACTCCCGCTTATGGCATCGCGTCGGAATGCAAGTTCCATCAACCAGAGGTTGGGTGTTGAGCGATCCGGGTCTGCTACCTACAGGGTGAGACTTCTCTACCGCACAAAAAAGAGCAGTCGATCGACTGCCCTTCACTTCAACACAGCACGTAACCCAGTTACTTCTTGCCTTTCTTCTTCCCGTCTTTCTTGTCTTGCTTTTTCTCCGCCTTAGGTGCTTCCGCCATTTCTTCCGCAGGTGCTTCCGCTACTTCTTCTGCCACTGATGCTTCAACTTCAGGTGCTTCCACCAGCGGTGCTTCAACCGGGGCCTCTACTGCCGGAGTTGCTGCTGCCGGAGTTTCGGTTGAAGCCGTCACGCCCATTTGAGCAGCGACTTCTGCGGCAAAGTCTGTTTCTTCTTTCTCGATGCCCTCACCCAGGGTAAACCGCACAAATCGCCGCACCTGGATGTTTTCACCCAATTTAGCGACGTGCTGCTTCACCAATTCTTCTACCGTAATGGTGGAGTCTTTGATAAACGGCTGGTCTAACAGGCACATTTCCTTCAGGCGCTTATCGATCCGGCCCTGCACAATTTTTTCTTTAATATTGTCGGGTTTGCCAGCCAGGTCGTCCTTACCCATCTCAATCGACTTTTCTTTCTCCACGATGTCGGCGGGAATGTCGCTGACTCGCACGTACTCCACATTTGAGTAAGCGGCAATTTGCTTGGCAATGTCTTTCACCAGCAGCTTGAAGTCTTCGTTACGAGCCACGAAGTCGGTCTGACAGTTGACCTCAACCAGCACCCCAATCCGGCCACCGATGTGAATGTAACTATCTACCAGACCTTCAGCCGCCACTTTACTGGCCTTTTTATCGGCGGAGGCAATGCCCTTCTTCCGCAACCATTCGGCAGCCTTTTCCAGATCACCATCGTTTTCCTGGAGGGCTTTTTTACAATCCATCATGCCTGCGCCAGTTTTTTCGCGCAGTTCCTTCACAGCCTTAGCTGAAATTTCCGCCATGTTCCCTTTGCTCCTAACTGGTCAAATGTAAACCATAAATGTGTAAATGCGTCGAGCGGACCCATTTACACATTTACTTATCTATTCTTCAGTCTCTTCGTCATCCTCGGCGTAGGAATCGCTATCGTCGTAGTCGTATTCCTCTTCAGCGCCATCGTAATCGTATTCCTCATCCTCAGCTTCAAGCTGACCATGACGACCTTCGTAGATCGCATCGGCCAATCTACCTACGATTAGCTTAATGGAACGGATGGCATCATCGTTAGCGGGAATAGGAATATCTACTACATCCGGGTCGCAGTTGGTATCCAGCAATGACACGATGGGGATGTTCAATTTCTGGCATTCCTGCACGGCGTTGTATTCCCGGCGTTGATCCACAATCACGACGATGTCGGGCACTTTCCGCATGGCTTTAATGCCACCCAAATACTTTTGCAGTTTCTCCAGTTCTCGCCGTAGCATGGAAGCTTCCTTCTTGGGCAGCAAATCCAGTGCTCCGGTTTCTTCGCGGCGTTCCAGTTCTTTCAAGCGATCGACACGAGTTTTGATTGTCGTCCAGTTGGTTAGCATCCCGCCCAACCAGCGCTGGTTCACATAGTAGGCTCCGCAACGACTGGCTTCTTGCGCGACAATTCCCGCCGCCTGTCGCTTGGTGCCGATAAATAAAAACTTTTTACCTTGCTCAGAAGCGTTACGCACATAGTTGTAAGCGGCATCCATGAGCTGGGCAGTTTGCACCAGGTCGATGATGTGTACGCCGTTCCGAGCGGTGTAGATGTAGGGGTCCATTTTGGGGTTCCAGCGGCGGGTCTGGTGACCAAAGTGAACGCCCGACTCAAGCAATTGAGCCAACGAAACTACTGGCATAATTTAATTCTCCTTTCGGGTTAATCCTCCATCCAGGAGCAGCTTTGAGAGCCACCCGAAGTCCTGAATGTGCGGAATTTTGACAACCTCTCTAGGGTAGCACGAAGGGTGGGCGGCTAGATGAGTGGATGAGGAGGGGCAAGTTTTGAATTTTGAGTTTTTGATTTGAATTTTGAGTTTTTGGAACTTAGCCTTATTCCCTACCCCCTACTCCCTGTTTAAGTTCGTGATAAGCCGCATAAACCCCCTGGACGTTGTACCAGTTGAGGAAGATGCGGGCCAGTTCGAGGGCGAGTTGAGACTGACCGCGATCGATGAGCCATTGCAGGAGGGGGGCCATTGTGCGTTCGTTGAGCAGTCCGCCGAGGGAGAGGGTACCCCAAAGGATGCGATGGAGCCAGGTCATCTGGATCATCAGGCGCACGTCGAAGGTGGGGTGTTTTTGGTAGAAGAGGACACCCATTCTGCCCCGTTGGATTTCGCGATCGATGAGTTTGGGAATTTGATCTAATGAGAACGGGGGATGCCAGTGGTAGCCGACGGCGGCGGGGCATTTGATCAGCTTGAGGCCGAGTTGTTTGAGCCGAACGCCGAGTTCCAAATCTTCCCAACCGTAGAGTTGAAAGCGGGTGTCAAACAGGCCAGCCTGATCGAGCCAATGACGAGCGATCGCGACGTTGCCTGTCGCAAAATAAGCCTGGGAATAATCAGTGACTTTAAAGGGTTCGGAGGTGGGGTCGTCGAAGTTGGCGGTGTTGATCACCCAACCGTAGGTGAACAGACGATCGCTGCCCAGTGATCTTGCCCCGTCTTGAAGGGCGGTGGCGTGGGCTTGCAGGAAGCGATCGGTCACCACCAGATCACTATCAATGAAGATGATGGTATCCCCCGTTGCTTTTTCCACGCCCAGGTTCCGAGCCGCCGCTGGTCCCATGTGATCCTGTTCAAAAAGACGCACATGGGGATATTCAAGGGCGGAGGTTTGCAACCATTCCAGGGTGTTGTCGGTGGAGCCATCATCCACGACGACGACTTCGTAGCCCGCAATTTGATTGGAGTCATACACCTGATGTTCTAAGGCTTTCAGGCATTTCTCCAAAATCGGCTTCCGGTTATAAGTTGGAATTACCACACTGAAAAACACAACACTGCCCCACTAACTGGTTAAACTGCACTCTAATCGGGACGATTCGGATCCCTTTCACTGTTGACCATTTTGCCTTCTTTGCACTTCCCTGATCGGGGCATTTGAATGCTTAGGAATGAGAATGAATTAACATCGGCTTTTGTCGGATGAGTTCGAATGAGTTCGGTCTTAGCCGTAACGCATTGATCCCTTGAACTGCATGGGTTACGCTGCGCTAACCCATCCTACGCAAGAATTCGGAGTTATTTAATACGCGCTCCTCAGGCATAGAAGTTGCATCAACCGGAACTTTTTAGGATGAACGGGTTGCACAGTAGTTTTTGCTTGTAAGGCCAAATGCCTGTTAAACCTGCCCTTACCGTTACATCTAATGGAATTCACAATCCTTAGCCCTCGACAAACTCGCGGATGTATTGGTTGACGAGATCGGGGCGTTCTTGTTGCACCCAATGACTGCAATGGGGGATGTACTTGATCTGGAAATGGCGGACGTATTGTTCAGTGCCGTAGGTCAATTCTTTGCCAAGGGCCGTATCTTCTTCACCCCAAATCATCAGCGTGGGCACTTCCAGCACACTCCACGATCGCGACAGGAAGCCATGTTGAAACACATTGCGGTAGTAGTTTAGGGCAGCGGTAAGGGCACCTCGTTTGGCAAAAGCATTTTTGTAAGCCTCAATGTCTTCCTCGGAAAAGGCATTTTTGTTCACTGCCATGCCTTTGAACGCCTGCTCCAACGGTTTGAAATCGTCTAGTTGAATTAGCAATTCTGGCAAAAATGGCAACTGGAAAAAGAAGATATAACTGCTCCGCAGGAGTTGTGGTGGCGTGAGTAGCCCTTGAGCAAATTTGGCGGGATGGGGAATGTTGAGAATAATTAGTTTTTCCACCATTTCGGGGTGGGCATAGGCAAACGACCAGGCGATCGCGCCGCCCCAATCGTGCCCGACTAAAATGCAGCGATCGTACCCCAGTCCGGTAATTACGCCTTTCACATCTTTGATGAACTCATCCATCACGTAGGCCGATTGAGACTCAGGTTTTTCACTGTCGTTGTAGCCTCGTAGATCCACAGCTACGACTTTATGGGTCTGGGCAAATTCGGGAATTTGCTTGCGCCAGGAATACCAGAATTCGGGGAAACCATGCAGAAACACCATTAACGGCCCCTCGCCTTGAGTGACGTAATGGAGTTGAATGCCGTTGGTTGAGATCAAAGCGTGAGTCCAGGGTTCGGTCATGGGAGTTGATGAGTCAATGGGTGGATGAGTGAATGGTAAGGCGAATTCGGAGGGGTGGGGTGCTAGGAACATTCATCTACCCATCGGCCCACGTTCCCTTCTCACCTACTTATACACTGCGGTTGGAATTCGTTGCGTGACCCAGGTGACTTCGTCTGCTTCGATCGCCTTGGGAAAGGCGACACGCCAGGTTTTACCTTCAGATTGGCGTTGCAGATAGGTCTCGAAGGGAATGTGGCGTTGAGCAATCGACCGATGGGACAGCTTGATGGTGTAGTCGCAGGAGCCAGTGATGTGGAAGGCGGCCAAATTATTGATTTTGAGGGGAGTCTGGGTGGCGATCGCCACTCGATTAATTGTTACCTCTGGCAATGGGTCATCCAATCGCAATTGTTGGCTGAGTTCCTGCTGAGCCTGGTTGAGTTGAATGGCGATCGCTTGTGCCACCAGGTCTTTCCCCGGTAGTTGACCCAGGCTATTGCACGCGGAGAGCAAAAGGGCCAGCGCGATCGCACAAATGATTCGGACCATCTCCCATATCCTCGCAAGTTCCCCACCCATTATGAAGGAAGCCGCACTCATCCACCTATCTACCAGCGGGGATTATTCTTTAACAACTCTTCTGCCAGTTCATGGGGGAGGGGTTTGGAGAAGTAATACCCCTGGGCGTATTCGCATTTGAGCGATCGCAGACGGTTGAGTTGTTCCAGGGTTTCCACCCCTTCGGCCACGATGTTCATTCCCAGGTTATGCCCCAGCATGATAATGGTTTGGACGATGTGAGCGTCTTCAACTTCATCTCCCATACGGCTGACGAAGGAGCGATCGACTTTGATAGTGTCAGTCGGGAACCGATGCAAATAGCTGAGGGAGGAATACCCGGTGCCGAAGTCGTCGATACTGAGCCGTAGATTTAAGGCTTTGAGCCGCATCAGCAAGGCAATGGTCGATTCGACATCGTTCATGGCAATGCTTTCGGTAATCTCCAATTTCAGACTCCGACCCTCGATTCCCGTGTCGTGCAGAATACGTTCGATTTGTTCCACCAGATCGGTTTGCAAAAACTGCCGACCAGATAGGTTGACACTCACGAGTAGCGATTGCTCCGGGAACTGAGTTTGCCAGAGCTTGAGTTGCTGGCAGGCTTCCTGAATCACCCATTGCCCAATCGGTAGAATTAAATCTGTTTCTTCGGCCACTGGAATAAATTCTACGGGATGCACAAAGCCTCGTTGCGGATGCTGCCACCGCAGTAAGGCTTCAAAACCCGCGATCGCGCCCGTTTCTAGTACGACAAAGGGTTGGTAGTGGAGTTGAAATTCCTGGCGCTCGATCGCGCGGCGCAGATCGGTTTCCAGTTGCATCCGGGTCATCACTTGCACCCGCATACCCGTCCGAAAGACTTGATAACGTGCTTTGCCCGCCGCCTTGGCCTGGTGCATCGCGGTGTGGGCATCCCGCAAAATATCTTCCGAATCGTACTTCCCGTCGAGGTGATCTAGCACAATCCCCACGCTGGCCGTAGTCACCACCTCCTGCTCACCCATCTGAAACGGCATCTTGACCTGTTTCTGTAAGCGATCGGCCAGATGGGCCACTTCATCCGGGTCACGGACCTGCTTCAGCAACACGGCAAACTCATCTCCACCCACCCGCGCCAGTTGGTCCTGGGCGCGAAGACAGGGTTTCAGGCGTTGAGAAATTGTGACTAACAGATCATCGGCTAAACGATGACCAAAGCTATCGTTAATGGATTTGAAACTGTCCAGACCCAAAAATAGGACTGCCACTGACCCCTCTCCGTGGGTTCTGCCCAGTCGGTCACGCTTGCGCTGATTGAGCGTCCATTGCAACTGATTTACAAACAGTGCTCGGTTGGGCAGACCCGTTAGTTCGTCGTGGAGGGCATCATGCAGCAAGCGATAAGTGACCATCGCAATGCCGCTACCCAAAAACGCGATCGCCGCTGGAATGAAAGGAATCCAGCCCTCCTGCAGAAACAGCACGAAGCAGAGGCCAAAGCCCCCAGTGATGCCAAGAATACCCGCAATTCCTAGAAAGAAGGGGTGACGCAATCGCCATCCGACCCAGCCGCCCAGTCCTGCCCAGGTTAAAATCCACAGGGCTTCTGCCACATCCGACCAAAACCAGATCAGCGATCGCTGATCCAGGACGGCGCTGACAATCTGGCTGACCATCTGAGCATGAACCACAACCCCCGGTGTTTCTGGGCTTTTATTACTAGACAGGTTGTAGGGAGTCAGAAATAAATCTCGGACACTGGGAGCCGTCGTCCCAATTAGAATAATTTTGTCCTGGATCCAGGTTGGGTCCACCTCACCGTTTAACACCTGCGTCAGTGTTACTTGCCGCGCAACATTTTTGGCAGACCGATAATTGAGTACCACCTGATAACCGCGATCATCCAGCGTTTCATATCCCCCCGACACGGGAGTGAGTGAAGGAAAAACAGTGTCGCGGATTTGAATAAATTCTTGAGGCTGCACCCGAAATTCTAAGGGGTTGACTTGCAAATACTGCATCGCTACCCGTAGGGCAAAGGAATACAACTCGGTATCGGAGGTTCTGGCATAAAGCAAATTACGCCGCACTGCCGCGTCTGGATCAACCACAATATCGCTCAAACCAACTCGCCCCGGCGGAACCCCAGGGGGGGCAGGCACACCTTGCTTTTCTTCATCTCCCAGTAAGCGAATTGTAATAATGTTGGACGCTTGTAGTTGTTGAAGCAACTCGGCATGACCCGGTTGGTGGGGCACATCCCGATATATGTCTAAGCCAATGGTGCGGGGACGATGCCGCTGCAATTGTTGCAACAGTTGAGCGATGATGGCATCGGGGATGGGCCAGCGGTTTTGGGAGCGGATATCCTGCTCTGTGATCGCCACGATCAATACGCGAGGGTCAGGTTCTTCGTCGGTCCGCAACCGTACCATCTGATCATACGCCAACAATTCCCAGGGTTGAAGCGCACCCACCTGTCGAAGTCCCAGAATCAACCCAGCAACAATCAAGCTGGTTAATACGATGGGATGCTTGACCAGAATGCCAGTCACCCTGCGGCTTTTTCTTATCAATTCAGTGAATCTACCAGGAGATTGTGTCATGCAAACGGTACAACCTGAATTGAGCGATCGCTGCACAGAAAATGAGTTGAGGCCAACTCTATGCCTCGATTCAAGTGATTCTTACAAACCTTGGGTAACTTGCGTTGCCTACCCAATGATTTAACAGAAAGTGAGCCTGATGAAGAAATAAATCCTAGTAGATGCAGACAGTCTAGGTCACTTGATTGAGCCTGAGGCATTGGAACGGGAGCAGTGGCGGGGTAGACCAAGGGTGGCAAAGATTCGCTATACACCACACTGGAGCCAACAAACCCAGCTTTAGCATTCCAGCTTAAGCAAAATTCAACCAACTCAGTCAAAAACTGTAATCCTATTCTATCGAATCCGTTTGCGTGATAAGAGCATGCAGTTGCCATTCAGGATCAATCCAGATGAAATACACAGATTAACGACAACAGGGACGACGATCAAGCTGGAATAAATAGTTATACGCTGGCAGATGCACCCTATCAGGGGAACTTGAGCAGATCTTAAACAATGATGAAGCTAGTTTCCTCGAACCCCATCCTGGCAGGGCAGCACACATCACCCGATTGAGTCAAAAAAGTTATTCTGCAACGAATGGCGTAGGAGGAACAACGCTGATTTGAGAGTGCCCATTTTCTCAACAGTTGTTTACCGAGGTTTGCCGTGGCCTCAGAATCTTTACGGTCGGATTAAACTGGCTGGATCTGCTTCATTGAACCCTGATTCGGGCAGGGGCGATCGCAAATTGACAAATTACGAGACAATAAGCTCCGACGCTATCCTGCTAATTATGAACCTTGATTCCACCTTCGTGACCCAACTTGTCGCTGCGGCTGATCGGTTATTCGCTCTGCTGGATCAGTTTCACCAACCCCGCGTTCTGGTGATTGGGGATTTGTGCCTGGATGAATTTTCGACCGGACAGGTGGAACGCCTATCGCGGGAGGCTCCAGTGTTAATCATCCGGCATGAGCAGACGCGCCAGGTGGCTGGCGGTGGGGCCAATGCGGTGTATAACCTGGCTAAATTGGGTGCCCAGGTCAAAGGGGTGGGACTGGTAGGCAAGGATGAGCAGGGCCATGTGCTACGCCGGATCTTTCAAGAGGTTGGCATCAACACGGATGGCATCCTGGCCGACGGCGATCGCCCCACCGTCACCAAAACGCGCATTTCGGGTCATGCGCGGCAGTCGGTAACGCAACAAATCGTGCGAGTCGATCGCAAATCGGATGAACCCGCTGCCCCAGAACTGCAAGACCAATTAGCTGATTACATTCGGCAACACCTGAAGGATGTAGATGCAGTCGTTTGTTCCGATTACGGGGATGGTACCCTCTCGGCCCCCGTAATTGCTGCTGCCCTGGAACACCCTCTAAGCGTTGTGGATGCTCAAAAAAATCTCATGCGGTACCAGGGCGCAACGATTTTCACTCCTAACTTGCCAGAAGCCGAACAGGCGATCGGGTATCCTTTGGCGAAGTTTGCAAGTGACAAACGAGATCTGTCTTTGCTCCGGCAGGGTGGCAAGGATCTGTTAGCTCTCACCCAGGCCCAGCAAGTCCTAATTACTCGCGGGGAGGATGGCATGAGTTTGTTTCATCAAGATGGCCGCGAACATCACATTCCAGCCTTCAACCGGACGGATGTGTTTGATGTGACTGGCGCTGGAGATACGGTCGTCGCTGCCTTGACGTTGGGGTTAGTTCTCGGGGCAACTCCCTGGGAAGCGGCTGTTTTAGGCAATCTTGCGGCCAGCATCGTTGTGCGCCAATTTGGAACGGCCACGACAAATCCCGCAGAAATGAAGGCTTCTCTGCATCTGCTGTTGGAAGAACTCAATGCTTAGAAATGGGAATTACTTAGAAATGAGAATTACACTTTTGTAAACCTACCAGCCACCTGGAGACCTGTATGATGAGCCTGCGATCGCGGTTAGTAACCTTTGTCCCAATCCTGCTGATAATTCCAATTCTGATCGCCTGTAGCAACTCTAACCCGGCTCAAAAACGTGAGCAGGAGGCCGATCAGCAAGTGAATACCATTCAGCAAAAAACAGACCCGGTCCAACAAAGCGTGCAACAGTCTGAACAGCGGCTCAACGATGCAGAACAGCAAGCCAATCCGAAACAGTAAGCATCTTCACCGAAACTTCATTACACTTCATCCTGACTGCCCACCAAATGGCCGGAATAACAGAGTGGTAGATGCACCCTGATTCAATCCTCAGCTTCGGCTGGGGATTTTTTTTGCCAAAAACAGCCGCAGCAATAGGGATGTATTGGAGGGATGTATTGGATAGATAGAAATTTATTGCCGAAAGAAATACTGCCAAAAGAAATATTGCCGAAAAAAAGAGCCTGACCGAAGCCAGACTCATCGCTACTCTCTCATACTCATTAAATTTTTGTGGTAAACCTACAGGTCTCCGCCGCGTGCAGCCAGCAGGAAGATCACAATCGGACCAGAGATCATAATTGCAGCTACCATAGTTAGCTGGACGATCGCTTCCCAGTTAATGCCACCAAAGATATCGGTAATAAAGCCCATCTTTCCTCCCAACAAGAGTCTGCGGTGCGACTCCTTAATCTCTTGTAATCAAAGCTGTAACAGTTAAATATATTAGCTGGCTACGTCCTCCTCCCTCAGAATGTTAACAAAAGTATAAAAAGGTTTTTTATGGCAACCTGGCGATGTGTGAAATACTGCGGTGCGTGCTGTCATCTAGACCCCAGCGATCGCCCTGATTTAGAGGATTATCTGGGGCCGGAGGAGTTGAGGCAATACCTGAGCATGGTAGGGGAAGGCGGTTGGTGTGTCCATTTTGATCATGATTTGCGGGCATGTCGTATCTATGCTGACCGTCCCCGGTTTTGTCGAGTCGAACCGGAAGTGTTTCAAGACTTGTATGACATTGAGCCACAAGAGTTAAACGATTTCGCGATTGATTGCTGTCGGCAACAGATTGAGGCGGTATACGGCGATCGCAGCCTGGAGCTGCTGAAATTTGATCGAGAAGTGGGAATTTGAAGAAAAATCACGGAAATTTGAAGAAAAACAACAGGCTTCTCTTCCCAACGGCAGAGGAATGCTAGATAATGAAAAGAAAATGAAAACTACTCCAAGTTTGCCGTGGAACGTTTACTAGAATCCCCATCGGTACCTTCGTTAGCAGCTCTTGCCAGCCAGAATGAGGCTCCTGTTGTGCCGCTTATTCCCAACCCTGAAACAGCTTTAATCATGCAAAATGGGTCGGTTTCATCGGTTGACGACGTAAATACAACTGCGTCCCAGAGTCCACCAGCAGGGCGTTCCTTTTCAGAAGTCTTTACCTCCACTTTTTTGACAATTTTTTTGGCCGAAATTGGTGACAAAACTCAGGTCTCCACACTGCTGATGAGTGCTGAGTTTCACAAACCGTGGGTTGTCTTCCTTGGAGCCGGAACAGCTTTAGTCGCCACGACCCTGATCGGAGTTTGGATTGGTCAGTGGCTTTCCTCTCGTCTGTCTCCTCGCACATTGGATATTGCTGCTGGCATCATGCTGGCCCTTATTTCTGTCTCGCTGCTGTGGGATGTGGTGCAAATGACAATGTAGAGCCGTGGGACGAGAGTGCCAGGAAGAAACGAGAGAGAGGAGCAATGATGGATTGGCAACTGCTAGGGTTGGCGTTTGTAACTGTATTTATTTCGGAGTTAGGAGATAAGAGCCAATTGGCCGCGATCGCGATTAGTGGTGGTTCTAAAGCTCCGAAGGCGGTTTTTTGGGGGGCATCAGCCGCCTTGTTACTCGCCAGCTTTTTGGGGGTGATTGTGGGTGAAGGCACAGCCCACCTCTTGCCAGCCCATATTGTCAAAATTGTAGCGGCGATCGGGTTTGCCATTATGGCGGTGCGCCTGTTGCTGCCTCCGGTTGAAGAACCCGCCGAAGATTAGGAGTGGGCGATCGCCTTGGCCGTAATCCAATCCAATAGTAATGGATTCACCAATTCTGGCGCTTCATCCTGGGGACAATGCCCCACCCCTGCAAGCGGAATGAATTGTTCAACGCAGGCGAATTTGCCTAATTCTTGGCCCAACTCAAACGGCTCCCACGGATCGCGCGTGCCCCACAGCATTAAGGCTGCACAGGGTAACTTCTCCAGTAAATCTTCAGGTAGCGGACCCTGCGAGTAATTCGTAAACGCAATGAACACATCCGCCGCACCGGGGTCACTGGCCGGCCCCATGAGGATATCAATCAACTCATCATCTACGGCGGCTGTTTGAATGTAAGCTTGCTGCAAAATTTTACGCACCGTTTCAGGCCGCGCTATTTGCTTAAAGAAGGCTCGCCCAATCCATTTCACTCTGAGAATACGTTGCAGTAAGGGTGCCCCTGCTCGTTTGAGCCAGGGTTGGGTCGCCCGTCGGCGATCGTGAAGTAAGCGCAGAGAGCAATTTAACAGCGCCACTCCCCGGCTGATTTCGGGTGTATCCACAGCAGCTTGCATCGCCGCAATACAGCCAATGGAATTGCCAACCAGAAAGGCTGGTTCCCCCACGACCTCCCGACAAAAATCAGCAATTTGTTGGCCCCAAGTTTCAAAGGTGTAGGTGACAGTTTCGCTGGGGGTTGGCTTCGCGGATGCGCCAAATCCTAACAAATCGATCGCATACACCCGACAGGACTGGGCCAGAGTCGGCAAATTTTTGCGCCAGTGCCCCAGCGATGCACCAAATCCATGAATTAACACGACGGCGGGACCGTGATCTCCGTAATGTTTGTAAGTGATCGCGAATCCTTGCCAATGCCAGGTTTGCGTAGGAATTTCTGCCCAGGTCGATACCGATGAAGTGGTGGTCATGGGAATGATCAATGCTTTGAAGACAGTAATCCCAATTTTGAATAATAACCGACTTGAAGAAAATCAGTTCTCTCTGGAGGTGCGGATCTCCCTACCTAATGAAGTAGAAGTCTCCGACTTGCCAAAAATAAATTTAACTTCTTAAACTCTGAATAAACTTAAGCTTTTGTTATAAAGTCTGCCTGTTGGCAGTTTTCTTTCTTCAATGGGTGGGAAACTTTCTACATCTCAGCGTTGTCAGGAGATTTCTAATGCCGATTGCCCCGGTTTACCCCATGCAAATGCATGTTTGTAGCCAATTCTACATAGTTTCCAGGTCTAAATAGTTTCCAGGTCTAAACCCGAAGGTTAAGCCTTTGGGCTGTTGGATGTCATTCATCAGCAAAGTTAATCTATCGAGTAATTTCGTTGATTTAGAGCTAAGGTCAGTGCACCGTTGGTCAGGCACACACGATTTCCTCAGAGGTCTCAAGTTCTTCCAGACATCGATTTGACAAATTTTTCAATCATCGATTTGACGAGGTAAAGACATGGTAAGTCTGAATTCAAAGCCCCTTTCAGTGACTGCAAATCACCAACCGACATCGGCTTCTTTCGGGTCTTCTCGCTCAAAACAACCGGCAAGACAGGCGATCGCGCTCATTTCGGATCATGGCGACCCGGCGGCTGATGTGGGCAAAGAAGAAGCGGGTGGCCAGAATGTCTATGTTCGTCAGGTAGGAGAGAGTTTGGCCAAGCTGGGCTGGCAGGTGGATATGTTCACCCGCAAAGTGAAGCCGGAAGATCCAGCGATCGTGCAACACTCACCCCATTGCCGCACAATTCGGCTGGTTGCTGGCCCCCAAAGCTTTATTCCACGGGATCAGGTCTTCAGCTACATGCCTGAATTTGTCACGGCGTTTCAGAAATTTCAGGCTAAAGAGGGCACCAATTATCCCTTAATTCATACCAATTACTGGATGTCTGCCTGGGTGGGACTGCAACTCAAAGAACAGAGCAACATTCAATTGATCCATACCTATCACTCCCTGGGAGCCGTGAAATATCAATCGGTGCCGCTCCGTCCTGCAATTGCCGACACTCGATTAGCGGTCGAGCGGGAGATTTTGGAGCAAGCCAATTGCATCGTGGCTACCAGTCCCCAGGAGGAAGAAGTCCTGCGATCGCTCGTTTCTACCCAGGGGTGTGTGGAAGTGATTCCCTGTGGAACGGACATCGACAACTTCCATGCCATGCCCAAATCGGAAGCGCGATCCACCCTGGGCTTTGCTGCTGATGAGGCGATCGTGCTTTATGTCGGACGATTTGATCCCCGTAAAGGGATTGAAACTCTGGTCAAAGCTTGCGCCAAGTTAAAAGCTGGCATCGAACATCAAGCGATTAACCTGGATGGTACGCCCACTGCTTACAGCCTCAACCCCGCCAAACTGCGGTTAGTGATTGTGGGAGGGAGCGATCCCGATCATGCCGATGGGCTAGAACGCGATCGCATCGCCAAAATGGTTGCTGATTTGGGCTTGGCTCACAATACTCAATTTGTTGGCCGAGTGGGCCACAATTTGTTGCCCTTGTACTATACGGCTGCGGATGTTTGCGTGATTCCCAGTCACTACGAACCTTTTGGTCTGGTGGCGATCGAGGCGATGGCCTGCGGCACCCCCGTTGTCGCTTCGGCAGTCGGTGGGCTGAAATTTACTGTTGTCCCCGAAGAAACCGGGTTACTCGTTCCCCCGCAAGATGTGGATGGTTTTGCCATGGCCATCGATCGCATCTTGAGTGACGAATTGTGGGCACGTAAATTGAGACGGCAAGCCCCCATTCGGGTGCAGCAAAACTTTAGCTGGTCCAGCGTTGCGGCCCAACTGAGTCATCTTTACCGGCGGCTATTGGCTCAGTCCATTTCCCATGAACTGCTGTTTACGCCAGCCAATGCCGCGATCGCGGCACCTACGACCACTTCCAGCACGATGACTAAAGCCTCGTAAGGCCCAAGGAAAGAGAGTGGTGTGGGGTGCACCCACTTTTGTCACCCTCACCCTAAATCCCTCTCCCAGAGCGGGAGAGGGACTTTGAATCTGGCTCCCCTTCTCCTATTTTGGGAGAAGGGGTTGGGGGATGAGGGCAATGCTGCAAAATTGGGATGCACTCGTGGTGTGTCGGCAAAACTCTCCTGACAGCACATCACCCCCTTGCCCCCTACGTCCCATCTGCCTGACCTAATCTCGCCACAGCGCGATCCCACCCAACAAGCCAGAAACGTTGGGAACGATTTTGACTTTGGGTGGTAGCTGGAAGCTGATGTACTTCGTATTCCCGCCACCAATGTAGAGCATGTCAAAGTTGAACAGGTTTTCTAAGGTTGCGATCGCTCGTTCCAGGCGATCGTTCCATTTTTTCTTACCACCCAGATCGAGGGCCGCCCGTCCTAACTGTTGCTCATAGGTTTCTCCCTTGCGAAACGGGTGATGCCCCATTTCCAGATTGGGGACCAGTCGCCCCTGCACGAACAGAGCCGAACCAAAGCCTGTTCCCAGCGTGATGACCAGCTCCACTCCGTGGCCGGAAATGGCCCCCAAGCCCTGCATATCTGCATCGTTAATGACCCGAACTGGCTTGTCGAGGCGATCGCCCAGGGCCGTTGCCAGATCAAACATTAACCATTCTGGCGTAAGATTCACGGCGGTTTCGGTGACACCCGCCCGCACGACACCAGGAAACCCCACAGAAACGCGGTCAAAGGTTTTACCTTGGGCCAACGTTGCAATGCTATCCAAAACTACAGCAGGGGTGGGAATTTGGGGCGTATCGAGGCGATCGCGCTCCGTCAAGGGATTCCCCTCTTCATCCAACACCATCACTTTAATGCCGCTGCCACCAATATCGACAGCCAGTGTATGTATTCCCATTGACCTGAAGTTGAAAGAAACTTTCTTTATTGTGATAAAAATCTGCCAGAGAAAACGTTAACCTCATCGTTTTTACACTTCATTACCCCTCCGTCCTGATTTAGAAATTTTTAGAAATTCAGAGGATTGGCTGGGGTGGGGATCGCTACACAAAAAATCGTGCCGAATTGAAAAGCTGAAGTACCATACACCAGAGGATTTCAGTTATTCTTGGCTGGAAGGTTGTCTGAATCTTGAGTTTTCAGAAGTTGGGACGCTTTCAACTAATGATCTTTCAGCCAGCTATTTGGTTTTTGGTAAATCTCTGTAAATTCATCATTGTTTGAGGCGTGATGGAATGAACCAGTTGTTCAACTCATTTCAACAACACCGATTGACCTGGGTGAGTTCTGGCATGGTGGCTGCGATCGCGTTGCTCACTGTTGGTGTGCAGCTATCTGAACGGCGATCGGCGGATGCGGTAGAAGCGAATCTGCCCATTGCTATGGGTACCTGGCAGGGATCATCTTTTCCCGTGGAAAATTTTCAGACCTATACATCGCCTTTTGGGCTGCGACGCTCCCCCGATGGCTCCTACGGTCAGGAGTATCATCGGGGGCTAGATATGGCGGCTCCGGAGGGTAGTTACATCCGCAATTGGTGGACTGGCAAGGTGGTAGAAGTGTCGGATGACAGCGCCTGCGGGACATCGGTTGTGATTCAATCGGGCCAGTGGGAGCATATCTACTGCCACATGAAAGGCCACGTAGAAAAGAGCGGTGGTGGCCGCTACATGAGCGATCGCGATGGTGGCCTTCAGATCTGGGAGGGGCAGACGATCCCGGCAGGCAGCCGGATTGGTCGCGTTGGTATGACCGGACGCACCACCGGACCCCACCTGCACTGGGGATTGAAGTATGCCGGACAATGGGTTGATCCGGCGCTGGTGTTACGAGCGATGTACGCCGAGCAACGGAGTACCGTATCGGCAAGACCCTAGGGAATGGAAAAGCTAGTAATCCGTCAGGATAGATTTGAGGGGCACCTCAAATCTACAAAACCCAATTATCAAATGTTTTGAGGGTTTTCAACCCAGCAAAACAGTCTTGACAGACTACTAGTGGATCATGTGGCATGAACATCGCCATTGCCCTCATCCCCCAACCCCTTCTCCCGAAGGAGAAGAGGTGCCGGATCGGAAGTCCCTCTCCCACCAGGAGAGGGATTTAGGGTGAGGGCGAAAATGGCTACCAGCATCGCAAGTGACCCACTAGTGTTCCGTCAGGAAAATTTTGACGGGTCGAAGACCCGCAAAATTTAGCCCCAATCAACAACCTGAATTTTGGCTACCCGTCAATCATTAATTGACTGACCACTAGAACGTTAAGGATAGGAATTTAAGCATCGGCTTTGAAGGTTGAACAGTGCTGCATGAATCGTCGAGGCAACTCCGGGGTCGCGCCCCAGTGTAGATGAACGTAGGATGCATGGATATTCGGGCCATACCAGCCTTCTCCCATCTGCTGGCTTTTGTCTCCTGACTGGCAACGCTCGTTGCTCCCTGCGGTCTGCGGCCTGTGTAGCTCCAACAGTGGGTGGGGTGGCTCAACACTCAAGTGGGACCGATGAAATTCGTGGCCCCAGGCGATCGCGCCCTGAGGCAGCAGCACCCCATCCTGCAATGCCTTTACCTGACGATACGCCAGAGTCAATCGTTCACCCATTACGGCAGTCGTGGGTAAGGCTCCCACCATCTCCCAGGCATTCCCTGCAAAATCCACAATTTCCTGGCAGAGATACATCAAGCCACCACACTCAGCATAGGTGGGCATTCCCGCCGCGATCGCCCGTTTCACGCTTTTGCGGGCTGAAGTGTTGGCTGCCAGTGGCGCGGCAAACATTTCAGGAAATCCACCACCAAAGATCATGCCCTGCACCGCTTCGGGTAGAGCCGTGTCACTCAGGGGACTCCAGAATACGAGTTCTGCCCCCAGATCCTTCAATAAATCCAAATTGTCGGCGTAGTAAAAGCTGAAGGCTGCATCCTGAGCGATCGCAAGACGAATAGAGGCGGGTGATGGGGAGGGAAAATCAGGCGATGGGACGGTTGGCACAGGAGTTGATTGTTGCGGTTCCTGCGTCTGGATGAGTGGTAGCAACTGTTCCCAAGCAAAACATTCGGCTGCGACTTGTGCCAGTTGTTCCAGGATGGCATCCAGATGGGGCAGTTCCGCAGTGGGGAGGAGTCCCAGGTGGCGATCGGGAATGGTGATAGCGTCTTGACGGCGCAAAACGCCAAGAATGGGTAAGTTCAACGGTTCCAGGGCTGATTGAAGTAGATGCAGGTGGCGATCGCTGCCAACCCGATTCAACACTAACCCCGCAAATTGTAAATTGGGATCAAAGCTGCAATAGCCGTGGACCAGAGCCGCGATCGATTGAGCCATCCGGCTGCAATCCACCACCAGCAACACGGGTAGATGTAACAATCGGGCCAGATGGGCGGTGCTGCCTGCTCCCCCACTCCTGACTGCCCAGTTCCGACGCTCTCCTAGTTCTACCGTTGCCCCATCAAACAAGCCCATCACCCCTTCTACCAAAGCATATTCAACAGATTGGGTATGACGTTGAAAGCATCCCCGTACATAGTCCTCAGAAGTCAGGACGGGGTCAAGATTACGGCAGGGGCGACCCGTCACATAACGGTGAAACATCGGGTCAATGTAATCGGGACCAACCTTGAAGGATTGGACCGGGAAATTTTGCTGGCGCAAATAGGAAAGCAGAGCCAGGGTGATGGTGGTTTTACCAACCCCGCTCCGCTCTCCAGCAATCATCAGGCTCATAACAACGGCTCGGTACAAGTGAAACAGTCAGTCAATAATGTCTCTGGAAATGTCTATGGAGGCCCCATCAACAGTATTGACCGAATGTTAAATCGCTATTTCTTTAGCTTTAACGCCTGTACCGCAATCATCAGACTTTCCTCGTACAACACATCTCGCCCCCAGCGTTGCAATTGTTGGGTCAGCAGCAACTCGGCTTTCTGGTCGTTGGTCGAAGTGACTTGCTCTGTCCGCACCGTTGCTTGAGCGCCGCCCCCTGACTCCATTCGCATACAGCCCGCCGTCTCGGAACAAAGAATGGTGGCACAGTTGGCGTTGGGGTTGCTGGAACCCAGTCGCAATCCCACCAGGTCTCCTAAGATTTCGCCTGGATCGGAGATGGGAATGGCTGCTAGTTCGGCCTTAATCTCCTTACCATTGGGACCCATGAAAACAATCCGCTTGATTTCGTAAAGATCGTCATCGTCTTGAGTGAAGGTGATGGGCTGCCACCCCAGGCGACTGGCAAACCAACTCAGGAACATGAGCGCTTGAGAGCTATTCCCCTTTTCATAATCGATCGCCACTTCATCAATGTCACCCAGAGACATCCGGCGTTCGGGTGGGTCGAAGGTGGCGGCGGTAATTTCTTGCCAGGGAGCCAGTCGGTGCCAATTCAAATCAGCCACAAAGGTCTCCGACTCGATCAGGCTCTGAATTTTGAGAAATTCGGATTCTGGCTCAATGAAGTAGGAGGAGTCCATAACGATACAGTTACATGCCTCCACCATTTGCTTAAACAATTCCTGGTCTGGGTTGGGCGTGGCTTTCCACCAGACGAATTTGGGCAAATCGGGGATCATCAAGGATTTGACCAATTCACCCACCCGGTTGAGCGCCTGTTTGGTGCCGCGAATGGTGATGTACTCGCTACAAATCAGGTTGCTGCCAGTTTTGTGAACGGGGCAGTAGGCCGATACCTGTGCAGTTACGCCTTCATCCACGCCCCAGGTGGGACAGAGGGTAATGATGCGACAGGGATTTTGGGCCGCGATCGCCTCGCTCACCCCAGCGCCACGAAAATCGGGATTCATTAACCGGACTTTTTCTGGCGGCAATTTGGCCACTTCTTCTCGCAGGCGGGCCAGCGTAGCGGGGTCAAAGCGGCCTGTTTCTTTGAAGCCATAGGCTTTTTGGGCCAGGGCGATCGCCTCTTTGGTTTGCGGCCCGATCAACCCCTCGATCGGCCCCTTATAAAAGCCCAACACGCCCAGTAATTGTTGAAACTCCTCTGGCTCATACACCACCATGCTGAAGGTGGAAGCTCGCGTTGCAGCGGAGTTCACCCCATTCTGGCTATGCCAGATAGCACTCAGTTCCGCTTCGATCTCATCTAACGAAATATCTTTCGGTTTTTGCAGGGCAACAAGTGGTGTGGTCATAGGTCAGAAGTGAATTTTGGTTAGTAGTTATGAGTGATGAATGATGAGTTTTAAGTTTTGAATTCAGACCAAATCACCGAAGAACTCAAAACTCAAAACTCATAACTGCCTAAAGTCTGCGCCAGTTGCGCCCATCCCGGTTGAGCAACAACTCTGCCTCCACTGGGCCCCAAGTCCCCGCTTCATACAGCGGAATCACCTCCGGCGGTGCAGGCGCATCCCACACTTCCAATAGCGGAGTCAGTAAGCGCCAGGATGCCTCCACTTCATCCCCCCGGGTAAATAGGGTTTGATCCCCCAGCATACAGTCCACCAGCAAGCGACTGTATGCGTCTGTGTTGGGTTGGCCAAAGGCGGTGTCGTAGCGGAAGTCCATATCTACGGTGCGAGTCCGGAGGGAGTTGCCCGGTGTTTTCACCTCAAACCGCAGCGAAATGCCCTCATTGGGTTGAATCCGCATTGCCAACACGTTAGGACTGGCCTGCTTGGCTGCCGATTGGAACATCAAAAAGGGCACTTCTTTGAACTGGATCGCGATTTCTGATACTTTCTTGGGCATTCGTTTGCCCGTTCGCATATAAAACGGCACCCCCTTCCAACGCCAATTATCAATCGTGAGTTTCAGCGCGGCATAGGTGGGTGTAGTGGATTGGGGCGATGCGCCTTCCTCACTACGATACGCCGGAACTTCCTTGCCCTTCATCCAACCTGCCGTGTACTGCCCCCGCACAGCAGATGCGCCCAGGCTGCCCAAGTCTTCCAGGTGAGTGGCTTGCAAGACTTTCACTTTCTCGTTGCGAATGCTGTCTGCATCCAGGGAGTTCGGCGGCTCCATTGCGGTCAGGCAAAACAACTGCATCAGGTGATTTTGCACCATGTCGCGCAGGGCACCGGCGGTTTCGTAATAGCCTGCCCGTCCTTCCAGGCCAACCGTTTCGGCAACGGTGATTTGCACATGGTCTACATATTGCCGATTCCACAACGGTTCAAAGATGGCATTGGCGAAACGGAACACCATCAGGTTTTGAACGGTTTCCTTGCCCAGGTAGTGGTCGATCCGGTAGATCTGCCGTTCGTCACATTCTTTTTGCACCACCTGATTCAGGGCTTGGGCGCTACTGAGATCCCGGCCAAAAGGTTTTTCGATGACTAATCGTTGCTTGCGGGGATCGCCCAACATCCCGGCTCGCCCCAGTTGTTGAATGGATTCGGCAAAGAACTTGGGGGCAACGGACAGGTAAAAAACTCGATTGCCGCGGGTGCCGCGTTGGTCGTCTAGTTCAGTGAGAAAGGTTTTGAGTTTTTGATAACTTTCAGGATTGTCAATATCGCCGGGACAGTAGAACAAGCCTTTGGCAAATTCTTCCCATAGCAGTTCGGAGCCTAAGCCACTGCCAAATTCTTCCACACCTTCGCGCATGTGTTCTCGAAAAAAGTCGTGGCTCCATTCCCGCCGTGCCACGCCCACGAGGGTAAATTCTCGGGGGAGGCGGCGTTCTCGCATCATTTGGTACAGCGCTGGCACGAGTTTGCGCTGGGTCAGGTCGCCGGATGCACCAAAAATCACGAGAATTTGCGGTTCTGGAACGCGATCTTGCTGTAAGCCAACGCGGAGAGGGTTTTCGATGAGGGTGACCATAGGCAGTAGGAGGTAAGGGGGAGTGGGTCATGAAGCGATCGCACTGTGGCCGATCGCTTCATGACTTAAGCAGTCGCGAGATGATGAACCTTTTCTTCCAGGGAGCCGATGAGGGACTGGAAGGGTTTGACGAATTTGTCGATGCCGTCGGTGAGGAGTTCATCCATAACGGCATCGAGGTTGATGTCAATATCGGGATCTTTGAGGGATTCGATCAGTTGGTAAGCTTCGTCAACGTGGGACTCGATGCGATCGCTCACATCACAGTGGTCAGCACAGGCTTCGATTGTGGCCGGGGGTAGGGTATTGACCGTATCACGACCGATGAGTTCGTCAACATACATCACGTCGTTATAGTTGGGGTTTTTGGTGCTGGTGCTGGCCCAGAGCAGGCGTTGCACGTTGGCACCTTGGGCCGCCAGCGCTTGCCAGCGATCGCTCTGAATAATCTTCTTATACTCCTGATAAGCAATCTTGGCGTTAGCAATTGCTACTTTTCCTTTAACGGCTTCGAGTTTTTCGCGCACGACCAGGTCGGGGATGCCTTGCTTGAGTTTGGCTTCAATGCGATCGTCAATGTTGCTATCGATCCGGCTGAGGAAGAAACTGGCGACGGAGGCGATTTTATCAATCGGTTCGCCTTTTGCGGCCCGCCGCTCTAGCCCGCGAATGTAAGACCAGGCGGTTTCGACATAGCTTTGGACGGAAAATAGCAGGGTGACGTTGACGTTGATCCCCTCGCTGATCACCTGCTCTACGGCGGGTAAGCCTTTGGAGGTGCCGGGGATCTTGATCATGACGTTTTCCCGACCAATTTCCCGGTAGTAACGGCGGGCTTCTGCGATCGTCTTTTCCGTGTCGTGGGCAATGGTGGGTGGCACTTCAATGCTGATGTAGCCATCCAATCCCTGCGATTCGTCGTAAATGGGCCGGAAAATATCGCAAGCGTTGCGAATATCATCAAATACCAGGGACTCGTAAATGTCCTGCACAGATTTGCCTGCTTTGATCCCGGCTTCGATGTCGGCATCGTACATTTTGTTGCCCGCGATCGCTTTTTCAAAAATGGCGGGGTTGGACGTAATGCCTCGTAAGCCACGGGTCTCGATCATGCTTTTCAGTTCACCGGACTTCACCAGATCCCGCGTCAGGTTGTCCATCCAGATGCTCTGACCCAGATCCTTAATCTCAATCAAATGGTTCGTTGTCATCAACAGTTACTCCTAATGAGTAGTGGGTTTAGGGATTGCTTGTGCTCACGACTCATCAATGGCTGGCGACTTCTGCCAGGTCTTCCTGCATTCGCGATCGCTCTTTAATGAACGATTCCACCAATGCCACATCTTCTTGGCTACCAATAATCAACGGTGTGCGTTGATGCAGTTGCCCAGAAACGATATCTAAAATATTTTCCGTTCCATTGCTGGCTCGGCCTCCCGCTTGCTCCACCAGATACGCTAACGGGGCAGACTCATACAGCAATCTCAGCTTGCCTTCTGGCTTCTTCACCGTACCGGGATAGAGGAACACCCCACCCTGAAACAGAATGCGGTGAAAGTCACCCACCAGTGCGCCACTATAGCGGGCAGTATAGCCATCATGGCGGTGCATATAGCGGATGTAGTCACGAATGCCCTCATCCCATTGCCAAAAATTACCTTCATTAACGCTGTAAATCGCACCATGCGCCGGAATTTGAATGTTTTCCGTAGACAGAATAAATTCACCCAGGCTGGGGTCCAGGGTAAAGGCATGAACACCTTTACCAATGGAGTACACCAGCATGGTACTGGGACCATATAGGATGTAACCGGCGGCGATTTGCTTGCGTCCGGGTTGGAGCAGGTCCGTCGCTGAACCATCCAGGTCTTCCCCTTCCTGCTGGCGAATCGCAAAAATGGAACCCACATTAATATTGGTGTCAATATTGGAGGAGCCATCGATCGGGTCATACACCAAGGTGTAGCGACCAATAGGGCAGTTTTCGGGGATGTAATAGGGGTTATCCATTTCTTCAGAGGCCAGACGGCACACCAGGCCACTCTGCTTAAATACCGAGATGAACACCTCATTGGCGTAGACATCCATCTTTTTGACGGATTCGCCCTGCACGTTGACCTCACCCGTAAAGCCGAGTGCGCCTTCCATCAGTCCGGCACGACTCAAACGACGAGCCACCAATTTACCGGCCAAAGCAATCCGGTTCATTAAGGCACTCAAATCTTGAGCATCTGCGGAGAAGCTTTGCAACTGTTGAAAGACATGGCGAGACAGTGTGGTACAGTCCCGATCCAGCGCAAGTTCATGGTCTAGGGGTTGGTTGGTGTCAACCATTCGGATAACCTCCCTCAGAAGGGTTAGAGGAATCTAGCACGGCGTGGAAAGCGTTAAGCAAAAGTACGTAGAGTCTAGCTTTCAACTATTGTGGATTCCACGGAGAGCGTTCACCTTCTATCTTAGGGAGACATTTTGGGATCAAGGGGGAACTTTAGACGAACTATAGATTGGAGATAAGAGTGGGGGGTGATGGGTCGATGGATGCTGGAATGATGGGTCGATGGGTGATGAGTCAATGGGTGGCTTCTAACTAGGCCAACCAGCGGAGCATGGTCTCAATTAGTTCGTTACTCACTTTCAGTTCTTTGCAAGAGAAGGAATTAAGCAGGGTGGTACTTTCTTCGGTGAGCATGTGAATTTCCAGAACGGTTCCTGGAGCCGCTTCAAATAACAGGTGTTCGTTGGGGCGAACGACGCGATCGCGGTTGTACTGGGAGGCTTTGACAAACCGGGCAAGCTGGGTGTGGGGTGTGCGATTGATATAAAAGCAAAGAATTGGTTCAGGCAATGAAACACGCTGACGGGCAAATGACATAGCAGAATCGAGGGCTTAAAAGAGTACGGAGTGGAGGGGGCGATCGATCTTTGAGGGTGTGTAGTTGCAGGATGGTCCAGTGAAATTGCAATTTACGCAGGAAGTTACGGAGCTTTTAAAAAGATTTCGCTAGGCTTAACACAATGAATATCAGAAATTTCCGCAATTTGTTTTGTGATAATTGGCAGGAAAACCCGTGATTTCTATCACACCTATGTTCGTATTGGTTCAGCCTTAAGGTACATTCTGGTGCTTATGCAGTTTTCCAAATCCCCGCTGTCCTCGTTATCGGCCAGTTCTACGACAACTCGTTCTCTGCAACAGCGGCGATCGCCGCTTGCTTCCACTCATCGTCAAATTGCGGACCTAAACGCAATTAATTTATCCAACCTGCCGCATGAGGGAGATTTTGTCGCCGCTTTAGCCGCTCATGATTGGCCCACGCTCCAGCCTGCCACCCTGGAAATCTTGCAAATCAACGTAGGTAAGCTATGCAATATGACCTGTCGCCATTGTCATGTGGATGCTGGCCCCGATCGCCGCGAGATTATGGATCGAGCCACGATTGATGCCTGTCTAACAGCGTTGGATCGGACCACGGTTCATACCGTCGATATCACTGGAGGCGCACCAGAACTCAATCCCCACTTTCGTTATCTGGTGGATCAATGCGCCCAGCGTGGCAAACACGTTATCGATCGCTGTAATCTTACAGTCTTGTTGTTGCCTACCCTGGAAGACTTGCCGCATTGGTTGGGCGATCGCGGGGTCGAAGTTGTCTGTTCTCTGCCCCATTACCGCCAGCGCAACACCGATGCCCAACGAGGCGACGGAACTTACGAAAAATCCATCGCCGCCTTGCGGCGCTTAAATGCGGCGGGCTATGGTCAGGGCGATCCCAAACGCCGCTTAACCTTGATGAGTAACCCGGTGGGGGCGTTTTTAGCTAGCGGACAGGCCACCCTGGAGCAGGAATGGAAAACTGGGTTACTGAAACACCACGGCATTACCTTCGATCGCCTGATTACGCTCAACAATATGCCCATTTCTCGCTATCTGGAGTGGTTAGAAGCCTCTGGCAACTTGCAACAGTATCTGGAATTACTAGTGAACTCGTTTAACCCAGGGACGATCGCTGGCTTGATGTGCCGGAATACGCTCTCGGTTGCATGGGATGGCCGCCTGTTTGATTGTGATTTTAACCAGATGCTGGAACTAGAATCTCAGCCCACCCACGGCCAACCCATGACGATTCACGATCTCAACCTGGCGGCTCTGGCAACCCGGCAAATTGTCACAGGACGGCATTGCTTTGGCTGTACGGCGGGGGCCGGCAGTTCCTGCGGTGGGGCAATTGAACCCGGCTAACGAGCACATTTAACGAGCACATTTTCAACGTGTACACACTGTTTACCTAACGTTGCTACAGATGCTCCAGGGGGACGGTCGATCGGAGTGCCCGAATTCCCCAAAAAATTAAATGAGCATCTACATGAATTGCGGTTGCCAGTTCTGGTGCTTGTTGGTGCAACAGTTGCACCAGCCGATCGCGATCGCCCCCCGTGATGACGATGGAACTACCGGGATACTGCTGCTGCCAATCTTGAATAAACGACTGCACTCCTGCCGTCACAGTATGCAAAATGCCACTGGCGATCGCGTCTTCAGTGGTGAGTGCCCAACGAGGCGGCAGGAAATTGGGCCGCGACAGGGCAGGCAGCATCGCGGTTTTTTGGCCAAGCGCTGCAAATTGCAAGCGCAAACCGGGCAGAATCGCCCCCCCCACCAACCGCTGTTGATCGGCACCCGTGAAGGTGAGGGCTGTGCCAGCATCAATCACAAGGACTGGACGGCCCAGCGTGGCGATCGCGCCCCACAGGGCAAGGGCACGATCAATTCCCAAGGTGGGATACATCCCCGGCAATGGCACATCCTCCAGGGTTAGCCAGCGCGTGTTGGGATGCCCCACCCACACCTGGCTTTGCTCCGGCACCACGGAAGCAATCCAGAGGGGAAAATCGCTTTCCTTTCCCTGCCTGGGAGTTGGCCGCAATGACTCTTCAACGCCATCTGTCTGCCCGTAATGGGGTTCATCCCAGCTATCCTGCAACTCATTGCCGTGAAAGTGTGCCCAGTGTAAGCGAGAGTTGCCAATGACCAGGGCAAACCATTGATCGGACATACATTCGATGGCTCGGTGATAGAACTACAGCGCTTTGATTGGCTTGAGTCAGATAAACTTGACTAATAAGTAACTTTACCTAACAAAACTTTACATTCCCCTCATCTGCCGTCAAGATAGAAAGTAAGTCTCCATTTTTAAGTCACCATTTTAAAGTTTTGTCGGGAGGTTCGTTATGGTCGCACTCACAGAGAAGCCCACCGTCCGGCTTACGATGCAAACGGTTGAAATTGCTAAAGATACCACGGCCCTACGATCGCTGGATTGGGATCGCGATCGCTTCGATATTGAGTTTGCCCTGGAGAACGGCACGACTTATAACTCTTTCCTGATTCGGGGTGACAAAGTAGCCCTGGTTGATACTTCCCACGAAAAGTTTCGGCAGCTTTACCTGGATACTCTCACCCGCCTGATCGATCCCCGCGAGATTGATTACCTGGTCATCAGCCACACCGAACCCGACCACAGCGGTTTAGTTAAAGATGTGCTGCAACTCAACCCCAATATTGTGGTGGTGGGCGCGAAGGTGGCGATGCAGTTTTTAGACGATCTGGTGCATCACCCGTTTGAACGGCAGCTTGTGAAAAGTGGCGATCGCCTGGACCTGGGTAATGGTCACACGCTGGAGTTTGTGTCGGCCCCCAACCTGCACTGGCCCGACACCATCCTGACTTATGACCACGGCACCCAAACCCTCTTCACCTGCGACGTGTTTGGGATGCACTACTGCGACGACCAGACCTACGACGAAGATCTGGCCCTCCTGGATGCCGATTACAAGACCTACTACGACTGCTTGATGGGACCCAATGCCCGTTCAGTATTGGCCGCCTTGAAGCGAATGGGCGATTTACCCGACATCACCACGATCGCCACGGGGCATGGTCCGCTCCTGCACCACCACATTTCTGACCTGGTAGGTCGGTATCGTACCTGGAGCCAGGAACAGGCCAAGGCCGCGACCACGGTGGCCTTGTTCTATGTTTCCGATTATGGCTGTAGCGATCGCCTGGCTCAGGCGATTGGTCAGGGGATTGCCAAAACGGGCGTTGTGGTTGAACTGGTGGATTTGCTGGAGGCCGACCCCCAAGAAGTGCGAGAACTGGTAGACATCGCGGCTGGGATCGTCATCGGGATGCCGCCCCAAACGGGCACCGCTGCCGCCCAAACGCATGCCTTGTTGAGTACGATTCTGGCCGCTACCCACCATAAGCAAACCTTTGGTTTGTTTGAATCGGGCGGTGGTGATGATGAATCGGTGTATCCTCTCCGAAATCGGTTGCAAGAGATTGGAGTCACCGAGGGATTTGCCCCCATTTTGATCAAAGAAACTCCCACCGAAAACACCTACCAACTGTGTGAAGAGGCCGGAACAGACCTGGGCCAATGGTTGACCCGCGATCGCAGCATTAAGCAGATGAAATCCCTCGACAATGACCTGGACAAGGCATTGGGCCGCATCAGTGGAGGGCTTTACATCATCACGGCCAAAAAAGGAGAAGCCTCCAGTGCCATGCTGGCCTCCTGGGTATCTCAAGCCAGTTTTGAGCCGCTGGGCATCACGATCGCGGTGGCCAAAGATCGAGCGATTGAGTCCTTGATGCATGTGGGCGATCGCTTTGTGCTAAACGTGCTGGAGGAAGGCAACTACCAACTGTTGATGAAGCATTTCCTCAAGCGATTTGCCCCCGGTAGCGATCGCTTTGCCGGCATCAAAACCTATTCCGCTTCCAATGGTTGCCCCATTCTGGCGGATGCGCTGGCCTATCTGGAGTGCGAAGTCGTCAGCCGGATGGAGGGCGATGACCACTGGATTGTCTACAGCACCGTGGATGTAGGCCGGATCTCTAAACCCGATAGCCTCACCGCCGTCCACCATCGCAAAGTTGGCAATCACTATTAAGGAGATTTCTAGAAAACAACATACCTGTACGGGCAGGCTTAGCCAAAAAATGATTGACTGATTGCCAGGACTCTCGCGACACCTGCCCTCACCCGATGGAATATTTTTTCTTGAAAATCGCCTCAGCCTTGAATTTGACAATTTAGCTTACTGTCGGTGGGCTAGCGGTTTGTCAAGCTGGAGATTGTGGGTTTCGGCTACGCTCAACCCACAAAGGGCGAATGTTGAGCGTAGTCGAAACACGGCAATAACGCACAACTTTAGGATTGACAGACCACTAGCCCTGCATTGCCCATCCCGCTTTCACCTGGACACCGTTACAGCGCTGGCCAAATTCATCCCATGCCCTATTACTGATGACGTAGGGCATGGCAACCCTATGGCTCTTCAACCCCTCCGCCAAACAATGAATTTGATTAGATATTCATATATATTGTCCGATCAGGTATAAGCTCTGCTGGGGGTAAGCTGGATGTAGCCGATCGCAAAGGAGTCTCCCAATGCACATTCCGACTTCCAAAACAACCAATACTCGCCTGTTATCTACTCAGCGAGATTTAGTCGTACAAGTATTAGAAACGGTTCAAGACTTGATCATTGTTTCCCTTTGCCTGGGGTTGTTCAGCTTTATGTTGCTGCAACTGCGGGAGATGTTTTTGTCTCTGCTGCCACCTCTGGATTTTCAGGTAGTCACGGCAGACATTTTGTTTCTCCTGATTTTGGTGGAACTCTTTCGCCTGCTGATCATTTACCTGCAAGAGCAGCGGGTATCCATCGGGGTGGCGGTGGAAGTGTCGATTGTGTCGGTGTTGCGGGAGGTGATTGTGCGGGGGGTGCTGGAGACGCCCTGGAGCCAGATTCTCTCGGCAGGAGCCTTTTTGCTGGTGATGGGGGCGTTGCTGATTATTCGGGTCTGGTTGCCGCCCACGTTTGAAGGGATTGATCCTGAAAAACGGCTCTCTTTACGGCGTAAGCTGGAACGAGATGAACTATCCGCCGATTCGCCCCTGGCGGCGATGGAACCGTCCTTTGTGGGTCCCCACTCGCTGTTAGAAAATAGAACCACGCTTCATTCGTAATCTTCGTAATTTTCAGGCGGTTGTTGCGCCTCTGCTGTCCTTTCTCCCCCCATTGACCTATGGCTGATTCCAAACCCCGTGATGTGCAAGTTGGTGACATTGGTGTCGATACCACGGTGTTGCGATCGCGCACCTGGGAACGGCTCAAATTTGAGGTCGAGTATGCCCGCCAGCGAGGCACCACCGCCAATTCTTTCCTGATTCAAGGCCAAAGTACCGCTTTGATCGACCCACCGGGAGAATCTTTCACGGATTTGTTTTTAGAAGAGTTAGGCCACCATGTTTATTACCAGCGGTTAAACTACATCATCCTCAGCCATGTGAACCCGAACCGCATCGCCACGTTAAAACGCTTGCTGGAAGCGGCTCCCTATGCGACGGTCATTTGTTCTAAACCGGGAGCTAACACCCTGCGATCGGTGTTGTCCAATCAAGCGTTTAATATTCCGTCTCCCCGTGACGATGAAGCGCAGGATTTGGGCATTGAGTATGGCGACGATCACACGCTGAAAGTGCATATTGTGCGAGACGATGAAACGCTAGATCTGGGTCATGATCACCTGCTCCAGTTTCGCTTTGTGCCCACCCCCCGCCACCCCGACGCGATCGCCACTTACGATCCGGCGAGTCGCATTCTTTATACCGATAAGCTCTTTGCGGCCCATCTGTGTGATGATGCGATTTTTGATGACCACTGGAAAACTTTAGAAGAAGACCGCCATTACTTTTTTGACTGCATCCACGCGGCCCAGGCTCCCCAGGTCGAAACGGCACTCGATAAACTGGCGACCTTCGGGGCCAAGATGTACGCGCCTGGGCATGGTCCGATTGTGCGGCATAGTGTGAGTGTATTGACGCTGGATTATCGGCGCTGGTCTGAGCAGCAACAAACCAAAGATTTAAGTGCCGTCCTGCTTTACACTTCGGCCTACGGCAACACCGCGACTCTGGCCAGCGCGATCGCCAAAGGCGTGATGCAGGCAGGAGTCAGCGTCCAATCGCTCAATTGCGAATTTGCCACTCCCGATGAAATTACCCAAGCGGTAAAAAATAGTGATGGCTTCATCATTGGCACCCCCACCCTGGCCGGACATCCCCCCACCCAAATCCAAACGGCGCTGGGCCTCGTCCTTTCCAATGCGAATCAAACCAAAGTTGCGGGGGTGTTTGGTTCCTACGGCTGGAGTGGGGAGGCAGTAGACCTGGTGGAAAGTAAATTGCAGGATGCGGGCTACCCTCTGGGATTTGCCACGATTCGGGTCAAATTTAAGCCAACCGAGGCAACCCTACAGCAATGTGAGGCCGCTGGGGCTGACTTTGCCCGCACTCTCAACCGAACGCGCAAAGTCCGGGCGCCGCGTCAGGCAGTGGTCGATGCCCAGAGCGATCGCACCAGTCAGGCCGTAGGACGAGTCACTGGCTCGTTGTGTGTCGTCACGATTCGCAGCGGCAATAACCACTATGGCTTTCTAACCTCCTGGGTGTCGCAAGCGGGCTTCACCCCACCCGCCTTAACGCTTTCTGTCGCCAAGGATCAGTTGGAGGAAAGCATTGCCCACATTGGGGATACCTTTGTGCTGAATATTTTGAAGGAAGGCCGAAATTTGCGCCGCTACTTCTTAAAGCCCCCTGCCCCCAGTGAAAACCCTTTTGAAAATATTGCCACCGCTCCGGCCAGCAATGGTTGTTTAGTCCTGACGGATGCCCTGGCCTATCTGGAATGTATAGTGCAGAACCGGATGGATTGTGGTGATCACTGGCTCCTGTATGCCCTGGTGAATACGGGTAAATTGCTGGAAGCAACGGGGGTCACGGCTGTGAATCATCGGAAGTCGGCGAGTCAGTATTAGGCAGAACTCCGATCAGGCAAAACCCCGATCAGGCAGAAATCATGACCGCTTGCCGGTGAGCCAGTAGGTTTCCATTTCGCCTTTGCCTTTGACCTCGATCGCGCCCCGAATGTCAAATGCGTATTGAGATTTAAGGCGCTCGTAGGTGGTTTTGGTCACTTGAATTTTGCCAGAGATGCCGTGGGATTCCATGCGGCTGGCGGTATTCACCACATCCCCCCATAGATCGTAGGTAAATTTCTTTTTCCCAATCACTCCTGCAATCACGGCACCTGTGTTGATGCCGATCCGCACCTCAATGCTACGGCCTTCGTAGGTTCTCAGGTGAGCTATTTCTTGTTGAATATCCAGCGCCATATCGGCGATCGCTTCCGCGTGGTCTGGGCGGGGATCGGGCAGGCCCCCCACCACCATGTAGGAATCGCCAATGGTTTTGATTTTTTCTAACCCGTGGCGATCGCACAAATCATCAAACACGAGAAAAATGCGATTGAGCAACCCCACCAGATCGGTGGCAGAAATATTGGCGGAAATGGTGGTGAAATTGACAATATCAGCAAATAGCACTGTCACTTCTTCAAAACTTTCAGCAATGAGGGCGTGGGTATGGCGATCTTGCAATTCACCGAATCGTTGCTTCAATTGATGGGCGATCGCGGCTGGGAGAACGTTCAGTAGCAGCAATTCGGTTTTTTCCTGTTCGGCTTT
Organism: Leptolyngbyaceae cyanobacterium bins.349; assembly: GCA_033764685.1. Classification (GTDB taxonomy): domain Bacteria; phylum Cyanobacteriota; class Cyanobacteriia; order Leptolyngbyales; family Leptolyngbyaceae; genus JSC-12. The sequence goes on from JANRIS010000106.1 coordinate 50,535, forward strand.
GAGGGCTTCCTCGGCTTCTTTGCGCTGGGTGATGTCATCAATCACGCCAAGAATTCCAATCACCTGACCGTTGCTGTCATGAATTGGAATTTTGCTGATATCCAGCCAGGTTGTTTTGCCATCTGAACTGCGGACCTTGGGCGCAATGATGTGCAAATTAGGCACGCCGGAGGTAATGATTTGTTGATCTTGTTCTCGAAACTGGTCGGCAATTTCCGAGTTGGGCAGCAGATCGTAATCTGTTTTCCCAATAATGGCCTCTGGATCATCCAGTTGGGCGGCGGCAGCCCAATTGCGGTTACAACCCAAAAATACGAGGTTGGTATCTTTCCAGAAGACCTGTTGAGGAATGTTGTTGAGAATCAGACGAAGATACTGTTCCTTCTCCTGCAAGGCCGCTTCGGCCCGTTTGCGATCGCTAATGTCAAACCCAACCGACAAAATTTCGACCACGTTGCCCTGGTGATTGACGATCGCCTTGGTAGACCATTTGACCCAAACCTTCTGCCCATCTCGACACATTTGTTCGGCTTCAATATCCTGATGATGTTCGGGAGTGCGCGAGATGAACTCGATCCAGGCTTTCAGTTCGGCTTCGGACGTTTCCGTTTGGGGCACCAGGGTCCCAAACACACTCTGGCCTACAATTTCGGCCTCATGATAGCCAAAAAATTGCTGCCCGTAGGTATTCATAAACGTCACCACGCCATTCGGCAGGGTTCTGACGATGATGCTATTGGCCGATTCCACCAGATCGCGGTACTTCTTCTGGCTTTCCTGAATGGCGGCTTCGGCCCGTTTGCGATCGGTAATGTCTTTCGTCACCGCCAGCATACAGAGTTCCCCCTCCAGTTCAATCACCTCTGCCGAAAGCAGCGCGATGATCGTACCTCCCGACTTCGTCCGCAGTTCGATTTCCTGATCGTGGATGGATCCCTGTGCTTTGATCATCACCATGAGAATCGCCGCATCTCGTGGATTCGCCCAGGCATCCAATTCAAAGACAGTGCGGCCCAACACTTCTGCTCGACTGAAACCCGACTTCTGCAAAAAGCTGTCGTTGACATCCAGAAAGCAACCTGTTTTCAAACTATTAATCGTAATAAAGTCGGGGGAGGCACTGAAGACTTTGGCAAATTTTTCTTGGGAACTGCGGAGTGCGGCTTCGGCCCGTTGCCGTTCCTGCGCGACCACACCCAGCGCCATTAAATCGGCCATCGATCGCGTAAAGCTTTGTTCTTCCATGGACCAGCGCCGATTTGTGCCAATCTGCTCCAGGCAGATCACGCCCAGGGTTTTACCACCAGACCGAATCGGGGTGTCTAGGAGGGAAGACACAATTTCGGTTTCGGGGTGGTCGATCGCATCGGCGGTGGCGGATTGGGCAGTGGGTGAATGGTTAGCGGTAATGGTGACTTCTGCTTCCAAGGCCCGGAAGTACCGGGGAAATTCGGTGATGTCAAGCACTACGCCGCTGGAATGGCGCACCCGCGATCGCTCGTATAGATCAATGCACTCCAATTGGGTGTGGGAGTCGTTGAATAACCACACACTGGCTCGTTCCACATCCAGGGTATGCACAGCCGCTTCGGTAATTTCGCGGGTGGCGGCTTTCAAATCTCCCTGGTTTAATAGTGAGCTTTTGGCCAGTTCCAGCAGGACTTGATTTTGCTTCCGGAGTTGTTGCTCGTTTTGCACCAGTTGTTCTGCGGCACGACGACGGGCATCTTCAATGTGTTTGCGATCGCTAATGTCTCGTGCCACAAAGATCACCAGATCATCCGATAGGGGCGACACATTGGCAGAAAACCAAACCTCCTGCCCCTCAATCGTGGTGTTGTACTCTACCGTTACCAATGTATGCGTATCGAGCGCTTGTTGAATGGCCCGAAACACCGCATCTGCCTGCGACTGAGGCAGTAACTCATAAATCGTTTTGCCCACCTGTTCTGGCACCAGGGAGAGCAGTAAGCGGGCATCTGTCGAAACCAGCTTGCGTAATACCCCCGCGCGATCGTAGACGATCACCAGATCATTCATCGCCAGAAATAAGGCCCGTAGTTCGGCTTCGGCGCTGGCCAGCGATGCGGTGCGTTCCTCTACTTTTTGTTCCAGCACTTCGTTGGTGCGTTCCAGTTCGGTGAAGGATGTTCGCAGTTGTTCGGCCATTCGGTTAAACGAGTCGGCCAGCGTCACTAGTTCTGTAATGCCGCTAGCTTCTACGGTTTGGTGCAACTGTCCCCCTGCTAGTGCTTCGGATGCCTGACTCAAGCGCAAAATTTGGCGCGCAATCCAACGGGAAATGGGGATGCCCAGCAGGGTGGCAAGGGCAAGGGCGATCGCGCAGGAAATGATGGTGTTTTTCGTGTTTTGATGAATCTGGGCCATGAAATCAGATTCAGGCACCACGACAACAATCAACCAGTCCAATCCGTAAGAGTCTTTCCAGGGCATCACCAACAAAAACTGTTGTTCCCCGTTGTATTGAAAGTCGAGCTGGCTGACCTGCTGCACCCGCCACAAGTCGCCGTTGTACTGGCGGGTTAAATAATCGGCACTACTGCGGATCAGGGCATCCTGGCTGTTTACCGCTTGTAACCGCGTCGCTTTTCCCTGAATCACTTGAAATGGTTTTTGGTTGGGGGAGGAGGAGGCCACCAGATTCCCCGATCGCTCCATGATGTAGGTGCGGGCCGTGGGGCTGACGCGGATCTCGCTTAAAAAGTCGCTAATTTGGGTCAAAATCTGGTCAACACTAAGAACTCCAAGCAGGCGACGGTTGGCATCATACAGGGGATAACTGGCCGAGATTGATAGGATGTTGGGTTTATCATCCCAGGCATAAATCGAACTCCAGATGGGCTTACCAGCTTCCACCGCATCGATATACCAGCCTTCTCCCAGGGGGTTGTAGTTGGCATTTGTGTGCAGACGTTGGGTGCGATCGCCGCGCTGATTGGTGCTGTAAACATGCAGCCGATTTTGAGTTGCAGCCGATTTTTCGTTAATCCGGAGGGTCCCATCGTCCAGCCGTTCTACGCCGATAAAATCCCCGTTGGGCGTACCAAAGCTGATGTAGCCGACATCAAACGTTTGCATTTGCCGCCAGAAATACTTACCTGTGGTTTGCAGATCGTTTAAGTTCAGCAGCCCTAGTTCTGCCGCTGCCACGTTCGTCTGGTTAATTTGAATGGGCGTAGACAGGTAGGCATCTAGATGTTGCTCAATGCGCCCACTGCTCTCCCGACGGAGCTGTGTCGCTACTTCATTGACAGCTTGTTGCCCGTTGCGGTAAGACAGTAAGCCCACAGTGGCCACTACCCCCACGACCTGAATGACCAGGGGCACCACCATGACCAGATACAGGGGGACTTTCCCCATCCTGGAGGTAATCGTTTTGGGTAGATTTGACACGACGGACAGCTTATTTAAGACCATTGCGAAAAATCCTAACCCCTGTGGCGCGATCGCAGTGATTACTGCCTATTACTTATAGGGAACATTCGGTAGGGAACATTCGGTAGGGAACAGTTGGCAATGCAACACCTCGATGTTGGTGATCATGCCTGGGTTTTTTTACCAATGTCAACGTTTTGCCGGCAGCAATCATTGTTTCTTGATTTCTGGTTGTCGTTTCAGGGCTGAACGCGAATCCTGAAGGGCTATTGACTTAACCAGGCGATCGCTTCTCGAATCCACTCCTCCGCATTTTCTCGCTTTGATAACGTGGTGCTTTGGCCCACCGCCTGTAATGCCCGCGAAATTTCGCTGGCTGAGTAGCCCAAGGCCAGCAAGGTCATTTCCACATCTTCTTGAATACTCAAGACCGGACCTGCCGCCGGGGTGGTGATCACCCCCGCATCCTGTCGCCACTCGGCCAGTTTGGTTCGCAGTTCCAGAGCTAACCGTTCTGCGGTTTTGCTGCCCACGCCGGAAGTGCGGGCCAGAGCGCGAGTGTTCCCAGCCACGATCGCCTGCACCAACTCTTGCAACCCCAATGTATCCAGCAAGGCCACCCCCAACTGGGGACCAATGCCACTCACGCTCACCAACTGCCGAAATAAATCTCGCTCTGCGGCAGAACTGAAGCCAAACAGCGTCACCTGGTCTTCTCGCAAGTGCAAATGGGTGAACAGTTGAGTCGGCTCCCCGATCGCCGGTAATTGTTGCAAAACGCGCGGCACAATTTGTACGTCATACCCGACCTGATTTACATCCAGAGTGAGAATAACGCGATTTCCAGTTTTTTGAATACTGGCGATCGTCCCTTTGAGATACCCAATCATGAGCGAGAAAAAGTAACGCCCCAAAACTAATTGATTCTAGCGCCGGAGGAGGCCCAGAGCGTTAATGACCAGAAGTAGGTAAGGGTTCCGTCAGGAAGGGCATTAAGTTCTGGATAATGAGAAGTTTTTCTAATCCCACTTCCACCAGTTCCGGAATCTCTTGCAAACTGGCGGCGATCGCATCGGCAAAATTGTAGTCGGCCTGTGGGCCATACTGCACTGTGAGATGCTCCAGCAGTTCCAGCGCATAGTCGGTAAAATCCAACGCATCGGCAATGCAAGCCAGCTTAAAGATGTGGTCGGGCTGCGTCCAAAACGCTCCTTCTGGAGCCTGCAAGGGATCTCGAAAGTAAAACGCATCGGCCCATAAAAGCTGACCTGGATGATAGACCGAATGCACAATCCCACGAGGACGACGTGCCATCGCCAGATCAAACAAGACGAAGCCGCGATCGCGCAGAAATTGATCCACATCCGCAAATAAAGGTTGATTCAGGTACAGCGGGGTGAATTCCACTTCTACCTGAATCCCTAAGAGACTATGCGCCAGTAAATCATTCGCTCCTTGCAATACTTGAAGATTGGCACCCTGCACATCAATCTGGCAAAAATCAATGGCTGAAATTCCCTGAGCGTTGAGGGCATGGTCCAGGGTAGTAGTTTCCAGTTCTACCGTAAACTCTAGTTGCACTAAGTCTCGAATTCCGTCAAAGCGCCGCAGAAACCGTTCATTGGGGGGGTACAACGAACTGCATTGCGGGTCTTGCGTGACATAGAGGGTGGCTTCTCCGTCCTGGCTGGCGATCGCGCAGGGAAAATGTTCTTCTGTCCAATTAATCTGCCGATTCGCTAAATCATTATTCGCAGCATCACAGGCATCGGCATCGGCATCAAATCCGTAAATCGCTAAATTGGGGGCAAACAACCCCCACGCCTGAGAGCCAAAATCATTCTGGGCGTTATTTTTACGAGAACCAACACTACACAGCGTCATGTGAGTCGAGTCAAGTTGTCCACGGTGTTTCAGAGTGGGGAGGAATAAGGCCATGAGGACTCCAGGTACACAAATTCATTCTTGCCCAAACTCTCAAAGTTTGCCCCAACCCGGAATGATTGCCCAAATTTGACGAATTAAATTTTATTGCTGGGCATGGCAATAATATTCAGGCTATTCTCCAGATTGTCCGAGAGCTGAATTGGATGCAGTTGTTTGATGAAGGGTTGATACCGAAAGAGTTGATAGCCTTTAGTAAGCAGGTATTCTGCAACTGGACGATTACTCCCCTGACTACCCGCAATATTTTCGTACAGAATGATCGGTGCCAACTGGCTTAACAGGCGATCGCTGCCTGCCAGCACCTGAAGTTCGTGTCCTTCGGCATCAATCTTCAACACATCGACCCGTTGCAGGTTTTCCTGCATGACGAGGCTATCCAGAGTAAAACAGGAGACTTCTTCCACCTCACCTGCACTTGTCGGGTCACTCACCAATTCATTCAATTCACTGGCGGGATGGAGTGAGAGGTAGGCAGTGCCGTCGTGATCGCTGGCCGCTGCTCGACACACCGTTACTTGCTCCAATGAGTTCACGCGACGGGTTTCCTGCAAACACTCTACACAACGAGAAAACGGCTCGATCGCAATCACCCGCCCGGTTGCCCCCACTCGTTGCGCCGCACTGAAGGTGTACACCCCCACATTAGCCCCCACATCAATCACCGTCATGCCCGGTTGCAGATGATCTCGCCAAAATTCCATCTCCTGCTCAAACCAGGTACCTTTCGCCAGCAGTACTCCCGTCACAATACTTTGAAAACTCGATTCCACCGCCATTTGCAGTCCATTTTCCAGTGGCACATAGGTCAATGGACTCTCCGGGGGCAGGTTGGCCCATTGGGGCGCAGTAGCAGGTTCTAACGCCGCTCGTTGTCGCCAGTAATCGGCAACCTCTGCCTGTCCCAAATTTTTGTAGGCCAGCATTAAAGCTTGCAAGATGGGTGCTACACTCGGTGCCTGTTGTTGAGCCAGGTGCAGATATAGCACCCCTTCCCACTGGGCATTCATGACGCTTGAAATCCCTAAATGCAAATTTAATAAAGTAGAAGCCGGAAATAAACGGGTAGCCAGTTGCAAGAACCTCAACCCAGAGGAGTTATAGAACACAAACTGCGATTGACACAGCACCTCACCCGCCAGCAACACACTTTGTTGATACCCATTGGGCAATTCCAGCAGGGCAGTCAGTTGAGTGTAGGGCAGTGGTAGATAACCCCGCCATTGTTGCGGTAGAAAGATCAAACCTGGCGGAATGGTAGCCTCGGCGTAGGCAGGCAATAAGGCCATCATGAATGTGGAGAATGCGGCTTGGACAGCATCGCTCCGGTCTGCCAGCAAACTTTGAACCAGGGCCAAGTGAGCCGTACAAAGGGGGTGATCCGCGCCTTCATTCAAAGCGGCGATCGCCATATCCAGATACATTTCCCGTGTTGTGACATCCTTGGTAGCTTCTGCCTCCAGTAATGCCATCACCGCGACATTATTAAAATCTAGCGATGATTGTGGTTCATCCCAGTGAGTCGTCTGGATTATCTCTGCGACTTGAGTAAGCAGCGCCTCCTCAATCGTTGGGCAGCGATCGCGCAGATAGTGCTGGTAAGTCTTAACGTAGGATGATGGTTCCATACAGGATAGATTGGGCAACCAACCCTTTATAAGCTGGAATGAATGAGATCGGGCGATCGACTTGTTAAAGATTGCATTCGGTCATCGCGGCAAGCAATATGACATGATGAAAACCGGATCTTTTTCGTTGTACGGTGAGCTGAGGCTTGCCAAATTTTGGTCACTCCATGACTATCTGGACTGAATTGCTGTGGGCACTGATTGGGTTGCTTCTAACGATTGGCGGAACCTTTCTAGAAGCCTCCATTGCCGTTCCTAGCCGCGATTGGGGGCACCAGGCAATTCAGACTCACTCGCTTGGCATCACCTACCAATTTGGAGCCGGACTGCTGATCGGCTGCGTCGGTGGCAAAAATGCTGCGGTTCTCTCCCAAATCGCCTACATCATGCTGGGTCTCACTCCCTGGTTTCCCATCTTTGCCAAAGGGGGTGGCCTCAGTTATCTCCGAGAACCCAGCTTTGGTTACTTATTGGGCTTCATTCCAGCCGCCTTTGTTTGCGGCTACCTGGCCTTCAAATCTTTCCCCCGTCTGGAATCTCTTGCCCTGAGTTGCGTCTCCGGCTTACTCAGTATGCATATCACAGGTATGGTGTATCTGGTGATGTTGTGGATTTTGCAAATCCTTCCCCTGCCCGATTTAACCACTGCCTTCCTCAAATTCTCGGTGGAACCGTTACCAGGACAATTTGCCGTGGTTTGTGCCGTTACGCTATTGGCCTATGCGTTGCGGCAGGTGTTGTTTTATTGATCCCCTCTCCCCTCCCTCGCATGTTCTCCACCAACCGCTACTTCTGGATCTCCGCCCTGGCTGGCCTGGTTATTGATCGCCTGTCCAAGTTTTGGGTGTTGTACGCCTTTTCGTTACCGTTGCCGCCGCCGGATGTGCCGAAGGAAGCCCTGGAGCGGTATACCCAGGATTTGATGCCGATTATTCCGGGGGTGTTTCATCTCACCTATGCCTTGAACAAAGGCGCGGCGTTCAGTCTGTTTGCCAATGGGGTGGGGTGGTTGCGGTGGTTGTCCTTTGGGGTGAGTGTGGCGTTACTGCTGCTGGCCTGGTTTGGGCCGCGTTTGAGCCGTTGGGAGCAGGTGGGCTATGGTCTCATCTTGTCGGGGGCGTTAGGCAATGGCATCGATCGCTTTTTATGGGGCTACGTGGTGGATTTTCTTAACTTCAAGTTGATCCGGTTTCCGATTTTCAATTTGGCGGATACCTTCATTAATGTGGGGTTGGCCTGCCTGCTGATTGCCGCCTTTCAAAACCCTGTACGCCCAGAAAATGGCAAGGAGTCACCATGACCCAACCCCTGATTGGCATTATTATGGGCAGCGATTCCGATTTGCTCACGATGAAAGAGGCGATCGCGGTGTGTGAAGAATTTGGTGTGCCCTGTGAGGTGGCGATTGTGTCGGCCCATCGCACCCCAGAACGCATGGTGGAGTATGCCAAAACTGCCTGCGATCGCGGCTTAAAGGTGATCATCGCCGGAGCGGGCGGTGCGGCCCATCTGCCGGGAATGGTGGCCGCCCTCACGCCGTTACCCGTGATTGGGGTGCCTGTGGTCAGTCGCACGTTGCAAGGGGTGGATTCGCTGTATTCGATTGTGCAAATGCCTGCCGGAATTCCCGTTGCTACTGTGGCCATTGGTAATGCCCGGAATGCCGGATTGTTGGCGGTGCAAATTTTGGGGAGTAGCGATCGCGCCTTGCTGGAAAAGGTGCAACAATACCGCGCCAGTCTGCAACAAATGGTGCTGGAAAAACAGGCGAAACTGGAGGCGATCGGGTATCGGGCCTATTTGGAGCAGCGGGAATCGTAAGAATCGGGAATCGTCGAGCCAGGATTGACGGTCATTTCAACATTTTTTCGAGAAAAATCTTGGCGCGATCGCAGGTTGGCTGAGTAAAAAAGCTCTCTGGATGGGTGTCTTCGGCAATCTGGCCTTCGTTGAGAAACAGAATGCGACTGGCCACTTCGCGGGCAAAGCCCATTTCATGGGTGACGATCGCCATTGTCATCCCGGAGCGGGCTAAGTCCTGCATCACCTCCAGCACTTCCTTCACCATTTCCGGGTCGAGGGCCGAGGTGGGTTCATCAAACAGCACCATTTCCGGTTGCATGGCCAAGGCCCGCGCGATCGCCACTCGCTGCTTTTGCCCTCCCGACAGGCGCGAGGGATACACGTTGGCTTTCTCTTCCAGACCCACTTTGGCTAACAAATCCAGCGCGATCGCCGTGGCATCGGCTTTGGTCAACTTGCGAACGTTGAGGGGGGCGTAGGTGATGTTTTGCAACACCGTCATGTGGGGAAACAGGTTGAAGTGTTGAAACACCATCACAATGTTTTCCCGCATTGCCAGGATGTTGCATTGGGGACTGGTGAGATCGATATCTTTGAAATAAATATGGCCCGATGTGGGAGTTTCTAGCAAATTGAGGCAGCGCAAAAAGGTGGATTTGCCCGACCCGGAGGGACCCAAAACCGCGACGACTTCCCCCGGATGAATCCGAACGGTAATCCCATTCAGGACGTTTAATGCGCCAAAGGATTTATGTAAGTTTTCCACTCTAAGCACTTTTCTGAAGCCTCTTTTCTAAAATTGAGGTAGCGATCGTCAGCAGCATTACCAAGACGTAATACACAATTCCCACAATAATCAACGGTTCAAAGTAGAGATACTTCTCTGCCCCTACAATGGTGGCCCGTCGCAACAAATCCGCCGCGCCAATGGTCGAAACCAGGGCGGAGTCCTTTAGCAGGTTAATGCCTTCATTCGCCAGGGCGGGCAGGATGTTGCGTAAAGCTTGCGGCAGAATAATATCCTTCATCATCAAGGTGTAGGGTACCCCCAAAGACATGGCCGCTTCCCGCTGGCCCCGATCCACAGCCATAATGCCAGCCCGCAGCGTTTCCGAAACATAGGCACCGGAATTCAGGGCAAAGGCAATGACCCCGGCCTGAAAGGCGGGAATGTTGTACCCCGTTAGTTGCGGGATGGCAAAGTAAACCAGGGCAATTTGCAGAATCAGGGGTGTGCCGCGAAAGATGGAGGTGTAGGCATTGGCAACCCAGCGCAGGGGTTTTAGCGTCGAAATTTTGCAGAGGGCCAGGACGATCGCCCAGGCAAACCCAAACAGCGCAGACACGACTGTAAAGGCCAGGGTCACCCAGATGCCGCCCAAGATGTAGGGAATGGATGGGATGATTTGCTGAAAACCTAAGCCAGTGGGTTGGCCTTGAGCTTCAAACCATTTTTTCGCTAACCGCTCCAGGCTGCCATCCTGCTGCATCTGGGCAATGACGCGGTTGAAGGGTGGTACCAGGGGTGAGCCTTTGGGGAAGGCGATCGCGTACCCGCCATCCTGATTAGGAATCACGGTGAAGTTGAGATCGGGGTAAACATTGGCGTAGGAGCGGGCGATCGTATCTTCCACAATGGCGGCATCAATGCGTCCGGCGTTGATCTCTTGGATGAGGTCAGGTACCCGGTTGCGAGTGACCACAGTGGCTCCCGTAATTTTTCCGGCTACCTCCTGTTGCAAACTGCCTAACTGAGCACCGACGGTTTTACCTTGCAAGGATTGAATTGTTGTTGCATTGGTTACTTTTTTGGCAATGATTGTGTTTTGAGCCGTGTAATAAATGTTAGAAAAGTCGATATTGGCGCGGCGCTCCGGGGTAGGAGTCATCGCGGCCATGACAAAATCCACTCGGCCACTTTGCATTGCCGGAATTAAGCCATTGAATTCCATATCTTTGATGACAAGTTTGAAGCCTAATTCTTGAGCAATGCGCTGTGCAATGTCGATGTCAAAACCAACGATTTTATCTTCACCGCTGGAAGTGTCATGGAATTCAAAGGGTTTGTAATCTGCCGAGGTGCCCATTGTCAGTTGGGCTGGAATACTTTGGGCGGAGGTTTGTGGGGTGGCAAGTGTCCACCATCCCACTGTTAGAAGAATAATCAATGGGATGAATATGGCTGGTAGCCAGCGCGATCGCCAGGAACGAGATTGATAACGAGATTGATGCTTAAACAGTGGATTTCCCCCTAGTTTCTGCTTGAATCGGTGCATTATTTGTGTTTTTAACTCTGCAATTTCAGTGTCTTCAATGAGGCCAAAACAACGGTAAAACTCCATTAATGGAATCAGTTCAGTTACGACAGAAACAGAATTTTGATCACTTCTTGTAGTTAAATTCACCCAACTGGAGGTGGTTTGACGATAACAAATTTGACAAGATTTTATGTCTTCCTCGTAGCCCTATTCTAAGGATTTTTTGGACAGTGAATTTTACCATTCAACGGGTTTTGGTTCCCTCAGATCAGGGGTATCAGCAAGTCGATGTGCACATCCAGGAAGGCCGGATCGCCGCGATCGCCCCCCACCTCGATCTCGTTGGCACCGCGATCGAGGGTCAGCACAAACTTTTGCTTCCGGGCTTTGTCAATGCTCATACCCATTCGTCCGAAATGTGGCAGCGGGGCATTATTGCTCCCCTACCGCTGGAATTGTGGCTGGCGGAGTTGCATGACTTTACCCCCCTTGATCCTGAAAAAATTTATTTGAGTGCCCTGGGAACTGCTGTTGAAACGTTGTTGTCTGGCGGCACCACCCTGGTGGATCATCTCGTATTGATTCCAGGTCAAGAACTGGACACCATTGCGGCGGCGGTGCGGGCCTATCGGGAAGTTGGCATTCGAGCGTTTGTCGGTCCCCTTTTGCAAGATCAACCGTTGCTTATGGGTCTCCCCACCGCCGGGGCACAACGCACTACGGACCCCTATGGGCGAACCACGGAGGACACGATTGACTTGCTCAAGTCTGCCATCGCCGAGTTTCATGCTCCTGATGATGGCATCTTTATCATGGCGGCTCCTACGGGTCCTCAATTGTGTTCCGATGAATTGCTGGAAGCTTGTGCAGAACTGAGCGATCGCGATGACCTGTGCCTCCACTCTCATCTGCTGGAAAGTAGAGCGCAGAAGTTGCTCATGCAGGAAAAATATGGCTGTAGCGTCGTCACCCATCTCCAACAACTCAACTTCCTGGGGGCAAAAACTTCTTTAGCGCACTGTGTCTGGTTGGATGATGAGGATATTGCCATCCTGGCAGAAACTCGCGCCACTGTGGTCCACAATCCCTTAAGTAACCTCCGCCTGGGCAGTGGCATTGCTCCCATTTTGAAATATCGTCATGCCGGCGTGAATGTGACCTTCGGTTGTGATGGGTCGGCCAGTAATGACTCTCAAGATTTGCTGGAGGCGATTAAACTGGGCACCATTTTGCATAACGTGACCGATCTGGAGTATCGCGACTGGCTCACACCCAAACAAGCCGTACAGATGGCCGCCCTGGGAGGAGCGATCGGGTTGGGGTTACAGGAGCAATTGGGTTCGCTGGAAGTGGGCAAGCTGGCGGATTTAGTCTTGTATGACTTGAACAAGCTTTCCCTGCTGCCCCGCACTGACCCTGTAGGGTTACTGGTCTTGGGTCGTCCGACGCAGGCAGTTGACAGTGTTTGGGTGAAGGGCGATCGCATCGTGGCTAATGGTGAAGTCACCACGATTGATGTCACTGCCCTGCGCCAAACCCTGTTCGACCACAGCACCTGGATCAGCAACCGCCAACCCCGCTCTCGGCATCAGGCAGAATCCTATTACCGGGAAGTGATGGGCCTATCGTAGAGCAACAAAAAAACTTCAATTTAGCATCCATCGTCTAGGATGAAGCCAGATTTAGAGCAAAACCCATTCTGACCTGCTGTTGTCTGGTTGTAGATTTGCAATTAGAATAAAATGGAACGGGTGAACTAGATCGGGTGAGCGAATCTGGGAGAAAAGCGGCAATGAACATCTTTCAGCGGGTTTGGGATTCCTTCGGCTTTAATGAGCAGTTCGACGAAGGCGACTACGATTATGAGTACGGGGATGAAGATTACGTGCAAGATCCAACCATTCAAGAGCAACCGATGTTACCCCGTGGTGAACAACGGGTTGCGGCTCCTCCCGTCAACAATGTAATTGGGATGCCCAATCGAGCCAATGGCATTTCAGAAGTAGTCATTTTGCAACCCCGCTCGTTTGAAGAAATTCCCCATGCCGTTAAGTTACTGCGAGAGCGGAAGTCGGTCATTCTCAACATGATGCTGATGGACCCGGATCAGGCTCAGCGATCGGTTGATTTTGTGGCGGGTGGGGTGTTTGCGATCGACGGGCATCAAGAACGCCTGGGTGAAAATATCTTTCTCTTTACGCCAAATGTGGTACAAATCACTGCAAACGGCTCGGCTCAAACCACAGCCTTTACCCCCCCAGTGGTTCCGGTTCCCGCTCAGGTGCATCCGTCTATGTCAGTGATTTCTCCTGCGATCGCCACTCAGGAAGGATACCGCCAACCTCCCGATAGCCAATTTCGCTTATCCTAATTCGCTAAACTTTAACTTGAAAAGTTTTTAACTCGAAAGGTGTGTTGAGTCAATTGACTCAACACACCTTTCGCATTGATCAATGGGAAGGTTTTTCAACAGACCCACTAAACCATTCCACCGGCTGCTTGGAGGCGGGCACGAGCACGCTTGAGGGAACGAGTTGCTTTCACAAACTCCTGCCGCGAACCGCTTTGTTGAGCCTTATTAAACTCATCCTGAGCTTCCGTAAAGGCAACCCGCGCCGACTCCTTATCGATCGCGTCTCCCCGTTCGGCCCCATTCACCAGAATGGTCACTTCATCATTTTCGACTTCCGCAAAACCACCCATCAGGGCAATAGGCACCCAGTTCTTATCCGACCGCACCCGCATCACGCCCGTATCTAACGCCGTCAGCAGGGGCGCATGACCAGACAAAATACCCAATTGCCCCGTGGTACTGGGTAAAATTACCTCTTCGGCTTCAGAATCCCAAACCGTTTTGTCGGGAGCAACTACACGAACAGTTAGAGTCATAAAAATCTAGTTTAGTCGAGGATTAAAGTTCTCTGCAAAGAGGGATTGAGGAGTTGAGAGTGGAGAGTAGGGTTAACAATCACTGTCGCTTCTACTCCCTACTCCCAATTCCCAATTCCCTTATTTGCCTTCCGCTTTCAGTTTTTCGCCTTTGGCGATCGCTTCGTCAATGCTACCGACCATATAAAAGGCTTGCTCAGGATACTCATCCAGTTCTCCAGAGAGAATTTGCTTAAAGCCTTTGATCGTATCCGCCAGGGTCACGTACTTCCCAGGCGAGCCGGTGAAGACTTCTGCCACAAAGAAAGGCTGAGACAGGAAGCGCTCAATCTTACGCGCACGCGCCACAATCAGGCGATCGTCCTCCGACAATTCATCCAGACCCAGAATGGCAATAATGTCTTGCAACTCTTTGTAGCGTTGCAGCGTGGATTGCACTAAACGAGCCGTTTGGTAGTGCTCATCGCCTACAATGCTGGGTTGCAGCATTGTAGAGGTAGAACCCAGCGGATCCACAGCCGGATAAATTCCTTTCGATGCCAGACCACGAGACAGTACCGTTGTTCCATCTAGGTGAGCGAATGTCGTTGCTGGCGCAGGGTCAGTCAAGTCATCCGCAGGCACGTAAACCGCTTGAATCGAGGTGATCGAACCTTCATTGGTGGAGGTAATCCGCTCTTGCAGGTCACCCACGTCGGTACCCAGGGTAGGTTGGTATCCGACCGCAGAAGGCATCCGACCCAACAGTGCTGATACTTCAGAACCCGCTTGAACGAAGCGGAAAATGTTGTCGATGAACAGCAACACGTCTTGCTTGTTCACATCGCGGAAATATTCGGCCATCGTCAGGGCCGACAGACCCACGCGCATCCGAGCACCGGGGGGTTCGTTCATCTGCCCGTACACCAAGGCAATTTTCGATTCGCTGGGGTTGTCCTTATTGATCACACCCGATTCGATCATTTCGTTGTAGAGGTCATTGCCTTCGCGGGTGCGCTCGCCCACACCGCCGAACACAGACACGCCACCGTGCTGAGTAGCAATGTTGTTGATCAACTCCATCATGATCACGGTCTTGCCCACCCCGGCACCGCCGAACAGGCCAATTTTCCCGCCGCGACGGTAGGGAGTCAGCAAGTCAACCACCTTAATCCCAGTCTCGAAGACGGAAGGCTTAGTTTCCAGGTCGGTGAGTTTAGGGGCAGCACGGTGAATGGGAGAAAACTCGCTAGCGCCGACATCCCCTTTCTCATCGACGGGATCGCCCAAGACGTTAAAGATGCGCCCTAAGGTTGCCGCACCCACGGGCACACTGATAGGAGCGCCCGTGTCAGCGACTTCCATGCCGCGCACCAAACCGTCTGTGGAACTCATGGCAACGGCGCGAACCTGGTTGTCGCCGAGGAGCTGTTGCACTTCACAGGTCACGTTGACCTCTAAACCTGCGGGATTCGTGGTACGAACTCTCACCGCGTTGTAAATTTCAGGCATCTTCCCATTGGGGAACTTGATGTCTACAACGGGACCGATGATTTGCGTAATGTAACCAATATTTTTCTGATCTGTAGTGGTGACCATGCTTTCGCCCTACTCTGTGACTCAGCTAACCGAACTGTGAACTGGAAAACAATCTTAAAAATTGCCACTAAACAGATTATCACTGAACGGGTTACAGATGTTCATATTTCCAAATTGACGCGGGAAGTCGCTATTTCTGCACCGTGATTTCCTGGGTGGCGGCCCATTGGTTCAGGTCCTGACGATGAATCGCCGCCGCCATCAGGTCAGGAAAGCGATCGGGGGTGCAGGCGAAGGTGGGTACGCCGAGAGCCGACAGAAATTGGGTGTTGTTGTGGTCATAACAGGGTGCACCCTCATCGTTGAGTGCCAACAGGGTAATGAATTGAATGCCGGAGCCAACCAGGGTGCTCAGGCGTTTTCGCATCTCAGTTTCGTCGCCTCCTTCGTACAGATCGCTAATTAATACCAGAATGGTATCTTGTGGCTGCTGCACCAGGCTTTGACAATAGGCCAGAGCTTGATTGATGTCTGTTCCACCCCCAAGTTGAGTACCAAACAGGACTTCTACCGGATCTTGCAATAAGTCAGTCAAATCAACGACAGCCGTATCGAACACCACTAGACGGGTTTGCACAGCGGGGAGGGAGGCCAGCACCGCACTAAAAATTCCGGCATAGACAACGGAGGTCGCCATTGAGCCGCTTTGGTCCACGCATAGAATGATGTCTCGTAGGGCGGAGCGTTTACGACCGAAGCCGATGCGGGTTGCGGGAATGATGGTGCGGTAATCGGGCTGGTAATGTTTCAGGTTGGCACGAATGGTGCGATGCCAATCAATTTCCTGATGACGGGGACGACGGTTGCGAGTGGCTCGATTGAGACTCCCTAAAATGGCCTGACGGGTGGGATTTTCTAACTTGCGGATCAAGTTGTTGACCACTTGTCTTACTACGATCCGGGCAGTTTCTTTGGTTTTGGCGGGTATCACACCGCTTAAAGACATGAGATTGGAGACTAGATGGACATCCGGTTCCACGGCTTCCAACAATTCCGGTTCCAGCAGCATTTGTTGCAGGTTCAGCCGTTCCAACGCATCCTGCTGCATCACCTTGACCACTGAAGTGGGAAAGTAGGTGCGAATGTCGCCCAACCAGCGGGCTACTTTCGGTGAGGATGCGCCCAATCCACCCTGGCGATCGCGATCGTATAATGCACTCAAAGCTTGGTCGATCGCCTGATCGCGGGTGCCCAAATGGAAGCCATCTCCTGCCCCGCTGCCCTGCCCCGAGGCACAAATGCCATCGGCAGCGCCGCCACCCAGGATGAGTCGCCAGCGTCGGAGTCGTTCATCAGGGAAGTGGGAGGTGGGCAGTGGGGAGTCAGTCATGGGAGTTAGGTGATGGGAGTTGGGGGGGTGGGGGTGGCCAGGCCAAGCAGTTGGGCGATGAGGGGCAGCACGGTATCGGCGCGATCGCGGTCAAACTCGCCATCCGGCTGCTCCCCAACCCCCCATTTCTTGTTGTCCGCCTGTCGCACCCGTTCACCCATTTGACGGCGTTCGGGGGCAGCAAAGGTGGCAAAGGTGCGGCGGAGGAGGGGTAATACAGCCACAAAGGTATCGGCGGGTAGCTGGCTGACCCAATCATCCAGGACTTGCCAGAGGGCGGGATTGTGCAATAGCAGGAGGCCACTCCCGGAGAGGAAGCCTTCGATCCAGGCGGCGGCTTGGGTGGGGGCACTGGCGGTGGACAGGGCAAAACTAAGCCGTTGGGCGGTGTCATTGGGTTGGAACACGCCTGCCTCAAAGAGCAGACGACAACAACGGCCCGCGACCAGGCCATGTAAGCCTTGCTGGTCGGCCAGTTGGGTGAGAACGTGATGCCACTGCTCCAGTGGTTCGGGTTGTTGCAGGAGACTGATCGCGCCATTGACTCCGATAATTTGCTGATCCCTCTGGGCCGCCGCATCGTCGTCCAGGGAGGCAACGGCAACGGGCAGACCAATGCAAATGCGGGTGATTAAGCCTGCGACCACATGGCCAACGATCGCCACGTCAAACTGGCGCACTGTTCCATACCGCATCACATTCACTAGTGGCGGCAGGGCATTCATGAGATGGGCCAGATCACTGGCGATCGCCGCTTCGGCTTCCAGCCGAGTGATCAAATGGGCGATCGCGTCCGGTAGATTGGCGAGGAGGGTTTGGTCGATCAGTTGGGTCAACGCAGGCAGGTTGGCGTGCTGGGCGCGATCTCTCACCCAGGTGGTGGCGGCGGTGTCAAGTGTATTGCCCCAAACGCCCGCCTCAATCAGCCGAATCGCAAATTCTGGTTGCCATTGAAGTTGCCAGGACTCGCGAAACGTCCCTTTCACGTTCCCTGTGGCCTGCGGTTTGCCCCAATCAATCTGTAATAAATTGAGCCGATGCAGGAGTTGCGATCGCTCCAGGTCTAGAGGCTTGCGTAAATCCAAAGGGAGGAGGGTTGCGCTGGCTTCAGGCTTGAGGCGTAGCCGTTTTTGTTGCCGCTGTAAATCCTGTTGTAGCGGCATCATGGGTGTTGCCGCAGGCACCCGTCCCAACCGTTCACCCACGATCAACCGCTGATGAATGAGTTGCATCGGCAAGGGATCCCCGAAACAAAGTACCGTTTGAATTGCTTCGTTGAGTTCGGGTAGACCAGGCAGGGGGCGATCGCGTAATGCGGCTAGTGTTTCAGCCAGCCGAACGGCTTCAATCACACTGGCAGAGGAGGCATCTAGATCTTGCTGGCGCAACAATCGCGCAACTTTGGTGATCCAGCGAACCGTTACTTGGGCATTGGTGGTTGGGGAGTGCGGATCGGTTTTTTGCCCAAATCCCACACTCCATAAATGGTGATACCAACCGGGAGATTCGACTCCAGCCCCATAGCCGCTACTCATGGTCAAGCGTCCGTAGGTCCAGGGAACCCAGGTGGCTGCGACTTTTTGTTTGGGTAAACCTTTTAATAAGGCGTTGTCTGCTTTGGCGGGGGGCAGGCTGGCTAAGGCGGGGGCGTGCCATGCTCCACAGACAACCGCGATGCGCTGGTAGCCTTGCTTTTCGGCTTCGCGAATGGTCTTCCGCATGTAGGCTTCCCGCTGGGCTTCTAACGGCGCGTGACGGTGAGGCGTTGGGGAATGATCCGAGGTTTCGAGGTGCGATCGCAACACCGTCATCGCTTCCAAAATCGCCGCAAACAACTCAGTGCTGTCCTGCCGTTGCTCCACCAGATGTTCCCACCAGCGTTCACCATCATCGTATCCGGCGGCCTGAGCGAGCAGCAGCAGGGGATCGTGCGCAGGCGTGGGGGGTGGGGTCTGGTCTTCTTGGGCGGCCTCATCTTCCTGGGCCACCTGTTCTGGGCCATCCTTGACTTCTAAGGCAAACCGATGCGTCTGGGGTAAGTCCATCAACCGGACGGGAATAGCCTGAGTGAGGGCGTAGTGGATGGCTTGCCATTCGGGGGAGAAGACGGCAAAGGGATAATAGACGGCCTGCTGAGGATTGTCAGGGTTGTAAATCAGCAGGGCCACGGGCGGTCGCATGTGAGGATGCGCCAACAGTGGCAGAACGGCTTCTGCATCCGGTGGCCCTTCTACCAACACAATGTCTGGTTGGAGTTGCGTGAGAACCTGACGCAAACTGCGAGCTGATCCCGGTCCGTGGTGGCGAATGCCGAAGATGTGGACCATTACCCGATCTCCCGACTCGCCCGATATAAGTCTTTCCAGCCGTCTCGTTCTTTCACCACTGTTTCTAGATATTCCTTCCAGACCACTTGATCTTGCACCGGATCTTTGACGATCGCCCCCACCAGACCAGAAATCAAGTCGCTGGCCGTGAGCGAACCATCGCCAAAATGGGCCGAGAGGGACATGCCACTGTTCACGACGGAGATGGCTTCTGCGGGACTGAGGGTGCCTGTGGGGGATTTGAGTTTGGTTTTGCCATCCATCGTCATGCCGTTTCGCAATTCTCGAAAAATGGTGACGACTCGCTGAATTTCAGTGAGTGCGGGCACTTCGGCAGGTAGTTCCAGTGCCCGTCCCAGGCTTTCCACGCGCTGTTGCACAATCCTGACTTCTTCCTCGATGGTGTTGGGAACGGGCAGAATCACTGTGTTGAAGCGACGCTTGAGGGCGCTGGAGAGTTCATTGACCCCGCGATCGCGATTATTGGCGGTGGCAATCACATTAAAGCCTTTCGTAGCTTGCACTTCCGTATTGAGTTCGGGAATGGGCAGGGTTTTTTCCGATAGCACCGTAATCAACGTGTCCTGCACATCGGAGGGAATGCGAGTTAGTTCTTCCACACGGGCAATTTTGCCGTCTGCCATCGCTCGCATCATGGGACTGCTCACCAGTGCCTCCAGTGATGGCCCGTCTGCCAGCAATCGCGCATAATTCCAACCGTAGCGAATCGCTTCTTCGCTGGTGCCTGCGGTGCCCTGAATCAGCATCGTAGAGTCACCTGTGATCGCTGCCGCCAGATGTTCGGAAACCCAGGATTTGGCGGTACCGGGAACACCATATAGCAGCAGTGCCCGATCAGTCGCCAGAGTGGCGATCGCGACTTCCATCAAGCGTCGATTGCCAATGTACTTGGCTGTCACTTCAAAGCCGTTTTCCAGCGTGCCTCCTAATAGGTACAACGAGACGGCCCACGGTGACAATTTCCAGTTGGGCGGACGTTGACGACTATCGGTTTTTGCCAGTTCTGCCAGTTCATGGGCAAATTGCTGTTCGGCATGTTCGCGGAGCAGAGAGGCTGAGGGGGTGGAAGATGCAGGGGGAGAGGTCGAGGCTGCGACTTGACTGTTGGATTTTGAGGTTGCCATACGGGTGCCTGTCTGATTGATAAAATGATTTCGGAAATACTCAAATCTGATTCTTTAATCGGTTGATTTGTTCTATGTTAACTATGCATAGTGTTCAAATTACACGGTATTCACCTGATAAATTCATCTTATAAATGTTCGTCTAATGTTTGTCTTGTAGATTTTCACATTGTAAATGTTCACTTTATAGATATTTGCCTTAAATCTTTCTCCTGCTTCTAGTTTTTCTGATCTTCAGCCTCTAATGTCACTAATGTCACTAATGTTATTCTTTATTTGGACTTTTCATTCCTATCTCAAAGGCTTGAGTCATCTCTTGGCGAAATTGTAGGGTCATTAACAACTCATCCATACTTTGCATCCAGGAATGCTCAACATTCAGCCGCGATCTCAGTTCGATTACTTCCGAAGTGAAGGAAGCTGGAATAAATTGAGCAAATTCTTTAAGTGCAGATCTGAGTTCCCAATCAGAATTAGAAAATGTTTTAGTGTGGTTCAAATGTTGCTCTAACTGTTCCAGAACCAGGTGAGCAAGATCGACACTCCATTGTTGACCACTGTACCGCAGCAACCAGATCGTGAGGGAATCATTGATTTTCTTGAGGGCAATGCGGAGGAGATGAACGAGTAACTGATCTTGCTGATTGTGGGATAGTGCTTTAAACAAATCTTCGATACTAATGCCAATTAATGAGGCATCATGAAATGAGGCATGACCAACGAAGTAAACCTTAAAAATTGCGGCTAACCATGCATCATGGTGTTGACGTTTTGCTGCTAACGCCCATCCACCCAGCAACGCGAGCTGCCACTCATGCGATCGCGTCAGCTCAATGATTTCCGCCGATGACAACTGCCATCGATCGCTCCAGGTCTGAAGTGGAGTGGAGCCAATCATCTGAAGTAACCACCAGGCTTTTTCACCCAGTCTGGTATTGACGACAGTAATTGGTTTTTGGTCAATGCCTAATTGCGTCCATGTGGGATCAAAGTGATCTGGTAACTGCACCTGCAACGATAAATCTGGCTGGCGTTTTAGCGACAGATACGGCGAGAGCGCAACTGCAACGTGTTGGCAGAGGCGGGAATCGGGTAGGCTGGCGAGCAAATCAGCGGCAACTCGCCGAACTTCCTTGCTGCGATCGCCCAATGCCTGCTCTAAAAACGGTTCATCGGCCAAACTCAGCCCGGTTTGCAGGGTTTCCAGGAATTTAGCGCGATCGCTGGCGGCTTCCTGGCTCCAGGTGGCTTGCAGTAACTCGCGGGCGAGATCGGGCTGGTGCGATCGCAACTCCTGTAAGGCGAGGAGGCGCGCGGCGGTTGTTCCGGTTTCCCAGTCGGTATCGGTTGTGAGCGCGACAGCATAGCTCCAATCAGGATTCTGAGCCGCTAGCCAGCGTCCGCGTTGACCTAAAACGGGCACGATGGCAGGGCGGAGTTGCCGCGTTTGCCGACCTTTATCGAGTAAGGCTGGCAAATGCATTTCTGGCACCCGTTGTTGGGCGATCGCGGCCAGATGTAACCATTCCGGCAGGAGTTGGGGATAGGGTCCCTGTAGAATTTGCTGCAAACACCGACTGGCACGCGGGCTACAGCGGGGCAAATCTGCCGCCGGACAGGGAGACGCAGAGGCGGGGGCAACGGTCGGAGGGAGCCAACCTACCCGCTGATGTAGTGCAACAGTGGCCGCTGCCAGCAGGAGAGCGGTTTCGGGCGGTTTGGCTTGTAGCTGAGACAAAATATACCCCAATTGGCCAGAAGTCGGCGGTGGTTGGAAGGGTTGCCGAGTGGTGCCGATCAGGGCCGCTGTCGCGATCGCCTGCCAGGGCGAATCAGTTAAAGTCATAGAAGCTGTCCTCTACCCAAACACTGAATGGCAATAACGCTTTGCCATCCCATTCCCCAAACACGGCCACGGGATGCCCACCGCTCAAGCCTAAGAGTTGCCAAGCCTGATGGGGGTCCAGGCGAGATGATAGGGGCAAAACACTCCCCTGCGGGTCCAATATGCACCAACCGTCTCCCGATCGCTGAGGAATCGCAGCTTGCAACAGCAGGGGGAAGCGTTCAATCCAGGGAGATTTTGCCACGGCCTGACTGTAAGCCGCGATCGCGGTTGGAATGGATGCGCTTCCCGGTGGTGTTTTGGAGAGCAATACTGCTTCCTGTCGGGTTTTGATCAGGGCACGCAGCGGGTAAGCACTGGGATAAAACACCAATTCGGCTTCCAGGCACGAACCTGGTAACAAGCAATGCTCAAAGGCTTGTTGACCGTGGGCAAACTCCAATAACAGGGCAAAGGTGGTGGTGCCTAGCCCATACAGCCAAGTACGGCGAGTTTTTAAGCGGTCTTCTTCCTGGGTTTGCTGCCCTACGACCAACCAGAGATCAACATGAGCGTCCCCTGTCAACACCTCCTCCTGACTGCTGGACCAGCCAATCTGAGTGCGAAGATCGGCCTGCATGGGAGCGGGTAAGCTTGCCAGTTGTTCAAATCCTGCCAGTAGCAGGTATAACCGTCCGCATCCCTCTAAAACGCGATCGCTCCAGCCGGGGCCACTGTGAACCGCACCACCCAATTCGCGTAACTGTCGCGCCAGTCCATGTGCCTGGGCATCCACCATACGGGCCGCGATCGCATCCCACATCTGATAAGACTCCTGCGGCAGCGTGGCAAATCCTTGACGCACGCGATCTTCCAGCCACAGGCGCAAGTCTTGTACCCCGGCACTCACCTTGTCCTGCCGTTGCGCGGCTCGTTTGGCCTGGGCCACCGGATCGATCGCTTTTTCCTGCCGTTTGGCTTGTTTTTCGGCCTGCTGTGCGGCGTGTTGCGATCGACTGGTTAACCATGCCGCGACCCAATCCGGCGGTTCGGCAGCACTAATTGCCTGCGGTTGCTCTGCCAATAACAAAAACAATCCCAGCCCATGCTTACAGGGAAACTTGCGACTGGGGCAACTACATTTAAATGCTGGCTCACTCAGATCAATTTGCGTTTGGTAGGGCTGCCTGCCACTGCCCTGACATTCTCCCCAAATGATCAATTCCTGGCTACCCAACGTCACCCATTTTTGTTGTGTGGCCAGTCCCCGCCCGTTTTTGGCCGAAGCGGCATCAGGGGCAAGGGCAAGAACTTGCTCAGTTGTCCATTGGGCCGGCATGGCACCTCCAAATCCATTCAAACTCCCCGCCGCTGTGATAACGTTTCTGGTTTAGCAACGTCATCCGTATTCCTGACCACTCGAATAGTTCAAATGTACCATAAAATAGCGGCGAAAGGAATTCCAGACGGTCAGGGACAACGATTGTTGGTGAGTTGGTTGTAATAAGAATAATTGCGGCATTGGCGAAACAAGAGGCCGGCTGGTTGGGGCAAAGCTACACGACGACGGTATTACAGGCGCTTCTGCCGCAAGCTCAGGGAATTGCAATGATTGGTAACACTGCGTCTAGCCTTCTGCTTGTTTGAGACAATCAAAAGGCTTAAACACAGGCAATAAAACCGGACGAGGCATTTTATGAAATTGGCTTACTGGATGTACGCAGGTCCCGCGCACATTGGCACGCTTCGGATTGCCAGCTCCTTTAAAAATGTTCATGCCATTATGCACGCGCCCTTGGGGGATGACTATTTCAATGTCATGCGATCGATGTTGGAACGGGAGCGAGACTTTACCCCTGTAACGACCAGTGTGGTCGATCGCAATGTGTTGGCCCGTGGGTCGCAAGAAAAAGTGGTGGACAATATCACCCGCAAAGATGGGGAAGAACATCCCGATTTGATTGTGCTGACCCCCACCTGTACCTCCAGCATTTTGCAGGAAGATTTGCAAAATTTTGTCGATCGCGCCCAACTGGAAGCCAAAGGGGATGTGCTCCTGGCTGATGTCAACCATTACCGGGTGAATGAACTGCAAGCGGGCGATCGCACCCTGCAACAAATTGTCCAGTTTTACATCGAAAAAGCCCGCAAAAAAGGCGAGTTACCCCAGTGCAAAACCGCCCAACCCTCCGTCAATATCATCGGCATTTCCACCCTGGGGTTCCACAACAATCACGACTGCACCGAACTCAAACGCTTGATGAACGATCTGGGCATTACGGTCAATGCGGTGATTCCAGAAGGGGCTTCGGTGCATGAATTGAAGAACTTGCCCCAAGCCTGGTTTAACCTGGTGCCCTATCGGGAACTGGGCACGATGACGGCTCAATATTTACAACAAGAATTTGGGATGCCCTGCGTAGACATTACCCCGATGGGTGTGGTGGAAACAGCCCGTTGCATTCGCGCGATTCAAGCTACGCTGAATGCGAACGGAGCCAACGTAGACTATGAAGCCTTCATTAATGAGCAAACTTTGCACGTATCGCAAGCGGCCTGGTTTTCTCGGTCGATCGACTGTCAAAATTTGACGGGTAAAAAAGCGGTGGTTTATGGCGATAGCACGCACGCGGCAGCGATTACCAAAATTTTGGCGCGGGAAATGGGCATCAAAGTGGTGTGGGCTGGCACCTTCTGTAAGTATGATGCGGAATGGTTCACCCAGCAGGTGAGTGAGTATTGCGACGAGGTGATTATTAATGATGACCACGGCGCGATTGGGGATGCGATCGCCAAAGCCGAACCCGCCGCTATTTTCGGTACTCAGATGGAGCGCCATGTGGGGAAACGGTTGGATATTCCCTGCGGCGTGATTTCGGCCCCAATTCACATTCAAAACTTCCCAATTGGCTACAAACCGTTTCTCGGCTACGAGGGCACGAACCAGATTGTGGATTTAATCTACAACTCCTTCACTCTGGGCATGGAAGACCATTTGCTAGAAATTTTTGGTGGTCACGATACCAAGGATGTAATCACCAAAACGATTTCTGCCGATTCTGATATGGCCTGGAGCAAAGATGGGTTAGCCGAACTGAACAAAATTCCCGGTTTTGTACGGGGTAAGGTGAAACGCAACACCGAAAAGTTTGCTCGCGATCTCAATATTGAGGTAATTACAGCAGAAGTGCTGTATGCGGCGAAGGAGGCCGTGGGCGCTTAACCAGCAATCCCTTTAGGCGATTTCTGCTCAAGAAAATACCTAAATTCCGCGTTTCGACTGCGCTCAACGCTCTAGACTTGTGGGTTGAGCGCGGTCGAAGCTCAGCCCATTGGGTAGATTCATTCCTGGAAATCTCCTTAGAACCGATCGCTCCACCCAACAAAGTTTTGGATTGCGCTGATGGAAATGGAGCAGGACTTGCAATAATAGGGAGGTTCTTTTAGGCAGGGTCTACCAGGCTTTGTGCGTCGAGTGAAATTTGTTCCGAACTGGCGGGTTGGGTTGCCGTGGAACCCGATCAAAATTCTCATCACCGCTGTATTGTTGGGGGCGATCGTGTATGTCGCTTGCGCTTGGTCGCCCTCCTCTTACCAATATGCGTTTGACTTATTTGGGCTGCCCGATTTAAGTCCTGCAATGGGGAAAGCTCGAGCGATCCGCAGTGACGAGTGGGCTGTGATTACGCCTCTAATGCAGGCAACAGTAAATAATCACTTGGCTCGCTACAATCTCACTTCTCCCTATCAGGAAGATTTGCGTAGCGTTTACTCGATGCCACTGGCTGATTGGGGCATCATTTTTAAGCCGGATATGTGGTTATTTAGCTTCGCCAATCCAGCGATCGCGTTTTCCTACCATCATTATTTTAGTTTTGCAGTGCTGCTCATTGGCTATGCCTTACTATTTGCCAATGTCATGGGGTTATCCCAACTCACGGCGTGCTTGTTATCTGCCCTACTGTTTTTTACCGGATATGTGCAATATTGGTGGACGACATTAGGCCCCACGATCGCCATTTTTCCCTGGCTAATTGTCGTTCTAGATTGGCAAATTCCCAGGTATTTAAAATTCCTTTTGTTTTACTGGCTAGCCACCGTTTGGATGCTGGCCTTCTTTTACCCACCCACCATTATTTCACTGGCATTTGTGGGGTTTCTCATTATTTGTGCTTTTCGCCCCACTTACTTGAAAAGACAAACATTAATTTATTTAGTTCTAGCCAGTGTTGCCGCTGCCATTACAACAGTCCTATACTTGCAAGATTATTTGGCCAGTGCCATATCTACGGTTTATCCAGGGCAACGGATCATTGAACTGGGCGGCGGAGTCCCTTTGGCACAATGGCTTTCCCAATTCTTCCCAATTTCTCAGATTCATAGACATCAACCTCTATTAGAAGGCACGAATATTTGTGAAATTAGCACTGTTGGGACAGTCTATACAGTGGCCGTATTGTGCCTGTTAAATTACACCACCTGGAAATTAACTAGTGCGTCCTTTAAACGAGCCATCATTTTATTAACCAGTGGCCTGCTGCTGACCTGGATGTGGATTCTCACTCCCTTACCTTCCTGGCTGGTGGTCCCCCTACTCTGGAACCGCGTGCAACCGTCCAGAATGTTGTTTGCATCGGGGCTATTATTGCTGATGCTAATTGCTGTTTTGGCTGAAAAATTAGGGTTAAAAATTACCCGCACTCGGATTGGGATTCTGGCGGCCATTACAATCTGCTTCTGGATTCAATTCAAACTCAGTCGCTCTATTTTGGAGTGGTTGGATATCATCATTCTGGTTGCAATACTGCTGTTTGCATTTGTACCCAAAATGTTGCCCAAACAATACTGGAATACTGCCCTACTTACGATCGCTCTGGCGATCGGCGTTGCGGCCTTTGGCACCTTCAACCCAGTGCAATCGGCCTGGTCTATTTTTAATCGTCCAACAACCAATGTGACGCAAAGGCTGGATCAGCAAGCCGCCCAGACTCAGGATGGGGTCATTGCTGTGATTGGGTTTCCTGGAGCCACGCTAAATGGTTGGGGCTATCGGTCGATTTCGCATGTCTTACTCGTACCGCAATTTGACTTTTTTCGACCCCTTTTTCCAGATTTATCAGACTCGCAATTTAACCACCTCTTCAATCGGTATGCTCATATTCAATTAACGACGGAAGCCCAACCTGCGTTAGCCGCTCAAGATGCGCTTAATTTGCCAGTTAAACGATTCTCCGACTCCAAAACAAGCGTTCTAAATTGACATTCATTTTATCGCTGTTTGCATTGGCTTCAGCCCCATTTACCCATCTACTTATCCACCCCTCTACTCATCCACATCTTGCTATGGTTGATCAATTTGAAAATTGCTATATCTTCACCGGAAGACCATCCGTTGCATTCGTCTGCCCCGACTCATGATAGCCATGCAGCAAGAATGCCTGGAGAAAAGCGCAATGAGAAAACCTGTAATCGCAGTTGTGATTCCTTGTTATAAAACGAAACCCTACATTCTGGCTGTGATTGCTCAGATTGATGCTGAGGTCGATCGCATCTATGTGATCGACGATGCCTGCCCCCAACAGACTGGAAACTATGTCAAAGAAACCTGCGGCGATCGGCGCGTCAGCGTTGTGTTTCATGCTCACAATCAGGGTGTCGGGGGAGCGGTTGTCTCCGGTTATCAGCAAGCCCTACAGGACGGTGCAACCATCATCGTCAAACTGGATGGGGATGGTCAAATGAATCCGAAACTAATTCCCCAACTGATTCGCCCGATCCTGAATGGTCGGGCCGATTATGCCAAAGGGAATCGGTTTTTTGATCTGCGCTCCTTACATCCTATGCCTACCACTCGGTTGATTGGCAATACTGGCCTGTCATTTATTAATAAACTCTGTTCTGGATACTGGCAGATTATGGACCCAACGAATGGGTTTACTGCAATTCATGCCCAGGTGCTGACCCTGATGCCGCTGCATAAATTGTCTAAACGCTATTTCTTTGAAAGTGATGTTTTGTTTCGTCTCAGTACGATTCGAGCGGTGGTTTATGATGTCCCGATGCAGGCGAAATATGATGGAGAGGTGAGTAGTTTGAATATCAGCCGTGTATTTCTGGAGTTTCCAGGAAAATATGCAAATCGCTTCTTTAAGCGAATTTTTTATACCTACTTTCTCCGCGATTTTAATGCTGGTTCTTTACAATTAGTCGTCGGTTTAACCTTAATTTCCGTGAGTTCGATATTTGGCATGGGGGCGTGGCATCGCAGTATTATGACAGGGATTCCCGCAACCAGTGGCACTGTCATGTTAGCTTCACTGCCCATCATCCTTGGATTTCAAGCCCTGTTAGCTGCGCTCAATTACGATGTGGTGCATGTACCCAAAGAGCCACTTCATCTAATGTTTGACGAAGAATAGCATGGCGATCGCCCGCGATCGTGCTTTCCCGTTCCTTGCTTGTATACTCCAGAATGAAACGGTTCCCTTTGCTTTTCCCATCCACCCTGCGGCAACCCCATCGGTTGGCTTCCTGGTTGATTCTGCCGCTTTTCTGTTCGATGCTGCTGGTCTCCTCGACGGCGGTGACGGCGCAACCCCGGTTATTTGTGGCTTACCCGCTGAATAATCATGAAACCACCAGCAGCAAAATTTTTCTGATTGGCACTGCACCCAAAGGTGGGGCGGTGACGGTGAATGGTCAGGTCATTTCCCGCAACACCGCCGGACATTTTGCCCCCAGTTTTCCCCTGCAAGTGGGCGCGAATACCTTTATGCTGCGCTACGGGAATCAAGAATTGCGTCTCGCCGTGACGCGCACTTCTACCACTCCCCCAGTGGCATCCAGTCTTGATTTTGTGCCTGGTTCCCTCACGCCTGCTGTGGCGATCGCGCGGCAGCCCAATGAATGGCTGTGCTTTGGTGCGGCAGCTCCGCAAGGGGCCACTGTGACAGTCCGATTGGGCAATACCCAAGCCTTTCCCCTTTCCCCCCAAACGCGATTTGTTGAATTGCCCCCCAACTCAGCAGTCTTGACGGCACAAAATCAGCCTACGACTCTGCCCGTTGCCGGATTTTACCAGGGGTGTACCCGAACTGTTTTGCTGGGTAATTTGGGTCAACCCACTTTTGAGTTGAATATTGGCGATCAACGTCGGCAACAAATTGGCCCCGGTAATATTCAAATTCTTTCCCCTACTCAGTTGGAAGTGGCCGAAGTGACGGCAGAGTCGGGGACAGCCCGCACCGGACCCAGTACCGACTATTCCCGGCTGACCCCGCTACCAAAGGGGACACAGGCCAGCATCACGGGGGCTGAGGGCGACTGGGTGCGGTTGGATTACGGAGCCTGGGTTCGTCGGAGTGAGGTGCAAATTCGCAAAGCCTCGGTGCCGCCTTCATCTCTGATTCGGAGTGTGAAGGCGCGGCGGGTGGAGGATTGGACGGAGGTTGTGTTTCCGTTGCAGGTGCCAGTGCCGATGACGGTACAGCAGGGCGATCGCACCTTTACTCTGACCCTACACAACACCACCGCCCAAACCGACACGATCCGCCTGGATGATGACCCCCTGATCGCCCGGTTAGATTGGACCCAACCTCAACCCGGCCAGGTGCAGTATGTGTTTAACCTGAAGACCAACCAACAATGGGGCTACAAATTGCGTTATGAAGGCTCCAGCCTGATCCTGTCGTTGCGGCATCCTCCCAACTTGAAAGGCTCCCGCAACTTCAACACGCTGCCAGCCAACCCATTAACAGGGATCAAAATTGTGCTTGATCCAGGGCATGGGGGGCCAGAAGATTTGGGTGCACGGGGACCGACGGGCACGCCAGAAAAAGATGTCGCCCTGAAAATTTCCAAGTTAGTGCAGCAGGAGTTAGCCAAACGTGGCGCAACCGTGGTGATGACACGGGAGAAAGATGTAGACCTGGGCCTGCGGGAACGGATGGACGCGATCGCCAATGCCCAACCGGATATTGCCCTCAGTTTGCACTACAACGCGCTACCCGATGATGGTGATGCCATCAAAACAAAAGGAGTCAGCACGTTCTGGTATCACGCTCAAGCGCACAGTTTGGCCGTCTTTCTGCACAATTACCTGACCAAAACGCTCAATCGTCCTTCTGCCGGAGTGTTTTGGAATAACCTGGCGTTGACTCGTCCCACGGTTGCCCCCACCGCCTTGCTGGAACTGGGTTTTATGATCAATCCAGATGAGTACGAGTGGATTGTCAATCCACGGGAGCAGCAACGACTGGCCGGCGCGATCGCCGATGGTGTGACCCAGTGGCTATATTCCAGAAAGTAGGCCAGCGGGATGCAGGAGCACTGTCGTAAACCAGAAGCGCCCATCCATCCATCCACTTTTTCACTCATCCACCCATCTACTCATCTACCCATCTACTCATCTACCCATCCACCCATCTGCCCTCATTATCTACCTGGGCGGCACTGGCTCATAGGGCTGATAAAACGGGGGCGGCGGAGATTGGACAGGCGGCGGTGGGGGTTCGTAGATCGGCGTGGGCGGTGGCGCTGGCTGAATTTGGCTGGGGCGGGGTTCCGTACCTGGCGGATACAGGTTTGACGGGTTGGCTGGCGGCGGCGGGGCCGGAATCTCAGGCGCGGCGGGCGGGAAGGACTCTTCCGGCGGTGGTGAAACTTCTGGTTCCCACTGTTCTGGCTGATTGGGGAAGACGTTCTCATTTTGGGGCGGGCGCGATCGCTGTTGTGCCTGTTCCCGTTCTCGTCGTCGGGCCTCTTCTGCTGCACGTATGCTGGTCTGCCAATTGCTGATGGCCGACTGGGCTGGCCCATACAACGCCCGACCAGGGGCAACCGTGCTGGCGACCTGAATGGCACCGGGCAGATTGCCCTGGTTGGCCAGGGTCCAGGCCTGGTCCAGAATGGGTTGGTCCTCAATCGTTTGGATTTGGCGCGTCCAGTCGGCGATGAGGGTTTGTGCTTCCTGGCGGGAGGGGCGGGTGAGGGTGATGTGCTGGGCATGTGCGATCGCCGCCTGAAATGCGGGAATTGTGCCCTGACTGGCCAGTTGACGCGCATAAACCAGGTAGGGTTGATCCTCCAGCCGGCGAATGTCGGTTTGCCAAAATGACAGTAGGGTTTGCGCCTGGGCACGCCGGGGGCGATCGCGGGTCACTTGTGCGGCTTGCCAGATGGCGATTTGTTTTGCGGGGGCCAGTGGCAGATCGCCAATTTCCCAAGCAATTTGCAACAAGCTCAAATCCTGTAGCTGCGCTTGCCAGTTCTTCAGCAGGGTTTGTGCCTGTGGTGCGTAGCGGCTCTCCGGCGAAATCAACTGCATCGTGGCGATGGCAGCGCTCAAGTTCCAGAGTTGCAACGGGGTGGGTTTCAGCGTGGTATTGCTAGCCAGGGCATGTTTCCGGGCCTGACTCAACCAGAGCAAGTCCTGGGCGGTCTGCTTTAAGTTGGGATTCTTCAAAACTGCCGTGGCCAACCCCATTGCCTCATCAAAGTTGCCCTGCTGCCACTGCTGCCAACCGCGTGTTAGTAGAATCTCGCTCCATTGCTTGAGGGGAAGCTGGGCATCGGCCCAGGTGTAGGTGCGCGAGTCTATCCGACTGAGAAGCGCGATCGCGGTGGCTAATTGCGCGGATGCGGGCTGTTGGCCTGTAGTACGAGCTTGAGCCAGGATCTGCCGTCCGTCTCGTTCTGCCGTCATTAATTGTGTCAGTTGGGCCACGCGATCGTAACGCCAGTAGTCCTGACTGAAATCTTTCAAGGCCGCAATTTTTTCATTGGCAAGCACCCAATTTTGGGCCTTCATGGCAGCGCGGGCCGCAGTTGAAATCGTTTCGCCCTTTTGCCAGTAGCGCTTCCATTCAGCGATCGCGGCCTGCGCCTCCTTGTAAGTTGGGCTGGTTTTGGGGATCCGACTAGCCAACTCCACAGCACCCCGTAAATCGCTGCGTTCAATCCGTTGGCGAGCCGCTGCTAGAACTGGAGTGGACCATTCCGCCACCATCCGTTGAGCTTCCCGGTAGAGGGGATGATCGGGAGTCCAACGGTTCACCAGTTCTAACCCCGCCAGCACCTTGGGTAAGTCGCCGGAGCGGGCACTTTCCTGAGCGCATAGTAACCGCTCCATATCCGTTGCCATCGCCGAAAGCTGCTGGCAGTCGGGGGAGGGGGGTGGGGTGGTCAGCCACCAAAAGGCAGCTCCTCCGACGCCTCCAAAAATGCCACAAAACCCTAAAGCCGCCAGCCATAGCTTCCAGGTTTGGCGCTGGGGGGGAGGCAACGGCGATCGCGATTGCGGCAGCGGTTCGGTTGCAGGCGGCTCAGTTGTCGATGGGGCAGGAGCAATCTCTATGGCCGCATCAAGTTTATTGGTGTTACCCAGTTCAAACGGATTCGATTGTTTCCCCACCATCCTCACACCTCCAACAGTGCGGCAATCTAAATTGCCTCGGAGCGATTTACATACGATTACTTCTCGTAATATAAATACTCTTAATTAAGATTGCTTCGGGACAGCTTAAGATTTTTTCAACGAAAGCGGTTGAGTAATTCTAGCCTCAAATGTTGGAGCCGCTCACTTTGGTTTGCGGCTTGGGAGATAGAAGCTGTCCTCACCCTTGCCTGCGGCGCTTAACTGCGGCGCTTAGCTGCGGCGCTGGGGTCTGCCTAAGGTGGTAATATAAAGCACCGCCTCATCGGTGGGGATGCCCAGAACTTCGTTGACCTGGTCATCAAAAAAGCCAGCAATGCCGCTAACTCCCAAGCCTAGATGAATGGCCGCCAGATTGAGCCGTTGCCCCAGATGCCCTGCATCCATGTGCAAGTAACGGTAGACGCGATCGCCATAAGCAGCTACAGCGGCTTTCAGATCGGCTGTGTGGAATAGGGCCACAGCCGCATCCCGGCCCAACTCTTGCCCCAAACAGAGAAAGTGCAATTCTTGCCGAAAGTTTTTAAATCGAATCTGCCGTAGTTCCTGAGCGTTGGGCGCATAGTAATAACACCCTTCTTCTAGCCCTTCGACTGAGGACACGACAATAAACGTTTCCACCAAACTTAAATCAAAATAATCAGGAGCACTATCTAAACCCTGATCCCGGTATTGCCGGGGCTGATAAGTGAAGTTCAGGAGTTGATTGAGTTCGTTCAGCGTGATCGACTCGCCGGTATACTCGCGGGTCGATCGCCGTTTCAGAATCGTGTTTTCCAGTTCGGTTAACTTTTCACCCCAGGCAATGGGAGTGGTGCCGGTGGAAATTTTAGTACAAAAGGGAAAGTTGTACTTATCACTGCGCTGGCCATCGGTGGTCGAAGTTTTCCAATTCACTTTGGCATTTGGATTGAATTCGATCTGGGTAGCTTGATGGAAGTAGTACAACAATTCCCCGTCTGGAATGGCTGGATAGGAGGTCTGTGTGGGGGCCGGGGTAATCGTTTTGGCAAGGGGTAAGTTTTGTCGCACCTCCAGCAAGTCGGCCAGAGGGATCACGGCGATCGCCCCTTCCTGTTCAGGATCAAGGTAAAGTGCCTGATTCACCGCCTCATCCATGAAGCTACCAATCAAGTGAGGGCGAAAATCATTGACCGCTCCGGCCAGTTCAATATTGCCCAGCAAATGCCCAGTATCGAGAAAAATGCGGCGGTAGGCCCGATCCTGATAGCGCCATGCCGACCGAAAAAATACGGCACTGATCACCAGGGCCATTTGCGTATTTTCTAACACGGGATGCCAAAAACACGCCACTTGCAACTTCGTCCACACATCGTTTTCCCAGAAGTTGATCAGGGAATGGGTCCGGGCTTGATAGTTGTACAGTCCTGCGGGTAAGAGGGGGGTGCCACGGGAAATCAGGTAAAGTTCAGCCGGATATAGTCCACCTGCCGAGGGCGCGGCGCGGAGATAATGGGGATCGCTGACGGTCTGAATCATGCCCGTTAGCCCGTAGCTGCAAAATAAGAATTGGGAGAGCCGTTGCCACCACTGGGCGGTGGGGTCATTGGCAAATTTTTCTGGTTGATCCGTCAGGTAGGGCTTCAGGTCGAAGGACGCACCAATCTTATATTCTTTGAAGGGCACTGGTTGCTGGCTCCAGTCGATTGGTTTACCCTTCGTCTGAATTGTCTTGGGGTCGTATTTAGTCCGTTCGTGATAGTGCTGCGCGATCGAGTCAGGCAATTCCGGCATAGGGTTTCGGAAACTCTGTTCTCCTGCTCCATCTTGACACTCCCAGCCGAAAAAGTGGTACCTCTTTCATGGGGAAACTGTGGCGGCGGCGGCGGGCAAGAAGGACTGGAGCTGCGATCGCCACAGTGCATACCCCGCTGGACTGAGATGTAGCCCATCGGTCGTGAGGTCGTCGCGTAAATTTCCTGCCGGATCAACAAACAGCGGATGTAAGTCGAGAAACTGCACCTTTTCCTCCTGGGTAATCAGGGCTAACCGTTGATTGAGGCGACGAATAGAGTCATTGGTAATCACTGGTAGCCGCTTGACCCAGAGCGGTTGAGTCGTTTGGGCGGCGGCAGGGTCGCCCTTCACCGAAGCCTGATACCGCTGAGTCGCGCGATCGCCGCCGTGCGGCAAAATGGACTGCACCACAATTCTGGCCTGGGGATGGGCCGCCTTCAAATGGCGCATGATTTCTCGATGATTTGCTGCTACGGTTTCGTACCGCAATCCCCGGATCAAATCATTGATCCCGATCATCACAAAAATGATCTGCGGTTTGGTCTGATCGAGAAACTTGACGCGGCGCAGTAAACCGTAGGACGTTTCTCCAGAAATGCCCTGGTTGAGCCAGGTGACTCCTGGTGGCAGCAGGTCAACCGGAAACCACAAACTCAAGGAATCACCCGCTAGCACGTAGAGCTGCTCCGGTGGCTTTTGTGCGACGACCCGCGCTTCCTGCGCCAACAACTTTACCCATTGTTCGTAGGTCAGTTTGTAGCTGGGTTCTGCATTGACGGTTGGCTTTACGGGTTGGACGGGGGGCGGGGGCAGTTGGCTCAATCGCGATCGCATCCCCCCCAACGACTCAAACTGAGGCATGTCCAGAGTGGAGGCATTGACTTCAGAAGGAGTCGTGAGGCTGCCTCGTTGTGAAAAAACGAGGCCAGTTAATAACAAGACAATACCGACAACTCCGGGCAACAGTGCCCATTTGGGAAACGTCATAAACGTTTTGTCACGGGGCTGGATTGAAAACCTTGACTCAATATCTTAGTCCCAATTTGCTCAGATGCAAGTGTCTTAAACGCAAGAATGAGAGATGGGATAGGTACCCCATCCGTTTGCACGGACAGGCTCCCTATCCCACACGAAATCCCACACGAATGACCGTTGATTGACATTCCTTACCGGGTGCCGTTCCGATGGCATCACACCGTCCAGTTGAACTGCCCCCGATTAATGGGTCAGCTTTTGAGTAAAGGACACTTCCCCAGCCAGATTTTCGCCGTAGGCTTCTTCGCCATGCTGGTGAACATCTAACCCCTCCTCTTCGACTTCCGAAGTTACGCGCAGATCCATAAAAACGGACAGCAGTTTCAGGATCACAAAGGTGCCAACTGCGGCCACGATGTAGGCCACAATCACACCCAAAATGTTTTCTAGAAATAAATGAAACTCACCAAACGCTAATCCTTGAGTCGTCACAGCGGGATTTACAGCCTTGGTGGCAAAGATTCCCGTTAAAATGGCCCCGACTGTGCCCCCGACCCCGTGAATGGGAAAGGTATCCAGGGAATCATCAAACTGGATTTTGGCTTTCAAGTTCACAGCATAGAAACATGTGATCGCCGTAATGGCTCCAATGGCGATCGCCGCCATTGGGGTAACATACCCCGCCGCCGGAGTGATTCCCACCAGACCCGCCACAAAACCGCTACCCAACCCGACAGCGGTTGGCTTGCTTTTGGTTAACCACTCAATCAGTACCCAGGCTAACCCTCCCGCTGCCGCCGATACCATCGTCGCCACAAATGCCACCGTTGCCAGAGAACCCGCCGCGATCGCACTGCCCGCATTAAAGCCAAACCAGCCAAACCACAACATCCCCACACCTAACAACACAAAAGGAACGTTATGAGGCAGAATCGGCTTCACCGTCCAATCCTTCCGGGGTCCCAGCATCGAGGCGGCTACCAGTGCCGAGACTCCAGAGCTAACGTGAACCACCAGCCCCCCGGCAAAATCTAGCGAACCACGGGAGGCTAACCAACCCCGACCCCAAACCCAATGGGCTAACGGGCAATAAATGAAAGTAATCCAGAGAATGATGAACCAGAAAAATGCTTTAAAGCTCACCCGTTCGGCGATCGCGCCGGACACCAGCCCAATGGTGATGATGGCAAACATCATCTGATACACCATAAACACCTGATGGGGAATGGTTGGACCATAGCCCACGGGGTCCGGTGCATCATGGGCAACCCCATTCAAGAAGACCCAGTTCAGATTGCCCACAATACTTTGAAATCCTTGGGCAAAACCATCTTTCAGGTCAGTCACGCTGAAGCTGAGGCTGTACCCCCAAAGCACCCAGATCACAGCCACCAACCCCATGCCAATCAGGCTCATCATCATGGTGTTGAGCACGTTCCGAGAACGGACTAACCCGCCGTAGAAGAAAGCCAATCCGGGAGTCATGAATAGGACCAGGGCCGCAGACATTAGCATCCAGGCCGTGTCGCCAGCATTAATTTTGGAGACATCTGCGGTAGGAGCCTGGGCGATCGCGGTTTGGGCCAGGGGGCCAGTCAATAAACCAACCAGTGCCAGCAGG
Organism: Leptolyngbyaceae cyanobacterium bins.349; assembly: GCA_033764685.1. Classification (GTDB taxonomy): domain Bacteria; phylum Cyanobacteriota; class Cyanobacteriia; order Leptolyngbyales; family Leptolyngbyaceae; genus JSC-12. The sequence goes on from JANRIS010000106.1 coordinate 87,444, forward strand.
GCAATGGGCAGGCAAAAGGCCAGGAACAACTTCGCGCGCGATCGCGATCTTGCGGAAGGGCGCTCAATCTTGAGCAACTGAGTCAGGCTGTGTCGCAGTGACACAGCATTGGAACGATAGCGCCATTGACGCTTCATGTCTTCAGACGGATGAATTCTAGGCATTGCTAATCGAAAAACCTTGTCGAGGGGGGCAATCTAGGGCGGTGGGTACTGTGGATCTTTAGAGGAGAACTACCATCAGGATGCAGCGCAAGAGTCAATAGATAGATTTAATAGATCTAATGGAGCCGATTGTGATGGGATAGAGTCGGGGAAAAAGTATCGAAAATCACTTCTTTTGGATAGGGTTTACCCTCTAGGTGGTTTTCAGCCAGAGGGTAAGCCTGTCTTCCTTATCCCAGCGACATTTAGGATAAATGCAAAAATTGTCAAACCAAATGCAAAAAAATATCACCTTTTTTGTAGAATTTCGGCGCGATCGCCATCTCAAAAGCAGCCCCATCAAAAAGCAGCCCCATTAAAAAGCAGCGGAGTTATTTGGCTCCGCTGCTTTTCGACTGTAAAAAATTTGAAGGCTCAGTTTTGCCGAATGGCTGAATGGTTAGTATCCAGTACCACGAACTGCACTGGGAGCAATCCCCGAAGTATCAACCATTGAACTGGTGCTTTCCTTCACAAAGCCAGCATAGGCTTCCATGCCATGTTCGCCGATATCCAGACCCAGCATTTCCTCCTCTTCGGAAACGCGGATACCCAGAGTGGCCTTCAGGACGACCCAGAAAATCGTGGAGATCAGCACAGTGAAACCGCCGACAGACAGGATACCCACAATCTGATACCACAGTTGCTCAAAGCCACCGCCTAACAGCAACCCAGCCTTAGGACCAGCCGCATAAAGGGCACCAGCCTGGTCGCTGGGACCCACCGCAAACAAACCTACCGCCAAAGTCCCCCAAACGCCACACACCAGGTGAACGGAGGTTGCACCAACGGGGTCATCAACTCTCAGGCGATCGAAGAAGCCAACGGCAAATACCACCAGAACCCCGCCGATGATACCGATAATGGCGGAGGCAGGAATCGTTACCCAGGCACAGGAAGCGGTAACTGCCACCAAACCGGCCAAAACCCCATTGATGATCATGGACAAGTCAGGCTTACCCAGTACCAACCAGGCCGTCAGGGCGGCAGCGAGTCCACCGAAGGCACCCGCCGTATTGGTAGTAATGGCAATGTGAGCTGCCGCTGCCCCACCGTCAGCGCTAATCCCCATTGTGGAACCGGGGTTAAAGCCAAACCAACCCAACCACAGGATCAAGGCACCCAGGGTAGCAATACTCATGTTGTGAGCAGGAAGGGCGCTGGGGGTACCGTCGGAATTGTATTTGCCAATCCGGGGACCGAGGAAGGCTGCCCCCATCAACGCGGCCCAACCGCCTACGGAGTGGACCACTGTCGACCCTGCAAAGTCGAAGAAACCAAGCTTATAGAGCCAACCGCCGCCCCAAATCCAGTGACCCGTAATGGGATAAGCGATTCCCACCAACAACAAACTGAAAATCAAGAAGTCAACGAACTTAATCCGCTCTGCTACGGCACCGGAAACAATGGTTGCTGCCGTTCCCGCGAACACCAGTTGGAAAAAGAATTTCGCTAAGAGGGGAACTCCTGTCCAGTTGAGAGAGCTAAAGATGCCTTTGTAAGCCTCTCCTGTCGCAGGGCTATTATCGGGACCGGCCAGGAAGAACCCGCCACTAGACCCAATGAAGCCGTTACCATCGCTGAACATCAAGCCAAACCCGATCGCCCAGAATGCAACGGTTGATAAGGCAAATACGATCAGGTTTTTGGACAGAACGTTAACAGCATTTTTTTGTCGGCAGAAGCCCGTTTCTAGCATACAGAAACCAGCGTTCATGAAAAACACCAGCATCCCTGCGACCAATACCCACATGGTATCCAGGCCAACTTTGAGGGTATCAGTCGCCTTGGCTACACTCTCCAGCGTGGGAGGTTCCTGGGCAACCCCTGCATACCCCCAGGCCATAACGATCAGCATGGCAATGGGAATACAGGCTTGAGCACTAGGAGAAAGTTTTCTTGCATACCAGTCGGGTGACAGCCATTTGCTGACCCGCCCAGCAGAAGACGATCGCCGCCTTCTCCCGGACTGCTGCTTGAGCGTTGATCTAGATACCATGTTTGGACATTCCTCAGTGGATGAACAAAAGTGATGAAACAAAAATTCCTTAAATGGCTCAGGTGTGACCTGAAAAGCTGCTCGATGCTTGAGGGCGGCCCAGGCAGGAGGCACGTAAGCGACTCGGAAGCGATCTGGCAAATCTCCCCGTGATCAGCAATGTGAATGAACCTGAGTCGGAGTGTATTCGAGCAAATACATCATCAGATTCCACCAATTCCAAAGGTTGGATTCTGTATAGTACAGCACAAAATCATGCACGCCCGCGCGCAAAGCCTCGTAAATCAACGGTTGTCAAGGTAACAGGCGATACCATTGATCTTTATCTATGGTAATCATAGAGAGCCTCCTCAAGTGGTGTAAATCCCTTTGAGAGCAAAACGCTCAAAGGCAAGCTGATCAGTTGTATCGGTAATTTGGGCAGATTGATACAGACGCGATCGCTACTCTACCCACCCTCTTACTCACTCTCCCACCCGCAGAGATCGCCAATTCTCTGGTAGAAGCAGATAACGGCCAAAAAATATTCCAGAAAACCTGACAAATCTCCCATTATGGGGTAGATCTTTCTAGGGGATTAAGTCGAGATAAGCCACTAGAGATAAGCGATATGTCAACCTGTTGGTCGTCTGCACCTTTTGTTTCGCGTCACACCAGAGCGGCTAAATTTGCGCCCTGGATCATCCTGGCGATGCTGACGGCAATCGGCTCAGGAACGAGCGATCGCGCCTTGGCTCAAATCTCCGGTAGCGAATTCGCACCACCCCCAGCCGAAACCACTGCCGACCCGGCCACCCCCCAACCGCCGCTAACCCAGATTTGTCCTCCGGCTCAGGCTGGCCCCAAAACAGAACTGGCCCAACTGGTGTCTCAGGTGTCTCAAACTGCCAGCTTGATCGATCAACCCGCAATGGGGATGGGAGCGATCGTGGGCCAGGTAGCCCCTAAAATCATGGCCTACTTAAACTCCAGCCCCTTCCCAGACATTCATCCGGCGGCCCGACAGGCCAAAGTCCCCGTGATGATGTATCACGACATTCTGGCGGAGAAACAGGTGTTTTTTGATGTCACCCCGGAGGAATTTGAGGAGCACCTGAAACTGATCCAGCAAAAAGGCTTGACCCCCATCCGCATGGAGCAGTTGGTCAGCCATTTGCGTACCGGATTACCCCTGCCGCCGAAACCCATTCTGCTGACCTTCGACGATGGCTACGAAGGGCACTACACCTATGTTTATCCCCTGCTGAAAAAATACAACTACCCTGCCGTCTTCTCGATCTACACGGCCAAAGTGGGTAAAAAAATGGGGCGTTCCAGTCTAACCTGGGAGCAGTTACGGGAAATGGCGCAAGATCCGCTGGTGACGATCGCCTCCCATAGTGTCACCCACACGGTGATGGAAGGTTTAACGCCCGCCCAATTGATGGCTGAGACTCAGGAAGCCAAGCGAATTTTGGAAGCGGAACTGGGCATCCCCATTCTGTATTTCACCTATCCAGAAGGCAAATTTGATCAAGCCGCATGGGATGCCGTGAAGCAAGCGGGTTATACAGCGGCCTTCACAATGAACGATCTGGATGAGCAGTTGGCCGGCCAATCGGAGAACCTGCTGGCGATCGGTCGCATTGGGCAATCCCGCATTCAGGAGATGGTTGATGTGGCGTGGGAAGGGCCACCGCTGCCCGCCATGACCTTTGGCTTTGATTTTGCCGCTCCTATTCGCCGTATTGATGCCACCGTAGATAACGTGCCCTACATCTTCATTGCTGGGGGCAAGCCGATGACCATTCATCACCATACTCGCGCCCAGGTGCCCGAAATTTTGGCCAATACTCCCGCGATCGCCGGGGTTGATGGGGGCTTCTTCAACCTGGAACTCCTGGACTCCAACTATATGCTGGGTCCGGTGTATAGCCAGAGTACGGGGCAGTTTGTTCCCGGCAAACGGGGAGAAATTCCCTTCCTGGACGGTCGCCCCCTGGTGTTGATTGGCCCTGATAGTGTGAAATTTATCCCCTTCAAACACGACAAACACAATACGCTGGAGGCCATTCAGGCCGAACTGCCCAACGTCACTGATGCCTTTGTGGCGGCGGGTTGGCTCGTAGAAGATGGTCGGCCTCAGCCCCTGGAGCGGTTTGGACGGCTTTATAGCGTCAACGAATTGCGGCACCGCGCGTTTTGGGGCATTAACCAGCAGGGGCAACCCAAAATCGGGGTTTCCGTCGAACCGATTGGCTCGGTTGATATGGGAATGGCGCTAGCCAAAGCCGGATTCCGACATGCGGTCATGCTGGATTCAGGTGCCAGTACCTCTCTGGCGTTTAAGGGGGAGTCACTGGTGGGGTATACCCCCCGCCCAGTGCCCCATGTGGTGGGCTTAGTGCCAGCAGCGGGTAATGTGGCTGCCAATTGTACGGTTTCGGCGGCTACGTCTGGGGCTGGTAAATAACAGGAACCAGAAATAGCCCAATTCCCAGCCCTGTGAGATAGCCAAACAGAGTTACGACCGGATTGCTGTACTCCCACCAACCCCATTGTTCGGCCAGCATTTCCAGCAGGTAAGCGGAGGTGAGGCCCGTCGCGATCGCCGCCCCTGCAAACCGATACTGCTTGAGCCAGTAAATACCAGCACCGCGATCGCGCCAAAACAGCAAGCGTGTGGTTAACAGGGCCAGCAATACGCCATAACACCGCATACAGACCGCCATCAGGTGAGGTGGATTGAGCATCACACTCAGATCCGGCTGGGGGCAAACGTGATCGCCCATGAAGTAAATGATGTGAGCGATCAGAGGCAAGGGAAACAGCCCCGTCGCGGTCAGAAATGGGGCCGCCACCGGACCACTCAACAGAGCCAGCAGCAACACATCCGCGATCGCGCCTCTCGATGCAGGCCATAACCGGGCAGGCGAACTGGGCAAAACAAATTTCGTCATGGTATGTCGGCAACAGGTAAACGGGCAAACTCCAAGTAAAGTAGTACTCGGTATCTCTATTCCTCCTCTAACCATGCAACACCCTGCTACCAGTCGTCAATCGAGTCCGACGGCCACTCTGGCCAACCAGGACATTCAGCTTTTAGTGTTAGATATCGACGGGACGATCGCGGGTCAATCGAACGCCATTCGTGAACCTGTGAAGCAAGCCGTCAAAGCGGCTCAAGCTCAAGGAATTCAAGTCGCGATCGCGACCGGGAGAATGTACCAATCGGCGCTGCGGTTTTATCGAGAATTGGGGGCAACGCTGCCCCTCATGGTGTACCAGGGGGCCTTAATCAAAGATCCAGAAACTGATACGATTCATCGCCACTGGACGGTGCCTCAAGCACTTGCCGCCGAATTACTGGATTATTTTGAACAACCAGCCCTGCGATCGCAACTCTCCGTTCACTTCTACATCAACGATCAGTTATATGTGCGAGAGATCACGGCTGACACCGCCGAGTATCTCAGTCGTTCCACGATTCAAGCCATTCCGGTAGGCGATTTACGCACGACTTTACATCAAGAACCCACGAAAGTGTTAGCGTTGGCGGACGATGTAGACCTGATCGATACCCTGCTGATCAATCTCCGGCAACGCTATGCCCCCACCGAGTTATACCTGACCAAATCCGTGGCAACTTTTTTTGAGGCGACCAACCCGTTAGTCAATAAAGGCACGGCTGTGCAATACCTGGCAGAAAACTATCTGCATCTCCAGCCCGCAAATGTGATGGTCGTAGGAGACAATTTCAACGATCTGGAAATGATTCAGTATGCTGGCATTGGGGTGGCAATGGGGAATGCGCCTGATGGAGTCAAAGCCGTAGCTAATTGGGTGGCTCCCGATGTGGAACGGGATGGTGTGGCTGCGGCGATCGAGGAATTTTTGTTGTAAGCATTCCTCGATCTGCTCCGCCGTCCACCAGAGGTTATATATGAAACGGTGGCAGATTTGGCAAATCACAACTGGCCTGGGAGCCTTAGGTGCATTGCTCCTGCTAAATGCGATTGTGTCGTATCAAAATATTCTGCGTCTGGCCCAAAATAAGCAGCAGGTGTCTGAAAGTCGGGAACACATTGAGTTATTAGAGCGGACGCTGTCAACGATTAAGGATGCGGAAACGGGTCAACGCGGCTATCTGTTGACGGGGCGAGATGTTTATTTAGAACCTTACGATCGCGCGATCGCCCAAATTCAGCAACACCTTCGTCAACTTGATCATATGGTGCAGCACGATGTGGCCCAGCAGCAACAAGTCCGCCGCTTGAAACCAGCGATCACCTTAAAACTGGCAGAACTACAGCAAACCATTCAACTGCGACGGACTCAGGGACTGGCATCGGTGTTACCCCTTGTGCAGAGCGATCATGGCAAACAGCGGATGGATCACATTCGCCAGGTGATTAGCGAAATGCAAACCCGGGAGCACCAACAATTACACCAGCACCAACAAGAGTTTCAGACCCGGCTGAATCTTACCCTGGCGACCTTTTCCCTTGTCATCGGCTTGTGTTTAAGCTTGTTGGGCTTGATTGTCTGGATGCATCATCGCCATGAGCACAATCGTCAAGCCATCGAAGCGCGTTTGCGCCATAGTGAGCAGCAATATGAGTCTCTGGTGGGCGCGGCTCCGGTGGGCATTTTTCGGACCGATGCCAATGGACCTCTGGTGGGCGCGGCTCCGGTGGGCATTTTTCGGACCGATGCCAATGGACATTGCGTCTACGTCAATGATGGTTGGTGTCAAATCAGCGGACTGACGTTAAAAGCCGCTTTGGGAGATGGCTGGAGACAGGGGTTGCATCCAGACGATCGCGAACGAATTACTGCCGAATGGTATCAATCTGTCCAGGAAAATCGCCCCTTCCAATTAGAATATCGCTTTCAAGCGGCTGACGGTAAAGTGTCTTGGGTGTATGGTCAATCCGTGGCCAAACACAATGAAAAAGGAGAAATCACGGGTTATGTCGGCACCATTACCAACATCAGCGATCGCAAAGCCATTGAGCTGAAACTCCAAGAGCAGACCAATCTCCTGGAATTGTTTATCCAGTATGCGCCGGTCAACATCATCATGTGCGATCGCGAGATGCGCTATCTGTTGGTGACGCAACAGATGCTTAACGCCTACTTTCCCCCAGGGCAGGATGTATTGGGGCGATCGCATTATGAGGTTCTCCCGCATCAACCGCCCTATTGGCGAGAGGTCCATCAGCGAGTTTTGCAGGGAGCGATCGAACGCTGCGAAGAAGAACCCTTAACTTGGGAAGATGGCATTGTGCACTGGGTTCGTTGGGAAGTGCGTCCCTGGTATACTCTCACACACGAGATTGGTGGCTTAATCATTTTTTCAGAAGATATCACCCAGCGGAAACAGATGGAAAATGAGTTGCGCCAGAGTGAAGAACAACTTCGCACTGTCTTACAAGAGATGCCTGTAATGTTGGATGCCTTTGATCCCAATTTCAACATCATCGTCTGGAATCAAGAATGCGAACGAGTCACGGGATTTACGGCGGCTGAGGTGATGCACAACCCAACCATCATGGAGCATTTTTACCCTGATCCGGCGTATCGCAACCAGATGATCCAGGCGTGGGCTGAACGGGGTGACAATTATCGCAACTGGGAATGGGATATCACCTGTAAGGATGGGAGTACTCGTACGATCTCGTGGTCCAATATCTCTGATATGTTTGCCGTGCCAGGGTGGGCCAGTTGGGGGATTGGCGTGGATGTGACGGAACGCCGACAGGCCGAAGCGTCGTTACGCGAACTCAATGCCACCCTGGAACATCGGGTTGCCGAACGGACGGTGCAACTGGAGGAAATTAATCAAGAATTGCAAGCCTTCACCTATTCGGTGTCGCATGATCTGCGGGCACCTTTACGCATTATGCAAGGGTTTGCCCAGGCGTTGCAGGAAGATTATGGCGATCGCCTGGATGCGATGGCCCATACCTATATTCGCAGCATTACCGACAGTGCCATTCAAATGGATGCCTTGATCAATGATTTGCTGGCTTACAGTCGGTTGACTCGCACTGAAGTCCAGATTCAGCCGGTGGAGTTGCAGTCGGTGGTGCAGACGGCCTTGCAACAACTCCAGACACAGATTCAGGCCAGTCGGGCAGAGATTGCGATCGCGGCCAATCTGCCGACGGTGCTGGCTCATCGTCCCACTTTGGTGCAAGTGCTGATTAATCTCATCAGCAATGGCCTGAAATTTGTCGCCTCGAATGTGCAACCTCGCATCACAATTCATGTCAGCATTGAGGAAAACTGGGCCAGATTGTCTATCGTAGATAACGGCATCGGCATCGCCCCGGATCATCAACAGCGCATTTTCCGGGTGTTTGAACGGTTGCATGGCATTGATGCTTACGCGGGGACAGGGATTGGTTTAGCGATCGTCCAAAAAGGCATGGAGCGGATGGGCGGCAGCGTTGGTGTAGAGTCTCAATTGGGGCGGGGGAGTTGTTTTTGGATTCGACTACCGCTGCTGGTTCTGCCTCAAACGGATGCCATGACGGATGCCATGACAGAGCAAATATGATGTTAGAAACTAATTCTATTTTGCTGGTAGAAGACAATCCCAATGATGTGTTGTTGGTTCAACGAGCATTTCGGAAAGCAAGTATTACTGCATCTTTACAGGTCGTCAATGATGGAGATGCGGCGGTAGATTATTTGTCTGGCGCTGGAATCTATGGCGATCGCTTCCAGTATCCCTTACCCGTTCTGATTCTGCTCGACCTGAAATTACCCCGGCGCTCCGGTGCCGAAGTTTTAGACTGGTTACAACAACAACCGCTGCTAAAACGTATTCCTGTCGTCATTTTGACAGCATCAAGAGAATATGTCGATGTGAACCGGGTCTATGATTTGGGGGCTAATGCCTATGTCGTTAAACCTGTCATGTTTGATGATCTGGTTGCCATCGTGAACACCTTAAACCTCCATTGGTTAGTGTTGAATGAGAAGCCTCAAACTGAAACTCTGTAACTGCGGCTACTGTCATGTATCACTTTCTTCTAATCGATGATAATCCTGGCGATCGCACTTTAATTTCGCGGCAACTTCAGCTTGAGTTTCCCGATGCTCAGATGCAAATCATTACCTCCCAACCAGAGTTTGATCAAGCTCTAGCTACGGGCAGCTTCGACCTGGTGATTACCGATTTTCTCTTGCACTGGTCAGATGGGCTAACGATTTTGCAAGCGGTGAAGCTGTTTTATCCCCATTGTCCAGTCATCATGTTTACGGGAAGCGGTTCTCAGGAAACTGCCGTGGAAGCGATGAAGAGTGGGCTGGATGATTACCTGGTCAAATCACCCAATCACTACGTGCGGATTCCTGTAGCGGTTCGTACAGCCCTCCAACGAACCGCAGAACGGAACTATGCCCGCCAGGTGACGACGCAGTATTACGCCGCTCAAGACCAGGTCGTTGAACTGGAGCGACTGAACCAACTCAAAGATGATTTTTTGAATATGGTGTCTCATGAACTGAGAACCCCCATCACTAACATGAAACTGGCCCTCAAACTGCTGCGGAGTGCGGTCACGGAGGACCAGCGTGAACGATACATCAAAATTCTAGAGGTGGAGTGCGATCGCGAAGCCGACTTGATTAACAACTTGCTGGATTTGCAACGCCTGGAAGCCGCCGCCTGTTCTGCCACCAATCCGGAACTGGCCTTCCTCCAAGATTGGATACCCAGTCTGATTGACGGGTTTCAGGGTCGCTTGCAAACTCGACGGCAGCAAATTGACATCGAACTCCCCGATCTGCCAGCCGTGAAACTTGATCACACGGAATTAAAGCGAGTTTTGGCTGAACTGATCAACAATGCCTGCAAGTATACTGCTGCCGATGGCACAATCCGGTTGGCAATGACACTTGAGCCACCTGTGGCCGCAGCCTCTGCCCGCGATCGCGGTCTCACTATCACTATCCAAAATCAAGCAGAAATTCCGGCGGCAGCACTGCCTCACATTTTTGACAAGTTTTACCGAGTGCCCAAAGCCGATCACTGGGGACAGGGCGGCACCGGCTTAGGCTTGGCTCTGGTGCAACAACTGGTGACTCGCATGAATGGCGCGATCGCTGTCACCAGTCAAAACGGCTGGACAACCTTCACCCTGCAATTTAGAGATGTTTGAAGGGACGGGCTGTTGGCATCTCTCATCAAAAATCTTTTAAAATCAGAAAGACCGCCGACGACTGTCCGTGTTTCGTCTCGGCGGTCTCGCTGGTTCGCTCCTCACACCACTTAAATATACGGTAATGACACAGGTTTGTCACCCCCTTTTCACATCAGAAAAAGTTATTTGTCAAACACCGACTGCGGGGGTTAACCTCACGCAGTTAGCGCGTCTCAATGGCAGAGCGCTTTCAACGATTGAACCGAGACTTGCGAGGGTGGATGAATTACTTGGGTATAAAGGCTGCTGGCGGTTATTAAAAACGTGAGCCACCCAAACGGCAATGACCAACCAGTGGTTAGAGCAACAGGGATTGCTATCAATTCGGACTCTTTGGATGAACGTTCAAGGATACGCTTAAGACCTTCAGTGTTGTCTGCGCGTCTTCATGAACCGCCCATTGTGGACCCGTATGGCAGGTGGTGTGGGAGGGGAAGGTTAAACGCCCTTCTCGACCCGATTAGGCACTAGATGGTAAATGCTGGGTTTAGTTATCTGATGGTTCATTGTTATTTGCACAATGTCCGATAGCTGTTTGAATAAGATTTTGCACGAAGTTGAAGAAGTAGTAATTCATACCATCTGCTAAATCGATAGAATCGCCTGTGTACTTACAATTCTGTTTAAGCCCTGAGATTCCTTGATCCGGCGACTCCATAAACTCATTGAACTCTTTGTAATAATTTCTTGCCCGCCCACTTGGCGCATGCGCTCCGGTGTGCCGTATGTGCTTCCAAGCCTTGAGTTCAAGGCGCTGAGATTTTTTAATCCATTTATTATGTTCGTTAAATCCTTGCTCATCAAGTAAAGCCCAGATATAGGCGAGGCTAATGAGATTAGTGGCTTGATTAAGTTGCTCCTGAATCTTTTTACTTGCTTCAGGGTTATTCTCGTAATGCACTCTATTTCGGTGAACAGTACACAACCAGCCAATCATATTACTCTCCTCTATGAGGCGCTTTTGTAGAGCCAATAACCTCATGGTCTCTTCTTCGTTGTACATAAGTTTATATCCTCCAATCTGCCTCGGTGGAGCGTTACTTTGATGCCTAACGGTAAAGGTGAACGGCAGCAGATTACCTCAAACTTGTTATCAGGACATCCAACTGTCCGCTCCATCGCAGTGTTGGGCTGCACTAAACTCATTCAAAAACGCAACAACCACTCCGCCATTTCAGGCGACTGTAAATGCACAACAGATAAATGTGTATACTCGGGTCGCTGAAACAATAGAGGATATTTTTTACGGTTTCGTTGATAAGTTTGTAACATCCATAACACGATGGACTCCTGGCTTAAAAACGATTTTCGGATATCTTCACGATTGCCGTTCCAAAGTTCTTCCTGTTTTAGTGATCGCTGCAATGTTTGGCGCAAAAGCTGCCTCATAATTAACCAGAAGGAGTAATCGAGAAACACTACTGTGTCAGCTCGGCTCCAAACAATGTCACGCACTCCACTGTAATTTCCATCTACAACCCAGCGATCACTATTCAAAGCTTTGCTCACTCGCTTCCGAAATACTTGAGGCAAAGCGGCTGTCCAATTTGGCTCCCAGTTTAATGCGTCTAACTCGATATGAGGAATCTGGAAGTGCTGAGCAACTTGTCTTGCTAAGGTTGTTTTTCCTGACCCCGTTGTTCCAACAATAGAAATTCGCTGACCGCAACTTTGGAAATTTGCTTGCATAAGCTTGATTGCCACTCCAAAACTGTGATTCTGCAAGCATTCAACTTTGATTGACTCGCTTACAAAAGATGCAATAGAAGCTTTCATGTTGAACACAAATGAATAGCCTCCAAGTACTACCCCTACCAATAACGTAAAGCAGCCCAACTATTAATAGACTGAAAATTTCTGCCTAAAATCCTATATGGGTAGATATGCCGAATAATTCCACATATCTACCCCAAGTTATTGTTTATGCCGAATTATTTTGTATAGTATGCGGCTCAAGCTAAATCGCCTGCGCGTGAGAGATGGCGAAGCCAGTAGACCGGATGAAAAATGAGCAGATGCAGGCGATCGCCCTCTCTACTAAAAAGAATCAGGAGCCAGAAACCAGTACAACACTGACTCTTGACTCCTGATTTCTAATGGCTAACGAGTCTGATGTAAAAAACGGACTAACCAAGGGGAGGTTAGCCCGCTAGTTTGGGAACGCGTTGGGAAACTACTTTTGTACAACCAACTTAACGTTTGCGTTCTGCAGGCCGGGGCGCTTAACTTCAGCCAGAGTCTTATTCACAGCGTACTTCTGGTTGATGGAGTTGATCAATTCGGTCTGGTTGTGGCGCTTCGCAACACCCCACAGGTCAGCAATCAGGTCGAAAGAACCATCAGCATTGCGAGACCAGCCCAGATCGTATTCGCCTTCCAGAACTGCAACCAAGTCAGCGCGAACACGTTGGCCATTGTAGCCACGTACGTCAGCATCAGACTTCACAGAGATACCCAGATCGCGCAGAGAAGCCTTCAGGATTTCAGCATCGGTGATCTTGGTACGCAGAGTGCTAAAGTGAGACATTGGGATTTCCTCCTGATAGAGAGTTGAGAACAACGTTTTGTAGTTGACTGCAATAACAAATGTTATTGACTTTTGGGAGACTGCTAGCCTGAGCTAGCCTTTCATCCTGTTGGGAGCAGGAGAAAGCTTTTAGAACTCCAACCGCTGATATTCAGCGACGGAAGCCGCAGCGGGTCTTGCCCGTTGACGTGCCCAATCGCGCAGGGCCGTCACCTGTTCACTCATCGTCTTCGACAGGGGTTGGGTCGCTTTGACCGCTGCAATAATATCAAGTTGGGTAAATTCTCGTTCTTGAGCAAAGGCATCATACATGGCGGCAACTAATGCTTGCTCAATTTCGGCACCCGAAAACCCATCACTGACGTTGGCAAGCTGATCCAAATCAAACCGGGAGGTATCACGCTTGCGCTTAGATAGATGAATTCTGAAAATGTCGCGCCGTTCTTCGGCATTGGGTAGATCGACAAAGAAGAGTTCGTCAAACCGTCCTTTACGAAGAAACTCACCTGGCAGCCGTTCCACTCGGTTCGCTGTTGCCATCACAAATACAGGGGATGTTTTCTCCTGCATCCAGGTCAAGAAAGAACCGAAAATCCGGCTGGAAGTGCCACCGTCTGAATCAGCCGAACCAGCACTACCTGCAAACGCTTTGTCCAATTCATCAATGAAGAGGATGGCCGGCGAAATTGATTCTGCCGTTTTGAGTGCATTTCTGAGATTGGCTTCGGAGCGGCCTACCATTGAGCCATCGTAAACACGGCCCATGTCCAGTCGCAGGAGCGGCAAACCCCAAAGGCGAGAAGTAGTCTTAGCGATCAAAGATTTTCCGCAACCGGGAACCCCTAAGATCAGCATTCCTTTAGGTTGGGGCAATCCATACTCCCTAGCCCGCTCGGTAAATGCGTTGGAACGTTGGTGCAACCAGCGCTTCAGTTCTTCTAAACCACCGACCGAATCAATCGTTTCATCCTCTTCAATGTAATCTAAGATGCCGTTGCGTCGAATGAGTTGCTTTTTCTCAGACAGAACAACGTCAACTTCAGCTTCCGTCAAACGCCCAGCAGTTACATTAGCCTTACGGTACACTTTCTCTGCCTCATCTTTCGTGAGGCCGAGGGCTGCCTTCAACAATTTTTCGCGGGTTTCAGTGCTAATGCGTCGATTATTACGAGTCAGTTCCAATTGCTGAGATAGGACCAGATTGAGTTCAGTCATGTCAGGCATTGGATAATCCAACACGGCAACATCTTTTTCTAACTCGATTGGTACTTGCTGAACGGGGGACATCATGATCAGAGATTTATGAGTGCCCCGAAAACTGGCGATCGCATCACGTAGCCATCGCGCTACTGCGGGAGAATCTACAAAAGGATGCAAATCTTTGAATACAAAGAGTGCCGGATCTCGCTGCCGTGTGACCCATTCAATCGCAGCTTCGGGAGAAACTGTGTTGTGCTGCGTCACATTTCGTGGCTGACCATACTCAACAATGCCATGCGTCACCGTCCAGATAAACACCCGACGCTGAGGTTTACTTTGTTGGGCGATCGTTGCGATGGTTTGTTCAGCTCGCTCTTCCTCTGAAGTCACTAAATAGACTAAAGGATATTGAGCTTGGATTAAGATGTTGAGCTCTTCTTGCATATCACCAACCCAACTAAAACAACTCAGACATTCAGGCTCTTAGACGAATTTCGCAAAGGGCCGTACACAAAAACTGAACTCAAACGTATTCACTCAACAGGGGACGAGTTCCCCTTCTCCTTGAGAGTCCACATTCAAAGGTTGCGACTTCTCAACTGTGAGACCATCTTCTACTAAAACATTAGAACCGTTCTGTAGCGAAACCATCTCACCTTCACGGAGTACCACAGACGTAGAACATTCAGGACAGCTATATACCCGGTGACTATGACCATACCCCTCACCATACTGATCAATCAGTTCAGGATTGGATAGGTAAAACACGATCGCTCGTTGAGCAATGTCAGTCATAGTTTCTGAATCAACTGCCGCTTTGATCTTCAACTGCCGATGCAGATCCTGCGGTAAGTAGAGCGTTACTTTTTGCTTATCTTCCTTCAACTTATCTTGCATATCACTCTCAGTCTTGCTACCCGGGTATGAATGTCAGCATATCTATCCCTTCTAAAGCTGTCAAGACAGATAACCGCTTTGCCGTCAATATCGTTACATTTGGTTACAAAAAGGGGGCGCGGAATTCGGGATAGGACTTAGGAGCATTTTTTGCCCACTCCCTACTTCCCACTCCTTACTCGCCACTTGCCCACTTATCCATTCGTCGCCTCATCGTCCCAACCACCTGGGTCAGGGTTGCTGTTCGGCAGAGGTGGCTGGCTCAGTTGAATTAACTCGAAAAAGCCATCATCAAGTTCGTAACCTAGCAGTTGAGTCATGGCTTTGAGCCGCGATGTGCCTTCAATCCCCTGTTGTTTCAGCCAATCTGCCAGGGTGAAAGTTTTGTGCATGACAAAGAGTTCCAGGGCTTCAGGATTAAACTGTACGCCTTCACGCGGGTGGAATTGGTGGGGCACGAGCATGGCTGTGTAACGGGCTAGTTCTCCGGCTTTCCAATCGATCAAAAAGGGAAACCAGGGGTAGGTGGCATCGAGGCGGACAAACCAGAGACGAATTTCAGGAATCTCAGAGAGTTCACGCGGATCGTTGGGATCACGCGGCAGATCAATCTGAAACTGAATTTGCTGCTCCAGGGTCGCCAGGGTTGCTTGATGGAGCAGCGGTTGGACGACTGCATGAACCGGGGCAAGGTCGAGGGTGTTGATCTGGTCGGCATTGAGGACGATCGCGATAGTCATTGCACTACAAACTTCACAACTCAGTAGGGTGTCTCTATCTTCCTCTGAATTGGAGCATTGGGGATGAGGTGGCCGGGCAGTGGCGGGCGATCGCTGAGTTGGGGAATGGCTCCGTTGAGGTGAGGTGAAGCGAACGGTGCCAGAGGTCAAAGAGCTGCATCGCAAACATGATTAGAATACCCAGGTTCTCGAAGAAGGTGTGAGTCGGCAGCAACCGTCAAGCAAAACTTTAAATTGAACAATTACTTCATTAGGTTTTTGACAAGATGGATACATTTCGGTAACAAAACGTCGATTTCCTGGTTGAAAGTTAGTAGGATAAAAATACCTCAGATTTATTCGCTTCGTCTCATTTCTGTTAAGAGCTTCGCTTCAAACTCATACCCGGCTAACGGAGTTTTTAATAGAATCTTTCCGTGTTCTTAGATCAGGGTTAATTGAAAGATCGTTTCTGCGTAAGCGATGTTCAACATGCCTTCATCAAGCTTCTTCTACGTGGCGATGTAATTGAGTGCAATCCAATACTCTTCCTGTCATTTTCCTTGATTGAGCGCTGGCGACTGCTGGGGAGAGTGAGGAACTTGATTTTTCTGAAATTACACCGATCGATCGAGCCAGCCGTGTAGGGCGATCGCCAGCTTAGTGACAATAACTTTGAGTGCAACTTTTTAGCAGTGTGCGCTCTGATTTTGCATCTACATTTTGTGGTGATATTTCACACTCTGATCGGATTTTCTACCGCGATTGCAGCGTGGCTGGTGCTTATTAATTCTTGGTTTCAATTATCTGGAGGTTTTTGCTATGGTTGTGCTCAATTCCTCAGACCATCAGGGCTGTCAACGCCTGCTGATTTCGCAATTGATTCAATCTCGCCTCCAACGAGAAGAAAGGGTATTAGCACAATCCGCAGAAGCCTTCGTCCCTAATTCTGCCGTCCCTAATTCTGCCGTCATAAATTCTGGTGCGGTTCAGTATTCAGGGTCTGACATTAATCAAAATTATCTTCAGCTTTTAAGCTCGTTGGGCCTGCGAAATGTCAACCAGATCTATCGTAATTTACCTGCCGCAGAACTGGTGGAACACGCCCTGATTCGGGGTGAAGGCTTACTCGCGGCGAATGGGGCCTTGTGTGTGGAGACGGGTAAGTACACCGGGCGATCGCCCAAGGATCGCTTCCTTGTGGATGAACCGGGCAGCCATTCAGCGATCGCCTGGAATGCCATCAACCGTCCCCTGGCGGAGGATCAGTTTGAGCGGCTCTACCAGAAAATGTTGGGTTATGTGGAAGGGCGCGACCTGTACGTCTTTGATGGGTATGTGGGTGCTGATCCAGAACGGCGATTTGGGGTGCGAGTCGTGAACGAATTTGCGTGGCAAAACCTGTTTGTGCATCAACTCTTCCGTCGTCCCACCCCCGCCGAACTGGCGACTCACCAGGCCGATTTTTTAGTCATCGCCCTGCCAGGCTTGTGCGGCGATCCGGCGACCGATGGGTTGAATAGTGAAGCCTTTATCGTGCTACATCTAACTCGCCGCATTATTTTAATTGGTGGCACCCACTACGCCGGAGAAATGAAAAAATCTATTTTCTCCTTGTTGAATTACGTTATGCCGCAGCACCATGTGTTGCCGATGCATGGTGCTGCCAACATCGACAAGGAGGGCAACACTGCTCTATTTTTTGGGCTTTCGGGGACTGGCAAAACCAGTCTTTCGGCAGACCCAGAACGATTCTTGATCGGTGATGACGAACACGGTTGGTCCGAGGCCGGAATTTTTAACTTTGAGGGGGGATGTTACGCCAAAACGATTCGGCTGTCTCAGGAAAATGAGCCGCAAATCTGGTCAGCGATTCGGTTTGGAGCCATTGTCGAAAATGTCGTGTTGCATCCTGATACGCGAGAGTTGGATTATGACAGCGATCGCCGCACCGAAAATACCCGCGCCGCCTATCCGCTGGACTATATTCCCAACAGCGTGCCTGCTGGCATGGGCACCCACCCCAAAACCATCATCTTTTTAACTGCCGATGCGTTTGGTGTATTACCCCCCATCGCCCGCCTCACCCGCGAACAGGCCATCTACCACTTCCTCTCCGGCTATACCAGCAAACTGGCCGGAACGGAACGGGGCGTGACTCAGCCTGAGAGTACCTTCTCGGCTTGTTTTGGCCAGGTGTTCTTCCCCCTGCCGCCTACGGTCTACGCGGCCATGTTGGGCGATCGCTTGCAGCAGCATCCCGAAACTCAGGTGTACCTAATCAATACTGGCTGGATCGGTGGGGCTTACGGCGTGGGGCATCGCATCCCCATTCAATATACCCGTGCGATGGTGTCCGCCGCTCTCAGGGGAGAACTGGATGCTGTCGCGTACCATCCCCATCCCATTTTCCAGGTGCTCATGCCAGAAACCGTTCCGGGAGTGCTGACAGAATTGCTCGACCCCAAACGCATGTGGCAGGATGCAGTCGCTTACGATCTCCAGGCCCAGAAATTAGCCCAGCAATTCATTGCCAACTTTCAGCAGTTTGGCACGATGCCTCCTGAGATTGTGGCCGCAGGACCGCAGATTGGCTGAGCCGAGTGAGAGGGGGAGAGGGGGGACAAAAGATAGAAGACAGCAGCGGCAGAAGGGCTGACAATGGGTTCAGATCTTGCTCCCTTTCCTCCCATGTGCGGACGATATACCCAAACTCAATCAGCCAGCGCGATCGCTCAGGCATTTGGCCTCTCCGATGTGCCAACGCTGCCCCCCCGGTACAACATTGCGCCGACCCAACTGGTGGGTACCGTGTTGCACACGCAACAGCAGCCTGACCGAGAGTTTCGTGTGTTGCGCTGGGGGTTGGTGCCCAGTTGGGCCAAAGATCCGGCGATCGGGAATCGCTTGATCAATGCGCGGGCTGAAACGGTAGCGGAAAAGCCCTCGTTCCGGTCGGCGTTGCGCTATCGGCGTTGCCTGGTGGTGGCAGATGGCTTTTATGAATGGCAGCGAGACGGACGCAAAAAACAACCCTACTATTTTCAGCTTGAGGCCCATCGGCCTTTTGGCTTTGCGGGATTGTGGGAACACTGGGAAAGCCAGACTACGGGAGAGATATTGGAAACCTGCACGATTTTGACGACGGCAGCGAATGAGGTACTCAGCCCAATTCACGATCGCATGCCCGTCATCTTGCCGCCAGAGGACTACGATCGCTGGTTGGACCCAGAGCTAAACCGTTCTGATCTGCTGTTGCCGTTGCTGCGGCCTTACCCGGCGGCGGCGATGCAAGCCTACCCGGTGAGTGCCGTCGTGAATCGGGCCACCAGCGATCGCCCGGAATGTATTCAACCCTTAGAGGCATAGATTTTAGAAGAACTGTGCCCGAATGGAGAAGACCACTCCGTTATCCTGCAAGGTGCTACCCTGACGCGCATAGTCCACGATGGGAATGCCCCAATCCAGCCGCGCCAGGAGCTGATTGCCAATTTGCCAACGCAACCCCACCCCCGCACTGGCCAGCAATTGGGGGCTGGGAATTGTGTCTAACCGACTCCAAACTTTCCCCACATCCACAAAGGGGGCAAGCTGGACAATCCCGATGCCGCCTTCCTGTTGCAGGATGGGAAAGCGAATTTCGAGATTGCCAACAATGCCATTATCGCCGACCCGGTAATTTTGCCGAAAGCCCCGGACTGTGTCCACCCCGCCCAGGCTAAATTGTTCCAGGGCTAGGAGATTGTCTGGAGTCAACTGGGCGGCAACGCGGGCAATCAGGGTAGTGTCTCGGTTCACAGCCTGGACCCACTGAAACTGCCCCAACCAGCTAAAAAATCGGCCATCAATACCGGCTTCATTTTGGGTTGCGCCGAGAATGGGCAGGCCAAAGCTGAGTTGCGATCGCGCCGCCAGCACTCGTCGCGTCCCCCGATTGATCCAATCCTGGCTAAACCGCAACACTCGTACTTTGGCTTCTCCTCGTTCTGCCCCTAAGGAAAACGAAAATGGGACATCATTGAATAAAAACGTCTGACTGCGGCGAAAATCCAGCGACAGACCCAGCGCAAATTCGCTGGAGGGGGTGCGTTTGAGCGGTTGTCGCACCCCAAACGAAACGGTTTCGCTGTTGCTGTTGATGCCCAGAATGGAGAACGGTTCTTCTACGATTTCGTTGCGAGTGCGGGTGTATTGTACGTTGAATGTGCCGTCCCGTGGATTGATGGGGACAGCGTAACTCAGGTTTAAATCGGTGACACCGGAAGTGAGGCCCAGTTCGGCGGCAAAGCGATCGCCCAGACCCAGTAAATTATCGTGACCTACGACCACGGTGCCGCGAATGGCCCCCACACTGGGCGGATCGCGATTTTCTAGCAGGGCGGCGGCTCGAAATGCCCGGGTTTCTTGTAATGTCACCACCAGAACGCTGCGTCCGGGCGTGGTGCCTGCCCGCAACTCTGCCCGCACCGAACCAATTAATGGGTTAAACTGCAGCAGTTGGAGGGCCGATTCAATCTCGCCTAAGTTGAGGGGGGTTTTGGCCGCGAGTTCCAGTCTGCGTCGCACGTAGCGATCGCGCAGGCGTTGCAAGCCTCGTACTTCCAGGCGTTCTAACTCTCCCTCCACGACTTGAATTTTGATGGTGCCAGTGGCCAGATCATCCTGAGGCGGAATAAACGCCCCCGATGTAATGTAGCCGCGATCGCTGTAGAGCTTCGTGATGGCAGTGCGGATTTCGAGCAACTGTTCAAAGGTAAGATTTTGTTGCTCAAACGGACGAGTGACTGTTTCTAATGCGGCGGGTGAAAAGACGGTACTGCCCTGGACCACAATGCGTTGGACAAAAACCGTTGTTTGCGGGAGGGGGGTGGGTTCTGAGGGGGAGGGGGTGGGCCGTGGCGGCACCTGAAGCAAGGGATCGGGGCGCGGCGTAGGCACCAATTCTGGCAGGGGTTCTAGATCGGGGCGTGGGGGTAGGAGGGGATTAATGGGGTCACGACGCTCTTGCAGCAGGGGTTGGGCCTGGGCGGGGATCCGGGCGATCGCAATGACGACAACACCAGAAAGCAGAAGATGGATGATCGAACGGGCGAGCTTCATGATTCAAGATGAGCATTCCAAAACAGCAAGGTAACTGCCGCATCTCATGCAGGCTACACGAATCAGGCAGCCACCTGCAACCACGGATGCTTCGATAGTTCACCCAAATGCGGTATTGAACCCCTCATTTCATCAAACTATCATCCCAGTCGTAGGATATTCACATTTCTCACACCTATTGCCTCTAAATCTCAATGAAAATAGAAAATAACGCCTCAGTCGTAAGCTAGAACCTGGGTATTTAGGCGGATGACTCAGGAGTTTGACTCAGGAGTTTGACTTCTCTCTACTTTGGGAATCTCTATGCTTGAGTTGCGATTGCTAAATCTCTATTTTCTTCAGACGAACCAATCAGAATAGAGGAAGACTCCTCAGTCGGCGTAAGGGCCTGTGTGGGAATGAGGCAACATGAATTTTAGATGGCTTGATCAACGTTTGGGGTGCAGATTGGGCATTTTCAGGGTAATACCATCGAATCGCTACAGTCATGATACGGATTTATCAACATTGGGTTTACCGATGTCTTCTGTTCCTGCTGAGTTTTTTGGCTGTTCTGGGGTGGGGTAAGTTTTCTCCAGATCGACTCCTTCTGCCGTTCGGTGATGTTGGCGTGGCAGTGGAACAATCAACAAATCAAGCTCCGGATCAGGGCCTCGTGCATTATCAGGCGGGACGGTTTGCTGCCGCGATCGCGGCCTGGGAAGCTGCTCTGACGCAAGCCCCCACAGCCAAAGACCAGGCCATTTTGCAGAGCAATTTAGGGCAGGCATACCGTCAAATTGGCAGACCTGATCGCGCCATTCAGCAGTGGGAGGCTGCGATCAGGTTTTACCAGGGCGATCGCACTCCTGCCCACGAACAAACCATTGCTCAATTGCTGACCGAGCAGGCGCAAGCCTACAGTGATCTGGGCCAGCATCAGGTGGCTGTGGAGCGATCGCAGACTGCGATGCAACTGGCCACGAAAGTCAACGATGCCGCCACTCAGGCAGCCGCTCAGGGGGCAATGGGAAATGCGTACTGGGCTTTGGGAGAATTTGATCAAGCGCTGGTGGCTCACCAGCAGAGTTTAGCGATCGCCTGCGCTCTTAACAATGGCAACTTTACAGCGAGGGCACTGAATAATTTGGGTAATGTGTTTGTCAGTCAGGCGGAGCGGTTACGCTACCAGGCCACCTCTGCCCAGCAGGAAGGCGAAACGGTGGACGCGACAAATTTGAGTTTGTTAGCAGATCGCAATTTGCAAGTTGCCCTGGCCGCCTTTCAGCACAGTGCTGCCGTGAGTCGTCAGGTTGGGGGAACGACGGAAACCAAAGCGCTGCTCAATCTCAATCGCCTCCTCAAAGAATTTCCTCAATTTGCGGCGCTGCCCGATTTACCTGAACTGACCTGTCGTCAATTAAATGTGGCGGCTGTTCTCAATTCTCCAGGGCTGCGATCGCCTACGCCAAAACCGTTACCGGGGCCGATGGACCGATCTTCACCCAATCCTTCGCCCGTCAGCGATCGCGTCCGCCAGAATCGATCGCAAATCCTGGCCCGCCTCGCCGCCGCCCCCGATTCCCAAGACAAAGCCTTTGGTTACATTAATTTAGCGAACCAACTTCTCCAATCGGCCACCCCCACCCCGCCGGTTCAAGATTTAAATACTGTAAAAACCTGGCTGGAAAAGGCTCTGGCTGTCGCCCGCACCCTCCAGGATCGGCGAGCAGAGTCCTTTGCCCTGGGAACGCTAGGACGAGTGTATGAACTGAATCGCCAATACGACTCAGCGATCGCCCTGACCCAACAGGCCCAATTCTTAGCCCAATCGGTCAATGCGGCGGACAGTTTGTATCGCTGGCAATGGCAGAGTGGCCGCATTCACACCGCCACCGGACAGCCGCAAGCCGCGATCGCCGCCTACGAAAATGCGATCGCAACCCTGCAAACCATCCGCAGTGACATTATCATCGCCAGTAAAGACCTCCAATTCGACTTTCGGGATGCGATCGAACCCGTGTATCGCGAACTCATTGGGTTGTTATTAACCACTGATGATGTGGCAACCACTCCAACTCCCCCCACGCTGGTCGCCAGTCGTGGCTTACAATACCTCCGCCCATCTCGCTCAACCGCCAACCGCCAAACCACCCAGGCAACCCAGTCAGTTTCTAACCTGGAGAAGGTCCTGGATGTGCTGGAACTGCTGAAGCTGGCGGAATTACAAAACTTTTTTGGTGATGATTGTGTGCAAGTGGCTAGAGAGGAAATTGCTGCCGCAGCGGGAGGCCCACGATCTAGCAGTTCCATCAAAGCCATTGATCCGCAGGCAGCAGTCATTTATTCCATTGTCCTCAGCGATCGCAGTTATGAGTTATTGCGCTTGCCAGACGGACGCCTCCAGAAGTACCCGATCCAACTCACGCGCAACGGCAACCTTACCCTGGCGACCCATGCCATGCTCACAACTCAAATCGATCGGCTCCGCTCTCTGCTGGAGAAGCGATCGACCGATGAGTATCTGGTTGAAGCTCAGACCATGTACCGGGCGTTGATTGGGCCGCTGGAAGCCGATTTGCAATCTGCCCAGCCCGGCACTTTGATCTTCATTAGCGATAATGTGCTCCGTAAAGTGCCGATGGCTGCTCTCCACGATGGCAAAGCATTTCTCATCCAGAAGTATCCGATCGCTACAACCCCCAGCTTAGCGCTGACCAACCGCCGTCCCCTCGATCGGCGTAATACTCAAGCCCTGGCGGTGGGGCTGACGCTTGAACAACCCCCCTTTGCCGCTCTGCCCAATGTGCGGGATGAGGTGCAGGAAGTTCACCAATTACTTGGAGGCACCAAACTCCTGGATCAGGATTTCACGCTGAGTCGGGTGGAGGAGCGGTTACAGGGACAGAGCTATTCCATTGTCCACATGGCGACTCACGGCAAATTTGGTGGCGATGCCAACAGCACGTTCTTGCTGACCTACCGCGATCGCATCACCCTGAACATGCTGGATCAGGTCTTACGGACTCGCCAAACCGATCAGCCCGTGGAGTTGTTGACCCTGAGTGCTTGCCAGACGGCCGCCGGAGATGAGCGATCGGCTCTGGGGATTGCCGGACTGGCCGTGAGAGCCGGAGTGAAAAGTGCCGTTGCCACTCTCTGGTTTATTAACGACGAAGCCACGGTTCCCCTGATTGAGGAGTTTTATACGCAACTGCTTAAACCAGGGATTACCAAGGCTACGGCCCTCCAGCAAGCGCAAATCAAACTGATTGATAGTCAGCAATATGGGCATCCTGCCGTCTGGTCGTCCTTCATCTTAATTGGCAACTGGATGTAAGGAGGGCGGCCTGTTAAACTCACAAAAATTGAAGCTCATGAAATCTTGACACTGTTTGTCATAGTATTAGCGTTCTATGAAATTCTTTTGAAACTCCTTGTTAAGCTCCGTAGTTCTACGCAACATTTTCCTAATGCACCAACCGCTGTTTCCGGTTTGGTTGCTGGAGGAGTGGTAGATCCAAAGGAACAAATTGGCCCAGGGTGTCTACGACAATCACCAGGAACGATGTTCGGCACTTTACCATTCCTCAGGAGGCTACGGGATTATGGCAGATGGGTGCAGCCAAGTTGGCTCCAATATTTTTGCGATCACAAGTATCGCCGTCGGCGCGATCGCCCTCCTCAGTCTTCCCACCGCCGCTCAACTGACTCCCGACACAACCCTGGGCGTTGAGCCATCCACAGTGGGACCGGAGCAACTAATTCAAGGCATCCCCAGCAACGTGATCGATGGCGGTGCCACCCGGGGGATTAATCTCTTCCATTCTTTCCAGGACTTTAACGTCGAGGCAGGGCGGGGCGTTTACTTTGCCAATCCAGCCACGATTGCAAACATTTTTACCCGGGTTACCGGGGGCAACCCCTCCAATATTCTCGGTCGGTTAGGGGTATTGGGCACGGCCAATCTGTTTCTCCTGAATCCCAGCGGCATTGTCTTTGGCCCCGGTGCCACGCTGGATGTCCAGGGTTCCTTTTATGCCAGCACTGCCAGTGCTATCCAATTTGGCAATGGGGAAGTCTTTAGTGCGATCGCTCCCTTCAATGTGCCGCTGATTACGGTGCAACCCAATGCCACCTTTCTTAATGCCCTGGCGGCTGTTAGCAATGCCGGGACGTTGCAGGCGGGGCAAAACCTCAGCATCAACGGCACCGCCATCACCAACACTGGTACCCTCCAGGCTGGACAAATCCTAGACCTCACCAGCGACACGGCCATCATCAACACAGGTTTCCTCCAAGCTGGACAAAATGTCGGACTCAATAGCACCACGGCCATCACGAATACGGGCTTTCTCCAAGCCGGACAAGACGTAGCCCTGACCAGTACCAACTTCACGAATACAAACACGATTCAGGCGGGCGCAAATGTAACTGTCACCAGTACGGCTGTCACCAATGCGGGCACCCTTCAGGCCGACGCGAATTTGACCCTCACCAGTGGGACCGTGGATAATACGGGCATCCTCCAGTCCGGCGCAGATTTGACCGTCACCAGTGGGGCTGTGAGTAATGCGGGAACCCTCCAGGCCGGCACGAATTTAATTGTCACCAGCGTGGATGTCACCAATGCCGGTACGTTGGGGGCTGGCCAAGACCTGACGCTACAGGCAAACCAGATTGGCAGCACCGGAACTCTTTTGGCTCCCAATGGCACGTTGATCGCGAATGCGCTGGCGGGAGATCTCACCCTGCAACAAGGGACGGCCCAAACAGCGGTGTTATCTGCCAGCAATCTCGTTTCTCTACCTTCCAGCCAGATTACCGTGGCAGGGAATTTGTTTGTAAGTGGCAATGAGGTGAGCATCACCGATACTCTTGCCGCTCCCAGCGCGATCGCCGTAGGAGGTAACTTGTTGCTTTCCGGCCAAACGGCCACGATCGCCCCCTTCAACAATCCCGCCAGCCTGATCCAAACTACAGGGGATTTGAACCTGATCCTGCAAAATCGTCTGACGACGAGCGGCAATTTCAGCACGGGGGGCAGCGCGACATTGCAAGCCCCAACGTTGGAGATTGCGAATAGCCAGTTTCTCACCACGGGCAACCACACCTTGCAAGGAAATACGGTCACGGTCACTGGGACGCAGTTGACGGTGGGGGGCGACCTGGTGATGGATGCCCAAACGGCTCTGGTGGTTGCCGATGCGATCGCGGCTCCAACCGTGGCCACGGCAGGTGGCAATGTGGTTTTACAGGGCAATCAAAGCGTCACCCTGCAACTGACGCAGCCCACCAGCCTGATCCAGAGTGCAGGCAGTTTAACCGTCAGCAGTGGGGTCGCGATCGCCGCCAGTGGCCGACTCAACAGCAACGGCAACACGTTGATTGCCACCCCAGGCAATGTTCAACTCGCTAACAGTCAACTGAGCAGCAATACTGGCAGTGTGAATGTGAGTGCGGGTGGAAATGGGATTTTGCAAGATACGCAGATACAGGCAGCGGCGGATGTGTTCCTGTTTGCTCAGGGGCTTTTGCAGCTTCAAGATAGTATCACCAATCCTTTGTTGGTCAGTGCGGGAGGCAACCTGACGCTGCAAGGGAATGACGGCATTCAGATTCAAGCATTGAATAA
The DNA here is from genome assembly GCA_033764685.1 of Leptolyngbyaceae cyanobacterium bins.349. Taxonomy (GTDB): domain Bacteria; phylum Cyanobacteriota; class Cyanobacteriia; order Leptolyngbyales; family Leptolyngbyaceae; genus JSC-12. Next base: position 113,898 of record JANRIS010000106.1, read on the forward strand.
TCCGCTCAGCCTGCTACAAAGCGCTGGAAATCTAGGCATGATTAGCGCGAATGGTGCTGTCCTGAGCAATATTGGGCTGAATGTGGGGGGGCAATTTGCGATCGCGGCGGCGAATAATATCACCCTGGGAGACTACAGCGGCCCCTCACTTCAACTTGTCACCAGTAATGGTGCGATCACGGTAGGCACGATCGATACGTCCTCCGCTACGGGGAATGGTGGCCCTGTTTTGCTCGTCGGTGATCGGGGTGTTTCTGCGATCGCCATCAATACTTTCTCCACGGCCCTCGCTGGAAATGGGGGTGCCGTGACGGTGCAGGCTCCCAATGGCAATGTCTCTTTGGGCGCGATCGATACGACCTCCGTTGAGGCCAGTGGGGGCGCGGTAACGGTGGGTGCCGGAGGCGCGATCGCGGTTGGAGCGATCAACTCCTTTGCGGGGGGCGTGGGGGCGGGTGGGGCGGTGAGCTTAGTCAGCAATCAGGATGTGACCACGAATGCCAATATCGACACCTCCGCGATCGATGGCAATGCGGGCACCGTCACCCTGATCAGTCGTCAGGGCAGTATCAACACCAGTGCCAGTACGCTCTTTGCCAATGGCTTAGGGGCAGGCAATGGCAGTAATGTCAGCTTCCAGGCCGCGCGGGAGGCAACCGTAGGGAGTATTTTTACCGACGGTGGCACAGCGGGACGCGGGGGCAATATGACCATTCAGGCGGGCGGTACTGTAGCGATCGCGCCGAATCAAACCCTCAACAGCACGACCTTTGGCACAGGTCCCGCCGGGGATCTCACCCTCTCCGGTCAATCCATCGTATTCAACTCCAACGCCCAACTGATTGCAGGCAGTAATGCCAGTGGCAATGCGGGCAATATTTCCGTACAGGCGGCGGATGCCAGCGGCATCTGGGCGGAACCGGGGAGCCTTTTCGATGCATCGGTCGCAGGGCCTGGGGCGAGCGGGTCTGCTGGTGCCATTACGCTCAGGGGTGGGTTCCTGACGTTAACAGGGACGGATCTCTATACCGATGTGATCAATGGGGATGGTATAGGGGGAGCGGTGCGACTCACGGCCACCACCGGAGATTTGACCTTTACCAATAGTGTGATCTATGCCGATACGATTGGGGCCGGAGCGGCTGGCTCTGTGGCTTTGATGGCACCCAACGGCGGGATCGCCACAACCACCAGCACCATTCTGGCCAGTACCCAGGGGGCCGGACTGGCTGGAACCATTCGCCTGACCGGACGATCAATCACCTCGGTCGGCTCCACCTTTGATGTGGCTGCTTTTGGTACGGGAGCCACCGGGAAAGTTGCGATCGCAGCCCTGGATAACGGCTCGGTCTTTCTCTCTGGAGGTGAAATTTTTGCCGATACCTTTGAGGCCAATTTGGGTAATAGCGGCAATGTCACGATTCGGGGTGGCAATGTGACTTTAGATGCCCTCGTCCTGGATGCCACTAATCGAGGCACGGTGAGCGGTTCCAGTATTCTGGTGGAAGCGAATAATCAGATTGCTTTAGAGAACGGCAGCGCCCTGATTACGATTGTTGACCCAAACGCCACGGGGCCGGGGGGGAATGTCACGCTCCGCAGCAATGCCATCACCCTGTCGGGCAATAGTCGCATTGATGCCAGCACGAACGGTTGGGGCGCAGGGGGCACCATTCAGCTTCAAACCCCTGACTTGCGGCTCACGGAGCAATCGGAAATTAACGCTAAAACTACGGCCACTGGGCAGGCTGGGAGTATTGCGATCGCGGCGGCGGGTGGCACGCTCCGGGTGGAGAACGACAGCCGGATCAGTGCTGCCGTAGAAGCAACCGGAACCGGCGGCGCAATTGAAGTGAATGTGGGTCGTTTGGAGTTGCAAAGTGGGGGACAGTTGCTCAGTTCCACCAGTGGCAGTGGCACGGCTGGCAGCATCACGGTTGCAGCGACGGAGGCCGTAACCGTGACAGGCCGTGGGACCAATCCCAGTGGGTTATTTGCCCAATCGTCGGGGGCGGGGCAGGCGGGAGATTTGGCGATCGCGACCCCGCAACTGCGGGTAGACAATGGCGCGGAAGTCTCGGTCACGACTAGCGGTAGTGGAACTGGAGGCCGCCTGACGATCACCACGGATCAACTCCAAGTCACCAACAATAGTGAAATCTCCGCTTCGACGGACGGCAGCGGGGCGGGTGGGGTTTTGACTATTCAGGCCAATCAATCGGTAGAGCTGGCAACAGGTGGGCGCTTGGCGGCTCGCTCCACCGGGTCGGGCACCGCCGGAAGTTTAACCGTGACGACCAACCAACTGTCAATTCGCACCGGAGCAGAACTCTCCACCTCCTCAACGGGGACGGGCAACGCCGGACAAATCAAACTCACAGCCAATTCCCTCTCCGTCACGGATGGGGGCAAAATTACCAGCCGCAGCACTGGTTCCGGCAATGCTGGCTCCATCACTGCCACAGTGCGCGATCGCTTTCGGATGAGTGCAGGCGAAATTTCCGCCGCCTCAGAACAGGGGGGCGGGGGGCAAATTGCGATCGCCGCCAGAGACATATTGCTGGACCGGAGCAGTTTAATCAGCAGCAGCGTTTCCGATGGCAATGGGGGCGGTGGCAACATTACCCTGCGTGCCCGTAACAGCTTCTATGCTTTTGAAGACAGTGATATTCTCGCCAATGCCCAATTTGGAGATGGGGGCACGATTGTGATCAGTTCGCCGCTCTTCATCGCGGATATATTTGCTACCGTGGGTCGCAATCCGGGGCAAAACTTCTCTCGGTTTCGGGGCAATGGGCGCGTGGATATTTCGTCCTCCTCAGTGTTTGGGGTGAGTGGAACGGTGCAAATCCCGGACATCAGTTTTATTCAAAACTCCCTGTCGCCCCTGGAAGATGAATTTGCGGTGTCGGAACAAATCGTGGCGGGGAGTTGTTTGGCGCGGCGGGTGGCTGGGCAAAGTAGTTTTGTCATCACGGGGACGGGTGGTCTGGCCCGTACGCCCTATAATCAAGCCATTGACCGATATACCTTAGTGGGCGTACAACCCGCTGGGCCAGATCAGGGCACTCCCTCGGCTCCAGGGCAACCAGGGGCGATCTCGCCCTATCTCGATTCGTCATCGACGCCTTATCTGGCCTGGAAGCCGGGAGATGCGATTCAAGAAGCTCAGGGATTTATTCGCACCCCTGACGGCAGAGTCGTAATCGGCACCCATCCCCAACTGGCAACCGTTGCGAAAGCGCAGGATCTCGTCTGTGGTTTTTAGGGCATTCTCCGATGACAAAACAACTGTTGAAGCGTCTGTGGCATTGGCGCGGCATCTGGATTACGGCCCCACTGGTTGCAGGCTTGGTGATCGTGTTGCGGTTGTCGGGTGCGCTCCAACCCTACGAATGGATGACCTACGATCAATTTGTGCGATCGCGGCCCGCCGAGCCAGCGGACCCCCGCATCATCATTGTGGGGATCAACGAAGAGGATCTGCGGCGGGTTCGCCGCTGGCCGATTGACGATGCCACATTAGCTCGTCTTCTGCAAAAAATTCGGCAACAACAACCCGTGGCGATCGGGCTGGACCTGTACCGCGATTTTCCCGTTGAACCCGGCCACGCAGAACTGGTGCAAGTCTTCAAAACCACACCCAACTTAATTGGGATTGAAAATCGGGGTGGGCAGGAAAATGTGCCCGTTGCCCCGCCGCCGGTGCTGAAAGCGTTGAATCAGGTCGGCTCAAATGATGTAGTGCAGGATGGCGATGGGAAACTCCGACGAGTCATTTTGCTGATTGGAGATGATTACCAGCCCACGCTGGGATTACGATTGGCCGGCTTTTACCTGGAAAAACATAACATTTTGAATGAGGCCGATGCCGACACGGGCTACCTCCGGTTTGGGGCGGCTGTTTTCCCCCAGTTCAAGCCAAATGATGGCAGTTATGTAAAGGCCGATGCGGGCGAATATCAGATCATGTTGAATTACCGAGGAACTGCCAGCAGTTTTCAGACGGTATCCATGTTTGATGTGCTGGATGGGACCGTCTCCGATTCTCTAATGCGCGATCGCGTTGTGTTAATTGGCCCCACAGCCCCCAGTGTGAAAGACTTTTTCTACACGCCCTACAGTGGGAACTCCATCACCACGCCGGAAACCATGTCGGGGGTGGAAATTCAGGCTAATTTGGCCAGTCAAATTATCAGTTCGGCGCTGAATGGACGGGCCGGGATTCGCACCTGGGCCGACTGGCAAGAGTACACCTGGGTGGTCATGTGGGCCGCGATCGGCGCTACCATTGCCGGCACGATTCGGGCACCCCGGTGGGCTATCAGCAGCATGGCGATCGCCACGGGCACGCTGATCGTGGGTAGTTATTTCGCCTTCCTGAATGGGTGGTGGATTCCGGTGGTGCCTCCGGTGATGGCCCTGCTGACGGCTACCGGCGTGATCACCAGCTACATTGCCTACCAGGAAAGTGCCGAACGCCAGACCATCATGACCATTTTTGGGCGGCACGTGACACCCAGTATTGCCGAGGCGATCTGGCGCGATCGCGATCAACTCCTGCAAGAAGGCCGCTTGATCGGGCGACGGATGACCGCCACCGTATTATTTACAGATATTAAAGATTTCACCAGCGTGTCGGAATATACTCCCCCGGAAATTCTCATGCTGTGGCTGAATGAGTACATGGAGGCGATGACTCAACTTGTGCTGGAACACGGTGGCATTGTCGATAAATTTATTGGCGACTCCATCATGGCGGTGTTTGGAGTTCCCATTGCCCGCACGACTCCCGCCGAAATTGCTCAGGATGCTCATCAGGCGGTCGCTTGTGCCGTCAAAATGGCCCATACCCTGGATGCCCTAAATCGCAAATGGGCGGCTCAGGATCAGCCGACTGTCAGTATGCGGGTCGGGATTGCCACTGGGCCGATCGTCACGGGTAGTTTGGGCGGGCGGCAACGGTTGGACTACACCACGATCGGCGATAGCGTCAACATTGCCGCCCGATTAGAAAGCTTTGATAAGACACTAGGCGTGGGGTTGTGTCGCATTCTAATCAATGAAACGACCTATACCTGTGTGCAAGATAAGTTTGCGATCGCACTGCTTGCCAACGCCCAACTCAAAGGCCGGAGTGAATCGACAAAAATTTATCAAATCTTGTTGAAATCGTTAAAGAACGACTCCCCAGCATCTCGAAAAATTTGGGCAGACGAGCGAAAATAAGGATACATCCGGTGTATCTCCTAAGTGATCTTCACATTTCTCTGTGATTCTCATCGCCAGCGACTTTACCTACCTCTGTGCTCCTCACCCAAATTAGTGATTCTTACCCAAATTAGTGATTCTCGCACGAGCCAGTAATTCTCACACGAGCCGATGATTCTCACTCAAAGCAGTGATTCTCACTCAAAACATCCTGAATCATCCTGAAAACAGGTTCTTGGCTCAGTAGAGTGTGGATGTAACGCTGGTCGCTTCCCCAACTGAGTCTTTCACTCAGCAATCCCCCATCTCAAGCCCGAACAACCGGAGAACAATTATGGCCACCTTACGCACTCTCAAATGCATTGCAACAGGTTCCGCTCTGGCGATGACGTTACAAGCCGTTAGTTTTCTAGCGGTTGAGCCTCGCGTGAACCTTGAGCCGCTAGGCACATTGGAACTGGTGGCTCCGGCGGCAGCGCAATCGAAAGGGATTACCTATCGCCCTCCCAATCGGTTAACGCGAGCTATTCGGACGGGGGGCACAGGAGCACGGGGCTGTACTAATTTGCCAGGAATTACGCTGATGCCGTTGGTGCCCAGTAACCATATCGGGCAAACCCTGGCTCAACGTCCTACGTTTCTGGCCTATGCGGCGGGCGTAACTGCGGTTGAATTTACCCTGGTAGAGCCGAATGTACAAAAGCCTTTATGGGTGCAAACCGTTAAACCCGACGCTCAGGGGATGGTGCGCGTGGAACTGCCTACTACGGCCCCAGAATTGGACGCCGGTAAGATGTATCGCTGGTCGGTTGCGGTGATTTGTAACCCCAATCGGCGCTCTCAGGATGTGTTCGCCCAGTCCTGGATTCAACGGGTTGAACCTTCCAGTGAGCTAAATCAGCGATTGAAGGCGGCTGGTTCGGCTCAGGAAAAAGCCCGGATTTATGCAGAGACGGGCTTCTGGTACGACGCGATCGCGCTTCTTGCCAAAGAAAATCAGACGAATCCTGCCAATTCTGCGGTCCGAGCGGACTTGTCTGCCCTGCTGGAACAAGTTAACCTGGCAAATCTTGTTATCCGCTCCCCCCAAACCACCCAGGTCGTTAAATCTCAACCTGCTCAATGAATGAGCGCTAATTATTTCTAGAGACGTGCCAGTCGTTAGAGACACTCCATTGGAATGTCTCTACGGCAGCGTGAACTTTTACGCATTAGCATCCAGATGGGTTTCAGCTAAATTTGCGGTGTCCAGGCTGGCCTCATCCAGGACGGCGGCTTCTAAGTTGGCGCGGGTTAGATCAGCCGCACTCAGGTCTGCTCCACTGAGGTCTGCCGCTTCCAGGCTGGCTCTGGTCAAATCAGCTTCACTCAGGTCGGCATCACTCAGGGTTGCCTGGGCCAAATGTGCGGCCTTGAGATCCGCCTGATTCAAAAGCGCCCCGTCGAGAATGGCCCCGTCGAGAATGGCCCGATCCAGAATGGCATCACTCAGGTTGGCTCTGGTCAAGTTGGCCTGGGTTAAATCGGCACCTTTCAAGGTCGCACCGCTCAAATCAGTTTCGCTTAAATCAGCACGTTGCAACTTGGCACCATCCAAAATTGCTCCATGAAACACCGCACCGCTGAGGTTGATGTCCTGCAAAGCGGCATCCTGCAAGTTGGCAATGCTAAAGTCGCGATCGCCCGTCAGGTAGCGTTGCTTCAGTTCTTCCACATCCATATTCTGAGACTCCATTTCCTGCTGGAAGCATGAGTTCACCCCTGGCGATTGTGTTCGTTCAAGCCAGGAATGCTTTACTCTAAGCCAGCTTCAGGAACCAAACCCCTGCCTGGAGGCACACCTTCATTCGCACACCTTCGTGGGTACACCTTTGTGAAGGCGAGGATGGGAAATGCCGGATTGTATGGATCGAAACAGGGTGACGGCTACACCTGCAAGGCAATAACTATCCTCAGACGGTTCTTCAATGGGGGGCATATCGGTATCGTGGGGAGGATCTTAGCCCCACATCAGCGTATGGTTGTTTGTATTGTGGAAGACCGACTGAGTGAAGAAGTTGCCGTTCAATTTCTGCTGTTAAGTTTGACTAAGCACTGCCCTGATCTGGCGATCGCGCTCTTTTTTCCACCGGCAACCGCTGCCTTCAAACATTGGTGTCAGTCCTTTCCCCAAATCGAGTTACGGACGACACCCGTTAGCAATCAGCAGGGATGGAATGTGAAGGCGGATGCGCTGTTGCAGTTGTTGCGGGAGGGGCATCAGGAGGTTTGGTGGATTGACTCTGACATTATTCTGAGTAGGGATTTTCGGCCCCGCTTGGGTGTTCTTGCTGAAAACACCCTCGTAATTGCGGAGGAGGCGCTGTATGGCATGTATCGAGATCAGAGCTATCGCGCCAGAGCCTGGGGGTTTGAAATTGGGCAGTTGCTACCTTTCACGCTAAACACAGGAGTTTTGCGAGTTACCCCCTGCCATTTAAAGGTGCTGGAAGCCTGGAAATCTGCCTTAGAAAGCGATCGCTATCGCCGCGCCCAGACCTTACCCTGCGGCCAAAAGCCATTTCACCTGTTTGGTGATCAAGACGTGCTAACGGCACTGTTGGCCAGTCAAGCCTTTGCCCCGATTCCTCTGAAAATTTTAGAACGAGGCAAAGATATTATTCAGTATTTTGGCCCTGCCGGATACACGCTGAAGGAGCGGTGGCATAACCTGATTCATGGATTACCACCCTTCATCCATTGCCAGCGCGAAAAACCCTGGCATCGCTCCGCTACTCCCCCTCCCTGGCGCAGGTTTAGATCCTGCCTGGATTATGTCCGGCTGGAAGTTTCGCCCTATTGTTTCCTGGCGAGGCGGTATCGGGCCGCGATCGCACCGACCCGAACTCTTCAATGGCTGAACTATCACTCGCTCATGGGAAAATTCCTGGCCATTTTGGGGTGCGGCCATCCGGCGTTAACCGGCTTACCGATCTCGCTCTTGTACAGCTTGAGCCGTCTTTACAAAAAAGTGAAAGGGATTGATGACCAGTTCAACCCACGGCAGGCTTACCACCAACTGCAATTGCGAGAGGCGATCGCAGTAGTTTCTGCGGAACGTTCCTGACCTTTCAAGCGGCGTTTGGTCCCATTAGGGCAGAACTGCTCCCTGGAGATCAGCATCCGTCAGCAGGGTGCCGGTCAAATCTGTCTGGCTTAAATCCGCATTTCGCAAAATCGCTCCCGTGAGATCGGCGTAACTTAAATCTGCTCCACGTAGGATGGCCCCGGTCAGATCGGCGGGTAAAAAGTCCTGCCCGCCTCGGCGTAAATTAGCACGACATAGTTTTGCGTTGGTCAGGTTGGCTTCGCGCAAAATCACTTCATTCAGCCGCGTATAGCTCAGGTCTGCCTGACTTAAATTGGCTCCTTGCAGGTTGGTTTGATGCGTCTGGCTGGATCGCAAATCGGCATCAATTAACAGTGCCCCCACCAGACTGGCCTGCGTCAAAATAGCACCGCTCAAAATGGCTTTACATAGGTTGGCAGCATCCAGGCAGGCATGGGCCAGAATTGCGCCCGTCAAATCGGCTTCCCGTAACGCGGCGTGATGCAGGGAAGCCGCACTCAAATCTGTTCCCCACAGAAGCGCCTCACTCAGATCGGCGTAATCCAAACAAGCCTGTCGTAAATTGGTTTTGCCAAATCGAGCTTGCCGAAAATCGGCGTGATCAAATTTGGCCTCGCTTAAATTTGTACTGATAAATTCGGCTTCTTGTAATTTGATTTGATGAAACGATCGCTCACCTGCGGCATATCGTTCAATCAAATTTTCGATACTCATTATTTTTCCTGCTCCAGTATGCTTCAAATCCTGTGGTTGGGTGTGCTCAAAATGCCTCTGGAGTCTGACCTTTCCGGCTTTACTTCGGCACATCTTGCAAAAATTGTTGGGCCTGTTGTTGCAGGCGATCGCCAATGCCACCAAACACCGATTCACAGAGGTCAAACACTTTCGGGTCAATGATTTCGTAATAAGCGCTGACTCCTTTCGGTTGGCGGGCCAGAATGCCCACCTGGGTCATAATTTTCAGGTGTTTGGATAGGTTGGCCTGACTGAATCCGGTAACTTCCGTTAGTTCCATCACATTCATGGAGCCAGCCCGCAAGCAGTACAAAATTTGCAAGCGGCTGACTTCAGATAGCACTTTGAAATACTCGGCGATCGTGGCCAGGGTATCGGGAGAGGGCGATGGAATGACTGGGGGTGTCTTGTTTGCCATAAGTTGAACCACATCTTCCCCTAGGCGATTGAAGACAACGCTTGATAACTATGTAGGAATTATAGACCGTGTAGGGATTATAGACTGTTACGGTCCAACCTCTGCGATCGCGCCCTGCTCAAGCGATTCATACCCCCTGCCTGCTACGATTGAACTATGCCAACTATTGATTTGATGGGCGTTTCCTATGCTTACGAGCTAACGCCACCAACCCCCTCTCCAGATGTGCTGGTATTTATCCACGGGTGGCTATTGAGCCGCCATTATTGGCGTGGGCTGATGCAGCAGTTGTCGGCAGATTACCAATGTCTGGCTTATGATCTGCGGGGATTTGGAGAGTCTCAATTGCATCAAGGCCAATTGCATCAAGGCATTGATGAAGTGATTCCGCTGTCCAGTTATAGTCTGGCTTCTTATGCTAAGGATCTGGGCCAACTGCTGGAGCAATTGAACCTGACTAATGTTTGGCTGGTGGGCCATTCTCTGGGCGGCAGTATTGCGTTGTGGGGGGCGCAGCAGTTACCGGAGCAAGTCAAAGGGGTGATTTGTGTGAATGCGGGCGGTGGGATCTACCTGAAGGAAGAGTTTGAACGTTTTCGGGCGGCAGGGCAACAAATTGTGAAGCTTCGTCCGAAGTGGCTATCTCAAATTCCATTTTTAGAGTTGGCGTTTTTGCGGGCGGGTACGGCGCGATCGCTCTCCCGCCATTGGGCACGACAACGCCTGGTGGATTTTGTGGCCGCTCATCCCGATGCCGCACTCGGTGCTTTGCTGGAATCGACTACGGAAGTCGAAGTGCATCGGTTGCCTCAAATTGTGTCCCAATTGAAGCAACCTGTTTACTTCATCACAGGCACGCAAGACTCGATTATGGAGCCGCAATACGTGAAACATTTAGCCAGCTTCCATGCGTTGTTTGGGGAATGTGGTAACAATGTGTTTGAAATTCCCGACTGTGGCCATTTGGCCATGGTGGAACAGCCCAACGAAGTTGCAACCATGATTCGCTCGATTCTGACGAAGTCTTGCTTGGGGCACAGCGTTTAGAACTTTAGGGTGGGAGCGGGTTGCGCTGGAGTTCTGGCGATCGGCATCAGGGAACTGCTGTTTTTATGCTTCGCCAGAATACACTTGGCAAAACTGGGTGACGACTTGATCTAAACCCACCGAGCGGGAAGCTTTGAACAAAATGCGATCGCCCGGTTTGACGAGGTCTTGCAAGCGTTGGGTGACATCAGCATGGGCCGTAAAGCACTCGGTGGGTACAGGTCCAGCTCCGGACTGGAGCGCCTCGGCTTCAGGTGGATCAGCCAGAACCAGCAATTGATCCAGTCGCAACTGGGCCACCGTCGCGCCAACTCGATGATGAAATTCAGGGGAGCGATCGCCCAATTCCTTCATCGTGCCCAATACGGCAATGTGGCGCTGACCGGGAGTTTGGGCCAACAGATGCAGAGCCGCCAGCATGGATTCGAGGCCAGCATTGTAGGTTTCATCCAAAATCGTGACATCGTTGGGCAACTGCCGCCGTTGAGCGCGACCACTGGGCAATGCCACCGTCAGTCCGGCAGTTAATGGAGTCCAACTGAGGCCCAACACTTTTGCCACAGCCAGGGCGGCCAGGTAGTTTAAGGCATTGTGTTGACCGGGCAGGGGCAACGGCAGTGACAACCCATCGATCTGCAACGTGTCAGGCTGCACCAGGGTTCCCTGAAGATCGCCACCCGTCAGGCCGAAGGTGATGGTTTTACCCGACCACACGGTTGGGGCCGTTTGGCGTAACAGGGGATTATCATGATTGAGAATTGCTACGCCATTGGTGGGCATTGCGGCCAGCAGTTCACATTTGGCGGCGGCGATCGCGGCCTCCGACCCTAACCGCCCGATGTGAGCCGTGCCCACATTGGTAATCACGGCCATATCCGGACTGGCAATCTGGCTCAACAGGGCAATTTCTCCTGGTCCCCTCATCCCCATTTCCACGACGGCATACTGGTGTTCGGGGCTGAGTTCCAGCAAGGTTTTGGGCACACCAATTTCATTGTTAAAGTTGGCCTGACTCTTGAGCAACTGCGCTGGTGTAGCTGACCCTCCCAGCGTAGATAACACCGCCGCAATCAGTTCTTTGGTTGTCGTTTTGCCGACGGAACCAGTAACGGCAATCACGGGACGGGTGAACTGTTGCCGCCACCAGTGAGCGATCGCGTGATAGGCTGACAGCGTATCGGGGACGGGCAATAACGAGAATGCCTGAGTGTGAGCCAGTGCCAGTGTGGCATCAAATTTCGTATCAACGATCGCGGCGATCGCGCCTTTCTCAATGGCTGCATCCACAAACTGATGCCCGTCAAAGGTTTCACCCCGCAGGGCGAGAAAAACTTCTCCCGGTTGCAGGCTGCGAGTATCCGTGGTGATTCCGGTGGCAACGGTTTGGAGATTTGCCGTTGTGCCAGCAATGGGAACAACTTGCAAAACAGAGGCCAATTGCGCGATCGTCGCCTGACAAACCATAGATCAAAACATAAAGGGATCGACTTTGAACAGTAGCGCAAAATCGGCCCCTCTCAAACAGGTTTCGTGGTCTATCACGACTGTTTCAATCGGTTGAAAACCCTGCAAATTCAGAGTGCATCCCCCTTTTGTAACCCTCACCCTAAATTCCTAACCCCAAGTCTCTACCGGGGGACTTCCCCCCGCCCCCCCGCTTTGTGGGGTCCTCACTCCCCCACGCCCCCCGCAAGGGATTAGTTCTGTTCCCCCGACTCTGGGGTTCAGTGGGTCAATTGAGTTGAACTACAGCCTTTGGCACCCCCAGGCACAACTTTTCTGGAGCGGTGTGTGGGACGCAGCCGTCCTCCACGCCGGGGGTGGGGGGCAGCCCCCCAAGCAGAAGATGTTGGGTTTAATTCAGAGTAGAGCGTAATCTCAGGACTTGTATGTACAAGGTAGCCCAGAGCGGGAGGAGGATTTTGGGGGAGAAGGGGTTGGGCGAGAGCTTTGCCCCACTGCGTGAGGAGGGCAATTCTGCAAAATTGGGATGCACTCTAAATCCAGCCTGATGGATTACTGGGATTCACTGGCTAATAAGAGCAGTTGGGCAATGGGACAATGAAACACGCGATCGCCCCACTGCACATACACTTCTACCGAAGCATCCTCACAACTCCAAACCCAGGCAGGCAGTTCTTTCATCGCCACTGTCACAGGGCGATCGTGACACTGAATAAACAGTGCCGCCTCACCATCGGTCGTGCCCATTGTGGTGACTGAGAGCATGGCTACTCGTCCTCGTCGGTAGAGAATATATCGGCCTCCTCTGCGTGAATTTTAGCGCCTGTGCCGCGCATCAGTTCTTCTGCTTTTTGGGGATTTTCAAAAATTAAATCAAAAAAATCCCATTTATTCATCCCGGCCCGATGGGCGTAATATTCGGTTTGGGTCAAAATGCGATCGTGGGATTGGCGCACATACATGGCCAGGGCTGCTGCCGCCTGAGTAGACACCTTCCGGCCCAAAAAGAAACTCAACGCTGTCAAGAGCTTCATCTCGTACTCCGGCAGCGCGTTGATGTAGATTCGTTTCCGCTCACTTGGTTCTGGCATCGATCGCCCCATTCCTATATCCCACATTTTTGATCATAGGCGATCGGGTTGCGACCTTAAAAGAGAATCAGTTTTTGGTGGGAAACCGCCGACTAAAATCATTTCTTGGTTGCCATCATTCTCTACTTAACCATCATTCTTTACTTAACGGCCAAACAGTTGTTTGACTTCAGGCCGCAACAAGTAGTAGAGAATGCTACCGGAAAGGGCGATCGCTAAAAACAGAATCGGATGCAGCGATGGCAAAAATCCGGGAACAACCACCAGCAAAAATAAACCTTGGAACACCAGCGTCGGCAACCAGGCCCACTGCTTCAACTTAAACAAACCCCAGGCCACCCACAACCCCAGGCCACCCGTAACCAAAATCACCGCAGCCAGGACCAGCATCGGTACCCAATATTGGCTGACCAGGCGATCGGAGTTTTGCGACAGCGAAACGGCTCCCCACACCATCCCCAGTCCGGCCAGCAAAATTTGAACGCTGAAAATTGTTTGCAAGACAGCCAAAATCACCACACCCGTTGGACGCATCACGCACCTCTACCAAAAACTCTTGGTCTAATTCGTCTTCACTCTATGCCACCCAACTTATGCAACGCTCCCCCCAACCAGTACAACTTTTCGTGCAAACCGGAGATTGCTGTCGATAATGGTGAGGGCATCGCAGATCTTGCTGAGCCTAAATGTCGCTGAATGAGGCGGGTTAAACGTGATGGTGTCAGAAGTTGTGACGGAACCACGGGGGCGAAAATGGGCAAATCATCGAATTTTGTTTGTGGGTCTGTGGCTGATGTTGCTGTTGCTGGCGGTGAAAGTGTGGGTCGGGTGGGCCACGCGATCGCTCAGTCTCGCGGCGGCGGCTTTGCATACCCTCGTCACCAGTTTTAGTTTACTGCTGAGTTTGCTGGCGCTGTCGGTGCCCCATCCACCCAAGCGCGAATTATGGGGCCATACACGGTTAGAATCCGGCTTGACATTGTTGCTAGTTAGTTTTTTAGGGGCGGCCTATTGCTTCCTGGTTAGCGTTGCAGTGGCGCACATTGGCTTTTTAGGTGGCACCGATGCCATTACCCTGCATCTCAATGCAGCCGTACTGCAACTTTTGGCAGGTATAACCTTGATGGGTCTGGTCCTGGGGATCGTGGGACGCACTCAGGCCCAGCTTCTAGAAAATTCCATGCTCCGCTTTAGCTTCAGTCAGGTACTACAGGATGCTGGGTTGATGCTCCTGGTGCTGGCAGGTTTGGTGGGCAGCGGCATGGGGCTACTCTGGCTAGATTCCCTGCTGGTGGCCGTGGTGTTGCTGGTGGCGACTGTGAATGTCTGGCGCATGGTGAATTGGCAGTTGCCTTCGATGATGCGGCAGGTGGCGATCGCCCCAGAAGCGATCGCCCGTACCGCTCGCCGCGTGGAGGGCATTTTGCATTGCTACGGTATCCAAACGCGCGGCATGGTCGGACGGATGGTGTATGTAGAACTACGGCTGATTCTCCATCCGGAGTGTCTGTCTGTCGCAGGCACGATTGTGCAACGACTGGAACGTTTGATCACACAGCAGTACGGTCCCGCAAAGGTGGTGATTCAGGTAGACAAATCTTCACCAGGGGCTACCAATCATGGTGAAGGATGACCAGTAGTAGGGGTGGGATAGTTTTTCATCTCGAATAGAGGCCCCACTCGGCAGCGGAATGCCCTGACTTTCGACCCCCTGAATCTGGTTTTCTCGCACAAACACCTCACCCCGAATTAACGCTTGTTGCGTCCGTTGCAAGGCTTCTGCTTTGATTGGTGCGGTTTGCAAGTCTTTGTAGAAGCGGGTGATGAGGGCGGCAGTGGCCGCATCATTCACGGCCCAAAGGCTGGCGACGGCAGATTTTACTCCCGCCTGTACGGCCAAACCCCCAAACCCCAATTCGGCTTCGCGATCGCCCAGTGCGGTGGAGCAGGCACTCAACACTAACAATTGCACCTGTGGATCACTCCAACCCAGTTGGCGCACCTGGTCCATGCGCAACCGTTCTTCCCAGAGTTGAATGAAGGAGCGGTCCAACCGACCGGGAAGAAAATCTGCATGGGTGGCCAGGTGAATGATGCCGTAGGGCCGCGCCTGCCGCGCAGATTTTAGGGTGGGTAGGGTGGCCGCCTCATTCAGAAAGGCCCGCCCGGTCCAGAGGTTATTGACAATCGTGGCGACTTCCACCTGCACCGAGGGCAATGGCTCCAAACCCTGGGTACTTTCAGAAATGCCCAACGACAATAATTGAGCATCCCGCACATCCTGATAGCGGGTGTCGCTCAGGCTGACGCTGGGCATCAGGCCAATGCTGTATTGCTCAACCAGGAACCGCTGGCCATCGTGGAGGGCGGCAACTGGGAGCGATCGCAGGCCCGTATCCATCAAAAACACCAGGTTGTTAATTTGTCGCTGTCCTAACTCCTGCTGCATCGGAGCAATCATCCAGCGATATAACTGTTGCGCCATGCCGAGGTAACGAGTGGTGCGGGTTTTGCGAGGGTCAGAAATCTCTTGCCGAAACTCGTTTACCAGTGACATCACCGTTGCTCGCGTCGCCTGGGGGATACGCTGGCGAACCGCATTGCCCTGCGCCGATACGACTAAAATTTCCAACTGATCGTCATCTCGTTCGGCGATCGCGCCGCTACGTTCTGCCCCAGCGACCAACCCTGCCGCCTGCGCTGCGTTAATCGAGGCTGGCACAAAACTGACATAAACAAAGGCCGGTTTGGCTCCAGTGTCCCGTTCGATCTGGCGCAAAATTGCCCGTTGATTATCAATCGAGACGGGTGCGGGTTGGGGTAAGCCCAGGTAAGTCGCAAATGCCGTTGTAAATCGTTCTTCTGGAGTGCCAGAAGTTAAAACTTCACCCCTGGCTGGCGTTAAGGGTGGGAGCCTGACGGGTGGGGGTGGGTTGCACGAGGTCAAAACACAGGGATTGTCAACTGTGGTGGGCGGTGGGGACGGTGGGGGCAGGAGGGGCGGCGGCGGTGGCGGTGGGGGCGGTGGCGTTGCTACAGTCAGAGCGATCGCGCGCGGGGGCGAGGTCGAAATTACATCATCAATCGTGACGGAAAACGCATTGGCCAGCGTGCCTAAAAATCCTGCGGGTGGGATGTATTGCAAGGTGGCATTTGCTGGAATTACGGTTCCCGGTGTTGCATCCACGCCATTAATTCGCAAAATGGCTCCTGCTGCGATCGCAAACACGCGCACAAAGAGGGGATTATCAGCATTGAAGTCAAATGGGGTCAGGGCCAGCGAGTTGACGGTGAAGTTGATCGGCTGATTGGGGGCGGTGTCGGGCAGAGAGGTGATTGGATTGATCGTCGGGGTGTCATTCAGAAAAGTGATCCCAATACTGCCACCGGGAGAGACAAACGGACTGGAGGAAAAATCAAAGGTTTGGAAGGTGATGATCTCGCTGCCAGTGTTAATCGAGCTGGCGGTGCCATTGGTAACGCCAAACCCACTTCCCACAACAAAGGGAATATTGGTCGGCCCGCCATCATGTTGAATTTGCACCGTCCCATCTGCGCCTCCCGCAAAACCCGTTGCTGCGATCGTGTCTTCACTCGTCAGGCTGCCGATTCCCCGCACCAAACCTCTCGCCGCAATAGTGACACTGCCACCTGCTGCGGCTGTTTCCGAGCCAAATAAAGGACCGCCACTCACATCGATCGCGTTGAAAGTGATATCCCCACCATTGCTAAAAGTTTGCAAGGTCACGCTCCCGCTAGAAGTCACTGGAGCGATGAAACTTCTAGACCGAGATTCAATTTGGCCCACAGCAATCGCGCCTGTGTTGCTGGTGACGGTAATGTTGCCGCCCGAAGCCGCATAACCATTACCAATCAAATTCCCAGCGACAACAGACCCATTAGTGGCAGTCAGCGTAATATTGCCCCCCGGAATGTTGCCCCCCACGTTGGCAGCGGTATCAATATTGCCGAGAGACAAATTGCCAGCGGTCATAGTGATGTTCCGGCCTCGTGCCTCAATCGTGTCGGTTGGATTCATGAAAATCGTGCCGCCAGCAGTGAAGGTGATACTCCCAGCCCCCACCCCCAATAGCGGTTGAAAGGTGAGCGTGCCCAATGGCTGAATGATAATGTCATTGGTCGCTTCGAGGATAATATTAGTTGCCGCTGACAACGCTTCTAAGGCAACTTGAGATAGGGTAAACGATGCCGCACCACCATCACCTGCAAAAATTGTGCCATCTGTAATTTCAGTATCATTTGCCCCTCCGGTGCCGGGAACGATCGTGATGTTCAACGGGTCCAGCAGTAAGGTGCCCATCTGACCGTTAGAGGCAGTCAGGTTGACATTGCCACGGAAGGTTAGAGTGTCTTGGCCCGACACCTCGACAAAGCCACCATCACCACGGATTGCGCCACCTCGAGCGTTAATGGTGCCGCCAAAGGTGGTGTTGCCATCGGCCCAGACAATCACACGGCCCCCGTTCCCTTGTTGTAGGGCATTGGCATTGATGGTGGAGTCGGTACTGATAAAGGTTTGCTGCGCCCTTGGCAGCGTGCCCGTTCCTTGCCGATCGCCCCCGATTAGCACTGTTCCGCCCCCATTTGGGCCTGATGCCTCCAGAACTGCACCCACCAATCCCACCTGATTACCCAATATCGCGATCGCGCCGCCTGTTGGGCCAGCCGTGTTGAGGGTGCCGCTGGCGATCGTGGTGCCGACCTGATTGGGAATTGAGATACCAGACCCCAACAAGCGCACTACACCTGCTTCATCAACTGTTAAGCCTGTGGCATTGCCCAGGTTGCCGCCTGTCAGCAGTTGCGCCAGGGTGGGGGCTGTGTCGGCGGCAGGTAGAGTGGCTAAGGGTTGGAACTCTAGACTGAGGAGATTTCCCGGTTGACTCAGCCGCACTAAGGTTTGACCAGGAACGGCAGAGAGCAGAATTTGTCCCGCTGGGGCGGTCAGTTGTCCGGTGTTGACGATGGTACCTGCCAGGAGGGCCAGGGTTTGCCCGGAGTTGACGGCCAGGTTTCCAGCGTTGGCGATCGCCCCCAGTTGATTGCCAGAAAATGCGAATCCATTCGGTGCCCCATTCAACACGGCATAGTTATTGGTTCCTGTCCCGGTGAACCAGTTACACCCGATGCCACCATTGCCGCAACCGAACCCGATCGCATTGGCCGTGGTAGCCGTAAATGCAGCAGGAACGTTTAGGCTGGCATTTGCCCCAAAGAGTATTCCAGCGGGATTGAGCAGATATAGATTGGGTGTCCCCCCTGACACCTGAATCAGGCCATCAATGACGGAAGGCGTGTTTCCCACGACCCGCCCTAAAATGTTTTGCAATTGGGGATTGGCGATGAAGTTGGCAATTTGGCCTGGGGTTAAGCCAAACTGCCCAAAACTGTGAAACAGGTTGGCTCCATTGCTGGAGACGGTGCCACCAGTAATATCGAAGCGATCGCCGACGGGAGTGACGACGGTATTGGTGCCGTCATTGGTAGGGCTGATGGATTGAGCCTGCACCCGTCCGGCAGGGAGTGCCCCCAGCAGGGGAAGGGCAAGCAGCAGCGGCATAACTCTAACCGGGGCCGATCTCGCCTGTTGGCTGCTGGCTTGACGCCGTAAAATGAATCGGCCAGTAGGCAGCTCTAGATCGATCGCGTGAGTGTTCGCCATGCCCCGCCGCACCAAGGCCCGGTTGAGAATGGTGTGGGTGCGGAGCGTTTGCTCCAGGTTGAGTTGTTGAGACGCACTCTGGGGGTGAACGCGGTAAAAGTATAGGGGTTGCCGGACCCGCCGGATCTGAGTCACTTCTGACAGGCGCAGGCAAAGATCGTAGTCCTCTACAAAGTCCAGCGAATCGTCAATGCCGCCCACCTGCTGATAAAGCGATCGCCGCAGCAACCGAAAGTGGAACGTCATGAAGTCTACGAGCAACCGCTTTTGGGAGTAGGGCATGGGGCACCGCTGTCCATAGCCCATCACCCGCCCGTGAGCATCCGTTTCGTAATAATCGGTGTAGACCATCCCGGTGGAGGGGTGGGCATTCAGTACCCGCACTGTTGCTTCTAATGCGGTGGGGGCCAACCAATCATCACTATCCACCCACCCCAGATACGTTCCCTGAGTTTGCGCGATCGCCGCCGCTAAGGCTCTGACCCGTCCCTGGTGGGCCGCCGCGATCACGCGAACTCGTGCATCTTGCTGGGCAAAGGTTCGCGCCAAGGCCACCGAGTTATCCGTGGAGCCGTCATCCCAGACCAGCAGTTCAAAATGGGGGAAGGTTTGCTGCAAAACGCTAGCGATCGCAGTGCCCAGGAAGGCTTCCCGGTTGTAGGTGGTAATGATCAGCGAAACAAGCGGACCCATACGGTGCTTCCAATCCATGAATCGGTATCGGTTCTAGCACTTTTGACGGGGAACCGTTGACTTTGCGCCAAAATCTTCAACATTGTCCTCGATCGCGCCAGTGGTTGCCTGCTCCAGAGGCACTCAAGGATTGACCCGATTAATTTACTCGGGTGCGGAACCGAATAAACCCGAAGTTACTCCCCGCTACGTTGGATACAGTGCCTAAATTGGCCACGGTCGCGCCATTCGGATTGGTTTGGATTGGACAGGAGTTGTTGGCTGGTAAGGGAGCCAGAGGCGTGAAGAAGTCACCAATTGGGGTCACCGCAGTATTTGCTAGTCCCAGTTCCAAACTATTCATGATAAAGGTCAGCCCACCCGGAATCAAATCACAAATACTGGCATCCAATACCGGAGCCGTTCCATCCGATAGAAAGTACACCGTATAAGTGACTTCATCCCCACTGCGGACTGGGTTGGTGGTTGGCAGTTCTAAAATGCCTGTCAAGGTTGTTTGAGACCATCCTGGCGCGTTGTCATCCGTTGTGCCTGGATCGTCGATAAACGTACCAAAATTGACTCCTGGTAGCACGGTGCCATTGCGCGTCACGTTGGTAATTCGTTTCACCAATCTCAGGTTCGGTGTTGCGGGTAGCGCACCCCCACCGCCACCTGTGCTCGTGCGTGGCGGACTGGTCGTTTTCACCACCGATTGCGGTACAGGTGCCCCCGTTCCAGCCTGCGATCGCACCTCTCGATCCATAAAAGAGGTACCCGTAATGGTTGTCGTGTCAACAATGACACTGCCATCCGGGAGTAAGGCCCCAGGACCGGGAGTAACACAAAAGAATAGATCAATCGATTGACCTGGTTGAAGAATTCCAGTATCTACCTGGCCATCACCATCCGTATCACTGAGCGGCACTGTTCCCGCTGCATCTCTAAAAAATTGTGTGGTGTAATTTGGGTTTGTCCCGGTTGCCACCAGATTGACAATATCAGTGGTAAAAAAGTTATTGGTCACTCGAAAAGGATGACACACTCGCTGACCAACCGGCGTTTCCAGAGTTGTATCAGTGGTAATTGAGAAGTTTCCTGCGCGGGTAGGCGGCACGTCGAACAAGGGGATTCGATTGGGAGCTGTGTTTGGGCTAGTATCTGGGCCTGTATTTGCCTCAAATAAGGTTTGATTATCGTTGGTAAAGCCATTCACTTGCACTTCCCAGTATCCAGCGTCATTAATGGCATTCAAGGCGGTAATCGTATTACCTCCCGTGTCCAGGGTGCCCCCTCCATTCCAAACGCCATTACCAGATAAGGATTGTCCTAACGGTGGAGTAATGGTACCCAGTCCTCCGGGTGGGCTGATGTAGTTTAGGCCGGCTGCTCCATTGTCAATATCGAAGTTGCGGAAGAAGAGGCTGCCTGTTCCTGGACCCACCAACGCATACAGCCTCAAGTTGATCGAGCCGCCAGAATTTTGTTGCAGAGTTCCTTGAAACTGCCCAATCAGTAAATCGGAAACACCTACCACCTGAATCCGAAATCCATTATCGTCATCATTTAATACTGAACTGGGGTTGCCCAAAATTGGTAGTGCTCCAGATTCACTGATCACCTGATAAACACCGGGTGCGGTAATAGTGCCCAACAGGTCGTTTTGTCCATCTGCCGCGATCGCCGTCACATTATAGGTGAGTTGCCCTAACGTGGCCCCTCCTGGCCCAACCAAGGTGAAGCGCGAAGGATCGCAGTTGTCTGCCGGGGTACAGGTTATTCCAGACGAGGCGGCAAAGTTATTTCCGTTAAATTCATCAAGAGTTCGGTTCACTTCTCCATCGAGAACTCTGACCGTAACTGATCCACCTGCGGCGGCTAAGTCAGTTGGAGTGACGCTGATGAAAAAGCGGTGAACTCGATCTGTGCTGGCGGAACTAGGACTGGGACCAGGTGGAACTACGGCTTGGTTATTCGTTGTGTACCAGTCACCAACGATTGGACCTCTTGCTGGGCCGCTGGTTTGAAAGGTGAGGGAAGGGTTCAGCGTTGATGGGAGGTTTGTAATCTGTGCTAAAGCTGACAGCGGACTGATCGTTAAAGTTGCGGCGAGAGCAGTCAAACCGCTAGCAAACCATCGGTTGGCCTGCAATACCCTGATTGAATTTTGATGTGACACCATGCTTCTCCACACACACACACGCGCTTAGACTGTTCCGATTTTTCTGAACAGCACTTGATGAAATAAATTAGCAGGATTTGAGGAGCGATGGGTCTTTTAACAAAAAGTACTATCGTCGAACTTTGCTACTGGAGTCAACCTTGATGTTTCAATCCGTGGGCGGAGTTAAACCTCTCGTTCCACGACGATGATATTTTCGGTGATTTTCTCGAAGGTATCGTCGTGGCTGATGACAAAGAGTTGGCGGAAGGTTTTGATGTTGGCGATCGCTTCGGCTAAGTGTTCCCGCCGGGGCCGATCCATGTTGGTTGTCGGTTCGTCGAAAAAGGCAATGTCAATGTCGGCCAGGACTTTCAGTAAGGCTAGTCGGACAGCCAGGGCGGCGCACATTTGTTCACCACCGGAAAGATTCACAAAGCGGCGACTGTGGGCACCCTCCTGCACCACAATGTCGTAATCCCGCGTCCATTGCAGGCTGACATTAGGCCGATTCAGCAGTTCCCGAAACAGGCGATCGGCAGCGTGGGAAATGCGTTGAATGTAGCGTTCGGTGATGCGGGGTCCGGCTTCTTTGTAGGTTTTACGGGCAAATTTGATGAAGCGATCGGTTTTCTTTTTCTGCTCCAGTTGGGCCTGTAACGCTTGCTGCTGTAAGTGCAGACTATCCAATCGAGTTAATTGCTGCTCCAGGTCTGCCAGGTAGCGCAGCATTTCGGGCAGGCGGGCTGTCAGGGCGGTGTGCTGATCACGGGCGGTTTGATAAGCTGTTTGCAGCGTGTGAAACTGGTCCGGGTCAAAGCTCTGGCGCAGGCGATCGCACTCTGCCAGCAACTCCTGTTGGGTTTGTTCGGCCTGTTGCAATTCGGCGGTCGCTTGGTGCACTCGCTCAGTTCGCAGTTTACGAGAATTGGCCACCTCGCGATGGGCCGCGTAGATCTCGTAAGCCTCCCGGTGCTGATCTCGCAGGGCTTGTTGGGCGGCGAGTGTTTCATTCAGGTTGGCAAAAGGAGCGAGTTGGGCCTCAAGTTGGGCGATCGCCGTTGCAATCTCCTCAGCCGTTATTTGCATAGCGGCAACGTTGGCCTTGAGACTGGCTTCCTGTTGCAATTCGTGTTGATAGAGCTGCATTCGCGCGATGGGATTTTCGAGGGTTGCCAGCGCTTGGGCCAGTTCGGTATAACGTTCCTGCCATACGGCTTCTTCCACCAGTTGCGCTTTCAGGTCAGCGAGGTGGGTTTGCAGGTCGGTGCGATCTCGCTCCAATTGGGCATGGTCGGTCAGCAACCGTTCCAGGTTGGCAAACTTGACCTGATTGCGCCGAGCCGTTTGGAGGCGAGTTTGTACCGTCTGGAGTTGTTGTTCTAGCTGGGTAGTCGCGGTTTGCTGGGCCAGGTCGGCCAAAATGTGGTGCAGACCGTCCATCAAGGCCCGTTGGGAGGTGCTTCCCGTGGTGAGGGTGGCGAGAATTTTAGTCAGCGCATCTTGCCACAGGGGCATTGCTTGTTGCAGATCTTGCAGAGTCGTGGTGGCTTGCTGGACCTGATGCAGAAAATCCGTGTGGGTGGTTTGAGATTGGGTCAGCAGGTGCCGCAGATCGGCTTCAAATTGAATCGCCGCAGTAACTCGGCTGAGTTGTTGTTGCAATCGGTGTTGCTGGTGTTCCAGGTTGGGAATTTCTTGAACCACAGCCGCCAAACTTTGAATTTCGGCAATATCTTGACCAAGCTGACTCTGGCGGGTTTGCAGTTGGGCTAATCGTTTTTCCTGTTCCTGAACGGTTTGGCGGAGGGTGTGACACGCTTGCAACTGCTGGCTGACGGTTTGCTGTTCCCGTTCCAGATGCCGTTGTTGTTGGGCGAGGGGTTCCAGACGATCGATTTCCTGCCGCGCCTCCTGCAGCCGATTAACTTGTAGGGTGAGTTTGGCGAGTTCTGTCTGGCGATCGCTCAGGTGTTTTTCCTGCTGCCGTTTCCGCTGTTGTAACGTTTGCTCTGTCCGGCGGTGTTGTTCTAATTCTCGCAGTTGGGTTTCTGCCTGTTGAAACGCCTGATAAGCGTCCCGATTCGCAATGCAAATATTGGCGGCATGTTCGGCGTGTTGCAAGTCTTCCTGCAACTGGGTCAGGGTTCTGGTTTGGGTATGAATCTGCTGGGCCAGTTGGGTTTGTTGCTGCTCCAGATGGTTCAAACGGGTCGCCTGGGTGCCGACGTGTTCCACTTGCTGCTGAAGGGTAAGTACCTCTTGCTGCGCCTGTTCCAACTCTGTTTTGACCAGGGTTATTTCCAGTTGCTGGCGATCGCGCTTGGCTTGGATGTCATCTAACTGTTGCAGTTCTTCTGTATAGCGGTGAATGTCTCGTTCTAAAGTTTCTACCTGCGTTTTGGCGTATTTTTCCAGGTCTGCCAGTTTCTTCCAGGTTTGTTGATACTCCTCCACTTTCAAGATTTTGTCGAAGATGGGTTTGCGGCGTTCTCGGGTGAGCAAAAAATCGGCGGTAAATGTGCCCTGGGGCACTCCGATGGTGCTGGAAAACAGTTGGGCTAAATCTGTGCCTGGGGCCACGCCCAAATGTTGCCGTAACCAGGGCATGACCTCTTCTTTGATGCGACTGTAGGGCAACCGCTCGTTGAGTTGCGGATCGAACAACGTATAGCTTTTGCTGGTACAGCGTTGCACTTCATAGGTGCGGCCATCCCGGTTGGAGACAAACACCACCCGTGCCTGAGCGTTACCTGCACCGTTACGGATTAAATCCTCCTTGTTGTAATCGCCAGCGTAGTCAAACAGCACCCAGGCGATCGCTTCTAAAATGCTCGTCTTGCCAGCCCCATTTTCCCCACAGATGGCATTCGTGCCCGGTTGAAACACAAAGTGGCGATCGCTGTGAGATTTGAAGTTTTTCAACGTAACCGAAAGAATTTCCATAAATGAGTCAACCGATGAGAGCCGCATTCTGGAGTATCAGACAAGCAATAGTACCAGTTGTTCTCTACTTTAATCAGATCTACTTTTTAGTACAACCGAATTAGTTGAAAACAGACCCTTATCTTTCCTCCCTCCCCTCTCCCCAACCCCCCAACTTCCTCTTGCTAGAGTATGTACAGTTCATTGACGGAACCCGTATGAGAGTTTGGCGCCGACTGGTTGTTGTTCTGGTTGTTGTTCTGATTGAGCTGTTGACTGTTGTCTGGGTCACACCTGCGATCGCAATGGATGCAGAAACACCCGTTCCATCTGCGGTCTCCAGAGTCTCCGCGACCTCGTCGTCCACTCCTTTCTTAGAAAAGCTGCAACGGCTTCAGGAAGATAAGCAACTGCAAGAACTGGTGGAAAAGGATTTGGAACGGAGCATCACAATTCGATCGCAAATTCAGGAGGAAGTCGATCGCGCCTTCAACCACACCACGACCCTGTTGAATGTGCTGCTGGCGGTGTTGACCTGTTTACCCGTGTTGGCTGCTGTCAGTATCTGGTTCATCCGCCGGAGTGTGCTCAACCAAATTATTGCGGAAACAAAGCGGCAACTCAGAGAGGAGGTCGAGAACCAACTGGAAGCCGAGGTGACGGCTGAATTGAAGCAACAAGCTGAAGCATTTCAAAAGAAGCTGGAGCAATTAGAAACGGAATTTCAGGCTCAACTTGCCCAACTCAAAACCCTGTTCTCGGATGCTCAGAAGCAAAAGGACCAGATTATTCAGGAACTGGCGCAACTTACTCCGTCCCTGGTGCGAGAGTCGGCCCATCCAGAGGTACAGGCCAAAATCCAGGTGTTGACCCAACAACTGGAAAAGTTGAAATCGGGCAATGTAGGGCTGTCTTTCACCGCCAACGATTATGTGGAACAGGGGAAAGCATTTTATTTTGAAAACCGCAACGATGATGCGATCGCCTGCTACGACAAAGCCTTACAACTGGAGCCAGACAATCCGAAAGCCTGGTTCAGTCGTGGTGCGGTATTGGTCAAACTGCAACAACTGGAGCCGGCCCTGGCGGCTTACGATCGCGCCCTGGCCCTCAAGCCCGATCTCGCCGAAGCCTGGTTTGGCCGGGGCACCGTACTCGCCAAACAACAAAATCTGGATGCGGCGATCGCGGCCTACACTCATGCCACTGACGTTAAACCCGATTTTTTCCCCGCCTGGTTTGGCAAAGCTCGGTGTTACGCCCTTCAGAACGAACTCGATCTTGCTCTCGCCAGCCTGCAACCAGCTATGCAACTGAATCCAGAGCGGACGAAAGAAGCCCTCAAAACTGATACGGCCTTTGAGCCATTGCGGGCACAAGAACCCTTTCAGGCATTGCTCAAATCCTGACAAAATCAGATACTTTTGTACTTAGGCGTGTAGGAATCCTGACGACAATGCCTGTTAAGGTCAATGATCAAATTCCACGGAGTGTCATGTTTCTTTGCCTGGGAACCGCGTTGGTGCTCTTAATTGCCCAATGGGGAATTGCCACAAAACAATTGATGCCTCGCCCTGTGGGAATTGTGCGGGCACAGCGGCAACCGATCCAGTCGTCAACCCCAAGTTCTGCCAAACTGGCAACCGTTCCTACACCGAAAGTGGTGCCCAAAACGGATGCGCGGCTGGTGGTGAGTTTGAGCGATCGCAAAGTAGTGCTTTACAAAGGGGACCAGGTGCAGGCCAGTTATGCGATCGCCGTGGCCCAGGCTGGCTGGGAAACTCCCACTGGCACCTTTCAAGTGTTGAATAAGGAACAGAACCCTACCTTCGTCCATCCCATCACCGAAGAATCCATTCCCCCCGGCCCAGAAAATCCCCTGGGCGTTGCCTGGATTGGCTTCTGGACCGATGGCGAATCCGAAATTGGTTTCCACGGCACCAACCAGGAAGAACTGATTGGTGAAGCCGTTTCCCACGGTTGCCTCCGCATGCGAAATGCCGACATCCAGGCAATTTATGCCCAGGTGTCGGAAGGCACTCCGGTGGTGGTGCAGCCGTAAAGCCTTACTTGGCCGATTCCTGCTCGTAATTAGGAGCGTAGGCTTGCAGGAGGGAACTCACCTGCGTCAGGATTTCATCCCCAGAACTCTTACCGATGACTTGCCGTTCGGGGAAGAACTCTGGCCGATCCAGATTGCGAGCGATCGCTTCTCCGACCTGTTGGGCAATTAAGGCTTGCAAGTCCTCTTTGGCTCGCTGTCGTTGATAGGTTGCGCCCTCTTCGGTGGTGGCATAAAGCGGCGGCAAGCGGTTTAAGGCGTAGGCGGCAATGTCCCCCAAATCCAGGGTGCGATCGCTGGTGGCTTCAATTTCGGCAACGCGGGCAATCGCCTCCGTTAGCACCAATTCTTCCATGACATTGATGAACTGTTTACGAGGCACTGCCACTACTTCACCCGTTAACAGCGCACCCATCAAGCGATCGAGCGCCATGTACTCCTCAATCGACAGTTCCGAGGCTGTATCACAAATACGCCCAACCTCCGCTTCCATTGCGGGGGTCAGGTAGCCATCTTGCAGAGCCTGTTCGACAATCTTTTCGATGCTCATAAAATCTTCGTCACCTCATCCCTGTCATTCCGGTAAGTAGTTTACATGAATTGCCTTGATTAATGGTGCCCCAGATTTTTATGACTGCACCATCCCATCGCCAAATCTTAAAGAGAACCCTACTCAAATCCGCGATCGCGCCACGGAGCCGGATCGACGGATAACCCGTTCACATATAGCCCCCAATGCAAATGTGGACCTGTGGAAGCTCCCGTAGAACCGACCGCCCCAATCACTTGTCCGGCCTGTACCATGTCGCCTTCCTTCACATTAATCCGACTGAGATGTAGGTAAATGCTCGTGACTCCCTGCCCGTGATCCAGCCCAATGGTATTGCCATGCAACTTAAAGCCCTGGGCCACTCGCCCGACCAGCGCCACTCGCCCCGCCGCCGGAGCCACCACGGGTGATCCGGTCGGTCCGGCATAATCGATCCCTCGATGGTAGTAATCCTTGGCGAATACCCCATTGTAGTAGCGACGAATGCCATAACCAGAGGTGAGCGGGCCTTGATTCGGACGCAAAAATTTGCCAGTCCAAAACTTTTGGGGTGTCACCAATTTCTTAAACGCATCCACTCGGTCAAATTCGTGATCGGTGCCGTTGCTGCCTTTACCAGATAGCCAGATGGATTGGGTGGGAAATTTGCGATCGCCCACCCGGACACTGACCACTTGTGTTTGCCCTGCTCCCATCACCTGGATTTGCCACACACCCGGCTTATCTAACGGCGTGGTGGGGAGTAAGGCCCGAAACTGGTTCGCTCCTGTTAAAAACGTTTGATAGGTTTGAGCACCTCGCATCACCTGAGGCACCGCGCTGATGGTTGGGTCATCGTATTGCACGACTACCCGCAACGTATCGCCCAGTTTGGGATTCTGTGGTGTAACCTTGACCTGCAAGGCTTGTGCTGGCAGCGTTACGGCCATCGTGGCGATCGCTCCCAGGCCCAGCCATCCAAGTCTCGCGGGTTGCCCAACTTGCGGCCATTTTGTCATCCAAGTCATCTCAAAAGTGAACTGCGTTGATGAATTTTGTTTAGAATAACGCCCTGATGTCAAAGTTGCTAAATTCTAGTCAAAATATGGCAACTTACTTAGCTCCATCCTTACCCATCCAGTCCAATCACAATGTCAGCATTGATCAAATTTTTCGTATATGGAACGCTGAAGCCGGGAGAAATGAATCATCGAGTGTGCGCTCCCTATGTGGTTGACGTTCAACCGGCGATCGCGACGGGCCAGGTGTATCATCTGCCCTTCGGCTACCCCGCCATGACGCTTGAGGAGCATGGTCAGGTCCACGGCCACCTGCTCACCTTCATTGAACCAACGATCCTGGCGATTCTGGACGAATTGGAACACCATGACCCCGAAGTCTTTCAGCGGGTGGCACCGGGCCAGTCTTTCATGGCAAACCAATATCAGCGCCGAGAAATTACAGTAGTAACCCCCAGATCCGCTCAACCAGAGACGGCCTGGGGGTATGTAATGACACCCGCACAAATTTTTTGCCTGAGGGGGCAAAGGGTGCCTAGTGGCTGCTGGACTGGTACAACCTCAGCACTCCTGTCAGCAGAGTCTAACGAACGTTCGAGTTGGGGTTGGGGCGAGGAGATGCCTCAGGATTTTCAGAGATAGAAACCAGAGGTTTATCCAGGGCGATGAGTAGGGGTTCTTCCTGCACGACTGCCGAGGGTTGAACGTTCGGTTGGTCGGTGGGAGTCTTGGCAAACTCACCCACAGGATTTTGCCCCAGGAGGGCGCTGGTGACAGCCGCTACGGCGGCAGCGGCGATTGCCACTCCACCCCAAATCACGGATAAACGCGGACGCCGATCCACACGAGCCAGGACCGCATCCACCGTTTGCTGAACCGCCTGCTCATCCGAACTGGGAACGGGCATGGTTTGAAACGCCTGCCGCAGCTTGAGTAACCGGGAATGGAGCCGCTGAACCGTGGGATCGTTGGCTAACCAGTCTTCTACCTGGCGACGTTCATCGGCAGACACTTCGCCATCAAGATACGCGCTAAGCATCTCAAAGCGATCGCGTTGGAGGACATCAGGCGACCGCAAGGGTTGATTCTGATGATTACCTGTGAGAGGGGAATGGTCTGAGTTTTGAGAATCAAAGTTAGCTGTCATTTCAACATCACTTCTTGCGTATGAAGTACACCCAGCTTGTTAAGAAGATAGACAATTTACAACGGAATGACAAATCCCACTGAGGTAAACAGTTGTAAACCGTGAGATAGAACTTGCCCGGATCGACATCAAACCCCATCCAAATAATTCTGTAACTGTGACTGCAACCGCACTCGTGCCCTTGCAATTCTAGATTTTACCGTCCCCAGGGAAACTCCGGTTAATTCGGCAATTTCTTCATAAGGCATCCCTTGAATTTCCCTGAGCACGATTGTGGTCCGAAACACTTCCGGCAGATCTGCGATCGCCTCCCGCAGTTGGTCATAAAACTCCCGACTGGTTAAATCCTCATCCGGACCGGGCGCATCCGAAGCAATTTCCCAATCCATTTCGCCATCGTCCATTGACAGGGGCGCATCTAACGAGAGCGGAGTCGCATTGCGTTTGCGTTTCCGGAGTTCGTCGTAGAACAAATTGGTGGCAATGCGGCTGAGCCACCCGCGAAATTTGCCAGGTTCCTGGAGTCGATTAATATTTCGATAAACTCGAATCCATACTTCTTGTGCTAGGTCCGCCCGATCCTGCCAGTCGGGAGCCAAGTGGTACAGCACTCGCTCCACGTGGGATTGATACCGACGCATCAGTTCGCCAAACATCGCTTTGTTGGGACGATGTCCTGTTTGACATTGCAGAATCAAGTCGTAGTTAGAGAGTTTTTCTGGTTGCACGGGCACTGAATTAGCCGTCGGTTGCGCCGATGTCCAGGATAACCGAAGAGAGTCAGTCATGGGCGGAAATTCGCTCTAAAACGTTCCACCCTTCATGACGTGCTGATGTCTAAGTTGTTCCCTGGTTGTTCTTAGCCGTTTTAGGGTCGGGTAGACACGGTGTTGATCGACCCTTTTCATCCTAAACAACCAGCGTTCCAAGGCATCCCCCCGCAAGCGGGAATTCTAGCGATCGCTGGTCCATTGAAGCGATTGCACAATGGGCGGGTCAATATTTAGCTTGAGTTGGGGAGAATTTTTTGATTGTCCACTCATGCCCAACAGCAAACTCACGGAAGCGGTTAACACGGTGGCTGTAACGAGCTTGTCCAACATAACAGTACCTTCCTCATGCCCAGGCGATAGCAATCTTGAAAACCGTAAGGATGGAACGAAGATTTTGATGAAGCGCGATTCCACACGGGTTGTGTAGAGTCAGGTGGAGAACGGGGCAGTTCTTGTCTTCTTCTACAGTTCCCCTTCAGGCACTAGAAACAGCCTGTAATTATCAAGATTGTGTAAGGATTGGAGGTAAAAAAATAGACCTGCAAACGCTTGAGGGTTCGCAGGTCTAAGACAGGGTTGAAGCTGATGGGGAGATTGGCTGAGTCCCTCTAATAGCCAGCGGCGGCCAGATCCGGTTGAGCGGTGTAAACAATCCTTTGAATAGAGGAGTCCCAGGTGCCATCTGGGAATAAGCGGGTCAATCGTAGCCCTGGTTGTTCTTCATCCAAAGCAAAGTTGGTACTGTTGGGTTTGAACTGAATGCAGGTGGAAGGCGTGCCGAGGTAGGCTACCCCATGTCGATGCTGAGTAAATTCTTGGTGGATATGACCAAATAAGACGAGCCTGACACGAGGATGGCGATCGCACACTGTAAATAGCGCCTTGGCATTGCGTAAGCCAATTCCATCCATCCAATCAGAACCCACTTGAAACGGCGGGTGATGGAAGGTAATCAGGGCGGGTTCATCTTGAGTTTGACTCAGCTCGTAATCGAGCCAATTGAGGCTGGCCTGGGTCAATTCTCCATGTACACAACCCGGAACGCTGGAATCGAGTAATAAAATGTGCCAACCGCCAACATGGAGCGACTTTTTGGGCGACATGGGCGATCGCGTCAACACCTGAGCCATCATGGTGGGGTTGTCATGGTTGCCTGGAAGCCAGTAGGCCGGAATCCCCAACGGACAAATCATTTGTTGTAATCGCTCGTAGGATTGAGCAGAGCCATCTTGCGACAAATCCCCCGTCAGCAGTAGCAAGTCGGGTTGGGAGTTCAAACTTTTGACCTGTTGCAACACGGCCTGGAGGGACTCCTGAGTTGGCAACCCTAATAGGCGCTGTTCAGTATGAGCAAACAGGTGGGTATCTGTAATTTGAGCAACCAGGATAGAGGATTGACGCATGGCGATCGCACTCAAGATGTCGAGATGAAGACATAGCAGTTTGGACAGGGAAAAGTCTCCTGTTTACCAAGCGTAATATTCTTGGTGTTGGGGTTGGTGCGATCTGGTTCAATAGAAGATGTGATTTATATCACCTGCACTGGGTGTTACAGAGGTGGCTGTCAAGGTTTTTAATAGAAGAAAACAGTATGCCTTATGGTTGTTTGCCCCATTCCCTCATTCTGCTTGATCCGCTGTCCTTCATATCCCGTTGTTTATGCTCCAACCCTCCGTTATTGCGATTAATAAGGTCAATCATTATTACGGTGCTGGGCGTTTGCGGAAGCAAATTTTGTTTGAGGTCAGCACCTCCATTCAGCAGGGTGAAATTGTGATTATGATGGGTCCCTCTGGTTCCGGGAAAACAACCTTGCTAACCCTGATTGGGGCGCTTCGTTCTACCCAGGAGGGCAGCATGAAAGTATTGGGGGAAGAATTGCGGAACGCTTCTAATGCTCAATTAGTGAAATTGCGGCGCAATATCGGCTATATCTTTCAAGCGCACAACCTGCTCAACTCGTTAACCGCTTGTCAGAATGTGCAAATGTCGCTGGAGTTGCATGATGATTATTTGTCAGCGCGAGAACGGCGACATCGAGCCGAGGAAATGCTAGATGCTGTGGGGTTAAGTAGCCATGTTAATTACTACCCGCATGATCTTTCCGGTGGCCAAAAGCAACGGGTGGCGATCGCGCGGGCCTTGGCCAGTCATCCCAAAATTGTCCTAGCGGACGAGCCAACCTCCGCTCTGGATAAACAATCTGGGCGCGATGTGGTGGAGATTATGCAACGGTTAGCCAAGCAGCAAGGCTCAGCCATTCTCTTAGTAACTCACGATAATCGGATTCTAGATGTTGCCGATCGCATTATTCATATGGAAGATGGACGGCTATCTACTTTAGACACTGCCCCTGTTTAATCTCATCCATTTTGGGGCTAACTATTTCTGGGAGTGACTCCCAGGCTAATTTCGTTCAGGTTGCATCGCTCACAGAACCAACGTCCAATCACTCTACATCTGCGGACTGATGCCAAACACCCAAACCGAACTCCGCCGCCTTCTTCAGGAACGGTTGGATCATCCTGAACAGACTCACGACATCGATCGCCAGATTCATGCTCTGTTTGACCGGGATTGTGCCATTTTAGTGCTCGATCTATCCGGGTTTTCGCGCCTCACTGTTCGTTATGGCATTGTCCATTTCCTGGCCATGATTCACCGGATGGCGGCGATCGCCAGTCCGATTGTGCAGCAGCATCAGGGGCAGGTCATTAAGCAGGAAGCGGATAATCTGTTTGCCATTTTTGCCCAGGTTGATCAGGCCGTTGCGGCAGCGATCGCCATCTTTCAGGCGTTTGCGGTGGCCAATGCCACCTTGCCCCAAGACCAAGACTTATATGCCAGCATCGGCATCGGCTACGGCACAATGCTGGTGGTAGACAATCAAGATTTATTTGGCAACGAAATGAACCTGGCCAGCAAACTGGGGGAAGACCTGGCCCGTCAGGGGGAAATTCTTTTGACCGAAGCAGCTTATCATCACCTTCACCCGACTCCGCATCCTCAACCGGATACTCGACACTGGGAACCGCTACCCCTCATCATTTCTGGCTTAGAGATTCAAGCGTACAAGTGGTTGGGCACCTGAAGACATCCCCCCTGTCTTGTTCGGTTGTGCCCACTGTAGTGCGTTCTACCCCATTGCTACATTAGATGCATGAAGCAATTCAACCCTATTGATTGAGGTTTCTACTGTGAACAACCAGGAACGATTGCCAGAATTCATTGCGGGCGGAGCCGAGGGCGGCAACTCGTTGTTCCACTATGTGCAGTCTATGAGTCCAGAAACCGTGACTCAGCTTTCTAAACCTGCGTCTCCAGAAGTTCTTCAGGTGATGGAGCGGAACATTATTGGGCTACTGGGTGCCCTGCCGGCGGAAAGCTTTAATGTGATGTTGACGACCAGCCGCGAAGATTTGGGACGGCTTCTGGCTTCTGCCATGATGAGTGGTTACTTTCTTCGTAATGCCGAACAACGGATGGCTTTTGAAAAGTCTTTCGCGATCGCAGAACCTGATTCCATTGAGTAAGGCCAGCGATCATTATCCAGCCAGGATTGATTTGCAGGATGATGAATACCGGGATGCGATCGCGTCCCGGTATTTTTTTACAGGGCAAGTTTCACACCATCATTTCCAGCGGCACACCAACCCCCGAATATTCATTCGGCAACAACAACATGCCATTGATGAGCCAGAGCGTTACCTCATCCAATGGAAACTTTACTGATCTCAGCTCATCCTCAATCAAGGGGATTTGATTGTTCACCCCTCGGCATTGCAGGCGTACTCGGTAATTAGGCAACCGTTTCAGATGCCAGACCTGGAAAGGTTCGATCTGCTGATGATCACTTCTAATCCGCATTTGGAAAAAAGCAATTTCAGTGAGTAACCAACGACACTCACACTGGTCACACAGCCACTTAATTCCGTCAGAAAATACAAACTGGTTGACCCAATGTTGGTACCATCCATCAATTTGCGTAAATTGGCTGAGGCCCGATCGCAATTCTGCTTGAGTTAACAACGCTCTTTCTCCTGTTGCACCTACGATGAACAGGCAGAGCACCCGATTGTCTGGTGAAGCAAACTTGATTGCAATTGCTATCCCTCCTTAGAGTGCCCATTGGTTTTTCGTCTAGAACATTTTGGTTGATGCTGATCAGCCGGAAAACTCACCCTAGGATGCTGATATTGGGAGTGAATATTTTCTAGCCTGAACAGTGGAATTCAACCGTTTTAGGAGAAAGCTTTTATGACTTCTGATGTTCCTACCACAGCGCCAACCTCCGCAAAACCGACTCGCAACCAATCGTTGATTATCGGCATTGTGTTGGCGGTGCTGGGAGTGGCAGGGATTGCCTTACCCGCTTTTTCAACCATTGTTGTGGAAACCTGGGTGTCATTGATCCTGATTTCCGCAGGGGCCACCAAGGTGTACTATGCCTTCCAAACCCGTGAACAGGGGGGATTTATCTGGAAACTCCTATTGGGGGCGTTGTATGTCGCCACGGGCATTATGCTGTTTGCCAGACCGCTCACTGGTGTCATCACTCTGACATTGCTGTTGGGGAGCTTCCTGTTGACTGAGGGTGTTTTCAACTTGATTTTGGCGTTTCGGCTACGGCCCCAACAAAACTGGTTGTATGTGCTGGGTGATGGCATTGTCACGTTGGCGTTGGGGGCAATGATCTGGGCACAGTGGCCGTTTAATGCGCCCTGGTTGATTGGTACCTTTGTGGGAGCCAGTCTGATCGTTTCTGGATTTTCCCGCATCATGTTGTCTCTGAACGGCGGTTCTACTACGAATCCTTCTGATCCAGTTGCGTCGGCGTAATTGGGAAACGTGCAGGAAGAAAACTCCGACCTCTTAACCATTTTGGTGGGTAGAAGTCGGAGTTTGAGGTTTCCAGTAATGCCCTGATCTCTATGCGATCGCGGTGAAGTCGGTGTTGCTGAGGACGTTGGAACGCAATCCAGCGACCACTGCTAGTACTTCACTGGTGCTGGTGAGACGGATCAACGTATCGTTGCTCTGGGCACCTACACCTTGAGCAATGGTGAGTTGCCCGAAGGTAAGACCACCAGACAGGCCGAAGACATCCACTCCATCGACGAAATCGAGGATGGTGTCGGTTCCGGCTCCGGCTGCCAGCACGAAGGTATCGCGTCCAGCACCACCGCGAAGGGTGTCGAAGCTTGCACCACCATTCAACACGTCATCGCCAGCATCACCACTGAGGATGTCGCTACCTTCACCACCCAACAAGGTGTCGTTGCCAGCACCACCTCGTAAAACATCATTGCCACTCAAACCACGGATGATGTCATTACCACCTTGACCGTTGATTACGTCATCTGAGCTATTGAAGCCGGAGATATCGTTGTTCAAGTCGTTCAGGAAGGTGACGGAATTGCGATTAAAGACTTGGCTGAAGTTCCACTCGGCGTTGAACACGTCAAAGCTGTCTTGCATGCTGGTTTGACCGTTGAACAGGATATTCCCGACAGTCGCGCCTGCGCCATTGGAGCGGCTTAGGTTATCCATGTTTTCCAGCTTGACGTTCCGCAAAATGGCCCCCGTGTTGTCAATGCCATCGAAGCTCACGATCAGATCGTTGCCATCTTGGGTTAACAGCAGGTTGCGAGCGGTTAAACCTTCCCCAACCAGGCGCAGCGTATCGACTTCAGCAATGACATCACTGCCAGGGAAAACCCCACGACCAACGCCGCCAAAGTTCACGGCAACGGCAAATCCTTCACCCTGGTTTACCGTGATGGTGCTTTGTTCCCCGGCCCCATCGGTTAGCTCAGTCAAGCGGATGCCAAACAAGGTTTGATACATCAACCGATAAATTTCGGTGTTATCGAGGGTGCTGGGCAGCAAGTTGGAGTTCATCCCGTAGGACTTGGCCACAATGCTACCAGGGAAGTCGGGAGTTCCAACCCAACCCACACCGAAGCCACCCATTGCCCCATCCAGGCTGGGCAGGGATTGGAAGGCAGTCCAGGGAGCGAGTCGGCCATTGACTCCATCGAGGGGGTTGTTAACTGCCTGAGCTGCGGTGGCAGTGGGGTTGACCGCAAGCGTGGGCGGTGTGGTCAGTGGGGTGGATGGGAATCCGGGGGCAAAGGGGGTCGGTTGCCAGACCTGTAAGCCACCGGCCTCACTATCAGCAGCGGTGAGCAGCATGGTGTTGGGGTTGGTGTTGCGGATGAAGTCCATGGCTACTCCGATCGCGGCATCGGCTCGTAGGGCCGCCTGAATCGTGCCGCTGGCGTTGTTTGCATTCGGGAAGTTATCGGTGCCTTCTTCTTCCAACACGATGAAGAAGCCATCGGGATCACTGGAAACCGCTGTCAGGGTAGCCTTCAGCATGTCTGCCACTGTAGGCGGATTCGGGTTGCCAGGTTGTCCGTAGGGGGTTAAACCCCGTGCCGCTAAGTTTTCCTCGGCGGTGCTGTTGTAGGTGTCTTCCCAGGCAAACACACCCAAAATCTTCTCACCCGCTCTGACGGTTGCCAGTTCTTCCAGAGTGTAGATGACGCGGTAGCCCAACCGTTGAGCTTCTGCGATCAGGTTCAGTCCATCGGTCCGGGCACCCGTTTGGCTGAGAGGCCCACCAAAACGGCCAGCCGCGCCTGCGGGTAGCATCCAGCGCTCGCCACCGCCCATAATGACTTGGGCACCCGATTCTAGAATCAGTTGGCGAATGATTTCGTTGTTATCGCTGCGGTTGACGACTTCGGCCAGGAAGGCACCAGAACCGGGTTCGCTGATTCTGCCGGAGTTGATCACGGCGATCGCTTTCCCAGCATCGCGAGCTTCTTCCATGATGGAAACGCCTACTTTGCCAGACAACGAAGTGACGCGGCTACCATCTTCATTTAAACCGTAGGAATCTTGCCAAACCTTGACCCCGTGCGCATGAACTACGCCGCTACCATCGGAACTGCCGGTGAGTTGGTCGGTGAGATGGCCTAAATAAACCCCACTATCGGTCATCAGATCCCAATTTAAGCGACCATCGGGACCCTGGCTGACAAACCGAGCGGCTGCCATCAGGGAAGGACTATGGCCATCGGGGTGAATAAAGATTACATTTCCGGTGTTTTGGGTTGGAGCCGGAGGGGTGATGGCCTGGGCCACGGGGCGATCGGGAATATCAACTGTGGGGAACAGCGTCTCGTACATGACGCGGTAGATGTCGGTGTTATCGACCGTGGCGGGGAGCCTGTCTGCATTTAGACCATGTGCTTTAGTGACAATAGAACCCGCAAAGTCAGGTGTACCAACCCAACCAATCCCAAAGTTGAACTGTTCACCCCGCGCATCGGGAGCCGAGGTAAACACCTCGGTGCCACGTCCGGACTGTCCATCCATTGGGTTGTTGAACGCACCGCTGGGCTGCCCAGGAATGTTGGTGGGGTTCGCGCCAATGGTGCCAACATTGCCGGCCGCCAGGGGATCGCGAACCTGTAACCCACCCGCATCGCTATCCGCCGCCGATACGATCAAGGTATTGGGATAGCGATCGGAGAAGTCGAGGGCAACTCCAAACGCTTCATCAGTGCGGCGTAGAGCTTCCAACATGCCCGCAGCATTGTTAATGTTGCCGAAGTTGTCGGTGCCTTCCTCTTCCAGCACCGTTAAAGACCCATTCTGGAACTTGGGATTGCGCTCCATGATAGTTTGGGCGGCGGCCAGCATTTCGCCAACAGTGGGAGCCGAAGGCACGTAGGAACCCACTCCAGCCGCGATCTGGTTCTCTTCCACCCCTGTGAGATTACCCGTTGCCGTCCGGATGTTGTCGTTGAAGGTATCTTCGGCGGCAAAAATCCCCAACACTTTGGTGATGGCAGGATTGGCAACCACGGCCCGCAGTTGGTCTTCGGTGTAAACCACGGTGTAACCGAGTTGTTGTGCCCGTTCGATCAGGTTTACGCTGGGACGCTGACTGACACTGGTGGAAATGGCATCGAGTTGAGCCGCACTGGTGGCATAGGCACTGGCTCCAGCGGGGGGGGGAGTTCCAACAGGCAAGTAGTTGACCAACCCACCGCCCAAAATCACATCAATCCCAGATTCCACAACCTGGCGTGTGATTTCCGCAAACTGCGCTCTGGGGAAGACATCAAATCCACTCACGCCGGGAGGGACATCGTCTTGGCCGACTTGGGCCGCAAAAGCACCCGTACCGGGTTCTGCAATAACACCAGAGTTGATCAAAGCTGTAGCTTTGCCGGCTGCTACGGCTTCTTGCATGATCGTTTGGGGTCTGCCCGAAGCTGCAATTAGCGTCGTTTCGACCAGACGGCCATTGCTGTCTCGTACTGGATTGCCGTTGGCATCTCGCACTACTTCAAAGCCAAAGGATTCTGCGTAAGCTTTTGTACCCGTTGCATGGGTCACTGCTCCGGAGTTGGACGTGCCAGTTAACTGGTCTTCCATGTGCCCCAGGTAAACCCGTGCCTCGTCTAACTTGTCCCAGTTCAACCGACCATCGGGACCCTGATCGACAAAGCGAGCAAAGGCGAAATGGGCTGGGCTGGTACCATCTGGGTGAATAAAAATGACGTGATTACCTGCCATAGTTCTCCAAGTGTTGGTAGATAGGTGTGACTGCATTCATGGACGCACGAAAACATCTAGCCGCGATCGCTGCTAGGACATGAGGCGAGAGTTTTGATTGACTTGCTAACTCACAAGAGTGAACAACTTAGCTAAATTCTCCGGCTAAGTTAAATCGCCAGTTTGAACACCGTCATCGCAATTACTAAACATAGCGATTACGAGAAATCACTGACATATTTAGGATTCCATTTAGAGATTAACGGCTTCTTAAGACTTGCTCTGTAAGAACATTAAGAGATCCAATTTAAAATCCAATGATTACCCTTGAAAGAAATCGATAGAATTGATACATTCTGTGCTCTGGAATACGGACTTATTGGGTTTGGATGAGGTAGCTACTGAAGCGATCGCGGAGCTGCTCCGTCGTCAAATTCTGAGTCCAATATTCCGTTACTGCATGACCAAAGGCCCAGGCATTGCGATCGGGTGGATTCGGATTTTCGAGTAACACCGACCACAGAGCCAGCAGGTCAAAATTGCGCCGTTCTGTATCATCGGCGTTCAACAGATTAAACAGGTCATAGGCCATTTGCAGTTTGCCAATCACTACTGGCAGTTGCTCAATGGGAATTTGTTCGGCCAACAGATAGGCCAGTGTAGGGGTTCCTGTTGTGAGGGTTGAGAGAAAGGTCAGGATGGGACTTTTTAGAAATGTTGCAAGTCCCTGGGTTGTGGCCATCTGGAAAGTGTAATGGTCGATGATTTTGGCCGCCGCGACAGTCCGCGCTTCTAAGTTGCGGAGGAAGCGCGCCAGCCGGAGTTGTTTGACGGGATCAATTGAGTCCACCAGGCTGAGGGAGAGTTCTTCTAAATTCCAGGCGGCCCGTCCGGTTTGGGTGTCACTGGTCACAATTGGCAGCACAAACTCGCACCATGTCTCTAACGCCTGGGCACGATACTGAGTTGCTTCTCGAATTGCAATCTCTTTGGGCCGATCGCCCCATTCCCAATCGTAGGGGGGTGCCCATTCTCGAATCGGGCGTAGTTTGTCTACCTGAGTGATGATCGCGATCGCGGGTAACTCTGTCACTTCGGCCTTCACATCTTTGAGAAAGTCCACATCCATCTGCAACGCGGGATCAAGGCAGGGCGTGACTAGCAGTAACAAGTCAGAGCGGGTCGCTCGATCTAAGACCAGTTCTCGAAACTCAGGGCGATCGGCCTGCTCATAGCCAGGGGTATCCCAAAGGGTCAGGCTTTCGCCACTGGCGGCTTCCCAGTGGTAATCTCGCACTGCGTCCGTACTGGGTAAAACATCAACCCCAGCTTTCTCCTCCAGAAACAACGTATTAATCAGGCTACTTTTTCCGGCTCCAGTCCGCCCTACCAACAACAGATTAACGGGCTTTTGCTGCACAACTGTAACGGGTTCGGCGTGGGTTAAGATTGCCTGGAGGGTTTGCGTTTTGGCCGGTGGGGGTGCCGTTGTAAGCGGCTCCGGGGCTGGTAATTGCCCACTGTAGAGCGCGATCGCCTGTCGGCTTAAATTGCGGAGAGCCGACTCCTTCAGCAGTTGGCCCAAATTCATCAGCAATTGTTGGTTGGCCTGGTTGCTGTATTTCTGGGTTGCTTGTTTGGCTACAGCGGCGGCGGGGTTCAGCACCCACTGTGCCCAATTCCACACGCGCCACACCTTACGAGCCGAAGGCTCTAATTTTTGGTACACCTCATAGGCCTGAACCGCTTGCCCCACCGTAACTTGATTCAAGACTGGAGACAGTTTATCCATCCATTGGTCTAGATCGTCTACAGTGCCGCGAATCAGGCGATAGGCTTGCGGCACGTAGATATTCAGCAGAGGACGCGGCACCTCCGGATGGTAGGCGTGGGCTGTATCAACCACCAATTGCTGACAGCGTTGCCAAAAAGTGTCCCAATCTTGCCAGACGGGTGGATCGGATTTGGCCGCTGCTAAGGCTTGTTGCAAAGCCACTTCGACCTGTTGCAGGGCGGGCGCTGAAGTGGAAACCTGGCTCGTCACTGCCTTGGCTTCCAGTTCTTCGGTGACTTCAGCGATCGCGGCTTCTACTTGCTGCAACATGGGGCGAGTCCATCGCACCAGAAGGAACCGCCAACCCACAAAGACGAGGGTGAAGACGGCCCAGATCCAACTCAAGCCCCAGTTGTGGATTTGGGTGCCTGCCGCCGCCAGCAGGAAACTTGCGATCGCCCCAACGGGTAGCACCAGCACCATCCATTGCCAAACCTTCAGTCGCACCATTTCACTCTGCCCGACTCTGTTGTTTTTAGTTTAGAAGATGGAATGGTGCTGACGCTGGAGTCTGTTGCTCAAGCACAAATGGCTAAGGGGAAACCCGGGAGTGAATGGCGATCGAGGTCGGTTGGGTGGCCTCAAACAGATCACTACTAATGGAGCCTTCCACAACCAGCACAACTTCTTCTTGTAACAACACTTTTTGTTTCCACAGTTCAATGCTTTCCAGTTCTCTCCATGTGGTTGCAAAGGGGGGAGTTGCTAGATTACACGCCTCCCATCGACTTTGAACAGAGACATTCAGTTTTCTACAGTGTCCTCCACGTCTCCCTTCCGGGGAATAGAACTGACAGTGACGGCATGAGGAGATCGTGGAGGAACTGATTTTCATAAAAAAGTCTCTTGAACAAAGGGTTGGATCTGATCCCCATTTTCAACCCCAACTATCAGCCCCGAATTTGTGCTGCTTATCCTGAAGTCATCATGCTGCTTATATTTTGGCGATTTCTAGCCAAAAAACAGGTTTAGATTGTTTTCAGAATTAGTCGGAAATGAAGAAATGGGAAATTGTTCTAACTCACGTAAATTCACTAAAACCAGGTCGCTTTTCCCGAAAAACAGATTGGGATCAATTAGAACTCAAAGCGAGAAGGTGGCAAGATGCAAGCCTGTGTTTCGCATCCTAACGTGCCGATTTCATTTGAAGTATCCGTAAAGTTGGGAGTTTTGGGCCGGTTCGGAATGAACTTTTAAGAAGTTGTAGTGACAAATACTGAATCGTAAAATTACTGATTAAACTCATCTCTCTCATAAGATGGAAGACAATTACCACTGCTTAGTAATGCATATGGCGCATACCTGCCAGCGTTGAAGTTCTCCGATTGGCGTGGGGCACTTGCACTCCGGGCAAAGGGGCAACTGTCGCGATCGCGCCTTCATCTTGGCTGCCCACTGTTGAAATGCCAGGAGTGCGTCTTTCTCCGGATCTGGTGGGTTGATACTGACTGACTGCGCCACTGGCTGACCATGCCGTAATCGACTGGGGTGCGCCTGCCACAATTCTTGTTGATACTGTTCTCCAGGGACGGCAGGCGGGAGTTTCGTGGTGTGCCATTGCCCTGGTGAGAAGCGGATATCTGTAATCTGGACCGCTGACACCACAGTTAATTTTTCTAAAATCCGCTGTCGTTCAAACACCAGGTTTTGCGCCCAGGCCGCGCTGGAAGTCGCTACTTTTAAGACCCCTCGGTAAACGTTTAGGGGTCTGGTTTGGGCGGCAACGACTGGCCCCACTACTTCCAACCAACAGTCCAGAATGTGCTGCAATTGGTGCTGTTCGCGGCGCTGGTACTGGTTTTGCAACCCCCCCAATACTGTCTGAAGAGAGTTAAATGTCATCGGCTTAATTTGAGCTAAACGGTCTGTACGCCTAACAGTCTAGTTGTAGGAATGGCCGATCGCGATCGGCCATCTCCTTCTCTTGTAAAGAAGTGTGTAACTTTCACAGTATTTTGGCTCACTTCTAAAAAGTTGAGTTAATACTAAACGAAATCTGTCACTGTTATTGATCGAGTTGTTACACTGATAGCGTTATGTCAAATCATTTCCATGATTAAGGCGCTAAGAGTAGAGTTTTCCTAGAAGCAGTGCCGGGATCAGGGTGAATGAATGAGGAATTGGTTAGGAGTTAAATCATGCATCGAGCTTCCATCGTCCAGTCGCCCTCTCAGGCTGGTTCCCTCTCTCCCCTTGGCAATGCGGCAAGGAGTTCCCTTCATCCGGTGTTGCAGGCGGCACTACAGAGCATCGATGGACAACTCGAAGCCGAACTAATTCGTTATCGACGGCAGCGCGCGCTTGGCAAAACGACTTACTTCCCCCGCCCCTTGGCCCAGCGCCAAGTTGCTCACGCATTGCATTTAATGGCCACTCCGTCTACCACGGAGCCACTCCCTTCTTCCTCCGCCTCTTCCGGAATGGATGGGTTTCATCCTACGGCAACCGTACCTCCCCTGGCCGCGATCGCGCCAACCGTTGCCCCCGATCCCGACGACTCCACCTCCCTGGAACTCAAGGAATTAGCCAAGCAGTATGCTACCCAGGTCGCGATCGAGTCTGACCTGACCGCGACTTTGAATGGAGGCCCCGACGATTACCTGGAATCCTCGGAAGAATTGCTTCGCACCCTGGCCCAAGAGCAGGCTCAGGTGGAGGCTGAACAAGGATTTATGCAAAGCCTGCTGACTCCATTGGGAGTCGGCTCTATGTTGTTGTTGCTAATGTCCAGTGCGCTGTTTGGCTTTGTCATTATGAATCCCAGCAGTGTCAGCCAACTGTTTGCCAATCGTCAACCGCGATCGGGTGGCCAGCCTGGAGAAAGTGGCCTGGTTTCACCTGAACTGCCAGCGGCTTCAGCCCCTCATCCGAATCTGGCAACCCAGGAGTTTCCTGAATTGAGTTTGGGCAACCTGGGAGCCATTCCTGCTGATGAGAGCGCCCGAGGGGGAACCCCTCCCACAGCCCCAACGGTGAATGCCCCAAGGATAAAAATCACTCCTAAAACTGCGAATCTGGGTGTTTCCGGTGTCGGACAAACAGTTCCTCCCACAGCTTCAGCTCCCGGTGTTCCGGCCCTGCCCCAGGCTGCCCCTCAAGTGAATGAACCCGCTGAACCCGCTCCGCCCGCTGGCGATATTCCCAGCCCCAGAAAATTAGCGCCTGCACCTCGTTACAATCCCCCCGTTAGTACCTATAGACCTGCGGCTCCCAGCTATCGCCCACCCCAGCCGAGTAACCGCCCATCCCGGCCAAGCGAGAGTCCTCCGCCTGTGCGGGCTTATGCTCCACCCGCTAAACCGATTCCGGTTGTGCCGATTCCGGCTACTCCTAAACCAGTCCCCACAACGCCGA
Organism: Leptolyngbyaceae cyanobacterium bins.349; assembly: GCA_033764685.1. Lineage (GTDB taxonomy): Bacteria > Cyanobacteriota > Cyanobacteriia > Leptolyngbyales > Leptolyngbyaceae > JSC-12. The sequence goes on from JANRIS010000106.1 coordinate 157,706, forward strand.
TTCGCGATCGCACCCCCCTCCCGCCTGCACCCGCTTCGGCCAGTGGTGTACCCACACCGACCAACTCATCGACCTATAAAGTCGTGACTCCCTATACCAGTGATAAAACGCTGGAGGATTATCGGGGGAAGGTGCCCGATGCCTATGTCAAAAATTATTCGGATGGTGCGAAAGTCCAGTTTGGTGCGTATCAGGATGAATCGGCAGCCAAGTCTCAAGCGGAGCAATTACGTCAGCAAGGGATTCCTGCGGAAGTCTATAAGCCATGAGATGGGCGTTTCTCCTGAAAAGGTAAGGTACTATTGGAAAAATGCCTTTTTCCTTGATTTAGGAGCGTCTCATGGGACTGTTTGATCGCATCTGGCGAGTGATCCGTGCCAATCTCAATAGCCTGATTAGCCAAGCAGAAGATCCAGAGAAGATTTTGGAGCAGACTGTGCTGGATATGCAGGAGGATTTGATCCAGCTTCGGCAGGCGGTAGCTCAAGCGATCGCAACCCAAAAACGGACAGAACGACAATATTCCCAGGCGATGTCTACTGGCGATGAGTGGTATCGTCGTGCTCAGCTTGCTCTGCAAAAAGGGGATGATACGCTAGCGCGAGAAGCGTTGACGCGACGCAAATCCTATCAAGAGACGGCAACTGCGATGAAAACACAGTTGGATCAACAGGTGATAGTGGTGGCCCAACTGAAGCAAAACATGATGAAGCTGGAAAGTAAAATTTCCGAAGCAAAAACCAAAAAAGATTTGTACATCGCCCGCGCCCGTTCGGCGAAGGCTACGCAGCAAATTAATGAAATGTTAGGCAATGTGGGCACCGGGAGTGCTATGGCCGCTTTTGAGCGCATGGAAGAAAAAGTTTTGCAAGTGGAAGCCCAGGCTGAAGCCGTGACTGAACTGGGGATGGATGATTTAGAAAAACGCTTTGAGCAACTGGGTCAGGCGGATGATATTGAGGCGGAACTGGCCGCGATGAAATCAGGCCAAAGTTTACCCAGTAGCGCGTCTGCCCAGTTACCTGCGGCCCAACTCAACACGCCTGAAATGGATGCGGAACTGGAACAACTCCGGCAGCAAATTCGGGAAGGGTAATTCGGGCTGGTGATGTCCTGCGTGTCTATGGAAGCTGCGGCTGGACCTGATTCACCGGATTTTTCCACCAGCGATCGCGCTGCACCAGGGTGTGGGTTTGCCAGGTTGGGTCAGTGGTGGGGTAATCGGAGCGGTAGTGGCCACCTCGGCTCTCCGTCCGAAAATGAGCACTTTTAAGAATGAGCTGGGCAATCTCCAGCAGATTGCGCGTTTCTGCCCATTGCCGCAGTTCACTCATCTGGAGCGGATTGGCCAGCTTGCACCCTTGGCCGGGAGGCTGATGGTGTAAGGTCTGGCTGATGGGCAGAAACGCAAATTCCTGTTGCCAGATTTGCAGTTGCGCGATCGCCTGTTCCATTTCGTATTGCTCCCGGCAAATTCCAGCGCTATGCCAGAGGAGCCGGGGAATGTCTTCACGCAACTGGGCAATGAGTGGGGCCGGGGGCAGAGAGAGTGGGACAATGGGGCTAAAGGCGGGCGGGCGTTCTTCCGCTCTTGGCGCAAAACCAGATTTTTCAACTTGCAAATTGCTGAACTGTGCGCCGAAGACCAAACACTCCAACAACGAGTTGCTGGCCAGTCGGTTCGCCCCATGTACGCCTGTGCTGGCCACCTCACCGACCGCATATAAGCCAGGAATCGAGGTTTGATTTTGCAGGTCTGTGGCAATCCCCCCCATCCAGTAATGAGCCGCTGGTGCGACAGGAATGGGCTGTGTGAAGACATCAATTCCCCATTGCTGGCAAACCTGAATGATATTGGGAAAACGGTATTGAATGCGATCGCGCGGAATTGGCCGTAGATCCAGCCAGACAGTGGCCTGGGTTGGGTCTGGGGCAGTTTTTTGCAAATGATCGAAAATGGCGCGACTCACTACATCTCGTGGGGCCAGTTCTCCAGCGGGATGATAGTCGAAGGCAAAGCGATAACCAGTCTGATCGACTAAATGGGCACCTTCCCCCCGGACAGCTTCACTGATCAAAAAGCGAGGCGCACCGGGCTGCGTTAAAGCCGTGGGGTGAAACTGGACAAATTCCAGATCCCGCAAAATTGCCCCGACGCGATGAGCGATCGCCACGCCATCTCCTGTACTCAAAGCGGGATTGGTGGTTTGAGCAAAGACCTGCCCGCCGCCCCCGGTTGCCAGAATTACCGCTCCTGCCCGCAGCCAGCAGATGTGATTATTGTGTAAAACGCTCACCCCTAAACAGCGCTGACCATCTGCCGCCATCCACAAATCCAACGTCAGGGCCTGGATCACCTGCACATGCTTGAGCGTCACCACTCGCGCCGCCAGAGTGGCCACCACCGCTCGTCCGGTTCTATCGGCAGCATGTAAAACACGCGGTCGAGAATGTGCGGCCTCCAGGGTTAAGGCCAGATTGCCGTCATGGCGATCGAAGCCAACCCCCATCCCAACTAAGGATTGAATGCAGGTGGGTGCTTGCTCCACCAAAAATTGCACTGCCGCCGCATCACACAAGCCAACTCCGGCTTTGAGGGTATCTGCAATGTGCAGGGATGGCGCATCCTGGGGATCAATCACCGCTGCGATGCCACCCTGTGCCCAATCGCTGGCCGAGAGGGAAAGGGGTTCTTTGGTAATCAGGGCGATCGCAAAATGGTCGGGCAAACACAAGGTGGTGTAAAGCCCTGCCGCCCCTGCGCCGATCACCACTACATCAACCTGGTCTGGCAAGGTGCTCTGAGGTAATTCAGCCAATCCGATGGGTTCCTCCAACCTGTGAATCTAATGCGGTACCGTCTCTACCAAAAGCAAAATTGCTCGCGCCCAAAGTGGGACATCGAGCAACTTGCAAAATCAATCGAGCGCGTAAAGATTTAGCGGTAGATGCCGTTGTTAATCCGATCGGCCCCTTCGGTGAGGGCAGATTCAACTTCGGTGACCGTGAAATTGTCCAGGTTGTCCCGCAGAATTTCCTTCTGGCGATCGCTCAACCCTGGAATATTCAACACATCTTCAACACTCCGATAAGGAGCGTTTTTCACCAAAACTCCTGCCAATGTTGGGTAAAGCCCTTGATACTGTCTGAAAGCACGAATGTTCGTGTTATTCAGATCGAGCTTACGACCAAATTCAGTCTTCAACTTTGCGCTAACTGCATCTCGAACATCTTCTTCCACGGCTGCTGCCAACAACTTTGGCATCGAAACAACAGTCAGCCAGTGAGTGCTACTTTGGCCTGCTGGAATGCTCAAGTTGGCAGCAAACGCGCTTTGAACACCTGACCAACCAAGCACACCCATGATCAGGCTCAAAGTTGCCAACAGGCACATGAATCGTTTCATAAAATCTATACCTCCCATACCAATCCCACGGAATCTTATAGATGGCGTTTCTTAGAGACTATCATTTCCTGCACACCATCTCACGCAAGAGCCATTAACTTCCCACCTCTGTCCAGGGAAAGAACCGGATACCAGCGATTTACACATGGTTTTGTTGCATGAGAAATATACACAAAACTTCATAGCAATTGCTTGAACTCAAACCCTTCACGGTCCGACTTTTTATAAAACGCTATCTTTTCGTTTCAAGAACACATCAAGATCAGTGAAGGAGCAAGCATAGGCTAGGGCTGGGGCATCATATCCCCGTAGATTGACAGTGTATTCGCCAAATAACCGTTCGTCGGCTCCTAACTGAGTCAAGTATTGATAAGTGGTTTTACCTACGGCAACATCTTTGCCAATTTGCTTAGTTGAGGTTTCCAAACGAAAGGCCGCATTAACTGTGTCACCCAGAGCCGTGTAGTCGGGGCGATCGCCACTGCCCGTGTTGCCCACCATGGCATAGCCGGTATTAATGCCTGCCCCAATTCGCAACGGGAAGGGTAATGGATAGGTGTTGTAAAGATCGCTGGTCATCTTGTGCAACGCACTCAGAGCTTTCATGATCTGCAACATTTCGTCGTCACTCACTTCCTGCGCGCCATGAATCCATACAGCCATGACCGCATCGCCGATGTACTTATCCACCCAACTGCCATATTCCCGAATGATATCGCCCGCATGCCGAAACCAGGTACCAATCATTTCGGAGAGAATTTTTTCATCGAGCTGGCGTGTCAGGACGGTGAAATTGCGAATGTCTACCACCAGCACTGAAATCAAACGGCGGACATGAAGCGTTGCGGTTGCTGTAAAGTCCTTTGCCTCAACTGCCATTGAAGGTTCTTCAACCTCTTGCTTGTGAGGCGGGCAGTAAAATTCCAGTTCAGTTTGCCCAAAGGTTAACTGGTCACCATTACTCAACGTGACTGGGATGCTGACCCGACGACCATTCACAAAAGAACCATTGCGGCTCCCTAAATCAATTAGATAAAATTCACCATTCTCCATGAATTGCAGCATGGCATGGTTACGAGAAATCCATCGATCAGGCAAGACAAAGTTGTTATCTTCACTGCGACCGATAGTCCAACAGTTACTTCCGGTCAGGAGCAAGCGGCGATAACCAGAGTCAGTCCGAAGTAGGAGATGAGGAGCAGGTTGAGTGGTCACCACAGACGGCAAAAAGTGTAGGTCTCCCAATGATGCACCTAATCGATGAATCAGGGTTAGCTTAGTTGGCACAACAAACACAGGGCTTGAACACGATGTTTGTTGCACTGTAACTCAAGTCTACTCAAAGCTAACAAGCGATTTAACGATTTGCCTCTATTTCGGAACTAAATTACCTGCCCTTCGGCTTAAGCAGCACAGGCCGCAAACCAGAACAAGCTATCAACCAAAATAGTGCTCAAAACCGCACCACTGAATGCCCACCAGTGTAACGTTTGAGAGCGTAGAGGCACCAGGCTCACGAGTAAAAGTAGAACAGCTAGTATCATAGCCCAGCTCACTCCCCAAGGGGTCTGAACTTTGGCGATCGCGGCCTGAAAAATGGGTTGAGCCGATGCTTCATCAACCACCATTAGTGTGCGCCAAAACGGAATCAAATCTACCAAATAGAAGAAAATATCTGTAACAACGGTTCCCAGTAGAGATCCCAGGTAAAAGAAATTGCCAATTTTGCCTCGATTCTGAGCAATGCCCCAGAGGGCGAAGGGTAGCCCGATCGCTTCAATCGGCAAATGCAAAAACGGCTCCCAACGAAACCAACCCCAATAGACAGAACCAGCCAGCCAGGTCCAGGCGAAGCCAATGGTTAAATCACCCCAATGATGAGTGCGAGGTTGCGATAGCCATCTGCGTCCCAGCAGGAGAAATAACAGAGTTGTGACCAGACTCAGCAGTGGCAACGTCCTGACCAGGGGCGCTTGGATAAAGACCGGCACCGATACCAGGGCAATCGCCGCCGCAAACATCCGTCCACGTTGGCCGATTCGTGATGGATTCGCTTCAGGGGCGATCGCGATCGCTGACGAATAAACTTCAGGTTGGGAATAGGGAGAGGAAGTGGCAGACGTGTAGGAAATCAACGCTTTAGGAATATAAGTGGACGCTAATCTTTCTTATTTACTTTACTTTATTTAACAAAACTAGCCAATCTGTTTCAAATAATATCCCCCCTGGGGGTATGTGGTGTGATTATAGCGGATGACCATTCAGAAAACCAGTGCCATACTATCTACGGAATGTTATGTACTCTGGAGTCACGTCGCTTGTTCTCCTTCTTTGCCCTCCATCCGCTGGCTGCGGTTGATTCTGCCGATTGGTTAACCCCGCTGCTGGTGGCCACCGCCCCAACGACTCAAGTGCCTGCCAGTCCAAATTTAATCGAGCAGCTATTTCAGGCATTTGTACTGGGGATTGTCCAGGGAATTACAGAATTTCTGCCGATTAGCAGCACCGCACACCTACTAATTTTTCGAGATGTATTTGGCTGGCAGCAACAAAAATATTTTGTCGATGCGATTCAGTTTGGCAGTGTGATTGCGGTGGTGTGGTACTTCTGGGCAGACATCCGGCAGATTTTGGTGGGTGCATGGCAAGCGTTTCAGCAAAAAAACTGGCAACAAGAAGAGTGGAAGATTTTTGTCGGCATTGCGATCGGCACGATTCCAGCTTTGTTTTTTGGCTTTATCTTCAAAGATTTAATTCCTGAAAGTCCCCTCATTATTGCTTTGGCATCCATTGTGATGGCACTGTTATTAGGTTTGGCAGAAAGGATTGGGACTCGCAAACGAGATTTCAATTCCTTGGAGATCAAAGATGGGTTTCTGGTTGGTCTCGGACAAACCCTAGCACTCGTGCCTGGAGTTTCACGTTCTGGATCCACGTTAACAACAGCCCTGTTTTTGGGGTTGCAACGCCAAACCGCGGCTCGATTTTCCTTTCTGTTGGGCATTCCAACCTTAACCATTGCCACACTTTACCAGTCCACAAAGGCTCTACGCAGCATCGAAAGCTTTTTGCCGCTCCTGATTGGGATCATCTCTACCTTTATCTTTTCTTACCTATCGATCGCCTGGTTGCTTAAATTCTTGCAGCGTCGCAGCACCTGGGTATTTGTCTGGTATCGGTTGGCCTTTGGTTCGATGATTCTGGGTGCCCTGGCGGCGGGTTGGCGACCTGTGGGTGGCTAGTTGTTGAATTCCAGTGGCATGGTGAATAGTGGTAGACAGACCTTTCAATTTCCCTTGCTGATTTTCCGGCCATGAGTGAAGCCTCCATTCAACCTGCATTAATTACGGCGGTAGAACCCGACTCGATCGCGGCTGAGATTGGGTTTGAAGCGGGTGATCGCTTAGTGTCCATCAATGGGCAGCGGCCCCGCGACCTGATCGACTATCGCTTCCTCTGCGCCGATGAAGTACTGGAACTGGAAGTATTAGACGCAAAGGGCAAACTGCATCAAGTCGAGATTGAGAAAGATTACGATGACGATTTGGGTCTGGAATTTGCCACGGCCCTGTTTGATGGTTTAATCCAGTGCAATAATCGCTGCCCCTTCTGCTTTATCGATCAGCAACCCCCCGGTAAGCGCGACAGCCTCTACTTTAAAGATGATGATTATCGGCTGAGTTTTTTGTATGGCAGCTACCTCACCCTGACCAACCTGACCCAGCGGGAATGGGACCGGATCGAACAACTGCGGCTGTCACCGTTGTATGTTTCAGTCCATGCGACAGAACCAGAAATTCGCAGTCGGCTGCTAAAAAACCCACGAGCTGGCCAACTATTGGACCACTTGCGCTGGTTCCAGGCCCGCCACCTCCAGATTCATGCTCAAGTTGTGGTGTGTCCCGGCATGAACGATCGCGCCCATCTGACCCAAACCCTACTGGATCTGGCCCAATTTCATCAGGATGAGATTCCTGCCGTGGCTTCGGTGGCGGTGGTGCCCGTCGGCTTGACTCGCTTTCGCCCCGTTGCAGATGAGTTGGTGCCTGTGACTCCCGAAAAAGCGCAGGAAGTCATTGCCCAGGTGCAAGCGCTGCAAACCAAATTTCGGCAGCAGTTTGGGTCTACGTTTGTCTGGTTGGCGGATGAGTGGTTTTTGATTGCGGGACAGGAGTTACCGCCCGAATCGCATTACGAAGACTATCCCCAAATCGGCAATGGGGTTGGCTCGATTCGACAGTTTCTCAAAGCTTTTCAGCAGGCGGCGAAACAATTACCCAGGCAATTGTCTACCCCTCGCCGTTACACCTGGGTGGTTGGCAATGCGGTGGAGCAAGCCTTTCAGCCCATTCTCAACCGTTTGAATCAAGTTGCAGGCTTAACGGTAAATATGGTGGCGATCGCTTCCCACTACTGGGGCCAGGAAATCTCTGTGACGGGCTTAATTACCGGACAGGATATTCTCCAGGCTTTGCAGGGGAAAGATTTGGGCGATGCCATTCTGCTTCCCACGGTCATGCTCAAACACGATGAACCCAAATTTCTCGACGACATGACGGTTGATGATCTCAGCCATGCCTTGCAAACCCCAATTCTGCCGATTGATGGTACAAACGGGCTGATGCAAACTGTTGCCGCAGGGTCGCAGCCATTCTCCTGACGATTCTCAACCATCGCCCCGCTCGGATTGGGCGGGCGATCGCCCTGACTCCTCCCCCACTCTCCCAATTCATCCTTTATCCTGGAAGGATAGGAAGCAAGGAGTCATTATGCAGGGAGGTTGGCGAGTTGGATCGCTCTTTGGAATCCCCCTATTCATCGATCCATCCTGGTTCTTAATCTTGGCGTTCCTGATCTACGCGAACGGCAATGTCTGGCAGGATAAGTACCCAGATTGGGGTTGGGTGTTAACGTATGGAGCTGCTGCGGCAATGGCGATCCTGCTGTTTGCCTCGGTGCTGCTGCATGAGTTAGGGCATAGCCTGGTGGCTCGTTCCCAGGGGATTAAAGTCAACTCGATTACGCTGTTTCTGTTTGGTGGGGTGGCTTCCATTGAGCAGGAGTCAAAAACTCCGGGACAAGCCTTTCAGGTGGCGATCGCGGGTCCAGCGGTGAGTCTTGCTCTGTGTGGGTTGTTGGCGGTTTTGCTGATTGCGGTGCCCAACCAAACCAACCCTGTGCGGGTCATGGCGATCAATCTAGCCTCAATCAACCTGTTCCTGGGACTCTTCAATCTTCTGCCAGGGTTGCCCCTCGACGGGGGACAAATTTTGAAGGCTGCGGTTTGGAAAGCAACAGGCAGCCGCTTCAAAGGGGTTCATTGGGCGGCAAGGACGGGCAAAGCGCTGGGTTGGTTAGCGATTCTGTTTGGGATTCTCACCTTTGTGGGTGGAGTATCGAGCGGATTGTGGATTGGCCTGATCGGTTGGTTTGTGCTGCAAAATGCCAGCAGTTACGATCGCCTCACGGAGTTGCAGGAAGCCTTACTCTCTTTGAAAGCCGCCGATGCGATGACGCGGGAATTTCGCGTGGTAGATGCGGAAATGTCGCTGCGTCGCTTCGCGGATGACTATTTGCTGGGCAATACTAAATCTGATGTGTACTATGCGTCTTCCGATGGGCGGTATCGGGGCATGGTCATGACGGATGATTTGCACTACGTGGAGCGCAGCGAATGGGAAATGCAAAAGCTTTATCGCATTATTCATCCCCTGGCTGAGATCCCTTCGGTGGAAGAAGCGTCGCCGCTGGTGGATGCGATTCAGCAAATGGAATCACGCCAATTACGCCGAATGACGGTCTTGTCTCCTGCTGGAGCCGTATCAGGCGTAATTGATCGGGGTGATATTGTCCGAGCACTGGCCGGTAAACTTAAAATGACTGTGTCCGATTCTTTGATTAAACAAATCAAAGATGAGGGAGCCTATCCTCCCGGGTTTCAACTGGGCGCGATCGCTCAGGCTGCCGTTTTAGCTTCTGATACCAAAGCTTAGGGTGGATTTAATACATCCGCGAACTGTACGGGCGGGTTTCGCAAACCAATCTGCATTCCACAATGGACTCGACGGCAAAACCCGCCCTACCAAATATCGAACTTATTTAATTGCCATTTCTTCAAATTCCACCTGTCGGTCTGCAACAGTATGCCATTCTTCCGCAGACAGGGGTTGTTCTTGAACATCAGCGCCGAAACAGGCGGTTGCGGCGCTGACTAATGCCTGGATGATGGTGTTGGTTTCCAGCGTGGCAACCGGCAGTTGCGGTAAGTGAGCTTCTGTGTGAAAAACGGTTTGAAATAGGCTGGCACTTTGGTGTAACCGCATTGAGCCATGTTGCAGCACCGCATTGCCTCGCCGTAGTTGGGCACTCCCAATGAATTTTGCGCCGTCAGCGGTGACTAAGTCGGCAGCGGTGGCAGTGCCAAAGCAGTTGGGATTGTGAATATAGCCCCGCCCCGCTGTCCCGTAGAACACGTCAACCCCCAGCGATCGCCAACCCTGGAGCAAAAATTCGCAAATCTGCTGGTAGGCTTGCTGGCGGTTGGTCGGCAAGCCTGAAGTAATCACGGCGTAGGTTAAGTCTCCCTGATGCAATACGGCTCGTCCCCCCGTAGGCCGACGCACCAACTCAATAGGTTGATGGTTCCAGGTTAGTGTTTTCCAGGAATCAGGGAATTGCCGCTGGTGATAACCCAGGGAAAGGGCGATCGGCTGCCAGGTATAAAACCGTAAAGTCGGCGGATGTTGCCCCTGCGTGTGCTGGTCAAACAACCAGGCATCCAGGGCCATGTGGAACGCTCCGGACGCACGAAGCGGAGGAATCAACCGCCAGGTAGTCATTATTGTGGGTTAAATTGAGAGGCTGAACTTAGGCACCAAATTCTTGTTGGAGTGGCTCATCGCTTTCATCGGCGATCGTCGCCACAATGGTAATGGCACGAGAAATTTCAGTAGGAGATAAATCGGCCAGCGATCGCGTCGCCACGACAACAATTTCGCTATTCAGAATGCCGAAGCGAGCTTCTAACGTGTTGGACCAGTTCCGCTCCAACAGTTGTCGCATGAGTTTGGGTTCATCTTTGGCCGGTAGGGTTAATACGGCAGCCCAGACGGTTAAAGTATCTTCGTCTGCTACCCCCGTAAGCTGAACAAAAACTTCAACGGTGCCGTACTTAAACTTCCAGAGATGTCCGGCATCACTACGATTGACCATTGCAGACTGATCCGCCGCCAGACTCGAAATCACCGTTTCAATGACTCCTACAAGGTTGCTGGCAGTTTCCTCTTCAACAAGTTGATCCGCGATGACATCGCTGGAAAGGGCTGGAAGCGTCATAGTAATTTCCGTTGATTCAGGTGGTCATAATCACGATAGTTGATTTTAGCGGGTCGGGCGCGATCGCACATCCAACCACAACACAACAACCCGCATTTTTGATCTGGATCGGCTCCCTATGCCTCCTCTCCGGCATGGTAAGAACTTCGCACCAACGGACCTGATCGCACATGGGAGAAGCCCATTGACCGCGCGATCGCCCCCAGTTCGTCAAATTCTGCGGGAGTCCAATATTTCTGCACGGGGAGATGATCGAGGGAGGGACGTAGATATTGGCCCAGAGTGACGCGATCGCAGCCAACGGAGCGCAAGTCTTGCAAGGTTTCTATGATTTCGTCCAGGGTTTCCCCATGCCCTACCATCAACCCAGATTTAGTGGGGATCGCAGCATCAAAGTGCTTCACCCACTCCAGGACGCGCAAGGAGCGATCGTATTTTGCCCCGCGTCGCACCTGCCCCTGAAGCCGATGGACCGTTTCAATGTTGTGGTTGTAGCAGGCAGGTTGAGCTGCCACAACGGTTTGAATGCGTTGCTGCTGTAGCGCCTCTGGGGTTAATTCTGGTGCCGTCGCATTCCGCCCACCCCAAAAATCCGGCGTTAACAGTTCAATCTGGGTTGTGGGATTTACCTGGCGAATGGCCCTCATCGTTTGCACAAACCAGCCCGCCCCCTGATCGGGCAAATCATCCCGCGCGACTGAAGTCAGCACAACGTACGTTAACCCCAACAGTTGAACCGCTTCTGCGACTTTGGTCGGTTCATCTGGGTCGAGGGGCATCGGGGCATGACCCTTATCGACCTGGCAGAACGCACAACTGCGGGTGCAGGTTGGCCCCATCAGGAGAAAGGTGGCCGTTCCCTGGGCGTAACACTCGGCCCGATTAGGACAACGCCCCTCTTCACAAATGGTGTGAATTTGCCGTTGTTTAATAATGCGCTGAACCGTTGAAAGCTCGCTGGCTTTACCTACGGGTCGTCGTAGCCACTCTGGTAGATTCACCAGGCTGGCGCGATCGCCCTGGGGTAAAGCAATCTGTGGAGAAAGTTTCGAGGAACTGGTTTCAACCGACATAATAAGTGGGAATACTAGCCGTGTGCATTTAGCCCTCATTGTCCCAGAATTCTCAATGAATCATCCAGGCACACAGCGGCTAAACTAGTGAAAAACCATAATTCGCCCAACGAATTGCTCACCTCTACCACCCTCGCCGACACCACTAAGGAGTTCAACTGTGGCTAGTCACAAAATCCTGGTTATTGACGACAGTAGCGTAATTCGCAGCATGGTGCGCGATATGCTGCCGAAGGGAAACTTTGAAGTGTTGGAAGCAAAAGATGGCCTTCAAGGTCTCAACCTGATTCGCCAAGAGCGCCCTAACCTGATCATGTTGGATTTCCTGCTGCCCAAGATGAGCGGTTGGGAAGTCTTTCAGCAAATTCAAACCCAACATGACCTCCAGTCGATTCCGCTAGTGCTGATGTCAGGTCGCAAAGAAGAAGTGACTGAGAAGTTGCAGGAGCCATTTGAATTTTTTGAATTTGTCCAAAAGCCTTTTGATCAGCGGCAACTAATTGAAGCGATCAAAACTGCAATGGCTAAGGCCAAACGTCGTCCTCCTGCTACGACTCCCGCCCCGATCGCGGCGGCTGCAACTGGGGGTGCTAGCTCCAGTGCTGATGTGCAGGCTCTCAACGAGAAGATTGCCAGAATGCAGGCAGAAATTGATGCCATGAAGAAGCAAATGGCGCAAATTCTGGCCTTCATCAAGCAAAAGCTGAAGTAAAAGCTTTGCATTCAGACTGGGCGATCGCGGTCTCCTACCCAGTGATCATCAACCGAATGCAAACCTATTTACAAAAGTTGGGCCTGCAATCAACTCGGCTGGGTGGGGCGATCGCTCAGCCAATTTTTGTCATCACCCAGCGAAATTAAAAACAGAAATAACAACAAAGATCAATCCAGTTCTCGTCGTCCTTCCAGGGCACGGGCGAGGGTCACTTCGTCGGCATATTCCAGATCGCCCCCCATCGGCAACCCAAAAGCAATGCGAGTTACCTTTGTAAAGGGTTTTAACAACTGTCCCACATACAAGGTGGTAGTTTCACCTTCGACACTGGGGCTAATCGCAATAATCACCTCTTCAATCTGCTGCTGGCTTACCCGCCGCACCAACGGCTGAATGTGCAATTGATCGGGGCCGATGCCCTCCATCGGAGAAATTAGCCCTCCCAGCACATGATACTTCCCCCGATATTCGCGGGTTTTTTCCAGCGCAATCACGTCTTTAGAGTCTGCTACCACACAAATTGTGCGGCTTTCTCGATTTGGTGCCCGACAAATTTCGCAGACTGGATCTGCCGATAAGTGAAAGCAAACCGAACAGAACCCCACCTGAGTTTTGGCTTCCATCAGGGCCAGTGCCAGGGCCTTCACTTCTTCTTCGGGCCGTTTCAGGATATGCAAAGCCAGCCGTTGAGCCGTTTTCGGGCCAACTCCCGGCAAATGTTGAAGTTGCTCAATTAACCGAGCTAAAGGGCGAGTATAAATCTTGTAACTTCCTTGTCATGGAGGGTTGAGCTTCTATAGCCGTCGCCATGTAAAACGTGGCAGAGGCGCGTCAAAACACCTACCCAGAATCAGCTTTTCAGCCATTCGATCTGGCCTAAGTGTTCTGGCCATAACTATATTTTAGCGATTCTGGTTGCCTATCCCGGCGGCCACCCCAGCGATCGCCCACCCAAAATGTGCAAATGCAGATGGTAAACGGTTTGCCCGCCATCTTCGCCACAATTAATCACCACCCGATAGCCGTTTTCTAACCCGGCTTGCTCGGCAACTCGTTTGGCGGTGAGGAGGAGGTGCCCCATGAGGGCATGATTGTGGGATTCGGCATCTGAGAGTTTGGCGATCGGTTCCTTGGGGATGACCAGAATGTGGACCGGAGCCTGGGGGTTTACGTCTTTGAAGGCGAGGGCAAGATTGTCTTCATAGACGATATCGGCGGGAATTTCCCGGCGAATGATTTTGCTAAAAATAGTTTCCGTTGCGTCGCTCATGCCATTACTCGATTATGGGTGGGCTTTTGCTAGTGAAATTTTAAGCGGTGTGGCTGGATTGGACACAGAAAATTACCCGCATTCTGCTTCCCACCTGCAAACCTATCCACCAGACTTATGCAACCGGGCAAACTCATTCAACTTCAACCCAGTAGATGGTTTCTCAGAATTGAGCCGCTTCAGCAGGGGCTAAAGCGGCGGTATGACCGGATGAGCCAGCGATCGCGCGAGAACAGTGAAGGCACGGAATCTGAAAAATCTGAAGTTTCTTTATCAAGATGTAACAATTTTTGATCCCTGCTAAGAAATGTTGCAGTCTTGCGGGACTGGTTGCTAGGGTGTGGTTGTCAAGATACGGCGATGAGTATTTATACTCAATGGAGGTTTCTATGCTGATTCTTGCTTGCGTTTTCTTTTCAGGTTGGTTGCTTGCGTCCCTACTGGGTTCCTGGGCCTATTTCGCGGGCGATCGCCAGATTGAGCGTTCCCTCATACGAGAAGTTTAATCATCCTGCTCCCTTGGGCAGACGTTGATGACTTGGTTCATAGTTTGGGTCGATTGTTTGTAATGAGTGATTGTTTGGAATGAATACAAAGGCTCCTTGAACAGCGCGCATTCAAGGAGCCTTTCTTCTAACTTCCCTATCTCCTATGTTCTATCTCCTATGTTCTATGTCCTATGTTTTATGTCCTATGTTTTATGTCTTCTGCCTCGTTATCCCACGATCAGCCCATCTTGTACGCGGATAGTGCGTTGAGTTTGGGCGGCGACATCGGGTTCGTGCGTCACAATCACGATGGTAATCCCCTGCTGATTGAGCTCCGTCAGCAAATGCATCACTTCCTGAGAGGTTTCGGTATCGAGGGCACCAGTGGGTTCATCTGCCAGCACCAGCGCCGGACGGTTGACCAGCGCGCGGGCGATCGCAACTCGTTGCTGCTGCCCCCCTGAAAGTTGACTGGGGCGATTATAAATGCGGTCTGCCAATCCCACCCGGTGGAGGGCTTCCAGGGCACGTTCCCGACGACGGCTACGGGGCACATTGGCGTAGACCATCGGCAGCATGACATTTTCCAGCGCTGTTGACCGGGCGAGCAGATTGAACTGCTGAAACACAAAGCCAATGCGACGATTGCGAATGTAAGCCAGATCATCATTGTCCAACGTGGTCAGATTTCGCCCTTCCAGGACGTAACATCCCTGCGAAGGCCGATCCAGGCAACCAATAATATTCATCAGGGTGGATTTCCCAGAACCAGAGACTCCCATGATGGCCACATATTCCCCCTCCTCGATCGCCAGATGAATGCCCTTCAACACGGGCACCGCGACCTCGCCTAACTGGTAAGTCTTACGGATGTCTTCCATCCAAATCATGGTTGCCATAGAGTATGTGCAGGAAGAAGTAAAACAGTATCAATACCTTACGATACTGAATGGCGATCGCGATTCCTTTGTTAAAGTGACTACTTTACGTCAAGTAATCAAGCGCTTCCGGAGCCGATGTAAGGAGTGAAATCAGATCAGCAAACCAACTGATTGGGTGCTATGAAAATTCTGCTGGTTGAGGATGATCAAAGTACAGGCGAGTTTCTCACTTCAGTGTTAACGGCCCATCGGTACACCGTTGACCTGGCCAGCGATGGGCAGACGGGGTTAGAACTGGCTAGCCTGTGGAAGTATGACCTGATTCTGCTGGATGTGGAACTTCCCCGGCTGGATGGCATTCAGGTGTGTCGTCAACTTCGCACGCAGGAAGATGCAACGCCGATCCTAATGTTGACGGCAAAAAGTTTGAATCACGACATCGTGACGGGATTAGATGCCGGAGCCGATGATTACCTGATTAAACCCTGCGACTCCAACCAGCTTCTGGCTCGCATTCGGGCTTTGTTGCGGCGAACGGGGAGCGTTCCCACGACTACCCTGATGTGGGGAGACTTATGCCTGGACCCAGTCGCAGCCCAGGTCACATATCAGCAGCAACCCATTACCTTGGGGCCGAAAGAATATAGCCTGTTAGAGTTATTTCTGCGCAATCCACAACGGATTTTCAATCGTGGGGCAATTTTAGACAATTTGTGGACAGCAGATGATTTCCCGACTGAGAATGCGGTGACGAATCTGATCAAAGATCTGCGACGTAAACTTAAAGCCGCAGGGATGAAGGAGGATTTGATTGAAACCATTTATGGATTGGGCTACCGACTGAAATTGGCACCGGAGGAGGCCGCAACCATTAAGGACCTGGCCAGCCAAGCGATCGACCCATCGGAGGCCCGTTATCAAGCAGGCCTGGCCTCCATTAATCAACTGGCGGAGCAGTTTCGCGCATCCCTGGAACAACGCTTAGCGTTACTCATCCAGGCGGTGCGATCGCTGCAAGGGGACGACCTCCTGCCGCAACAGCGCGAAACAGCACGGCAGGAAGCACATCGCTTGGCTGGGGCACTGGGGATGTTTGGGTATAACCAGGGGACAGAAACCGCCCGCATGGTGGAACAATTATTGCTGGACGATGCCCCCACCCTTGGCCAAATTGCGGAAGCGCTTCAGATGTTAATCACATTGCAACAGGAGGTGACCCATCCCACGCCTCAGTTGCTGACTGATCGTTCGGCCTCTCAGGACGCTGATATTCTCGTTCTCCTCATAGAAGATGACCTCAACCTGATCGAAGCTCTACAGCGAGAGGGCCGCACCCAGGGGATTGAGTTTCAGGTGGTGGCTCCTCAGCAAGTCCAGTGCAATTGCTTACAGGCAACGCCTGCTGTCATTTTGCTGAAATGGGAGGGCCTGACTCCAAGGGCGGTGGATGTTGCTTTGGTGGAAACTTTGAAGCAGCACTTCCCCACGGTGCCGCTGCTGCTGCTGGCCGAGGAAGATAGCCTGATCAACCGCGTGACGGCAGTACGGTTAGGCTGCCAGAGTTATCTTTGTAAGCCAGTGCCGCCAGCTCAAGTGTGGGAAGCGATCGCCCTGGTAAATCGCTGTGTTGTCTCCCAGCAGGCATCGCAGCGCCTGAGTGCTACCGTTATGGTGGTGGATGACGATCCCAGTGTGTTGGCCTTGATTACCTGTCTGTTGCAACCGTGGGGTTTAAAGATCATTGGGCTATCCAATCCGGAGCAGTTTTGGGAGCTACTCACCCAGATCAACCCAGACTTGCTGATCTTAGATCTGGAATTGCCCATGTTTAGCGGCATTGATCTATGCCGGGTGGTGCGGCAAGATCTGGTCTATACCAATTTGCCTGTGCTAGTGGTGACGGGGCATCGGGATGCGGTGCGTGTGCAACAGGTATTTGATGCTGGGGCCGATGACTTGATCTACAAACCACTGGTTGGTTCAGAATTGGTAACGCGGGTGCTGAACCGGATTGAACGCTCCCGATTGCGCCAACAACTGGATCAGATGCAACAGCAACACACTGAAACCTTGCAACAGGAATCGCGCGTCGATGCCCTGACCCAGATCGCCAATCGCCGCAAGTTTGATGAGTTTTTAGCGCGAGAGTGGCACTATCATGCCCAGGCCCAGGTCAGCCTCTCGCTGATTCTGGCGGATGTGGATTTTTTCAAACAGTTCAACGATCGCTACGGTCATCTGGCGGGAGATATCTGTTTGAAGCAAATTGCTCAAATCATTCAAACCTGTATTAATCCCTCGGTTGATCTGGTAGCTCGCTATGGGGGAGAAGAATTTGGCATTATTCTGCCCAACACAGATTTGAATGGGGCCTTACGAGTAGTACGACGGATGCAAGCGGCGATCGCCAGTTTGGCCATTCCCCATGCCCAATCTTCAGTGAGTGAGTGTGTCACCTTGAGTATGGGCATTACCGGGACGATTCCCACCCACGAACAAACGATGGAATCGTTAATGGTGACTGCCGACGAAGCGCTGTATGCGGCGAAAGATCGAGGGCGCAACACCTATTGTCTATATCCGCTTTAGGATTTTCTTACCTTTAGGGCTTACAGTTTATACTCTTTTATTTGGTTAATCCTTACCGTATTAATGCCAGCATCAATGCCAGCCCCTCGCCGCGATCGCTTAATTGGCAAAATTCCCTTGCATTGGGTATTGGTGGTTCCCTTTGTGTTGCTCACGACGGGAACCGTCAGTTTAGTTGGGTACCTGTCGTACCGCAGTGGTCAGAAGTCTGTGGAAGACATGGCCTACCAGTTGTTGAACCAAACGTCACAGCGCGTCAGCGATCGCTTAACGATACATCTGCAAATGCAACAGCAGACCGTCGCTGCCCATCGTTTAGCGGTCCAGCAAGGCACTTTAGACTTGCAAAATCTGCCCCAGGTAAATCAGCGGCTTTGGCAAACGGTCAATCTGTCTCCTCTGATTAGCGGCAATATTTTTAACACGCCCCAGGGCACTCAAGTCGGCTATACTCGCCTCCAAAGTCAAGAATTAGTCGATCTGGCCTCCAGGTTGAGTGGAGTGCCGTTGACCCGTGGGATGGTGCTGTCTCAACGCATTGAAAACTCCACGACCAGAAAACAGGTTTTTGCTCCCGTGGATGAGCAGGGGAAGCCGCAACAACCGATCTACTCCCTCACGAACGATATCCGCTCCACGATCTGGTTTCAGATGGCCCAGGCCACCCCGGCCCAACGCTGGTCGCCCATTTTTGTTTATCGCATCGCGCCGACGCTGGGGATGTTGGCGATCGCTCCAGTGCATGACCAAAACCGCAATTTTCAGGGTGTGTTTGTGGCGGGTCTGACGCTGTCAGAAATTAGCACTTTTCTGCATGACCTGAATTTTTCGCCCTCTGGACAGGCGTTGATCATGGAGCGATCGGGGCATCTAGTGGCCACCTCGACGCTGGAAACACCCTTTATTTTTGTATCAAAAAACAATGCCCAACGGTTACTGGCGATTCAAAGCCAGAATGCCGAAACGCGGGCGATCGCGCAGCATCTACTGCAAAAAATCAAAGATCCAACCAAACTCAAAACCAGCACGCGCCTGAGTGTCAAACACGGCGATCGCCGCCAGTTTATCCAGGTTACGCCCTATCAAGATCAGTATGGCTTGGACTGGTTGATTGTCACCGTGGTGCCGGAGGCCGATTTTATTGGAGAAATTCAAAAGAACCTGTGGCAGACCTTGCTGCTGAGTGGTTTGACGCTCCTGGGAACGACTGCAACCGGAATATTAATGGCTTTATGGATTGCTAAACCGATCCAGCAATTGAGTCGAGCCAGTCGTACGCTAGCAGCAGGCAACTGGCAACAATCATTGGAGGAAGATAGCTGCATTGCCGAGTTTTCAGCGCTGGCGCAATCCTTTAACCAAACAGCGGCCCAACTGCAACAATCTTTTGATCGCATCAAAACGGCCCTGGCTGAATCAGAGGAGAAATTCACGACGATCTTTCGGGCCAGTCCTGACCCGATCGCGATCGCGCTGTTTTGGGAGGAGCGGTTTCTGGAGGTTAACCCTCAGGCCACAGAGTTTTGCGGCTACATCCAGGCGGAAATGATCGGACATACCGCCGTGGAATTGGGGCTGTGGGACTCCCTCGAAGAGCGCGATCACTGGGTTGAGCAATTGCACCGCGATCGCAAAGTGGATAACTTTGAGGCCACGATTCGGACTAAGTCCAGCCAACTGAAAACTGCTTTAGTGTCGGCGGAAGTCCATGACCTCAATGGCCAATCTTGCATCATCATGATCTGGCGGGACATCAGCGATCGCAAACAAACTGAAATTGCGCTGCGGGCCAGCGAGTCTCGGTTCCAGCGGGTGACGGCGGCCATTCCCAGCGAAATCTATATTCTGGTGCAGGGGACGGATGGAGCCTACCGCTTTGAATACATGAGTCCGGCTTGTCGTGGAATTCAGGAACTAGAACCCGAACAGGTGATGGCGAATCCTGACCTATCCTTTGACCAGGTGCATCCAGACGATCGCGCCGGTATGTATGCGATCGCGGCCCAGAGTGCCCAAACCCTGGAACCGTTTACCCATGAATGGCGGATTATCACTCCGTCGGGACAGCTTAAATGGGTGGCCGGAGCTTCTCGTCCTGAACGGCGCAGCAACGGGGAAATTGTCTGGTATGGCGTAGTGCAGGACATTACAGGGCGCAAACAAACCGAACTGGCCCTGAAGCAAAGCGAGCTGCGCTTCCGAGAGATTTCCGACTCTTCCCCCGCGAATATTTACATTCTGGTGCAACGGGTTGATGGCTCGGTTTATTTTGAACATATGAGTCGGGCGATCGAAGTAATCCACGAACTCCCCGTTGAGGAGGTGCTGGCAAATGCCAATGTTCTGATCGATCGCATTCATCCAGCCGATCGCGCGGGTTACGACGCTGCCGTCCAACACAGCCTCGAAACGATGCAACCTTTTCAGTATGAATGGCGAGTCATCAACCCTTCCGGTCAACTCAAATGGCTCCAGGGCAACTCGCGTCCGCTGCGGCGCGATAACGGGGAGGTGGCATGGCACGGAGTGGTGATTGATATTAGCGATCGCAAACGGGCCGAAATTGCCCTCAAGCAGGCGTTGCAAGAGTTGACCTACCATGTGGAGCATTCTCCCCTGGCCACGATTCGCTGGAATCGGGAGTTTCGGGTGGAGAGTTGGTCGCACCAGGCTGAGTTGATTTTTGGCTGGCGAGCCGAAGAGGTGTTAGGCAAAACCATGTACGACTGGCAATTCATTTTTGAAGATGACTTAGCCGTGGTCAACCAAACCGCCGCTCACCTGTTGCAAGGTGAGGCCAGCCTTTGTCTGAATCGGAATTATCACCAGAATGGCTCTGTGGTGTACTGCGAGTGGTATAACTCCGTCCTGCTAGACGAGACGGGCGAGTTAATTTCCATTCTTTCCCTGGCTCAGGATGTGACCCAGCGCCTTCAGACCGAAACCGCCCTGCGAGATAGTGAAGCTCGGTTCCAGCAATTGGGGGCGGCTTCCCCCGGTGTGATCTATACCGTGGTGGAATCTCTGGCTGGCCCGGTGCGGTTTGAATATGTCAGCGCAGCGTTTGAAGAAATTCATGAACTGCCGGTGGCGGCAGTGCTGCGGGATGCTTCTCTGGTGGCGAATCAGATGCATCCCGCCGATCGCGCCGATTACCAACAAGCGATCGCCCACAGCCTGGAAACGATGCAACCCTTTCAGCATGAATGGCGGATTGTTACTGCCTCTGGCAAGGTGAAATGGATTCAGGCCAACTCTCGCCCAGAACGCCTCCCCAACGGCGATATTCTCTGGCATGGGATTGTGTTGGATGTGAGCGATCGCAAACAAGCCGAAATCGCACTGCAACGCAACGAAGAACAGATGCGGTTGCTGGCGGATGCGTTGCCCGTCTTCATTTCCTACGCCGATACGGAGCAGCGTTACCAGTTTGTTAATAAAACCTACGAACTTCACTTCGGACTCAGCCGCGAAGCCATTCAGGGGCAATATACCCGCGACCTCATCGGAGAAGCCAACTACACCCTCAATCGCCCCCAAATTGAGCGCGTCCTGGCGGGGGAATCGGTGAACTACGAAGTGACCATGCCGCAGCTAGATCAGCCGGATCGCTGTGTGTCTGTGGTGCTGGTGCCTGATTTTGATGAGGTCAATCAGGTGCGCGGTTACTACAGCCTGATGATTGATATTAGCGATCGCAAAGCAGCAGAACAATCATTGCGGCGTTACGAACGGATTGTCTCAGCCACTGCCGATGCTATTGCCCTGATCGATCGCAACTACCGCTATCAAATCGTCAACCAGACTTTCCTGAACTGGCATGGCAAGTTCTACTCCGAAATTATCGGCCATTCCATTCCAGAACTATTGGGCCAGGAGGTGTTTACCACCATCATTCAACCGCGCTTGGATCGCTGCTTGGCCGGAGAACCGATTCAGTACAGCCAATGGTTTGAACTAGCCGGGATTGGGCGGCAATTTCTTAGCGTTACCTATGCTCCTTACGTGGATGCCGATCAGTCCATTTCGGGCGTGGTAGCCAGTGTACGCAACATTACAGCCATCAAGCAAACCGAAGAAGCGCTGCGCCAGAGTGAAGAACGATTCCGCGAAATTGCCAGCACGATTAGCCAACTCTTCTTTGTGCGATCGATCACCACAGGCGAATTTTTATACATCAGTCCGGCGTATGAAAAAATTTGGGGCCAACCCTGCGCCAGCCTGTATCAAAATCCTGATCATTGGAAAAGTTTTGTTCATCCAGACGATCGCGAAGTGGTGGTTGAATCCCTCAAACAGCAATTTGAAGGGCACCCAGTTCGGCGGGAGTATCGCATCATTCGGCCCGATGGTATAGTGCGCTGGATTTCGGCAGAAGTATTAATCGTTCGGGATGAGACGGGCCACCCCCAACGCCTGGTGGGAACCGCAGAAGATATTACAGAACGCCGTCAGGCCGAACAGCGAGTACAGGCTGAAATTGATTTCCGACGGGCCATCGAAGACGCGATCGTCGAAGGCATTGCCGTTACCGATATGAACGGACGACAAATTTACGTCAATCCAGGGTTCTGCGACATGTTGGGCTGGAGCGAAGCCGAGTTATTAGGGCAAACACCGCCCTACCCCTATTGGCCCCTCGAAGAAACCGATCGCATCATGCAAGCTTTCGCCAATTGCTTAGACGGAAATCGCCCCCCCCAGGGGTTGGAACTCCGCTTCATGCGCCGCAATGGTGAACGATTTGATGTGTTGATTCTGGATGCCCCATTACGAGATAGCAATGGCAACATCACAGCATGGCTGGCTTCAGTCTATGACATTACCGATCGCAAACAGGCAGAACGGCAACTCCAACAAGCGATTCAGGATGTGAATACCCACTTCCAGGAGTCGCCCCTCGCGATCGTGCAATGGGATAAAAATTACCGCATTCTGCGCTGGTCGAAGCAAGCCGAGCACCTGTTTGGTTGGATGGCTGACGAAGTCAACACCCGAGACTGGAAGGAGTTTCAGTTTATTTATGAGGAGGACCAGGAACTTGTCAATCTGCGGTTAGCGCCTCTGTTGAGGGGTGAGATTACCAGTCAGACGATTCTTAACCGCAACTACACGAAGGATGAGCGGGTCTTGCTCTGTCAGTGGTACAGTTCTGCGGTGTTTGATGAGTCGGGTGAACTGGTCTCGGTGCTTTCCTTTGCAGAAGATGTCACCGATCGCTATCGCATGGAGACAGCCCTGCGCCGCAGTGAACAAAAATTTAGGGGGGCGTTTGACACCATTTCCTCTGGCATGGCACTCGTGTCTCCGGCAGGTGAGTTCCTGGAAGTCAACGCGGCGCTGTGTGAAATGCTAGGCTACGCTGAATCTGAACTGCTCCAACTGAAACTGGAACAGATCGACCATCCAGACGATCAGCCCCTTGATCTTGCCCTGGTAGAACGATTTTTTGCCGAGCAGCCTTCAGCCTATCAGGTCGAAAAACGGTTTTTGTCGAAAGCGGGGCAAACGGTGTGGGGCTTAATGAATCTGGCCATCACGCGGGATGTTGACGGCAACCCCCTTTATCTGATTGTGCAAATGACAAACATCAGCGATCGCAAACATGCCGAAGAGGCCCTGGCCAGTAGCGAAGCCCGACTGCGGGCTATTCTAACTGCGATTCCCGATAGTATTTTTCTCTACTCCACGGAGGGGATTTATCTGGATGCGATGCAAACCGGGGGGCTGTTGGATTTGATCGAGGACCTCGATCCAGTCGGCAAGCATATTCATGATTTGGTGCCCCACGATGTCGCATCACGGCAACAGCATGCAGTACATCAGGTTTTGGCGACCGGAGCACCGCAAATTTATGAGCAGGAAGTTTGGGTGCGGGGCAAGTTGCAGTATGAGGAAGTGCGGATTGTGGCCTGTGGCGAAAATGCGGTGCTGGTGATTATTCGTGATATTGGCGATCGCAAGTTGCGCGAAATTGAACGCCAGGTTGCAGAAGAAGCGCTGCGAGAAAGTGAAGAACGGTTCCGGCGGGCCTTTGACGATGCCGCGATCGGGATGGCCTGGGTCAGCACCAATGGCCGCTTTCTCAAGGTCAGCCAGTCGTTGTGTGAGATTGTGGGTTACAACGAGGAAGAATTGCTGGCCCGCCACTTCCACAACATTACCCATCCTGATGATCTCCCGGTCGATCTGGAACTGACGGAACGAATGCTAGCCGGAGAGCAACGAGCCTACCAGCGAGAAAAACGCTACATCCACCAGCAAGGGCATATCATCTGGGTGCTGGTGAATGTGTCATTAGTGCGCGATCGAAACGGTAATCCCCTGTATTTTGTGTCCCAAATTCAAGACATCAGCGATCGCCACGAACTCGATCGCATCAAAGATGAATTCATTTCCATCGTCAGCCACGAACTGCGAACTCCTCTGACGGCGATTCGGGGTTCGCTTGGCATTTTAGAAACGGGCGTGCTGGATCAGGACCCTGACACGGCCAAGCAAATGCTGCAAGTCGCGTTGAACAATAGTGATCGCCTGGTGCGCCTGGTGAACGACATCCTCGACCTGGAACGACTGGAATCGGGGAAGGTAAAGTTAGCCTTAGAAGACTGTTTGGTGATCGATTTACTGCAACAGGCGCTGGAATCCGTGCAGGCGATCGCCTTACAAGCCGCTGTCACCATTCACGTCACCTCGGACGATGCACGAATTTCCGTTGCTCCCGATAGCATCGTGCAAGCCCTCACCAACCTGCTAGGCAATGCCATTAAATTTTCTCCCCCCGGCAGTACGGTGTGGCTCAAGGCGGAAATGCTGGAAGCATTATCCCCCATCCCTCACCCCGCCATCCTGTTCTCCATTCAAGATCAAGGACGGGGCATTCCACCGGAAAAACTGGAATCAATTTTTGGGCGATTCCAACAGGTCGATGTTTCCGATTCGCGCCAGAAAGGCGGCACTGGCCTGGGGTTAGCAATTTGTAAGAGCATTGTGCAGCAGCATGGTGGCAAAATTTGGGCAGAGAGTCAAATTGGTGCAGGAAGCACCTTTTATTTCATCGTGCCGTGTGCAGGAAGAACCCATGACGAAGCGCGTGTTGCTGATTGATGATGACCCCGACATTCGGGCTGTGGCTCGCATTGCATTGGAAAAGTTTGCTTTGTGGCAGGTGATAACGGCGGCTTCTGGCGCAGAAGGATTGGCTCAGGCCCAGCAGGCCGAAAGCCTGGATGGAATTTTACTGGATGTTTCCATGCCAGATATGGATGGGTTTTCGGTGTTTGAGCGGTTGCAAGCTAACCCGATGACGCAAGCCATTCCAGTGGTGCTCCTGACGGCCAAGGTGTTGCCCAGCGATCGCCGCCGGTTTGCCGAACTGGGAGTGGCCGGAGTGGTGACAAAACCCTTTAACCCCGTCACCCTGGGCAACCAAATTGCCACCTTACTCGAATGGTGACTGCGTGCGAACCACGCACCTCTTAAAATGAATTAAACCAACCGTTTGCAGGAGATCGTCTGTGGAATCCCGATATAATCCGGCAGCTATTGAAGCGAAGTGGCAACAAGCCTGGGCAGCGCAGGGGTTAGCCAAAACCTCGGAAGATACAAGCAAGCCCAAGTTCTATGCGCTGTCGATGTTTCCCTATCCATCGGGCAATCTGCACATGGGGCATGTTCGCGTTTACACGATTGTCGATGTGATTGCGCGGGTGCGACGGATGCAAGGGTTTCGGGTGTTGAATCCGATGGGGTGGGATGCGTTTGGCCTCCCGGCAGAAAATGCCGCGATCGAGCGGGGCATCCATCCCGCCCAATGGACCTATCAAAACATTGCCCAGATGCGGCAACAGTTGGACCAATTGGGCATCTCCTTCGATTGGGAGCGGGAAGTCACCACTTGTGCGCCCGATTATTACAAATGGACGCAATGGATTTTTCTGCAATTTTTCCAGGCGGGTTTGGCTTACCAAAAAGATGCCACCGTCAACTGGGACCCGATTGATCAAACCGTACTCGCCAATGAACAGGTAGACAGCGAAGGGCGATCGTGGCGATCGGGCGCGAAGGTAGAACGCAAACAACTGCGCCAATGGTTCTTCAAAATCACGGACTACGCCGAACAACTGCTCACCGATCTGGACAAACTCCCAGGCTGGCCCGAAAAAGTACGCCTGATGCAAGCCAACTGGATCGGCAAATCCACCGGGGCCAGAGTCACCTTCACCACAGAAGCTGGCGATGAATTGGTCGTCTTTACCACTCGCCCCGATACCCTCTGGGGCGCCACCTTCATGGTCCTCTCGCCCGAACATCCCCTCGTGGCAACGCTGACCACACCGGCACAAGCGGCGGCCATTAAAACCTATCAGGACGCGGCGGCAGCCAAGAGCGACATCGATCGCACCGCCGAGGGCCGTGAGAAAACGGGAGTCTGGACGGGCAGCTATGCCATTAATCCTGTGAATGACGCCAAAATCCCCATCTGGATTGCTGATTATGTGCTGATGGACTATGGCACTGGCGCAATCATGGCCGTTCCCGCCCACGACCAGCGAGACTTTGAGTTTGCCCGTCAGTTCAATCTGTCGGTGAAAGTCGTGGTGCAACCGGAAGGCGAAGCATTGCATGGGGACACCCTGACGGCTGCCCATCCCGGCGATGGGGTAATGGTCAATTCTGGCCCCCTCAATGGCCTTCTGGCCGGTAAGGATCAGGGGCAAAGCGTGGCAGCGGCTGTGCAATGGCTGGAACAAAACGGCAAAGGGACGGGCACGGCAAATTACCGCTTACGGGATTGGCTCATCTCCCGGCAACGTTATTGGGGCGCACCCATTCCCATCATTCATTGCCCGAATTGCGGCGCGGTTCCGGTGCCCGATGCCGACTTACCCGTGACCTTGCCCGAAGATGTGGAATTTTCCGGTCGGGGTGCGTCTCCTCTAGCCAAACTGGCAGCCTGGATCAATGTGCCCTGCCCTACCTGTGGCACCGCCGCCCAGCGGGAAACCGACACGATGGACACGTTCATCGACTCCTCCTGGTACTTCCTGCGCTACCCGGATGCCCAGAACGATCGCCAGGTCTTTGGTGCTGCAAAAGCCAATGCCTGGATGCCGGTGGATCAATACGTCGGTGGGATTGAGCACGCTATTTTGCACCTGTTGTATTCGCGCTTTTTTACTAAAGTGTTGCGCGATCGCGGCCTGCTCACCTGCGACGAACCCTTCCAGCGCTTGCTAACTCAAGGCATGGTGCAGGGCAAAACCTACAAAAATCCCCGCACCGGTAAGTACGTGTTGCCGATGCACATTACCGACTTTGCCAACCCCACCGATCCTGAAACCGGGGATGCGCTGGAGATCGTCTACGAAAAGATGTCTAAATCCAAGTACAACGGAGTCGCTCCCAGCGATGTGGTAGACAAGTACGGAGCCGACACCGCCCGTATGTTTATCCTATTCAAAGCGCCACCCGAAAAAGATCTGGAATGGGAAGACGCGGATGTGGAGGGCCAATTCCGGTTCTTGAATCGGGTGTGGCGCTTAGTCGCAGAGTATGCAGGGCAGCCAGCACCAGGTCAAGGGCCAAACCACTCCGCAGCCCTTTCAAAGCCTGAAAAAGAGTTGCGTCGCGCCATTCACACTGCCATCAAAGAAGTGACCGAAGATTTGGATGGGGAGTATCAATTCAACACGGCAGTTTCCGAGTTGATGAAACTGAGCAACGCCCTGAATGATGCCGCTTGTAAGGATTCGCCCATTTATGCCGAAGGGATTCAAACGTTGCTGATTTTGCTGGCTCCCTTTGCGCCCCATCTCGCTGATGAACTGTGGCATGAATTGGGATATCCTGATTCCGTTCATCTGCAACCCTGGCTCCAAGCTGATCCCGCAGCCCTGGTGGCGGATGAAATTAATCTGGTGATCCAAATTCTGGGCAAAACGCGCGGCATGATCCCGGTTCCCGCCCAATCGACTCAGGCGGAACTGGAACAGTATGCCCGTGACTCAGAAATTGGCAGACGCTATCTGGATGGCAAAGAAATCAAAAAAGTGATTGTCGTGCCTGGAAAGTTAGTGAACTTTGTGATTGGGTAAGGCGATCGCGCGTTGCTCCTATTTGCTTGATCCAGTGCTTGATTCGTTCTTTTTGCCGGACTCAACCCCTATGCCACTCGCTCAAATTTTTGATGTTTCCTATTTGTTCGATTTCTCCAACGTGTTTGTGTTGCCGTTTTGGGCATTAATGATTTTTCTGCCCAATTTGAGCATTACAAAGCGGGTCATGAGTTCTGACTTTCCCTTTGTGGTGTTGGCAGGTTTGTATCTTTACCTGTTCATCAGCAGCATTACCCCAGAAAACGCCGCCGCCCTGGCCAATCCCAAACTGTCTGACATTGCCCACTTTTTTGCCGATGAACGCGCCGCTGCCACCGGATGGACTCACTTCCTGGTGCTGGATTTGTTTGTGGGGCGCTGGGTCTATTGGGAAGGGCAGCGCACAGGCCTCTGGACGATTCACTCCATCGCTCTGTGTTTGTTTGCGGGACCGTTGGGCTTGCTGTCCCACCTCTTAACCCGTTGGGCGGCTCAAACCTTTTTCGGCAAAGGAGACCCGGTGGAAACCTCAGACCCCGCGATCGCCCCCTCACCAGACTCCTCCTCGTCAACCCCTACCAATTAGTGCCCCGATACCCATCGCCTGCTCAGGTACAGAAATGGTAACAACTGTGCTCATCCGAGTGGGTGAAGCGATTGCCGCCTGAAGCAGACATTCTAGAGGTAGCGGTAATTTGACTATTGAGTTGTTGGTGATGCCTGCTGGAGGGGAATTGTTGTCTGCTGTGTGTTGTTTTGGAGTGCTATGGGCTTGAATCGAACCACGTCTCGCGATCGCCGCACAATTCCTTGGCGCAACTTCGCTACGATGGGAGGACTGTTGCTGGCCGGGGGGATGGGGGCGGCAGGAACGAGTTATCTCCTCTGGCAGACGATCGATCAGGCAACTCCCCTGTTGCTCAACAATGCAGCCGTCGTGTGGGTAATTTGGGTTGTCCCAATGGTCACTCATTTGTTGCTGGCGTTGCTGGCTGGGGGCATGAATCTCTGGTGGCGGCAGCAGTATCGATCACAAGAGCGGCGGTTCCAACGAATTTTTGAAGGGGCGGCGATCGGCATTGGGTTAGATAGCCTCAGCGGCAACATTCTGGAAAGTAACCCTGCCTTGCAGGCGATGCTGGGTTATCAGCAGGAAGAACTGGCCCGGATGACGTTTTCCGAGTTTACCCATCCGGATGATCTGGCGACGGATGTGGAGCTATTTAACGCAATGATTTCTGGTCGTCGTGATTCTTATCAAGTGGAGAAGCGGCATTTACGCAAAGATGGCAAACCGTTGTGGGTGCGAATTACCAATTCCCTGGTGCGTAATCAGCAGGGAGCACCCCAATACACGATCGCGGTGGCGGAAGACATCACCCAGTTGAAACAGGCACAGGATCGGGTGCAGTTATATGGCGACATCGTCAAACGGATGCAGATTGGTCTGCTGGTCTGGCAATTGCCCGATTTGAACGATGTGAACTCATTCCGCCTGATGGAATGCAACCCGGCGGCGCAGGAAATGTTACAGGTGCGGGGGGAACTTGCCGATTTGTTGGGCAAACCGATGAAACAGGTGTTTCCCGACCTGATCGATTCTGCCTTTCCCAAAATCTACGCTGATGTGGTGCGATCGGGCAAAGAACGTGACTTGGGCGAAGTTCGCTACGGCGATACGTGCATTCCTTTAGGCGTGTATGCCATCAAAGCCTTTCCCCTGCCCGATCGCTGTGTGGGCCTGGTGTTTGAAAATATCACGGAGCGAAAGCAGGCTGAGACGGCTCTCCAACAAAGTGAAGCTCGATTTCGGGTGGTGGCCGAAACGGCATCCTGTGCGTTTCTCATCTATCAGGGCAACCATCTCAAGTACGTTAACCCGGCAGCCGAGCAAATTACCGGGTATGGTCGAGAAGAATTGACAGCCATTCCATTTTGGGAATTAGCCCATCCAGATTTTCGAGAGTTAGTGCGCGATCGCGGCTTGGCAAGGCAGCGAGGCGAAGCCGTCCCGACTCGATACGAAATTAAGATTTTGACCAAATCAGGACAGGAACGCTGGGTAGATATGACCGCAGGCACCGCTCTTTTGTATGGTAAACCGGCGGCCCTGGCCACTGCCTACGACATTACAGAACGCAAAGCGGCGGAAGCCCAACTCCAGATGGCCGCCAACCGTGAACGGTTATTGTCTGAAACCGCTCTCCGCATCCGAGGATCGCTCAACCTGGAGGAGATTTTAAACACTACTGTTGCTGAAGTGCGGAAGTTTCTGCAAGCCGATCGCGTTTTTGTGGCTCAATTTGCACCCAGTGGAGTGTGTCGAACGGTTGCCGAAGCGGTGGACTCCGACTGGTCATCGGTTTTAGGCTGGGAGGCTGATCCTTGCTCGGTCGAAGATGTTCGGCAATTATTTCAACGTGATGGGGTTCGGGTAATTAATGACACCACTCAGGTGGAGCAAACTCCTTTTCTCAAGGAGTATTACGATCGCTGCCAGGTCAGAGCGGGCATGGGCGTACCCATCATGCTCAATGGTGAAATGTTTGGTGTGTTGATTGTGAACCAATGCGCGACTCCGCGTCAGTGGCAGCCCTTTGAAATTGATTTATTACAAAAACTCGGCACTCAGGTGGAGATTGCGATTCAGCAGGGCCAGCTTTATCAACAACTCCGAATGTTAGCCAGTAATCTGGAGTGCCAGGTAGAAGAACGGACGCAGGAATTACGCCAGCGGATGCAGGAATTGCAACAGCTTAATCAGGTGAAAGATATTCTGCTGCACGCCGTGACTCACGATCTACGGACACCCGTGCATGGCATGTTGATGGTCCTGAATCATCTCCACAGCAAGTGTGATGAATCCGTTTCTGTACCTCGGTCGGTGCTGGAACGGATGATCGAAAGTAGCGATCGCCAACTCAGCTTGCTCAACTCCTTGATGGAAAACCACACAGGCAACCCCTGCCCCAATCGCACCTTAGTGCGAGAACGCATTTATCTGAGTTGTGTGGCCGAAAATGCTTTAGCCTCCCTGGAGGCGCAGATCCAGGAAAACCAAGCCACAATTGTCAATCACATTCCCAGGGATCTGCCTGCGGTGAATGCAGATCTGAGCCGACTGCAATTTGTACTGGAAAATCTGCTGGTGAATGCTCTGAAGCACAATCCACCCGGTAGAACGATTACGCTGAATGCGACACTTCAAACCAACGACAATGGCTCCACAGCAACGTGCAGTGTTACAGATGATGGCGTAGGGATGGAAGCGGACCAGTGCGATCGCCTGTTCCAGCTTTATGTCCGAGGGTTGGATAATCATCGTCTAACGGGAATTGGTTTGGGGTTACATCGGTGTCAACAAATTATTGCGGCTCACGGCGGCACCATCCAGGTTGAAAGCCACCCTGGTCATGGTTCAAACTTCTGGTTCACCTTACCCCTCGACTCACGCTAGTAGTAAGTCAATCAATCATTGACGGGTAGCCAAAATACAGGTGGTTGATTAGGGTTGAATTTTGCGGGTCTTCAACCCGTCAAAATTTTCCAGACGGAACACTAGTGGCTATAAAATAGCGCTCCTCGACGGCTCAACTCCAACATCATTTCTCGCGTCAGCCCTGCGTTGTCGCCAAACAACGCTCTCGCCACCGTTGCACCGACCAAATTCGTTTCACTCAAGTCGGCCATCCGTAAATCACAGTTACTTAAATCGGCACCATAAAGACTGGCCCCACTGAGATCGGTTTGGCTCAGGTCGGCACGCCGCAAATTACTGTGGCTCATGGTGGCCTCACAAAGGCAAGCCTGACACAGAGTGGCTGCCGTCATATTGGCCCGACGCAGATCGGCGTGGCTGAGGTCTGCTGTCGCGAAGGTGGCACGAGTTAAATCAGCATTTGCCAGGGAGGCTCCCACCAAATTCGCGCCAGTCAGGTTAGCGCTCACTAATTTGGCGTAGTCTAATTTTGCTCCCGTTAAAACGGCATTGCGGAGAAACGCTCCAATGAGTTTAGCTTCCTCCAGATTGGCATTAATCAGAATGGCTCTGGAGAGATCCGTATTGATGAAATTTCCACGTACCAGCATGGCGGATCTGAGATCCACGTCCCTGAGATCGGCCCCTGAAAAATCCTCAACCGGGCTTAACCCTGCAAGTCTGGCGAGTTCAAAGAAATCATCCGTATCGGCATCGGCAATGCGCTGGATTAAATCTTGAATGTATTGCAGCGAGGGGTCGTCACTAGGCATGTTGCAGAGTTGCCCTGAGCGTTTCGATCGGTCGGTCATTGCCGGGAATTGAAGTGGGGAACAATAGAAGAATCACGGGCGGCTGGGACATGTCCAGAAAATTTGACTTGGCAATGATCTAAAGATCAGCAAAACGTGAGCTATCTCACAGACGTACTTTGGCTGAAAACACTAGCCGGATAGTTTGTGGTGCTTGTATTGTAAGAAATCTCACCCCTTGATAACGCTTTTAAGTGACAGGAAAATAATCCGGCATGATCGCTACAAAAGTTAAGACACCCTGATAATTACCCTTAAAAACAAAATGAGCCTGCCTAGCAGACTCACTTCAAGATATTTTTTTAGATCATTCCATAAATATTGACAGGTCAAAAATATTGACGGGTCAAATCAAAAATATTAATGAGTGAAACTAACCTAATGCGCCTTGCTCGTACAGAGCCACCAATCGGTTGATAATTGCACGCTTATTAGGGCTTAAGTTTGCTGGCAGTGATTCACACAATGCATCCAAACTCTTTGACGGAGAAGCTTGCTCCTGCGATCGCGGTGCCGACCACGGAGCAGGTGCAGTCGTACTGGTGGTGTGCTGACCGAGCGATCGAAGAGATAAGCGGTTGGATGGAAGCATTGAACGTGCCTAACAACTAACAATAGAGGTGGACATACAAAGCGCGTAAAGGCAATAACCTTCAGGCAGAGGTAGATAAATTAGTTCGCGACAGACTAACTCAATACTAGCGACCGTTAACAAAAACCGGAAAAAAATATTGCAGTTTTCTGCAACCTTGCCTAGTATCAGTCGCCTGCTGCGATTCGTCAAGGCCAAGATGGGAATACACTGACATGCTTAGAATTCCCCGATAGCGCGAAGATAACACTCCATTCAGCCAACGTCTGCCTCACCACCCGAATCTTCATGCAAGACTCAGAATTGGAGCGATCGCCTTTATCACTGCCATCATTTAACTGTAGGAAATTGTAGCCGTAGCGCCATCACCCAAATCGGGGAGAAACGGCCCCCTCCGGGTTAGGCCAATCAGATGAAGTGAATCAGGCCAGTAACATGATTAAGAACATCAGTGCTGTTATTACAACTTCATCCAGAATTGAAATCTAAATTTACTTGGAAAAGTTCGGCGATATCGAAGTTTGTAGCGCTATTAACAATCTATGCCCTAACTTCAGGTAGCTTCATCAAAAGAAATCATTAATCAGGATGGGAATAGCTGATATCGCTGATTTAGATGCAGTGTGCCCGTGATCTTGCCCAGTTCTGCCGCTGGTTTGAGGTGTTTTATGGGGTCTCTCCGTTAAGATAAGCAGACACAACGACCATTTGTGTTGCTTTGCTTCAATAAGTGCTTCAGGCATTTCTAGTCCATCCACCTTATTAGATGCCTATGTTTCAAGAGATCAGTTCTTCCACCAAGCCTCACACGACTCAACATCAGGACGATCTGGATCGGTTGTCAGTCGATGGTCTTCTTGATTCGTTAGAGCAGACTGAAGGAACCATGCTTCTTGACGATCCCGCGCTGGGGGACTTGGCCTCAGACTTGCCAGAGGGTGATGCCATTGAGTTTGATGCCATTGACCTGCAAGCTGATTCTGTCATTGAGGAGGAAATTGCCAAGGTTCGCTCGTCGGGCTATAGCAAAACCACATCAGATGATTCTGTGGGTGCATTCTTTAAGGAGATGGCACGCTATCCGCTGCTGAAGCCGGATGAAGAAGTTGAGTTGGCGACTCGAATTCGTTACTTGAATGAGGTGGAGACGCTGCGATCGCGCCTCGCCTATGAGTTGGGCCATCCCCCCAACAAAGCGGAATTAGCGAAAGCTCTGGGTCTTACCGAGCGTCAGCTAGAGCATCAATTGCACCGTAGCCGCGTGGCGAAGCGCAAAATGATTCGTTCTAACTTGCGTCTGGTGGTATCCATTGCCAAGCGGTATATCAACCGGGGTGTGCCTTTTCTAGACTTGATTCAGGAAGGGGCGCTGGGCTTAAATCGAGCGACCGAAAAGTTTGATCCTGACAAAGGCTACAAGTTCTCCACCTATGCGTACTGGTGGATTCGGCAGGGCATCACCCGGACCATCGCCAACGATTCCCGCACCATTCGTCTACCGGTGCATATTGTTGAAAAACTCAATAAGCTGAAGGGTGCCCAGCGTGACCTGAAACGCAAACTTAACCGCAACCCAACGGAACTAGAACTGGCAGAAGCTCTGGAAGTAACCCCCGATCAACTGCAAAATTTGCAGCAGGTTCATCGCCGTTCTCTGTCTCTCAACTACCGCGTGGGTAAGGATGAAGATACGGAATTGGTGGATTTGCTGGAAGATGCGGAAACGCGATCGCCCGAATCGCAAATGACCGAAACCATGCTCCGCCAGGAGATTTGGGATGTGTTGGGGAATGTGCTGACGGAGCGAGAAAAAGATATCATTAGCCTGCGATACGGCTTAAGTTCCAATAAACCCTGCACCTTGGAGGAGGTGGGAGGCTTGTTCAATCTGTCACGGGAGCGAGTGCGGCAGATTCAAAGCAAAGCGATGCGAAAATTGCGCCGTCCTCAGGTGGCAGAACGCCTCCGGGGATGGTTAGGTTGAGCTTGCATCTTTTTGTGCCACTTTTTGTGCCAAGTTCTGGATCGTGAATTAGTGTGGTAAGGCAGATTTCCGGTCGCAAGATAGGTCTGTCTTTTCTATGTTTAATCGTTCATCAAATCGAGTTCGGGTGGCGCTTCAGTCCCAGTTGTATCCAATGCTTGTTTTGGCGGCTTTGCTCAAGCGTTTAGGGCTGGCAAGCATGATTCCCCTGAGTGGGACGTTCCCTGCTCTGCTGGCTCAACCTGCGCAAGCTGAAACCTTTCCTCCTTATTGCCAGCAAGTTCCAGCCGCGATCGCGCAGAAGGAGAAGTTGCAGCGGGAGGCGGTCAACGGCAACCGGGAGGCTCAAAACAAGTACAAAGCGTTGCTAGGGCAACATGCGGAACGATTGAAGCAATGCCGGAATCAGACCTGGCCTCAAAATCAGGCAATCTGGATTCGCCTCTATCCCTGTGATGTGAAGCCGGGAGTTTTAGACTCGGTCCTTGATCGCATCGTGGATCGGGGCTATAACCAGGTCTATGTGGAGGCGTTTTACAATGGGCGCGTGTTGCTGCCTGCCAATCAAAACCCTACGCCCTGGTACTCAGTCTTAACGGGTTCCGGGGCTGATAATGAGGATTTACTGGCCCAAACGATTCAAAAAGGTCGAGACCGGGGGTTGAAAGTTCACGCCTGGTTGTTTGGGATGAACTTTGGTTCCAGTTATGTGCGGCGGTTTGATCGGCAGCGAGCCACGGCTCGCAATGGCCTGGGCCAAACCAGCCTGACCGCCAATATTGTGGAAGGATTGAGTACGGAGTTGGGGCAATATAACCCCGATGAAGCGTTCATCGATCCCTACAGTCCCCAAGTGCGACAAGATTACGAAACCTTGATTGCCGCGATCGCCCAGCGCCGACCCGATGGCATCTTGGTCGATTACATCCGTTATCCACGGGGATACGGTGCGGCCTCGGTAGCGAGTAAAGTCCAGGACCTGTGGATTTATGGTGAAGCGTCTCAGCAAACGCTGTTGCAACGTGCCCGTAACGCCAAAAGTTCCACGCTCCTGCAACGCTTTCTCAGTCAAGGTGCTTTGCGGGTAGACGATTTGAAAGCGGTCATGCAACAGTTTCCGCAGGAGAAAGATATGGTGTGGCAGGGGCTAAATCCTGTTACCTTGCCCAAATCGCCGCCCTCTGCCCAACAAGCCGCCAAGCTTCAGTCCGACTTATGGCGACTGTCGGTGTCCCATGCCGCCCAGGGGGTGATTGATTTTGTCAATCACGCGGTGTCTACCATTCGGAATCAGCGAGTTCCCGTTGGTCTGGTCTTTTTTCCAGAAGGCAACGCCACGGTGGGGCAGGGATACGACTCCCGCTTACAGCTCTGGGATCGCTTCCCCGCATCGGCGGAGTGGCATCCGATGTCGTATGGAATTTGTGGTAACACCAGTTGCATCATGCAGCAAATTCAACGAGTGCTCAATCAGACACCCCCAGGGACGGAGGTCAAACCTGTATTGGCAGGGATTTGGCAACAACCATTGGGCAACCGTCCACCGTTGGAAGCGCAGATGCAGGTCTTGCGATCGCTGGCTCCTCAAATCAAAACCGTCAGTCATTTCGCTTACTCCTGGCAAGAACCAGGGTCAGACCGAGAACGGAAAGCCTGTAGTGCCCGTCAAGGGAGTGTGCGCTAGCCAACGTTTAGGATAAATATTGCGATGGCTAATTGCCGAACCGTCACTCCATATGAAATAATAGAAGACTGTGTCGAATTCTGTTTCAAAGCTGGGCTTTTAGGATTATGGCTAAGGCTAAAGATGTACGGATCATCATTACGTTAGAGTGCACGGAGTGTCGCACCAACCCGGACAAACGCTCTCCGGGCGTGTCGCGCTACACCACCAAGAAGAACCGCCGCAATACCACAGCGCGGATTGAACTGAAAAAGTTCTGCCCCCACTGCAATAAGCACACTGTTCATAAGGAAATTAAGTAGGGTGGGTGATTGGCGATCTGTCATTGGTAATTTGCCAATCCCCTCCCCTGACTTCCATTCCCTTTCCTCCGCAATCATTACTTCTTTCATTTTTGTTTAGACCCATGACCTACCTTCGTCGCCGCGTATCTCCCATCAAGCCGGAAGAGCCGATTGATTACAAAGATGTTGATCTACTACGGAAATTTATTACTGAGCGGGGCAAAATTTTGCCGCGTCGGATTACGGGCTTAACCGCTAAGCAGCAACGGGATTTGACCCAGGCCATTAAGCGTGCTCGCCTGTTGGCTCTGCTGCCTTTTATCAACAAAGAAGGTTAATCGCCACTGGGTGGCAGTACCCGAATGGAAAAGGGAACTCTTGTTGAATTTCGGGCAGGGGGCGATCGCCGTCTTGCTGTGCTTGAGCGCCCGGAAGGGAAAAAGCACTGGATCGCCATTGATGAGCGTGGGCAGTCCCATACGCTGCATCCTCGCGAGATTTCTTTTGAAATCATGGGGGACAGTTATAAGCCGACTCAGATTCCATCCTTTCTCAAGCAAATCGAGCCTTACCTTGATCCCAGCAGTCTGGAAGTGGCCTGGGAGATTTTGGTGGATGATGGGGAAATGGTGACACCCGCTGAGATGGCGATGTTGCTGTTCTCGGATCAAACCCCTCCGCTTTGCTATGCGGCTCACCTGCTGCTGGCAGACGATCGGCTGTACTTTAAGCTGAAGGGCGATCGCTACGAACCACGACCCAAAACCCAGGTGAATGAGCTAAAGCACCAGATGGTGATGGCCGCCCAGCGGCAGCAGGAATGGGAAAGCTTCGTTGCTCGATTGGAGCAGGCATTAGTCAAGCAACCCGTGGAGTGGCAAAGTAGCGATCGCTTGCGCCTAGAAGCCCTGGAACGGTTTGCTGCCTTGGGTGATGAGGCCAGCCACAAAACACCCGCCCTTGAAACCCTGTTACACTTGAAGCGATCGGAAACACCGCAGGCCGCGTTGCAGCTTTTAGTTGACCTGGGAGTATGGACTCCCCACGAAAATCTGTTTCTGCGCCGCAGTCAAATTCCCGTTCAGTTTTCACCCAAGGTATTGGAAGTGGCGCATCACCGTTTGGACTCTCCCCCGGATGACCCGGATGTTGATCGGTTAGACCTGACTCACCTCAAGGTCTATACGATTGATGATGAGAGTACGCGCGAAATTGATGATGGGTTGAGTCTGGAGATTTTGCCAGATGGACGGCAGCGCGTTTGGGTTCATATTGCTGACCCCACTCGGTGGGTGTTGCCGGGAGATGAATTGGACCTGGAAGCCCGTCGCCGCAGTACGACAATTTATTTGCCCACTGGGATGATTCCCATGTTTCCCCCGGAACTTGCCACAGGGCCGATGAGTTTGGTGCAAGGACGGATTTCCTGTGCGCTCAGTTTTGGGGTGATTCTGGAAGAAACAGGAGCGATCGCAGCGTACACCATCCACGCCAGCCAGATCAAAACCACCTACCGCCTCACCTACGAAGATGTGGATGAGATGCTGGAATTGGGCGTGCAGGGTGAGAGCGAACTGGAGGCGATCGCGCATTGGGCCAAGCGACGACGAGACTGGCGCATGACCCAGGGAGCGATCAGCATTAATATGCCGGAATCCTCGATTAAGGTGGAAGACGACGAAATCACGATTGAGGTATTGGATAACTCCATCTCTCGGCAACTGGTGGCCGAAATGATGATTCTGGCCGGAGAAGTGGCAGCTCGGTATGGTCAAGAACATCAACTACCCATTCCGTTCCGGCATCAACCTCAACCGGAACTGCCACCGGAAGAAGAATTAATTTTGTTGCCGGCGGGGCCTGTGCGGTCTTGTGCGATTCGGCGCTGTATGCCCCGGAGTGAAATGAGTATTACCCCAGCCCGCCACGCCAGTTTGGGGCTGGATACCTATACTCAGGTGACGTCTCCAATTCGACGTTACAGTGATTTGTTGAGCCATTTTCAGATCAAAGCCCACCTACGGGGTTCGCCGCTGCCCTTCTCGGTGCCGGAGATGCAGGAACTGACGATGAGTATCAGCAGTACGGTGCAGGAAGCGGTTTCTGTAGAACGACAAACCAATCGCTACTGGGGTTTGGAATATTTGCGGCGGTTACCCAATGAGATCTGGCAGGCGCTGATGTTGCGCTGGTTGCGAGAGCACGAAAATCTGGGTCTGGTGCTGCTGGAAGACTTAGGGTTAGAATTGGCAATGCGCTTCAACCGGGATGTGACCCCTGGCGATCGCCTGCAATTGCGGGTTAGTCTGGCGGACCCTCGACAGGACATCATTCATTTTGAAGAAGTCATGGTGTAATTGGGAACGGTTTCGCACGTCCCAGGATGCTTTAATATCATTGAGCTGTTAGCACATTCCCGTACCAGATGCAATGTGTTTAATATCCAAAAACAAGGCTTGTAACATCCAAAAACCTTACTGATTTGGGGAATGAACATCAAGAAGTCATTCTCTAGAATGGCAATAGGTCAGGAATCGGGGTTGCATTACCAAAACTCATGATGCCATTCACAACCCTCTAACTGAATTTTCCTGACTTGTTTAAGTTTGAACGTTTTTTTAGATATTAGTCCCCTATCTGGTTGCCTCATCATGCAAGATTTTGCTTATCTCTACCTGGCGTTTGATCACGACTGCGATCGCGAAGTTCAAGGTGCCACCCCTGAATCAACGGTTGTTTCCTCCAACTGGGCAGCACCGATTGAGTATGGTTCTCGTTCTGGCGGGTCAACGGTTCATGCAGACGGGTCTACGATTCAGGACCCTGAGGTAGACTTTGAAACTTATTCCTATCCATCTTTCTATTTGTAAGTCTTTTCCACTGTTACCAATATCTGAGGTTCTCTACAAAGGTCGATAAACTTTGTAGTTGATGTTAGGGAAAATATTGTCGATCGCTTCGACTTTTTCTAACCAACCCGCATCAATCTTTTCCGCCAACACATCTTCGTAGAGTTTGTGGAAGCGCATCAGGTGCGATCGGGTCCGGCGAACAGCATAAGGCACCATCGTTCCCGTCCGCATGATGAATGCCCAGTCTGACGATTGTGCCAACAGTAACTCCCGCGCCGCTTGATTGAGCGCCCGAGTTTCCAACTCATCAATCGCCGTCCGTTTAGACAACTCAATCATCCGTTCAGCCGCTTTATGTAAATGGGGATAGATCCAGGAGTTAGTTTCATTTAACCAGTACTCATGGAACCCTTTGTAACCCCAGCTCGATTGAGCCGGATTAATCACCTGTTGAGTCGGATGGGCCTGCAAGTAATCGGCCAGATGCGTCATTTCATAGGTGCTCTGGTCGAACCAGGTTTTGCGGAACAAGAAATCCAAGAACCAGGGACCCTCATACCACCAGTGCCCAAACAATTCCGCATCATAAGGTGACACAATGATCGGTTTCCGCTGCATGATGCCGTAGAGATGCTCTACTTGCTGCACCCGATTGAACATAAAATTTCCGGCATGTTCTGCCGCCTTTTCCCTCGCCCAGTAGGGATCGTAGAGTTCCTTATCGGCCAGCCCTAAACCCCGCCCCGTGATTTTGTGGTACTTGATGCCTACATTTTTCCGTTGGCCATTGGGCATGATGTAGGGCTTGATATATTCATATTCGGCATCCCAGCCCAAATCTCGGTAAAACTCACGGTACTCCGCTGCACCTGGGTAGCCCACTTCCGAAGACCACACCTGTTGTGAGGATTCGTGATCCCGCCCGAAGGCTGCCACGCCGGGGGATGTAAACACGGGAGCGTAGGTGCCAAATCGAGGCCGAGGCCGACCATAGAGAATGCCATGACCATCCGTGAGAAAATAGCGCAATCCAGCATCCGCCAGCATCCGTTCTAAGCCTTCGTAGTAAGCGCATTCTGGCAACCAGATCCCATTGGGCGCACGGCCAAACGTTTGTTCGTAATGCTCACAGGCCACCTGAATTTGTGCCCATACCGCTTGAGGATACATTTTCATCAAGGGCAGGTATCCGTGAGTTGCCCCACAGGTGATGATTTCCAGGTTGTTACTATCAAAAAACTGCTTAAAGGCTTTCACCAAATTGCCGCCGTATTTCTCCCAGGTTTGGCGCACCCCATTAAATTCTTTGGCGTGGTGTTCTGCCAGGTATTTCAGGTGCCCGTTGTGGAAATGGCGTTCTACCTCCATCTCTGCCAGTTCTTCCAGCTTGGCAAGATGTTCGTCGTACCGCTCCTGGAGCAGTGGATCGAGCAACATCGACACCAGGGGCGGAGTGAGGCTCATGGTAAGTTTGAAATTTACCCCGTCCCGCCGCAGCCCTTCAAAACTTTGTATCAGGGGAATATAAGTTTCTGTAATGGCTTCAAATAGCCACTCCTCCTCCAGGACGTAATCACTTTCGGGATGGCGAACGAAGGGTAGGTGAGCATGTAGAACGAGCGCGAGATATCCAATACTCATAACAGCGGGGTAAGGGCAAAAAGGGTTGCCAAGATTGTAAAGCGAAATGGTTACGAAAAACGTGCGTCGCTAACCACTCGTTCTACGTCTTGGCCTCAACTAGCGTTGCGCTTCCACTCGCCGACTGAGAACGGATAAGGTGTAACAAAATAACCAATAGAGCAAGCCGACAAATAAATACACTTCGGCATAACGGCCTAAAAATTGGGGTTGAGCCAGGACGGAGCGGGCAATTCCTGTCAACTCTAAAAGGGCGAAGAGGGCCAGTAAAGAGGTGTCTTTGAACAGGGAAATAAATTGACCCACAATGCCCGGAATGGCAATACGCAGAGCTTGCGGCAGAATCACTAGATACAGCGTGAGGGGGATGTTTAATCCTAAGGTTCTGGCTGCTTCGCTTTGGCCGCGAGGAATGGCTTGTAAGCCACCCCGCACGTTTTCGGCCAGGTAAGCGGCGTTGAATAGAACTAAGCCCGCGATCGCCCGCACGACGCGATCAATACTTGGTTGTCCCGGTAGTACGAGGGGCAACATCACCTGGGCCATAAATAGAATTCCGATCAGTGGCAACCCGCGAATAATCTCGATATAGGCGGTACAAAATCCCTGCAACACAGGTAAGGTGCTCTGCCGACCCAGCGCCAGCAATACCCCCAGCGGAAACGCCAGAATCGTGCTGGCGATCGCAACGATCAGGGTTAACAGTAAGCCGCCCCACAAATTGGTTTCGACTCTAGGTAAGCCAAGGCCACCCGCAATGAGCCAGAAGATGAGGAGGAGGGGGATGGGGAGAAGGAAGAGAGGAGAGGGGCGGTTGGGGGAATGGGTGACACCCCAATACCCAATCGTGCCAAGGGCGATCGCCACCGCGCCCCAAATCCGCCAAATTTGCCCGACGGGGTATCGTCCGACGAGAAACAGCCGCAGGTTAGAGGTGATGACGGCCCATTGGGCTTGGGTCAACCAGTGGAATAAACCGATCGCGCTCCAAAGGATGAAGAACAAGATGACGACCGTCAGGAGGCTATTGAACCAGTCGTTGAAGAGATTACGCTTGACCCAGAGTGGCCAGGTAGGGCGGGGGGAACGAGGCGTGACGGAGGGCTTGGGGGTCATCGTTCCACCAGTTGCACGCGGCGATTGTAGAGGTTTAGCAGGAGGGAAATAATCAGGCTGAGGCTGAGGTAGGTGAGGCTGATCAGGAGCATGATTTCTACGGCGCGCCCGGTCTGGTTGAAGGTGGTAGAGGCGACGGCATAGAGGTCGGGATACCCAACGGCGATCGCTAGACTGGAATTCTTCGCTAAATTCAAATACTGGTTGCCGAGGGGCGGGATGATCGCCCGGAGTGCCTGGGGAAAGATAATCAGGCGCATGAGTTGACCGGGTTGGAAGCCAAGCGATCGCGCCGCTTCCCATTGGCCTTTAGGGACAGACTGAATGCCACCGCGCACAATTTCGGCAATAAAGGTTGCGGTGTAAATGGCCAGCCCCAACAATAGCGCCGAAAATTCTGGGGAAAACTGCAAGCCGCCCGGAACGGTGATGCCACTTTTGCTGAAGCTGAACCCAATCCAGCGCATGGGGCGATCGGACTGAGGCAAACTGAAAAAAACCGCAAAGTACCAGAAAAAGAGTTGCAATAGCAGGGGCGTGTTCCGCAGGACTTCGACGTACACCAGAGCCAAATTGCGAACGAGCCAATTGCTGGATAAACGGGCAATTCCGGCTGTGATGCCAATCAGGGTGGCCAGCACAATGCCTGTGACGATCACCCGGAGGGAATTTAATAGTCCTACCAACAGTGCGCGGCTGTAGGAATCGGAGGTTTGATAAGGAATCAGGGTTTCCCCAATGGCAAATCCGGCTTGGGATTGGAGAAAACTAAAACTAGGGCGCAGCCCCAACTGCGCCAGATTGCGCATCAGGTTGGACCAGAGAAGCCCCAAGAGGGAGAGGACGAGCATGAGGGCGAGCGCCTGTCCAGCAAATCGCCAAAACCGCACATTGCGCCAGAAGGAAGTCGTGTTCACAGTTCTAATTCACCCGGATCCATGCCCCGTTCCCGCAAGCGTTGCCGTAAAGCTTCTAACTCGGTTGCCATTTGATCCGCCCGTTGCCGTTCTGTTTCCGCCCGTTGCCGTTCTGTTTCTGCCCGTTGCCGTTCTGTTTCCGCCCGTTGCCGTTCTGCCGCTGCTTGCTGCTGTGCAGCTTGGGCTTGCTGGCGTGCTGCTGCTGCATCCCGTTGGGCGGCTTCGGTAGGAGTCGGAATCCAACCATCCGCATCATACCAGCGTAACCAATGACGGGTAATGCCATCAAAGGTGCCGTACCATAGCCCTAAGCCGCAACCTAAGCTGGATAGCCAAATTTTGGCATTTTCGATCGCGATCGCTTGATAAGAACCGTCTTGTAGCGCAAAGGCAGTGAGTTCATCAGTGTAGCGATCGAAGAGGATGTAGTAGGGAACGCGCAAAATTTGCTCATAAACCTCCCATTTTGTTGGGGGCATATCTGATGCGGCTGTAGTTCTGCCCATGTCCTCATCTTCAGTGCCGGGAGAGAGCAATTCCACAATCACAGTAGGACTGA
This sequence comes from Leptolyngbyaceae cyanobacterium bins.349, assembly GCA_033764685.1. Classification (GTDB taxonomy): domain Bacteria; phylum Cyanobacteriota; class Cyanobacteriia; order Leptolyngbyales; family Leptolyngbyaceae; genus JSC-12. The sequence continues at coordinate 201,479 of JANRIS010000106.1, forward strand.
CCCGCTCCTGCCACACCACGTAGCTGAGACGCAGATCGGTTTTGTCGTATAAACGCGGCACTCCCAGTACCAGAAACCAATCGGGGCGCTTATGCCAGAGTGGATGCCGAATGTCGTAGTAGACATTCATATCCGTGCCCGTGAAGATCTGGTTGGGGGCATAACCACTGAGCTGTACGGTCGCACTCAGGAGGTGGGGTTGGAGGTCATGAAATTCATCCGGCAAACCAGGTTCCTCTGGATCTTCGCTGGGGAGATCGTACATGGTCGGTAGTGTTTCTGGTGCTGCTGTCCCCAGGGCATTGGGGCAGGGGGAGGGTAAACCCTGGGATTCCAGAGGGTGGGTGAATGCCAGATCCATGACGACCTCCAAAGGAAGAGTGTCAGCGTGAAGAGGCGCGATCGCTTAAGCCGCTGTTTCCTCGCCGAAAATGCTGTTAAAGACCTTCTCCACTTTATACCCGGAATCAATCGATTCGAGGGGGTCTTTCCGCAGGCGGTGCCGCAGGCAAAGAGTCACCACGCGCCGAATATCGCTGAGGGTAACTTCGTTGCGTCCTTCAAACGCGGCCAGAGCTTTGGCGGCGCGGTTGGTGACAATATCGCCTCGCAGTCCGTCTACATCCAGTTCGGAGCAGACCTGGGAAATCTTCACGCGCAAGTCATAATCCAGTTCAACGGAGCCGAGGCGCGTTTGAGCCTCTACCAATTTTTGCCGGAGTTCGTCTTGCTGCGGTTGATATTTTTCTAGAAATTCCGGGGGATTTTGGTCAAACTCAGTCCGCTGTTCTACGATCTGCACCCGGAGGGCGGGTTCTTTCACCGTGCGAATTTCGGCGTGCATCCCGAAGCGATCGAGCAACTGGGGCCGTAATTCGCCTTCTTCCGGGTTGCCAGACCCGACTAAGACAAAACGCGCTGGGTGCCGGATGGAAATGCCTTCCCGCTCGACAGTGTTCCAACCGGAAGCGGCAGAGTCCAGCAGCACATCGACCAGGTGATCGTCCAGCAGGTTCACTTCATCCACATACAGAATGCCGCGATTGGCTTTGGCCAGTAGCCCTGGTTCAAATGCCTTCACCCCTTCAGACAGGGCTTTTTCGATATCAATGGTGCCGCAGACGCGATCTTCCGTTGCGCCCAGGGGCAGATCCACCATCTGGACTTTTTTGAGGGCAATGGGGAGTTCTACGCCTTGTTCCGATCGCTGCCGCACCTCATCCCCCATCATTTCGGGATCGCTGGGCGAACTGTTGAAAGGATCATCCGCGACGACTTCAATTTCCGGTAGCAGGTCAGCCAGGGCGCGAATCGTGGTGGATTTCCCCGTCCCGCGATCGCCCATGATCATCACCCCACCGATCTTGGGATCGATCACATTTAATAGCAACGCCAATTTCATTTCATCCTGCCCCACGATCGCCGTAAACGGAAAGACTGGACGACGACGCGCAGCAGGTTGGACAGACCGACCGTTTTCAGTAGTGGGTGCGTTTGCAGTGATCACGGGCTTACCTGAAGAGTTAGTTACAGTTAACGACTGTTCTTCATTGTGCCACACGAAACTACACCCGCGTATGGCGCTCGAAGCGAATGGTCAGAACGATCGCCGCCACGGCTAACCCTAGAGCCAGTCCCCACCAGAGACCAACGCCGTCGAGTTTGACGTAACGGCTGAGGATGAAGCCACTGGTAAGACCAACGCCCCAATAGGCAGCGATCGCAATCAATAGAGGCACACGGGTATCCTGAAGGCCGCGCAGGGCACCCGCTGCATTCGCCTGAATGCCATCTACAATTTGGAAAATGGCTGCTACGCCTAGTAGAGTTTTTGCCAGTTGAATGACAGCGGCATTCGCGGGATTGTTGACATCGAGGTAAAGATCCACCACAAAACTGGGAGCAAACCAGAATAACAATGCGGCAGCGCTCATGGATAAAGCCCCTAATCCAATACCCACAAACCCCGCAAGTCGGGCGGCGGTGGGGTTTTGCTGGCCGTGTAGTTGCCCAACCCGAACGGTCGTAGCCAGGGAGATACCCAGGGGGATGTTGAAGGAGAGGGCGGCGGACTGGAGGGCAATCTGGTGCGCGGCCAGGGTCACGGTGCCCAGTTGTCCCAGCAGGAAGGTAGTCATGGTGAATAATCCGGCTTCTACGCCAACCATGCCACCGATGGGCAGGCCAACCTTGAGCAGAGTCCGAAAGGTTTTAGCTTCAAATTGCTGTAGATGGCGAAACACTTCGTATTGCTTTAACAAGGGTTGGCACCGAATATAAACGACCAGTGCCCCAAACATGGCCCAAAAGGAAAAGGCACTGGCCCAACCAATGCCGGCCAACCCTAACGGCGGGAAGCCAAATTTGCCGAACATCAACACATAATTGCCGATCATATTCAGAATGGTGCTCACCACCACAATCACCAGGATGGAGCGCGGTTTGGACAAAGCTGCCACAAAACTGCGTAGGGTGACAAAGCCTAACGCGGGGAAATACCCCCAGGCGATCGCGCTTAAATAAGTTTGTGTAATCGCCACCGTTTCGGGTTTTTGCCCCAGCGCTAATAACAATGGAGTGCCATTCAGGACAATCAACATCAAGGGAATGGTCAGGAATACAGAGAGCCACAATCCCTGCCGTACTACCCAGGCTAATCTGGAGGTTGCGCCTGCACCGTAGGCTTCTGCGGCCAGGGGGCTAACGGCGGATAGTACTGCTGTTGACACAATCAGTAGAAAGGTAAACAGGTTTGCTCCCAGTCCTCCGGCAGCCAAAGCCTCACTGCCCAGCATCCCAGTCATGATGGTATCAACGAAGCCAGTCGCAGATTGGGCCAATTGAGCCGTCGCCAGGGGAATGGCCAGGTACAGGCATTGCTTGATTTCTGTCATCACCCGCGATCGCGTCAGCACCATGATTTTCCTCTTCGATACAGGAACCCAAATTCCAGATTGCGCTTGCCAGCGAATGCGGCTGTCGGTCAACTTTCTCACAGTGACAGAGTCTAACTTGGCTCACATCCACCAGCAGTGTGACCAGTTGTTGCAATGTAAGAGTATGACCGCGATCGCAGTCATTTAGGCCGCAGTTATTTAAGCCGCAGTCATTTCTTGCATCCAAGCTACAAGGTTTCTTTCTTGTGTTACGGTCTGGTTGGAAAAAACCGAGTTTGGCAATGAAATCAATTTGTGTTTTTTGTGGCTCCAGTTTGGGGGCGCGTCCGGCTTACCAGGAAGCCGCAAAACAGTTGGGGCAAATATTGGCAGAACGCGGGTTGCAGTTGGTTTATGGGGGTGGCAATGTCGGATTAATGGGGATTGTGGCCGATGCCACCCTGGCTGCTGGGGGAGAGGCGATCGGTGTGATTCCTGAATTTCTCGCGGTTAAAGAAATCGCTCATATGAATTTAACGCAACTCCATGTCGTGCCATCCATGCACGATCGCAAAGCGATGATGGCCGACTTGGCGGATGGCTTTATTGCTTTACCAGGTGGGTTTGGCACTTTTGAGGAATTTTGTGAAATTCTTACCTGGGCACAGTTAGGACTGCACCCAAAACCGCAAGGATTGCTGAATGTTGAGGGATATTACGATCCTCTGTTGCAGTTGTTTGATCAAGCCGTGAGGGAGAAATTTTTACGCGCGGATCTTCGGGGTCTGGTTTTGGCGGCTACCACCCCAAACTCCCTTCTGGACCAATTTCAGCATTATCAGGCTCCCAACGTCGAAAAATGGGCTAACCTCCCCATCCGGCCCGAAGTGTTATAGCCATTTCTCACCCCTTGCCCGATACTGATGCTCCGCCACCAATGTCACAATAGGATGCTTATTGTTGCGTGAGGCGATCGCCGGATGACGGTTTCTCGTACGATTTGTCTTGGATTTTTGGCAGTCATCACCATTGGAGCATTCCTCCTCTCAATGCCATTTGCCACTGCCGCCGGCACCTTCTCCTGGAACAATGTAGTGGTAGGACTGTTTACGGCGACCTCGGCGGTTTGCGTCACGGGGCATGTTGTGGTCGATACTGCCAAGTATTTCTCGACCTGGGGGCACATTTTTATCATTGCGTTGATCCAAATTGGTGGATTAGGGTACATGACCGCAACCACCTTTCTGCTGTTATTGTTGGGGCGCAAAATGGGGTTACGGCAAAAAGTGGCGATGCAGCAAGCCCTCGATCGCAGCGAATTAAACGGGGTCAGTATGTTGTTGCGCTCCATCATCGGTACAACGTTGCTGTTTGAATTAACCGGAGCCTTTCTCCTGCTGTTTCAGTTTGTGCCTCAATACGGCTGGGATCGATCGCTGTGGTTGGCGGTCTTCCATAGCGTGAGTGCCTGGAACAATGCCGGGTTCAGCCTGTTCTCCGACAACCTGATGGGCTACCAATCCTCCCCTCTGGTCAATCTTGTCATTCCGGGACTGATCATTTTTGGTGGCATTGGTTACGAAGCCATCTTTGAAATGTACCTCTGGTTGCGGGAACGCCTTCTCCGCCAGCCGCACCAGGTGATTTTGTCCCTCAACTTCAAAGTGGCGGTTAGTACAACGATAATTTTGCTCATTGCCGGCACCCTCGCCTTCTTTGTCGTCGAACTTCAAAACCCGGACACACTGGCACCCATGAATTTTCCAGAGCGACTGATGGCAGCCTGGTTTCAATCCGTGACTTCTAGAACAGCGGGATTTAATTCGATTGATGTGGGCAAAATGACCGAAACGGGCCTATTCATCACGATTGGCCTGATGTTTATTGGGGGCAGTCCGGGGGGAACGGCGGGCGGCATCAAAACCACCACCTTGCGGATTCTCACTAGTTGTACGAAAGCGATTTTGCAAGGGAAAGAGGAGGTGCATTTGTATGAGCGGCAGATTCCGGTGCCCCTGATTTTGAAGGCGGTTGGCGTGGTGATGGGGTCGGTGGCGGCTGTCATCATCATGACCATTCTGATTTCCCTCTCTGACCCAGACTTTGCGTTTATTCAAATTTTGTTTGAGGTGGTGTCTGCGTTTGCCACGGTAGGGCTTTCTACCGGTATTACCCTGAACGAAAATTTTTCAGTGATTGCCAAATTACTGCTGGTGACCATGATGTATATTGGGCGAGTTGGCGTGTTACTGCTGATGGCAGCGGTGATTGGCGATCCAAAACCCAGTTTTGTGCGATACCCAGAAGAAAATTTGCTTGTGGGTTAAGGCTAAATGTTTCGTTAGAAGATTTACACGGATGTGTTATGCGGCGATGGCGTGTGTGGGCAGGACTGACTCTGGTAGTGGGAATTTTGTTGGTGAGTTGTGAGGACTCGACCACGGCCCCAACCACTGGAGGCGCGGGTAAGCCCGGTGGCCGACTGGCAACGGTGCTGAATCGGGGCAAGCTGGTGTGTGGTGTGAGCGGTGAATTACCAGGGTTCAGCTTTGTTGGGCAGGATGGTAAGTATTCCGGGTTGGATGTGGATGTGTGTCGGGCGATCGCGGCGGCCCTGTTTGATAACCCGGATGCGGTAGAGTATCGCAACTTGAATGCCAAAGAGCGCTTTACGGCAGTGCAAACCGGAGAAGTGGATATTCTCAGCCGTAACACCACCTGGACGACCAGTCGTGATACCTCGGTGGGACTGGAGTTTGCCCCGGTGGTGTTCTACGATGGGCAGGGCATCATGGTGAAACAAGCCAGTAACATTAACACCCTGGCAGACTTACGCAATAAGTCGATTTGTATTCAAATTGGCACCACAACGGAACAAAATCTCACCGACCAAATGCAGAAACGGGGGATTCCTTATAAACCTGTCGTGTTTGAAGATGTGAATACGACCTTTGCCACTTATGCCGAAGGCCGCTGCGATGCCATTACTGCCGATCGCTCCCAACTGGTTTCCCGTCGTACTACGCTGCCCAATCCGGCAGAACATATCATTCTCCAGGAGGCATTATCAAAAGAACCCCTGGCCCCTGCGATCGTCAGTGGTGATCCGGGTTGGGCGGATACGGTGCGCTGGAGTGTGTTCGCCCTGATCGAAGCGGAAGAGATGGGGATTACTTCTAAAAATCTGGCTCAGTTCAACACCAGTAAAGATCCCTCTATTCGGCGGTTTCTGGGAATTGAGGGTGATTTGGGCAAGGGCATGACGATTCCGAATAATTTTGCGGCGCGGATTGTGAAACATGTGGGCAATTATGGCGAAATTTACGATCGCAATCTGGGTGCTCAGACGAAGCTGAATCTGCCCCGTGGCCAGAATAATTTGTGGACAAAGGGTGGATTGCTGTTTTCGCCACCGTTCCGGTAGTTTTACGCGCCATTATCGGCACAGTAATCTTAGGCAACATTCGCGCGTGCGCCACATTGGGCAGCGTAGGCGATCGCGAGTCCATCCGCACTGTCATCGGGTGAGGGCGGTTCTGGCAGGCTAAAAATGTGCATCACAGCCTGCTTAATTTCAAACTTGCTGGCTCCGTACTGGGCAACTGCCGCTTTGACCTGAGATTGATGTAAAAAAATCAGGTCGGTTAAGCCATACTCACCCAGCGCCAGTTCAATTACTCCCATTGCCCGCAGTACCTTATTGGCATTGGTATTTTCACGACCAAAAAAGGGCATTTCCAGCGCGGCCACCTCCGGCTTGACCATTTCGCAGAGGGATTGAATATCCGTCCGAATTTGCTGCAACCGCTCGTACATGGGTGTGTGGGCAGAGGTACTGATGACTCCATAATCCAGTGCCTGACTGCCGCAAATGGCTCCAAACCCAATACTGGCGATCGCCGGGTCAATCCCCAAGATGATGCAATTGCTTAAGTCGGTCGCAGAAATCATGCGGGCGATCGCCGAAACGAAATCACCCATTATTGTAGAGCATCCTCACAAAACAAATGCACTATTTCATGCTCACCTCTGCACCCATTCACCCAACGCCTGCATTGATCCACCGATCCCGGCGCGGCAAACGTTAGTTTTGGCTCCCTCAGGGGAATACTAAACTGACCTTTTCTCACTGTAACCGGAGTCACCCATGCAATCGCAGTCTGCCACCACTCAGCGGCATGTTGATCTCACAACAATGCAGGCCGGGGGCGCGCAGATGGCAAGTTTGATGAATTCCTTGCCGCAGGCGATCGCAATGGTTGACCTCCACTTGCAGTATGTGCTGACCAGCCAGAAATGGAACGAGTATTTTAATCTGGGGCAGGTATCGCCCATTGGCCAATCCATTCAGGCCCAATTAGCAGAATTCGACGCTTTCCCGGAAGTGGTACAACGTGGCCTCGACACGGCCACAGCGACGCAAGTAGAAACCAGTCGCATGCTTTCTGGTTCTGTAGTAGACATCCAAACGTGGACCATTACTCCCTGGTACGGGGAAGACCACTGCCTGGCCGGGCTGATTTTGATGCTGGACAGCCAACTCCCACCCCTACACCCCATGCCGTTGATTCCTGGCCCCCCAGAGCCATTGGTGCCGGAAACTCAACAGCGGCTGGAGTTGATTGTTCAGCAAATGCCGATCGCTGTAATTGAGTGGAATCAGGACTTGCGAATTGTGGGGTGGAACCCTGCCGCCGAAAAATTATTTGGCTATACCCAGCAGGAAGCGATCGGGCAACCCATTAATTTAATGACACCCAACTATGCAAAGGCCACGGTGACTCAAATTGCTCAAAAATTGCTACACCAGAATCATGATCATCATGACCTGGAAAAAAACATTAATGACAACATCACAAAAGACGGTCAGATTATTACTTGTGAATGGCACAACACTCGATTAGTGAATGCCAAAGGAGAACTGATTGGGATTGCGTCGCTGGCTGTTAATGTGAGCGATCGCATTCAGCAAGAAAACCAATTAAAAGAGCAAGAACAGTTTCTGCGGAGCATTTATGATGGGGTCAATTGTTCGATCTTTGTGGTAGATGTCACGGAAGACGGAGAATTTCTGTATAACAGCTACAATCAAGTCGCGCAGACGTGGACGGGTCGCACCAACAGCCAAATTGCGGGCAAAAAACCCGAAGAAATGTTTGGTTTGGAGGAGGGCCTCGCTGTCCGAAAAGCCTTTCAGCGATGTGTCGATTATGGCAACCCCCTCACCGAGGAGGAACATCTCACATTTAAGGATCGGGAAGTGTGGTTGATGTCTACGTTTAATCCCATCCGTCATGTTGATGGTCGCATTCATCGCATTGTCGGCACCGCGTTTGACATCACCAGTTTGAAAAAGACTCAGGCGGCTCTGCAATTTACTCTGCAAGAGGCCGAGTATCAGTCTTATCTCCTGCGAACGGTGATGGATACCAGCCCAGATTGGATCTTTGCCAAGAATCAAGACTTTCGCTACATTTTGGTGAATCAAAGTTTGGCGCAGGCGCTGGGGCTATCAATGGTCGATATGCTCGGTAAAACAGATATGGAACTGGGTTTTGCCGATGAACTGATTTTTGGTAGCCCTGAAAAGGGGATTCGGGGTTTCCGGGCGGATGATATGCGGGCGCTAGCGGGCGAAGAGGTTTGTAATGCCTTTGATCCGGTGACGATCGCGGATGGGTCGCTGCGAATCTTGGATACTCGCAAGATTCCACTGCGGGATGCAAACGGTGAAATTTTTGCAATGTTGGGGGTGTGTCGCGATTTGACCGATCGCCACCATGCGGAAGAGGCGGTGCGGCAATCGGAGATGCAAATCAAGGAGAAGGCCAGCCAACTGGAACAGACTCTCCAGGAATTGACCCGCACCCAGGCGCAACTGGTGCAACACGAAAAAATGTCCAGTTTGGGGCAACTGGTGGCGGGCGTGGCCCATGAGATTAACAACCCCGTGAATTTTATTTATGGCAATCTGGCCCATGCCAATACCTACACCCGCGATTTGCTGGAATTGGTGTCGCTGTATCAGAGGCACTATCCCCATCCAGCGCCCGCAATTCAAACTAAGGCGGAAGAAATTGATGTGCAATTTTTGGTTGAAGATTTGCCCAAGCTCTTAAATTCGATGAAAGTAGGAGCTGATCGCATTCAAAAAATTGTTGCATCGCTGCGTACCTTTTCTCGTATGGATGAAGCTGAAATGAAAGCGGTGAATATTCATGATGGCATTGATAGCACACTGATGATTTTGCAAGGTCGGATTAAATCAAGAGATAGTAGAAATCCGATTAAGATTGAACAGGAATATGGCAACTTACCTTTAATAGAATGCTACGCTGGACAACTAAATCAGGTGTTCATGAATATTTTGAGTAATGCGATCGATGCTTTGGAGGAAGTAGAAGAAACGCAGGATCCGGGAGACGAAAGCCCAACTCCCCGATGGCAACCCACTATTACAATCGCGACGGAAGTGTTCACCCCGACGGAACAAATCTCCGCGCGATCGCAGGTTGCTGACTCTGGTTCTCCCTCCCCCTGCGTCTGCATTCGCATTTCAGATAATGGCCCCGGCATTCCCACCCACCTGCAACAACGCCTGTTTGATCCCTTCTTCACCACCAAGCCCGTAGGTAAAGGAACCGGAATGGGCCTATCCATTAGTTACCAGATTGTCGCTGAAAAGCATGGTGGTCGGTTATTGTGCGAATCGCAACCTGGAGTGGGAACGCAATTTATCGTGCAAATTCCCCTACGGCAAACGGCCAACGTGATGGACGCTTACCGATAGCAGAGAGAACTCGGCTTTTGGTAGGCTGAAATAGTAAAGCCTCCATTGCGTGGTATCGCATCTATGCAAGACCGTTACCAGGATTTGATTGATCGCATCATCACGGCGACCCTCCAGGGCAAGATCCGCTCGAAACAGCAAGTCTATCAGATGTTGCAGGCGGAGATTCGTCCCGGTGAGGGGGAGTTGTTTGAACGCTGTTTGCAAGGGCAACTGGATGAGGTGGCCGCGCAACTCAACAGTGCCGATGAACTGAAGCAAGCCAAGGCAACCCGCAAACAACGTGCCTTAAAAACGATGCAAACGGAGTGGGAACGCTGGCAACAGGAAAATCAAAGTAGTGCCGTGTTGGATCATATTGTGCGGGCGATCGCCACTGCCGACTCTAGCGATCGCTTACACCACTTGCTGACGGCGATCGACCCCAACCAGGCGCAAGTGTTGACTCGTGAACAACTTCAGCAGTTGGCACAACGGTTGCAACAGGCCGCAGTTGATCCAGAAATTCAGCCGATCGTGCAGGAATTTGCCACAGGGCTAACGCAGGGGTTGAAATCCTGGCAAGAATTGGAAGCGAATGTTGTTAGTTGGATGTTTGATCCGTCCCAGGCGATCGGCTTTGGTGCCCCATCCGAACAATCTGGCCCCTGGGCCGCCTGGGCTAAATCTGTCAGCCAAACGGAACTCAAACAGGTATTTCAAGATCTGGCACAGCATCAAGCCATTACCCGCGCTGGCTTACCTGCTCCCATTCCTTTAGACATCTGGGTTGAAATGGCCGTCGTGCTGCAACGGTTACAGTTGGGGTTAGTCAGTTGGTTGGATAAGCAACCCTACGATCGCTCCGCCGGTAAACGTCTCTCGATTGCCACTTACCTTACCTTTACCGCTGTTTGGAGCCAACTCTCCCAACGGTTCAGTGAATTGGGGCAATCCACCCTGGCAGATGGCTGTTTTCAGGTGGCGTTGCAATCGCTGTATCAGTTTGCCCAGCAAGATTATTTTCCCTTGTACGGGGGCTTGTTTGCGGCGTTGTCGGGTGAGTCGTTCCGCGTCACGCTGGATTATCTCGATCAACCCCTGCGGCAAGTGCCCAATACTCAAAGTAAAGCTCGCATTATTACCCTATTGGGCTACTCTCAGCGGGCGCTGGGTCAATATCGGCAAGCGATTCAACTGCACCAATGGGCACTGGAAATTGCGCGAGACGCGGACGATCGCCGCTGTGAAATTGCCAATCTGAATCATCTCAGCCGAACGTTCATGGCGCAAACGGATTATGCATCTGCCATTGGGGATAGTCAACGGGCCTTAATCCTGGCCCGCCAATTGGGCGATCGCTTAGGCGAAGCCAATGCCCTGGCCACCCTGGGCTGTAGCGAGGTGTTTCAATCGCGCCAAAACGCCGACCTGGATGCAGATCAATACGAACGATTGCTGGACTATTTGCAACGCGGCTTGCAACTGTCGGAACAGGAGGGCGATCGCCCCAGTCAGGCGTTGTGCGCCTACAGCCTGGGGATTGCCCAGGTCGCGTTGCAGCAACATGAAGCCGCGATCGCCACCCTGAAACAGGGGTTGCACATTGCTCAGGCGATCGGAGATTTGTTTTTACAAGGGATGAATTGCGCTTATCTGGCGGAAGCCTATTATGGCCTGGGGGATGCCGAAACCGCCGTTTACGTGGGGTGTATGGGAATGTATTTGCTGCATCAAATTCAATCTGAGCAATGGCGACAACCTGCTGGAATTTTGAGCATCCTGGCCACCCAACTTGGCCCATCGGCTTTTCAAGCGGTGCTGGAAAAATATCGACCCCAGTTTATGCAACAAATTGGCGTAGACGGGTATGACTATTTGCCCACATTGCTGAGTGAGTATCGGCGATCGCTGGATGAGGGCGATCGGTAGAGTCAATGCGATCGGTTCAACGTTGAAACACTCCCCTCCATTGCTCACAGGCTAAGCCCAACGATAGGGGTTTTCCCTGCATGGGTTTCTTAGGCTAAGGCAAGGTACATTCATGGAGGAAACGGATTATGCCCGGTGGTCATGCCAGTCATAAAGGGAGTGGAACCAAACCCAACACAAATGCTTCCGGCATTATTGATGATGCCGCCGATCCATCTCTAGAAAGTGGAGATGAATTGTTGCTGGAAGGTGCAACCACAAACACCATTCGGACTCAAGAATTTGTTGATTTTCCACCCGCGTTGGAGCGTCCAGAGCACCCTGAAATGGACGAAGCAAACGAGTAACGTACGGTAAAAATCAAGTTTAGCCACTTGAATCAACTACAAAGTTTGATAGCACTCTGAGGCTGGAATAACTTCTTTTGTTTTCTATTTGAAACAGGAAATAAAAGAAGAAATAACTCGATTAAGCGAACAGTTTGAAAAGTGAACAGTTGGAATCATAAAGTGAAATGACAATGAAGATGATGGCTTCTAACAAACTTATTCCGGCATTAGTTGCTGCAATGGGATTTGCAACTCTTTCGATGCTTCCCGTGGCAGCGCAAAATACCCGTTCTCAAATGGATGGGGTAATGAACGATCGCGATTCGGAAGTACAAAAGACTCCCAATCGTGATCAAGCTCCCCGCAGTAACCAGACCACTCCAGAGAACAGTACGAATCCAACCCAGCGGGGTCAGTTGAACGCCAGCGATCGCCAGTTTATGGTGCGAGCGGCTCAAAGTGATATGACTGAGATTATGACCAGTCAAATGGCGCTGCAACGGGCCAGCAGCAATCAGGTGAAGTCTTACGCTCAGATGATGATCAAACACCACACAACATCGAGCAACCAACTCAAACCCCTGGCGCAGCAAAAAGGCGTGACGCTGCCGACAGATATTGGTGTTGACAACAAAGCTCTGGTCAATCAACTGTCTAAGTTAAACGGCAAAGCGTTTGATCAGGCTTATATGGCGGGTCAGGTGCAATCTCATACCAAAACTGAAGCCGAATACCGTCGACAACTGAAAGAAGGTCAGGATGCGGATGTGAAAGCGTTTGCCAGTCGGTTTCTCCCAGTTGTGGCAGAACATCGCCAAATGGCACAAAACATGGTCGCCAAACGTTAGGCTGCAACGAGTCGAGCATCAACTGCAACGGAGTGTCATGGTGATGCTCCGTTGCCGCCCATGAATCGTCACCTCAAACCCTGAGGCGATCTCCAGACCGGATTGCGCCCTGATCGCAGTCGAAGGGCGCAAGCTGATTAAGCGCAGTCAAAGCCAGAATTGGCTGTAAAAAATCTCCTTAAAGTGAGACTATCTTCCTCGGTGGGTCAAAGGTCTGGGATGTCCTCTAATCTTCATCTCTGGCAGGGAAGGCTTCTTCCAATACGGCCAACATTTTTTTGTTTTCAATTAACCATTCTCGGCTGATAGGGGTAAGTTGTTCCCAGAGAATGACCGGAGATACATTTGGAGAAGCATATAAGTAACGTTCGCCTAACTGATAGAGGTCAGAATACACTCCAGAAGTAATTCCAAACGATTCCCAATCGACTTTAACCGATCGCCCGGATAATCCACAGGCGGGATCAGCAATAATTTGGGCAATGCGAATCAAATCAGCGAAATGATGGGTTTTTAAGCCAGTAATTTGCAGGAGCGAATCTGAGTTGTGAAGTCCGTGAGGCATGGGCTTGAGTGGGGAAGAAGGATAAGGATTAAGGAGAAAGTGTAGGGGCGGTGCGTGAACTGCCCCTACAGTAAGGTTGATCAGTGATGGGTCGGGATGCGATCGCGTTCTCGGATTTTGTCTACATGGAGTTGACCACCGACCGCCCAATTTTCCCGGTCAAACTCATCCAGACGAATCGTGACCCATTCTGGTTTGGTGCCCAAAACGTTCACGATTGTGGTTGTCAAAGCCTGAGCAAGTTCTCGTTTTTGCTCAATGGAGTGGCCTTTGCCCATTTGAACGGTAATAAATGGCATGGTGAATTTCTCCCCTGGAGTGATCGGTTTGATTAGGTGGAAAGTTTAGGGTAAAGACCCAACTGAATTGCTAGTTCACGCGCCACATGAATGAGGCATTCTGCCCCACCCTGATTGCCTTCATGAGCCAGCATCGTCGCAACTTGCACCATGAGTTGAATCAGTCCTGCATCCAATAGATCCGGTTGGGCATCTAAGACTTCGGGTTCCTGTCCGGCTGGGCAACGAAGTAATTGATCAATCAAGTCCAAGTAAAGTGATTGGCGATTTTCCGTCATGATATTTACCTTAATGGTTGAGTGGTCGATTGAGAGTGCGCGGACAGGTTTGTAAATCCTGGGGGATCAGGTTCTCCGGTCTATCGGTTGTGCGATCGCGAATGGGTTTTAAGCCAATCCAGCGATCGATGTCATCTTGCTCAAAGCCCACGGCATATTGGGCTTCCACTTGCATCAACGGACGACGAATGAGTAAGGGATTGTCCACCATTAGCTGCAAAGCAGTGCAACAATCCAAATGTTCGGGGATAATTTCACCAGACTTAATTTGAGGTGCGGATTGGTTAAACCATTCCCCCACAGGCCGCTGCCCAAAAAATGGCTGTAACCGAGAGGGAGTCCAGGCTTCTGTGAGCAGATTATAAGCAATCACTTCATGCCCAGCCGCTTCTAGCAGCACTTTCTGGCGGGTGTTGTTAATGCAGCCTGGTTTTTCGTAGAAGTGAATGGTTGCCATGAGGGGTGGAGCAGCGAGGAGTAAAAGAGCGAGAACCTGAAACCTGAAAACTAACCTATGATCACACTAAAAATTTTTGGCGGTGTGAGCGATCGCATCGTATTCAAACCGACGGGAATGGTAGGTTTCGCCGTAAATGCTGAAGCTAAAGGTGGGTTCATCACCGACGGCTTTCACACTATGAATGGCATCACTGGTGAAACTAATAATGTCACCAGGAAGTAAGATCATTTCGCCAACGGGTTCGACTCGATTGGGAAACTTTTCATCGGGGACGCGCCGCCAGACGGTAGTGCTTTCCTCCCCTTGGAGAATGGCGACAATGCCCCAATTACCGTGATTGTGAATGGTAGAAACGGTGCCGGGTTGGGCGATCGCGGTTTGCACCGTAAGGGGGTAGCCAATCTCGTCGTATAACATCAGGGCAGGAATGCCCGTATCTGATGGTTCTGGCTTTTGGGTGTGAATCCAATAAGAGTTGGTGATTAACCGTCGTACAACTAACCGGAGAGCGGCTAAACATTCAATCTCATCGTAGCCATCGTTCAGCACATCTTCGACTTCTGTCAGAAAGCGGTGCAGATAGTACGGGGTGCGGAGTAAATCCCATTCTTTGGCTGGTTTGCATACCTGCCAGCTTCCATCACCCGTGACTAAAAAATCTCGGTTCTTCATGTCTCATCCCCCTCGTCATCATCATCCGGATGCTCTAAAATATCTCGCACCACATTTCCGCCAAATTCGTTGCGGTTTTCAATCTCACTCACTTGCGCTGAAATTTGTTTCGCCGTTTCGATTTCTCCCAGTCGTGCCCAAATGAGTCCGGAAGCTGCGTAGGCATTGATATAAAGCCGAATATTATCATCATCCCGACGATCGCACAGAATGGGTTTTAAGTGAGTCCAAGCTTCTGGCAATGCTTCTAGCCGTCGCACCAGCGCCAGTACTTGCAGAGCTACTTGTAAAGCCAGAGCGTTGTTGTGGGTGTAAAAAAAATAGCGATACGCCGATACCAAGACATCGGGGTGATCCTCTGCAATGGCGATCGCCTGATGCATGTAGCCATCGGCCAAGTCTGGATTATCCCAATGCGCCGCCGCCAGCACGAGCAATTGTTTGACGGTTTCAGGAACGGTGTACCAGGATAATTCCTGCCGTTCGCTGGATGTTTGAGGCTGTGGTTCAGAAAGGGGCGTGACCATTGCAATATCTGAATAGGTTAAATGATTGGCTAGTCAACTCATCCCCTCAGGAATGTAGAAATTTCTAGCCAATCTTTGTGATGGCATAGGCGAATTGTAGAAGATAGCAATGGCAAACCGGGGGCTTTATTAAGCCTGTACTCAAGCGCTGTAAGGCTTGATTGATCGACATTACAGAAAAATTGTCAGGTCGAGGAGGAGTATTTGATTTGGCGAACTACATCCAATACTCCGGCTGGATCATATCCATTGCGATCGCCAGTAGATTCGCCCAGTCAAGCCGGTACAGTAGACTCCACCAACGAAGGAGAACGCGATCGCGTTGGTCTCTGTGCGTCACCAGGATCTGCCAGGTTATCAGCATCCAGGGGAGCCAGGGGTAGGTTCGGCGCAGGATGCGCCAGCAAATACAACGATTCGCATAATTCATTGACGAATGTTCCCAGTTGGGATGTTTAATTCCTGCTGCCAGGTTGCAACGGGCTTTTCCCAGGCTTCTTCCCATTTTTGCGCTAGTAAAGGTTGGGCGGTTTGTCCCAGTTCCCACCCTTGAGCGATCGCAGTCAGCAGTGGGGATAGGGCTTCTGGTTTTAACACGGTGGCGCTGATCAAGGCATTGGCAATCAGAAGACTGGACAACGGCAACCGAAACTGCGCCAGGTAAAACGCTTGCAACCCCATTTCACCAATTTCGCTAGTACTAAAGCCAGTGATGATATGCCAGATATCGTGGGTTTGCTGCCAGCGATATTCCACATAACTAACATCGGACGTGATACGGATTTCTGCCATGATCGGCTCGAATCCTGTTTGTTGCAAATGCTGGGCATAGGCGTATCCCAGAGATTCGGGTGGGAGTTGCCGGAGTTGCTCCAGGTTATGAGGAGGAGCCATGTAACGTTCGGCAATGATGGTGGCGATCGCGGGATCGGTTTTCATATCTGCGATCGCCAGTTCAAAGGCGGGACTCTCCAGCAGACTCAAACTCAATGCATCGATTGGGGCAAGATTACCGCTCTCGTCAAACAGGATGGTCAAAAATGCGGTGGTGCCTCGAACCGTCTGAAACCACCCCTTCAAGTTGGTGAGCAGATTGGGATGGGGAGATCGAGGGGTGTTTTGCTGCACGCCTGACCTTAAAAACTGGGTGTTAAAGCTTTTCATCGCATGACCTCCAACAGGTAGAATTGGATGTGAACACTGTTCATGTTTTCAATATATGAACAGTGTTCATGTTTTGTCAAGCCTATGCAATAACCATGTCTGAGAACCGGAACAAGTCGGCAATGATGCGGCGGCAACCGAAGCAGGCTCGCAGTCAGGAACGGGTGCAGCACATTCTGGATGTCGCTGAACAACTGTTTGTGGAGTTGGGCTATGAGCAGACCACTACACGGGCGATCGCAACCCGCGCCAATGTGCCTGTAGGATCGCTGTATCAGTTTTTTCCTGACAAGGTTGCCCTATTGAAAGCACTGGCGGATCGTTATTTTGAGCAGGAGTATCATCTATTTGTGCAACTCCATGCTGAACTAATCACTGCACCAATTCAGGTTTATGTGGGTCGGATGGTCGATGCCTTTGACCAATTTGCGCTGGAGCATCCCGGCTATCAAGCCATTTTGTCCCAATTAATTGATTTGATGACGGTGGCAGATGCGTCAAGTGCGAATGAATATGATCAGCAAATTTTGGTTGGGTTGGCACAATTTCTAGCCCGTCGCAATCCATCCCTCACGGCGACTCAATGTGAATTAATTGCCACTGTAGCGATTAAAACGGTGAATGAATTGCTATGGCTTTCGCTGACAGGCGATCGCCCATTTCGGACTCAATTGATCGCTGAAACTAAAACTTTAATGACAGCTTATTTGCAGACATACAACATTTAGGAAACACCGAATATGGCAAATTTATAGAACAATTGAACTAATCCCTTCTATTTATCCATTCAGTTGAAAAAATGAAGCATTGAAAAGAAGTAGGGATAAAATGAAACATTCCTACTTCCCAATTAGGCGATGCATATCTTCCAACGCTGTTCTCCATCTTCTATCCAGAGGTTAAAAGGTTGGTTGGTGCTGGTTGTCTCGGTGGCTTTGTTGGTTGTGATGCTGCCAGTTCATGCTCAAATTCAACCGAACGGGAATGAGGTCGATGGCTTTCCGGTGGTTCTGGACGGGCGGGAAGTGTTTCGAGTGCGACATGGACTGCCAGAGGGAATTTCGGCTGAGGCGCGTGCAAAAGTTGTGAGTGAGCGGTTGCAGCAGTATGCCAAAGACTTTATGGCAGCCGACCCAACGCCATTTGAAAAGCCAATTTCTTATACGACTTCATCTGTAACAAATCCGGCGATCGCAGATCCTAAAATCACGATCGTTCGGGCGGATACAGAAGCTAGGAATGGCGTTGATCAAGGTGTTCTTTTTACAGCTCGTGATCAAGATATCACAGGGTTGAAAAATGCGATCGGCAACCCAATTAGCCGAGAAGAATTTGCCCAAAATGTTGGAGCTGCCATTAATACTGCGGTCGCAAATTACCGAGAACGGCAAAGTACAAAGTCTACGGCGGTAAACATCGTCGGTGGCATTCTGCTTGCCTTGTTGGGGTTGCTTGTGATTACGCTGATCAGTAATCGGAGTAACTTTAATCGGAGCAACTTTGCGGGGCAACGCTTAAATCCCATTCGCTGGTTGCAGGGCATCTTAATTTTGATTGCACTGTTGGGCTTTGTTTGGTTGGCTACCCTGGGTTTTCCAGATGTTAATTCAATACTTTTAGGCGAAACTTTGGGCAGTCAGGTAGTACAACAATTTCAATCTCTATTACAGACGTTTATCCAATACATTCCGAATTTAGTCATCCTGATTGTAATTGCTTGCATTACCTTTCTTGTCATTTGGTTAGCCAAGTTGGTGATTATTGAGTTGGCAGAAGACGATCGCCTGACGGCCTTTGATCGCGAGTGGATGCATCCCACCGTCAATTTGATGGCTCTGATCATTGGTGCTGTAGGTGTCGTGCTGGCAATTCCTTATTTGCCAGGGTTTGGTTCGCCGACTTTCTTAGTGATTTTAGTGATTCTGGGTATTTTGCTGATTGTAAGTTCCTATGCCATTGCGGCAAATGCGATCGCGGGCTTAGTGCTGATGTATTCTCCTACGTTGCAGGATGGGCGGCAAGTTTCCATTAGAAATCCAATGGATCGACTAAATACTCTAGACCCGACGAGAGGAATTTTGGAAGGAACCTTACATAAATATTTGTTTGTTAGTAGTTTAACGTTGCCATCGGGTCAGGAAGTGTTCATTCCCAATGCGGCTTTGTTGAATAGCTACGTTTTGGTTCAAGCTCCTGCGACTCCGGGGCCGAACCATGCAGAGACAACGCCACAAGCTTAGGACATTTCCAGGTCAGAAATACTTGCTTGCCCACCGCCTACGGCACATCCCCTTAGGATCATGGATTTAATCACCTGTGGGGTGGGTGTCTCACCCGCCCGGACGGGCAAGATGCCATCCTACAAAAATTACAGCTTGTTTACAGCAATTCCCGGCAGGGTGGGCAGTACTCACCTTTCCTAGAAGCTCCAATTACGCAGCTAAACACAACAGGGACTTTAGAGGGTGAATTACAAAAGTATTTGTTTGTCAGTAGTTTGACGTTGCCCTCTGGACAAAAGGTTTTTATTCCAAATGCTGCCCTGCTCAATAGCTACGTTATCGTTCAAAAATAGTACAGAAACGAGTGCATCTCTCTTTTGTAGCCCTCACCCTAAATCCCTCTCCCAGAACAGGAGAGGGACTTTGAATCCGGCTCCCCTTCGCCCATTTTGGGAGAAGGGGTTGGGGGGATGAGGGCAAATTTGCACAACAGGGATGCCTTTTTTTGACATCCCTGTGGCTTAACGTATGAGGTTTTTCATAGAACGGCAATGAATTACATCATGCCCATACCACCCATGCCGCCCATACCACCCATGCCGCCCATACCACCCATGCCGCCCATGCCACCATCAGCAGGCATGGCCGCTTTCTTCTCTGGCTTTTCGACGATCAGAGCTTCGGTGGTGATCACCATGCCCGCGATCGACCCGGCATCTTGCAATGCCGATCGCACCACTTTTGCCGGGTCCACAATCCCCGCCGCGATCATGTCCTCATACTGACCCGTCAGGGCGTTATAACCCACGTTAAAGTCCAGATCGCGCACCTTTTCGACCACGACAGAGCCTTCGGCTCCAGCATTGTCCGCAATTTGACGCAGTGGCGCTTCCAGAGATTTGATCACAATGTCTGCGCCGATCTGTTCTTCTACGGTCAATTGGGATTTGATTTCATCCACTTTGGCTGCCAGGTGAATTAAGGTTACTCCACCACCTGGAACAATCCCCTCCTCGACTGCTGCCTTAGTCGCATTGAGGGCATCTTCGATCCGTAGTTTGCGGTCTTTCAGTTCGGTTTCGGTGGCGGCTCCCACTTTGATGACAGCCACCCCGCCCGATAATTTGGCGATGCGTTCTTGCAATTTTTCTTTGTCGTACTCAGAATCAGAACGGTCTAATTCCTGCCGCAATTGCACGATGCGCTTCTTCACATCGTCCGAATCTTCACCGCCGGAGACGATGGTGGTGTTGTCTTTGGAGATGGTGATTTTGCGGGCGTTGCCTAACATTTCCAGGGTGACGGTATCGAGGCTCAAGCCGATTTCTTCCGAAACGACCTGTCCGCCTGTCAACACGGCGATGTCTTGCAGCATGGATTTCCGCCGTTCGCCAAAGCCGGGAGCTTTGATGGCCGCGATCGCCAGCACACCTCGCAAACGGTTCACCACCAGGGTTGCCAAAGCTTCCCCTTCAATGTCTTCCGCAATGATCAACAAGGGCTGTCCGGCGCGGGCCACTCGTTCCAAAATCGGCACCAGTTCTTGAATGGAGCCAATTTTTTTGTCCGTCAGCAGAATCAGCATGTTTTCGTATTCGGCAATCATGCGTTCGGGATCGGTGACAAAATAGGGCGAAAGATAGCCGCGATCGATTTGCATCCCTTCCACAACTTCCATCTCAGTGGCCAGAGATTTAGACTCTTCCACCGTGATGACTCCGTCCCGGCCCACCTTGTCCATCGCCTGCGAGATCATCGCCCCGACTTCTTCATCGTTGCCGGAAGAAACGGTGGCGACTTGCGCGATCGCATGTCCTTCTACGGGCTTGGCCACTGCTTTAATTTCATCCAGCAGTTTAGCGACAGCCTTTTCAATCCCTCGGCGCAGGGCAACGGGATTGGTGCCAGCCGCGACGTTCTTCAACCCTTCGTGGATCATGGCTTGCGCCAGTACGGTCGCGGTGGTGGTGCCATCCCCCGCCAGATCCTTCGTTTTGGAAGCCACTTCCTGAATCAACCGGGCGCCAGTATTTTCCAGGGGGTCTTCCAGTTCAATTTCTTTGGCAATGGTGATGCCGTCATTCACAATTTGCGGCGCACCAAACTTTTTCTCCAGCAGCACATTGCGTCCGCGAGGGCCAAGGGTGACACGCACCGCATCAGCAAGGGCATTTACGCCGCGTTCCAGTGCTTGCCGCGATTCTTCATTAAATACAACAATTTTTGCCATAACCTACTCGCGCAATTCTCCACCCTTGACTTTAGCACTCCAGACCCAAGAGTGCTAAAAAATCTCACAGGTTAGCGCCAGAACCCCCGATCGTTGCCATACAAGCAACGGTACATGCCCTCACGATACTCAAACAAACTGACCCAATCACGGCGAGAAAAATAGCTGCGGCAGTATTCAGGATAGATTTCGCTGATGTAAACCCGATCGTCGCGCCGGGTCTCGGAGGTTGGGGCCGGAGTTGCTGGGGGCGTGGTTTGGTCGGCCTCAGCGGGGCGATCGCCCGCAGGGGGCGGCGGCGACGGAGAGGCTTGAGTTTGGGGCGTGCCTGACCCTGGAATTTCGGTTGCTACTACCGGAGGTATTTGCAGCGTTGCCAAAAGTAAAAATCCGGGCAGAAAGGTAAGCACTGAATTATTAGCCAGCTTGGGCCTGGAAAGCACATCCATGACAGAAACACCAAATAAAGAACACAGCTATTCTCTAAAACTGCCGCTCAAACCCGCATCTGGCAATGGTCGAGAAAATGGATACGTGAACGAACGATTATGAACGAATGGCATATAGACCCAGACTCTGTAGGAATGGGAATTGCATAATTTCGATCTTTTTTGTTTGGATGACTCTTGCGATAACAGCGCTGCCGCGCCACCACGCAACTCTTCAAAAAACACTTTGGTGAAAGAAATGTATTCTGGGCTACAAAGAGCCATTAAAGAGGTAAAACTTTTCAGGTATTTGGAAAAATCCGCGATCGCAGAAGTGATTGCACTATGACAATGTAACGGAATGATTCAATCTTTAAATAAATGCATGAATATTGTCTCGAAAACGTATTGAATTTTTTTATGATTTTTTTGCACTCTGGCCAGGTTAAATGTTTTGACTTCATAACAGAGGGGTTGGGAATTGGCTGTAAACAAGGTTTTTCAGGCTTTCCAGGGAATATTAAAAGAATGTTTAATAGCTTGCTTTGAACAATTCAACGGCACTGTTTTAAGTACAACTAAGACGTTAAGGATTTGTATCCATAGATAACCAGAATCACATTAACCCTTTGTCGATTTGGCATGACCAGAGGTTGCTGTGTCTGAGTTCGCGGCTTGGTTATCTTCGCGTGTCTGCTTGTTGTTCAACGCATAACGCAATGCCTCACACAATCACGAATTTCTGTACTCAATGTTCTAACTGCCTGCCTGTGTGCCCCACCGGAGCAATCAAGCAGGGTAGCGACGGGTTATGGATCGATGCAACGTTATGTAATGATTGCCGACACATTGGATTGGGACCCAAATGTGTATCAAGTTGCCCAATTGATAAGCCGCCCAAGTTGCTTCAGGCAAAAAAAGGGCGTTGTAAGGTTGATAGTAAAACCGTTACGAGTCCGAAGTTATTTCCGAATGGCAAAACCAATCCATTTGCGTCGGCAATTGTGGTGTGGGAAGCCTGCAATCTGTTGGCTCAACGCCAGACGATCGCGACTGCGCCAGATGAAGCCGGACACTTTTGTTATCGTCGTCAGGTGAATGGGGGACGGGGCGCGATCGCCCTGCGGATTGCCAGTGATCCGCAGCAGGAACCGCCTGCCCTGCTGGATTTTGCCACCGGACAACAGGCGATCGCCAATTGGGACATTCGGGCCGCTTGCCTGCATCTAATTTTCGCCGCCTATGCGACGACGCTGGACCAGGCGTGGGATCAGTCTTTTACTGTCAATGATCAGCAACTTTCAGAATACCTGGGCTTAGACAAGCGCAAAGATCTGAGTAAACTCGCTAAATTGACCCTCATTAAAGACTGGGTGGAGCAGGCGTGTAAACTGCTGGTCAGCATTGAATGGTCACAACAGGGACGGGTGCGGGAAATTTCCCTAACCAATGAACGCATCTGGCAGTTACAAGATTTACAACACCATTTTCAAACCGATGAAGCAGGCTGTCGGCATCTATCGGGTCTCACCTTCCAGATTAAAACTGGCCGCTGGGCGCAATACCTGCTGAACAAACAGGGAACTCGTAGCGGCACTGCATTTTATCAATATGGGAGTTTACCTAACTCTTTGTTGACTAATGTGATGAGTATCTGGCAACAACATGAAGGGGCCGCCCGTATGATGCTGTGGTTGCTCTTTAAGACTCGCATTGGCGCTGATCAACGCATCACCATTTCCACATTAATGCGAATTGGGTATGGTGAAGACCGATTAACTCAGTCATCTATTAATCGAGACGATCGCAAACGGTTGCTGCGTACCTTTGAAAGTGATTTAGAAATTCTGAGTCACTACAACTTAAAACCTATTTTTGATCCAGAAACCTACCCACCCGAAATTCAACCCCTCTGGGCCAAATTAGCAGACTTGCCAGATGATGCCGAAGCCGCTTTAGAGTTTTGGGCGAATGATGGCAGTCAGGGCACACGCCTGACCGATGCGGCACCCCGCGACAAGTGGCATCGGCTGATGCACGCTCGCCTGCTCCGGTTTGAATTACCACCAGACTGGGAACAGCGATCGCCCAAATCGACCAAAAAACGCACCCGTAAAACGAAAACAATTCAAACTCGTCTGCCGCCGCCGCTATCAGGGCAGCAGGTTTCCAATGCCAGAAAAAGTCTACAACTTAGCCAACGGGCACTGGCCAACCAACTTGGCAAAAGCCAAAGTTGGGTGCGGGATATTGAAAATGGACGATTGCAGGCCAGCGAAAAAGATCGCCTCCTGCTCTCGAAGGTATTAGGGTTTACGTGATGGCTTGGTCGGGACGGCACCTGCACTGTCCCGACCCCTGCCCAGTTAACTAAATTTGTAGCCTTCATTGGCAGATTCCAGTTCGGTAGTTTCTCGCACCAGGCTAGAAGTCACCAACGACCCATGCATGGCAGAAAATAGCGCCCCACCAAACACACCCGCCACACCCAGCATGTGGAAGGGGTGCATCAGAATGTTATGTTCCGGCGAGAACACAATCATAAAGTTAAAGGTGCCGGAAATGCCCAACATCATGCCATCCGAAAAGCTGCCCTGCCCAATGGGATAGATCAGCAATACCGCCGTCGCTGCTGCCGCCGGAGCCGAAAACGCCACAGGAATCCAGGGCCGCATCCCCAGCCGATAGCTCAGTTCCCATTGCCGTCCCATGTAGGCATACACAGCAATCAGGAAGTGCAGCACGATCATTTCGTAGGGGCCGCCGTTATACAGCCATTCATCCAGAGAAGCCGCTTCCCAGATGGGGTAGAAGTGCAACCCGATCGCCGCCGAAGTGGGCACAACGGTGGCCGAAATGATGTTGCCATACAGTAGGGAACCCGAAACTGGCTCCCGAATCCCATCCACATCCACCGGGGGCGCGGCAATCATCGCCAATGTAAACACAATGGCCGCCGTTAAAGCCGTAGGAATCAGTAGTACGCCAAACCAACCGATATAGAGGCGATTCTCGACACTGGTGATCCAGTTGCAGAACCGCTCCCAAAGATTTGCGCGACTGCGCTGTTCGAGAAGAGTTGTCATAATTCCGCTATCTCACGAATGGATAAATCTTAGAAGGTTCGATTAACCCTCTAATAGTTAAATAACCAAACAGTTATATGGTTGTCAAGTTTTTTTGATTCCTATCCAGCCTGGAGCGCATAAAACCCTGCGATCGCGGCGGTGATGAGAGCGATCGCGACCATTCCGGCACCAACGATCATGCGTCGTGCCCGTTGATTGGCGGTTGCTAAAATTCGCATGGCTTCAGCTTCGGCATCTGACGCAATTTGTTTGTCCAGGGCAAAACTGGCCGCGAGGAATTGATAATCCTGTTCGCTCAAGCGCTTTTCCACCGCCCAAACCTGAGCGCTCAATAAATCATCTCCCCGTAGAAGCTGGGTGTGATCCTGCTGATTAGATGCCACCCAGATGGATAGCGCCTGAGCGTAGGGACGTTGATTTTTGAGAACTCGTTCAACCCACTCAAGGTTAAAAATGGCGTGATAAATTCGGTTATAAACTCGAAGTTTACCGTTGTGTTCCACTACTAATCCTGAAAGGCGTAGTTCCATTTGCTCCGGACTTTGATCGGTAAGAATTACTTCGCCTAAAAGCACTCGCTCGTACAGGCCCAACAGTTGGTTAGTCCGTTGCTCATTGCGTAACAGGCGATCGCGAATAGTTTTCAAATGAGGCGGTTCATCCTGAGTTTCCCAGTTTTCAATTACCCGCGATCGTACCAATTGTTCAACCCAACTGGTTTCATTACCCATAGGAATCACATAGGGTGAAGACTGAATTAATTTACACAGTTTTTGGGTTAAAAAAGGCTGCCCCCCCGTCCAATCTAAAATAACTTTCAGCAGGGCGTAGGGGTCTTGAGCATGACTTTGCAATCCTGGAATCAGCAGCTTGGCCTCGCGAAACTGAAAACCTGTGAGCGGAATGGCAAGACCAATGTTAAATGGAGTTCGTTTCTTATCCTGAATTAAATCTGTTGGAGTAGCAACTCCTAATAAGGCCAAGGTGAATCGTTGATATACCGGAGATTCTATTCGTTTGCCATAACACGCTCGAATAAATGCAAAAAAATCATCTGTAGGAAAGCCAAGACTGAGTAAACTGTCAATCTCATCAATAAAAATGACAATAGATTGGGGGCCTTGAGCTAGAATCACTTCCTCAATCCAGCAGCCCAATCGTTGGATAGGGGAAAGAAACGCGCGATCGCTCCACCATGCCTTAAACTCAGACAGATCCATTAACTCAAATTGGCTGTTCAGCGTGTAGGTAATTCCGGCGTACCACTGGTCGATACTGACATTACAACTGCCAATTTCTGACAAATCCACCGATGCACACCGGACCCCATCCTGTTGCAAGCGGTGCATGGTTTGCACCCGTAAGCTCGACTTCCCCATCTGGCGCGAGTTCAACACATAGCAAAATTCTCCGGCTTTTAGCCCTTTGTACAGAGCATCGTCGGCTTGTCGTTGCACGTAGAACGGTGAATCGACGGGCAAACTCCCACCAACTTGATATTCGTAGAGTTCTGGCGATGAGTGGTTTGAATGCATGGCTACACCTAACGTGTCTCCTAACATTTTTATCAGTGAATTGAAGATTGTTAGCATTCATCTAACGCACCTCAGTTGGCTGAGAGGCGATCGCGGAAGTATTGCCGATACAAGCCACATCGTGCCTTGACATTGTTTCCTTCAAACGAAATTAAGCCCAAACTCCATAACCTGCGCGCTACAAACGTTTCCAGTTGAACAGGTGCATCACTTTGGATGACCTGCATCATGGCTTTTCTAAGGGACGGGTCATGGTGCAAAATCCACAGATAGCGACGGAGATGTTCCTGATAAACCCCCATCTCGGTTGCAGCGGAGTGGAGTAACTCTGCTAACGTTAGCTCCCGCAGTGAAATTCGATAGAGTGCAACCTGAAGCAAAAAGGGATGCCCCCCAACCAGATTTAAAAGTTGCTCAATGTGGGCTGATGTCCAGTGTTGACCATACCGTTGCGCTAAATCCCAAACCTGCTCAGGCCGAAAGTCGTTCAGCACGATTGATTCCCCCACATTAAATGGAGATTGAGTCGCAGGTAATTGGAGGTAAGCTTCCGTTGAATGCACCACAATCAGTCTGAGTTTTCTCCAGGTTTCATGATTCCTCCCCCACTCAAACCAACCCCGCAGTAATCCCAAGAAATCCGTCGCGATGTGAGGGTACTGAAAAATGCGATCGACTTCATCCAACGCCACTACCAAAGGTTGATTGCTCTTATTCAATAGATGCTCGAAATACACTTTGCAATTCATCGTGCTGCTTAAATGGTCGTTCCAATGGTTATTGATACCATCAGGCACTTCTAGCGTGTAGCTGATACTGGCGCAAAAACGTTGGAGAAAAATAGCCAGATTCGCAAAGGTTTCCTCGTCCTCGAATTGAAAGCTGTGGGAGGTTGTCCAACAGCCATGTTGACGGGCATGATTGATAATGCGGGACATCAAAGACGTTTTGCCCATCTGCCGGGGTGCTTTGATACGTAGCAGGGCACCGGGTCGGAGGATTGCCTCATACCAGCGTTCCTCAGAAGGAGAACGGGCAATGTAATACTTTGACGATAGGGAGAGTTGACCACCCGGTTCTTCCCCCACCTCACCCTGCAAAATGTTCGCGGTCGGCTCCTGTAAATTCCTGCGATATCCGGCTTCAGTCAGAACATGGGCGATCGTTCTGGAATTGATCTCGTGGGATGGAAAGAGGATGCCAATGTCCTGATATAACCGACTTAAATCAACGCGCAATCCGCCCTGGCTACGGTGCAGTTTTTGAGCAATTTGCTGAGGGCTGTACCCCACCAGCAACCCACAGAGATGAATTTTTTGAGTCGGAGTGAGGATTTGTCCTGCTTCGGCGAGTGCCTGGTACAGCGGCTCTAGATGCCATACTTTCTTAGCTTCAGTAAAGGCTGCATCAGGTGGGAATGGCGTTGATGGCATACACAAAATTAGGAATCAGGAATCCTTAAAGACCTAACGCAGCCCAATGCAATTCCTAACGCTCGTTAGTTTCACCCTGGTAGACGTATGAATTAATTTGACGATGGGGTGAATGACACTCACCCATCAGGAGAAACGCACCGACTTCTAGGAATCTCAATGCTGATGATTGATCGTCTCACTCTCACAGTCAATTAATCCTCCACTGGTATAGCACATGAGCTTGATGTGTGAAATTGTGCAAGAAGCTCTGACTAAGGGCTGGCTTGCGATCGCGGCTGAAAATCAACTCCGACACCTACTCCAAAAGCCATACAGCACCGAGGATCGCATTGCCTTCATGACTCTGCAAGAGGCTGTCATGCTTGGACGAGTCAAACAAGAATCGCGTGAACCCGCGCACACCTGATTTAATTCACAATTTGAGGAAAATACAACCATGTCTCAACTTTGCCCGGCTCAACAACTTGCCTTCGATCGCCTACTGCAACAGATGCATACCCATTCAGTTCTAGAAATCTTAGGAAATCCGGGAATGGGTAAAACAACACTTTTGCACCATGCTCATCAATATTTAGGCGGTGAATTATTGCAGATGTATGACTTCATTGATCAAACCAAAAGTCGTCATCCTTTTGCATTAGAAGAAGCCTTTGAAGCCTGGGTGATGACAGCCCTCCAGCAACACGAAATTGTCATCATCGATGATATATCCTTGCTGTTACCCGTGTGTTATGGTCACTATCCTCGATATGGTTTGGTATCCCTGCCTCTGCGAAAGATTTGCACCGCTGCCGCCAGTCGCCACAAAACCCTCATTTTTGCTGGTCATGACGATTGCGCTCAAGTGAAGAATTTTTACCCTCTGGCTGAAAGCATTCTGATTGAGAATTTTGCAGCGATGGATTACGGGTTTCTCTGTTACCGCTACCTGGATGCCGCGATCGCCTCCCACCTCGACTATGACAAAATCTACCGCTTTGCCTCCAACCTCAATGCTTACCAACTGCGTCATGCCTGTCTAGAATTGCAGGATAGTTGTGTGGTCACGACTGATGGTTTCATTGATTACCTCAAATCTCGCCAACTCAGTAGCAATGTGGATTTAGGCGAAGTTCAACCCGCTGATTTCTCTTTACTGAAAGGGATTGATGATGTGTTGGCAAGTCTAGAAGCCAATCTGATCATTCCCCTGGAAAATGACGAATTGGCAAAACAACTCGACCTCAAACCCAAGCGCGGTGTGCTGCTGGCTGGACCTCCCGGCACTGGCAAAACCACCATCGGACGCGCTCTGGCCCATCGCCTCAAAAGCAAATTCTTCCTGATTGATGGCACCTTTATTTCAGGTTCCGGCGACTTCTACACCAAAATTCATTACGTGTTTGAGGCGGCGAAGCACAATGCACCTGCGATCGTCTTCATTGACGACACAGATGTAATTTTTGAGTCCGGCGATGAGATGGGCCTCTACCGCTACCTGCTGACATTGTTGGACGGTTTAGAAAGCGAAACTGCCGGACGGGTGTGTGTCATGATGACGGCGATGAATATCGGCAACCTGCCCCCCGCCCTGGTGCGATCGGGCCGCATCGAATTATGGTTGGAACTGCGCTTGCCCAATGAGGCGGCCCGCACAGAAATTTTAACGACAGCTTTCGGTAAACTTTCGCTTGCGTTGTCGGATGCGGATGTGGCGCAACTGGTGACTGCGACCGAAGGCTTTACCGGAGCTGATTTGAAGCGACTAATTGAGGAGGGCAAAACTCTGTACGCTTTTGATCTGGTGCGGGGCAATTCATTCAAGTCGGCAACGAGTTATTTTCTGGCTGCAGTTGAGATTGTGATGGGCAACAAACAACGCTACGCCGAAGCCTTGGCTCATCACCAATCGCTATCTTATGCCTTGGAACATCGTTATCCCTCTGCAAGGCTGTTAGATCGCTTGCAGGGGTCACTTAACCATGCTGTTAATTCCTTCGACGTTACATGACACCCACGATCGCGCAGCAGGAACTCTACCCTGCCAACTCTCTGCCAAACGGCATCAGGGCCAGGAGCATGAGTTTGAAGTGTTGTTTGGCAAAGGGCAAGCCGATGATGGTAATCGCCAGAATGACTCCCCAAATCAGGTGATTCAGCGCGATCGCCCAGCCAAAAAACACCACCCAAATCACATTGAAAATGAAGGTCAGCGTACTGCCTGCACTCGGTTTCTCGACAATCTCCTTACCAAATGGAGCAAAGGTCGCAATCCCCAGGTCGATCGCCTTCAAGCCAAAGGGAATCCCAATAATCGTTAAGCAGGTACTCAATCCACCAATGATGTAACCGACACCACTGATGAAGCCACCAAAAAACAGCCAAATAATATTGCCCAGTAAACTCATTGATTCCCTCCTAGTGTTCCGTCAGGAAAATTTTGACGGGTCGAAGACCCGCAAAATTTAACCCCAATCAACAACCTGAATTTTGGCTACCCGTCAATCATTAATTGACTGACCACTAGTCAAATTGGGGGTGCATACGGGGATGCAGCAAGCGATCGACGACCGCTCCCTGCCGCAAGTGTTGTTCCACAATCATCGGTACGTCTTCCGGTTTGACCCGACAATACCAGATTTCGTCTGGTAATACTCGCACTGTGGCCCCCATATTGCACTGGCCCTGACACCCCACAGCAATGATCTCCACCCCCTCCACTGGATTGGACTGAAATGCTTGCAGCACATCCCCTGAGTGATTGGCCACACAGTTTAAATATTGGCAAACCAGGACTTGTCGAGCAGATGCCATGAGGCGTGGGTGGACGATGGGGAATAAGAGCCAGGGATGGGGGTAGAGGGGACCGAGGAGGTGGATGACTTCGTGCTGCTGTTGTCTCTTGCATCCTCTTGTCCCATCTGCCGTTGGGAGCCTGAGTTACTTGCCGAATCCCTTGCCAGCGCTGGAAGTGGGCATTCCCAGGCAATGTTCAATCTGCGATCGCAAGGTGTCATGATCCAGCCCTTGCCCAATCAGCACCAATTGATTTTTGGGTGCGCCTTTCCACTCGGCATCATCCAGCGAAAAACGTTTGCCGCTCAGGTGGAAGATGTGGCGTTTGGGGCTTTCCTTGAACCAGAGAATCCCTTTGGCCCGAAACACATTTTCCGGCAATTGGTTGTCCAGGAAGTACTGGAATTTCTTGATCTCAAAGGGGCGATCGCTCTGGAATGACACGGACGTAAACCCATCCATCTCCAGGTGATTTGAGTGCTGGTGATGGCCGTGGTCATGATCATGTTCACAATGCCCGTGGTCATGGTCGCAGTTGGCATGATCGTTGGCATCATGAGCGTGATGATCGTGATCGTGATGATCGTGAGCGTGATGGTCATGAGCGTGAGCATCGTGAGCGTGAGCATCATGCTCATGACTACCCGATTGACTCTGCGGGTCTGTCTCCGCCGCAAAATACTTATCCGACTCAAACAGGCCCACACTGAGGATTACGGGCAACGGCACCTCAGATTTTGTCGTCCGTAATATTCTCGCGCCTTCTTTCATTTCGCGGATGCGCGTTTCCAGATCGGTTAGCTTTTCTTCTGTCACCAGATCGGCTTTATTCAGCAGGATAATGTCACCGTAGGTAATCTGGCTGTGGGCCGCCTGACTGTTGAATAAATCTAAACTGAAGTTTTCTGAATCCACCACCGTGACAATAGAATCCAGGCGAGTCATGTCGCGCAGTTCGGTGCCCAGAAAGGTGAGGGCCACGGGCAGCGGGTCCGCCAGTCCGGTCGTTTCCACCACCAGGTAATCGATCCCTTCCTGCCGTTCCAAAATTTTGTAAACTGCTTCCAGCAGGTCGTTGTTAATCGTGCAACAAATACAGCCATTGCTCAGTTCCACCATGTCTTCATCGGTGGAAACAATTAACTCGTTATCGATCCCAATTTCGCCAAATTCATTCACCAGGACAGCCGTTTTTACCCCTTGCTGATTGGTCAAAATGTGGTTCAACAGGGTGGTTTTGCCGCTGCCTAGAAAGCCAGTGATGATGGTAACGGGTAGCCCGACTTTGGGCGCGTCCATTGCGGGAGATGATTCGGAAGTCGCTGCTGATGGCATAGCGTTAGTGTTCAAAACGTCAGAAAATAACAGGGATGAGAGGGTAGTTAGACTGGAAGTGTGCTTTCAGTCATGCACCTGCTTTCATTATTGCCCATCTACGTCTGGATGAGTTTGGATCATGTCCCTGACAATTTACAACACGTTGACCCGTCAAAAGCAACCCTTTGAGCCAGTGGCGCCGGGAACGGTGCGGATGTATGTGTGCGGTGTCACGGTGTATGACTACTGCCATCTGGGTCATGCGCGGTCTTATATTGTGTGGGACACGGTACGGCGTTATTTGCAATGGTGCGGTTATACGGTGCGCTACGTGCAGAATTTTACCGATATTGACGACAAGATTATTCGGCGATCGCAGGAAGAAAACCAGCCCTGGCAGGACATCACCTCTAAATATATAGATGCGTACCTGGAAGATTTGGGGCGGTTGAATGTGCTACCCGCCGATGCTTACCCCAAAGCGACGGAAGTGATCCCGCAAATCATTGATCTGATTCAGCAGTTGATTGAGCAGGGCTATGCCTATCCGGTGGAGGGGGATGTGTACTACGCGATCGCCAAATTTCCTACCTACGGCAAGTTATCGGGTCGCAAGCTGGAGCAGATGGAAGCCGGAGCCAGTGGGCGGGTAGATGATGAAGCCGAAACCAAAAAGCGGCATCCCTTAGACTTTGCCCTGTGGAAAGCGGCGAAACCCGGAGAGCCAGAGTGGAAGTCGCCCTGGGGCATGGGTCGTCCGGGGTGGCATATTGAATGTTCGGCAATGGTGAAAGATCTGTTAGGCGATCAGATTGACATTCACACGGGCGGCGAGGATCTGGTGTTTCCCCATCATGAAAATGAGATCGCCCAATCGGAAGCGGCGACCGCCAAGCCCTTAGCGAAATACTGGATGCACAATGGCTTCGTGAAGATTCGCGGCGACAAAATGTCCAAATCGTTGAAAAACTTCACCACGATTCGATCGCTGCTGGAAACCACCGATCCGATGGTGGTGCGGTTGTTTGTTTTGCAAGCCCACTATCGCAACCCGATTGACTTTACCGATGAGGCGATCGCCGCTGCCGAAAATGGCTGGCATACCATTGCCGAAGCGCTGCGATCGATCACTCGCTTTGCCCAACTGCCGACTTGGTCAGACGACCCTACTCTGAATCAATCTGCCGTTGACCGCTTCCACGCGGCGATGGATGACGACTTTAATACGCCCATTGCCCTGTCGGTTTTGTTTGAATTGGCTAAAGATCTGCGCCGGGAGGAGAATGTGTTAGTTCATACGGGCAAAACTGCAATGGCTGTGGCCCAACTTCATGCCCTCTGGTACACCCTGGAACAACTGACTCAAGTGCTGGGCTTGACCGTGGAGGTTGCTGCTGTCGAGCCTGCTACTCAGCATGGATTAACGGATGCCGACATTGAATCCCTCATCCAACAGCGGCAGGATGCCCGGAAAGCCAAAAACTTTGCCGAGAGCGATCGCATCCGGGATGCGCTTCAGGCTCAGGGCATCACCCTGATCGATGACAAAGGCGGCATTACTCGCTGGCATCGGAATTAGAGACTTCCTTAAATTAATTGATCGATCCTTGTCCGAATTCGGCGGTTATACTAAACTCGTCCAAAACGAAAGGGGGGAGAACAGGTGGCATACGTTTCGCAAAAGCAGCCCAAGCAACCGCAAAAACCAGCGATCGAGGATTCAGATTTTGATGTTTTGCTTGATCCCGGTTTAATTCGTTCAGCCCGCATCATCTACACAACGTATTACGAAGTCCATCCGGAACTAATTCAGCGCCCTCTAGGAGTCGCGATCGATCGCTTTACCCATCGCGGCAAACTTATCTTCTCTGGCAAGCCTGTCCTACTACCGCAAGAATGCTTCGTCCCCTTCAGCCAGATCGAGTCTGATCTTTATTCGTAGGCGCGAGGCATCGGGAGTCGGGAATAGGGAATGTGAGTGGATATTCTTCTGACGCTGCTGGTTTACCTCCTCGTGGGTTGGCTGGGTGCATCCATTGGTAGCTTCTTGAGTGTCGTGATCTATCGGGTTCCGGCAGGCTTATCGATCGCTTATCCGCCGTCCCGCTGTCCTCAGTGTGGGCATCGGTTGAAGCCTTACGAGAATGTGCCGATTTTGGGATGGTTGTGGTTGCAGGGCCGTTGTTCCAACTGCCGAACTCCGATTCCGGCCCGTTACCCACTGCTGGAAGCCGGATGTGCGGCTGTCTTTCTGCTCATCTTTGCCCTATTTGGCCTGACCTGGCAAACGCTCGGCTACTGGGCCTTTTTTAGTTGGTTGTTGGCTCTGTCGTTGGTTGATATTGATACTATGACTCTGCCCGACCCATTGACGCAGTCGGGCTTAATCGTGGGCTTAGTGTTTCAAGCCGTTCTTGGGTTTACGGCCACTGCAACGCTAGCGGGTAGCCTGCACCAGTTAATGGAAGGGGTGATGGGTGCGGTCGTCGGGATCTGGCTGGTGGAAATCATTTCTATTGCTGGGACGATCGCGCTGGGGCAGACGGCAATGGGCGGTGGCGATGCCAAGTTGAGTGCCATGATGGGCGCGTGGTTGGGCTGGAGATTGTTACTCCTGGCAGGCTTTTTGGCCTGTGCAATGGGAGCGTTTGCTGGAGGAGCAGCGATCGCTCTGGGTCTTTTGAGTCGGCGACAAGCCTTTCCCTTTGGGCCGTTTCTGGCGTTGGGCGGGATCATCGCGGCGATATGGGGCAATGCGATCGTCGCCGCTTATCTGCAAATTTTCTTTCCCACCCTATAAACGAGTGCCAGGGTAAACGAGTGCCAGGGTTAGACCGGATGGAAGTAAAAGGCTGCCCCTAGGATGGCATAGGTTGCCAGCAGCAACATCCCTTCCAGCCAATTCGATCGCCCATCCAGGCTGATCAGGTTGGCAATGATCACCGCGATCGCCACGGCCACCACTTCAAACAGGTTGAAATTCAAATCCATCGGTTGGCCAATCACCAGCCCAATCAACACCAGAATCGGAGCCACCAATAGGGCCACCAGCAAACTAGAACCCATCGCCACCGAAACCGACAGATCCATATTATTTTTCAATGCCACCCGCACCGCCGTCACATATTCTGCCGCACCCCCCACCAGGGGCAGCAAAATCACCCCAGTAAAGAGAGGGGTCAAACCCAACCCTGCGGTTGCTTCTTCCACCGCGCCGACAAAAATCTCTGAGACAAAGGCCACGCCAACCGTTGCAGCCACCAAAATGCCACCCCAAAACCAGGGGTTGGGTTTTTCAGGATGAGCCTCTCCGGTCGTTGTCGCCTCGCCGTCCAGTTCCACCACGCCCACATCGTAGAGATAACTATGGGTTTTGAGGGAGAACAGCAAGGTGAAGGCGTAGACCGCGATCAGCACCACCGCCACAAACACCGAGAGATTTTCGATCGCGCTGGCTTCTACCACATTGGACGTTGTGATCACGGTAGCAGGTAAGACGATCGCAATCACCGCGAGAGTCATGGTAGAACCATTCACCCGCGCCACCACGGGTTTAAATTCCTGCTCTTTGTAGCGCAGCCCCCCCAACAACATCGACAAGCCCATTACCAACAGCAAGTTACTGACGATGGTGCCCGTAATGCTGGCTTTGACAATGTCTACTAAGCCTTCCTTCAGAGCGACGATCGCAATGATCAATTCCGTCGCATTCCCAAATATCGCATTGAGCAAACCGCCGATCGCTGGCCCCAACGTCACCGCGATCTCTTCGGTTGCCGTACTGAGCCAGATCGCTAAGGGCACGATCGCCACAGCAGACAGCCCAAAAACGGTGAGTGCGCCCCATTCCAGCTTATCGGCGATGATCGCGATCGGGACAAAAATCAACAGTCCAATTGAGATGAGATTCTTGGTTGGCATAATGTTCTTCAAATTCCCCAGTCAATCATAGGCGGTTTTCCTGAGAGTGTCTTGCTCTGGGTAGATTCTGGATTTTATGCCAAAACTTCTAACCTAACTGGGTGAATAGAGTGGACGAATTTGAAATCACACCAGTTGAGGATGGGAAAAACAAATTCCCCCCGTACATTAGAAATATAGACAGTTGCTCAAGTGCAACCTGGAATACCTGGCGGGGGGCTGCCAGGTATTTTTTTAGGTGTGTTGCAGTGTGTGTTGCACTTGTTCTGCCTGTTTGGGTGCTTGAATGATGTTAAACAAATGGAGGGCTTGTTGCAGACTGGTGAGACTTCTATCGCGATCGCCCATACTTCGGTAGGTCATACCTAGTTGATAATAAGCTTCGGCTAGATCGCATTTTGCGCCAATTTTGTCGAGTAAATAAATCGCTTCTAAGTGATATTGCAAAGCTGTTTCAAATAACTCGCGTTCTCGAAACAGTTGAGCGATGCCATGCAGAGCCTTAGCGCGAATTTGTGTGAAATGGTTTTCTTCGGAAATTTGAATGGTCTCATGGTAAAGCTGAAACGCTTCATCCAGACGGCCTAAGTTGCGATAGGTCGAACCCAGAAAGAGCAAGTTGTAGCCCAGCCCCCAAAACGATAAACGAGTGGATGCAAGGTGTTGTCTGGCTTGAATGGCTAGATTGATGGCTTCTGTCGGTAGCCCTAAACGAGATTTGAGATAGGCCAGACCGCAGAGGGAATAGACCTGATATTCAGGATATTGATGGGTTGCTTCAGCCAAATTTTTGATCGTGGTAAACAGGGCGATCGCCTGGTCGATCTCGGCTAAATCTCTTAAACACAAAGCCCGGTTGAACAAGACAGCAACTTTGAGTGAATTCAGGTTAAGAGTAGTGGCAATTTCATCTGCTTTTTGAAAACAGTCCAGCGCTTGTTGCAGCGAACCGGCCAAACGATAGTTGTACCCCAGCAGAATGTAGAGTTTTCCCAGGCGATCGTCAGTTTCTACATTAGAAATAATGCGAGTGATGGCAAAAATCATTTGTTGAAGTAACCCCAGACGGTAGAACAACCACCCCAGGGATAGCCCCTCTCCCCAACGATTCGGCTTGGGTGCCGTCAGCAGATCGCACGCCTGCTGAAAGTCCCGAATTTCTAGATAGTGATAGTACGCTTCTAGTGTTTTTAAGGCATCGTCAATGGTTTCGACTCTCTGCACCGACTGCATCCAGAATTCAGCCGCTTTGTGGTTTGTTTCCTGCCAATCGGCGCGATGCCGCAACCGCGCGATCGCTTCCGCCCGGATCACCGGATGGAGCCAATATTTCCCCTTTCGGACTTCGATCAATGAGCGATCCTGCAAGGCGCGGACTGTGGAGCGGCGTTGCAGTTCGGGAATATCCCACAACAGGTGCAGCAAGCCCTCGACATTCACATAGTGAACTTCCTGATAGCGGTAACACCCCAATCGGCAAAGCAGTTTATAAGCTTCTGGGTTTGAGCGTTGCAGCCGATCAAATTGGCTGGCCACCAGATCTTTAAGTTCGGGTTCTAGCAGTAGATCCTGGCTATTTTCCTGCCAGAAGGCCGCGACATCTCCATCAAAATCCTGCAAAATTACGCCGCTCAGGAGTTTCATGGCTTTGGCGTTGCCCCCGTAGGCGTTCCACATTTGGGCGATCGCACCGGATTCCGCATTTAATCCCCGATTCTGAAAAAAATGCTGCCATGCCGATTCATTCAATCCTTCTAGCAGGTAGCGATCGAGGGTAATGCTGGATTCGCTCAACCGTTCGCGGCTGGTGATCAAAGTGACTGCCTGCACACTAGAATCTGACAGGGCTTTGAGCAGATCCACATAGGGGCGATGCGCCTCAAGAAACTTGCCATTCCGGTCGAGGGCCGATTCTAGATTGTCGATCAAAATGCCAATGCGTTGCCGACCGTCTCGCAGTTGCCGCTTCAGCCGATCGAGATTAATCCCAAAGTCGCGTCCGGGTTCTTCATTAAAGTCGCGCCGGAGCCATTCTTCCACGACACTTTCGACCAGGGTGATATTCCGCGATTCCGCCGCCATCCACAATTCCAGCGTGCGATCGAAGCCTTGGGTTTTAAAGTACTTACGAGCCAGGGTGGTTTTACCTCGTCCGCCTTCACCCTGAATTAGAATGAGTTTGCTGCCCTGCCGGACGAGTTGATTCAGGTGGGCGATCGCGGGTTCTCGCCCAATGAAGTTTGGGTCAGACTGCTCTGCGTCTATTGGGCGGGGCGGGGCGATCGCCGGAGTGCTGTTAATTGTTCCGTTGTCGCTGCGATTTGGCGGTTCCGGTTCTGTTGTCGTCAGGATTGTATTGCTATCTGACTCACTCTGGTATCGTTCCAGTGCCGCGCGAAAACTGGTTTTTGTAACTCGCTCGCCCAATATGTCACTCAGCAAGCGAAACAAATTTGCCCCTTCTTCTCGAATGTAGGCTTCGCCGTAACCCAACTCGGTTGCAATCTCCTCGTAGGTCTGGCCGCTCCATGCTCCACGAAATACCCCGCGTCTCAGATCACTTAAATGCTCCCCTCTGACTCTAAAAATTAATTGATCAATCCGTTCTAAAACGTCTTCGGCACCCATTGAGGCGTTATGTATCCAATTTTTCTAAATCTAACCTACTCTTTCCTACTTTTTCCAACACAGACGTACTAAGCATTTGGGAGTATCTGTTACATTCCCGACCTTTTCTGACGGACAACGGGCCGCGGTTGGCTCATAATTTGGGAAAAGGGCATCACCCATTTGTATTACCTACCAGGAGGAATCCAGGTGCGCCTGCATAACATTCCTCAACACCACCGATAAGTCGGCAATGCGATCGCCCAATTCAGTTCACTGCGAATGTTCTCTCACCTGAAGCCTTTAGATTTGCCAGTCTACGCCTCATGTTTAACACGATCAGGGTGCAATCAATCAATGATTTGAGGCGATGACGACAGACGATTTGTTCAATTTTCAGGAGGTTTAATTCATGCCTTCCCTTAGCCCCCAGAAACTTCAATATCCTCACAACTCTGCGATGCCTATGGCTGCCAGTGATGCCGATAAGATTGCTCAATTAACCGCCCAATTGCAAGCGATGCAGTCTAGCAATCAGCAGATGCAGATGCAACTACAGCAACTACAACTACAACTGATCGAGGAACGCGATCGCGGCCAAAAACCCAATCGCCTTGTGCAACTCACGTCCGAAACTGCCCAAGATTACAGTGTAGTTGTGCGGCTTGGCTTCCGCGCACTCAAGTGGTTATTCCTGTTCCTGATTGGGTTTTCGATTGCCTGTGTCGTATCGGCCAGTCTGGGGGCAACGCCCGTACTGGCTACCCTCAACGGGTTAATCTCCATTATCCTCGCTCCCCTCATTGTCCTCACGCTATGTGTGATGATTGGCGTGGCTATTTTGGAATCGCTGAAATAGGGAGTAGGAAATAGGGCGTCGGTGGGCGAGTGGATGAGTGGCTACGTCACTTTTCCCTGGCCTACCCGCCTATTGCAACTGGGCATTCACGGCGGTCCGAATTTCTGGCAGGCGAACAGTTCTGCCGCCTTCGGTGCCGGGGCAGTCGGTGGCGACGCGATCGCGATGACCCAGAATCAACGGTAAATTGCGGGTGCCAAAATCGGCGGTGGCGGTTGGCACTGGAGTGACCACATTCCGAAAGCCATAGCGACGGGCCAGCACTGTACACAGGGCCACCGCCGCATCGAACATTCTCTGGTTAATGGTGGCGGAGGTATAAATGCCATCAAAGGCGATTCCCAGCCCATCATTGATTACGTCGTGTGCGCCTCGCTTCAATTCCGATCGCGCCGAAAACACCCGACCACTGGGCATGATGATGAAGTGGTAGCCAATATCAGCCCAACCATTGCCATTCACATGGCTGTTGTAAATCAGGCGCATTCTGGCGGCATCTTGGGCTTGCGTGGCGCTGGCGGAGGGCGCACCCGATAGCGCCGTGTGATGAATCGTAATCCGCTTGGGGGCGAGATTCGGCAAACTCGCGGGCGATGGATTACTCGTCCAGGAACTTCGCGCCAAAATTTGAAACGAACTGGACGGTGCAGCAATCACTTCAATAATCGTTTGGGCTTTGTCTTGCTCAGAGCCAATAATTTCAATCAGCCGATTGCCCGGTTGCCGAAATAGCGTATTGGCCTGCCATTTACCATCCTGCACCCGGGGGCGGGCCAGTTCCTGGCTCTGGTCTGCCCGCAGAATCAGTTGATCACCATCGGCATAATTGTCTGCGTTGCCATTTAGCGTCACGACGGTCTCTTCGCGCACTTGCCGGGGTGGGTTCACGAAGCTCACCCGTGGCGGGCGGGGTTGCACCGCCACAACGTCGATTTCGCTTTCGGCCCGTTGGGAGCCGTCGAGGGTGCGGATTTCAATCAAGCGCCGACCGGGTTGGTTGAAGCCAATGGTGGCTCGCCAGCGGCCACTGGTTACAGTGGGGCGGGCTAATTCAAATTGGCGATCGCTCCGCAGTTGCAGTACCGTCCCATCTGGGTAA
Source organism: Leptolyngbyaceae cyanobacterium bins.349 (assembly GCA_033764685.1). GTDB lineage: Bacteria > Cyanobacteriota > Cyanobacteriia > Leptolyngbyales > Leptolyngbyaceae > JSC-12. The sequence continues at coordinate 241,716 of JANRIS010000106.1, forward strand.
TTGTCTGCTTCCCCTTCAACCACGGTAGATTGCAAGACTGGCAAGCGGGATGGAATTTGGGTAAATCGGAGCCGTTGCGCCTGTGGGAGAGAACTGACGACGGGAATCGTAATCTCAGTGCTGTCAGTGCCAACTTCAATACGTAAGCGCCGATTGCCCGTCGCGGTGAAGAGAAAATCGACCTGCCAGGTGCCATTGGGCCGAATTTCGGGGCCATCTGTGCGAAACCGTCCATCTACCAGTAAACTCAGAATCCGGCCTGCATAGCTAACTGAGGCCACCCCCAAAATGGAGAACCGTTGATTCACCAAAACGGGACTGGTCGGAGCCTGAGTGATTTGAAGCATGAAACATTTCCTCGCGCACAATATGCATCCCTGGAGAGTTATACACTGAGTTTGCGATCGCTAACCAGGTTTGATGCAGATTTTATCGAACTTCAGCCAGGTGCCAATCCATCACCAGTCGATACAATAAAAATACTGTTTGGACGGGGAGAAAAAACAATGGCGGGTCAACTGTTGCTGGTAGACGATGAGCCAGGGTTGCGGGAAGCCGTGCAAGCCTATTTAGAAGACAGCGGATTTGCGGTAGATGTTGCCAGCAACGCCCGCGAAGGTCTGGATCTGGCGCGGCAAAAATTGCCCGATCTCGTCATTACCGACATTATGATGCCCCAGGTCGATGGCTATCAGTTTTTACAGCAACTCAGGGATGAGCCGCAGTTCAAATCATTGCCCGTTATTTTTCTAACGGCGCGGGGCATGACAGCCGATCGCATTCAGGGCTACAACGCTGGTTGTGATGCTTACCTCCCCAAACCCTTCGACCCGGATGAACTGGTGGCGATCGTCACTAACCTGCTGGGTAAACAAAGCGCTGGTCGCACTGGTGGGGATGAGGAAGTTCACAATATTGCGGATCTGGCGCGGCAAATTGCCGATATTAAATCAATGCTAAGTCAACGGGGCACCGTTGCCCAAACTACTACACCCCTCAAACTAGACCTGACTCCCCGTGAACAAAGTGTGCTGGATTTGGTGGTGGATGGCTTGATGAATAAGGAGATTGCCCGACGGCTCGAAACCAGTGTGCGAAATGTGGAGAAGTATGTCAGCCGATTATTTGTGAAAACGGGTACCAATAGCCGCACTGAACTGGTCCGCTTTGCCCTGGAGAATGGTTTAACCAGGGGCAGCCAGTCATGAGGTCCGCATTTGTCCTTTACAGGACTACTTGGACATAACCACTCGGTTAGATGGCTAAAGAAGAATTCATCACTGCGAGGAAAGAATTGAGGCGTTGCTGAATGCAAGGATGATTTGCCCTCATCCCCAACCCTTCTCCCAAAGGAGAAGGGAGCTATAAATCTTGTTCCCTCGCCCGTTGGGAGAGGGCTAGGGTGAGGACGAATTCTGATATTCATACCTCAATTCAGCAACGCCAGAATTGAGTCCCTTAGGGTTGGGGCAGGTTTTGCTAGAGTTCGGGCGATCAGCCAATAATTTTTTGCTAAACCTGCCCCTACAGGTATGTGGTTTTCTAGAAATCTCCTAAGTTCTTAGCGATTTAGCCAGTTCTTAGCGATTTAGTAATGCCTGTCGGTGGGCGAGCACTTGCCTGGGTTCAATTTGCGTCACGGCTTCATCAAAAGGCAGGACACGAGTCATATCGTTGAAAACGTTGACCTGATAAACCAGATGATTGACCATGTCTAACCCGGTTAACCAACCACTCTTGGGATGATAAGCGCCAGTGTCAATGTCCAACCACCCACAACCCTGAGCAATTTCACCCGGAGAGACTTTCGGCAGGGTAAAGGTGATGGTGTGTCCGGTAATAATTAACTTATCCGCAAAGTAAGGTTTGGAGGTGCTGTGAAACTCGTCACGAATCCAGCAAAATTCTTGAGTGGATTGGGATTCTATGGGCAGAAGTGGGTGAACTCCGGCATGCACCAGCCATAAGTCTCCCAGATCTACATAAGTCGGCAGGGTTTTCATCCAGTCGAGATGATCGAGCAGAATGCCGGACTCTCCATAACTCGCGACGGTCGCTCTGCCGCCGCTGTAGAGCCATGCCTGGAGCGCTGGTGTGAAGGGTCGCCCATTGGGAAAAGAGTCGATCATGAGTTGCTCATGATTGCCCAGCAAACAGGTATATCCGCTCCGTTGTACAAAGTCTACAACTTGCAAACTGTCGGGACCGCGATCAATCAAATCGCCTAACAAGTAAACCTGATCGTGTTGCCCTGGCGCGATCGCTTCTAGCAATGTCATCAGCCCTTTGTAATGCCCATGAACGTCGCCAATAATGATCCGACGATGACTCGTTTCGCTCATGCGATCGCCTTCTTGTAGACAGCACTAAATCTTGTTCATGCTAAAACCTTCATACGGTTGACAACCTGGGAAAGTTTTGAAGCACTATGTTCATTATGCCCCGTTTCCTTATAGCACTCCCACTGAATCGGCCAAACATTACATGGAAGCCTGTAAACTTCATTGGTGCTTTATTCATGGTGATTTGCAGCACACTTACCGACCGATCGCCCGCAAAATTCGTTGTAGACCCGCAAACATGCCTTGCGCGGGCGTTGGTTTTACGCCCATCACCTGCGTCACAATTTCATCCAGTCGTTCTAAGGTTGGCTTTTGAGTTTCTTCTGCCACGAGGGTGTACCCTTCTGCGGCTTCTGCCCACACCTGCCATAGAGAAGGATAAAGGCGCAAAATGGCCAGCCCCTCCAACGGCTTCAGGTAGTAACAGGGTTCAATCGTATTCAGGAACCGTTCCCGCAATTTGCGAGCGGTAAAACCGATGCCCACAATGCTGACATCTTCCAGGCGAGGATTGAACAGAATCACGGGGCGATCGCCAGCGGCATTGGCGATTTGCTCCACCAGGCCCACTTCTACCGCCGAGGGCGACACAAACACAAATGCCTGATCATCCGGTGCCACTAATTGATCCACTGGTGTAGTTTGGCGGGTGCCCTGAATATCAATGCTCTGAACGTTGTAAGGAATGTCAGCCCAATCCCGGCGGGCCAGCGCCGCCGCCCCCGCATCGGTGAAAAACACTTTGAGGTGGGAACCGTAGCGTTCCAGGATCGGCAGGTATTGATAGGCCGGTTCCATCGGTTTTAGCTCTGGAATGGCAATTTCCACCTGCAAACGGGTGTAGCCTGCCTCTAGAGCCGCCTGAGTGGCTGACTGGGCTTGGGCGATCGCTTCATCGAGTGTGGTAGGAAAATCAACCATCACAGTTTTAGAAAAGTACAGTTTTAGAGAAGTACAGCTACAAGGTTAAGGATTGGGGATTGGTTTCGATCAGGGTGGCTAGATCTTTCAGAAACGCGGCTGCATGAGCACCGTAAATTACCCGGTGGTCGCAGGTAATGTTCACTTGCATCTGCCGCTTAATGCCCATCATGCCATCATCCGTAGCAACCACAGTCGCCCGTGAAGCCCCGATCGCCAGAATTGAACCCATCCCTGGGGGCAAAATTGCATCGAAGCGATCGACCCCAAACATCCCCAGGTTCGAGATGGCAAACGTCCCTGTGCTGTATTCATCCGGTTGCAGTTGTTTGGCTCTGGCGCGATCGACCAGGTCTTTCCAGGCGCGGGAGAGGCTGTAAAGATCCATTTGGTCTGCCCGTTGCAAAACTGGAGTAATCAGCCCACCATCGTCCATTGCAACGGCAACAGCAATATTGATCGATGCCGGGTGATTGATACTTTGATTGGCAAAGCTGGCATTGACAAGGGGATGTTTTTGCAGGGTGACTGCAACTGCTTTTGCTAGCAGGGCCGTCATCGTCACCCCTTTAGACTTGACCTGCTTATACAACTTGTCGAGGTTATCCGTAGTGATGGTGTACCCCACATGGAACGTGGGTACCTCCAGACTCACCATCATGTTGCGAACGACGGCATTTTGTAGGGTCGTGAGGGGAACCTGTTGCCCCGGTGTGATAGGTGCGGCAACGGGAGCGGGGACTGACCGTGCTGGAGCCGGAGTTGCAGCGGGGGCAACCGAAGGTGCTGGAGCCGGAACCGCCGGAGTGGCAACAGTGCGACCAACAGCGGCTTCCACATCTTCTGCTACGATCCGCCCGTGGGGACCGCTACCCCGCAGCGTATTGAGGTCAACTTTCAATTCTTTCGCTAATTTGCGGGCGCGGGGTGAGGCGACCAATCGCCCATTTTGCTTCCCGGCACCATTGCTACTCGTTTCAACGGGTGCAGCTGTAGCCACGGCTTGAGCTTGAGCAGGTGCACTGGCTGTGGAAGTAGCGGCTGGAGTCGGTGTAGTTGCTTGCTTCTGGGCCGCTTCAATTTCGGCCTCGGTTTCGGCAATGAGCGCGATCGCCGCTCCAACGGGGGCCATCTCGCCTGCTGGAACAGTGATCACCGCCAGATAGCCTTCATAAAAGGATTCCACATCCATGTCTGCTTTGTCGGACTCAACCACGACCACTGTCTCGCCCTTTTCCACCTTGTCGCCCGGAGATTTAACCCAGGACACGATCTTTCCCTCGGTCATGGTGGAACTTAGAGCGGGCATGAATACTTCATTAATCATGAGGACATTTCCAGATCAAACGACGGCTAAAACTTGGATGGATGTGGTACCTAAAACTTCAGCGAAACCTGGCAACCCTAAGACTGCGTTAACCAACCAACGACGAATAGACTCCTCGTTGCATAAGGTTAGCGATCCTCAAGTTTACCAGGTTCCGGGTCCTTGAATTGAACTGCAATCACAACTCAGAGCAGAGAGTTGTGGGATCGAGTGATTTGAAAATTACACTGAACCACGAATTTCTTCGACAACGCCGTCTCTCAGGAGAATTTCAACTTGCATTTTGTCAATCAAGTTATCGCCGGTTTCGACTCGAAATACACTCTCGATTTGACCCTGGTTGACTTCCTGGTCCAACTCTAGCATTTGCACTTGCTGAAGTTGTTGCAACACCTGATTCTTTTGTTCTAGAAATTCACTTTTCTTTTGATTGACTTGCAGTTGAATATTTTCAATCTGCTGTACGGTTTCGGGACCAGGTGGTTTCAGGGATTGTTTTTGAATCTCAGCGATCATGCGCTGGGCTTGCATTTCAAGCTGCTGCAACTGATTATCAACCTGGTTGATTTGAGCCTGGAGTTGCTGCTGAGCCTCTTCTTTCCAGCGAGGAGTGACGATCGCCTTGACATTAACGGTACGCTTTAGAAGCAGTTGAGAGGGAGGGACATCCATAAAAATGCTTTACTCAATCAGGATCAAACGGATAGGCCCGCTAAAGTAACTTCAACGGACGATGGCATTAAACCAATCACGAAAGTGACGTTGTTCAGGCTAGAGTGGCTGCAAAAACAGCCATCTCGACTAAACAAACATCTCGTTAATCATACCCTGGTAGCGATCCATCACGACGTTTCGCCGAATTTTTAGGGTCTGAGTCAGCAAGCCATTTTCGATCGCAAAGGGTTCCAAAATCAGGCGGAAGGGACCGATGCGATCGTCGGCTCGATAGCCCGGACGGTTTTGCACTTCCCGATTTAATTCTTTTCGCAGCAAATCGTAAATCAGTTTATTGTCGAGGGATAAGGGGGGGAGATTCGTTGGGTGGGGCGAGGGAGGAGTCGTGATTGGAGAATCCGCCGGCAGATCGAGGGTGTAGCCCTGAGTGTTGGCCCATTTTTCGATCGCATCCAGGTTGGGCACAATCAACGCACCGAGGGATTTTTGGTCCTGCCCGACGAGCATAATTTGATCAATGTAGGCACTGCGGAGGCAGGCATCTTCAATCGGTTGCGGTTCAATGTTCTCGCCATTGGTCAGGACGATTGTGTCTTTAGCCCGTCCTGTCAATACCAGGTCATTGTCTTCCGTGATCCAACCCAAGTCGCCACTATCAAACCAGCCATTGGCATCGATCGCTTTCCGGGTGGCCTCCGGGTTGTTGTAATAACCCTGCATGACTTGAGGACCACGAATGAGCACTAAGCCCCGTTGCCCCACAGGTAGAGGTTTGCGGTTTTCCTGATCTACAATCTGAATTTCAGTGCCGGGGATGGGTTGTCCGGCGGAACCGCGCAGGTTGCGCCAGGGGCGACGGGCATTCGTCACGGGGGATGTTTCGGTGAGGCCGTAGCCCACCAATACCTCAATCCCCATAATTTCAAAAAAGTCATCAATATGCCGCGCCAGGGAACCGCCACCACTGATCGCCTGACGAAACTCGCCACCCGTTGCCGCCTGCCGCACTTTGTTGTACACAATCTTTTCCCCCAGGGCGTGCAGGGGGGCCAGCAAAATAACCTGGACTCCTGCCAGTAAGCGTTCTGGCAGGGAAGGATTGCGGTGCAGCAGTTCCAGATTGTGCCAGATGCGACGGGCGTGAATGTAGCGATCGCTCACTGTCAAGAAGAAATTAATCAGTTTTTGCTTTTTCTCTGGTTGTTCCCGAAATTGTTTCTGTACGCCTTCGTAAACCGATTCCCAGATCCGGGGAACGCTCACCATGTACTGGGGTTTGAATTCTGCCAGGTCTTTCTTCACGGTGCGGATGCTGGTGTAAATCTGCGTGCAGCCCTGAGACAGCAAAAAATACTCGGCACTGCGTTCGTAAGCGTGCCAGGTCGGCAGGATACTGAGGACGCGATCACCCAGCTTGGGCTGCACCACTGCTCCTAATGTGTCCACCTGGTGTAACAAGTTGCCGTGAGTCAGCATGGCACCTTTGGGTTTGCCCGTTGTCCCAGAGGTGTAGATCAATGTAGCCAGATCGTCTCGTTGGCGCGTCACCGATTGGAAGGAATGGTTCGCGCCCAATTCCATCAATTGCGTAAAGTTCAAAATTTTCAGCGCGTTATCATTGGGCGTTTCATCTGTGAGCAGCACCACAAAGCGCAGGGGCAAATCGAGCAGGCGATCGCGAACTTTTTTCAGGGTGGCCAGATCTTCCACCACTAAAGCGATGGAGCCGCTATTTTCCAGCAGAAACAAGAGTTCATCTTTGTCGGCCTGGGCACTACGAACCGCATTCACCCCGCCAGCCATGATCATGCCCTGATCCGCAATTAGCCAACGGGGGCTATTATCGGCAAATAAGCAAAGGCGATCGCCGGGTTGAAGGCCCAAAGCCTGGAGGCCCGTGGCACACTGCCGAATTTGTTGATCCAGTTGCACAAACGTGAGCTTCACCTCTGGCTTTAGGTGAGGGGCATACAGGGCCACGGATTGACCATACCTTTGGGCGGCGATCGGCCAAATATCAGCCAATGACTGCACCTCAAAATCCACTGCCTGACTTAACTTCTGGCGATCAATGTCGGTCATCCGGTAGGCGCTGGCACGACTCATGGATTTGCTCCTGCAACGAGTAAAAATTTGAATGGGGGATTAGCCTCATTCAACCCTATTCTGGCCAACTCGCGATCGCGATTTTGCATAGACAGAATCAATTCTGTCCAGGGCAACCCCACGAGGATGCATTATGGATTGCCGATCTGACGGTTCGTTGCTAGGCTTTTCTAGTCGTTGTGTAAAATTTACTATGCCAAGAGCAATTTGGAATGGAGCCGTGTTAGCGGAAAGCATCAACTGTGAAGTCGTTGAGGGTAATCAATACTTTCCACCAGACGCAATCAATCAGGACTACTTTCAACCCAGTACGACCCATACAGTTTGTGGCTGGAAAGGCACAGCCAGCTATTACGACATCGTCGTAGACGGCCAGGTCAACAAAGACGCGGCCTGGTACTATCCGGAGCCGAAGGACGCAGCCAAAAATATCAAAGACTATGTCGCCTTCTGGCGGGGTGTCAAAGTCGAGATTTAAGGCGCGGGTGGATGGTTCTAACTAGGTTCCTGCTCCGGCAAAGGGGCAGGTTTTACTGTAATTGTGCGAGATTGCCCGTTGCGGTTGATATTCATGGATAAGGGATTCCCGATCGCAGCGGCTGATACCTTTTGCTGCACCTGATCCGGCTTTTGAACGGGAGTTCCCGCGACGCTTTCTAAAATGTCACCTGGACGTAACCCGGCCTGGGCCGCCGGAGAGTTGGGCTGAACGGCCACAATCACCACCCCCTGCTCCTGATTGATCCGAATGTCAGAGTTGCTATTGTTGACTTGCTCCCGCAGTTCTGGGGTGATTTCGGCCATCTGAATCCCCAAATAAGGGTGATCAGCCCGCCCTTTGGTCACAATCTGTTCCACGACACGCTCGGCGGTGACGATCGGTACGGCAAACCCAATCCCAGAGGCCCCTTGAATGATGGCCGTGTTAATGCCAATTACTTCTCCTTTGGAATTGAGCAACGGACCGCCCGAATTACCGGGGTTAATAGCCGTATCGGTTTGGATGAAATCGACCCGCGAAGAGCCGCCAAAATCGGAGCCGGATCGCCCAGTCGCGCTAATGATGCCCTGAGTCACGGTGAAATCTAACCCCAGGGGATTGCCGATCGCGATCGCGGCCTGTCCCGGCAGCAAACTACCAGAATCCCCCAATTTCACTGTCGGTAAATTACTGGCATCAATTTCAACCACGGCCACATCCGTCGTGCGATCGGCACCTCGCACCCGCCCCTGAAATCGCCGCCCATCCTGAAGCACAACCGTCACCGTATCTGCCCCTTCCACCACATGGGCATTGGTGTAAATGCGGCCATCAGCAGACACGATAAAGCCAGACCCCGTCCCTCGTTGCACCCGTTCTCGCTGAGCCGATTCCCCAAACGGAAAGCCAAACTCGCCAAAGGGTTGCTCATCCACCACGCGACTGGCATTAATTCGCACAACTGCTGGCGCCACGTCCTGCACGATTTTTGCAACGTAGTCTGGGCTGCTGGGTTCCAGGGATAAAACAGGGGTTGTTTGCGCTCTTGGTTGAGCGGATTGAGGCACCGCCACCGATTTATCTTGGTCTGGATTGCGCTCCAAAATGTTTTGACATCCTGTACTACCCAATACAAGTGCCAAGCCCAGGAACATTAGAGGTCGTTTCAATCGCCAGCTCATTCTATTCATGTGTGTGTGTATTCGTATCATGCAATCACTCCATATCCATGATCCTAATGGATGCAACTGGCTCTTGCCTCAAGAATTCATGCCAATGTGATGTCATTCTTGTGACAAAAGTAAAATCAGCATTAGCCAGTAATGTCAGTCAATCAGGACGATGCGCTGTTCTGGCACGAGCGGCGATCGCAGTCATTTTGTGAACCCAGGTTAAAGCTGATAAACCTCAAAAATTGAGTCAAAAGTAAAGGGTCTTGTATTTAAACAAGACCCTCTCGATTAGCGCTCATTTGAGCCACTCAACCCATTGAGATCAGGATGCAAATCCAAAACTGAGACAACAGGAATATCCCGATTGATAAAGTATCCTTAAAGCTGTTTAACTGGATGGATGGTCTTTCTTACTGAGATCACCATCAAAAGGTTGCACGCCCGTTTCTGGATAGTTATCGTCGCTCGTCGAAAAGATGCGAGAAACGGCTCCAGAAACATATTGAATGACATCATCAATGACTTTTGAAATACTCATAAACCCTGCCTCCAGAATGGCGATAAATCGAAGCTTTACGAATCATGCGATCGCGTAACTTGGGATCACCTCGACTGTATTCAACTACTGCAATTCAACTACAATGTTGGCTTACACTTCTATTATGCCAAACTCTCCTTCAAAGTTGAATTTTGCAGCAATTGTTCAAGTCATTTGTTGTATTATTTGACGCTTTGTCATCTGTTTTTACTCACTTATTTTCTTTAGCTTTTCTTGAAACCTATACAGGACAGAAACTTGGCGTAAACCTGGTAGCTTAATCGGTTTCAATCAGGATTTATTTTTGTTATTAAATGTTGCGATCGCACACATCACTTCAAGTTCTATAACCTTGAGTGCATCCCAATTTTGCAGAATTGCCCTCCTCACGCAGTGGGGCAAAGCCCTCGCCCAACCCCTTCTCCCAAAATAGGCTACTGTGTACACACAAGTTTGGTCGTCGCTCTAAACCTGGGTAGAAGCCAATATCCTTTCCTTGGGGGGCAACCCCCCAAACCCCCCGACGTGGAGGACGGCTGCGTCCCCCACACCCCCTCCAGAGGTCCCGACTGGGGCGATGCAATGGGGCTGGGATGGAGGCGTTGTTGGGTGATGCCCCGATTGCAGCCAAGGTTGCCGTAGCCCTGTCCCAAACCCAGTCCAGTACGTGCAACTCAAACTCTTATTCGGGGGGTGTGGGGGAGTGAGGACCCCACAAAGCGGGGGACAAAGTATTTTCTGCGACGCATTGCCGAAGAAAATGCTTTGGGAGGGGGGAAGTCCCCCGGTAGAAGCTTTAGGTTGAGTCGAGATCTGTGTACATAGTAGCCCAGAGCGGGAGAGGGATTTAGGGTGAGGGCTACAAAAGTGGGATGCACTCCAAAGCCGCTTTGTCTGCGATCGCGCCATCAGGAACCCTGACGCTAGAACCCGCGGTCGCCGTCAGGGTTCCTTGATTTTAATAAAATGCACTATAAATCTCAGGCGGAAGAGGGAGGAAAAGCCCTTAACCGCTTCAATTAGTTGCATTAAGGCTAAAAACTCCCTACAGACCCTACCCGAATTATGGTTTTTATCACTATAATTGAAAGGAGCTTGTACAGGGATCTGGTATGAATTCTTCCCAGTTGTTGCGATCGCCCGCCATGCATGAAGATCAGACTCTCGCTTTCGACCCAGATGAAGCCAGTCTACTGACAGATCTGTATCAACTCACGATGACCGCCTGCTATGTGGGAGAAGGGTTAGACCAACGCCCCGCCAGTTTTGAGCTATTTGCCCGTCGCTTACCACCTGGTTTTGGTTATTTGATTGCGATGGGTTTGGCCCAAGCTCTGGACTATCTAGAAAGCTTTCACTTCCACCCCGCCCAACTTGACGCACTCCAAGCGACTGAAATTTTTGCCCACGCGCCCCAAGCCTTCTGGTCGTTACTCGCGCACCAACGCTTTACTGGAACGGTGTGGGCTGTCCCGGAAGGCACTGCCGTATTTGCGAATGAGCCGTTGCTACGAGTGGAAGCACCACTCTGGCAAGCCCAAATTGTAGAAACCTACCTGCTGAATATTCTGAATTATCAAACTCTGGTAGCCACCCGCGCTGCGCGTTTACGAGATGCTGCCGGACCGAACGCAACGCTGCTGGAGTTTGGCACCCGACGGGCTTTCAGTCCTCAAGCCTCCTTGTGGGCGGCGCGGGCTGCCCTGGCCGCCGGGTTGGATGCCACCTCGAATGTGTTGGCTGCCCTGAAGCTAGGCCGCCAACCCAGCGGCACAATGGCCCATTCCCTGGTGATGGCGTTAGCCGCTACAGAGGGCGATGAGGCGGAGGCGTTTACCGCTTTTCATCGGTACTTTCCCGGTGCGCCATTGTTAATTGACACCTATGATGCGATCGCCGCCGCCGAAACTCTAGCCCACCAACGACAACAGGGCGATCTCCATCTGGCTGGTGTACGCATCGACTCTGGTGATTTGCTCTCCTTATCCCATCAGGTGCGGCAACTGCTGCCCGATGTGCCGATTTTTGCCAGTGGCGATCTGGATGAATATCGCATCGCTGACCTCAAAGCCGCCGGAGCCTGCATTGATGGGTTTGGCTTAGGCACTCAACTGGTCACGGGCACCCCTGTCAATGGGGTGTACAAACTGGTCGAAATTGACGGCATTCCCGTCATGAAGGAATCGAGGGACAAAGTCACCTATCCCGGACGCAAGCAAGTGTTTCGCCAGTATGACCAGGGTTTAATGGTGCGCGATCGCCTGAGTTTGTCCGGTGAACTGTCCACCGATGACCAGCCCCTACTGCAACTCATGATGCAGGATGGTCAACGGGTGCAAGCGATCGAACCGCTAGAACACATCGCCCAACGCACTGCCCAATCCGTTGCCAGTCTTCCCCTCCCTGTACGAGACTTCCATCATCCCACGCCGCCCCCCATCGTGCCATCCTCTCCCCTATTGACCCTGGTGGAACAAACGAGAAAACGAAAACTCTAGAAGCACTCACCCCGGCTGCCAAGCCTTTCCCCTTCCCTTTCCCTTCCCCTTCCCTTCCCCTTCCCGACTCCCCACTTGCTTACTCCCCATGCTCAACATTGCTCTTTTTGGTACCAGTGCCGACCCCCCCACTTTGGGGCATCAGGCCATTCTGGAATGGTTGTCCCATCATTTTGATTGGGTGGCGGTGTGGGCGGCGGATAATCCCTTCAAGGGGCACCAAACACCGTTGGCCCATCGCACGCAGATGCTCAGTTTACTGATTGAGGCGTTGCATCTGCCGTCTGAGAATGTGCATCTGTATCCAGAGTTGGGGCAATCTCGCACGATTTACACCCTGGAAATTGCCAAGCAACGGTGGAAACAGGCTCAATTCACCCTGGTGATTGGCTCTGATCTGGTGGAACAATTACCGAACTGGTATCGGGCGGAGGAGTTGTTACGGGAGGTCAATCTACTCATTGTCCCAAGACCAGGCTATCCTTTGAGGGAGCATGCTTTAGCGATACTGAGGCAGCAAGGGGCCACCGTGGCGATCGCCGATTTGATGGGTCCCGATACCTCCTCCACCGCCGTGCGAGAACATGGCGAGAGTACCGGATTAACTCCTCCCATCGAAGCTTACATCCACCGGGAGCACCTTTACTTATGCCAGGACGTTCCCAAAGAAAGACAACCAGTTCGATAACCCGGACTTCTCTTGCCGACTTCAAAGTGGGAGTCGATAATGTGATTTTCTCGGTGGATACGGAGCAAAATCGCCTGCTGGTGTTGCTCGTCATGCGAGATGAGGAGCCATTTTTGGGGCAATGGAGTTTGCCGGGAACGCTGGTGCGGCAGGGTGAATCGCTGGAAGACGCAGCCTATCGCATTCTGGCGGAAAAAATTCGTGCCCGGAATCTCTATCTGGAGCAGCTTTATACGTTTGGGGGGCCAAATCGTGATCCGCGAGAAGCGCCAGACAGTTATGGCGATCGCTATCTCTCCGTTAGCTATTTTGCCCTGGTGCGGTTTGCGGAAGCGGAACTGATTGCCGACCATGTCAGCGGGATTGCCTGGTACCCGCTCGATCAAGTACCGGAATTGGCCTTTGATCATCAACAGATTTTGTCCTATGGTCATCGCCGCCTGCGAAATAAGCTGGAGTATAGCCCGGTTGCCTTTGAAGTATTGCCCGAATTGTTTACCCTGAGCGATTTGTATCAGTTTTACACGACTGTTCTAGGAGAACACTTTTCGGATTATTCTAATTTCCGCTCACGCTTGTTGAAACTGGGTTTTTTGGAAGATACCAGAGTGAAAGTGTCGCGTGGAGCCGGACGACCCGCCAGCCTATACCGCTTTGATGCTGCCGCTTTTGCGCCTTACAAAGATAAGCCAATGGTGTTTATTTGATGCTGATTTCATTGCGATCGCTTTGCATTACGATCGCATGACGTGCCAGCATTGTTTGGCGATCATCCAGTCTTCCTGCGTATTGATCACCAGGACGCGCACCGTTGAGTCGGGGGTAGCAATGTCTTGATCCGCCGGGCGATCGCGGTTTTTTTCCAGGTCCAGCTTCAGGCCCAAAAATTCAAAAGCGGCACAGGCGGCCTGCCGGACGACAGGAGAGTTTTCGCCCACGCCTGCTGTAAAGATCAACGCATCCAATCCCTGCAAACTCGCCATCATTGCCCCGATCAGCGATCGCAGCCGATGAATATACACATCAAACGCCAGTTGGGCACGCTCGTTGCCCGCCGCGATCGCGGCTAAAATCTGGCGCAAATCTCCACTCACACCCGAAATGCCCAACAACCCAGACGACTTATTCAACAATTGATCCAATTCATCGACGGTGTAGCCCTGCTTTCGCAGCAGATAAATCAAAATACTGGGATCAACCGCCCCCGAACGGGTGCCCATCATCAACCCGTCTAATGGTGTAAAGCCCATCGTCGTATCAATGCTGTGCCCGTTTTGGATGGCCGCCAGCGAGGCCCCGTTCCCCAAATGACAGGTGATCAAGCGCAAATCTGACAAGTTGCGCCCCAACAGTTGCGCCGCCCGCTCGGCACAATATTGGTGACTGGTGCCATGAAAGCCATACCGCCGGATGCCATCGGTTAACCATTCATAAGGACCGGGATAGGTATAGGCGGCGGGTGGAAGCTGGGCATGAAACGCGGTATCAAACACGGCAACCTGGGGCATGTCTGCGCCCAAGACGGTTTCAATCGTTTCGATGCCTTCTAGATTAACGGGATTGTGAATGGGGGCAAACACTGCTAACCGCGCGATCGCTTGCTTCACCGCCGGGGTGATGCGACAACTCTCCCGATATTCCTCACCTCCATGCACCACCCGATGCCCCACCACCTGAATCTCGTTCACATCGGCAATCACCTGGGTGTCTCCCTGCCACAGGGTACTGAGCAAATGAGTCATGACCTCGCCTCTAGAAGGAGTGGCGATCGCCTCTTGCAACACGGTGCCATTAGCCTTCACCTTGATGTCTGCCGTTCCTGCGTGAGCCGTCCAGTCAATACTGCCCTCCCACAGGGGATGGGGTGGGGCATCTGGCAATCCATCGGTCAGGTCATATAAACAGCTTTTCTGGCTGCTGGAACCCGCATTCAGAACGAGAATTTTCATACATTCAGGACTGAGAGAGGACACAAAACAAACCGTTGACCACAACATCGGCACAACTGCGCCGTTCAGAAGCGCTTGTAGCCGGAGCTATGGTGGATACAGGCAAGTCTAGAAGCTGACTCGGACCTGGTATTTGAGTCGGTAAGCTTGATGCTTCGCTTCTTGACTCATGTGATAGCTCCATCATGCCAAGGGGAAGCAAAATCAATTTGTGTTGCAGCGCACCGCCGAGTCTCCTGCTCCCGATAGAGAAATTGGACCCGGCCCCTAGTTCCTGGTGTAGAGGTTGGTTAAGGTTGAGTTAACTATACTAAAAGACTTCATCAAACAACCTAATTTTTGACGGATAAACGATGGCTAAGAAGAAATCAAAGCATAAATCAACAAAGCTCAAAAAAGCGACCCATGACTTGAATGAACAAATCCAATCAAATTTTCTCGACACCAGAACTGGCAAGGCCGGAACGGCTTTAGTTGGGGCTTTGATTGGGGAAATTTTAGCCGTGGCCATTCAGCGGGTATTACAAAAGGTGAATTCTGGTCCGGGAGATGAGGCTGACTCTGGCGATCGCAATTTAGTATCCCAAATTGTGACCACGTTGCAAGCCAATCTAGACCCCCTCAAGGCTCCTGTGCAGCAAACCGTAGCCGATGCGATCTCAACGGTTAAATCGGTTGCAGCAGACGCTCCGGCACAGGTGAGTCAGGTGGCAGAAGCCGTGAAAGACCACACTTCAACGGCGATCGATGAATCCACCCAGGCCACGAAGACAACGGCCAGTTCGGCAGTCGGCGAAATTGTGGATACGGCGAAAAGTGTGGTGGGCTTAATTGGCACATTAAATGCGGTGCAACAGGAGCGGAAGGAAGAAAAGCACAAGCACAAGCAGAAGCACAAGGAAGCGTAAAACAGTCCTGTGCTCTACCTCTCTACCCCAACACACAACCACTGCGCGGTGGTAGCTCCAGCACTAGCTGACTATCTGCCGACCAGGCAAAATGATTGGTGCCAAATAAGCGGTGTTGGGGTTGGGTGGTTAAGCCAAAACTGGCCGGATGCAATGTCACCTTTGCGGGAGCCGTGTCCACATTTACGGCAATGATCAATTCATCGCTGCCGAGAGTACGAGCAAAGGCGTAGATTGATCCTGCGGCATATAACACGCGGTAATCGCCAATTCGTAAGGCCGGACGACGATGCCGCAACTCAATCAGCAGACGATGGTAGGCAAAAATTTCCACATCCCACTGGGTTTCCAGCGGAAAGCCGCGGCGCGAGTCGGGATCAAGTTTACCGGGTAGGCCCACTTCATCACCGTAATAGATGCTCGGCGCACCGGGAAAGGTGAGCAGCAGCAGGGTGGCCAGTTCGACACTGGCGCGATCGCCCCCGGCAATACTGATCAGGCGGGCGGTATCATGGCTGGCCAGCAAGTTCAGTTGAGTCAGTTGGATTTCCCACGGATACATCACCAGGAGCGATTGCATTTGGTCAGCATACTCCGGAGCCAGGATGGGCGGGTAAGGATCATAGGAGCGGTCTTGCACCTGGGACAGATCGACGCGATCGCCAGCGGTAAATGCGATCGTCGGGGCCGCAAATAAATAATTCATCACCCCATCAAACTGATCGCCCTGCAACCATTCCTGCGCATCGCGCCATACCTCTCCCACGATGTAAGCATCGGGATTAATGGCCTTCACCCGTTGTCGAAATTCCTGCCAGAAGCCGGGAGTTTTAATCTCAAACGGCACATCCAACCGCCACCCATCAATGCCGAACTTAATCCAGTATTCGGCAATTTCCATAATGTACTCCCGCACTTCAGGATTGTCGTGGTTAAACACGGGTAGGGCGCGATTGCCAGCCCAGCCTTCGTAGTTGGCGGGCAACTCACCATTGTAAGGAGACAGGGGCCAATCGTGGATGCGAAACCAGTTGAGCCAGGGCGAATGGGGGCCATTTTCCAAAATGTCATGGAAGAAGAAGAAACCGCGACTGGCATGATTAAACACGCCATCCAGCACAACTTTGATGTCGCGTTGATGGGCTGCATCCAGCAATTCACGAAAGGCGGCATTCCCCCCCAGGATGGGATCAACGGTGTAGTAATCGTGGGTGTGATACCGATGGTTGCTGGCGGATTGAAAGATGGGGGTAAAGTAAATGGCGTTAATCCCCAAATCTTGCAGATAATCCAGCCGTTCTAACACGCCCCACAGATCGCCACCTTTGTATCCCTGCAAGGTGGGGGATTCGTGCCAATCTTCCCAAATGGGGTTGTGCAGCAACCGTTTACGAATTTGTTGGGTATGGGCAAAGCGATCAGGAAAAATTTGATAGAAAACGGCGTGCTTTACCCAGTCTGGCGTTTGAATCTGCATGGTTGGATTTCCTCTCGATTTGCCAAATTCATTCTTATGTAACGGCAGAATCGCGGTGGAAAAGATCAACTAATAGTTAGATTTTGGTCGGTTTCGTCGGTTCTTAATCCTGATTGAATCCGCCAAAGGTTGGCATAGATGCCATTTTGCGCCAGCAACCCTTCATGCTTGCCCTGTTCCACTAGCTTGCCGTACTCCATGACGTAAATGCGATCGCTATGGCGAATGGTCGAAAGGCGATGGGCGATCGCAATGGTGGTGCGGTTCTGGGTGATGTACTCCAGCGATCGCTGAATTGCGGCTTCGGTTTCATTGTCCACGGCAGAGGTGGCTTCATCCAGAATCAGGATGGGCGGATCTTTGAGCAGGGCGCGGGCGATCGCGAGTCGTTGCCGCTGTCCGCCGGAGAGTTTTTGGCCCCGTTCGCCCACAATAGTGTCGTAGCCCTGAGGCAAGCGCAGAATAAATTCATGGGCTTCCGCCAGTTTTGCTGCGTGGGTAATTTCCGCAAACGACGCAGCAAAACTCCCATAGGCGATGTTTTCGGCAACGGTGCCGTGGAACAAAAACACATCTTGGCTGACTAAGCCAATACAGCGCCGCAAATCTCGCAAATTGAGATCGCGAATGTCCTGTCCATCCAGCAGAATGCAACCTTGCTGCACCTCGTAAAAGCGTAACAATAACTTAACCAGGGTACTTTTGCCGGAACCTGTGGACCCAACGATCGCGATCGTTTGGCCCGCCGGAATCTGCAACGATAGCGCCTCTACCACAGGATGATGGGGATGGTAGGCAAACGTGACATCTTTCAGTTGCACCTCGCCGCGCACCCTGGCCACAGGCAGGGGAATGGTGCCGGTTTGAATGGCGATCGGTGTATCCAGCAAGTTCATAACGCGATGGGTGGAAGCCATTGCCCGCTGGTATTGATCCAGGGTTTGGCCCAGGTTGGTCAACGGCCATAACAATCGCTGCGTGATGAATACCAGCACACTATAGGTGCCTACCGCTAGTTGCCCATTGGCAGTTTGAATTCCGCCAAAAAACAGAGTGGCGGTGAAGCCGATCAAAATCACCATGCGGATCAGGGGCACAAAGGCGGCACTCAGGGCGATCGCGCGGCGGTTACTGCGGCGATACTGTTCGCTTTCTTCAGTCACGCGATCGAGTTCGTAGTCCTCTGACGTGAAACTTTTGATCGTTGCCATCCCGGTTAAATTGTTGGCTAGCCGACTGTTGACCAATCCGGCCTGTTCCCGCACATCGGCGTACCGGGGAGCCAGTTTGGCCTGAAACGCAAATGAACCCCAAAGAATGAATGGCATCGGCAACATGGCCATCCAGGCGACCTCTGGCGCCAGAATGAAGAATGCCGCCCCAATCACAATCACGGTGGTTGTCACCTGCAATACTTCGTTAGCTCCGTGGTCTAAAAACCGCTCTAGCTGGTTGATGTCATCATTCAAAATCGCCAGCAAATTGCCCGTACTGCGTTCCTCAAAAAAAGACATTTCCAACTCTTGCAAATGTCTATACGCATCAATTCGCAGTTCATGTTGAATGGTTTGGGCCAGGTTCCGCCACAGGCGATCGTAGGCGTACTGAAACACCGATTCCAATCCCCACACAATCAGCGTCAGAATTGAAATAATTGCCAGTTGCTCCACAATCGCTTTTACTCCAAATCCTGCCAGTAGGGAATTTTGCCGCTCTACTACGGTATCCACAGCCATCCCAATCAGCACGGGGGGAGCCAGGTCAAAGATTTTGTTGAGAACAGAGCAAATAACCGCCGCCCAAACGGTTGGTCGGTGAGCACGACTGTATTGCATCAGCCGCACCAGGGGATGAGTGGGCTGGGGGGAAGGGGCAAACCGGGAAGATGTTGACCGGGAAGATGTTGACCGGGAAGACATGGGTGAACCTGATTGCAATCACGTTCGATTATCATTGCAAATTTCTCAAAGCGATCGCCTCGTCCGGTGGGTTCGCGTCAGGGAAAGGTGCGATCGCCAACTTCCGTCGCATACTGCTGCACCGCCTGGGTGATGACTTCCCGCAGATTGACATAAGCTTTGGCAAAGGGCGGTTGCCGTGAGGATAACCCCAGCAAATCGGCGGTGACGAGTACCTGTCCATCGCAATGCACCCCGGCCCCAATCCCGATGGTGGGAATCGTGAGTTTTTGGGTAATTTGGTTCGCCAGATCACTGGGAATGTGTTCCAGCACGATCGCAAACGCTCCGGCCTGTTCCAGCGCGATCGCTGCTGCTAAAATTTCTTCTCCTGCGGCGGGAGACGTGCCCTGTTTGCGGTAGCCTAACCGATGCACCGATTGCGGCGTTAGCCCCACATGCCCCATGACGGGGATTCCAATTTCCACCAATCGCTGCACGGTTTGTACGGCGATCGCATTGCCACCTTCCAACTTCACTGCTTGCACGCCCGTTTCTTTAAGGATGCGTCCGGCTGAGTGAATGGCCTGCTGCACACTCTCCTGATAACTCATGAAGGGCAGATCGCAAACCAGCAGCGATCGCTGCACCCCCCGCCGCACCGCCTTCGCATGATGAATCATCTCATCTAGCGAAACTGGCAGAGTTGTGTTGTAGCCCAACGCCACCATCGCGAGAGAATCCCCCACTAAAATCAAGTCAACTCCAGCTTCATCCAGCACATGGGCGATCGCATAATCCCAGGCGGTGAGCGCCACGATCGCGCGCCCCTGCTGTTTCCACTGCATGATTTGTTGCGTTGTGACGGGCATTGCACCAAAAGAACGTAAGGGATACCCATTCAGGATACCGAATTGCCCATCCTTTCCACCCCATCCCATCCGGTTCATTATTGAACAATACAAAACGCTTGCCCAACCTGAAAGCACTAAAAAGGGGAGCTAGAGGCTCCCCTGACCATATAGATTCCGTTTGAAATTATCCCCTGGCTTGCAGGAAGGGCATCGGATTGACAGCCCCTCGGCCAGTTGGGTGAACCTCAAAGTGGAGGTGAGGACCAGTGCTGTAACCCGTGCTTCCCATCTCAGCAATTTGCTGACCTTGATCCACTTCCTGACCAACCTGCACCAGAATCCGATTATTGTGAGCGTAGAGTGTCAGGCTGCCATCGGGGTGTTGAATTTCAACCAGGTAGCCATACCCGCCGGAGTTCCAACCCGCATAGGTAATGCGACCCTCTGCCGCTGCCACAATTGGGGTTCCAATTGGGCCGGCGATGTCAATGCCTTTATGCATTCTGCCCCAACGCCAGCCGTAGCCAGAGGTCAAAACTCCCTTGGTCGGCCAAATCATGCCATTCATTTGACCCGGCGCACTGGGCAGGAACTCACTTCCCGTTCCCAGCGATGGCAACTCAGGGGAGACTGTGCGACCCAGGCGTGACTTAATGGGATCGTAACTTTCGGACCCTAAAGGAGCCGCCGCAACCAATTGAGCATTTTGGGTGCGAACAACGGTCGTTCCAGGCGTAGCTTGGGTGGTACTCGCGGGCCGGATGCGATCGCGGATTTCGCGCAAGCGAGTGGCATATCGATCCGGATTGAACTCAGGATTCACGGGTTCAGTCACTGCGGCAGGTGAACCCGCCGGTCTGGCTGGCACCACTGCTACCTGAGCCTCCGTCGGGGCCTTCATCCCCAACCGACCTGTTTGAGCTTGATGCTTTTCCCGGAGACGATCGATCTCCAGCTTGAGACTCTCGACGTGATTGTATTGCAACATCCGCGACGACGAATCGGTTGCCTCAGTGGGTTGAGGTGCAGCAGTAAAGGGAACCACCGCCGCCACTTTGGAATTGGATGTACCCGCACTGGGCGACAATTCAGCAGTTTGAGAAATACGAACCACTGGAACATCAGCCACCGCTTTGCTCGGTACGGCAGCGATCGCGCTCTCAAACTTGCCTGTGGTTAAGGAGGCAGCAGGTTGTCCAGGAATAATCAGAGTCTGACCGACGAAAATGTAATTGGGATCACCGATACGGTTCACTTCAAGCATCTGTTTCACCGTCACCCCGTGAGCGCGGGCGATCGTGCTCAGAGTATCGCCGGGTGCCACCCGATGCGTCACCGTACTCAATGATTGAGTGTTGGAACCAGAAAACTGATTTGGGGAACGAAATGCTACGGCTTGCCCATCTTCAACAGGGGTCGGAGAATTGGCACTTGGCGCAGGCTCACTGGCTGTCACTCCCAGCGCCGGAGACGTCAGGGGAACCTGAGCATTTGCAATAGTCGGTTGCTCAACTGCCTTGGAAACTTGAGATGCGTTCGCAGTTAGCTGTGCTAAACCAGAACGCAGGGTGTCCTGCTTCTGCTTCAGAGTCTCAACGGCTTCGTCTTGACTGGTTTTCAGGGCCGCATCTACCTGGGGCGCAGTGGCCACCACCTGGGAAGACGTTTTCCAATTGGAAACAGGGCCGTAGTATCCAGGCATCATTGAAGAGCTAGAAGCAGTCGTTGCTTGAGCAACACGAGTGTCAACAGGAACCGTAAGTACCTGCCCAACTCGGAGTACAGAATTCAATGAAAGCCCGTTGGCGGATGCCAGAATAGAAGCATCGGTACCGTAGAAACGTGCCACATCCCATAAGGTCTGACCCTCCTGAACCGTATGGCGGATCGGTGAAGACGCAGATTGGGGTGAAGTCGAAGCAGAATCAACATCCTCAGTGGAGAGAACCGCAGCAGTTTCAAATGATGGCGGCACATTTGAAGTGGTGGGATCAACAGGAGTTGGTTCAGCGGCGATCGCTTGATCCCCTTGATGGGGAATCGGCAAACCGTAAGCGCCTACTGAAACTGCAAGTCCGATCATGGCTGCCGAAGTGCGTACTCGCCGATTACCCTCCGGTAAAGCCTGCTTTGCTTGAATTGCCATAGCGTCATGCTCACTAATACGGGAAGGAACAGACTGACCCTTCTGTGGAATTGTTCGTCTCAAAAAACGACCTCCTAAACTTCCAGCGTTTAACTGTCCTCTAGCCATTGGTTTAACTCCGTCAATGACAAAAATCACAATAGAGAGAGATCTAAATCACAAACGGAAATTACACTTAGGCAAGATTACCCCGCTTTTTCAATTTAGACAAGTTTACATTCAAAAAAACCTTTCTTGATAAGCGTCAAACCGTTTAGCTGTAAGAATTTCAGCACTTTTTTGAAGCTTAATGTAAACCTAAAAATCGTATTGACGGAAACATTTTGTTTTGAATCGAAAGGGTTAGTTAAAGCCATTGATTGATTGCACCAATGGCCATAACAGGGTTCCCAGGCTTGCTCCGATCGCATCATTGATCCGAACTCCGAAACAAAATTTCATGTTTTCCAGTCAAGACTCCCACCTATTTCACCACAAAACGGGATAAATGAACCTCTAAGAGCAAGCACGTTATCACAAAGTTGATCGGGCAGCGAAGTTTGATAAAAACCTTCAAATTCTGCTGTGAAGCTAGATGAAAAGCCAGTTTAGCGATATTCAAGGGGAGGATTTTCTCTGTTAATAGTTTCTTGAATGGGAAAAAAATACTATAGAAATTTTTTATCAGAGTGTCACGCTTTAGTAGCCTGGGTTACTTTCAGCCTCGTCTCGCAGCAAAGTTCCTGATCCGGCTTCTGCTTAAGGGTTACACCCGCCAGCAAACATCTTTGTCAGCCATAGATACATCGATATATATAGATACAGTGCGATCGCCCCTGCGCTAAATCGTTTTATAGCGATTCAGTGTGTTGACGCAATCTGATAGCACCCAAAGCCAAATTGTCAGCACCATTAAAGCTAACCCAATAGACCTAACTGACGCTGGGCTTCAAACAGGCCAATACCCACGCTCACCGAGAGATTGAGGCTGCGAACTCCGGCCTGCGCCATGGGAATATGCACCGTTTCGCCGCATGCCGCTAGCACTTCTGGCGATAAACCCATCGTCTCGCTGCCAAATAGTAACCAGTCCTGTGAGGCGAATTGGAATTGAATATAGCTACATCGTCCCGAAGTGCTGAAGCCGATCCATCGCCCCCCCTGTTGCTGGGTAAAAGTCTGGAACTCTTCAAGAGACGGATGGTAGCGCAAATTAACGAGATGCCAGTAATCTAACCCGGCCCGTTTCAAGTAGCGATCGCTAATCTCAAATCCTAACGGGCCAACCAGGTGCAGTTCTGTTGCCGTTGCAGCACATGTTCTAGCGATATTACCCGTGTTGGGAGGAATTTGTGGATGAACCAAAACGACTTTAACCATTAGCACGCACTACAAAACGGAACAAGGTTGGGGACTGTGGAAATTGCCTAAATTCAGACAAATTTCCATAGCTTTTTTTAATGTTTAAACCGATTCAACGATCTACAAAAAATTTTGAACCCTTTCGGGGGCATTTTTCGCTCAAATCATGGCCGAACTAAAAAATAGTGACTACAAAAAAACGACATTCGTGGCGGCATACCCTCGCTTGAATTATTCTTTTGCGACTAATTTAAAGTGCTTTTTCTGTAGCCGTGATTCAGGCGGGGGGAACGAAAACTCAACGCTCTATTTTTGTGCGATGGGCGGCATGTCAGTCCAAACGGATGAGACCCTTGCCCCACAAGTTATTGAATCCTCCATTCTTAGTATCTGCTAATCACATGGTTTTAGTTTCTGTATATCTATATATATTGTGAGCATCGTCAGGAAGGTTCTTAGGCGATTTCCAAGAAAAAATATCCCTTCAGGGTTGGGGCCGGTTTCGCTAGACGGGCTATCAGCCAATAATTTTTTGCTAAACCTGCCCGTACAGGTATTTTGTTTTTTAGACATCTCCCTAAGTGTTCTAACCAAAGCTATATTTTGGTTTC
Organism: Leptolyngbyaceae cyanobacterium bins.349; assembly: GCA_033764685.1. Classification (GTDB taxonomy): domain Bacteria; phylum Cyanobacteriota; class Cyanobacteriia; order Leptolyngbyales; family Leptolyngbyaceae; genus JSC-12. The sequence continues at coordinate 265,648 of JANRIS010000106.1, forward strand.
TAGCTGTCTCCTGAGACCGATGCTGCTGATTCCATCACATGTCTTGCGCCTTTCGCTTGGTAGACTGGTCAATAGTTGTTCATCAGAGTTGAAACGTGGTCGTTAAGCCAGAGTGGTTACGGGTCAAAGCTCCCCAGTGGGAGCGGGTGGGTAACGTCAAAGAAATTTTGCGGGATTTGGGGCTGAATACAGTTTGTGAGGAAGCGTCCTGTCCCAACATTGGTGAATGCTTTAACAATGGCACCGCCACCTTCTTGATTATGGGTCCTGCTTGTACTCGTGCCTGCCCCTATTGCGACATTGATTTTGAGAAGAAGCCAAAGCCGCTAGACCCCACAGAACCAGAGCGGTTGGGAGAAGCAGTGCGACGGATGCGGCTGAACCATGTTGTTGTCACGTCTGTAAATCGGGATGATTTGCCGGATGGGGGGGCGACTCAGTTCGATCGCTGTATTCAGGCGATTCGGCAGGCGGCTCCGGGCACCACGATCGAAGTCTTGATTCCGGATCTGTGTGGTCAGTGGGAGGCATTAGAGATTATTGTGCGGGCTAACCCCGAAGTGCTAAACCACAATACAGAAACGGTTCCGCGCCTGTATCGTCGAGTGCGGCCCCAAGGAGATTATGAGCGATCGCTGGAATTATTGCGACGAGTGCATGAGCTTGCACCTCATATCTATACGAAGAGTGGCGTGATGGTGGGCCTGGGAGAAACAGATGCTGAAGTCCAACAGGTCATGCATCAACTGAGAGCGGTTCACTGTGACATTCTCACCATTGGGCAATACCTCCAGCCCACCCAAAAACATTTGGGAGTCCAGGAATTTGTCACCCCAGCCCAATTTGATCGCTGGCGAGAGGTTGGGGAAGCGTTGGGCTTTTTGCAAGTGGTATCATCACCTCTGACCCGCAGTTCTTACCACGCTGAACAGGTGAGAGTATTGATGGAACGCTTTCCACGGCAGAATCAATTGAGTGCTGAGGTATGAGTTCCTTCTCGACATCCAAGTTCCCTGCCCGCACCTCTGCCATTAAAATCGCCATTCTTGGCTCTGGAGCCTGGGGTTCAACTCTGGCTACTTTAGCTGCCCGAAAAGGTCACTATGTCGAGGTTTGGTCTCGCCAAAGCACCAATTCCTTGCAAGCAGTCCTGGAGGGTGCGGCAATTGTGATTTCGGCGGTGTCAATGAAAGGGGTACGATCTATTGTGGAACAGATGCGATCGCTCCATCTCCCCCTGCCGACCATCTTGATTTCCGCCACGAAGGGATTAGATGCTACTTCGGGAAGTGCGACCCAATTGCCCCTGTTACCCTCGCAAATTTGGCAGCAGGCATTTCCACAGCAAGCAGTTGTGGTGTTATCGGGGCCAAATCTGGCAGAAGAAATTCAACAGGGCTTACCAGCGGCAACGGTGATTGCCGGACGCGATCGCATGGCAACTGATACTGTGCAACTGGCCCTATCGTCAAACAGTTTTCGCATCTACACCAACCTGGATGTGCTGGGCGTTGAATTGGGCGGCATTTTGAAAAATGTGATTGCGATCGCGGTGGGAGCCTGTGACGGGTTACAACTGGGCACAAACGCGAAAGCGGCATTGGTAACGCGCGGTCTTGCCGAAATCATTCGAGTGGGTAGCTATTGGGGCGCAAAACCCGATACATTTTATGGATTAGCCGGGTTAGGAGATCTTTTAGCTACCTGCAATAGTTCTTTAAGTCGCAATTATCAGGTTGGCTACGGTTTGGCTCAAGGCAAATCCTTAGATACGGTCTTGGCTTCCTTAGCGGGTACCGCCGAGGGCATTAATACAGCGGAAGTCCTGGTTCGCTTGGCCGAGCAGCAACACATCGCAGTGCCCATTTCGCAACAGGTATATCAATTATTGCATGGCAAAAACACCCCCCAGGCAGCAGTAGAAGCACTCATGTTGCGGGACTACAAGCCAGAAAGCAGTTGATACTCCCAGGCCGAGTAGCTCCAGGCCAAAATAGTTCTAGGGCAATAGTTCTAGTGGTAAGTCAATCAATCATTGACGGGCAGCCAAAATACAGGTTGTTGATTAGGGCTAAATTTTGCGGGTCTTCGACCCGTCAAAATTTTCCTGACGGAACACTAGGGCGATCGCCAGAAAATATTTTGCCCTTCGACTGCGCTCAGGGCGCAAGTTGGTTGAGCGCGGTCGAAGCCAGGGGGGAAGTTGGTTGGGAGAAATCTCCTGGAGCCATTCGTATCATGATTAGCCTGCTTACTCATCCAAAAATTTCAAAATAGCCAGCAATTGATCCTCGCTTTCCAGGTTGCCCACAATTCGTCGCACAGGTAGAGGATACACTCTCATCAGCGTAGGGGTTGCAGTCACCTGATCAAGTTCAGCTTGCTCCGGATGCTGGGAAACATCAATTAGTTTTAATGTGTAGGGCTGATCCAGGACTTGTTCTAACAACTGGTGCAGCTTTTGTAAGGTTTGGTGCGTCGTGATGCTATGTCCGGAGACAAACAGCCGTAACACATAACCCTGAGGCGGTGAGTGTTCCATGACTGGAGGTGCCAATGGCGATGCCAATGCAGTCGGAGGATTATGAACGATTTGATCGTATCGCACAACCAGATCATGACATTCCCAAAGTTTGGGAAACCGCGATCGATGGGTTGCTAGCACCATTGGGTCACAGAGGGTGGTTTGGAATTGGGTTTTGCTCCAGGTGAGGTTACCCGTTTCAAAGATGGCATTCAGGAGTGGCTGATAGCGCGCCACCAGGGGAGAAATTTCCGCAAACTGAGAAATCTTTTGGGTGTCTGGGTCTTCACTGCGATCGAGGGTGGCGGTGTAACAGGGAACCAGAAAATGGGGCGGTTCTGCTAAACCCAGTAGATGTTGCAGTGCGTTGCACAGATGAATGTGCCAGCGGATTTGTTTATGAGGATCGATACAATAGACAAGGTCTCCACCGGGCGTAAACAGAGCAATGCCTTTGAACGCAAGTAGAGACCCTGACATAGCAATTAATGAACAATAAGGAAGTGCTTTAAACTCGTCCTCTAAGCATTTGAGCCATCTCGTTCGGCTTGGGTGACATTTCCAATGCCGTTTCTTCGGTGATCCGCCCGGCTTCGTACAATTTGTAGAGGGACTGGTTCATTGTACACATTCCATCAAACGTACAGCGAGGAATCAATGCTTCCACTTCATCCAAATCGCCCCGCCGGATGTAGTCTTTAATTGCATCCGTGTTGATCAAGATGTCGTGGAACGCCGCTCGTTTGCCATCCGTCGTGCGACAAAGTCCTTGAGCAATGACGGCAATCATGGATTCTGCCAGAGAGACACGAATGGGCGCTTGCTGATCCGGTTCATAAAGTTGCAAAATCCGCTCGATCGTTTTCACGGCGCTGTTGGTGTGCAGAGTTCCCATCACCAAGTGCCCCGTTTGAGCCGCCTTGAGGGCCGTGTTGACGGTTTCTTTGTCCCGCATTTCTCCCACCAGAATGACATCGGGGTCTTCCCGGAGGGAGGCTTTGAGGGCGTTTTCAAACTTGCGCGTGTTAATGCCAACTTCCCGGTGTTTGATCAATGCTTTTTTACTGCGATGCACAAATTCAATCGGGTCTTCAATGGTGATAATGTGCTTGGGCATCTCTTTGTTCATGTAATCCACCATGGCTGCCATTGTGGTGGATTTACCTGACCCTGTGGGACCTGTAATCAAAATCAGCCCTTTGTGGTAGTGGCAGACATCTTTAAAGACGGGGGGCAGGTTGAGTTGCTCAATCGTGAGAATCTTCATGGGAATGAGCCGCAGCACCATTGCCGGACCGTGGAGGGAATCAAAAATATTGATCCGGACGCGGGCAAAGTCGTACTGGGTGGCACCGTCAAATTCCAGGTGTTCTTCAAATCGTCGGATCTCCTCATCGCTGAGAATTTCCTGTAGCCAGCTCATGAAGGTTTCGCGATCGGTTTCGGGCCATTCGGTGGGGCTAATTTCGCCTCGATCGCGGTAACGGGGCACTTCCCCAACCCCTAAGTGCACATCAGAGTAGCCTTTGTCGTAGGCGACTCGCACAATTTCTGCCAGGGTGGGGGAGCCGTTGGTGGGAGTAGCACTGCGACGGGTCGCCGGGGTCGCAGGTGGCGGGACAGGGCGATGGCCTGCCGGAGGCGCAGGGGGAGCAGAGGAGGATGGTGCCACCATGGTCGGTTGAGCGATCGCCGTGGCGTTGGCATTGGAGGTGGAAATCATGGTGGGTGCGCCAACATGAGAAGCTGCGGTTGGCTGCATGGGAGAAGTCATCTGCTGAGTGGCAGCGATCGTCGCTCCGTTGGCAGTGGCAATTTTGGTTGGGTTGGCTGCTCGGGGGGGCGGTGGTGCCGGAGGAACCCGCGAGGGTAAAGGTGCAGAAGGACGGGATGACTCTGTCATAGTTTTTTCTCTCAAACAGCTTCAAGCAGCACAAAGGGGGTCGATTTTAAGCTCAACTGATGTCAAAGCAGTTGAACATATTTTGGCAAGATTACTCTCATTCATCACGAGTTTATGCGACAGTTATGCGATTGTCAGGAACAAACAATCGATGTCAATCGAAAACTGTTTAAACGAACAAATTAGATGAACGGTGGATGAATGGGGGATTCAAACAGGTAGGGGCTTCAAACTTGAACCTCGTTTTCAGTGTGCCCAAAACTTTAGTCCTACTATCAGACGACAAAGAAGCGATCGCCACAAGTTGCTGTCACCCACTACCCCAGATCTAGCCCCAGGAAGCGATCAAGAAAGCGGCTGCGCCAGATGGCTCGGAGAATGAAGCACCATTCCAATGCAACCAGCGCAATAAAGACATAACTGACAGGACTTAAAGGCGACAACTCGAAGAAGGCTCGAAAGGGCGGAATCGCCACAATCAGAAAATATACTCCCAGCAGCACCGTGGCTACGATGGTATAGCGCCAGTCGCCGCTATAGGGTTCTCCGCCAACCCAAAATTGTGTGGGTGGTTTCAGAAACGGAATCAGCAGCAAGGTGCCCATGACCAGGATCGTGACCAGGGCGCTACGAGGTTCGGCGTAATCAATTTGGGTCAGGTTCAGGTTGGGGGGCAGATCGAGAATGGTCACCACCAGGAAGAACAGATACACCATGAGCGACACCAGGGTCAGCGTCAGGGTGGCAGGGATGACAAAATGTAGCATCGAGCGGACCATACTCCGGCGGGGAATGGCTCCCGGTTGCGACCAGATGGGAATGAACATGGTGGGAAAGCCCACTCCAATGAGAGAAACGATCGCGGCTTGCTTATTTTGTAAAGGGAACGTATCGGTCACGATCGCGGTGGCAAACACCAGTAACGTGACGCAGAACGTCCGGATGAGAAACAACTTCATCACATCCTGAATGCCATTGCGAATTCGTTGCCCTTCTAGAAAGGTGTGGGGTAGGGCACGAAACGAATCTTTGAGCAGCACAATATCGGCTACGCTGCGAGTGGCTTTACTGCCGCTTTCCATCGCGATCGCCAGGTTGGCTTGCTTAAGAGACAGCACATCATTGACACCATCGCCAATCATGGCAATGTATTTGCCCCGTCGCCGTAAACTGCGAACTAGATCGGCTTTTTGCTCTGGGGTAATGCGTCCGAACACGGTACTGGTAAAAGCCGTTTGCACAAATTCGGACGTGCTCATTTGGGCCAGTTCAGCCCCCGACACGACCTCAATATCGTCGCCCAATCCGGCCTGTCGCGCCAGCGCCGCCACCGTCTGCGGATTATCACCAGAAATAATTTTCACTTCGATGCCCGCATCGGCAAACCCGTCCAAGGTTTCCCTGGCTTCGGGGCGTAATTGGTCGCTAAATCGCAACACGCCCAGAGGTTTGAGCGGATGGGGTAAAACCACAGGAGTCCCCTCGCCGCCCAGCGATCGCACATTGGGACTATAGGCAAACAATACGACGCGCAATCCCAGATGGGTTCCGGCTTCAATGTACTCCCGCACTGCCGGACTGAGTTCTGTTTCGGCCATGACGATCTCTGGTGCACCCAGGACATAAGTACCATCCTCAAACACTAAGGCACTCCACTTGCGAGCTGAGGAAAATGGCACTTCAAATAATGGTGCCTGTACAATTCCCGCACAGGCATTGGCGATCGCATCGTTGGTTTTATTTCCGGCTTTGGTGCTGGCGGCATAGGTGCCCAACAGCGATCGCAGGGCAATATCACTGATGTCAATGGGATAAACTTCCTGCAACTGAATTTGATTCGTCGTCAGGGTGCCCGTTTTATCCAGACACAACACATCTACATTACTGAGGGATTCCACCGCATTCGCCTGCTGGATCAGCACATCCTGCCCGATCATTCGCACTGCACCCAGCCCATAGGCCAGCGTAATCGCCAGCAACAACCCCGCCGGAACTAAGCCTGCAATCACCGCCGATCGCTGCGCCACATCATTGAGCGAATAGGCCCGACTGAGAAAACTAATCGTGACCAGAATCCACAAAAAGCAGGCCAGCAACAGAAATACCCGAATGACCACATTAATTTCGTGCTGCACGGGGGTGAGCACCTGCCGAAATGCTCTGGCTCCCGTCATCAGCTTAAACGCGACGGTTTCAGTCCCTACTTTCTCGGCCACGTAGCACGCCGTCCCACTGACGCAAAAACTCCCGGAATATACCGGATCATTCGTTGTTTTGGGAATCAAATCCGATTCTCCCGTCAGGAGCGCTTCGTCTACCTCAATGCGACCACTGCCCACCACCGAGCCATCTACCACGATTTGATCACCGGGTCGAAGCACCAAGATATCTCCCAGTACGATCTCACTGGGGTCCACGTTAATTTCCTGCTGATCACGCATCACCGAGGCTTTGGGCCGATATAATAGCGCAATTTCATCGAGCTTGCGTTTGGCCCAAATTTCCTGACAAATGTTGACTAATACGCCGCCAAAAATTACTACGACCACCAGAACGGCATCGCCAACGCGCCCCAGTAGAAACATCACCAGGCTAATGGTGAAAAAAACTGCATTGATGAAGGTAAACAAGTTTTCCTTCAAAATTTGGCTGTAGGGACGGCTGCTTTGCATGGGCACATTATTTCCCTGCCCTGCCGCTCGCCGCGCTGCCACCTCTGGTTCACTTAAGCCCGCTAAATCATGCACTAGGTTGGCATTGGGTTGATTCATGGATTCTATTCCTGCCACCTATCCATTGCACTGTGCCGTTGCGCTGCTCAATTGCTGATTTACCCATTGCTCGGTTAGAACTGCCATTGAGTTACGACTGTGATCTCGCATCTACCGTTGTAGTGAGATTGTAACCGGGATAGCGATCGCCGGTCATCCAACATCTCAAACAGCGACCCAAAGAATATTAAGGTCACTTTAATGGTGCCCTTGGCCGAAAGCCGTTAGGGTAAAAGTGGCGCGATCGCATAGGCATATGGACGATTCAGCATTTGTGCTTTTTATTGGGTTTGGCGTGCTGTGGACGATCATGGGAGCCGCCGCTGTGATCGCCCTATTTAAAGCAGATGGGCAAAAAATCCAGTTTGGCAAATGGGGCCTGGTGGTGGCTGTTCCCATTATTCTGCCGCTGTTAGCGGCCCTGGTGTTTGCAGCCGTGTGGCACCCCTAGCTCCTACTGTCTTTCGATAATGCCGCCGCCCAGAAGCGTTTCACCGTCATACCAGACTGCTGCCTGTCCAGGGGTGATGCTGGGTTGGGGATCATCGAATACGACACGCACGCGGGCATTTTCCAGAGGAATGAGGGTAGCAGGCACCGCCTGAGACCGATAACGAATCTGGACTTCGGCGCGAATAGGGGCTGTGGGTGCAGCGATAGCGACCCAATTGACCCGTTGCACCAAGCATTCAGGAGCCAGCGTCGCCTCGCGATCGCCCACAATCACTCGATTTCGCACCGCATCCAGCGCGATCACATACAGCGGTTCGCTGTGGGCAATCCCTAAGCCTTTTCGCTGCCCGATGGTGTAGTGATGCACGCCATCGTGGTAGCCCAACACCTTCCCCGCCTGGTTAACGATTTCTCCCTGTTGCGGCGTAATATATCGATCAAGAAACGCTCGCATCGAACCGTTAGCTTCCACCAGACACAGATCCTGACTTTCGGGCTTGTCAGCCGTGTGCAAGCCAAAGTTCGCAGCAATTTGCCGGGTTTCAGTTTTGGGATGTTCGCCCAGGGGAAACAGGACGTTGGCGAGAATATCTTGAGCTAGGTCGTACAAAAAATAGGATTGATCTTTGCTGCGGTCTACAGCGCGAAGCAACTGGTAGCGCCCCGTAGCCTCATCGCAGCGAATGCGGGCATAGTGGCCAGTAGCAATGCGATCGCAGCCCAATTCTTGATGGGCATAGGCCAACATGGGGCCAAATTTCACCGCTCGGTTGCATTGGGAACAGGGCAGGGGCGTAATGCCATCGCCATAGCCCGTCACCAGGTAATTCACAATGTACTGCTCAAATATCTCGCGGGTATCCACAATGTGATGGGGAATGCCCAGATGCTCACATAGCTTGGCGGCATCCACCATCCCTTCCGAGCAACATTGCCCTTTGCCCTTCATCAACCAGAGGGTTAGCCCAACCACCTCATACCCTTGCTGGTGCAAAATTGCCGCTGCTGCTGAACTATCGACTCCGCCGGAGAGTCCTACCACAACTTTACTCATCGACCCACTAACAATTCCCTGAAGAGATCTTGCCTTTCCAGGCTAACACCCAGACAAGGAGACCGGGTACTACGGCTTTGCAGAAAGGCAATTGAATGTTGAGTTAAGCAAAAAGATATAGATAGCGATCGCAAAACAGGCACAAAAATGCGACCATCTGCCATCAATACCTAAACTCGCGGTAGAGGGTAAACACGAGGTTAAGCCGATAGCCTATAGGCAATAGAGCATTACCTTCCCAAAGCAAACTCTATTGTTATTTACTGCACTAGCAAAATCCTACTATGGCTAGCGACACCTTAGCTCCCAAAACATCCGAAACTGAAACAAAAGTTAAAGCAAGCGATCGTGCCCTCGCAGCGGCCCTCCTGATCACCCGAATCCGGAATAGCATCTGGATTTTTGGCATTCCTTCCTGGCTCTTTGGGATTACAGACCGGAGCCTCGCCGCCTTTGCCGATGGTTATTTATCACCAATTGAAATTTTCCAACTGGTGACCGCATCTCTGTTTTTCCTGAGTTGGTTGGTCCTCAAACCAGAACCGGGAACAGAAGAAGAGACAATGCCGACCTATCATCTCCACCCTGTGGAGCAGATGGAAAATGCCTTTGCGGCTACCCAGAAGCGGATGCAGGAACTGCAACGGTTTCACCTGATTCGGCAAGAATACGTCCTGCCGTTCCCTTACCTGGCCCAAATCTACCACCTGCTGAACCTGAAGCACCTGGAAGACATTCACAGCTTCAGTTTGAATAATCTGAGAGTGATTCAGGTGAGTGATTTTCAAAAGACGGCGATCGGTGGCGTGATCAAGTTTCAAACCGTGCTGGAATCGTCTTTGAACGCTTTGCGGATGTGGCGACAGCCCGTAGTGGAAGTGGATTTGATCTTGCACAACCTTTACACCATTGAGTTGAGCATCCCTGTGTACGCTGATAAGCGGATTGCGGTCCTGTTCAATGTGTTTCCCGTCAGTGAGACCGAACATAAACTATTCATCGACATCTACAGCGATCTGGGCTGGTTCAAGCCGTTGTTGCAACTCCCGTTGCACATTGCCTCCTGCCTCACCCTGCTGGAAGATTGGTCTTACTTGCAAGCGTTGAGCGATCGCAACCTGGACCGCCTTGTGAAGTCGGGTAAGGTGTCGAGTCACGAAACTATGCAACTCTTCCAACGATTTGTGGATCTCTACGGGCCTCGATTGAATCCTGAGAATCTGGTTGATCTGCTACCGACAGCTTCTAGAACCACTCCGCCCGAACTGATGGCACTCCCCTATGCCCTGTGACTGCTGATTCCAGTTGATTCCAGGTCTACGTCTCTACGCTCACTGCCTCTATCGCCTGCCGTTTTACTTGTCTTCCCCTGGGTGGCGTTTTGCGGAACGCCCCGCGCCCTTCTCCAGGCGATTCCGATAATTTTTTCAAAAAAATTCGCCACTTTTGGAGATCTGTGCAGAATGTTGAGTGCCAAATTAGAACGTTTGGCACTGCAAGCGTGCCCGATCGCGGCTCGTGTTCGTTCTGTCGTTTCTTCTGAACTCCATTGAGCGAATCATTTTCACTGACTCAAACCGCTACTCGGCTGTCTCTGTCTCTCATGGCAGCGGGCGTTCTGGCCACGATCGCCGTTTGCACCGCTAGAACCGCGATCTCGCAAGAGTATTCCACCGCCGCCGCTGCCACGCTCAGCCCAATGGATTCTCGCTACTACCAGGATTACCAATCTGTTGTAGTGCCGACCATTCCAATCCCGCCAGAGACATCAACCGGAGCCACCGCTCAAAGTGTTCCACCTCCCACCCAGTTACCGCCTCCTCCTCCACCCAGTCAGGTGGTGCCGCTTCCGGCGGTGCCTGCAACTCTCCCGGTAGCGCCACAGGCTGCACCCACGGGGGTGCCCGTGGTGCCCGCCCCGCCCTCCCGCGACAGTACGCCGCCGCCCCCCACAACTCCAGCGGCCTCCTTCAACGATCCGATCTGGGTGGTGCCGCCCACCCCGGCACCTGCGCCACAACCCGTGTCAGTGCCACCGCCCGTGTCAGTGCCGCCGCCCGTGTCAGTACCCGTTCCCCCCGCCGTGGGGCGGCCTGCTCCGGTGCGATCGCCTGCCGCAGAGGCAGTCCTGCAAACAACAGATGTGCAAATTTTGGGGGTTGATCCCGAAACTCAGGCGTATGGGCTAGAAATCATCCAGACAAAACCGGGTGGGCAAACGAACAGCACGCAGTTGCAGAATGATATTGCCATTTTGGAGAATTCAGGATTTTTCTCCAACGTGACTGTGTCCACGCGGACGAACCCACAAGGGTTAAGCGTAACCTTTGTGGCCAATCCCGTCACCCTCCAAGCCTTGCAACTCTCAAATGCGAGAGGCTTGGGGTTGTCTGTAGCCAACTCTATCTTCAAAGATCAGTTTGGCAAACCCATTACCCCCAGTGGGCTGAATCAAGCCGTCCAGCAATTGAACAATTGGTATGCCCAAAACGGCTTTACTCTGGCGCGGGTCGTCAGTTTACAGCCGACGCCGCAGGGTATTGTCGTGGTGGAAGTCGCGGAAGGGACGATCGCTGATGTGCAGGTGCGGTTTGTCAATCGAGAGGGGAGCGCGGTGGATGCCAATGGCAACCCGATTCGTTACCGCACTCAAGATGCATTTGTGCGTCGCCAGATCAAGTTACAACCGGGGCAATCGTTTCAGGTGCAAACAGCACGGGAAGACCTGGCTCGGTTGCAGGCATTGGGCATTTTTGAGCAAACCAATGTCACCTTTGAAGGGGATGCCCGCAACACAATCGTGGTTTACAACTTGCAGGAACGCCCCCCCCGTGATCTGCGTTTTGGCGGCGGTTTTAACGATACGTTGGGCTTGTTTGGCACGGTCAGTGTGCAGGATGTCAACTTTGCGGGGTTGGGGCAGCGGTTGGGCGGTACGGTGCTGGCGGGAACGCGGGATGTGCAATTTGATGCCCGCTTTGTCAGCCCTTATCGAGATACGGAACCGAATGTCCCCGGTTACAATGCCAATGCGTTTCGGAATCAGGGGCTTTCCAATGTCTTTACCGATGAGGTGAAATTACCCAACGGCGATCGCGCCCGGGAGCGACGCTGGGGCGGTGGCGTGGGGCTGGAACGACCGATTGGCGGCGGTTGGAATGGCAATTGGGGGTTAAACTATGCCAATGTTAGTATTCGCGACAATGCCGGGGATATTTCCCCTGTCGATCGCCTGGGGAATCCCCTGACCTTAAGTGGGACTGGCACCGATGATTTGTTTAATTTTGCCTTTACCGCCCTGCGCGATTTTCGCGACAATCCGCTCAATCCCAGTCGTGGTTCGCTGACGCGATTGAATACAGAGCAATATTTCCCGGTTGGACGCGGGAATGTCTTGGGGACCAAATTGCAAGGTTATTACACCCAATATTTCCCGGTCAGGCTGATCACGGCTTCCCACAAAACGCCGCCCAACCCCGGTGAAAGCCAGCCTGAAACCGTGGCCTTGAATGTGCAAGGGGGAACCTGGGTGGGAGATTTGCCGCCTTACAATGCGTTTGTTCTGGGTGGTCCCTTCTCGGTGCGGGGGTGGGACACTGGCGCGATCGCCACGTCCCGCAGTTACATTGAAGCGTCGGCGGAGTATCGCTTCCCCATTTATCGCTTTATTGGGGGAGCGGCCTTTGTGGATTTTGCGTCCGATCTTGGCTCCAGTGATAATGTTCCGGGTCAACCTGGCGTAGTTCGCAACAAGCCTGGAACGGGTCTGGGTTATGGCTTTGGGGTGCGAGTCAATTCACCCTTTGGGATTCTGCGCGGCGATCTGGGCTTTAGCAACCGGGGCGATGTTCGGTTTCAGTTTGGCTTTGGCCAGCGTTTTTAGGCCAGATTCAGGGGCCAATTGGCGAAACGTTTGTTCTATTACCGCGATCGCACCTTACCGCGATCGCATTGGGAACATGGCCGTTTGCCATAATTCTTCTAGCTGGGATGCAGGCATGGTCATGTAAAGCACATCGCCAGCACTCAAACAAATATCCAGTAAATTCCAGCCATGAATGGTTTGGGTGGCTGTTTCCAAATAAAGCGGTACAAAGTCGTATTCCATGCCAGCATCTTTGACGCAGCAACCGCAGAAAGGATGGGCCGGGGTAATCATGGTTGCCATTGCCACCCACAGGCTATCCGCCGTCATGCCATTGCCCAGCACTCGCCCACCCAAAGCCGCCGCCGCAAAAGCCGGAGCCACCAAATCGGCTGGACTCAGAACCGCATCAAAATCAAACACCAGTTGGGCCATCCAGGCGAATTCCGGATCTTGATACCGCACAATGACGGGCACTTTGGGGTTCAAGCCTTTGGCATTAAGGGCCGTTTCCAGATTCACAGTGTCGGTACTGGTCACGGCCAGCAGCGCTTGAGCGCGTTCAAAGTTGGCCGATTTTAAGGAGGTGGGTAGCGTTGTGTCGCCCTGGATGACAGGAATTTTTTGCGATCGCACTGCCGTTAAAAACCGACAATTCGGATCTTTCTCAATCACCACCACTTCATGCCCACAACTGTGGAGATGCTGGACAATTTGCATCCCCAACCCGCCCAGGCCACACACCACAAAATGATTGCGATGGGGAATCCGCGCCGCTTCCCAAAAATGATCAAACCGGGTGCCCAAAATAAAATCATTGAGCAACGCATAGGACAGCCCAATAATGGCCGCCCCCACTAGCATCGTAAACACGGTAAATATTTTGAGGCTATCTGATGCACCATTCACGCGAATCAGACTATCCCCGGCCCCCGTGATCATGCTCACGGAGAAGTACAGGGCATCAATTAAGGATTTATCCAGCGTAGACGACAGATAAAACAACGCAGAAAACAACACAATAATCAGGAGTAACAGCGTACTGCCCAGAAGCGCCTGACTGTGCTGCCGTAAATATTTGAACCCCGTCGCCAGTTTGGCTAGTTGGAGCGTCAGCGATCGCTGAGGGGCCGTTCTCATGTTGGGTTTGGTGCCCACAATCAAGCGATCGCCCACCTCCAGCACCCGCCCCTGCACCACCGCCGAGACCAGGTCCATACGTCCGTGGGCGGGCAGATAGTAAATCAACATCCGGTTGCGATCATCCCACAGGTCACTCAGCGATCGCCCCAACCAGGGATGCGTCTCATTAATATGAACTTGATGAATGGGCCAGGTTTGATGAAATAGCCGCAATTGCCCGATCGCTGCATCTCCCAGGGCCGAAAAAGCAAAGATCGGAGCCGCCAGAGCCGCCACACTCATGGTGATGTGGTCCGGCAGGGTGTGATCCAGGCGATCGCCCAAACTGGTATTAAATAAGCGGTTCACAATCCGAATCCGGGGATTGAGGACTCGCGCCTGCATTAACACGCCTAAATTAACCCCATCTTCCTCATCGGTGAGCACCAGCGTTTGGGCTTCTCGAATCCCCGCCTCTAACAGCGTGGTCGCCGCCTGCAAGTCGCCAATAATCACATCATCTCCCTCACCAAGTAAAGGTCGATTGTGAATTCCCACGACGCGCGCGCCTTGTTGTTTTAACAAGCGAAAAATTTTGTAGCCCGTTGCATCCAGACCACAGACAATAATCTTCGACTTCATATCAGTGAAGGACATTGATCATTACCACTCTGCGTGTCAGTCACACGCCCACTCCCACCCCTGCACCAACCCGCGAACGACGTGACCTGAACACACTATTGTGCGGCAGAGCGAGTTGGGTAATTGTAGCGATCGGTACGAGCAACCTGTACGGGTGAGATTGTCAGACCAATCGGCATTGGGTGTATCCCACTTTTGTAATCCTTACCCTTGTATCTTGAGGACAGAGAGGAAGACCGTTCACCCTTAACACCTTCTGGAGAGGGTATGGGGGCACGGCTGGGGCGATGCAATAGGGCTGGGATGGAGGCGTTGTCGGGTGATGCCCCAATTGGGACCAAGGTTGCCGCAACTCCGTCCCAAACCCAGTCCAGTGCGTGCCACTCAAACTCTTGTTCGGGGGGTGTGGGGGAGTGAGGACCCCACGAAACGGGGGACCGGGGGGAAGCCCCCCAGTAGAGTCTTTGGGTTCAGTCGAGATCTGTGGACACAGTTTGAACTTCCAACCCCAAGTGGTCATTTTTTGTAAAAATCCTTAACAATAGAAGTAGTTCCACCCTCCCACCTCTCCACCCTCCCACTTCTCCACCCTCCCATGTCCTACTACGTAATTTACGATGGCAACTGTAATCTCTGCGTCAACCTGGTACGAGTGCTAGAAACTCTGGACCAGGGACAGTTGTTTTCCTACATCCCCATGCAGGATGAAACCAATTTGAGCAAATTGGGCATTACGGCGGCAGATTGCGAAATGGGCATGATTTTGGTGGAGGCCGCCGTCCCTGCAAACCGCTGGCAAGGAAGTGCGGCGGCGGAAGAGATTGGCAATTTACTGCCTTTGGGCGGGGTGTTTGTTGCGGCGTATCGATCGCTGCCTGGGGTGAAATGGAGCGGCGATCGGGTTTATGAGTACGTCCGCGATCGCCGTTACGAGTTGTTTGGCAAACGAGATTTTATTTACCAAACAAACTATCCCGCCTGTGTCTCAGAGCAGTGCAAGCCTCTGTAGCAACTTATACGTAACGTTTTTACCAACGCCGCTACAGGGCGAGAACATCACTAGTGGGTCACTTGCGATGCTGGTAGCCATTTTTACCCTCACCCTAAATCCCTCTCCCCCAAGGAGAGGGACTTCCGATCCGGCCCCTCTTCTCCTGAGGGAGAAGGGGTTGGGGGATGAGGGCAATGGCGATACTCATGCCACATGACCCACTAGTGTTCCGTCAGGCAAATGTTGACGGGCCAAAGACCCGCAACATTTAACCCTAATCAACACATTTATTGAGCTTCTTTGGGTAAGGCATAGAGGTCGGGACCACTGCTAAAGGCAAATTTGAGGGAATGGGCCAGATTTTTGCTGCCGCAACTAATAAAAATGAGTAATGCCACAAAGGCCAACATCGCCGCCACCGCAAACAAGCCACGATAGCCCACTGCCAGGGCAAAATAGCCAAAAATCGGACCCGCGATCGCCATGCCAAAATCAAACCCGGCCAGCACCAGGCCAAAGGTTCGCCCGCGTTCGTAAGCATGAGAGCGATCGGCAGATAGGGCAATCATCATGGGGAACAAAATTGCGCCACCAGCCCCTTCCAAAAAGCCTGCGATCAGCATTCCTGGTGCGTCTTGAGCAACGGTCAGCAGCACCAGCGACACGGTATACAACACCAAGCTACCCGTGATAAATCGGCCTCGCCCGAAGCGATCGGAGGCCGGACCGACGGCAATCCGGGCGATAAAACTGGCGATCGCAGCAGCCGTGTAAAACAAGCCTGGATTTAAATTCACTCCCGTTTCTTTGATAAACAAAGGTACAAAAATTGCCAGCGTCCCAAAGGCGATGCCAACTAACGCCAGAACCAGAGCCGGAATCCGCAACCGGGGACTGAACAACAATTGCCAGGAAGACTGGTGTGGTGTGGTGGCAGAGGCAGGTTTGGCGGCGGCGATCGAGGGCTGGAGCTGTTGCACGAGGAGCAAGCCCAACGCGCCCAAACCGGCGGAAGTCAAAAACAGCGGGGTATAGCCCAGAGAAGCTTGCAAAAACCCACCCAGAGCCGGACCGATCGCCACCCCCAGCGGATTCACCAGCGTCATGTAGCCAATCACTTCGCCACGGGATTGGGGTGGCGATAAATCTGTAACCAGGGCGCTAAACCCGGTGGTAAAGGCTGCAATGCTTAAGCCATGAAAAGCCCGCAGCAGAAACAGTAGCGGAATGGACTGAGTCACCCAGTAACCTAGAGGCGCAAGGGCGACGGCGATCAGGCCAATGCACAGCACAATTTTGCGATCGCGGCGATCGGCCAGACGGCCCAACCACGGACGAAACAACACCAACCCAATCGCAAAGGCTCCCATGACCACACCCACCTGAAAATCGGTTGCGCCGACATCCTTCAGGTAAAGCGACAGGGTGGGCAGCAAGGCCGTTAAACTCGCCCAAAACAGCAGCCCCGCTCCGAACAAAAACGCCAGGTTGCGTTGTTGCTCTGGTTGCAGGGTTTGAAACACTTTCAAGGCTCAGTCCTCTATACGTCTCCATGTCCATCATGAAGAGATTTGAAGGATTTTGCTATCCTCCCAATGGGCGGATGAGGGGCGCTTGGGATGGCCGCGATCGCGTTACACTGCCAGAGCATTATCCATTGAGACAGACACCATGCATCGGTTAGCCGCAACCCCTGGAGGCTGGAATCCTGACGACGAAGGCGTGATCTTCATTGAGCAAACTCCGGCACCCATCGTCGTGTTAACGGCGGCAGATACCGATATTCAAACCCTGGCGACCGCCACCCATCACCTGCCGGCTGAGTTGCCTGAGATGCGAGTGACTAACCTGCTCAACCTCCAGCAATACCTCGCGATCGACACCTACATCGAGCAGGTATTGGCTCATGCGCGGGTGATTATCGTGCGACTGCTGGGGGGGCGGGCCTACTGGTCCTACGGTCTGGAACAGGTCAAAGAACTGGCCGATCACACGGGAGTTGATTTGTTTATCCTGCCAGGGGACGATCGCCCAGACCCCGATTTGATCAGTCATTCCACCGTAGCGCTGACCCAGGCCAATCAACTCTGGCGCTACTTCAGCGAAGGCGGCAGCGAAAACTTCGCCCATGCGCTGCAATTTGTGGCGGATGTCAGCTTGGGCCACACTTATCAACCGCTACCACCTCAACCCGTACCCCAGGTGGGAAAGTACACCCCCATGCACTCGTTGGCGACCCTACCAACCCCCGCCCCCCGCGTCGGGATTCTCTTTTATCGCGCCCATTACCTAGCCGGGAATACCGCGCCCATTGATGCCTTGTGTCGGGCTTTGAGCGATCGCCACCTGATGCCTGTTCCCATTTTTGTCTCCACACTCCGCGATCCCGACATTCAGGCTGAAGTTCTCGCCCTCCTGCAACCGAAAGATGAAACTAATGTTGATCTGGTATTAAACACCACGAGTTTTGCGATCGCCGATCTTGCCCTCACCCCCCCGCCTTCAGGCTCCCAGTCCTCAGCCCCAACCGTCTCTCTCTGGCAGCGGCTCAACGTTCCCGTGTTGCAAGTCATCCTCAGTAGCAGCACCGTAGAGCAATGGCAGTCTCAGCTACGAGGCTTAACCCCCCGTGATATGGCCATGAATGTGGCCCTGCCCGAAGTGGATGGGCGGATTATTGCTCGCGCAATTTCCTTTAAATCAGTGCAAACTCGCCATGAACGGCTACAAACTGATGTGGTGACTTACGCACCTGTGGGCGATCGCGTCCAGTTTGTGGCCGATCTAGCCGCCAATTGGATCACCCTGCGCCGCACCCCCATCGAACAACGCAAAATTGCCCTGATTCTGGCCAACTATCCCACCCGCGATGGTCGTCTGGCTAATGGCGTGGGATTGGATACGCCCGCCAGCGTGGTCGAAATTTTGAAAGCGCTACAGCAGGCCGGATACAGACTGAAGGACAGTCCCCAAACCAGTGACGAACTCATCCAGCAACTGACGGCTACTGTCACCAATGACCCGGAAGGGCGATCGCTGCGGCCCATCTATCAACGCGTGTCGCAGGAAAATTATGCCAATTACTTTGCCAGTTTGCCAGAGACGGTGCAGCAGGGGATTCGCGATCGCTGGGGCGATCCAGGAGATGCAGGACTGGAGGCCGAAAACGCAAAGGGAGAAGTACAGAAGAAAGCGGAAGGCTTTGCTATTTCCGGTGTCCAACTCGGCCAGATCTTCGTCGGGATTCAACCTGCCCGTGGCTACGATCGCGACCCCTCCCTCAACTACCATGCCCCCGACCTGGAACCGACCCACGACTACCTGGCCTTCTACCATTGGCTGCGGCAGTGTTTTGGTGCCCAGGCGATCGTCCATGTGGGCAAACACGGCAACCTGGAATGGCTTCCCGGCAAGGGCATTGCCTTATCTGAAGCCTGTTACCCAGAAGTGGCATTGGGAGCTTTACCGCACCTTTATCCGTTCATCGTCAACGATCCGGGCGAAGGTGCCCAGGCTAAACGGCGATCGCAGGCCGTCATCCTGGATCACCTCACCCCACCCATGACCCGCGCCGAACTGTATGGCCCCCTTCAGCAACTGGAGCATTTGATCGATGAATACTACGAAGCCCAGAGCCTCGACCCCTCCCGGTTGACCGTAATCCGCGATCGCATCACCCAATTGCTGCAACAGGAAAACCTGGAGCGGGATCTGGAGTTTGCCAGCCAGACCACTGCTAACAGTCAGCCTGTACCCGACGAAACCAGGGAGCAGTGGAGTGAGTTATTAGGACAGATTGATGGCTACCTCTGTGAACTCAAAGAATCCCAAATTCGAGACGGGTTACACATCTTTGGCCAATGTCCTGCCGGACGACAACTGCGAGACCTGATCATCGCGATCGCCCGCGCCCCCGGCCCCGGACGACTCGGCCTCACCCGCGCGATCGCCCAGGACTGGGGCCTTGATTTCGATCCGCTCACCGCCGACCCCGCCACCCCCCTACCCGCTCTCCCCCCGCTCCCCGGTGCTGCGGCCCCTCCCCGCATCATCGGCGACGCGATCGCCCACCTCGAACATCATGCCGCCCACCTGATCGACAATCTTTTAAACTCACGTCCAGATTCACCCATCCCACTCACCCACTCACCCACTCACCCACCCACCCACCCACTCACCCACGAACTCCACTGGATCGCCACCCACCTCCTCCCCGCCCTGCACCAAACCACCCAGGAGATCACCCATCTCCTCCGAGGACTCAACGGCGAGTATGTTCCTGCTGGATCATCCGGTGCCCCCACTCGCGGTCGTCCCGATGTTTTGCCAACCGGGCGCAACTTTTACTCGGTCGATATTCGGGCCATCCCCACCGAAACGGCCTGGGATGTAGGACGCAAAGCCGCCGCTGCCCTGATCGAACGGCATTTGCAGGAACAGGGCGAATATCCCACAACGGTAGGATTATCAATCTGGGGCACTTCTACCATGCGAACCGGCGGTGATGACATTGCTGAAGCCCTCGCGTTACTGGGAGTGCAGCCCGTGTGGGATGGCATGGCGCGACGGGTAATTGATTTTGAAATTGTGCCGTTGGCGGTGCTGGGGCGGCCCAGGGTCGATATCACCCTGCGAATTTCCGGCTTCTTTCGGGATGCCTTCGCTAATCTGATTGATTTGTTTGATCAGGCGGTGGCGGCTGTCGCCCAACTAGATGAACCACCCGAACAAAACCCTCTGGCCGCGCAGGTGCGACGGGAGGCAGAATTTTGGCAGCAGCAGGGGTTATCGAACGAGCAGGCGGAAACGCGATCGCGCTACCGGATCTTTGGCTCTCAACCGGGTGCCTATGGTGCCGGACTCCAGGGCTTGATCGAAGCTCAGAATTGGACCGATGATGCGGATTTGGCCCGCGCCTATATCAACTGGAGCAGCTACGCCTACACGGGGCAGGGCAATGGACACTCCGCCCCAGAAGCCTTTGAGCAACGCTTGAGCCAGATGCAGGTCGTCTTGCACAATCAGGACAACCGCGAACATGATTTGCTGGATTCCGATGACTACTATCAGTTTCAGGGGGGGCTGACGGCAGCCGTGCGATCGCGTCAGGGCACCAATCCCCACACTTACTTTGGGGATCACTCCCGGCCCGAAAACCCGAAGGTGCGGCGCTTACAGGAAGAAATTGCCCGGGTGTATCGGTCCCGCGTGGTCAATCCCAAATGGATTGCAGGCGTGATGCGGCATGGGTATAAAGGGGCGTTTGAAATGGCCGCCACAGTGGATTACCTGTTTGCCTACGATGCGACGGCGCATTGTGTGGAAGATTTTATGTATCAGGGGATTGCCGATGCGTATGTGTTTGATCCCACGGTGCAAGCCTTGATTCAGCAAAAAAATCCCTGGGCTTTACGCGACATGGCCGAGCGACTGCTAGAAGCAAATCAACGCGGTCTATGGGCAACGGCAGACCCACAAACCCTGGATCGCTTGAAAGCGATCGCTAACCAGGCGGAAGGCGCGATCGAAAATCAACGCGGTTAAATCTCCCCAAGTTAACTGTTGAAGTTAGCGACTGTTAGTCATGATTGAGGAGCGATAATCAGGGGCGATTTTGACAAACAACTCATAAGGGGCCGAATTGAAAAAGGAAAGGAATGTTTTCGGTAAGGCCCTGAAATTGCCAACAATCGGCAGCAATTGAGAACGGTAGGCTTGAATTGCGTCCTGCTTCTGTTGCTGCACTGGAGCGATCGCCACCTTGTACAGATTGGCAAACTGATTAGCCACCAACTCATCCAGATGTTCATATCGCCATAACGACCAGATCAGATACTGCCATACGTCAACTGAGGCATTCCATCGGGCGATCGCATCCTTCACCAGATAAAACGTCTCAATATGATCGCTGTGCATATCGTTGTAGTAAGGAACATAAACCTCCTGCGGGGCAAATTGGTGCAGGAGATTTTGCAGTTCAGCGATCGCGGTTTGCCGTTGCTTCCCCTGTAAATCCCCCAGTTTAGAATCCTCATAATTCAGGAACACCACATCGGCTGCCTCCACACCAAGCGTATGCAAAGCCTTCAATGCCTCCTGTTGGCGCATCTGAATACATTCCTCAGCCGCGATCGGAACAGGCATAGGACAACCAAAGTAACAGTTGCGACCATCGGTTAAATACACCACCTTAACCGGAATTCCCTGCCTCCGTTTCAAGGCAATCACCCCACCACAACCAAAAGTTTCATCATCTTGATGCGGCGCAAAAATTACAGCAGGTTGCTGACTGGCTTCAATCAGTTGCCCCTGTTGATATAACCGCCGCCGGAACAGGCGACGGTTCCAATAATCCAAAATTTTGTTTAGCAGTGTGGGGTGAGACATACAACAAAATGGGATGGCGATCGTTGAATTTCGGCGTTGACACCGCTACTTCAGCAGCAACAGTTTTACCAGTGCTGAATCCGTCAGCATGAAGATTTTATAGTTGCACAATGCCGTTCTGAATCAATCCACTCAATACGCCAGTGTGCCAACCCATGCGCCAGACGCTACTACAACTGAAACCGGAGAGAAAACAGCGTAACGCCCAGCCCGTCCCAACGACCAATCGGGGCAACATGCCATGCAGGTGCATCCCCTTCGTTTTGTAACGCTTGTAGAGATTGGCCTGCCCCATGCCCCAGTGATAGCCATGCCGGAATGAGCCTTTTCTGGATGCAAGAAAGGACGTTTCTTGACTGGCAGAGTAACGAATATGAATTAACGCATCGGGTACAAATACGAGGGGTGCTCCTTGGAGTTGAACTCGCAGACAATAATCCACATCTTCCAGGTGAGACAGGCTTTCGTCAAAACCAGCAACTGCCTCATGCAGCGATCGCTTGATGCCTAAGCCACAGCCACCCGCAAACGGCATAAAAGGAATCCTAAAATTTTGTAAACCATCCTGTTGGGGATGATTGCCGGAAGAATCATTAAGCAACGTATAGTCAAACCGACTGGCAACAAAGTCATGTTCGCCAAAAGCTTGCGCCAGGGCAGATACCCAATCGGATGAAACAACATCATCCGCATCACAAAAAATCAGGTAATCGCCTGTCGCGGCTTTTGCCCCACAATTACGAGCATGGGAAGGCCCCCTGCGAGTTGAGGCATCAATGATTTGTAACTGAGGCAAGCGATCGCGATATTGCTGAACAATTTCTCTAGATCTATCCGTCGAACCGTTGTCCGCCACAATGACTTCCCACGGCATCTGGGTCTGAGCCATCAACGCATCAAGCTGCTGTTGAAGCGTATGAGCCGCATTAAAACAAGGAATAATGACGCTGATTTTGATTGAATCTTGAAGCTGACTGTCCATACTGTAATCGTGTCTTGTGCAAAGCGACAAGCAAAAAATAACTTGAGTACCTGCTGCACCTGAAAGCGGGAAAACTTGAGGCGACAACCGTTCACGAAGTATTACGAAACATTACGCTAATACTACCTCTACAGGGGTCTTGACAGTATATTCAACTCATCAATTAGGGCACAATGGACCGTTTGTAGATGTGCAGGCAAGCGCAACATCTGGCAACCTCCCATCCAGGTTAATCCGTTGCTCCGTAAAATCCGAAGGTTAAAACATCAAATTCAAATGATTCATAAAATTAGTTGACAGAATGAAAAGCTTAAATAAAGGCGGTAGATTTTTGTCTACCGCCTTGATATTCAACGTTCCATATCACAAAAATTATGCGATCGATAGCACCTTAGATGCCTCTGCTTTTAGCAACTCGGCTTTGTCGGTTTGTTCCCAGGGCAGATCCAGATCCATTCTGCCCAAATGCCCGTAGGACGCGACATTTTGGTAGAACCGACCACCCCGTTCAGCGGGCAAGTTTCGCAGGTTGAAGGTTTGAATAATGCCAGCCGGACGCAGTTCAAAATGCTTATTTACCAGTTCCAGCAAGCGTTCATCATCAATCTTGCCGGTCCCAAAGGTTTCTACCAGGATGGACACAGGCCGAGCCACCCCGATCGCATAACTGAGTTGCACTTCACATCGGTCTGCCAATCCTGCGGCAACAATATTTTTGGCGACATAGCGGCAAGCATAAGCCGCACTCCGATCCACTTTGGTGGGATCTTTGCCAGAGAAAGCTCCACCGCCATGCCGGGAGTAGCCACCGTAGGTATCTACAATGATCTTCCGTCCGGTTAATCCCGCATCTCCCTGCGGCCCACCAATCACAAATTTTCCAGTGGGGTTGACCAGATAACGAGTGTCGGCATCGGGCTTCACATCTAGGTCTGCAAAGACTGGCAGGACAACCAGCGACCACAGGTCTTCCTTAATCTTTGCCTGTACAGCGACTTCATCCGTAATGTCGCCAATGGTGGGTGCGTGTTGAGTCGAGATCAGGATCGTATCGATCCCAACTGGGCGATTATCCTCATACGCGATCGACACTTGAGTTTTACCATCAGGCCGCAGGTATGGCAGTTGACCCGTTTTGCGAACTGCTGCCAGCTTCCGTGAGATCCGGTGCGCCAAACAAATCGGTAGAGGCATTAATTCGGGCGTTTCATTACACGCAAACCCAAACATGATGCCTTGATCCCCTGCGCCCACTTTGTCCAATTCGTCGCTGGACAGTTGGCGAGCTTCCTGAGCCGTGTTGACCCCTTGTGCGATGTCAGGTGATTGAGCATCGAGGGCAATCATCACAGAACAACTATTGGCGGAGAAGCCGTTGTCTACGCCGGTATAGCCAATTTCAGCAATTTTTTGACGCGCCAGGTCAATATAGTTCACCTGGGCTTTGGAGGTGATTTCACCAGTAATGAGAACTAATCCCGTGTTAACGACGACTTCAGCAGCAACCCGACTAGCAGGGTCCTGAGTCAAAAGCGCATCCAGGATGGTGTCTGAAATTTGGTCACAAATTTTGTCTGGGTGACCTTCAGTAACGGATTCAGAAGTAAATAAATATCGACGGGACAAGGGTAACTCCTATCTTCTAGCTAAGGTTAGGCCGTGGTAGGGCGTGGCTATTACTGAATTAACCGACCCTGAGACAAAACGGGTGAGCTTCAGCGAATCATATCACTACTATGCACCTGTATAAAGCGTAGATTAAGAGAGGCTGCTTCAGGGGGGTGAGACGGGTAGAGTTCATCCAGGCCAGAAATGTAGAGGCCCCTAAAGATGGAGATAAATTTCTGCCAGGGTATGAACAACGACATCGGCATGTTCTAAGAGAACCGATTTTGCCCAGCCCCAGGAAACGCCCACACAACCAGCCGCACCTGCGGCTTGTGCCATTTGGATATCGGCGGTTGAGTCTCCAATCACTAACGTTGCGGTGGGAGGTGTGCCCAGGCGATCGCAGGCGGCATACAACAGCGCCGGATCGGGCTTGCTCAATCCAGCTTCAGACCCTACCGCCACAGAGATGAGGGACTCTAACCGGTACCGGGCCACAAAATCCTGCACCTGATGGGGAGAATCTGCCGACACGATCCCCAACCGCACTCCCTGCGCCGCTAACGTTTTCAACAACGGCAGGGCACCCTCAAATAAGGGCGTGTAGTCGGCTTTACGGTGCAATGCGGCATCTGCGTCTAAAAATGCCGATCGCGCGATCGCCGTTGCCTCCATCCAGTCTCGGCCTGTTGCCGCTACCGCGATCGCAGCCGCAATTTCATTTTCTAACCGAGTACCAACGGCAAGCAAGCCTCCGGGGTGGAGGCGATCGTCCTCTAACCCAAATGCCCGGAGGAGAAAAGCCTGAGTACCGGGGCTTTGAGCATTAATCAAGTGGGCACGTTTCTGTCCTAAATGACGCAAATAGGCTTGAGAGTCGGCCAGTGTCCCATCCTTATCGAAAATCACCGCTTCAATCCCGTCAAAGGTGACTGAGCCACATTGCAATTTGACCAAAACTTATGCTCCCAAACATCGCCGACAGTTCCCACGTTCAAATCGAGTATCCAATCGACCCAAAAAAATAAGGGGCTAATGCCCCTCATTAAAATCAGAAATTGTGATGAAATGGGCAACAATCAGGTAAATTTCACCCGTGTCTGACCCCTATTCCTCAATTGCAGGAGGTAACTCTTCGACTTCCTCTTCCGTCGCAACGGGGGCTTCATACCCGCCACCATTCGCATCCTGGGCTTGCTGTTGCTGTTTAGCCAGCATCTGTTCCCGATAGCGAATGGCCATTTCCTCAGCCTTGTCGTACACGACTTGAGGATTTTTCACCATATCACCAGGTTCGGGTTCCAGTTGCTTGGTAGACAGCGAAATGCGACCCCGTTCCGCATCAAGGTCAATAATCATCACTTTCAGCTCATCATTCACATTGAAAACACTGTGGGGCGTGTCAATGTGATCGTGGGAGATTTCGGAAATGTGCAGCAGACCGCTTACTCCACCAATGTCAATGAAGGCACCGTAGGGTTTGATCCCGCGAACGGTCCCAATGACGACTTCGCCTACTTCCAAGCGATTCATCTTGCGCTCAACCAAGGCTCGACGGTGGCTGAGTACGAGGCGGTTCCGTTCTTCATCGACTTCCAGAAACTTCAGCGGCAACTCTTCACCCACCAATTCTTCCTTGGGTTTACGAGTGCTGATGTGAGAACCAGGGATAAACCCACGCAATCCTTCGATCCGAACGAGGGCACCCCCCCGGTTGGTGGCAAACACCAGCGATCGCACCGTCGCATCCTCAGCCTGAAGCTGGCGCACCCGTTCCCATGCACGCATGTACTCAATGCGCCGAATCGAAAGGGTTAACTGACCATCTTCGTTTTCATCAGCCAGGATGAAAAACTCACGGGTTTCGTCAGCCTGCAAAACTTCGTCAGGGTTATCAATCCGGTTGATTGACATTTCCTGAATGGGGATGTAAGCAGCCGTTTTCGCACCAATGTCAATCAGAGCACCGCGTGGCTCAAGACTAAACACGGTGCCGGCCACAACGTCTCCGGGACTGAAATGGTAATCGTACTTATCAAGTCGGGCGGCAAATTCTTCGTAACTAAAGCCAACGTCTAATGTTGTTGTGTCCTGATTGACCATGCGAATCGTTTCCTAAAAGTTTTCTCCGTGAAAGTGTGCCTCCTGCGGCTGTATACGCACTCCAAGATTGTGCTACTACACGCTGGAACAAATCTCCCCAAGCTCATTGTAGGAGATTTTTAGGTTGATATAGGCTCGGAAGAACTATCATACCCTAACATCTGTGGCACCGCATCACATTGTTGAGAACAAATTTGGGCAGGTTTGGCAGGCCAGATTGCGTAGGGTTCAGCCTGGGTAGAAAATCAAGCAGATAAGGATGCAGAAGAGTGGTGAAAGTCAGGTTTAATTGGCCGGGATAGCCAGCGAGTTTCCATCAGAAGTGACCGTATTGGGCGATCGCTCCTCCACTGCGGGGCGATTTGTCATCTCTGCACCACTTTGTAACTGGTCCAATGTTTCCACAAAATCCCGAATTCCCTGAAACTTCCGGTAGACTGAGGCAAAGCGAATGTATGCCACCTCGCTGAGCGATCGCAGATGCTGCAAAACCATTTCCCCAATCTCACTGCTTGCCACTTCTCGCACTACCCGTTGTTGCAACTCTGATTCAATATCATCAACCACTCGTTCCATCTGGGGTGACGTTACACCTGTTTTTTCGCAGGCAATGGTCAGGCCCTTCAAAAGTTTGTAGCGATCAAAAGATTCCCGATTTCCATCTCGTTTGATCACCGTAATCGGCACAAATTCAATCCGCTCATAGGTTGTAAATCGACGCGCACACTTTAAACATTCCCGTCGCCGCCGGACACTTTGACCTGCTTCCGCAGAGCGAGACTCAAGGACACGGTTATCGCTGTGTTGGCAAAAGGGGCAGCGCATGATGGAAGGCTCCGGGCTAGGTGAATGACAGCAACGGCTGAATCAACAAGCTCACAGCGATGCGTCAAATCACGACATCGCCAGAGATCAGTAGGATTTAGCCTTGCTTGCGCTTGACAGACTGCAATCAGATTCCCATTCACGATTATGCCCGATTTGTTTTAATCGCTTTAATTATTTTTGATGGTCAGACCACACCGCCAACTGAACTCTGAACCCAGGCACTTCAATTCCCTGAATGGTTCAAGTAAAATCAACAAACACTAACTTCGTTCCAGGCGTTATAAACCAGAGAAGACAGGGCAGATTAAAGAAGAACGAATTTGCGGTGTTGTTGTGGGAGCAGGATGGGTTGAAAAATTTAGAGATTTTATATTTTCAGGTATGCAGATTGAGGCCAGATCTGATTGCTTCAATTAAGCTGGAAAACAAGGAATTCTTTCAGGAGGCGAATTCACATCAGGGTGATTTTGGCCGGAAAGATAGCCATTGAAGTCAAGCCAGACCTCGGCAAGTAGTGCGTTGTCAAATCACTGCCTGCTTGCGGCGAGTATGATACGGGTTTGGATAGATCAAGGGATCAAGAGCAAGAATTGAAAGGGTGCTTCCATCGGTAGAACAGTCATGCAGACTCCTTCTACGTGTTTACGATTGATTGACAAGTGACTTCCTGTCAGTCCACGGATCATTAATTCACTGCCAAGTTGCAGGAGTACGGTTCATGAAGGTCCAGCCGAATAACAAACCAAAAATTCTGGTGGTGGATGATGAACCAGATAACCTGGATTTGCTGTATCGGACGTTTTACCGTGAATTTAGGGTGTTGCGGGCCGAAAATGGACCCGCCGCACTGGATATCTTGGCGACTGAAGGGGATGTGGCCGTCATTATTTCTGACCAACGCATGCCCTACATGAGTGGAACGGAATTTTTGAGTTTAACGGCCACCCAATATCCAGACATCATCCGGATTATTTTGACGGGTTATACGGATGTGGAAGATTTGGTGGAAGCGATTAACGCTGGCAAAGTGTTTAAGTACGTCACGAAGCCGTGGAATGATGGCGAATTAAAGGCGGTGGTGCGGCAGGCCGTCGATACTCATAATGTGCTGAAGGCCAGAACGCGAGAACTGCGGCGATCGCTGCGGCAAGAATCTCTCCTCAATGCCGTCACCAGCACCATTCGCAGTGCATTAAGCTATCGCCAAATTTTGCAAACGATTGGGCAAACCGTGGGCCATATTTTTGAAGCCAGCTATTGCCTGGTCTGCCCCGTGGAGAATGGTCAGATTGACGAGGACTGCTTCATTTACTTTAGCCCCCAGGCCCAACCCGCCGCCTATCTGCTCAACCAGCGGGAAACTACCGCTGCTGATCGCCGCATTCATGAAAAAGAAACCCTGATTGAGACAGTCATTGATTGGTCTGATCCGGATGTTCTGCAACATCAGGATGAATCGGTCCAATCTTACAAGGAAACATTAACCAAAACTGTTTGGGCCACTCAAGATATTCAAATCATTGAGGATGTTGAAACTGATCCCCGGTTGGAGGGCACTCAGCCCGAAACGTTAGCACGACTTCAGGCATACGCCGACCTGGAGATTCGGTCCAGCCTCATTGTGCCGCTCTGGTATCAGCAGGAGTTAATTACCATCCTGGCGCTGCATCAAACTGGGCAACCCCGGAGTTGGCAGGATGATGAAGTGCAACTGTTAGCGATGGTGGCTGATCAGGCGGCGCTGGCCCTCTCGCAGGCACGCTCTTACGAGCAGATTCAAGCATGGGCCAAGCGAGAAGCTCTGATTAACACGATTACTACCGCAATTCGTTCCAGCCTCGACCCACAGGATATTTTTGCCGCCATTACGCACCAACTGGGGCAGGCTCTGCACGCGGATGGATGCGCTCTGTCACTCTGGACGGAGGAAGACGAGTTTGTGCAGTGTGTGGGCCTCCACGATGCGGCTCGACCGGAACAAGCCCTGGTGCAAAAAAGTAGCCCGTCACTGAATTCGCTCCATCCGCGATCGCCGGCGGTGTCTTTGCCCCCGAATTCAACCACGGCTGGCACCGATGACGCAACTCGCTTGATGCCGCAGTCGAAAGTGCCGATTGAGCGGAACCCCGTTTTGAAGCAACTGATGCTGACCAAACAGCCTGTGGTGCTGACGGATCTGGTGTTGTCCCCAGAGATGACCATAGAAGAGCAGTCTTTCCGGCATCCGACGCGGGCGCTGCTGGTGGTGCCGCTCCTGTCGGATGGCAAAATCATTGGCAGCATTTCCCTGCGCCAAAATCATCATCCTCGGCGCTGGCTATTATCAGAAATTGAGCTGGCTCAGGCGGTGGCGGCGCAAGCAGCGATCGCAGTCCAGCAGGCCCGCTTGTATCAAACAACCCGTCAACAAGCCGAACAACTGTTGGAATTGGATCGCCAAAAGACCGAGTTTTTTCAAAATATTTCCCATGAATTTCGCACGCCGCTGACGCTGACGATCGGCCCCTTGGAAGGGGTCGTCGCCAAAGAACAGGGCTTATCCTATGAGCAATCCGTTATTGCCCTCCGTAATTCTCGGCGGTTATTGCGGTTGGTCAATCAGTTGCTTGATTTACAACGGTTAGACGCAGGCCGGATGCAGCCCAGTTTTCGCCCCTGCAATTTGGTAGAGTTTGTGACTCAGACTGTAGAGTCCTTCCGCCCCTATTGCGATCGCAAAGGCGTTCAACTGATTACCCAACTAGAATCCTGCACCTCCGTTTACCTGGATCTGGAAAAATTTGACAAGGTCCTGTACAACCTGCTGTCCAATGCCATGAAATTTACCCCCAGCGGTGGCAGTATTTCCGTCACCCTCAAACCGGCGGGGGATCATTGCCTGCTTAAAGTGATTGATACCGGGATTGGGATTCGCCCCGATCAGATTCCCCACTTGTTTGAGCGGTTTCGGCAGGCGGAAGGGTCGGCCAACCGGAGTTACGAGGGCAGTGGTTTGGGGTTGGCCCTCGTGAAAGAATTAGTCGAACTGCACGGGGGCCAAATTGCGGTGGAGTCTATCTATGGCGAAGGGTCTACCTTTACCATTTGGGTCCAGACGGGGGTGGCCCATTTGCCGCCGCAGCATGTGATTGATGTCCAAACGGAACTTCAGCAAAACCGGGCTTCGGTGGAACTGGCCGATGTCGAAGCCGATTTTCAGGATCAAGAGCCGTTGCCAACGCTGAATCTGCCGTTGCCTGACCCTGGCACTGCCCGCGAACCCATTGATGCCGTTGCGGCCCAGGCCACACGCGTATTGATGGTGGATGATAACCCCGATGTGCGATCGTATGTGTCCAGCATTTTGCGGGAAAAGGGCTACCAGGTGTTTACCGCTCGTAATGGAGCAGAAGGGCTGCAGGTGGCCCAGACACAGGCACCGCACCTGATTGTGACGGATCTGATGATGCCCCAGGTCTCCGGTCTGGATCTGATCCGGCTGGTACGGCAGAACCCGACCTTAAAAGGTATTCCCGTCATTTTGTTAACGGCAAAAGCGAATGAAGACACCCGGATCGAAGGGGCGGAACAGGGAGCCGATGCGTATTTGTCCAAACCCTTCAACGATCGCGAGTTGCTGGCAGAAGTCCGGAACTTGCTGGCCCTGAAGGAAAATGAACGGCGCGTCGCCGAACTCAACAACTACCTTACAGGCTCTGTCTTGAAGCGGTTTTTACCCGCCTCCCTGGTGGATCGAGCGGCCAAGGGGGAACTGGTGCTGGATCTGCGACCCGAACCGCGCCTGATGACGGTGCTGTTTAGTGACATTGTGGGCTTTACCCAACTCTCAAACACGCTGCGATCGCGCCGGGTGGCCGAACTGTTGAACGAGTACCTGGCCGAAATGACCCACATTATTTTTGATAATGGAGGCACGATCGACAAATTCATGGGAGATGCCATCCTGGCCTTATTTGGCGCACCGGAAGAACTGACCCCCAACGAACAGGTGCGCCGCGCGATCGCGGCTGCCCGTGGAATGCGAAAAGCGCTGGAACGGCTAAACCATCGCTGGCAGGATCAGGGCATTGAGCGCGTGCAGTTTCGCTGTGGTATTCACCAGGGGACTGCTGTTGTCGGGATGTTTGGCTCGGCGGAACGATCAGACTACACCGCGATCGGTCCCAGTGTGAACATTGCCGCCCGCATTCAGGAAGCGGCTGATCCCGATTGCATCCTGGTGTCGGCTGCCGTGGCCGATTACCTGGAGGAGGATGAAATCATCAAATTCAGCCCCCTCAAACTGAAGGGCGTGGATGAAACTGTGCTCACGTTTGCTGTCAAACCGGACTCAGCCCATGCTTAAAGCAGCCATCTTTGAAGAGGTGTGAGCACCACAATAAAAAGCCCCCCAGCTAGCAGCCGGAGGGTTTGGTTCCGCACACAACCAAGGAGATGTTGCTGAGTAGACGCACAGGGAAAAATGAAATGTCTGCTGTTCAAACTCGACTCAACGAGTGGAAACCGTTGAGCGGGAAGACCCAACGCCTGACGACACGATGAATTCAGAGTCAAGCTCAGGGATATTAGTCAAGGCTTCTTTGGGTAAATCAGTCAGTTGTAGTTCAGGATGCTCCAGTTCGGGATGGTCTACGCTGGGAGAGTTGACGCTCACCATTGATTGAGCCGAGCGAGCAACCCAGGCTTTGTAAGCGAGAACGGCCAGCGAGCCACCCGTAGCCAGTAAGGCGATCGCCGCTAATTTCCAGGCTTTCTTATTCGTCACGGAACCATCCAACTTGGAAGTACTGGAATCCATGCCAGACTCGGTGGCACTGGTACTCCGACCAGATGCGGGTGCAATGGTGGTGGTTTTACCACCGTTGCCCGTCGGTTCGACCAGAGCAGCTTCCGACATTTGGGCTTTTTTGCCAGCGCACTCAAACGCGATCGCAGAAAGACCAACCAGGCTCACCGTTGCAACTGTAAGGACAGCTACACCATTAAATAAATTCCGAGAAAGGTTCATAGTCTGGATTGAAAGCGATGTTAAGTGAGGAATGCTGCAATTATTAGACGACTGCCTGCCAAGAAACAGGTTCATAGGCTACAAAAGAACAAAATCCTTTAACTTTCTTTTATGCCTACCTACACTGGAATCTCCAGCGAAGCGTTTAGACATCCCCTCGATCATCAGGCAGAACAAACCCTGCGGAGTGTTCCTGGCTTTGATCTGGTGGCCCGTAAATTTGTGGAATTTCTGACGGAACGCCCCCAATACGTCTACCAGATGGGGAACAGTATCCAGGTGGGACCCCGTCAATACGCCTCGATTTACCAAATCTTTCGAGACTGCCTGCGGGATCTCGACATCTACCCGGAACCGAACCTGTTTGTTTCCCAAAGTCCCATCGTCAACGCCTTTGCCTTAGGCCAGGATTTTCCCTTCATCACCCTCAATTCCGGCTTGTTGGATCTGCTGAATGAAGCGGAACTGCGAACCGTAATTGCTCACGAATTGGGGCATCTCAAATGTGGCCACACGACCCTGATTCAAATGGCCATCTGGACCACTCAAGCTATCTCGGGGTTGGCCGATCGCACTTTTGGCTTAAGTATGTTGGTCAGTACGGGATTGGTCATGGCTTTTTACGAGTGGCTGCGGAAAGCCGAACTCTCTGCCGATCGCGCCGCCTTGCTGGTAATGGATGATCTCAACCCAATTCTCCACAGCATGATGAAAATTGCGGGGGGCAGCAGTCGTTACGTTCATGAATTGAGCGCGATCGAGTTTGAGCGGCAATCGGAACGCTACCAAAGCCTGGACGATGATGGCCTGAATCAGGTTTACAAATTTTTGCTGTACAACAACGTGTCTGCGGGTGTCTTTCTCAGCCATCCCTTCACAGTGGAGCGCGTGCATTTTCTGAAGGAATGGCACACCTCGGCAGAATATCGCCAGATTCGGCAGGGAAACTATGCCCGTGCTGGGGCCGAAGGCTCTGTTGAAGTTCCGGCCCAATCAGCCGACAACCCACCCCCGCCGCCCCAGGCCACCCCCAACCCGAATGCAACTCAGGTGGATACCTTGCGCCGCCAGATTGATGAGTTACAGCAGGAGATCGATCGCATCAAACGCGGTAAATGAGGAATTTAGTAGAGATTAAAATCCCAGGTTAAAGGGGGTAGATGGCGTTGCTGAATGCAAGGATGATTTGCCCTCATCCCCAACCCTTCTCCCCCAGGAGAAGGGAGCTACAAATCTTGTTCCCTCGCCCAACGGGCGAGGGCGAGGGTGAGGGCGAATGCTGATATTCATACCTCAATTCAGCAACGCCCGTAGATGGGTAATGAGTGCATGGGTGTCTGAATGCCTGGTGTCTGAGTGTCTGAATGCATGAAAGTGAATTGCCTGAGCCAATTGAATCTGACCATGTTGCCGAAGTCAGGGGGCAACTCGTCAAAACGGCGGTGGGGGAGCGATCGCGGTCCGGTTACGGCCCTGGCTTTTGGCGGCGTAAAGGGCCTGATCCGCCTGATGAATGATATCCGATCGCGATCGCTCTGCTCTGGGGATGACGGCGGCGATACCGATGCTAAGAGTAATGCGCTGATACTGAGATTGGGTATGGGGTAGATGGAGATGGGCCAGGTCTTGATGAATCAGATTGGCAACGTGCATTGCGCCATCGAGAGCAGTGTTGGGCAACAGGATGACAAATTCTTCCCCACCGTAGCGGGCACAAACATCTGCCGGACGTTTGAGCGATCGCTGGAGCGTTTGAGCGACGGTTTGCAGGCATTCATCGCCCGCTTGGTGTCCGTAGGTGTCGTTGTAACGTTTGAAAAAATCCACATCGCACATTAACAGCGATAGGGACAGTTGTTCTCGTTGCGATCGCTTCCATTCCTGTTCCAAAATTTCATCAAACTGGCGGCGGTTAGGAATTTGGGTTAGCCCATCGAGCATGGCCAGACGATGCAGTTCCAGATTGCGTTGTTGCAATATTTCCGCCTGTTTACGATTGGTGATATCCTGCACAAACCCTTCATAGCCTTGCAGTTCTCCCATCTCGTTGTACAGGGCGCGGATATTTTTAGAAATCCAGATGGGTTTGCCATCGTAGCGATACACCTGAATTTCATACTGGGTGACAAATGTCTCCTGCGCTAACCGTTGTTGCAATTCCGCCCATTGTGCTGGATCAACATACAGTTGATCAGGATGATGCACCATTTCCGCCATGAGCGCTGCTGGTGTGGCATAACCATAAATTCTAGCCAGAGCCGCATTGGCGCTGATATAGCGACCTTCGGGGGTACATTGAAAAATCCCTTCGATCGCGTTCTCAAAAATACTTCGATATTTCTCTTCGGTGCGGGTCAGATCCCGATACAGTCGTGCATTGGTCAGGGCGATCGCGGCCTGGGCCGCAAGCAGCGTAATGACCTCAATGCGATCGCGGGTGAATGCCCCCACCAGCAAATTATTTTCCAGATAAACCAACCCTGCCAGATTGCCCTGATTGATCAACGGTACGCATAATACCGATTTGGGCTGATGCTGCATGATGTAAGGATCTCTAGCAAAAGTGGGATGCCGACTGGCATCTTCCAGCACCACACTCTCCTTGACTCGTGCCGCATAGTTCCCAATACTTTGGGGAAATTGGGCGGCATTCGCTTCCGGCAATTCTGACCAGACCTGGATCTGTTGCCTCACGGTTCCCCTGGCTTGAATGTGCAGTTTCCCATCTGTTTCCCAGAGGAGATAACCAATTTCTGCCCCGGCATTTTCCATCATGATTTGGATAATTTTGGCCAGTAACTCTTCCAGCACAATTTCCCGTGATAGCGATTCGCAGGCTTTCATCACGGTGGTTAGATCCAGGCTCACGGCGGGATGACTGGTTTCGTGGGTAGGAACGGGTTGCCGACTGGTGAAAATAGAATCGTTGCGTTGAGTTTCTAAGGTAAACAGATAGGGGTATTGTTGTTCCAGATGTTTGACTTTGGCGATCGCGCCCCATTGCCGATATAAATAACGCGCTTCCTGCAAATAAACCTGAGCCAGTTTTGGCCGATTTTGAGCCAGCAAACATTTACCTGCCAGTTCATTCGCAATGGCGGCTTCCTGAATAAATTGATGCGCTTGTGCCCACGTAATGGCGCGGTCGTAAGCCGCGATCGCCCCCTCAAACTGACCCTGCAACTGCAGAATTTCAGCCTCCACTAGCGCCACTTTATGAACATAGTTATGGGGAGAGTATTTTGCCCAGGTTTGGAGTTTCTTCAGGTTGGCGATCGCTTGGCTGAGTAATTTTTGTTGGACTGGTTGAGATTGAGTGGCTGCCAGGGCCAACCGAGCTAATGCCTCATAAAATGTGAACCAACCCGTCACAAATAATGACACAACGGATTCTAGATGGGGCAGAGCTTGCTCGGCTTGTTCAACGGCGATCGCATAATTTCCAAATAAAAAATTTAAGTCTAAACAATTTGCTAAAGCATAAAAGATGGCGCTGCGATAATTCGTTTTAACGTGTTGAGGTAGCATTTGCTGGAAATCATAAAACTCCCCAACCAGTTCACACGGGTTGGCAGTATGGCCTTGCAAATTGGCGATCGCTTGCCGATAAATTTGAATTAAAATTAAAGGAGGAAATTTCTCGAATTTTGCCACCGTGTCGGCATAAATACTGGCCGATCCAGACAATTCCGACAAAGATTTTCCAGCATAGTATGCATAGATCACATACATATGGGCATTCCAGGCGGCATACTCGGTGTCACCCATTTCACGCCCAATTTGAAAAGCCTCAACCAACGGATTTAAGGTGTCCTGAAGGGGGTCTCGCCAATGGTGCACAAAGCTGATCACCACAAAGGCGGTTCGAGATTGTAAAGCCTTCGCCTGAAATTTTTCGACTAACTTTAACGCCATTTCTCCAAATGCGTAACCCGTGTTAATATCTCCAACCACACCACACAAAATCAGGCCATAGGTCGCATAGGCAAATGCCGATTCTGGCGCATTACCAAACTTTGATGAAAGCTGAACTTGTTTAAAAACAATCAACGGGAATGCATTGGGTAAGGCTAGATAGGTGGCCGAGATAATGCTTGACAACACCTGAATGGAGGCAATGACTTGAGGGTTGGTCACTTCTGGTAAATCCAACAACTGAGCGGTGGATTTTCCTAATAACACCCGTTTCGTATTGATCAACTCCAGGAAAATTTGTGGTTTTCCAGGATTTGCCGGCAGCCGCACGTTGAATCGTTGGAGTAACTTTAACCCTTGCTGAATTGCCTCTAGCAATCGTTCGCGGCTCATTAACGATTGAATTCTCACCACATAAACAGGAACTTGATCGAGTAGGGTTTTGCCCTGGTGCAATGTGGTTGCAATCAACTGCTCCATTTGCTCAAAATTGGTGGCTAAGGCGGCGGCCTCCACAGCCGTGTGATGCAATGTCAACATCAAGTCATAGTGCTGCTGCCATCCGGTTGCTTGTAAACACTGAATTCCAGTTAGTAAATAGTTTAACGATTGGTCGTATGCAGTAGAGGCTTTCGCTTTCTTGCCAGCAATTAAATTCAGTTTAGCCAGTTCTTCAAGTTGGAGTGCATCCTTGATTAGAGTTACCCCTTTATTCAAATGATTGACTAAATCAAAGATGTGTTCTTCCCGTTGTTCTATAGATAGTCCTTGATAAAGAAGTTGACCAATTTGCCAGTGAACCTGTTGTTTTTCGGCTTCTGGAATGAGGAGGTAGGCCGCTTGCTGAATGCGATCGTGCCGAAACGAGTACACCACATTCACCTGATCCAGGGTGGCTTCCAGGGTGACATCCTCAATTTGTAACAGCTTATATCCCTTGCCTTGAGGCAGGATAAAGCCTTCCTGAACGGCTTGCCACAAATCGCGGGCGGTTTTGGTTGGGGTTTGTTGATGCACGATCGCCAGCGTTTGCAGTTCAAACTGATTACCAATACAGGCGGCTAACTTCAATCCCTCCTGGGCGGCGGCGGGTAGTTTTTGAATTTTGTGCGTCATAAAATCGACGACATTATCAGTTATTTGGGCGGCCTGGATCTGTTCCAGGTGCCAGTGCCATTGGCGTTGCTGTGGTGCAAACTGAATTAAACCCTCACTGGAGAGCGATTTCAGAAATTCATTCATAAAGAAGGGATTGCCGTGGGTCTTCTCCAGCATGAGTTCTGCGAGGGGTGCGATCGCCTGGGCTGTACCGAGGTAAAAGGTATCCGCCAGGAAGGTTTCAACTTGGGCCTGTTGCAGGGGTGATAGGGTGAGTTCGTGGATGGGAATGTGCAATGCCTGAAGCGTGGCGATCGCGGTCCGCAGCGGGTGACTGGCATCCACCTCGTTATCGCGGTAAGCGCCAATCAGCAATAAGTACTGGCTCTCAGCCCGACTCAGCAACAATTGCAGCAACTTGAGGGAGGCACTATCCGCCCATTGCAAATCATCCAGAAACATCACCAATGGATGCATGGGCTGAGTAAAGACACTGATAAAACTTTGAAACAGCAAGTTAAATCGGTTCTGCGCTTCCGGCGGGGATAGTTCCACCACAGCGGGTTGCGGCCCCAATACGGCTCCCAGTTCGGGAATGACATCGATCAAAACCTGAGCATTGGCACCCAGAACGGCCAAAATTTGGTCTTGCCAGGATGTAATTTCGCTCTCATTGCTGGTCAACAGTTGCCGGATTAGCGATCGCAAGGCTTGAATCAGCGCACTGTAGGGAATGTTGCGCTGAAACTGGTCAAACTTGCCGGCAATAAAATATCCGCGTTGGCGCGTCAGGGGTTTGTAAATTTCCTGCACCAGGGCGGATTTGCCAATGCCAGAGTAGCCCGAAATCAGCATCAGTTCGTTGGCTCCTTCCCCAACGCGATCGCACGCCTCCAGCAACACCTGGACTTCGCGTTCCCGCCCGTAGAGTTTGCCCGGAAGGGTGAAGCGATCGCTGACATCCTGCTCGCCCAGAGCAAAGGTGGGAATGGTGCCCAACTGTTGGAAGGACTCCAGGCAATGGTGCAGGTCAAATTTCAGTCCGGCAGCATTTTGATAGCGATGTTCTGGCATTTTGGCCAGCAGTTTCAACACAATTTGGGAGATGCTTACGGGAATGGCCGGACAAATCTCATGGGGCGGCATCGGTTGTTTGGCGATGTGGGAATGCACCAACTCCAATGGATCGAGAATGGGGAAGGGCAATTGTCCAGTTAGGAGTTCGTAAAGAGTCGCACCGAGAGAATAAAAATCAGTCCGGTAGTCAACCTCACGATTCATCCGGCCCGTTTGTTCGGGTGAGATGTAGGCCAGCGTCCCCTCCAGCACATTCGGCGCACTGGGCACTGCTTTTTCTTGCGAGAGGACGGTAGACAAGCCAAAATCAATCACTTTCACCTGGCGCGTCACCGGATTCATCACAATATTGGATGGGTTAATGTCTTTGTGGATAATGCCCTGGCGGTGAATGTAGTCCAGCGTTTCGGTGAGATGAATGGCAATCGCGAGAAATTCTGGCAGGGGCAGGTTGAGGGTCGGCAACAGTTGCTTCAGAGAGGTGGCGCCAAAGTCCTCCAACACCATAACCAGAGTATTTTGATACCGATCTAGCCCGTGGACGCAGATCACCTGATCGCTGGCGAGCCGACGAGTGATGTCATATTCCAAGCGGTAGCGAGCGATTTCTTCTGGTGAGGGATAATCTTGATTGAGGATTTTTAGGATGACGGCCTGCTGACTATCGGGCGCAAGAGCGCGATACACTTTGGAGCGATCGCTCTCATAAAGAATATCTAGAATTTGATAGCCCAAATCGCGCATTGGTCTTTTTTACACCAAGTTTATAAAGATTGATTACCCAACGATACTGAAATCACACAGCTTTTGCCGAAGAAAAATATTAGGATGCCTGTCTCTAATTGACGACAAAAAGTCCTCGGTATAAACGAATATTGCTCAGATGTGCAGCTAGTTTGCATTAATGCCGGGGAATACTAAACATAATAGATTTGTTCACTCTTCCATCATTAGTGCTTCTACTGTATTTCACGCAACTGAAAAACCATGATTTGGTAACAAAATTATTTTGCGACAACCTGAATGATCAAGTGGTTAGAAATTCACCTGGGGTATGACATAACGTTCATGTATAAAAATACACAAGCATTCTTCCAGTGGTTGTTGAACGATTTATCTCACTCGGACGGTATAGATTTTTACAGATACCTTCGGTTACAGGTAGGCCGAAATTCTCTGATGTAGAATTTCCTAGAGAAATGCCGAAAATCTACGGAAACTAACCCAAGAGTTTGAACAATGATACTAGGATGACTCTACAGGATTGATTCAATCAAGCTCTCAGGCGATCGCGACCTATGATGACGTTAAAAGGTTACCGGGTGTTAGCACAGCTTCATGAAAGCGCTCACTCCCGTATTTATCGTGCATTTCGTGAGGTAGACCATCAGCCCGTCGTCTTGAAAGTGCTGGCGGCTGATTACCCAACCCCGGAAGCGATCGCCCAATTCAAGCTGGAATACGACCTGACCCGCCAGGTCCAAACTCCCAACACCATTGAAGCTTATGCCCTGGAGCAATATCAAAATACCCTGGTGATTGTGCTGGAGGATTTTGGCGGGCGATCGCTGCGCCATCATTTTGCGGGGCAGTCGATGAGCGTTGCTGACTTTTTACCCCTTACGATCCAAATCACGGCGGCGTTGGGAGAAATTCATCAATGCAATATCCTTCACAAAGATATTAACCCATCCAATGTATTGATCAATCCCCAAACCCATCAAGTCAAAATCATTGACTTTGGCATTGCCAGTCTATGTTCACGGGAAAATCCCATCCTCAAAACGATCAATGTCCTAGAAGGAACGCTGGCTTACATTTCACCCGAACAAACAGGTCGCATGAATCGGGCGATCGACTAT
The DNA here is from genome assembly GCA_033764685.1 of Leptolyngbyaceae cyanobacterium bins.349. Taxonomy (GTDB): domain Bacteria; phylum Cyanobacteriota; class Cyanobacteriia; order Leptolyngbyales; family Leptolyngbyaceae; genus JSC-12. The sequence goes on from JANRIS010000106.1 coordinate 305,841, forward strand.
CGCACCGATTTTTATTCCTTAGGTGTCACCTTCTACGAATTGCTGACCGGACAATTGCCCTTTGTGAGTGACGATCCAGTTGAGTTAGTACACAGCCACATTGCCAAACAACCTGTTCCGCCGCACCAGCTCAATTCACAAGTGCCTGTAGCACTGTCCAATATTGTCATGAAACTGCTGGAGAAGACGGCAGAGCAACGCTATCAAAGCGCCTTTGGACTACAAATAGACTTGCAACAGTGTTTAACTCAGTGGAAAACCACTGGCACCATTCAACCCTTTGCCTTGGGGCAGCAGGACCAGTCGGGCAAGTTTCAAATTCCCCAAAAACTCTACGGACGAGAAGCCGATGTAACTCGGCTGCTCTCAGCCTTCGATCGCGCCAGCCAGGGTAACAGTGAGGTGATGCTGGTGGCGGGCTACTCCGGTATTGGCAAATCTGCCCTGGTGCAAGAAATTTACAAACCCCTGACGCGGCAGCGGGGATATTTCATCAACGGCAAGTTTGATCAGTTTCAGCGCAACATTCCCTACAGCGCCTTAATTCAAGCCTTTCGGTCTTTAATTCGGCAGCTTTTGGCCGCTCCTGAAGCAGAGATTGCCCAATGGCGCGATCGCCTGCATCAAGCCCTGGCTCCCAATGGGCAGGTGATGGTGGAGGTGATTCCAGAGATGGAATTGATCATCGGGGTGCAACCTGCCGTGGTGGAATTGTCGCCGCAGGAGGCCCAAAACCGATTTAATCTGGTCTTGCAAAATTTCATTGCCGTGTTTACCCAACGGGAACATCCTCTCACTATCTTTTTGGATGATTTGCAATGGGCCGATGGAGCCTCGTTACAGTTGCTCCAAATGCTAACCAGCCAGACCCATCGCCAACATTTACTGCTAATTGGTGCCTATCGAGATAACGAAGTGGATGCCAGCCATCCCTTACGCCGAACGATCGCGCAGTTGGAACTGGCAGATGTCACCATTCACGAACTCACCCTGGCTCCCCTCACTCTGGCCCACATCGAGCAATTACTGAGTGATACGTTGAACGAACGCGATCGCGCCAAACTCACGCCCTTTGCCGAGTTGATCTTGCAAAAAACTAACGGCAATCCATTTTTTATCAATGAATTTTTGAAGTCGCTGTATAGCGAAGAATTACTCCAGTTTGATATCAATCAGCGGCGCTGGCACTGGCAACTGGAACATATTCAGGCCGCCCAAATTACCGACAATGTGGTGGAATTGATGGCGGGCAAAATTCAAAAATTGCCAGAAGCAACCCAGATCGCCCTGAAATTTGCTGCCTGTGTGGGCAACCAATTTGATTTGAAGACCCTGGCGATCGTCCGGGAAAAGCCCCTATCCGACATGGCCCTGGAACTGTGGGAGGCCATCCAAACGGGTTTACTCCTGCCTCAAAGTAACGATTACAAATTGCTGCAAGTGCGCGATCGCGAAGTTGCAGCCAACCTGACCCAAATCAACGTCGGTTACAAATTTCTCCACGATCGCGTCCAACAAGCCGCCTATTCCCTCATTCCCACCGAGCAAAAGCAAGCTGTGCACCTGCGGATTGGGCAACTCCTCCTGCAAAGCATCGCCCCCGAAAAACAAGAAGAAAAAATCTTCGACATCGTGAATCAACTCAACATGGGCCTCGCCCTGATTGATTCACCCGCCCAACGGCAACAACTCGCCCAACTCAACCTGATCGCAGGCAGCAAAGCCAAAGCCTCTGCCGCCTACGAACCCGCCCTCAGATACCTGCTGGTCGGCATTGACTGCCTGGATGCAACCCGTTGGCAACACTCCTACGAGCTGACGCTGGCCCTCCACCAAACCGCTGCCGAAGCGGCTTATCTAGCCGGCAACTTTGAGCAAATGGATCACCTGCTCAACAGTGTGCTTCAGCAAGGCCGTACCACCCTCGACCAAATTCCGGCTTACACCGTCAAAATTCAATCCTTAATTGCGCGAGATGATTTACTCGCAGCCTCTCAACAGGGATTACAAGTCCTGAAATTGTTGGGCAACCCTCTACCCGACCATCCCGGCCAACCCGCCATTCTCATGGGTCTGTTGAAAACCAAACTGGCGCTGATCGGTAAATCGACTCTAGCGCTGGCTCAGGCTCCCGAAATTTCTCACCCCACGCAACTGGCGGCCATTCGCGTCCTGGCCAGTATTGCCTCCGCCACCTATCTCGCCGCGCCCAATGTGTTTCCGCTGACGGTGTTTAAGCAGGTGGAATTGTCGGCTAAATATGGCAATGCCCCCGAATCGGCCTTTGCCTTTGCCACCTACGGGCTGATTCTGTGCGGTGTGGTCGGCGATATTCAAGGGGGGTACAGTTTTGGCGAACTGGCCATTCAACTCCTGGAACGGTTTCAAGCCAAGGCATTGCAAGCCCGTACCCTGTTTGTCGTCAACTCCTTTGTGCGGCATTGGCGAGACCCCCTGCACACCACAATTCCCACGTTAGAGACGGCTTTTCAACTGGGTCGGGAGACGGGAGACACCGAATACGCCTGCTTCAGCGGCTTGACCTGTGGTTTACATGGCTACTACAGTGGACAGGCTCTGGAGCCATTGGCCGATCGCATGGCGCTGTATGCCGAAGCCATGGTGCGATTCAAAAAGCAACCCATTCTGACTCTAATTCAGATTTATCAACAGACAGTTGCTAATCTGCGGGGTCTTAGCCCAGTACCCAATCTTCTAGCGGGTGATTTTTATGACATTGCGACTCTATTTCCTCAACACGTAGAAGGAAACTACCGCACTGCAATTTTTTATGTCCACGCCAACACTGCCGTACTCAATTATTTATTTGGTGAGTATAAGGTCGCGATCGCCCAAATCGAGCGGGCCATCCCTTATCAAGATGCAGTCGTGGCGTTGTTTATCATGGGCTGGTTTGCCTTTTATGATGCATTGATTCGGTTGGCCCGCATTGAACAAGTCCCGAAATCGGAGCAGCCATCGCTCTGGAAACAGGTCGCGCACCAACGCCAGCAGCTACAAAAGTGGGCCAAATTTGCACCGCAAAACTATGCTCATAAAGTGCTATTGCTCAAAGCCGAAGAATGTCGAATTCAAGGCAAGTGGCTAGATGCATTGTCTCTCTATGATTTGGCGATCGCGGGCGCACAGGAGCATCAATTTGTGCAAGAAGCGGCGTTGGCGAATGAGTTGGCGGCCCGGTGTTGTTTGGCCGCAGGGCGATCGCGACTGGCCCAAATCTACATTCAAGACGCGCATTATCGGTACACGCAGTGGGGCGCACTGGCCAAAGCCCAGGATCTAGAAAGCCAATATCCGGATTGGTTGGGGCGCAAGTTGGATAAACTCACCTCGACTCGTGCCCGGACGCTGGCTACACGACAATCCATTTCATCTCGTACATCGGGTGCCAATCGTTCCGAAGAACTGGATTTAATGACCGTACTTAAAGCTTCTCAAACTTTATCGGAAGAGATTCAACTGGATAAATTACTGTCTAACTTAATGCGCATTCTGATTGAAAATGCAGGCGCACAACGGGGCTTTTTACTATTGGAAACCGACGGCAAATTTTTGATTCAGGCTCAGGGACAGGTAGATCAGATTCAGGTGTTGGCATCAATGGCCATCGGGAATGATGAAACCCTCTCCCAGGCGATCGTGAATTATGTGATTCGCACCAAAACCAGTGTGGTGTTAAACGATGCCAGTCGAGAAGGCAATTTCACTCAAGACCCGTACATTCTCAAGCTGCAACCGCGATCGCTCCTGTGTGCGCCGTTGATCAACCAGGGCAAGCTGGTGGGTATCGTGTACCTGGAAAATAACCTGACCACCGCCGCCTTCACCAGCGATCGCCTGGAAGTGCTGAACGTCCTCTCGGCCCAGGCGGCCATCTCCATCGAAAATGCCCGCCTGTATACCAACCTCGCCACCCTCAACCAAAATCTCACCAGCCTCAACAGTGCCTACGAGCGATTTGTGCCCCGGCAATTTCTGCAATTATTAAACAAAAACAGCATCATTGATGTGGAATTAGGCGACCAGATTCAACAAGAAATGTCGGTACTTTTTACAGACATTCGCTCATTTACTGCATTATCGGAGCAAATGACTCCGGAGGAAAATTTTCGCTTCATTAATAGCTACTTAAAACGCATGGAGCCAATCATTTTGCAACATCATGGCTTCATTGATAAATATATTGGCGATGCCATCATGGCTTTATTTCCACGTCATGCCGATGATGCCCTGCAAACTGGAATTGATATGCTCAAAGCACTGGTAGAATACAATCAAAACCGTGAACAAAATGGCTATCAACCGATTCAAATTGGGATTGGCATTAATACCGGATCGCTGATCCTGGGTACGGTGGGCGGCACCAATCGGATGGATGGAACCGTGATCAGCGATGCCGTGAATCTGGCCTCCCGGATTGAGGAACTGACCAAAACATTCAACACGCCCCTATTGATTACCAACCACACGGTAGACCGCTTAACCAATCCGCACCAATCCGCCATGCGAACCGTGGGCCAAATCCGCGTCAAGGGCAAAACGGTGCCAGTCACGGTTTACGAAGTGTTTGAAGCTGATCCAATGCCTGTGCGGGAGCAAAAACTCGCCACCCTGCCGCTGTTTGCTGAAGCCCTGGCCCTGTATGAAGTGCAACACTGGACCGCCGCCGCCCAACAGTTTCAAGCCTGCTTAACCCAAAACCCACTGGATCAGGTGGCGCAACTTTACCGCGATCGCTGCCAGTTTGCCCCGTCTGCGCCCGTCGTCCTGACCGACAGTATGAATTTTTAGCCCAGGCTGACATTCGGCGATCGGTCTGTTAGTCTGGTGCCACACGCATTTGAGACGTTATGGTGACTGCCTCTACCGTTCACTTTCCCAAAACGGCGATGACCGCCAGCCGTCAGGAACTCGCCCCTACGGCCCTCACCCTGGTGGAGGGCCACCTCCCCCCCGACTGGTACGGCCATTTATTTCTCATGGCCCCCGCTGGTACCGCCGCCTCTGGTGGGTTGCCCAATCCGGCGGGCACCCACTTTTTCAACAGTGACGGCATGATTTATCGCTTTGATTTATCGCCGCAAAATGTTACTGTCACCTCCAAACTCGCCAAAACTCCCTGTTACTATGCCGATGTGGCGACCTATGGACATCCCCGCTATGCCCGTTATGGCTTCCAAGACTTTGGCCTGTTGCGCTTCTCCACCACCCTTGGCCTGCGGGATGAAGTAGACATCGCCTTCCTGCCCTTTCGCGCTCAGGGTGACAGCCACGATCGCCTGCTGGTGACTTACGATGCGGGCCGCCCTTACGAAATCGACACCATCACCCTCGATATCAAAACGCCCGTCGGTGCCAATCACGAATGGCAACCCTTTTTACCGAGTGATTATCCTTTTCCACCTGTCCTCTCTACGGCGCATCCCGCCTATGACCCCTTCACCCATCAGGTATTTTTGGTGAACTTTGGCCGATCGCTGACCAATTTATTGGAAGGTGCCCGCTTCCTGTATGACCTGGAAGCAGTGCCGCAAGAAATTGAGCAAGTTCTCGATGCGATCGCTGACCTGCTCCAAACGCCCTTGCTGAAGTCCATTACCGAATTTTCTTACCAGCTCTGGCAACAGGTAATCGGCTGGTTGGGCGGCACTCTGGATGCGATCGTCCCCGATTTTGTGTATCTGGTCCGGTGGGATGGGGTCGGCACATTGCAACGCTGGAAATTGGTGCTGCCGGATGGTTCCCCCGTGCGGATCGAACAAACCATGCACCAGTTGTGCGTCACGCAGGATTATGTCGTGCTGATGGACACGCCGCTCAAAATTGGGCCAGAACAAATCCTCAACAACCCTCTGCCCAACAGTCCCGAAGCCGAACGGTTACTCCGGCAGATTGCCACCCGGCCCCAACTGCCTGATACCCCGATTTACGTGGTCCGCCGCGCCGATTTGCAAGTCACCGACTTACAAATCACTGATGCGGCAACACCAACCGTCATCGCCCGTCCCGCCACCATTCCCTTAGAAACCGTTCACTTTGCCACCGATTACGACAATCCCAACGGCCAGATCACCCTGCACGCCGCTCACCTGTGCGCGACTGACCTGGCGGAATGGGTGCGGCAATATGACATCTCCAAATTTAACTCGCCGGAACCTGCGCCCCTGTGGTTAGCGGGAATGCTGGCCAACGGACAGATGGATATTGGCCGCGTGGGACGCTACACCCTGGAAGGCGAAACTGGACACATCCTGGACTCGAAAGTCGTGTACGATACGCGCCGATTTTGGGGTATTGGCTTTTACACCTTCAGCGATCGCCTGCCTACTGGCGCACCCCGTCGCAATATCGACACCATTTACTGGCAGTCTCTCGGCTTCTGGAAAGAATTACTCACCGAATTCATCTACGATCTGTACAAAAACTATCCCTACCGCGCCGTTGCCCTCACCGATCTGCTCAACTTCCCGGAAGATTCCCGGCCTTCCTGCCTGTTTCGGGTGGATACCCAAACCCTGGAAACCGTGGATCAGTATGAAGCACCCGTTGGCTACTGCCTCAGTTCGCCGCAGTTTGTCCCCCGGCAAAATGGCACTGGCGACTCCACTGATGGCTATCTGGTCTGCACCGCCTTTGGGCCTACGACGAAGGAAATTTGGGTCTTGAATGCGGCTTACCTGAGTAAAGGCCCCATTTGCAAACTCAGCCATCCCGATCTGGATTTTGGTTTCAGTATCCACGCGGCCTGGTTGCCAGCGATCGCCCCTCGTACCGCCACTTACCAGATTCCCATCCAGCAGGATTATCAAGCTCGCCTGACCCAGCCCGATCTGCAACAACTATTTGCCGAGTCCATTTATCCTCATTTTGCCTGAAGGGATTTTGCCTAAATTGATTTTGCCTAAATTGATCGACCCCTCATCACCATGCCAAATACTGCCAAACACGCTCGCATTTGCATCATTGGAGCCGGAGCCGCCGGACTTTCCACAGCCTATTACCTGAAACAACGCGGTTATCAAAACGTCGTTGTGCTGGAAAAAAATGGTCGCGTTGGCGGGCTATGCTGCTCCATCACCTACAAATCCCGCTCCTTCGATCTCGGAGCCAACTACCTGACTCCCGCCTACAAAGAAGTTTTGCAACTGGCGCGGCAAGTGGGAGCCGAACTTTACCCAGAAGGACCCGGCCAGGTTTACGATCCGTTTGCATCCAAACCGGGGCATCCAGTCTTCAAATCCATTCTGGCTGCAACGATGCAGGGCACCGATCCACTCACATTTATGGGCGCGATCGCCCGATTTTACTGGGAACGGTTGCAACTTGATCCGATTCTGGCCGTTCCCGGTTTGGCGGGCATCAGTCTCCATCCTGACCTCACCCAGCCCTTCGCCCACTGGTTAGCCGAGAACGATCTGGCCTGCCTATCGACCCTGTTTGAACTGCCCATCACCAACATGGGCTACGGCAATCTGGACGAAATTCCCACCGCCTATGCCCTCAAGTACATGACCATCGATACCTTCACCACTCTGGTTACTTACGGTGCCGATTTGCCGCTGGGGTGGCCCAAACGCTTTGTCGATGGATTCCAACGCCTGTGGGAACGGATTTCCTGGGGGTTAGAAGTGCATTGCAATGTGAATGTGCGATCGGTGAAACGGGGCGCAACCATCGAGGTACAGTTCACTGAACAAGAACAAATTCTCGACCAATCGGATCTACGCGAAGAAACATTGGAATTTGATTATTTGATTCTGGCCTGCCCACTCACAGGAGATGTTCTAAAACCGTTTTTAGATTTATCAGAACCAGAATGGAACTTATTCCAGCACATTCAGCTCAATCCCTATAGCCTCACTACCTACCGCATTCCAAACTTCCAAATGCCCACCCCCGTGACGAATGTGATTCCCATGAATCCGCCCGGAAATCCCTGGTTCATTAGTCAGCAGTTTTTAGACAATGATCTGGTCGCCTTCTACACGCGCCTGCCGTGGGATGAGAAATTGATTGATTGGGCCAATGAGGGCGATCGCGAACACCGCAAACAGGAAGTGCTTCAGGGCATCCAAGCCACAATGCGAAACCTGGGAGTCGAACTGGATGACCAGTATTACACCTACGACGAATGGCCCTATTTTCCCCACGTCACCTCCGATGTGATGCAGTCGGGCTTTTACGATCGCCTGGAAGCGTTGCAAGGTCATCGCAAAACCTATTACGTCGGCGGGTTACTCAACTTTGAACTGGTGGAAACCATTGTGGAATACTCCAAAGCCCTAGTTGAGCAAAACTTTTAGGCTGATCAAGGAATAGTGTTTACCAACTTCCGAACTGGGGCACTCTGAACCAGAGGGTTATTGGGTAAAACCATGTTGTCACGGGTTTGGAGTGCATCGCTGGTTGGGATTGATGCGGTCAAGGTGGGTGTTGAGGTCGATATTGCCGGAGGTCTACCGGGCATTGTGGTGGTGGGATTACCATCCCAGGAAGTGCAAGAATCGAAAGAACGAGTCCGGGCGGCGATTAAAAACGCGGGTTGCCTGTTCCCGATGCGAAAGGTTGTGGTCAATTTAACGCCTGCCGACCTGCGGAAAGAAGGTCCCAGTTTCGATTTACCCATCAGCATCGGTGTTCTGGCCGCTTCTGAGCAAGTGAATGTCGATTTACTGGATGAGTTTTTGTTTCTGGGGGAACTGTCGCTCGATGGTAGTTTACGCCCGATCGCGGGAGTGCTGGCGATCGCGGCTGCCGCCAAACGACTGGGCATCAAAGGCATTGTCGTCCCGGCGGATAATGTGCGAGAAGCGGCTGTTGTCAAAGGGTTAGATGTGTTTGGCTTCAAACATCTTGCGGAAGTGAGCGAGTTTCTCACCTCCCCCCAAAGCACATTACCTGCGGCTGTGAATGGACTGGAAGCACTGGAGCGATCGCGATTCATTGGTCCCAATCTGCGAGATGTCAAAGGTCAGGCCCACGCTCGACGGGCGTTAGAAATTGCGGCAGCGGGAGGGCATAATCTCATCTTCGTCGGTCCACCTGGATCGGGAAAAACCATGTTAGCCAGACGTTTACCGTCCATTCTGCCACCGCTCTCGTTTGAGGAAGCCCTGGAAGTAACCCAAATTCACTCCGTCGCAGGCTTACTGAAAGACAAAGGCTCACTCGTAACAACTCGCCCTTTTCGCAGTCCTCACCACTCGGCTTCCGGTCCATCGCTGGTGGGGGGCGGCAGTTTCCCGCGTCCTGGCGAAATCTCCCTGGCCCACAGGGGAATATTATTTCTCGACGAATTAACTGAGTTTAAGCGGGATGTGCTGGAATTTCTGCGTCAACCGCTGGAAGATGGCTATGTCAGCATTTCTAGAACGCGCCAATCGGTTTCCTTTCCGGCCCAGTTTACCTTGGTTGCCAGTACCAATCCCTGCCCCTGTGGGTTTTATGGGGATACCGTCCAACCCTGCACCTGTACGCCGCGATCGCGGGAGCAATATTGGGCACGCCTATCGGGACCGTTGCTTGATCGCATTGATCTGCAAGTTGCGGTGAATCGCTTGAAGCCGGAAGAGGTGACTCAGCAACCCACCGGAGAGGATTCGCAGGCGGTTCGGGAACGAGTCCAGGTGGCCCGCGATCTCGCCCATGCTCGGTTTGAGGGTACAGTGCTGCGGTGTAATGCCGAGATGCAGGCCAACCATTTGCGGCAGTGGTGCCAGATGGATGAGGCCGGACGCAATTTGCTAGAAGCCGCCATTCGCAAGTTGGGTTTATCGGTGCGGGCGAGCGATCGCATTCTTAAAGTTGCCCGCACCATTGGCGATCTGGCAGGAGATGAGGCGCTGCAACCCCACCATCTTGCGGAAGCGATTCAATACCGCACCATTGATCGGATGCAATAAAAATCGAATGCGGCGTTGCTGAATTGAGGTATGAATATCAGCATTCGCCCTCACCCTCGCCCTCTCCCAACGGGCGAGGGAACAAGATTTCTCGCTCCCTTCTCCTTGGGGAGAAGGGTTGGGGATGAGGGCAAATCATCCTTGCATTCAGCAACGCCTCTAATGCAATCAGAACGGTGAAATTTTACTCCCGCTTGAGGGGCTATTTCAACCCTGTGATCTGTTGGAGCACCTGATTATTGCGGCGAACGGTGAGGGTGCTGGCGGTGGGTCTGGAGCCATCGGTAATGGCACTGCTGAGGGTGTAGGAGTATTCGCCATTGCGCCAGGTGGTTGCACAAACCCCGTTGCGGCAGGAAATAGTACCACCTTTGAGATTCAGGCATTGTTGTCGGGTATTGCAACCGCGATAGGTCAGATTGCCTGTCCCATTGACTCCAGACCAGGAATTACGATTGCCGATCGCGATCGTCCAATCGCGATTTCGCAACACGACTGCATCCGAGGCGGAAACGGTTCGTCCAGCGCGATCGACGGCATCCATCCGAATTACCAAATGGGTGCGGCGAGTTTTACCGCAGGGTTCTTCGCTCTGGCAATCATTCACAGAGCGAATCCCGTACACCAGGCGCATCCGTTGATTGAGATACTGGCGAGGATTTTCACAAAATTCAAACATGGCGCCAACGGTGCGACTTTTGCCAGACTCATCGGTGAAGGTGATGTAGCACATGGTGTCGCCCTGCTGAATGCGGCGAATCACCCCAACTTCGGGTTCTAAATCGGTTAGATCGTTCCCCGTCTTCTGGGCTAGGAGGCGTGAATTGACAGGGGCGGTGGCGGTCGATCGCGGCGACGGGTGGGGCGTGGCTTGAGCGGCAGTGGTAGACAAATCCACAGATCCAGACAGCGCAACCAGGAGGGCGATCGCAGCAGAGACAGGAACTCGCATCGGCAACATAAGAAAAATCGGTCCTAAATAAATTGGGGATTCTATAGACTGCTACCCCTGCAAACAACCATTTTCGGAAAATTCACACATCTGCCCATAATCGCAATCGCCGGAACAACGACTGGATCACCGTTTCCTGGCGGGAAATAATGTCAGCTCGAGCTTCCATGCCGGGTTGTAGCGGATATTGGCGATCGCCCTTGACTAAATAGGGTTGAGTCGGCTGAATTGTGATCTCGTAGTAAGATCCCATGCCATTCGAGTTTTCTCCTGCTGAAACTACATCCGGCGCGATCGCCTGCACGGTCCCTTCCAGCACGCCATAATCCGGGTAGGGGTAAGCCGAGATGCGGAGTTGCGCCATTTGCCCAACTTCCACCTGGCTGATGTTTTGGACCTCCACTCGCGCTTTGGCGATCAGGGCTGTTTTTTCCGGCACAATCTGAGCCACCACCTCTCCAGCCCGCACCGTCTGTCCGGGATTGCGTAATTCCAGGTTGAATAGGGTGCCATCGGTGGGCACGATGATGGCCTGTTTACTCAATTCCGCTTCGATCGCTTGCAGGGTGGCCTGATCATATTGAATTTGGCGCATTAATCCCTGGCGTTGTTGTTGCAGGCGATCGCGCTGCCCCAGCCAGCGTTGGGGATCATTGCCCTGAGCCATTTGACTATTCACATCCCGCAACTGCGTTTCAATTTGGGCAATTTGAGCTTGATACTGTTGCACATAGGCTTGAATGCGCTGGTAGCGGGTTTGCAGGTGGGTGAGTTGCGATCGATCAACCACTCCCAACTCGGCAATCACTTCCCCCGCCTGCACTCGTTGATTTTCTTTGACCAAAATTTGTCGAATGGTGCCTGCCTGCCCAGCTTGCACCAGGCTCAGTTCATCTTGTGGGCGAATCGTCGCGATCGCCTGCACCGTGACGTTGTAACGAATCACCCAGGCTAATCCCAAACCACCCGCCACTAGTCCCGCCAGCAATAGGGCACCCGCCAGCAGCCAGCGACGCATGGGCGGCAAAAATTCGTCGGTTTGTAGGGGTGATAAGGTGTCTGTTGCAGGTAGTTCGGGTTGATTGAAGCCGGGCGAAGGAAACATAGGGCGCAGAACACAAGGTATACCTCTACCTTCGGCCCATTCCACCAAAATCCGCTTGATTTCGTTCAGAGATTGCATCGCGCCAATCAAAAGATTGCTCTGAATGAATGCCCATTATTAAGAAATACAAATGACTTGTGCCCAGTCTCCGGACGGCAGCGATCGCTGCCGTATGCAAGATCAGACTCCAGCGATCGCGCCTCCCCCGCCGGAGAAAATCGTGAAGACCGGAGTGGATTCTCTCAAATACAAGGAACACATTATGACCGTTAAACGCAGTTCATTATTTACTGATTTGTCGGCTCAAGAAGCCTCCAGCATCAACGGAGCCTGGAGTCATTACTACTCCGCTCCCACTTTCTACTGCTACCCCGTGTCTTCCTGGGGCGGCAGTAGTTGGAGCAGTGGTTCTTCCGTGAATCAAACGGTGAATGTCAACGTCAAAATTGACGACTAACGAACCAGTGATTCATTGAAGACGGGTTGAGCACCGGATGCGTGATTCCGGAGTACGCTCAGGGTCTCAACACACTTTGATGATGTTCACTATTGCACCCAGCCCATCAGGAACATTTTGAGAAAAAATTTCTGGGTGTCCCTAGAAATTTGAAATTGACTGATGGCGTTGATCCGGGGAAGCGTTGCGGGTCTAGCTTCCCCAGGCGGAGGAGGTATAGCAGAAATACTCCCCCCGCCCCCAGACGCATCAGCCAGTCATTTGTTCCGTTCCTGGCATCGACTCACGTCTCATTCCCATCGGCTCACATACCATCGACTCATAACTAGGAGAAGACCGTGAACACTAATCAAACTTCGTCTTTGTTTACCGACCTTTCCACTGAAGAGTCCCAAACTTTACAAGGAGGATGCCACCGTTGGTCGTCCCGGCGTTCGTTCTACTACTATTCCAGACCCATGACCTATGCTCACCAGCCAACCTTCACCTACGGCTATGGATTTGGTCGTAATTCGGGTGGGTCCGTCAACCAGAGCGTGAATGTCAACGTGCGGTACGACGATTAATGGGTTGAGTCAATGACTCCTCGATTACTGGTAGCTACCGTCGGGCTGGCATCTTGCCCGCGCAGGCTAGAAGCCCGTCCTACGAATGGTTGGTCTCTTTGCGCCAATCTCCACTAGTGGGTCACTTGCGATGCTGGTAGCCATTTTCGCCCTCACCCTAAATCCCTCTCCCACCAGGAGAGGGACTTCCGATCCGGCACCTCTTCTCCTTAGGGAGAAGGGGTTGGGGGATGAGGGCAATGGCGATGTTCATGCCACATGACCCACTAGTGGTCTGTCAAGACTGTTTTGCTGGGTTGAAAACCCTCAAAACATTTGATAATTGGGTTTTGTGGATATGAGGTACCCCTCAAATCTATCCTGACTGACCACTAGATTGAATGCGTGCTTAATTTTTTCAACACCCATTTAACCTGGGTGTTTTTTTTTCGGATTACTGCGGTTTACGTATGAATACTGAGGGGATACCCCATTGAGCTTGAGCAGGTGGCATGAAATACGCGGTCGTGTTGCAACAAAATGAGGCGGATTGTGGTGCGGCCTGTTTGGGCGCGATCGCCAAACACTATGGACAATCCATCTCTCTCACACGCCTGCGGGCCGTCGTGGGCACTGGGCAACAAGGCACTACCTTGCTGGGGTTGCAGCAAGGTGCCGATGCCCTGGGGTTTAACGCCCGCCCCGTTCGCGCCGCCCCGGAAGTGTTGGACCGGGTGAGCGAAGTTCCTTTGCCTACTATCCTGCATTGGCAGGGGAATCATTGGGTGGTGTGGCATGGTAAGCGAAACCAACACTACGTCATTGCTGACCCCGCCGTAGGAATCCGGTTTTTGACGGCGGCAGAGGTGCGGGCGGGTTGGCTGGATTGGGCCATGCTCCTGCTGGAACCAGACCCAGCCCGATTTGCGCCGATTGAGGGGAGCGATCGCCCTCCGTTGCTCGGTCAATTTTTGCAGCGCATCTGGAGCTACCGCACCTTACTGGCGGAAGTGTTATTGCTCAACCTGGTGGTGGGGCTACTGTCGATCGCCATGCCATTTCTGATTCAGGTGTTAACGGATGATGTGCTGGTGCGGGGTGATTTGCGGCTATTGAATCAAGTGGCGATCGCGGTAATTGTTTTAACCTTGTTTAGCAACGGGTTGAGTTGGGTGCAGGCCAATCTTACGGCTTACTTTGCTCAACGGTTAGAACTGAGCCTGGTGCTGGAATTTGGGCGGGCGCTGCTGCGTTTACCTCTGAGCTATTACGAAACTCATCGCAGTGGCGAAGTTGTTAGTCGGCTGCAAGACATTCAAGCATTGAACCAGTTGATTTCTCAGGTGGTGGTGAGTTTGCCGAGTCAGGTATTTATTGCGATCGCCTCTCTGGGCTTCATGAGTCTTTTAAGTGGGCCGCTAACCCTGGCGGCGATCGGTCTGGCGGTCCTGATGACTTTATCTACCGTCGTTTTCCTGCCGACCCTGCAACAGCGCACTCGTACCCTGATCCTGCTGGATGCCGACAATCAAGGGGTTCTAGTGGAAACCTTTAAAGGCGCACTGACGCTGAAAACCACCACCGCCGAAACCCAATTTTGGGACGAGGTGCAAAGTCGCTTTGGCCGATTAGCCAACCTCAATTTCCGCACCAATCAAATTGGCATTGTCAACGGGGTTTTTTCTAATCTCGTGGCTGGCATTGGCAGCGTGGGCATTCTCTGGTTCGGCAGTACGTTGGTGATTCGGCAGGAGTTGAGCATTGGGCAACTCCTGGCCTTTACGAGTTTGAATCTGAATTTTACGAATTTGATCAGCACTGTTGTCCGATTTGTGGATGAATTTGCCCGCGTCCGTACTGCCGCAGAACGCTTAACAGAAGTGATTAATCACCCGTCGGAACTCAACGAACTGGCGAAACCTGCCGTCACCTTGCCGCCCAATGCGCCGATCGAGTGTGCTCAGGTGTCGTTTCATTATCCGGGCCGAGTGGAATTACTGAATGATTTTTCTGTGACGATTCCGGGTGGTTGTGCGGTGGCGCTGGTGGGCAAATCGGGCTGCGGCAAGAGTACTTTGGCCAAATTAATTGCCGGACTCTACACCCCGCAATCTGGCAATATTCGGATTGGCCCCTACAATTTGCTGGATTTGTCTTTGGAAAGTTTGCGGCAGCAAGTGGTGCTTGTGCCGCAGATGTCGCACTTTTGGGGGCGATCGCTGCTAGAAAATTTTCGTCTGGGGCATCCTCACATTCCTTTTGAAGCGATCGTGCAAGCCTGCCAGACGACAGGGGCTGATGAATTTATCAGCCGCCTGCCAGACAAGTATCAAACGGTCCTGGGTGAGTTTGGCGCTAATCTATCTGGTGGGCAGCAGCAACGATTGGCGATCGCGCGGGCACTGATGCACAACCCCGCCATTTTGATTTTGGATGAATCAACGGCTAATTTAGACCCTGAAAGTGAGGCAGACCTGTTGGACAAGCTATTGCAGCAACGGCAAGGGAAAACCACGATTCTGATTAGTCACCGTTCTCAGGTCATTCGGCGAGCCGATTGGCTTATTTTATTAGACCAGGGAAAATTAGTAGAACGGAAACCCATGCCAGACCTGAACCATAATCCAAAAATTTACGGTACCTTCTTGTCTAATTAAAGAATTCATCATGTTTCATGCGTAACTCCGGACAATTACGGAGATAGGCGCTAATGTATGAATCTAGATGATAGAAAAAATGCTGATTTTTTGATCTGCAAAACAAAAGTCCATTCGACAAACTGCCCTAGCTTGCCACCCACTTTGCCTTGAACTTGATTAAGGTTACTTCACGCATCTACTGACTATTTCACTTTGCACCTCATTCCGCTTTTATAAAGCGACTGTTATGCGTCAGAATCACCTAATTTTCTCTCTGATGGTTCTTGCGATCATGAATGTTGGATGTACTCCAGCAACCGTGACGGAGCCTAAGGTTTCTTCCATTTCTAAAGAAGTTGAAGCGCGGGAAGCCATCCGTTCTATTTTGTTTGATCAGCGCACCCACTACATTGGCAATCAAACGTTTACCACATCGTTGAAAAACCCATCGACGATGAATTCCAAAATGGAGACACCAAACTATACCTACCGGATTAAACCCAAACCCAGCAAAGAGAAGGGGGTGGTCATTACTGCAACGCCTAGACAGCCTGGATTGCGTAGCTTTACAGGTGTAGCCTTTGCGATCGCCTCAGGTAAAGACAAGCAAACAATGTCCGAAATTTGTGAAACAACGAAACCTTCTAAAACTGCGCCTAAGGCTCCTGCGGCGCCTCAACGGATTAATCAAATGATTCAATGTCCCGTTGGCTCCAAGTCTTCCATGTCCTTTCTAGCGGCTCAGTAGGCCGCACCTCGATCAACCTCGCGATCGCGGATTAGACGGAATGGGTGGGTAATTTTTCTAAGGGTGCAATACCCGCTAAATCCAAAATTTGGGGAATTAAATCTTCCCGTTTGACCGCCATAATGTGAACGCCCTGGCACAGGTCACGGGCTGCCCGCACCTGTTCCGCCGCAATTGCAATGCCTTCCTGGAGGGGGTCGGTTGCCTGTTCCAGACGGGCAATCAGGTGATCAGGAATCTGCACACCCGGCACGTTTTTGTTGATGAAGTGGGCATTCTTGGCAGATTTCAGCAGAAAAATCCCGGCCAGAATGGGTTTGTTACAGCCAACGGCGATTTGAGTCATGAACTTTTCCAGGCGATCGAAGTCTGAAATGAGCTGACTTTGAAAAAACTGAGCACCCGCTGCAAGTTTTCGTTCAAATCGGCTCTGCAAGCCTGACCAACTGCTGCTTTGTGGATCAACCGCCGCACCTACGAATAAATCCGTTGCGCCATCGGGGAGGGATTTATCGTTGAAGTCGAAGCCAGCGTTGAGTTTATGAATTAATTGCACCAACCGCACAGATTCCAACTCAAATACCGCCTTTGCGGTGGGATGATCACCCGCTTTGACCGCATCTCCGGTCAGGGCCAGCACATTCCGAATGCCCAATGCCTGAGCACCCATCAAGTCAGACTGGAGGGCAATCACATTGCGATCGCGGCAGGCCACCTGACAAATCGCCTCCACCCCCATCTGCTGTAGCAATACTGAGGAAGCCAGCGACGACATCCGCATCACGGCTCGACTGCCATCCGTAATATTCACCGCATGAACTCGTCCTTTGAGCAACTGCACCATGGCCAACAGGTGGGATGGGTCAGTGCCTTTGGGGGGGCAGGCTTCTGCCGTCACCAAAAACTCACCAGATTGGGCTGCGGCACGGAACGAAGTTAGAGAAGAGGGAAGGGGCATGGATCGGAGCGTTGTAACAATACTGAATTTAGCGCTGGCTGTAGGCTAACTTACCGGGAATTTGGGTGTAATGATTGCTTCAGGAGTTATTGAAAACTTCAAATTACCATCCCACACCTTGCCTCTCGGAACAAGAACCTGATGAGGGACTTGTCAAATGCCGCAATGTCAAACAAGGCGGTTAATTCTTGGGTAAAGAGTACCCCATTGCGGTTTTCACCCGTAGCAAGGTTTGATCAGCGATCGCGCAAGCTTTTTCCTGGCCATCTCGCAGCACCGCATCCAGGTATCCTGGTTCATTTAAGATCTCGTGGTACTTCTGTTGGATCGGTTGCAAGTGGGCGATCGCCGCCTCCGTCAGGAGTGGCTTAAACTGCCCCCACCCCAGATCCGCGCATTCTGCGGCTACAGCATCCTTCGTCTGCCCAGACAGTAACATATACAGCGTTAGCAGGTTATTACATTCGGGGCGATCGCGATCGCCAAACGTCAATCCTTTGATCGGGTCCGTTTTGCACTTTTTGACTTTGGTTTGAATCACATCGGGCGGATCAAGCAAATTAATGCGGCTGAGATCGGAAGGGTCTGACTTGGACATTTTTTTCGTTCCATCCGTCAGGCTCATTACTCGTGCGCCTTCCGCCCGAATCATCGGTTCCGGCAGTTTCAAAACAGGTTTTTGGGGTTGACCAAACTTATAGTTGAGGCTGTTCACGATATCGCGCGTCAGCTCCAGGTGTTGTTTTTGGTCCTCTCCTACGGGGACTTTATCCGGCTCGTATAGCATAATGTCTGCGGCTTGCAACACCGGATAAGTCAACAAGCCTGCCCCCACATTTTCTCCCTGCTTAATGGCCTTTTCCTTGAATTGCACCATGTCATCCAACCAGTTTAATGGCGTGATGCACATAAACAACCAGGCCAGTTCCGTATGGGCCGGAACATGGGATTGCACAAAAATGGTGGCATGGTTCAGGTTGATCCCGCAGGCTAGATACATCGCTGCAACGTTACGGGTGTTTTCTGCCAATTTGCTGGGATCATGGGGCACTGTGATGGCATGGAGATCCGCCATGAACAGAAAGCTGTCATAACTCTCCTGAATCTCGACCCAATTGCGAAGCGCTCCTAAGTAGTTGCCCAGATGCAAATCGCCCGTGGGTTGAATTCCAGAAAGAACGCGCTGTTTCGTCATACTCATTGAAATATCGTGGAAATATCCTTGAAAACTTTTCGCTTTGGGCCAGAACTAAAATGACAAGCTACATTAAGAAATGTAAACCATTCCGTTGACGTTGATTACTGTTGAGTGTACTCAATTATGTCTTACTCCCTGACTGAAAAGCAGTCTGAATTACTGAAAGAGTGTTTGGCCATGGCCCAGGATCTCCAATCCCATGCGGATGCCGATCGCCGCTTTCTGGACCTGGAAGAGACTCTATCGAGTGCTCCCGCTGCCCTTGCTGTGGTGGAGGCCTTGTGGAAGGAAGTGTTGGCGGCGCGACGGGCGGCAACCTACTGGGAACAAATTAGTGATGTGGAACGTTCCATGACCGAGAAGTTAGCGGATAATCATTTTCAGCTTCAGCAAAATTACTTGCGGCTGATGCAGGAACAATAGGTGGCAACGTTCGTTTGGCTGCACTCCATCTCAGCACTAAATTTTGGCAAATTGCGTTAACGGAACTTAAGTCTTGTCGGTGCAGCGAAAGCAGTGCTGGTACACTGGTCACTATTCCAGTGTGAGAGGTGCAATTCCAATGGCAAGACGATACCGCCGCCGCGAATTTCTCATTGATGCCAGTTTTGCCCTGGGCAGCAGTGTGTTATTGAAAATCCTGGCTCCTGGGACGGAGACGCGATCGCTCGACATCGCAAACGATGGAAATGCCCCAACGACCCAGCCACAGACCGCAGATCTGTAGCGTGTCCTGCCAGTTCACACCTATTTAAAAACTCCGAGTTCATCAGAAGCTCGGAGTTGATCAGGGCGATCGCAAGGGCCGGATTAAGCTATTTTGGCTATTTCGACTTCTTCAGTGCCACCAGCATATCCATTTCTCCGGTAGACCCATTCGCCTGACTGGAAGTCATCCCGATACCCTTGATGGAACTGAGAATCGCCGCAGGTTCAGGGGGAAGCGGAGATTGGCTCATGGCGGCAAAGCGGTTCACCAGGGTCATGGTTCGATCCATGTCGAGGTAGAAGTAACCCAGATTTTGCCGGGGGAAGGCACCCGTGGCTGCTTTAAAGGTGGCGTTGCTCTCTAGCGATTGGTTGGGTTTGGCGGTGATGATATCCACCATTGGTCCTCCCAGCGCAATAAACACAGAGTCATCATCCAACCAGCCATGACTGACTAGGGGTTCGGGCATCATGGGGCTGCCCCATTCAGTGACTTTCTTACCTTGCAGGTCCCGCTGTTGCACGGTCATCGCGTTGGATTTTGCCAGGTTGTCCAGTTTGGCGAGGGTGGCTTCTGCTGTTTTGCGATCGCTGGTGTCAAACACCATGATGCCACCAAACCCGGTTTGGGCCAGTAAGCCGCGATCGGAGGGGATGAGGGCCAACCCAAACTCACCATCCATCCAGCTAAAAAAGTCTTTATCCAGATCAAAGTTTGCCGACTTCACCGAGTTCCGCATCATTGTGATGGTTTGTTGAGCGGTGGGGTCTGCTTTGGCCTGTTCTGTGGCCTGGGTCCAGATCCGGTTCAGGTTGCCACCACTGATCATGGCCAGGGTGTCTGCCGGGAACTGAGCAATGACTTTACCGGGAACGGGTTGATAGTCAAATTTGGGGGCATCAGGACTCATGGTAACGGTGGCTTTCATCCGCAACCCTTCATCTTCTACCCCGATGCCTGCCACCATCGACTCTACCTGCTTCAATTGCTTCATGTTGAGCGGTTCTGAGTTACCGTTGTTGCTCACATTCATGAAATTTTGCATTGCCCCGGCATAGTCTGGCAGGTAAATATAGGCGATCGCGTTTTTAACGTCCACGCTCTTAGAAAGAACCTTTTCGGCATTGGGCTTGGAGGCCAGCGACGGTTCCCCCTGGCTGGTGTTGATTGCCGCTTCGATCGTGGCTTGATCTGATGCCACCATCAAAAAGTCTTTGACCACAGTGGCGTGGGTTTGGTTGTCATCACTGACAAAAATCTTATTGCCCTTGTATTCAGTCTCTTTGCTCTTGCCGCCCTGACTGGCTAGTTTCCCGGCAAATTGCATCGCGCCCACTTTATCGCGGATGTTGAATACGGCCAGGACATTGGGCTGTTCTTTGCCTGTTTGTCCCGGTAGCAGCGCGATCATGCCGTTCCCAAGCCAGGGCCGAATGTCTTTGTCGAAGCTAATTTTATTTTTAGTCATCAAGTCTTGTTCAATGCTTTGCAACCCTTTAGTCACGGCTTGCTTGGCTTCTGGTGTGCCAAATTGTTGCAATTTTGCCCAGTTTTGCAAATCGCTGGAAATAAACGTCGCCATGTAGGCTTCATCCGGGATCTGTTTGGCGATCGTGAGCGGTGTGATGCCATCTTTTGCGGGACCCTTCAGATACCAGTAACCAGCGGCTCCACCCGCCACCAACACCGCCGCACCAACCGCCGGAAGCAGTAGTTTCTTACCAGACATTCTCGATTTCCTCAGATGATTATGATTGAAAATTGTTGTGGTTCAAACTGTTGAGTAACGGATGCACACCGTTCACACGCATCTCCAGTCAGAATTCCCTAACCCGCCAGTTACCACACACCCCAGCTTGATCTAATCCCAGATCGATTGACTATCGATTGACTAATGATGATCACTACACCAATCACAACACAGGAATGGATAGTCTTTCCGGAGGGGGCGGAATTGGGAAGACGAACTAAAAAATGCTACAAAAATGACAGTTCGATCCCGTGTATTTATGCAACCGTCCCGTTCGTCTACACCACGTTTCGAGTTGTGGTATCCCAAAATTGCGATCGCTGGCTTCCTGGGAATTTTGGTGTATACCTTGTTTCCTTACGACTTTTCCCTGATCGGCAATTTATCGCCGGACTACATCAGTCGCCAGTTAACCAGCGATCGCCTGAGTGGCTTAAAAGATTACCTGGAACTGTTACTCAATTTCCTGGTCTTTGCCCTATTTAGTTTTGGCCTTGTGGGCGCACTGCGGCAACAGGGTTTGAACAAACTGACGACCTTTTGCGTCATGCTGGTGCTGTGTGGCAGTTTAGGCATGATGGCCGAGATGTTCCAGGGGATTCTTCCCGGCAGACACGTTAACCTGCTGGACATGCTCACTGGCAGCATTGGCGGGTTGATCGGTTGGCTCCTGTTTTATTGGCTCCTGTTTTACCAGTGGCCGCGCCCCTGCGTCCGGTTGGTCATGGCCCTGCGACAGACAATGAATCGGATGTTGACTCCGCGCTGTCTGGTGTTGGGTTTTGTGGGCTATTTTTTACTGGCTACCGTGGCCGTGGTGCTACTGCCCACAGCCACCAATCTGCGGAATTGGGATGCCTCCATGCCCCTGGTCCTGGGCAATGAACCCACGGGTGGCCGTTCCTGGCAGGGCGCGATCGCGCAGGTGCAATTTTGGGAAAAAGCCTTATCTCCGGCTCAGGTGGCCCAACTGTTGGCCGCGACTCCAGCCGCTGGCATCGAACCCGCCGCTCTGGTTGCGTCCTACCAATTCACGCCGCCGGACCCCTACCGCGATCGCGCCGGACAGTTGCCCCGTCTGTCCTGGAGTCAAGCCGAGACAACGTCTCTAGACCCAAACGGTGTGCAACTCCGTTCCAGTTGGCTCCAAACTACTATCCCCGCCACGTCTCTCAATCAGCAGATTCAGCAACAGGAGCAATTTACCCTGAACCTGATTGCGACCCCCGCCAACTTGCAACAACGCGGACCCGCCAGAATTGTGACCTTATCGAAAGACAGCCGCAACCGCAACTTTACCGTAGGGCAGGCCGCCAACGATCTCGTCATTCGGCTCCGGACTCCTATCACTGGCCGCAACGGCAGCAATCCGCCCATCATCGTACCTCAAGTGTTTCGGGATACCACTCCTCGTCACCTGGTTGTCACCTATGCCAGGTCTACCCTGCATGTCTACGTAGATGACAGTTCTAACGATTTCACAGTGAAACTGCCCCATTTAGGCTACCGACTGTTGTACTACGGCGGGGTGTTGGTACCCCTCGGTTGTCTGTTGGGCTTGCTGCTCTCGCAAATGCGAACACCGATGCAGACACGCATCGCCTTTCTAGTCGGTGGAATGATGTTGCCGTCTCTGGTGCTGGAACAAGTGCTGGCCACAACGGATGCCCGGGATTTTGCCCTGCAAAATGTTGGCCTGGGGATAGCACTGATGGGGGTAGCGCTGGGATTGACCCGTGGTGCGCTCCCGGCCTCATCCCACCGGGCAGAGGTCAAACCGGGATTGCAATGACATCAGCCAAAGGTAGACCCGTTCCAGCCCCACAGGTGGCCCTTAGCTTCCGCAAATTCAATGTAAACCCGGTTCGTTGGAACGGCGATCGCAGCACTCACCGTTTGGCAAAAATCCTGGCTCATGGCCCTGGTTTGAGCCGGACTGAAGGTGCCCACACTTTTGACTTCGATGTAACAAACTGGGTCCGTCGTGCCACCAAAGGTCATCGCAATTCCTGGTTCAAAAGCCGTCATGACATAGGATTCTGGCTTGCCAGTATGTTTTGCCAAACTGGCGGATAGGGTTTTGAGGAGGACAGCAATTTGGGCCGCATCAGGGGCGATCGAGGCTTGAACTTTGATCAATGGCATGAGTTACCCTCCGTACTGCCAGCCTGTACTTTCCAGGAGTAGAGGTTCACCCTCCCGGTGCACCCCAGCCGCAATCACCTCTCCCACAAAGACCGTATGATCGCCATGTTCAACGGCTCCCACCACCCGACACTCCACATAGCCCAAAGCCTCGGCAATGATCGGGCAACCCGTTTCACCCACGTAAAACTCCACATCTTCAAATTTATTACCCACCCGCCGCTGCGGCTTAAAAAACTTCTGCGCCATCTCCTTCTGGCCTGCTTCCAAAAAACTCAATGCAAATACCCCACTCGATTTCACCATCGCATGAGATTTAGAATCATTTTTGATGCAATTGACAACTAAGGGTGGCACAAAAGAAGCCTGCATCACCCAACTCGCCGTAAAGCCATTCACCTCTTCGCCATCCTTGACACCGCAGATGTAGAGTCCGTGAGGAATTTTGCGGAGCATTACTTTCTTTGCTTCTTCGTTTAGCACCAGGATCACCAGGGGTTAGTACGGTGACTAGTGTATCAGTCGGGGTGGGGAGTGGGGAGCCGGAAAACGGAGATGAAGAAGCACAAATGAGTGGAAAAACATAAGGCCAATTTAAGTTTCTTCAAAGTATTTTAACTCTTTTGATGAATTGTTAAGTTTCCTTGCGAAGTATGCCGACTGATGTGCATCCGATGATTCCAGCCGGGAGTTGCGCAACAATCTAAAGAAATTGTTAAAGTACGGTTTGTAACAAGGAAGGTAATGCGTGATCATGTTGAATACGTCACTACTACGGCTGACTTGGTCCGTGATTGAAGACGCTCAAACTACTGACCTCCTAGCGCTGACCGATACGGGTTTGGTGCGGCTGCTACTCCAAAAAATCTCCAGTCGCAGTCTCCTGAGCGGTGAGGAAATTTGTTGTTTGTATGACTATATTAGTTCCAAATCCATGTTGATTCGAGACATGGCGCAGTCCCGGTTTACCTATCAGGCACCCTCCCTGACTCAACTGGACGAAGATGCCGAGTCACAAACCGGGGCCGCTGCAAATGAGGCACTGACTGTTATGCGCTCGTTTGATGTACTGGAATGTCAATCGTGAATTCGGTTCCGGTTTCAGGAGTGGAATGACAAGACAGCATCCCTCGATGTTTTTCGGTAATGATTTGATAGCTGATGGAAAGCCCCATCCCTGTTCCTTGGCCAATCGGTTTTGTGGTGAAGAAGGGATCGAAGATGCGAGATTGGACTTCGTCTGGAATGCCAGAGCCGTTGTCCGCGATCGCAATTTGGACCCAACCCGGCTGCGAGGGTTGAATCCGAATCGTAATGGTGGGGGGCGGAATTTTGCAGGTTAGGGCGGTCAAACTGAGAGTTTCGTTTTGTGGCGGTGTCGCCTGGAGCATCCGTTCTTCTAGCGCATCGATCGCGTTGCTGAGAATGTTCATAAACACCTGATTCAATTGTCCGGCGTAACATTCAATCAGGGGCAGATTGGCGTACTGTTTGATGATTTCAATCTTGGGGCGATCGGGTTTTGCCTTGATGCGGTTTTGCAGAATCATCAAGGTGCTATCCAAACATTCCGGCAGGCTGACGGCCTTCATCTCGGCTTCATCCATGCGTGAAAAGGTCCGCAATGAGGCTACAATTTTTTGAATGCGATCGGCACCAACCTTCATGGAATGCAGCAGTTTGGGTAAGTCGTCCATTAAAAATTCCAGGTCGATCGCTTCGGCTTCTTGTTGAATTTCGGAGACGGGTTGCGGGTAATACTTTTGATATAAATGAATCAAATTCAACAAGTCTTGAGTATAGTCGCCAGCGTGTTTTAAGTTGCCAAAGATGAAGTTGACTGGGTTATTAATTTCATGAGCGACTCCAGCGACGAGTTGTCCTAAGCTGGACATTTTTTCACTTTGAACTAATTGCATTTGGGTATTTTGCAACTCCTGAAGAGTTTGCTTCAGGGCTTCAGTTTGTTGTCGCAATTGAGTTTCTGATTCTTGTAATGCTAGTTCTGCACGTTTGCGATCGCTAATGTCAATCGCAGTACCCACAATGCGATAAACTTGCCCTGTCTCATCTTTTAAAGGATTGAGCGTCGTGATGGACCAGCGAATCTCCTCCTGAAAGGTTAGGGATTCCTCATACACGACTGAAGTGTCAACCTGGAGACAATGAATATACTTGTCAAGGATGGCCTGCGCCTCTTCAGCGGGAAATAGATCCGTGGGTGATTTGCCTACAGCCGCTTCCGATGCAATGCCCATGATCTTTTCAGTGTAGCGATTCCAGCCAGCATAGCGAAATTGCTGCTTTGGCGTCACTTCTACGACAAAAATCTGATGTTCAATACTGTCGTAAATGGTGCGAAGAAATTCCTCCTTCTCCTGAAGTTGGGCTTTGGCCTGTTTGCGATCGCCAATTTCCTGTTCCAGCCGCGAAACCACTTTTCTCAAGGTGGCAGTGCGAGCTTCTACCTGCGTTTCCAGTTGCTCATTTAACCGCTGCAATTCAATTTCTGCCCGGCGCTGATCGGTCACATCCCGGATCATTGTCAGAACTTCATCGTCGCCACTGGGTATCAGGCGCACTTCTTCATACACCAGCCGACCATCGATCACAAGTTCCTGATCGTACACTTGCAGTTCTCCAGTCTCCAGGGCCTTCTGTACGTACTGTCTGCGTAATTCGGCGGCGGCGGTGGGTAAACAATCGTATAAAGTTTTACCTACTGCTGCGGCGATCGCGGTCGGCTTAAAATCTCCATCAAAAGACAGATTGAGATAGGTGCCGTCTCCCCGCATCCGAATCAGCAGATCAGGAATGGCTTCAATTAAGGCCCGACTGGTGGCGGTGCTGTAGCGCAGGGCGGCTTCTGTATCCATCTGTTGAGCGGCGACAGGCCGTAAACACTGAGCCAGGTACAAGGCTCCTGCCTCCCCGGCAAATAAAAAGGATTGAACCGTCAGGATGGTTGAGTCGCCTTGATCCGCAAAACTGATGTAATCCTGCTGCGTAATGCCCGTGGTAAGGGCCGCCTCCCCGGCGGCTCGCATCCGCTCCACATCGACAGCAGCAAAGTAGTCTGCATCCGACTGCTGCTCCAATTGGTCTCGCTGATATCCCATCAACTGACAGAACGCATCATTAAATGCCACCCATTGATGCGATCGATCCTTCACCACAACCGGATCGGGCATCGCATTCAACAAATTCCACAGGGCAGACTGGGAGAGGGATAGTTGAGCAGACTGAGAAGAGGCGGTCATAAAATCAAAGAATCAACTGGGCGGGAACCTGTCGCATCAATCTGCAATCAACAACAGTGCCGCAACCGGGGCAAAACCGCCACAAGCGTTTGATTCCTGGAGGTGATGCTGTCGTTCAGGCAGAATGTTTAGATAGTTTGCCCCAAAACCGTCAAGAACTTCAGGTGCCGACTAAATTTTAGTCGTTTCTTAGGGCCGCGATCGGGTCGAGGCGAGCCGCATTGCGGGCGGGAATTACGCCAGCGATCAGGCCGACGGTAAACGCCAGCGCCAATCCAGCTGCGATCGCCCACAGGGGCACCACAAACGGAAATTTGAACAGGGTCGAGGCAGCCAGGGCCAACCCCACCCCAATCGCCACACCGATCGCCCCACCTACCAGCGACACGACGATCGCTTCCGTCAAAAATTGGCTGAGAATCGCCCCATTCGTGGCCCCGATCGCTTTGCGAATCCCAATTTCGCGGGTTCGTTCCACTACCGATACCAGCATGATGTTGGCAATGCCAATCCCACCCACTACCAGAGAAATGCCAGCGATTGCCCCCACCAGTACGGTAAACAGACTCACGACACTGCTGAAGGTGTTAATCACATCCACCTGGTTGCTAATGCGAAAATCATCGGGATCGGGCGGAAAAATATTATGGCGAATGCGAAGTAAGTTCGTAACCTGAAATTGGGCCGCTTCCAGTTGAATTTGATCGGTGGCTTTGAGCCAGAAGCCACTAATTGCTGTCCCCGTCAGGGCATTATTCCCAACAATCCGAGCTGACATCGTCGTGAGGGGAATATACACGCGATCGTCCTGATCCATGCCACCCACAGACCCTTTAGATTCCATCACCCCAATCACGGTGTAGCGGCCATTCTGAATTCGCACATTCGCGCCCACTGCCGTTTCTTCCGGTGCAAATAAATCTTCGCGCACCCGACTGCCAAACACCACTACGGCATTGGCCGTATCCAGATCGGTTTGGCTGAAATACTGCCCCTCCTTCAGTTGCAGTTCTTTGACAGCGGGATAGGCCAAATCGGTGCCCAAAATCGAGGTGGATGTGTTGCGATCGCCAGCTACCACCTGCCCCATCCGTTGCAAAAATGCCGTGACTCCTTCAGCAGCGGGAGCCTGTTGCGCGATCGCCTGAGCATCTTCCCAGGTCAGTGTAGAAGCCGACCCCGCTCCCTGACTGACCCCGGCCGATCGCGCCGCCCCCTGCAATACCAGCATTACATTTGTGCCCAATGCCTGAATTTGCTGTTCCGTTGCACGCTGCACCCCCTGCCCCACCGAAGTCACCATGATCACCGAGGCAATGCCGATAATCACCCCCAACATCGTCAACCCGGTGCGTAACCGATTACTCCACAACGCTTCCAGCGCCATCGTGACAATTTCTAGCAGCGAAACTCGTGTGGCGGGAATCGGCTTTGATGACATCGGCTCGGTTGACTTGCGCCTGGATGAGATGGGCTGGGATGACATAAATTAGATGACCATAAATTAGATGACCATAAATTAAACGACCATAAATTAAACGCCTCCCCGTCTACCACTCTGCCGCCCACTGCCACCCATGCCTGGAATCACGGAGGGTGTGCGGGAGGGGGGGCGTTCGCCCGGAGGAAAACTGAGTAATATTTTTTGTCCCGGTTGCAACCCAGCGGTAACGACTGTTTTGTTGTCTACGGTCACTCCGGTCTTAATCGGTTGAAAGCGAGATTTTTCCCCCTCGCCCCCAGCCAGCAATACCCCTGTGCCTTCTTCCTGCCGCACGATCGCCACCGTTGGGATGACTACTGCATTTTGCACCTGCCCCACATTGAACTTGACGTTCACATTCATGCCCGCCTTCAATTGGTTTTGAGGGTCATTCACCGACATCTTCACCTCAAAGTTGGTGACGTTCTGCTCCACAGTGGATTGGGTGGCAATTTGAGTCACACGCCCCGTAAAGGCTTGATCCGGAAAGGCATCAGCTTCAACGGTGACGGATTGCCCCAACTGAATCCGAGGAATACTGGTTTCCGCGACTTTTGCCACGATCTGATTATTTGCAGCCAGTGACAGAATCGACGAAGAGGTCGCAGAAGACACTGCACTCCCGGATGTGGTGGGTGTCACGAAGGAACCGGGATCGGCAAACTTGCGGGTCACGATTCCACTGAAGGGTGCCCGAATCACGGTGTCATTAATTTGGGCCTCCACCGTTTGCAGTTGACCTTCGGCCCGGATCACCTCGGCGCGGGCCTGGGCAATATCTTCCGGTCGAGCACCTGCTTGTTGCAGCGATAACCCTTGTTTCGCCAGATTGAGTTGGGCGATCGCGCGATCGCGTTCTGCCAAAGACGTATTAAACTCTCGCTGAGAAATGGCTCCGGTGCTAAATAACTGCTGATTCTGCTGAAAGGTTTGCTCTGCCTGTCGCAGTGCGGCCTGCGCATCCCGCACTCGTGCTTCCGCCTGGGCAATATCCTGCGTCCGATTTCCCGCCAGTGCTCGTTGCAGGCTGGCTTGCGCCGCCGCCACCTGCCCCCTGGCCTGGGTCAACGCTCCCTGCAAATTGGAGCTATCCATATTCGCCAGGATTTGCCCCTGCTGGACGCGATCGCCTTCGCGCACCCGCAGTTCCTTCAACACGCCAGAACTTTTAGGGCTAACATTGACGGATTGCTCCGGTTGGACCACGCCATTGGCGGCGATCGTCAATGCTAGAGATTCTTGCTCCACTGTCGCCGTTTGAACCCGCCGTTGCGTCTCCTGCCGTTGAGCCGCACTCACCTGGTGATAGGCCACATAAGCACCCGCGCCCAGTAATCCCAGTATTAATAACGCCAGCAACCATTTTGGTGTTTTTAGCGTTTTCCACCCTTTCACGTTCGGCTCCTTGCATCATGGCCATCCCTTTTAGACTGTAACGCAGTCCCAAAAGTTCAATGGAGTTTAAGCACCGGGCGTTGCTGAATTGAGGTGTGAATATCAGCATTCGCCCTCACCCTAGCCCTCTCCCAACGGACGAGGGAACAAGATTTGTAGCTCCCTTCTCCTGCTGAATTGAGGTGTGAATATCAGCATTCGCCCTCACCCTGGCCCTCTCCCAACGGGCGAGGGAACAAGATTTGTAGCTCCCTTCTCCTGGGGGAGAAGGGTTGGGGATGAGGGCAAATCATACTTGCATCCAGCAACGCCAAGCACCGTGAATTCAGCAACCTGGAGAAATCTGGCTCTTGTAAAGGCCCAAGCCAGTAAACGGGAAGGCCCAGTTCAACGCGAAATAGCGTATTTAGGGATGTGCGTGAAAATCAAATCCCTGCGATGCGTTACGGCTAACGCCTAACATATCCTACAACTGGGTTCTTATTTGATTGCGACTTCCTTAGGTTCAAGCTACAAAACCCAACTGATGGGTTCAAAAGCCAGATGCGCTCAAGAGCCAGAAGGCGTTTCGTTTTTTGAGGAATCAGAGGCATCAGATGAGACCGATTCAGTGGACGCCGCTGCATTGGTCTGCTGCCGTTGTTCGCGTTTTTTCTTCTCTGCTGCCAGCAGATCAGCCATTGCCGCCTGCGCCTGGACCATCTTCTCTAAATTACTGCGATACAGTTCCAGATCTTTCTGGACTTTATCCAACGGCAAGCGTAGCGCGGTACAGGCTTGTTTCAGCAGTTCTTCCCGTTGGGCCTCTGTCTTCATGGCTTCAGCATCTACAGCTTCAAAGAGGGTGAATAACCCGATCGCAAACAAACGGCTGTACTTGAATTTCGGGTTATTGGCGATCGCCTTTACCTGTTCCTGTAACTCATCGCCACCATAGGCAGTGGCCGATTGTTCCAGCCATGTCACGACCTCTTGGGCCGACTTCTGGCTGGTTGCGTCTCGCAGTCGTTGAGCATCGTGACGAAACCGATTCGGGTCATCCTGCAATGAGTGGCAGATGGCATCAAAAATGGGGGTTTTATCCTGCTCAGGGCGATAACCCTGCATGAAGCGATCGAAGGAAGTTACCACTCCCAAGGCATAAATGGGATTGTATTGGTAGTCCACATTCACACTGAGCAAGTGCATCTCGACCATGAGTTCTTCTACCACTCGCCGATAAATGGAATTGATCGGGCGGGTGTGGATGCTGTAGAAAGCTCGCTTGGTATCGGAAACGGTGCGGACGTTGTTCACAGTTAAGATCTAATTTGTGCGACTCTTTACCATTTTCCCGCCTGATGGTAAGTTTGCCAAGTTTTGATGAAGTGAGGAGTGGAGGGGGGGAGGGGAGGCGGGGTAGAGGGGCGAGAGAGGAGATACTCTGGATTTCTCATTAATTTTTGCGTGCTTCTGCTACCGTCCTGTTTTTTGGCGCTTCTCACTGGCGATCTTCCCACTCCTCATCCCGGACTGGCACTTTTTCCTGGATCTACGTCAAAATAGGCTCAGAACTTGAATTCTGCATTATTGGGGAGGATTTCCCGTGAGTAATACCAGTAACTTCCGCCAAGCGATCGGTGAGGCTAAAAATCAGTCAATTATTGGGCCTAATGTGATTGCCAATGCTCTGCCCTTCGTGGGTGGGGGGTTGCTGCTGACGGCCTTAGGGGTGTATGGCGGGATGGGGGTTCTCAATAGTAACCCCAGCATTTTCATGGCTTCCACCTGGATCGCCGCGATCGCCTCCCTCGTCCTCTATTTTGTTGCGATGAACGTCGCAGAGAAAGGAAATAAAGGGCTGGCGTTGCCGTTGTTGGCCACCTACAGCCTGTTAGTGGGTTACACCCTGACTGGCCTGATTTTCGTGGCTTTGAGAACACCCAATGTTGGCATTGGTGGCATCGGGTTTGCGGCCTTAGGCTGCGGCATTACCTTCATCGGCGGGCGGCAAATTGGTTCCAACCTGTCTGAGAAAGATGGGATGGCGCTGGCAAAAACGGTACAACTGGGCATTATTGCGCTGTTTGTGGTCCTGATTGCCCAACTGCTGTTTTCCCTGTTTGGGATTTTCACCCCCACGTTTCTGGAAGTGGCAATTTCTGGAATTGGTGTCGTGTTGTTTGTGGGTGCAGCAGTCGTCGATTTCTTCGTTCTGCCCCGCGCCTATCGGGATGATCAATACCTCCCGGCGGCGCTTTCCATGTACCTGACCTATATCAACCTGTTTGTGTTTATTCTGCGGTTGCTGATTGCCATCAATAGCCGCGATTAGTTAGGAACCGGGCAAAGGTCCTACTTGAGCATGACCTGGCCCTATTTTCCCCTGACGATTACACCATGTAAGCTGTGGTCTTCTTCGGGCTACAGCTTTCGAGTTTTCTAGACGCAGGATGGAGAACTATCGCTAAGATTGACAAATAAACAGTGCATAACGTGTTGAGACGGTAAAAAGTTGATGACGATGGAAGCAGTGGAAATTAAGCGTGAGGTTGAAGTGTTAAGCGATCGCCTGGGCAAAGCTCAGGACTATCTTTGACGTACCAGCCCTGGAAGCGAGAATTCAAGATTTAGAACAACTTTCGGCCCAGCCCGATTTTTGGGACGATCAAACCGCCGCCCAACAGTCTCTCCAGGAGTTGAATGATCTCAAATCTCACCTGGACCAGTTGGCCCAATGGCGATCGCAACTGGATGAGGCCAGAACAGTTTTGGAACTACTGGAACTGGAAAATGACGCATCCCTGGTGCAGGAAGCTGAAACTAACCTCACCCAACTGACGCGGGATCTGGACCAGTGGGAATTGCAGCAGTTGTTATCTGGCACCTATGACCAGAAGGGCGCGGTGTTGACAATCAACGCTGGAGCTGGTGGCACCGATGCTCAGGATTGGGCCGAAATGCTGCTGCGAATGTATACCCGCTGGGCCGAAGACCACAGGTATAAAGTCCATCTGGCAGAAATCTCAGAAGGGGATGAAGCTGGGGTTAAATCGGCCACGCTGGAAATTGAAGGACGCTATGCTTACGGCTATTTGAGGTCCGAGAAGGGCACCCATCGACTGGTGCGAATTTCTCCCTTTAATGCCAATGGCAAACGGCAAACCAGCTTTGCGGGGGTGGAGGTGATGCCCCTGATCGACAATACTGTTCAACTGGACATTCCTGAAAAAGACCTGGAAATTACCACTTCCCGCGCGGGCGGTAAGGGCGGGCAGAACGTCAACAAGGTGGAAACGGCAGTCCGAATTTTGCACGTGCCAACCGGGCTGGCGGTGCGCTGTACGGAGGAGCGATCGCAACTCCAAAACAAAGAAAAAGCCCTTGCCATCTTGAAAGCCAAGTTGCTCATCATCGCGCAGGAACAAAAAGCCAAGGAAATCGCAGACATTCGCGGTGATATGGTAGAAGCCTCCTGGGGCAACCAGATCCGCAACTATGTGTTTCACCCTTACCAGATGGTGAAAGATCTGCGAACTGGCGCAGAAACAACAGCGATTACCGATGTGATGAACGGTGAGCTTGACGCATTTATCCAAGCCTACCTGCGCCAGGAAGTGCAACTGGTAGACGTATAAAAGTAGAGGTGTAAAAACAGACTAGCGGTTTCTCGCTGACTTGTTACATTAGGTAAAGTTCTTTCAGGTACCCGTTATGGACACTGAAAATTTATCGCCTGTCGATGGCAGCACTTCCTCAACGGCTGCGGCCAGTTTGACGGAGTCTGCGGCGGCTGATTCATTGCCAAATGCTGCGGCAGAGGCCGCAACCACGATCGCTCCAGGGGAACCAAAGCCGAGTTATGTCAAGCTGGCGATGCGAAACATGGTCCGCAAACGGGGCAAATCACTTCAGCACTTTTTTCTGACTACGGCTGCACTCTTGGGCTTGCTCGTTGGCCTGTCCTACCTGACTCGTTAAGGAATTGGGCCAATGGGCATTCAAGTCGAAGTGTGTGTACAAGACTGCTTTTCTGAGGCCACATCAGCCGCTACGCAGGATGGTAGCGATGCCGCCCAGGCCGCGATCGCAGCAATTTCCTCTGCTCAATGGGAACGGTGGTTTCAGCAATGGCTGGAACAGTTACAGCCGACCCTCTCCCCCCTGCAAGCATATGAGCTAAGTTTGCGGCTGACTGGCGATCGCGACATCCAGGCCCTGAATGCCCAGTATCGCCACCAGGATCAACCCACCGATGTCCTGGCTTTTGCCGCATTAGAAGTCGCAACTCCCGACACAGACGAAGCTGCCGCCCTGCCCCTGTACCTGGGAGATATTATTATCTCAGTTGAGACGGCTCAGGGGCAGGCCGCCGCTCAGGGGCATGACCTCCGCACCGAATTGGCCTGGTTGGCCAGTCATGGCTTATTACATCTCCTGGGGTGGGATCATCCGGATGAAGCCAGCTTGACACAAATGCTAACGCAGCAAAAAGCTCTCCTTAATACGGTTGGTGTTTCTAGCAGGGGCAGTTAAAATTTTTGCTAGCTTCGGGGGATTCTTGGGGCAAACTCGCTCCCTTACTTGCTTTCCCCCAAAAACAATTTTTTCAATTCACTCCATCCATCGTACCGTTTTGCCGCCTATGCCTTCTGAACTTCAAAGCTCTGACCCTGACTGCCCTAAGGGTGAAGCGGTACAAGCCATTAAAATCAATCGAGAATTAGCGTGGCGGGTTGCGCCCAGCTTGTTCATCAGCTTCCACTATGCCTGGGCCGGAGTTCGATATGCGTTTATCACCCAGCGCAACTTTCGCATCCATGTATTTTTGGGTACGTCTGCGCTCACGCTCGGAGTTCTGCTACAACTCTCCGCCGTTGAGATGACCATTATCGGGCTGACCATTGGGGCGGTGCTGACGATGGAACTGTTGAATACGGCGATCGAATCGGTGGTAGACCTGACAGTGAAGCAAAATTACCATGAACTCGCCAAAATTGCGAAAGATTGTGCAGCAGCGGCAGTGCTGATCTCGGCGATCGCCTCGGTTGGGGTGGCTGGTTCTCTGATTCTGCCCAAACTCTGGCTGAAATTGCTGTTGATTTTGCAAACTGCGTCGGTTTAAGAGTGATTTAAGAGCGATTGGAGATCTACTGTGATTCTTGTCATTGATAACTACGACAGCTTTACTTATAACCTGGTGCAGTATTTAGGAGAACTGGGAGCAGAGTTTCCGACGGCTCAGGATATCCAGGTCTACCGCAATGACCAAATCACACTAGAGCAGATTCGGGCACTCCAGCCAGATGCGATCGTCATTTCACCCGGTCCAGGCCGCCCGGAGGATGCTGGAATTTCGCTGCAATTAATTGCTGAACTGGGGGCCACGGTGCCGATTCTGGGCGTTTGTCTGGGGCACCAGAGTATTGGTCAGGTATTCGGCGGCAATATTGTGTCGGCTCCCGTGCTGATGCATGGCAAAACTTCACCCGTCCATCACAGTGGTATTGGTGTTTTTGCTGGACTCCAAAATCCATTGACCGCCACCCGCTATCATAGTCTGGTGATTGAACAGCAAGCAGTCCCTGACGTGTTGGAAGTAACAGCGTGGGTAGATGACGGCACCATCATGGGAGTTCGCCATCGGCAATATCCTCACATTCAAGGAGTGCAGTTTCATCCTGAAAGCGTTCTTACCCAGTCGGGCAAGGAGCTTTTACGGAACTTTCTGCGGTCAATCAGTTAAACGTGGTTACGTGAGGACACTATGAAACGGCGGCATTTGATGCGCTATGCAGGTGCAAGCCTGCTGACAGCGCTTGGCACGGGAGCAGCGTCTGGCTGGCAGAGCTATCAGGCGCAGGCGGGGGGAACGTTGTCGGTGCAATGGTTGGGGCATACCTGTTTCTTGTTTACTGGGGGCGGGGCAGGGCGAATTTTAGTCAATCCCTTTCGCGCGGTTGGCTGTACCGCTGGCTATCGTCCCCCCAAAGTCGCCGCTGACCTGGTGATGATTAGTAGCCAACTGCTGGATGAAGGGGCCGTGGAAATTTTACCCGGTAATCCCAAATTGTTATTTGAGCCGGGCACCTATCAGGTGAATGGACGGCAGTTTGTCGGCATTCGCACCCCGCACGATTTGATGGATGGCAAACGCTTTGGTATCAACGTCGCCTGGAGATGGCGACAGGCGGGCCTGGATATTTTGCATTTAGGCGGAGCGGCGGCTCCCATTACTCCAGAGCAAAAGATTTTGATGGGTCGGCCTGATGTGGTGCTGATTCCAGTCGGTAATGGACCCAAGGCATACACGCCCGAAAATGCTAAAGCCGCGATCGCGGTGTTAAATCCGAAGGTCATCATTCCAACGCACTACCGGACTCAGGCGGCGGCGAAGGGAGCTTGCGATCTAGTCCCTGTAGAGGATTTTCTCACTTTAATGAGTGGGGTTCCGATCCGACGGGTGGGGAACACGATCGCGCTCCGTCCCTCCGATTTACCAAGAACTGGCATGGTGATTCAGGTCATGAGTTACAACTTCTAACACGTTGAGGGTGCGGCTCAAATTCTCGCAACCTTCCGTTTTGCGTCGATGTTATCCGTCAAATGACAGATGCTAATTATCCAGAATAGGGCAGGTCCTTTGTCAGGTCATTGGGAATACCTGATCTAATCACTCATTCAGGTGATTCTGCTTAGGTGCTTACGTGATTTGGCGGAATGTTTTTTGTAGGGGTGGGGCATAATCAGAGTAGATGTTTATTCATTCAGGGTGCCTTTATGATTTCAATTCTTGCGTTGTCCTGTATGACGATATTGACGACTTATCTGCTCTGGCGGCCTAACAGTCGCTTTCATTCCCGCTGGTAAATGGGTCACTGGTGCTGATCGCGAAAGCCCTGAGCGATCGCCCAGGGCTTTGAGGTGATTCAGGGATTTCTCAGAAAGCTAATGTGACTAAAGTTACTTCAAGCGCTCGATCAAGCGATCGCCCACCCGTAAGGCATTGGCAATGATCGTCAAGGCTGGACTCACCGCCGCATTGGCAGGGAAGAAGCTTCCATCCACAACATATAAATTGTCCACATCATGGGCGCGACAGTCCGGATCAAGCACCGATGTCGTCGGGTCAGTCCCAAATCCACACGTCCCCACCTGATGCGCCACCACCTGAATCGGCATTTCGCCGTAGGGGTGTATCCCACTCCGTTGCTCCGTCGATTTCTCCACGGCTTTCAAAACTTCTGTCCAGCAGTACACCAGGCGTTCGTGAGCTTCGGTATTGTTGGGCGTGTAATCTAAATACAGCTTGTTGCCATCCAGCCGCACCCGATTATTTGGATCGGGTAAATCTTCTGTTTGAATCCACCAGCCAATGGAATGAGTCACCAGTTGTTTGAGGCCAAATCCTGGCATCAGTTGCGCCAGTGGCGATAGCACCGGCGGCGATTCGGCAAAAATGACATCTTGCAGCAAGCCACCAGAATTTTCGATATGCCCCATGGGGTAGGGAAAATTCTTATCCCCCCAGTAAAAGTCGTTGACGCTGATGGTGCGGGCAAACTTTCCTGAATTCGGCTTGGAACTAAGCTGCACTACGGCTGTCATGCGTTGTTTCATCAAGTTGCGCCCCACCAGTCCCGAACGGTTGGCCAAACCATTGGGACAGGCATCGTTCGTAGACTTAAGCAACAACACCGCGGAGTTAACCGCGCCACAGGCCAGCACCACAATATCCCCCAAAAACAGGTAGGCTTGCTCACCAACCGTTGCCTGCACGCCTTTCACCGTTTTGCCGGAGGGGTTCGTATGTAAGCAATTCACAGTAGCGGCGGTTTTCAGGGTCACATTGGGATGCTTGAGGGCCAGGGCTACGCCGCTGACTTCGGCATCATTGGTGGGGTCATCTGGTTCACGGGTCAGGGCCAGAGGCAAGGCGGTGGGATGCAAACCCTGTTGCGCGATCGCGTCGCTGATAGCTTGAATTTGTGGTTCTTGGGCGATCGCGGCGTGGGGGAACTCCTTACTGCGATGAGGTTCCGTGGGGTCTTCCCCTGCCTGTCCATGCACCTTGTAGAGGTATTCTGCTTCGGTGTAATACGGTTCAAATTCGTCGTACTTGACACACCATGCTGGCGACACCCCGGTTTGGTGGGTCACTTGCTCAAAATCCCGTTCCCGCATCCGCATCAGAGCCGCATTGTAAATTTTGGTGTTACCCCCCACCGCGTAGTTGGTTTGGGGCGAAAAAGGTTCCCCCGCATGGTCAAACCATTTTTCGGGCGCGTGGTAGCGCTCTTTTTTAAACACATCAATGTTGCTCCGGTTTTGCTCCTCCAGGGGCATGAAATCACCCCGTTCGAGTAACAATATTTTTTTCCCCGTCGCGGCTAGCTTGTAAGCCAGCGTGCCGCCGCCAGCCCCCGTTCCCACGATGATGATGTCGTAGTAGTGGTCGTCGATGATCATAGGTACACCTCACTGCCAGACATAAATCAAACAGAACAAAAGAATCCAAATCACATCTACGAAATGCCAGAACAGTGAGACTTCCGTGACTCCGGTGTGTCCGGCAGCATAATTATTGGG
Organism: Leptolyngbyaceae cyanobacterium bins.349; assembly: GCA_033764685.1. Classification (GTDB taxonomy): domain Bacteria; phylum Cyanobacteriota; class Cyanobacteriia; order Leptolyngbyales; family Leptolyngbyaceae; genus JSC-12. Next base: position 343,676 of record JANRIS010000106.1, read on the forward strand.
CTGGAAGGAGCGGTACAGCATATAGAACTGGAGCAGTACGCCCGTGAGCACGTGTAGCCCGTGGAAGCCAGTCAGTAAGTAAAAGAGGCTGCCAAAGATGCCCGTTGTAAACCCAAAGGGTAGACCCATCCACTCGATCGCTTGCCCCGCCAGGAAGTAAAGCCCCATGGCGGAAGTCAGAAACCACAACAACCGAAAAGCCGTAAGCTTGTGTTTTTTCAGGGCTTCCTCAGCAAAGTAAGCCACAAAGCTACTGGAAACCAGCACGATCGTGTTGATCAGGGGGGCACCCGTCTCCAAACCCTCCACACCGGGAGGGAGCCAGTTGGGAGCGGCGGTTTTCAGCATGGCGTAACCGGCAAAAAAGCTGAAAAAGATCATGCTTTCTGACAGGAGAAACACGATGAACCCAAATAAACTGGTGCCCTGGACATCATGGGTATGCTCCGCATGGGAGGCGCTATGAGCGATCGCGCCCATCGGCTCAACAGAACTTTCCATCATTTCCTCTCTCAAAATTTATCCACCAATAAGACCTCTGTGTACGGGCGCAGCATTGAGGCAAAACGTTTTGTTTTTCTAAGGATTGTGGATTTAATAACCTGTGGGGCGGGTGTCTCGCCCGCCCGGACGGGCAAGATGCCCATCCTACGAAAATTACAGGTTATTTAATTCTCATTCCTAAGGAGATCGCTGTCAGCCGTTGCGACCCTCAGTCCCAATGCCATGCCCCTATGTTTTCCCTTTTAGAGCGGCTGCATTCGCCACTAATGGATCAGCCTTGCCATAGCCATAGGGACCCGACAAAACCAGGGGAGTTTCTTCATAATTCTCAACGGGGGGCGGTGACGCAATCAGCCATTCCAGCCCGATCGCTCGCCAGGGATTATCTGGAGCTTTCTCACCCTGCACCCAGGAACTAAACATATTCAGGATGAAGGGCAGAATCGACACCCCCAGAAAAAATGCGCCAATGCTGGAAATCACATTCCAGAAGGCGTACTCCGGATCGTAAGACGAAACTCGCCGCACCATGCCCTGCAAACCTAAGGGATGCATCGGCAAAAAGTTGAGTTGAATCCCAATAAACGACAGCCAGAAGTGCAACTTCCCTAAGCCTTCGTAATACATCCGCCCGGTCATTTTGGGAAACCAGTGGTAAATGGCGGCAAACATTCCCATTGTGATCGTGCCGTACACGACGTAATGAAAGTGACCCACGACGAAGTAAGTATTATTGACATGGATATCGATCGGCGCGGAGGCCAGCATAACTCCCGTAATGCCTGCAAACACAAACATGACAATCGCCCCCAGCGCAAACAGCATCGGCGTATCCAGCCGCAATTTGCCTTTCCAAATGGTCGCCGTCCAGGCAAACACCTTCACGCCTGTGGGGACGGCCACCAGCATCGTGGTCAGCATAAACAGCATCCGCATCCAGCCGGGGGTGTAGCTGGTGTACATGTGGTGTACCCACACGAGAATGCTAACGAAAGCGATCGTTAAAGATGACAACGCCACCACCTTGTAGCCAAACAGCGGCTTCCGGGCATAAACGGGCAGAATTTCCGAAAACACGCCAAAGATCGGCAAGATCATCACATACACAGCCGGATGGGAATAAAACCAGAAAAAGTGCTGAAACAACACCGGGTTCCCCCCCTCTGCCGCATCAAAAAAGTGGGTACCTACGGCTAGATCAAACAGCAGCATAACGGCTCCTGCGGTCAATACAGGCAACCCCGTCAACTGGATCAATTGGGCACTGAATACCGTCCACACAAAAATTGGCATTCGGAAGAAGGTCATCCCCGGTGCCCGCATTTTGACAATCGTGGCCACAAAATTCACGGCCCCCATGATGGAAGACACGCCAGAAATTGCCACAGCTAAAATCCACAACAACTGCCCGTTAATCAACTTGCCAGAGGGATTTTGAATACTGACGGGGGGATACACCCACCATCCTGCCTGAGCCGTGCCATCGGGTAGCAGGAAGGTGATCAACAAAATCACGCCAAAGATTGGCACCATCCAGAAGGCGATCGCATTCAGGCGGGGGAAGGCCATATCCCGTGCCCCAATCATCAACGGCACCAGATAATTTGCCAGTCCCACCAGCACTGGAAAGATCCACAAAAAGATCATGATCGTGCCGTGCATCGTGTAGATACTGTTATACAAACTGCGCCCGATCAAATCGGATTCGGGCGTAATCAACTCTGCCCGGACCACCATCGACAGCAATCCACCAATCAGAAAAAAGAAAAACG
>JANRIS010000008.1:0-100061 GCA_033764685.1 Leptolyngbyaceae cyanobacterium bins.349
AAGCAGGCAAAACCAAGATGCAGGTGGTTGGGGCAGTGATGCACAAATTAATTCGGGTCATCTATGGCGTTCTGCACTCCAAGCAACCCTTTGACCCGAAAAAACTCGGTCCTACTGCTTGACTGCCAAAACAGTATCTACAAATGATTGAGCCTTCCTCCTTAAAAGCGGTCAAAAAGTTGGCATTAAGTTAAAAGATTACCGATCGCGGGTGAGCTTTCCTTTACAATATGTGGGATTTTTCAAGCGATCGCCTCGGACGTTTTTATCATGCCTCGCCGTAACGACCTCCACAAAATTCTACTCATTGGTTCTGGTCCCATCGTGATTGGGCAAGCTTCTGAGTTCGACTACTCTGGAACTCAAGCCTGTAAAGCGCTGCGGGATGAAGGATATGAGGTCATTCTGGTGAACTCCAACCCCGCCACCATCATGACGGACCCGGAAACTGCCGATCGCACCTATATTGAGCCGCTCACGCCGGAAGTCGTGGCCAAAATCATTGAGAAAGAGCGGCCTGATGCGCTATTGCCCACGATGGGCGGCCAAACGGCACTGAACCTGGCCGTGGCTCTGTCCAAAGACGGCACGCTGGAAAAGTACAACGTGGAATTGATTGGGGCAAAATTGCCTGCGATCGAAATGGCGGAAGACCGCAAATTGTTTAAAGAAGCGATGGAGCGCATTGGGGTGGGCGTGTGCCCCTCTGGTCTGGCTACCACATTGGAAGAAGCGCGGGAAATTGGCCAGCAAATCGGCTCCTATCCTTTGATTATTCGGCCTGCTTTTACCTTGGGTGGGTCCGGCGGCGGGATTGCCTACAACCAGGAGGAATTTGAAGAGATTGCTCAATCAGGGTTAGATGCCAGTCCGGTTTCCCAGATTTTGGTTGAAAAATCCCTTCTAGGTTGGAAAGAATACGAACTGGAAGTGATGCGGGATCTGGCGGATAACGTGGTGATTATCTGCTCGATCGAAAACCTGGACCCGATGGGAATTCACACTGGGGACTCGATTACCGTTGCGCCAGCTCAAACCCTGACCGATAAGGAATATCAGCGATTGCGGGATGCGTCGATCAAAATCATTCGAGAAATTGGCGTGGAAACGGGCGGTTCTAACATTCAGTTTGCCGTCAATCCCGACACGGGCGATGTGATTGTGATCGAGATGAACCCGCGCGTGTCTCGGAGTTCGGCGCTGGCTTCTAAAGCGACCGGATTCCCGATCGCCAAAATGGCGGCTAAACTGGCCGTTGGTTATTCTCTGGATGAAATCCCCAACGACATTACCAAGAAAACTCCCGCCAGTTTTGAACCCACGATCGACTATGTGGTGACAAAAATTCCTCGCTTCACCTTTGAAAAATTCCCCGATGCCCAACCGGTGTTAACCACGCAAATGAAATCGGTGGGGGAAGCAATGGCAATTGGGCGCACCTTCCAGGAGTCGTTTCAGAAAGCGTTGCGATCGCTAGAAACAGGTCGGGCGGGTTGGGGTTGCGACAAACAGGAGAAAATTCCCAGCCTGGAATACCTGCGGGCGAATTTGCGAACCCCCAACCCAGAGCGCATTTTCTCAATTCGTCATGCTTTCTTGATGGGCATGGGGGTGGATGAAATTTACGAACTCACCGCGATCGACCCCTGGTTTCTCGACAAAATGCAGGAATTGCTGGAAACCGAAAAATTCCTCAAACGCTCCTCCTTAAAAGGACTTGCCAGAGAACAAATGCTGGAAATTAAGCGGCAGGGCTTTAGCGATCGCCAGATTGCCTTTGCCACCAAAACTACCGAAGACGAGGTGCGGACCCATCGCAAGAGTGTAGGGGTAGTTCCGGTCTACAAAACCGTTGATACTTGCGCCGCCGAGTTTGAAGCCTTCACGCCTTACTACTACTCCACTTATGAAGAGGAAACCGAGGTACTGCCCTCAGACAAGCGCAAAGTCATGATTCTGGGGGGTGGCCCCAACCGGATCGGGCAGGGGATTGAGTTTGATTACTGTTGCTGTCATGCCTCCTTCGCCCTGCGAGAAGACGGGTTTGAAACCATCATGGTCAACTCCAACCCAGAAACCGTTTCCACCGACTACGACACCAGCGATCGCCTCTACTTTGAACCCCTGACCAAAGAAGATGTGCTCAACATCATCGAAGCAGAACAACCCGAAGGCGTGATCATTCAATTCGGTGGACAAACGCCGTTGAAATTGGCCGTACCGTTGAAGACGTATTTGGAAGCGCACACTGATACCATTGCCACTAAAATCTGGGGTACTTCACCCGAATCCATTGACACAGCAGAAGACCGGGAAAAATTTGAAAAAATCCTGCGGGCACTCAACATCCGCCAACCGTCTAATGGCATTGCTCGCAGTACGGGCGAAGCCTTGGAAATTGCGCGGCGGATTGGCTATCCGGTAGTGGTGCGACCCAGTTATGTGTTGGGGGGGCGGGCGATGGAAATTGTCTACGCCGACGCCGAACTAGAACATTACATGACCTACGCCGTTCAGGTCGAACCAGAGCACCCCATTCTGGTGGATCAATACCTGGAAAATGCCGTCGAGATTGACGTAGACGCGATCGCCGATGTCACTGGCCATGTGGTGATTGGTGGCATCATGGAACACATTGAGCAAGCCGGGATTCACTCCGGCGACTCCGCCTGTTCTCTGCCCTCCGTGTCCCTCAGCCCCACGGTGTTAGAACAAATCCGCACCTGGACGGTGCAACTGGCGAAGGCATTAAATGTAATCGGCTTAATGAATATCCAATTTGCGACGCAGGGTGAGCAAGTTTATATTTTGGAAGCCAATCCCCGCGCGTCTCGCACTGTCCCCTTCGTCTCCAAAGCGATCGGGGTGCCCCTGGCCAAACAAGCCGCTCGGATCATGTCGGGCAAAACGCTAAATGACTTGAACTTTACGCAAGAAATTATTCCAACTCACATCGCGGTGAAAGAAGCCGTGTTGCCCTTTGACAAATTCTCTGGCACTGATCCGATTTTGGGACCAGAGATGCGATCGACCGGGGAAGTGATGGGGATTGATTCTAACTTTGGCACCTCCTACGCCAAAGCCGAAATCGCCGCCAGTCAACGTCTACCCTTGCAGGGAACGGTGTTTGTGTCAATGGGCGATCGCGATAAGCAGGCTGTTGTCCCAGTTGTCAAAGATCTGATCGATTTGGGCTTCCACATCGTTGCCACACAAGGCACACGGCGCGCCCTTATGGATCAAGGTCTAGATGTCGATCTGGTCTTCAAGTTGCATGAAGGTCGTCCCCATGTGCTGGACTGGATCAAGAACCATCAAATTCAACTGATTATCAATAACCCCACCGGAGAACAGGAAGCCAGAGCCGATGGCCGTACGATTCGTCGCACTGCCCTGCTCTACAAAATTCCGATTGTCACCACAATTGCAGGCGCAAAGGCCACTGCCGCCGCGATTCGATCGCTCCAGTCTGGCCCACTCACCGTTAAGGCATTGCAGGAGTACCTTTAATCCAGAGTTGCCCGGTTGAATCATCGTTCACCATTCAATCTGCTAGAACCAGCCTCAGAAGAGATTCTGTTCTCAGCGTTTTGATTAAGGATCGTGGATTCAATCAGGTGCAACCGGAGGGCGGGTTTTGATAGTGTTGGGCTTTTCAACACAAAGATATGGGCTAAACCCGCCCATACAAGAATCCTGTTGTGTTCAATTCTCATTCCTAAGTAGGTCGCCCTGATTAAATGTAGAGTGTGTTAGGCGTAACGATAACGCATCAAATCCTTTAACAAGATGGCTCATGCGATCGCGAACCCATCCTACGAGAAGTTCTATTGATTTACGACTATCGACTCAGGATTGAACCTTTGGAAACTCTTGTTAGCAGTCAATTGTTTAACAGAAGCATCAGTCACAAGCATCCCTCGAACGGTAGATTTGTACAAAAATACTCGATCGCTGGCTTCAGGTTTATAAATTTTTGGATAATCTTATTTAGTTACTGAGCCACCTTCAAAGTAATCACATAGAGTAAATATACTGTGTTAGAGAGTACGAGATTACATTTTAATTGCATCTGTGCAACCCAGTGAGATTACCACCGTATCTCCTGATTTGGTCGAACTTTTAATCAACGATTCTTTAGCATTACCTAGTGAATTACCTTGCGTAATTCTACTTTGGCGTTGGTTTTGCGGGTAAGCTGTTCATCATTCAAATTGGGTATTTAGGAGACTGAAACCCTTTGCTAGCTTAGCTCATCTCGCAAGTTTAAATACATAACAACTTAGTGTTTCACATCGTTGTTGGTATCTGTAGCAACATTACATGAATGTTGCTACAGAATATTGTCCACAGGTCTGAAACACCACCGCTCTTCGTTTCTTTTTTAATTTCTAAATAACAATCAGGGTACTGACTTTAGACTTAATCGGAAATAGTTAAGGAAATACATTCTTACCAAGAAACTGCCAATTCTTAGCAGGCTATCGTCAAAATGAGAATTGCCCAAATTATTACCGATAATGTCTTTTCAATGCGGTTGAATATTCAATTCATCACATTCACCAAATCTACCAATAAAAATGTCTACCCAATTCACCAAATCGACCCGTCGTTCATCAGTCCTGCAAACATTTCTTGCTCCAGAACATCACGTAAATTTTGAATGTAAAATTCCATCGGCTTCAATTCCTGATACTCCTGCAATTCAAGCCAATGCCTTTTATTTTAGTCATCCTGAATGGGCAAAAACCTATTTTGAAGCCTGTCACCGTGATGCGGCATTTAGAGACCGTTGGCTTGCTGCCACAGGCACTTGGGATAATAAAACTGTAGTCGATATCGGCTGTGGACCGGGGAATTTATATGCGAATTTAGGCGGAAAACCACACGCTTTGATTGGGATTGATGTGGCACAAGGTTCATTAGAAATGGCCCAACAACTGGGCTATATTCCTCTACTGGCAGATGCCCACTGCCTGCCATTAGCTTCAGAGTTTGCGGATATTGTGGCGATAAATGCCGCCCTGCACCACTGCGACGATATGCCGCGCGTTCTGGCAGAAGCCGCCCGCTTAGTGCGTCCGGGAGGCATGTTAGTGATTGATCACGATCCACAACTCACCGCCTGGAATTACAAGGGTTTAGGATTGTTTCTCTACAATATTCGTTTAACTGTGCTGTATCGCTTTCTGCTGAAGAATTTACATGTTCCCGACGAAGAGCGGCAAAGGGCACTGGCAACTGAAGTTCATCATCAACCTGGGCATGGTGTGACTGCCGAATTATTCCTTAAAACGCTAGAACCGATGGGATTTGAGGTCAAACTCTATCCCCACAATAACGCGATCGGCGCTGAAGTATTTGCTGGTGAATATGGCAATCCGCCCCATTGGCGCTACCGACTTGGCCAGTTGCTGTCTGGCATTCATCCCTTCACTCCGGAGGCCGCTCTGTCGTTGATGTGTGTGGCCACTCGACGTAACAACTAAACTAAATAACAGACAAAATAACAGACAAAAACGGTGCGTTATGGCAAAGCTGAACGCACCGAACTAATGACAAATGATCAATGACAACAGTGATAATTGCTGATCACTGTATTGCGATCGCTGGAGTTATGCTCCCAGTAAATCCTTAATGGTTGGTAGATTGGCTAACAGGAAGTAAGCAAATAATGCACCTCCAATGCCACCAATCAGGAAACCACTACCATAATCATTCCAGCCTTCAGACGTTTTCAATTCTTCAGGAGGATTGGGAGTGGTAATTGTAGTCGTTGGATTAGGAGGATTGGAATTTCCATACAAGGAAATCGCCAGAGTGGAAATAATAATCAACCCGATCGCAGACAACAACCCAGCCAGATTTGCTACATCAGTATTGCGGAGAGGGCTGAGTTTCACGAAGGGACCAATAATCCAGTAGCCATGAGCCAAACCGACTTCTAGACCACGACGAAATACGGTAATCCCCTGACGATAAGCAGGCAGGTTGTTAATAAAAGCGCGTGTAAAACCTGATGAATTGACTGGAGTGGCTAAGTTGCCATTGAATACGTCGAAAGCGGGATGAATAACAGTACGATTTCTAGGGTCGTTGGGATTATCGTTAGATTCGCTAATGGCATCAACAAACATAGATTTACCATCCTCCAAAAATTGACTGAATGTATCTTAAGTACCTCCTGGACAAAGAACATCTCTCTCAGGAGGCAGAACAGAAAGAGGCTCAGGCACTGACCGGAATACCGTCTGCATTAGAAGATTTAGGATCGTAAACAGCACAGACTCAAAAAGTCTTATTTCTGAAAACGGGCCAAAACACCACCCCTTACAAATTCCCCTGGCAAGGAAACGATAACAGGGTGGTGTGGTTTGTCTTTGCAAATCAGCCGCAATCTCTTCAATCACAAACGGTTAATCAGTTACAAGTGGTTAATGAGTAATGCCGTTATAAGCCATTGCAATGACGATGACAAAAGTGACAATGATTGTTAAGGTACTGGCAATAAACAAAACGGATGGCTTTTTCGGCAAGGGAGTTTCGCTATCGTGCTGCACTCCAGGGTCTTGAGCTTGATTGAGGTTGGGTCTTTCGTCAGTCTGCATAGAATTTATTTTGGATTATTATGGGCACTCATTATCATGGTTGAATCAGTAAAGAAGTGCATCTAACCAAAGACTTAGGTGATTAATTAATTAGTCAATCGTGCTGGTTAATCGTCCTATGACTTTGATGTGGGGCTGAAGTCTGAGCAATCTGTAGCTTCATTGGTCATGGTGAGTTTGGGTTGAACCGCACACCGCAAATAAGAACTTTTGCTAAAGTATTGGCAATTGGGACAGGGAATTTTGGTCAACTTACTATTGACACAATCGCTTATTTTTTTCTTATGGAATTCTTTTGTGAGAAATGTGGCGATCGCGCTTAAAGCAATAGTGCCAAAACAGATTAATAAAAAAGTTTCGGCTACTGTGCTAGATGGTTTAGATCCAGTTTCGTTAAGACGATAATGGTCCGATTGAACTTCAGTCAGAGTAATGGTGGCTAGATCCCGCTTCATTTTCAGAAAAAACTCCAAATATTGATAGAAGAGCAAATAAATGTTGGTCCTTCAGGCCAAAGGACTCCATTCAGCATCACATTGAAATAGCAGCAGAGATGGCCGCACCCCTCACGCGCCAATGGGGTAAGAGCTTTTAAGCGAAGAATTGACGGTTTTTCTAATTCGCCAATGCATCTCTTACAAGAATTAACAGCGTGACTCGGCTATAGTTAACGCTATCTTGCCAGTGGATGAGTTTTTATCTATCTAAGGAATCGCTTCCGGATTATATTGGTGAACTTTTGGTAGATTTTCCAATAGTGAGTTGTAGCCAATGACTGTTTAGAGGTATCACCCTGGCAGTGCAATGTCTCCCTAAAAGTTTTTCACGAGATTGAAAGTCTTTCCGGATGGCTGCATCAGTTCCACCACGATCGCCCGTTCTGGAGGTTGCCAATTTCCAGCGCGATCGCTCACTTCAATCGTTATGGTGTCGTCATCCTGTTGAACACGATAGGTTGTTGTAGCCCAGGCTCCCGCCTGATACTCAAAACTGTCCCCATCGTCTTCGTACAGGGTCCATTCCCCATTGCCGGGAGCTACCTTTAACGTTAGTTGCGTGACGGGTTGTTCACCCACGTACTGCATTATCGGTTGCATGGGGATGATTGCACCCGCCTTCACATAAAGCGGCATCCGTTCCAGGGGAGCATGGGCGAGGATGTGAGTTTCCCCGGTGTACTGTTCCTGCGTCCACCAGTCGTACCAGGTGCCTGCGGGCAGATATACCGCTCGATGATCCACTCCAGGACGATAGACAGGCGCAGCCATGATGGATGCACCCAACAACACCTGATCGTACAAAGCGTAGGTGTGAGGGTCATTTGGGTAGTGATAGAGCAACGGACGCAGAATCGGTGCGCCGGTGGTGGCGGCTTCCCAAAAGAGGCTGTAGAGATAGGGCAAGAGTTGATAGCGCAGTTCAATGTACTCGCGGCAAATGCGCTCGGTGCGATCGCCAAAGACCCACGGTTCATGACGGGCTGTACTCAGGGCAGAATGGGCACGCATCAGGGGATAAAGCATTCCTACCTGCATCCAGCGGGCAAATAGTTCGGCGGTCGCGTTGCCGGCAAACCCACCAATATCACACCCGACGAATGGCACCCCCGACAGGCCCATGTTGCACAGCATGGGCAGCGACAATTCCAGGTGTTCCCAAAGCGACTGATTATCCCCCATCCAGACGGATGACCAGCGCTGGATCCCGGCAAATCCCGATCGCGTCAGCACAAACGATCGCTGCTTCGGTCGCAATACTTGTAGCGCGTTGTACGAGGCCTGGGCCATCGTGAGGCCATACAGGTTATGAACTTCGGCATGGGTGGTTTGTTCGTGGGCATCCCCTTGGGGAGCATCCAGCGGGAACGAGATTTTATTGCCTTGGTCGCCAAAGGGGCGATCGTCCAGAGCCGGTTCATTCATATCATTCCAAATTCCGGCAACACCAGCATCAGTTAATACATGATGTTGGTGCGCCCACCATTGCCGCACAACCGGACGGAGAAAATCGGGAAATACCGATTTTTCTGGCCATACATAACCCCGCACCAGTTTACCGTTTGCATCTCGTACAAATAAGTCTTGTTCAATGCCCTGATCAAATACGACATAATCCGCTTCTGGTTCGTACTTTACGCCCGGATCGACGATGGTGACAATTTTGAACCCATTGGCGTTTAAGTCTGCAATTAGTGCTTTGGGGTTTGGGAAGCGTTTTTGGCTCCAGGTAAAGACGCGATACCCCTGCATGTAATCAATATCGAGGTGAATGACATCACAGGGAATGCGCCGTTGACGAAACTCTTGGGCCAACGCATTTACCACTTCTTCCGATTCATAGCTCCAGCGACATTGGTGATAGCCCAAGGCCCATTGGGGCGGCAGGGGCATCCGTCCTGTGAGTTCGCTGTAGGTGGCCAGAATGTCGGCAGGCGTGGCCCCATAGATGATGTAGTAGTCTAGCTCGGTGCCGTGGGTTTGCATTTGCCAAATACCAGGTTTGGCGGCCCCCAGGTCAAACTGGCTCCAGAAGGTGGAGTGCAGAAATATGCCGTAGCACAGACCAGGCCGCAAGGCCAGGAAGAAGGGAATGGCCTGGTACATCTCATCGGTCAGGGAGTCGTAGTCCAGGGCATCTGTGGTCCAGTTGGTTTTGCGTTCTGCCAGTTTGTCGAGTAAACCTGTCCGTTCACCGAAGCCGTAGAAGTGTTCCTCAGGGGCAATATTTTTCCAGGCGGAGACGCTTTGATCAGACCAGGCAATGCCCAGGTCATTATCTTCGGCAAAGGGGGTGCCATCCAGGTTGAAACAGCGAATGCGGCAGGGATTGCGGCTAATGTGAATGGTGAGTTGGTGGGTGGTTAGCGCGATCGCTGCTTCACTTTCCTCCACATCCACATCTACAGAATCCCACGCTTCATCGGCCTTCGTCACCGTCCAGGAACGACGCGGCAAGAAATTACCCGTGGTGGATAACCGCACCCGCACTAAATTCGCCGCTAACACTGATAGTTGCAAGCAGGCTCCTTCATTACAAAACAGTTGGGCACCCCGGTCAGTCCGGCGCAGGGCTTGCACATCTCCCAGTGTTGTCCAGGCTTGAGTTTTCTGGTGTGCCTGTCCACCTCCAAAATATTGCGGCATAAATTTTTTACATTATCCCTGTAACAATGATTGTGCGCCATCGATCCAGATTTCGGTACCGGAAATATGACTGGAGGCATCCCCGGCCAGAAAGAGTACCAACTGCGCGACCTGTTCGGAGGTGCCCGACTCTCCCCGCGTCAGGGGAATCATGCCTTCTGGAAATTCTACGGGTTCTTGCACCTCTGCTAAATTGCGCTGTTCTGTGCTGGCGTTAATATCGGTTTCGATCGCGCCGGGGCAGATCACATTCACGCGAATTTTGTGTTTGGCTAGTTCTAACGCCACCATTTTTGTAAAAGCGACCTGTGCCGCTTTGGTACAGGCATAAGCCGTTGCCCCCGTGTTGCTAAACATCCGAGTGCCATTGACAGAAGACGTAATGATTACAGAACCCCCCTGTTGTTTGAGATGGGGTACTGCGTATTTAACCGTGAGAAACGTGCCCTTCAAATTGGTTTCAATGGTTTTGTCCCAATCTTCCGGGGTAAGATCTTCCAGCGAGGCCCAAACGCCATTAATCCCAGCGTTGGCAAACACGATATCCAGTCGGCCAAAGGCATCAATCGTTTGTTGAATCGCGTGTTGAACGGCCTCTGGTTGAGAGACATCTGCTACGGTTGCGATCGCTGCCCCCCCGGTTTGTTGAATCTTGTCAACCACCTCCTGGGCGGTTTCCTGCTTGTAATCGATCGCTGCCACCCGCGCACCTTCTGCCGCAAATAGGAATGCAGTGGCCCGCCCAATTCCCGAACCTGCGCCCGTCACCAGGGCAACTTTACCAGCTAACTGCATTATTTTGTTCCCTCATTTTTAATGATTCCACGAACTCAGGCCAAAGGTGGAGAGATTATTGATGACCTTTGTGCCTGAGTTGGTTTTCTGTTAATTTATTTTGTATTACTTAACGTGATGAGTTTCCTTATTCTCCAATCCCTCTTTACTGTGGTCAAGTCGTAATTCACCATCAGGTTCCACACGTTTCCAAAATGGAGTTTGCTTACCAATCGGACCTTTGGCCGGAGTCATGCCGCCATCCACCAACCAGAGAGCACCCGTAACGTAGCTGGCTTCATCAGAGGCCAGAAAGGCAAAGACATTGGCGACCTCTTCGGGTGTACCACGACGGGCTAGAGGCGTTCCCTGAACGAGCATCGTTTCCATTTGCTTATCCATTGGCCCCGTTTCTTTGTGGGTCCAGGCCGTATCAATCGGCCCCGGACACACACAGTTCGCCCGAATACCGTAATGCGCTTGCTCAACGGCCACTCCCATCATGAAGGAATGAATCCAGGCTTTGGTGCCACCGTAGGGTGTATTTTGGGGATGTCCATTAAACCCGGCTTCTGACCCGGTTGAAACAATGTTGCCGTTGGTCTTTTGTAGATAAGGCAGGGCAAACTTAGTCATCAAAAAGCAAGAGCGGATGTTATTCCGCAGCGTGCGATCAAAATCCTCAATTGGGTATTTATCAGTTTCAGCGATCGCTAAAAATACCCCGGCATTATTAATCAAAATATCCAATTTCCCGTAAGCCTCGATCGCAGCCTGCACACATCCCTGGGCGTAGGCTTCCTCGGCAATATCACCAGCATAAGCAAAAGCCACACCGCCATACTTCCGAATTGATGCGGCCACATCTTCGATCGGATCATCTGGCAAGCCATTGACAATGACCTTTGCCCCTTCTTTCGCAAATTTGTGCGCGATCGCCTCGCCAATTCCGGTCCCGGCTCCCGTCACAATGGCAACCTTATCCTGCAACCGTCTTTCAGAGTTTGTCATGATTTTGTATTGCACTTATGCATAAGTATTTCCGCCTCGCCTCCTATAGTGAAAAACTGCGTCTTTTTTTCCTCAGTCCAAAGTAAGAACTTGAAGTTAAAAAATATTGGGATGCACAGGGTTGCGGTTTTCAAGCGCATGAATGGAATGAGACCCGTTTTACTCTTGTTTTACTCTCGTTCGACTGTTTTACTTGTTTTACTGTTTTGCTCATGTAGAGCGATTTTACTCATGTAGAGCGATCGCTCGATACCAACGAATTCCGCAGTCGTCGGCCCCCGATTCCATCCCTGGATAGAGGTTAAGCGTTCGTAAACTTACTACAGTGCGTTTAGTAAATTTTGCAGGGCTGTTCCGCGTCATTTGCAGAATAGAAAATTGGTTAAAACTTTTAAGTGATGAGGCAGTGAAGGGGTAGGGCATGGTTGCTATCCCTTCTTTTTTTGGCTATTTTTTTAGGCCATGAAAAAGTTTTGACTCAGCCTTAATGTGTGACAAAGCTTACAAAATATTTGTTTTTATTCTCTTTCCAATAACAGAGATTAACACTTCTCCTGATAGACAAATTAAAAGCTTATAAGGACTAAGGTTTAGTTGTAAACATTTCCAAAAGTTTGTTTTCAGTAGCTAATGTCTGGCTCAACTACTTTTGTGAATGACACCAAATATCACATTTCCGCAGAGCAATCTCAATTTATTTGATTTGAGATTTTCTCATATCCTCAGGAGGAATCAATGAACTTTAAGCACAACCAAAACACCATTGCTAAACTGACTGGCGCGATCGCAGCCACGGCGTTCTTGAGCGTTTCGGCAATCCTACCCCAAGCCGCTTTCTCCCAACAAAGCCCCGGTGCTGTTGGTGATCCCCGTGTGGATGAACCCAACACCAACACTCGGATTAACGACCCCTCTCGCCCCATCAACGAGCAAAACAGACCCCTGAATGCCCCCAATTCTCCCAGCCGAAGCGATGCACCCAGCGGTCAAATGAATAACACTGGTGTTGGCGGCGGTACAGGCGGGATGAACAACGTGGATGGTTCCAGACCAGAGCGTCCAGAAAACCGCATTGAGAAATACACGCAGCCCGGGGCAACCGATCCCAGCCGCAGCACTGAGTTCACGCCTCCAGCCAATTCCCCCAGCCGGAGCAACTCCAGTGGACAAATGAATGATCAAATGAACAACACCGGAACAGGTGGGGGCGCGGGTGGCACAGTGAATCAAAATCGTGGCAGCGATCGCTATACAGCTCCTTCCACCACCACTCCTGGTCGTGGCACCTACACCACTCCTAGCACTCAAATCAACCGAACCAGCGGCCCCAACAGCGGCAACGTTGACAATCAAATCAACAATTCTACGTTCCCTGGCGCTGCGACCCCCGGTACTGGCTCCAACAACAACAGCGGTGGTTCCAACACAGGTGGCGGGGCTGGCGGTAGTGGTGCCGTTCCTGGCCTGTGGTAGATTTCAGCGCTGATCACTCACGATTAAATCCGCTCGTTAGTTAGACATTTCAAGCTGCCGTTGAACGGGAAATCATTATTCTTCCCTCATCAATGGCAGCTTTTATCTTTAAGAGGTAGAGAGATTCCCACTCAAGGGAGATGCTTCTATCCCTTTTAGGAAGGATTCTTAAGCTATGAAGGGCTTATCCTCTTCAGCAGACATGCCTTATTTCGTGCAAGGGGCAGCTTGCGAAAGCCAATCTGCACACATGGGAGACTCTATGATTCAAACTGCGTTACAACCATTGCAACTAATGACTATTAATTTTTGGATAGGACAGGTGCCCGTAACCACGGAAACCAACACCCCAGAAGCTGCCTCAGTGTTCTTTACGGGACCGCAATTCTTTATTGCCTTAATTTCAGGCATTCTGCTTGCATTTGCAATGCAGCTTTTACTTACCAACTTTTCTGTTGCAGCGGGTATTTCCTTTCTAGGAAATTCATCCGACTCTGACCATCACAGTTCTAGTTCCGATTCCAGTTCCGATGGACTTGGTTCGACAATCCGCAAAATTAGCTTTGGGGTTGGGCTGTGGACGCTCATTAGCGTGACTCTGGCGTTATTTTTTGCCTGTTACCTGGCCGTCAAACTGAGCTTACTGACCGATGAAGGGTTAGGTGCAATTATTGGTTTAGTGGTTTGGGCTGCTTACTTCACCTTGCTGGTGTGGGTGAGTTCCAGCACAGTCGGTTCTTTTATTGGCTCTGTTGTCAATGCAGCGACGTCCGGCTTTCAAAGTATCGTGGGCGCGGCTACAGCGGCAATTGGGGGGCGCATGGCCAAGCAACAAGCAGTATCAACGGCTGAAGCGATCGCTGCGGCGGTGCGAAATGAAGTCGGTTCGGCCATTGACCCTACCAGCATCCGGGAATCGGTAGAAGAGTATATTCAACGCTTACAAATCCCCAAATTGGATCTGTCTCGTCTCCGGAACGATTTTGAGTCATTGCTGAATGATCCAGAAGTTGCGGCTGTGATTGATGGCGATGGCCTGCGGCATATCGATCGCCAAACGTTTGTCGATCTGGTGAGCAAGCGAACCGATTTCTCCCCGGCTGAGGTGAACCGAGTGGCAGCTTTGTTGGAAGGCGTGTGGCTGCAAACTCTGGGAAGTCGGAAAAAACCTGACTCCATGAGTGAGTTGCTGGGCTACTTACAATCGACCCAACCCGGACAACTGCAAATCCGTGAATTGAATGAGAAAATCGATCGCTTATTAGCCGAGCAGCCATCGCAAAAACCCGCACAATCACAATCGGATACGATGGATAAAGTGCCTGGAGGCATGCAGCAAACCATCCAATCAGGCATGACGACCTTATTTGGATTATTAGCTGGACGGACTGACTTATCAGATCTAGACATTGAGAAAATCTTGAATAAACTCAAGACCGCACCCAGCAAAGTAACAGAGCAAACCAACAAAGTTGTCGGACAAATTCAAGGGCAGGCCGAACCGCCCTACAGCCCGATTCGGCACGATGTGGAGACTTACCTGCTGACCAAGCACTCCTGGCAGATGAACCCCACCAGCATCGAGCGGGAATTTCGAGAAGTGTTGTATGATCCGGCTGCCGATCCTGGCTTTATTGCCCAACAACTGTCCCAATTAAACCGTTCCATGTTTGTGGAATTGTTGTCCTCGCGGGGGGTTTTGACGGAAGCCAAAATTAACCAGGTTGCCGACCAACTAGAAGCCATTCGTAAAGATGTGCTGCAAGGGGCGTTAGCAGCAAAAGATGTGGAAATTATCACCGATTTGAGACAGCGAGTCGAAATTTATCTGACGGTAACGCCGAAAGAGCAACTGTTTTCAAACGATGGACTGCCCGCCTTCAAAGCCTTATTGGAAGATGAAGAAGCGGATTATGACACGTTGAATAATCGACTTGCGACCTACGATCGCAACACTTTGCGCGGTATTCTGATGCAACGCCAGGATATTTCTCCAGAAGAAGCTGAGACAATTCTGAATGCCTTAGAAACGACCCGCGATCGCGTATTATCTGACTCTCGCACTCTCAACGAACAAGCCCAACAAAAGGCAACCGAGTTTCGGGGCAAATTGGAGTCTTACCTGCGTAACACTGGGAAGGCAGAACTCAATCCCGAAGGCATCAAGCGAGACTTTCAGTTATTGCTCAATGATCCGCAACTGGGTTTACAGGCACTCCGTAATCGGGCCTCCCATTTCGACCGAGATACAGTGGTGCAGTTGCTCCAGCAACGGGGAGATATTAACGATGCTGAAGCCAACCAGATTGTAGGCCAATTGGAATCGAACTGGCATTCTTTTACGCACTCGCCCCAACTCATGGCAGGTGCCGTGAAAGACCAATATGATCAAACTACTACCAAGATTGCAGACTATTTACGCAGTACCAACCTGGAAGAACTCAATCCCGAAGGCATTCAACGGGATTTGATGACGCTGCTGAACAACCCACAGGAAGGCGCGATCGCGTTCCGGCGTCGGCTTTCCCATGTGGATCGAGCGACTTTGGTGAAGTTGCTTAGTCAGCGGGAAGGCATTACGGAAGATCAGGTCAATCGCACTATTGATCAGGTGCAGAATGCGATTGGTCAGATTGTCAAATCACCACGTCGGTTAGCGCTACGGACGCAGCAATCGGTGATGGATTTTGAATCCAGCATTGAGGATTACCTGCGAAATACGGACAAAGAAGAACTCAATCCTGAAGGCATTAAACGGGACTTGAGCTTGTTGATGCAGTCTCCCAAATTGGGAATGCAAAGCCTGGGCGATCGCGTCTCTCGCATGGATCGGTCTACCCTGATTGCTTTACTGTCGCAACGACAGGATATGACCCCTGAAGAAGCCGATCGCATCGTCTCCCAAATTGAATCGGTGCGGGATCAGTTCTTGCATCAAATTCAACAGGTACAGGCTCAACTGCAAGGTTTAGTTGATCGACTCTTTGCCCGCATTCGGGATTATCTCAACGGTCTGGATCGCCCCGAATTGAACTATGACAGCATTAAACGGGATGTTCGCACGCTGTTCGATGACCCACAGGCCGGATTTGATGCCCTGCGATCGCGCTTAGGGCAATTTGATCGGGGTACGCTGGTAGCCCTTCTCAGTTCTCGTCGAGATATTTCGGAAGATGATGCCAACCGCATCATTGACCAGATTGAATCGGCTCGTAACAGCGTTTTACAACGGGCGGAACGAGTGCAAATGGAAGCTCAACGCCGCGTTGAAGATATGAAACGGCAGGCCCAACGCCAGATGGAAGAAACCCGCAAAGCGGCGGCTGCCGCCGCCTGGTGGTTATTCTTGACGGCGCTGGTGTCAGCCGGAGCCGCGGCTGGAGCCGGTGCATTGGCCGCCAGTTAAGGTTCATGTCCTCTCCCAAACTGTTGCTAACGTTGTGACCCCTTCTCCCAGATATTGGAAGAAGGGGTTTCCTGAGAAAATCAAACGATGATGAATGCCTCAGTGCTATCTCAAGTTCAGGATATTATCAAAAATAACGACCAGGCTGAATTTGTTTTATCTGCAATCGTCAGGCTAATTGGTGAGAGTTTGCAGTGCGATCGCTGTTTTCTCTATCTCCGCCATCCTGTCACCCAAATGGGTAAAGTACCGTTTTGCTGGCGACGACACGATCAAATTCCGCTAGTGTTTGACGCAGACTGGAAACCAGAACCGCCCGATCTCGCCAATGATGACCCGATGTTTGCCGCAGCCCTCCGAGCAGAACCATCCATCTTTGTAGAAGATGTGGAAACGGCTGCTCCCCAAGTTCTCAATCGCACTTTCGAGCAGAAAAATTTTGGGCATCGTGCCCTGATTCACGCTCATCTGTGTCGGAATGGGCAACTTTGGGGGGTGCTTCAGCCTTGCGTCTTCGATCGCCCCCGCATCTGGACTGACGCTGATCGCCACCTGATCGCCACCATTGAACCGGAAATTTTGCCCTTTGCGATCGCTTACGTCGCACCTTAGAAACATGCATTATTCCTTATTTCTGATTCATCCCCAAAACTATGATCGTCAATCTTGCTCAAACTGGCTGGGAAATTATTTATCATCGTGCCCATGCCCTACTCGCCGCCCAACTGGCTGGACAGTGGCAACGCGCCAATGCCCCCGAACGCCTGTATGAAACGATCGCCGCCATTTCCCATCATGATGACCTGGAAAAAGAATGGGAAGGCAACGAATTGACGGACGCTGGCGCACCCTTAGATTTCACGCTGGGTCGGAGTTCCGACATTGAACCACTCCGCCAACACCTGGAAAATGCTTACTACCGTGGACGTTGGGTCACGTTACTCAACTCCAAACACATCTGCTTTTTGAATCAGGATCAGTGGGGGTCGTCCAAAGAATGGGACGAATTCTTGAATGAACAGGTACAAAATCAGGAAACATGGCGGAAAGCTTTGGGCATTAGCAAAGACCAGGCCGAACGGGCGTATCAGTTCATGTTGTGGTGTGATACGCTCTCGCTGATTCTGGCGCGGAAACGGATTCCTGATGCTGGGCGATCGCTGGAAATTACCAGCGGCATTGACAACCAACGCTACGATTTACGCCAACTGGAAAATGGCTGTCTCACCGTTGAACCCTGGTGCTTTGAAGAGGATCAGTTTACGGTGAATGTGGAAACTAGTTGCTTATCCCAACTTCAGTTTGAGAATAATGCAGAACTAGTTGCAGCACTCAAATCTGCACCAATTAAAATTCTGGAATGGACTTTTATAAAATCAGACCAGTAGTTAGTTTATCGCTATCTGAAATGTGGTGGAATCTGGTGTAAGGCTTCAAGTCAGCATACCAGATTCCACCCGAATCGTTTCCATTACCCCTGGAATTCCCTCCACAATGGTTTCCCAGTGGTCATCTGCTTGCGATCGCTGGTAAGTCCGAAATTTGCAGGGAATTCCTTTTGCTTGTAACGGATCACGCCCATCCATCAATTGAAAACGCAGGTGGGGCAGGGTGGAGTTGCCAGAATTTCCCACTCGCCCCAGCATAGCCCCCACCTCAACCTGGTGCCCCACGGAAACCGCCACACTGTCGCATTGCAGATGGGCAAACAGGGCCACCCCCGGTTCTCCTGCCAGCAATACATAATTTCCGGTTAAAGGGCGGTAGTCTGCGGCAGTGGCTTTTGGAGCAAAAAAGTGCGATCGCATCGCATCGGGTAAGAAACTCAGGCGTTGGCGATCGGGCCAGCCATCCCCCACACCGACGATTTCCCCGGCAAACGGCGCATACACGGGTTGCCCCCACGCACAACAATCTTCCACTCGCACCAACCCCAACAAATGATGCCAGAGCGGTTTGTGGTAGGGCGTTGCACCCTGTTCATTGAGCTGGCTAAAGTCAAAAGCGTATCGCTGCCCAAAGTAATCGGTGCTATGACTGGGCACCCGTTCCCCTGGACTATTAAACACAGTCCACTCGCCTCTCAGGGGAAATTCAATCGTTTTGGCGTGGTCCAACTCCAAAGTCATAAGGTCGGCGATCCATAAACCGGGCTTTCCGTTCTCAGTCAGTTCTCAGTCAGTTCTCGTGCATTGCTCATCGTGCATTGCTCATTGCGATCGCAACTGGCTTTATAGCCTCAAGCAGTCATCGGAGATTACATCCTTAATTACGTTTGAGACCATCCCTGGATTGCTAAAAATCATATTTCCCCTCGTTTAAGGGGAAGTGATTGAACCCACATGACACCAGCATCATTATTTCCTCAAATTTACGGAAGACTCCTTCTAGAGTAGACAGTTTCATCAGTGGAACTGACGAAATTAGCAGAAGGAAAATAATTTGTCCGGACATTTGCATTGAGCACTGGAAGAAGGGCATGAACTTGTTGATGAATTACCCCTAGCATTCTGAGTTTTGTCAGATCAAGTCGTCTGAATCAGTTGTGTAAACAGTTCCCGCAGCACTGCACTCCAAGCACTGCTAAATTCACCCTTTCAATTCATTCTTTATCCAGGACTTCACCTTATGGCTACGATTTTTGTGACGAACACCGCTGACAGTGGAGCTGGATCGTTGAGAGAAGCGATCGCCATTGCCCAGCCCGGTGACACCATTGCCTTTAATCTGGCGGCCAATTCTACGATTAACCTCACCTCCGGCCAGATTGATATTCCCGTGGGCAAAAACCTCATCATTGATGGCACAGGTGCGCCCAACTTGACCATTAGTGGCAGTAACGTGTCTCGCATTTTTGCGGTCAATGCCAACGTGGTCACGGCGACCAGCGTAACCATCCGCAACCTGACTTTGAGTAATGCCTACACCCCGCAGCAGGGCGCTGCCATTGTGACGACGGATGAAGTCACATTAGTGATTGACAATGTCACCTTTAGCAATAACGTGGCCGATCGCGGCGGCGGCGCGGTATTTGCTAACTGGAACTCGGATGTGTTTGTCGCCAATAGCCGCTTCTTCAGTAATGTGGCGATCGCGGGGAATGATGAACGGGGCGCAGGCGCGATCGCCTTCGTCAGTCCTGGGATTCTGCAAGTCACAAATAGCGATTTCATCGGCAACCGGGGCATCAACGGCGCAGCCATCAACAGCCTCAACGGGAAGTTAACCATTGAAAACTCCCGGTTTATCAACAACGACACCACCGCAGCATTTTTTGATACAGGCAACCCCAATCCCTTCCTGCGGGGCTATGGCGGGGCCGTGTATACCGATCGCGCCAGTTCCACCAGCGAAACCTCCGGCACCATTCGGATCAGCAGTAGTGTATTTGAAGGCAACCGGGGCCGGGGTGAGGGCGGTGCCGCCTACCTGTTTACTGCCGCCGGACAAGACAACGTAATTCTAGAAAATAGCCTGTTTCGTAATAACCAGGTGATTCCATTACCGGGGGGCAATGGCGGCAATGGCGGTGCCCTGGTGCAAATCAGCAATGGCCTCAACCTCGGCTTCACCGTGATCAACACGACCTTTGCAGACAACTCCGCCACGGCTCAGGGGGGTGGCCTGTGGGTGTTTGATGCCCCTACCTCAATTTTCAATAGCACGATTTCGGGCAATCGGGCGGGCAATACGGCCACCCCCAACGCTCCCAGCGACAACTTTGGCAATGTCGGCGGCGGCCTGACAATCTACAGTCCGGCCACCATCATCAATACCACCTTTGCCAATAATGTGGCGGAGTGGGTTGGCGGTGGGCTATCCGTAGGCAACAATGCCCCAGTAACGCTACAAAATACAATTTTCGCCAGTAACCGATCGCTCAATCGGTTCCAGATTTTGCAGCAGGTCAATGAAGCCCCCAACCTGATTGATGGCGGCGGTAATTTGCAATTTCCGGCACGGCTGACCAACTTTTTCAATGATCGGGATTTGTTCCCCACGGTGACGATCGCCGATCCGCTCCTCAGTCCCTTGCAGTTTGTGGGAAGTGCCCTGGTGCATGTGCCAGCACCGGGTAGCCCTGCGATCGATACTGGCGTGGCGACGAGCCTGGGAGCCGATCAAACGGGTGCGCCCCGACCGCAAGATGGTGATTTTAACGGCACCAATCTAACTGATATTGGAGCCGTCGAAGTTCCCGGTACGCCCATTGCTGAAATTACCCTGCTGGATGGCGCAACCAATATCCTGGACGGCACCACCACGCCGCTCAACCTGGGTACGGTGTTGGTGGGTGATTTGTTGGCCCGCTCCTTCACCCTGGCGAATACCGGAACGGCAGCTCTGACGCTATCCGGGTTGACCCTACCAACTGGATTTAGCCTGGTGGGTGCGCTGCCAGCCGCTCTTGCCCCTGGAGCCTCGATTCCGCTGGTGATTCAAGTGGATACCGCGATCGCGGGCACCTTCGCGGGTAGCTTCAGCCTGATCAACAGCGACAGCGATGAAAACCCCTTCGACTTTGCGATTCAGGCGATCGTGCAAACGCCCCTACCCGAAATTGTGGTGCAGGAAGGCGGCATCAACATTTTAGATGGCAGCACCACGCCGATCAATTTTGGTACTACGCTACTGGGTGGCACTCTCAGCCGCACCTTCACCATTACCAACACGGGCACCGCCGCCCTATCCCTGTTACCGCTCACCCTCCCCACCGGATTCACCCTAGGGGCCGCCTTACCCAACACGCTGGCCGCAGGAGCTTCCACCGCCTTAGTAATTGGGGTTGACACGGCAGTAGCTGGGAATTTTTCCGGCAGTTTAGTTCTCACGAATAGCGACGCAGATGAAAACCCGTTTGACTTTGCGCTGCAAGCGACAGTCAGGGCAGCCAATACGGCCCCAACGGTAACAGCGCCATTGCTGGATCAAAATGCCACGGCCACCACACCCTTCCAGTACACGATCGCCCCCAATACCTTCGCCGATCTGGATAACGATCCCCTGGCGCTGACGGCAACCCTCTCCGGTGGACTGCCCCTGCCTGCGTGGCTCACCTTTGATCCGGTTAGCCTGACCTTTAGCGGCACTCCCGGCGCTGGCGATGTGGGGACGTTGCTGATTGATCTAACGGCGGCAGATGGCCTGGGTGGCAGCGTCGCGGATACGTTTGCGGTAGCGATCGCGCCCGCCCCGATTCTGCCGATTGTGGGCACTGATGAATCGGAAACGCTGGTGGGCACAGCCAGTGGCGATCGCATCTTTGGTCTGGGCGGCCATGACACCCTCTCCGGCAGCCTGGGAGATGACGAACTCTGGGGCGGGATCGGCAACGATCGCCTGGATGGCCAGGAAGGCAACGACCAACTGTACGGCGAAGCGGGGAATGATCAACTCTTTGGCGGCGATGGCAACAATCTGCTGGCGGGTGGCGAAGGCGATGATTTGTTGTACGGCGGCAATGGCAGCGATCGCCTGATTGGCGGTGAAGGCAACGACATCCTCACGGGCAATGGTGGGGCTGACATTTTCATTCTGGCGGCAGGCGCAGGCACCGATATAATCCGCGATTTTCGCCTGGGCGAAGATCAAATCGGCTTGGCGGCGGGGTTAAGCCTTGGACAATTAACCATCACCCAACGTAATAGCCAGACCTGGATTCGCAACAGCACAACCGCCGAACTCCTCGCCCGCCTGGACGGTGTGAATGCGGCCAACTTAATCGCCCAAGCGGGCACCACATTTGTGCCGGTCTAAGGTGTGTGGATTTAATCACCTGTGGGGCGGGTGTCTCGCCCGCCCGCGCAAGATGGCCATCCTACCAAAATTACAGGTTATTTAATTCTCATTCCTCAGGATTGACCGCAACTCTTTTAATAGGGGCGAGTTTAGGGGGGCGGGTTGCACGGCAGTCTTGGCTGGCAAGACGAAACGCCGATCCAACTCGCCCCTGCCGTTGCTTAATATTCTACGCTCGTTGATAAAGATATGCGCCAACTTTCCAATTTCTCCGGAGCGTGGAGGGCACCCAGCGAAAAAATTGTCCAACAAATCGAACCATTACCCACTCTCTTCACCATGCCTGGAAAACGCTTAGGCCGAGTTACCTGCGCCGCAGGATTGTTGCTAACTGAACTGGTTCCCACACCGGCGAACGCCCAAACTGTGGAACCACCAGACGAGTCCAATCATGATTCAGTTCCAGTCACGTCCGATCGCCACTCAAAAATTTTAGATGAGGCAACCCACAATTCCGCCTCAACGACCCCAGAACGCACTTCTGTCGTCGAATCAAAATCGATCGCGATCGCGGTGCCCTCAAAGACTCCCTTCATCAGCCAGACCGCATCCCCGCCTGCCCCCATTGCCCAACCCGAAACATTTCCCGCCCGCCCAACCACCCAACCCGCCCCACCCAGCCCCACTGCCAGTGCGACACCCTCGCCCCAAATTGCTGTTGCCACCCGGTCAACTGTGCCAACGATCGCCCAACCCGCGCCAGTCTCCCCCAGCGCCTCCCCCCCGGTGCCAGGTTCGATTGACTCTCGGCCAGTGACGCAATCCCCCCCTTCCACACCCAACGCCACCCCCAGTGTGAGTCGGGCGCAAGATATCGCGGTTGCTCGTGCTCAAATTTCAACTCGGGCGCAAGATCTGCTGCCGCCCCGTCCCGCCGCGATCGCCGTTTCACAACCGGAAGTGATCCAAACAAAAGCCTTAAGCAGTGGGCAACCAGATGCCGAAAGCGGGAGCGCGGAGGAGCGGGGGAACGGGGTCAGCGGTGCTCCAGCCCTTCCCGCGCGTCCAGGTGCCGCCCCCTCAGTCACTCAGGCTCCCACCACCGCTCCCAACCCGGTTTCGACCACCCATCCGCCCATTTCCCCTAAAGTAGGCGGCACCTTTACCACCGGGCCTGGGGTCGGCTATTCCAGTTCCTTCACAGGAATCAAAGGATTTTTGCCGATTACCCAGCGTCCCGGACAAACCATCACTTTCACGGAAGGGCAAGCCTTTGTGGATACCGGCAACGGCAATCCCGGTGCAAACCTGGTAGTGGGGCATCGTGTGTATGACCAGAAGAGCGATCGCATCTACGGTGGCTACCTGGCCTACGATCACCGCAACACGGGCAAAAATAGCTTTAACCAGGTGGGGCTTGGCCTGGAAACCCTGGGTCGCAGTTGGGATGCTCGTGTTAACGCCTACTTGCCCATTGGTGACACTCGCCAACTCACATCCGAAACAAGCAGTTCCACAACGACGTTGTCTGGCGATCCGTTCTTCACCAGTAACTTTTTAGGAGTCAATCGCACCATTCAGCAGCAAATTCACCGTCGGTTTGAGGCGGCGGCAGCCGGTGTCGATGTGGAGGCGGGCGGTAAGATTGCTTCCCTGGGTCGAACGGGCGAACTGCGGGGCTACGGTGGCATGTACTACTTTGGCGCCCCCCAGGGAGAAGGCACCGTCGGTTGGCGGACACGGTTGGAAGCTCGCCCCAACGAGAACTTGCAGGTTGGAGTGGCCCTCTCCCGTGATAACAATTACGGCACCAATGTGGCCCTGACGCTGGGAGTGACCTTCCCTACCAATGGATCGGGGACCAAACGCGATCGCCCCGTCGATCCCCTGGTTGCCCGCCTGGGAGATTCTGTCTACCGCAATTCTCAAATTGTGCTGGATCGGCAGGTCGAAACTCGTCGCAACACCGTACAAGATGTGGCCCTCCTGACAAACCCCGCCACAGGGCAACCCTGGCGCTTCCGTCATGCGGTGCCTGGGGTTGGCACTGGCGCTGGCACATTTGAAAATCCCACCGGGACTGTGGCCGAGGCACTGGCTGTGGCCCAACCGGATGACATCGTTTACGTCCAACCCGGCACCAATCCGGGGATTCCCGCCTTTACGATTCCCGATCGCGTCCAGGTCTTGTCTACTGGCCCAGTACAACGAATTGACACTGTGGAACGGGGGAATCTGGCGCTGCCTTTATCGGGCGCAGGGGTCTTACCCACCGTCACCAATACCGTCACCCTGGGCAATAGCACGACCCTTTCCGGCTTTGCCATTACGGCTCCCAACGGGGCAGGCATTGTGGGGAATAACCTGAATCAAGTGACCATTCGGGATAATGCGATCGCCAATACGGGCACCCAGGGGATTTTGTTGAACAATGTCAGCGGCCCCGTTGCCATTACCGATAACACCATCCAACGAGCCGGGGCAGAAGGGATATCGTTGAACAACAATCAGGGGCAAGTGGATTTACTACTGACTCGTAACCAGATCCTCAACAGTGGGCGCAATTCTCCCGATGGAGATGGCGTGAATCTGGAACTTCGCAATAATGCCACTGGCAACTTTACCGTCACCAATAACACCATTGCCAACAGCAGCGGTTCGGGTGGTATTGCCGATGGAGTGGAGATTCAACTGTTCAATGGTGCGAATGGAACGTTCAATCTGGCCGACAATATCATTACCCGAAGCCAGCGCAGTGGCGTGGCGATCGCCCAAGAAGCCACGGCGCAGGGCACATTCAATCTGTCTCGCAATAATATTTTCAACAATTTAGTCAATGGGGTGGATCTGGCGCTGTCCGACAATGCCCAAAATCAATTGAATTTGGATGGTAATACGATCGCGAATAATCGCGTCAATGGGGTGCAGGCTGTTGTTTCCAATCAGGCGAGCAGTACCCTCAACGTCACCAACAACACCATCAACAACAATCAAGACAGTGGCATTTTGCTGCAAACGGCAGATCAGGCCCGCATCACCGCAAATCTCCTCAACAACACCATCACCAACAACCCCCGCAATGGCATCTTGACCAGAGCCAACGACACCTCCCAACTTAGAGTGTTGGCTCAGTCCAACCAGATTACGGGGAATGGTGCGGCTGGGGCGGGTGTATCGATCAACAACGAGGATAATGCCCTGACCGTAGCAGGCATCCGCAACAACACCATCACCGGGAATGGGAGTAATGATGTGGAAGTCATCAATATTGCACCTGGGAACACCTGCGTTCAACCGTTGAATAATGCGATCGGGTCACTCACCTTTGATGATGACAATGGCAGCGGCGGCCGCATCCAGGTCGAGGACGGCTTGCTACCGACCAATACCATCGGCATTCTCAATACCTTGTTCTGGTCGAATACAACCGTTCCGGGTGGCACCTGTACACCTTGATGATTGAATCTTGTTGGGGCAGGTATTTAGGCGTTGCTGAATGCAAGGATGATTTGCCCTCATCCCCAACCCTTTTCCCCAAGGGGAAGGGAGCTAGAAATCTTGTCCCCTCGCCCGTTGGGAGAGGGCTAGGGTGAGGGCGAATGCTGATATTCCTACCTCAATTCAGCAACGCCGGTATTTAGGTTTCTAGAAATCTCCTGGCTCCCCTGTTCCCGCTTGTTACCGATTTGAGTAAATCTGGTCCAGCTTCAAAAAGGTTTTCAGCAGAACACTCGCGCCCTGTTCGCATTCTTCGGGGGAGGTGTACTCTTCCTCGGAGTGGCTGATGCCGTTGCGACTGGGGACAAAGATCATGCCCATGTCTGTCACGCGGCCAATTTCCTGGGCATCATGTCCGGCACGACTGGGGAGGTGGGTATAGGCGATGCCCATTGCTTCACACACTTGCTCAATGGTGCTCATGATGTGCGGGGCAGACAGGGTGGGCTGAATGTGGAGGGTTTGTCGCAGGGTAATTTCGGTGTCGGTGGCCAGGGCGATCGCTTGAATTTCCCGTTCCAACTGGGCAATGAGGTGTTGCAGATGGGGTTCTGACAGATCCCGCAGATCAATGCGGAGATCCACTTTCCCTGGTACGGTGTTGGTGGCATTGGGTGAAACGTTCAAAAAGCCAACGGTGGCGACCTGATCACCGGGGGTTTCCACTGCAAGGCGATTGACCGCCAGCACGATTTGGGCGGCGGCGACTAGCGCATCCTTCCGCAGGTGCATGGGGGTTGTTCCGGCATGGTTGGGGCGGCCAGTAATATCGACCGCGAACCGATACTGTCCCACGACTCCCGTTACTACGCCGACGGGCATTTGCAGATGCTCTAATACGCCACCCTGCTCCACATGCAGTTCGACAAAAGCGGCAATTTCAGCGCGATCGCGTTTTGCGGTATGAATCTGCTGCCAGTCCCCACCTACTTTCTCCAGGCAAGGTTGGATGGGGGTGCCGTCCAGGCGGCAGTAGTAATCTGGGCCTTCCTGAATTTGCCCCGACATGGCCTTAGACCCAATCACCGAGCGTTCTTCATCGGTAAACACAATCACCTCGATCGCATGATTGAGGCGCATCTGGTTTTCCTGCAACACTCGTACGACTTCAATTCCGGCTAACACCCCCAGGCACCCATCAAAACATCCCCCCACGGGAACGGTATCAATATGGGACCCCGTTGCCAGGGCAGGAGCATCGGGGTTGCGGCCAGCGTAACGCCCAATGATGTTCCCGGCAGCATCGATTCGGACGGTCATCCCGGCTTCTGCCATCCAGGTGTGGACGAGTTGCCGCGCCAGTAAATCCTCGGTGGTGAAGGCAATGCGACACACCCCACCATTGGGCAAGTGGCCCACAGCGGCCAGTTGGTGAATACTTTGGGTCAGGCGATCGCCGTTGATGACCAGGGGAGTTGTTGCAACAGTCATTTCTACCGCTCCAGAGGGTGAGTAAATGCAGATCGGTTGTTTAGACCGTGAATGGATCGTTTGGCAAGGGAAATTAGCAAGCTGAAATTGGGAAGAAAGTAGGCGAGCCAGAGCACTCTAATGAACGTACGATCAGCGATCGCTTTGCATACTGTATACAAAATAGTTGATGAGTACTTCTATCAAAGGTCAACCATGAGATTGACATCTGTATTCGCCTACACATCCTGTTTACTAACTTAACAAGAACTTAATAAGTCCTCCAGGCGAAAGCGAGCAATTTGAGCGATTTCGGTGAGGGCTTGCTGGTGCTCCGTGGCGCGATCGTGGGTCAACCGTTGCTCAAAGGCTGCCAAAATGCTGGCTTTTGTGTGACCTTTCACCGCGATGATGAACGGGAAGCCAAAGGTATCTCGATATTGCTGATTTAAGGCATGAAAGCGATCGAATTCTTCTGGGGAAAGGCGATCCAGCCCAACTCCGGCTTGTTCCTGCACTGAAGCGTCTGCCATTTTGGCCTTGCTGCCCAAATCTGGATGGGCACAGATCAGAGCCAATTGGTCTACCTCGGTCATGGCCTGCACCACGGCAACCATCCGACGATGCAGGTCGGTTAAATCGGTAAAGGGGCGCTGCTGCCAGGTGGTCTGCGCGATCGCGGGCGTGTCTTCAAACACAGCACCCAGGGCCGTGACGAATTCCGCCTGACTCATCTGATTTAGTTCTGCAAGGGTGTAAGCCATGACTAAATAACGGCGTAAAAGTTAGGATTCACTCAATGAAAGATTGGCGGTTGCCTGGTGCGGGTCCAACTGTTGAATTTCCTGGATGACACGCTCCTTGCTAGAGATCAGATGATATTGAATCGCCTGAGTTGCCGCTGTGGGGTCGCGATCGCAAACAGCCTGAAAAATCTGCCGATGTTCGCTTCGGATTTCTAACACTCCAGGGTTATGCTCCATCGTGCGGAGGCGTAGCAACGCCATCTTGTCAAACACCTGATCCAGAATTTGCACCAGCCAACCATTCGTTGAACTTTCTGCCAGCAGGCGATGAAATTCATAATCCATGTGGAGCAACTGGTAATTCGTGAGTTGGTGCGGCGGTTGTCCCTGAGTTTTTTCTGCCTGTTGCACCGCCGATTCAATCCGGTCTAGATGGGCAGGAGTGGCACACCGACAGGCTTCCGTCACAGCAAGCTGTTCCAGGGCTATCCGGCAGTCATACAGTTGAATCGCGTCGGCGATCGAGAGTTTGGCTACCCGTAAAGCCCCACTGCCATCCGTCGTGACTAAATTCTCGCGTTGTAACTGACGAATCGACTCACGAATGGGAGTGCGACTGACTTGCAACATCTCCGCCAATTGCGTCTCGATCAAGCGAGACCCCACAGGCAACTCGCCTGACAGAATGGCATTTCGCAACGCCTGATAGGTTTGCTCATGTAATGACTGAGCACGCCTTAAAGGTTTAGACGATAGAGACAAACTCAAGACTCCTGGCTGAGGGGAAAAAGGGAAATCTCAAGGCATGACAGGCCAAGAACAACCTTCTGTATACAGTATACCAACTCAAAATTGACTGGCAATACCAGGGCTGCCGGGGCGGCTCTGAGTTTAAACCTCCACACAGCCTACACCCAGAGGGACAGACTCCAACCAGGAAGCGTGCCCTTCTATACCTGACCTTTGGCCCATCAACGCGTCAATTCTCAGTATTTTCACTACTTTACGAATTCTTCAAAAAGCTTTGTTAAAAAAATTACCGTAATTTTACAGACTATCCAATTCAGAAATCCTGTTTACGCCGAGAGATATACGTAAGTAGGAGTAGCAGGTGACCGACTACGAAGATAACTGGGTGTGCGCTACTTTCCCCGATCTATGTGAATGCAACGTGAATAGGCAGTCGCAATTTTGGTTGAATTACCGTCGTTTTAGCCTGCTATTGAATCTTGCTTTTATTAGGAGAGTCGGTTGTGCGTACTAAATTTCAGGCTCAAATTGCGTCACGCATGGCGATCAATCGAGTCAGTGGTTTTACGCTGTTGGAGATGATCACTGTGGTCGTTATCAGTGGGATTTTGGCTGCTATCTCCATGCCGTATTTCTTTAGTCGAGCCACAGCAGCCAAACAAGCAGAAGGAAAAATGCTAACGGGTGTGATGAATCGCGCCCAGCAAGCCTACTACACTCAAAACTCTAAGTTCAGCGAAACGATCGATGCGCTCGCTTTGAACTTGAATAGCAATAACTACGATTTTGAAGTTGACGCAGGTGATGGAGGTAACGCTTATGCGGCAAACTACGCAACGTCTAAATCTGCGAAGGTGCGCTCTTATGTTGGAATGTCGGCGATCGTGCAAGATTCTATGGGAAATTTAGCGATGCAGACAATCATTTGCGAAGCCAATGCACCTGGAGCCGTAGTTGCGGATAACCCGCTTCATAATGGCTCCGCTGTGGACTGCGGCCCTTCCACTCGTCTCTTGAAGTAGGGCGTACTTGAATCCAGTAGGGCGTAGTTGAAAAGCCATCAAAAACAACCGCTCCAGTCAATCATGGATTTGCTGGAGCGGTTTAGCCTGAGTGAGATAGGTCATGAAGAAATAAGCCGATGCTTAAAACACTCCAGCGTTTGATAAACCGAGGATCACCCCGGCTCCTAATAAATGCCCAAAGCTGGCTGTAGCCAGAAGTTCGGGAACACCAAACTCGCCACCAAAGGGATCGGGAAACTCCACTGGGAGTTTGGGACCTGCGCCCTTCCGCTGAATTGCAAATCGCCCGATCGCGATCGCCACCAGATTACAAATCAGCATGGTAATGCCAATGCTGGGCGACCAGTTTGTAGCGCGGGGCAGGGCTGCCGCCAATAAGGTTGCGTAGTACAATTTATACCTCCACTTTGATAAATCTGCTTTTAAGCAAACGGATGTAGGAGGATTATAGGAAGCTCTCGGTGCAGAACTGCTACGAGAGGTCAATTTGTTTGAACTTTTAACAGAACGATTCATACTTTGATACAAATCGGCTGTTGTCTGTTGAGATATCTGTTGAGATTGAGGATCGATATTGATAAGGCGATTTCCAAGAAAAAATATCCCCTCAGGGTTGGGGCAGGCATTTTGTTTGCTAGAAATCTCCTAATGTGTTGCGATCGCCAATCCAGTTGCCCTAAAACCATCCTTTGGGTGAAAACGTGTCATGAATTTGAGAGTTAAAATTTGCGGCATTACTCAGCCGCACCAGGGACGAGCGATCGCCCAGATGGGGGCATCTATGTTGGGGTTTATCTGCGCCCCAACTTCGCCGCGCTATGTCACCCCAGAGCAAATTGCCAACATCGTAGCGGCTTTACCGCAGCATCCTGATACAGGCCAGCCCAGCTGCGATCGCGTGGGGGTATTTGTGGATGCTGATATTGACATGATTTGTCGCACCGTGGCGATCGCGCACCTGAATGGCGTACAACTGCATGGTCAGGAATCACCGGAATTCTGTTGGCAACTACGGCAATACTTACCCGCGATCGAATTGATTAAGGCCCTGCGGGTTCACTCATCCGCCACGCTCAACCTGGTCGAGCATTACCAGCACTGCGTCGATACTCTACTGCTAGATGCCTATGATCCAAACCTGGCTGGTGGCACTGGAAAAACCCTCAATTGGCACAGCCTGCAAGCCTTCCACCCCCCCCGACCCTGGCTCCTGGCGGGTGGCTTAACGCCAGACAATATTAGAGAGGCATTGACCCAAACCCACCCCACTGGCATTGATCTATCCAGTGGCGTTGAGGTTGCCCCCGGCATTAAAGATTTACGCAAAGTAGGTCAACTCTTGGCTCAATTAGAAACGCTTTAGTTCTTGCGGGAAAACCGAACGTCTACCACATCCCCCAGGCGGCCCAAAGGCTTGGCCTGCCCCTGATTATGAGATGCCACCACGGCCCCGGCATTACCCGCCCGAATCGAGAGATTATTTTTTGCCGTCCAGGTCCGCTGTTCGCCCTTGCCGAGGGTCCCTTCAAATTCCACTTTTCCGTCTGCAACCACCTCCATCCAGGAGCGATCCGTCAGGCTGATATCGACCTTTACAGGAGCATCAGGAGCCTCTGTCGCTGGTTCCGCTAAAGCTGAGGATGGGGGAGATGGCGGCGTTGTGCCAACGGTAGGCGCGTTCCCCACGTCAGGGCGGGCTGGAGCACCAGAAACAGACGGCGCAGCCACATTTGAATTTACATTATTGGTTGCCTGGGTTGAACCACCGGAAGAGGCCGATAATTGCATCTTCGGCACCAAGAAATTAGTCACACCAAAAGCGATCGCACCCAAAACTCCCACAGCAGCAATTCCCGACAACACATACGACACAACCGGAAAACCAGAGGGACGAACCTCTTCCTGGTGTGAGGAGGATGAAGCCACAGACGGCGAAGGGATATCTGGAGGTGGCGCAACAACTACCGCAGCAGCTTCGACCTCAGGGGCCGACTCAACTTCAAAAGCATCAGCAACTTCTTGCCCATCCAGTCCTAAAACATCGGCATACCGACGAATAAACCCTTTGATATAAACCGGTTCAGGAAGACGAGCACCATCGCCGATTTCAAGAGCCTGCAAGAGGCGCAGAGGAATAAACGTATCCTTTGCGACTTTTTCCAGAGGGACAGCTTGCGTCTCCCGAACCTGCTGCAAGTAATCACCAATTTGCTTTAGCTGTTCGACTTGAACTGAACTCAACTCCTTCATCGCCCGCTTGCACTCCTACAATCCGATGCCGCTCTACTTGCCACCTACTGAAGATCCTCAACAGCCTCGCCCATCAATCGCGATCGGTCAGTTGCTGACAAGTCAGTATCATAGAGAATTTAATAAATAAATGTAAAGCATACTGAATGTGCAACCCAGCTTCACTCAGCCACCCATGCCTTAACGCAGGAAACTACTCACCAGCCACAGGAGAAAGAAAGCAACGGCACTGGCAAAAGCATCCGTACCAATCAGCAGATTAGCGAGTGGGGCAGCAACAAGGCCATACAACCCGCCTCCGATCAACACACCGATAATTAACCCACCAAAACTGAGTAAAACGGCTCGGCCCAATTTGCGTTCTTTGCGGTAGAGAAAGTAAAAAGCTGCACCAACCCCCAGGATCAGGGCCATCTGCACCGATGACGGCGCAAAAATGACCAGGGCCACTAATGCAGCCATCACCCCTGCGGGCAGGCCAATATCGGCGCGAGAAGGGGTATCTAGCCAGCCTTCTAACCAGGCTGGAGGTTGCCGGTTCGATAGGGCTGGTGGCGGCGACGGCGCGTCCGTTTGACGTTCAGCAAACCGAATGCCATCGGGAACTTTAATCCGACCTTCCTGCCGCATCTTTAACCGATCCATCAAAACCGCATCGTACGCCGCTTCAATCTTCTTGATTTGTTCGGCATCCCCTTTGAGGCTTTCACACAAACGATTTCGGGCGGATTGAATCTCGTCAAAGCTCGCCCCCTCGGATACTCCCAAACGTTCGTATGGACTTTGCTCACTCATGCTGTTCTCTACTATCTCTCCAAGCTACTTAGAGCCTATCTGAAAAAACTATATAGTTACAAATCTATTCGGATCTTTTTCCGGAAATAGCAGATTTCATGGAGCACCTGATTCCAAGGTGGGGCATACTAATGCTGATCTCTAAAATAAGCTGAAAAAATAGGCTGAAATCAGCTAACGTCGAGAATCTGTTGATCCTTGCTCGTTTTTTCTGCTAATTCAGGGTGGATAAATATGGTTTGCAATTGCTGAAACGCCTGTTGTATCAACGTTTTGCCCCTTTTGATAATTCAACAACCGATTCTAGATTGACTAGAATGTTTGTTACCCAACTGTAAATCGTTATGGAGGTGGGTAGTTGCCTACCGAATCTTCCCAAACCCTGAACTCTATTCGCTCTCATCAACCCAAGGTTATGGCTATGGCTGATGCCAAGATTCTTGTCGTAGACGATGATCCGGCAATTCGCAATTTGATCTTTCGTTTTTTGACACAGCAAAATTACCAGATGGAAGCCGCAGAAGACGGTAAAAGTGCCCTGGCAATGTTCGAGTCGTTTAATCCAGATCTGGTGATTCTGGATGTGAACCTGCCTGATGCGAATGGGTATAACTTGTGTGAGGAAATGCAAAAACGAACTGGCGTTTTTGTGCTCATGCTGACTAGCCGTACCGATGAGGCCGATAAGATTCGTGGATTTTCGCAGGGTGCGGATGACTATATCACCAAGCCCTTCAGTTTGGGTGAATTAGGAGTCCGAGTTGGCGCTATTTTGAAGCGTCAACGAACAGTGACCACGGGTGAGCAACAATCACTCACCTTTGAGAAGCTGGTGATTGATCCAGTCCGGCGTGAAGTAAAACTGGCTGGAGATTTGGTGCCACTGACAGCGCTAGAGTTTGATCTGCTTTATTTCTTGGCACGGCATCCAGGCCGAGTTTGGCGGCGAGCTGAACTGATTCAGGAAGTTTGGGACTACGAGTATGTGGGGGATCAACGGGTGGTAGATGTCCACATTGGGCAGATCCGCAAGAAGATCGAGATTGATACCAGCCAGCCCGCTCTGATTCAGACGGTGCGCGGCGTGGGCTATAAATTTGAGGCTCCCGATGGGATGACTGCAGGGGAGTAGCGCTAATTCAACTCAGTTGGGGATGGCACGTCCAGCAATGCATGATGGACCACTCCGGCTGAGGCGACGAGGGGGAGGTCCAGGGTGAAACAACTACCCACGCCCAGGGCGGAAGACACCGTAATGGTACCTCCATGCAGTTGGGCCAGCTTGCGGGCTAATGCAAGACCCAGGCCAGTACCTTGATAGATGCGGTCCAGCCCACTTTGTACCTGATGAAACGGCTGAAAAAGTTGGCTGAGTTGGTTGGGGTCGATGCCAATACCCGTATCAGCGATCGCAAACTGCAAGCGATCGCCCGTGAGGTCAACTTTTAAGGAAACAAATCCGGTATCGGTGAACTTGACGGCGTTGGAGAGGAGATTGAGTAAAATCTGCTTTAATCGGCGGCGATCGGCGATGCAGGTGACTGCCGCAGGTACGTCATAGTTGAGTGTCAAACCTTTACTGCTGATTTGTTCTCTGACGACCTCTACACAGACATCGCACATCTCCTCGACGTTAATTTGTTCCAGGGTGAGTTCTTCTCGACCGGCCTCAATTTTTGAGAGGTCGAGCAAGTCATTAATCAATTCCAGCAGATGCTCTCCACTGGCAAAAATATTGTCCAGGTATTGAATTTGTTTTTCATTTAAAGGACCAAACACCTGTTTGAGTAATACGCTGGAAAATCCCAAAATGCTGGTAAGGGGAGTTCGCAGTTCGTGGCTCATATTGGCGAGAAACTCACTTTTAGCACGATTTGCCGCATCAGAAAGGTGTTTTTCCGCTTCTAATTCTTGCGTCCGGGCCTGCACCAGTTCCTCTAATCGTTCGTAGCTCTGGGCGTTGTAAAGTGCGATCGCAGCCTGATCCGCAAGTTGTTGCAGGAGGCTGATTTCATCCTGCGTAAATTGTCGTCGTTGCCCCGTTGTGTGGAGTTCAATCCCGCCGAAAAACTGATCTCGGACAAACACCGGCACACTCAACAGAGACTTGCGCTGGGTCAATTTAACACACTCCTGTTGAGCCTCATTTAACTGGACTTGGTGACTATCCGGAAGATGCACAGGTTGAGAGAAGTATTGATTGGTTTGCGGCTCAACGAGGCCGAGCCAATCGGCCACAGCCACCTGGATGCCCAACATCGGCACGATTTGGTCGGAGAGCCGCCATTCGTGGGTGACCCGCACTTGCCCCGCAGCCAGGGCAAAGATAAAGGCCCGATCAACCTTGAAACATTCCCCAATCATTTTGACGATGCCCTGCAAAATATAGTCGGGATCAAGGCTGGAGTTCAGGTCGCGGCTAATCTGGTTGAGGAGTTGCTCCCGTTGGGCTTGTTGTTGGGCGTGCCGAAAAAGTTGGGTCTGGTATAGGGCGATCGCGCAGTGATCGGCGATCGCCTTGACCAATGCAATTTCATCCACGGTCCAGGGGCGTTCGCGATCGCACTGATGCACGCAGATGCCACCCTGATAAATTTCCTGGTAAACCAGCGGAATCATCAACATGGCCTGGATCTCAAATGCGTCTGCAAACTGCTGCACCGCCTCTCCCAGATTTGTCATGCACTCTAATTGCACCAGTTGGCCACGGGTCAATTCCTGCTCAAAGTATTGAAACAACGGACATTGAATACCCAAAAGATTTTCTCGATTGCGCGTCAGATGGCTCACATATTGACTCACCATCTGCTGCGCCTGATTAGGTAGAAAAATTAAACATCGACTGGACCCCAAGGCTTCATGCAATCGGTTCGCCGTTGTTTGCAACACTTCTTCAAAAATTAGAGTGCCCCGCATGGCCTGAACGATGCGATTCACCAGGGTCTCACGGGTTGCCTGTTGCTGAATTTGCTGCATTGCGGCCTGTTGCTGGCGGCGCAAACGATATTCCCGCAGCGATCGCTGCAACACCATCGGCAGACGAAACAAATGCTCCTTTAAGACGTAATCTGTAACGCCCGCTTTGATGCAATCTACAGCAGCCTCTTCGCCTAAAGTCCCCGTCACCAGAATCAAGGGTAAATCGAGTTGCTGCTGCTGGAGAACTTGCAACACGGCGTAGGC
The DNA here is from genome assembly GCA_033764685.1 of Leptolyngbyaceae cyanobacterium bins.349. Classification (GTDB taxonomy): domain Bacteria; phylum Cyanobacteriota; class Cyanobacteriia; order Leptolyngbyales; family Leptolyngbyaceae; genus JSC-12. The sequence goes on from JANRIS010000008.1 coordinate 35,812, forward strand.
ATTGGCTTGAGGTAAGCGAAAATCTGATAAAACCACATCCCACGACTGACTTTGGAGCAGCGCGGCAAACTGGTCGAGTGTTTCGATGACCTGATAGGTAAATTGGAAATTTGCTTCCTGTAGCGCCAAAACGATCAATTCTGCATCTTCGGGCCGATCTTCCACAATCAAAAGTTGGAGGGGGACGGCATCTTTAGCATGACCCAATTCAGGGGAGCGCTGATACTGCTCAGACATAGGTTCTCCTACAGGGCAACGGTGGGGGAGGAGTCGGCAAACTGGAGGTAGAAACAGGTGCCCGCGTTGGGTTGACTTTCTGCCCAGATTGTCCCTTGATGTCGGTGCATGATCCGTTGCACGATCGCCAGCCCCATGCCCATGCCTTCAAACTCAGACCGTGGATGTAGCCGTTGAAAAGCACCAAATAGTTGATCTGCGTAGGTCATATCAAACCCCACTCCATTATCTTTGACATAGACGGTACCATTGGGCAGACTGCCAATGTCGATGCGGGCAGGCTTTCGGGATCGACTAAACTTAACGGCATTATCAATTAAGTTACTAAAAACTTGCTGGAGGAGTGTGGCATCTCCGGTGACGGTGGGTAACTCCCCCACGACAAATTGCACATCTGGAGTTCCCTGCGGACCCCATTGCACCAGTTGAATGGCCTGTTGCACTAACCGGGCGATCGGGATCGATTCGTGCCGCAAGGGTTGCCGTCCCACCCGCGACAAATTCAACAAGCCATCAATCAGCAGGCCCATCTGCTGGCTGCTATGCTCGATCACCTGAAGATAATGGGCTGTTTGCGAGTTTTGAAGGGCCTCCTCCTGGCTTAACTGTTTCGCCAGCGCCGAAATGAAGCCGTTGATGTGCCGCAGAGGGGCACGCAAATCGTGAGAAATCGAATAGGAAAACAGTTCGAGTTCATGATTGGCCGCCTCCAATTGTTGCGATCGTTCGGCCAGCGCCTGACGCGCCTGCACGATTTCTGTAATGTTGCGGGAGGTGCCAATTAACGCATAAACTTCACCGTCAGGCTGCTTGAGCGGAATTTTGTAGGTGTCTACATCAATGGTTCCGGTTGGTAGGTCAAGTGTTTCCTGGAGGTGTAGGGGGTTGCCGGTATCAAACACCGAGCGATTCTGTGCGGCAAAGTAGGCCGCTCGTTCCGGCGAAAAACATTCAAAAATAGTTTTACCTTGAACTTCGTAACGGCTGGCCGCTCCGGTGATGTGGGCCAGTAAGTCATTGCAGAAGAGCAGGCGCATGGAGTCTTTTTCGATCACGAAGATATAGTCGGGTAGGGTGTTAATCAGGGTCACTAACTCGCTTGTGCGTTGCTCAACCAGGGATTCTAAATGGCGATTTTGAGTTTCTAGCGCTTCGTTTAATCGGCGAATTTGCAGTTCAGAGTGTTTGCGATCGGTAATATCAATATCCATACAAAAAAAGTCTGTTACCTCCCCGTCTTGCCAAATTGGCACAATGACAGAGTAGATCCAGACCATTTTTCCGGAAGACAAGGTTAATTGATGCTCACTGGGCATTCGGGTCGCGCCCGTGGCAATGATAGTTTGCAACGTCGCAACAAAACTGCCCGCGGCTGTTTCAAGGCGCAATAATTTTTGGATCGGTTGATGGAGCGCCTCAGCCTGGGCGATGTCATACAGTTGGGTGCTGGCCTCATTCCAGTAATGAACAATGCCCTGTGCATCGAAGCCTTGAATGGGAACCAGGAGCGTTTGTTCAAAAACAGTTTGAAATCGGGCTAGTGCTTGTTGCTGCTCCTGCCTGGCCTGCTTCAACGGACTCACATCCGTACCCATGCCCCACCAGGCCCAACCGGGTACAGGCACTTGATTGGCCACATTTGACCAGGCGATCGCTTTGGTAGAGCCATCTTTACACGTCACTTGCCATTCCCAGTTGCAATCATTGTTGCCCTTTTCTTGCCAGTGGGCCATCATCTGTTCGCGGTACGCCGGATCCGGATATAGCAGGCTCATCGCTTGAGGATTGCCCACCATCTCGGCGGCGCTATATCCAGTCACTCGTTCACACTCTTGATTCCAGACTTGCAGCACGCGATTGGCATCAAATACATGCAGCATCAGGGGCATATGTTCCAGAACCCAGCGAAACTGCTGGTCACGTTCTTGCAAGACAGCCTGCATCTGAGCCAGGGCTGATTGATACTGCTGTTTGGTGTCTGCCAATTCCTGCGTGACTTGATGCAGCACGCTGGTTTGCCGTTGCCATAGGAGGATAGCGATCGCCGCGATCGAGATGGCTCCGATTCCCAAAAGTTCTAAGATCCAAAGTTCATTGGAAGGAACAAAATATTCCCCTGAAAGTAACAACACCCCTACCAGAAATAACCCATCAGGTACTCGCAACATACACAATCCTTAGCGAACGGGAAAGAGGTCAGGAGATTTCTAGAAAACAAAATACCTGTACGGGTAGATTGAGCAAAAAAGGATCGGCTGATCGCCAGAACTCTCGCGCAACCCACTCCAACCCTCAGGGGATGTTTTTTCTTAGAAATCACCTAATTCCTGATCACTATGAATTTAACGTGCCCAATCTACTCCTCAAGGTAACTTTTCATCGGTTGTTTGCAGTAAATTCACCGCCCCCGCCTGACAATCGCGCAGCCATTGCCGAATGGCTAACCCTGGCACCTCCCGCGTGGCCTCCCGTAGAGGAGTGGGTGCCTGCTGCTGGTTGGGGTAAGGGCCGCTGCGGGTGTACAAAATGGCGAGTTGCCAGCCTGTGGCTGGAGTGTGGGCCAGAAACAACCAGTAATAGTTTTGATAATCAATTTTGCGTTGAGTGACGTATTGTCGCTCCAGGAGGGTAAAGAAGGTTTGGTACAGGCCACCATCCTGGGGATCGGGGACGCTCGTAACGACGGGTAGGGGTTCTAAATTCGCAGGACTGGAGGCGATCGCGTATTTGGCCGCCTGACTCCCCCCCCGTTGATGACTCAACCGATTGATGTATTGCGGCAAGTCCCGCAGCAGGGCCGCCGTTAACGGTTGTAACTGGGTGGGGCAGGTTACACGCGGGCGAATGGGCGTAGAAGACGGCGATCGCGTAGGAGTGGGGGTTGGGGATGGCGGGACCGCGATCGCTCTTTGGGAAGTGAGGCAGAGCAAACTGGCGATCGTGCCAACGAGGAATCTGCGCCCACGGCTCCAATGCTGTCTTGGTGGAGACAAGGCAGCGCGAATGGGAACAGTAGGCCGACTCAAGGTGAAATCACGATTACAGCACATCTCGTTTGAGATAGGGTTGCAAAGCCTCCGGCACCCTGACGCGGCCATCCGGCTGTTGATAGTTTTCCAGAATAGCCGCCATTGTCCGCCCGACTGCCAATCCTGACCCATTCAAAGTGTGGACAAATTGCGTCCCTTTTTGTCCCGCTTCTTTAAAGCGAATATTGCCACGACGAGCCTGGAAATCGCGGAAGTTGGAACAACTGGAAATCTCCCGGTAGCGCTCTGCCGACGGCAACCATACCTCCAGGTCGTAGCATTTCGCCGCGCCAAAGCCCAAATCTCCACTACACAATTCCAGCACCCGATAGGGCAATTGCAACGCCTGGAGAATGGCCTCAGCATTTTGCACCAGGGCTTCATGCTCCTGCTCAGAAGTTTCAGGCCGCACCAACTTCACCAACTCGACTTTGTTGAACTGGTGCAACCGAATCAGGCCACGAGTATCTTTGCCATAACTACCCGCTTCACGGCGAAAACAGGGCGTGTATGCACAATGATGAATCGGCAGATGTTCCGCCGGAATAATTTCATCCCGGTACAGATTGGTAACGGGGACTTCGGCAGTAGGAGCCAACCACAGATCATCCTCGGCACACTTAAAACTTTCTTCAGCAAATTTGGGCAGTTGACCCGTTGCCGTCAACGAGGTGCTGTTAATCAAAAATGGCGGCAACACTTCCAAATAGCCGGCGGCAGTTTGCCGATCCAGCATGAACTGAATCAGTGCCCGTTCCAGGGCGGCCCCCGCACCAATCAGCAAGACAAAGCGACTTTGAGCCACCTTAGTCCCTTTTTCTGTATTGAGAATGCCTAACTTTTCGCCAATTTCCCAATGGGGCAGCAGGTTTGGAATCGTGGGTTTGTACTCGTCTCCCCAGCGGCGCACTTCCACGTTTTCGGTTTCATCCCGACCGATAGGCGTAGTGTCGCTGGGCAAATTGGGCAACGTCAGCAGGAGCGTTTCAATCTGGGCTTTAATTTCTTTCTCCTGTGGCTCCAATTCGCTTAACTGAGCTTTGAGGTCGTTACCCTCATGTTTTAATGCCATCACTTCAGCATCGTCCGGTTTGCTGCCGGATTTCATTTTTTGCCCAACCAGTTTGCCAATTTCGTTGCTCCGGGCTTGCAGGTGCGATCTCGTTTTCTCCAACTCTTTCTGTTGCCGATCCAGTTGGGCGATCGCTTGAATGTCGTAGCCGTCGCCCCGTTGGTTTAGCTTTGTTTGGACCAGTTCGGGATGTTCTCGAATTAGCTTCAGGTCAAGCACAACAATGAATCCAGTGATTAGCGTTCTCAATCAGAATACATCGGAACGGGGGAGCAGGGGAGGAGGGCGATTCTCTTGTCCGGACAGGTTTCCCAGAGGGCTTTGCTTGCCCATGAAACGCGGGTCAAACCGACCCCTACCGTTCCTCGGAATGGAAAAATCTTGGAATGGAGAAATCTTCTGGAAGATACAGGCATTGATGAACATTTCCGGACAAAATGTTCCAGGGAAGCAATTGATATTGGCAATTCATGGCTCAACGGATTCTCCGCATTACTCAAGACACGGTTTTCAAGCTGCGGGCTGAACAGTCTTCGCAATTGGCGGCAGAAGAGAAATATAGCGTGGCTGCCGGAACCAGTTTTGAAATTCAGTCCTATGCCTATGGGGATGTGAATGGTGATTTTAACGGCCACATTAAAGTCACGCTGCTCAATGCTGAAATTCGGGGTTTGAACACCTGGTTTGTGTATAGCCTGCACGCTCAGGTGGAGTTCGATCGCGTGATTGTTTACCCCCTGGAGGATCAGGTCGGGGCTTACATTCTGCAAGTAAATGAGAGTACCATTTTCAAATTGCGGCCCCTGCCATCCTCCGTCCTGCCTGCTGATGCCCTATTTTCGGTGAAACAGGGGCAGAGTTTTCCGCTCCAGTCCTATGCGTTTGCGGATTCCACGGGGGATTTCAACAATCACATTCGGTTTGCGTTGCGCGATCGCGAGGATTTTATCCGGGGGTTAAGCACCTGGTATGCCTACACGGGGCATGTCTATGTCGAATTTGATGGGAACGTGGTGTATCCCCCGGAAGACCCCAACACATTCGTCCTGAGAATTACGGAAAACACGGTGTTGAAACGCCGCCCGATCGCCGCATCCCAGTTGCCACCCGAAGAAAAGGCTTCAATTCCGGGCGATCGCACCTTTAAACTCGCCTCCTACGCCTACCGCGATCCTCAAGGTGATTTTAATGGGCACATCAAATTTACGTTGAAGTATGCCAAAGATAATATTCGGGAGTTAAACACCTGGTACGTTTACGAGGGGCACGCCCGTGTTGAACAAAATGGCAAAGTCGTTTACCCGTTGCCCAAACCCGGTGGCCCAATTTACACTGGCAAATCCTTCAAACTACCGGGAAATGCCAGCACCTTTTATACGGACCAACCCATCATTCCGGGGGGCACGTTCACCTGGGGCGATGCCACTCACGATGCCACCCGCATTCCCGAAACGGTGACGATCGTCAACAACATTATTGCCCTGGCTAGAGAACTTCAAAAAGCCCGCAATCAGATTGGCCGACCCTTCTTGATCAATTCCTGGTATCGCCCCCCCGCGATTAATGCTGCCGTGGGCGGAGTCTCCAACAGTCAACATTTGTATGGCAAAGCGGTAGATCTCCAGGTGGATGGCTACAGTGGACGATCGCTGGCCAATGCGGTCATGCTTTGGTGGAATGGTGGAGTGGGCATCTACAGCAATCTTCCAGATGTGGTTCACTTAGATGTTGGCCCCCGCCGCGTGTGGGGATTTTGATCCCTTTCCCTCTCTCCCAAACCTATGGCTCTTTCCAAATCTGAAACACAACAATTGCTGGAACGCTTGATCTTTGAGGACACTGATCCAGCAGACTGGGTACAGGATGTGTGGGGGTTGAGTCCGATGTTGGGAGAAAGTGCGGCAAAACTGTTTGAGGTGTTTCAAGCCGTGTGCGATCGCTGTGATGAGGCCGACCTGGAAGATCTGCTGCAAACTCTGTATCAGGAACAGATGCAGGAACCGTAATGGTGAGTAGAGAAATCCGTTGCCCTATGCCAGCGTTAACTCGGCACAATGAAAATGCAGCCAGTGGAGAGTTTGACCATGATTGGGCAACCAGACGCGCATCAAACCAGTCCGGAATTTTGGGATGGTCGGGGTTGTACATTATGCGAAACCGCGCAATTTGGGGCAGCGATCGCAGCCTTTGATCGGGCGATTGCGCTCAATCCACAGTCTTGCAAATTCTGGAATCATCGCGGGAATGCGCTGTGTGGTTTGCAGCGCTATGCTGAAGCCCTGACGGCTTATGAAACAGCGATCGCATTGCAACCGGATTATCATCAAGCCTGGTTTAATCGCGGCTTGCTACTGGCCGAAATGGGAGCCTACGGTAATGCGGTCGCAAGTTATGACCGCGCGATCGCCCTGCATTCCGATCCTCGCTACCTCCACGCGCGACAGGATATCTGGATCAAGGAAAACCTTTACTCAGCCGCTATGGTGTAGGGTCTGACATCGATGCAACTCACACCTTGCCTTGTGCCACAAAAACGGTATTCTGGAAGGCGTGTAAAGAATGGTGAATTGGGTATGGCAACAATCTTTAAAAACGCTCATTTGCTCGACCCAATGCAAGGGGTTGAGGGCCGTGGTGATGTACTGATTGAAAACGGCAAGATTGTCGGAATTTTGCAGGACGACCTGGCGATCGGCAAGATTGTGCCTATTCTGGTCCCGCAGTGGGATACCCAGGTGATCGATCTGAATGGGGCATTTCTCTCCCCCGGTTGGATTGATCTCAATACTCACGTCTTTAACACGATGGGTGATTTTTGTCTGGCAGCAGATGATGTGGGAATTCGCTCTGGTGTCACCACGATCGCCGATGCGGGCACCTCTGGCATTCTCACCTTTGATGCTTTTCGCCACACCGCGATCGATGGCTCCAAAACCCGGGTTTTCGCTTTTATGGACCCCTCGCTACTCTACATCGCCACGTCCGACGCGATCGCGCATCAACTCGATCTGGTGGGCCATCCCCGCAACCAGAATGTAGAACGGGCGGCGGCCATCGTCGAAGCGAACCGGGATGTGGTGGTTGGCTTTAATGTGCGGCCTGTGCGGCGCGGCGGTGAAAATTCGCCCGTATTGGGGGCGGCGCGTGCCCTGGCAGATCGGTTCCACCTGCCCTTGCTGGTGCATCTGGGGCAGGTAGCCCAGGAAGAAGTGATGTCTCCGGCTGAGTTACTCCCTCAATTACGGGCAGGCGACATCGTCACCTCCGGCTTCCAGGCGAATACAGGCTTATTTGACGGCAACGGACAGTTGATCCACGCCGCGCGGGAAGCGATGGATCGAGGTGTGTTATTGAATGTGAGTCAGAGCGGTCAGGATTTTTCTCCTGATATGGCCAAGGCCGCGATCGCGTCTGGCGTTTTGCCCCATATTCTGTCTACAGACTTGAATCGTTTCAATACCGATACAGCAGGTGGTTTAGCGACGGTCATGACCCGCCTGATCAACCTGGGATTGTCCTTATCGGATGTGGTCGAACGAGTCACCACTCGCGCGGCGGCAGCCATCGGCAAATCTGATATTCTGGGTGGGTTCAAACCGGGACAACTGGCCGACTTCACCATCTTCAAGTGGGTCGAACAACCCTCAGCCAATGGGAGTGGTGCGACCACCCAAACCCTGAAAGTCTGTGGAGTCTGTCGCAGTGGGGAGTATTTTCATATTGAGCGATCGCCCTTCGATGCAGAACCCATCGTCGCCGAATCGGTTGAACCCGCAATGGTTTAAAGCAAAAACAGGGAGATCTGCTGGATCTCCCTGTTTTTGCTTGGCTGAGAGGCAACGATCCTGGCGATCGCCTCAGGTTAGACCCACCAGTTTCTCGCTCAACTCCCACACGCGCTTACTCGTAGTGTCATCGCTAGCCTTTTCCGATAATTCTTGCACAAAGGATTTGCGACCTTCTTTCTGACGGTTGCCCCAGCTCCAGTGAGCACCAGACTGTTTAAATTCTGAATCGGCAACCACCTGAGCCACTCGCTCACCCGCCAACTCCTGAGACACATACCCGCCAGTAATGTTTTTTTGGAACCAGGGGAAAATTTTCTGGAACAGGGGATAACTATTGCGGAAGAGGGGCGTATCCGCCACACAACCCGGATACAGGGAGTTGAACACAATCCCGGTGGAATCATGGTAGCGGCGATGCAACTCCCGTACCGTGATCATGTTGCACAGCTTACTGTCTTTATAAGCTTTACCGGGCTTAAACGGTTTGCCATCGATCATGGTGATGGGAGCTTTGAACCCCGCCTCAAAACCTGCCAGGTTGCCCAAATCGGCGGGAGCAGGGATGGGAATCTTGCCGCCCAATTCCTTCGAGTTCGCGGTGACGGTGCCCAAAATCGTCAGGCGCGGTTCGGGATTGCCAGCATGCTTCAGGTCATCCAAGAGCAGGTTGCACAACAGAAAATGGCCTAAATGATTCGTTGCCACACTCAGTTCGTAGCCCTCTGGACTGCGGAGTGGCTCTTTGAGCAGTGGCATATACACCGCCGCATTGCAAACCAGGGCATCCAGCGATCGCCCCAGGTTGTGAAAATCCTGCACAAACTGCCGCACACTTGCCAACGAACCCAGATCAATATGCAGAACCGTGTAACTGTCCTTCGGAATTCCAACCGACTGAGCCGCTTGTTCGGCCTTCGGTAAATCACGACAGGCCATAACAACGTACCATCCTCGCTGGGCCAGCGCTTTTGCCGCGTACAGACCGACTCCGGAGGAGGCACCTGTGATAACAACTGTGGGTTTCTGATCTTGTGCCATTTTGTTAAAGCTTCATAAATCACTGTTGACTTTTCCTATGCTCCCATAGACATGAGCAACGTTTTTTTTCGTTTCTTTAAGGTGAGACTGAGAAGACTTAAACCTAGGGCACAAAAAGCATTCAGCCCCAACACGACCAAGAAAGCGGGCCAAAAATAAATCCTCACCCATACAACCACTTTGGGTAGTCTTTAGGTATTCTGATCGGTTAGTATCAAATCCTTTATTGATCGGAAGGCGATCGCGACTGGATTATGGCTGGACATAGTAAGTGGGCAAATATTAAACGCCAGAAGGCACGGGTAGACGCGGTTAAAGGTAAAGTGTTTACCAAAATATCGCGGGAAATTATTGTGGCCGCCCGGAGTGGGGTGCCCGATCCGGCAGGCAATTTTCAACTCCGGACGGCCATTGAAAAGGCGAAAGCGGCAGGAATTCCCAACGACAATATTGAGCGGGCGATCGCCAAAGGTGCGGGCAAATTCGGCCCTGACAACGCCGCCCTGGAGGCGATTCGGTATGAGGGCTACGGGCCGGGAGGGGTGGCCATTCTGATTGAAGCGTTGACGGATAACCGCAACCGCACCGCCGCCGATCTGCGAGTCGCCTTTAGCAAGAATGGGGGCAATCTGGGGGAAACGGGCTGTGTGGGCTGGATGTTTGACCAGAAAGGCGTGGTGGCGGTGTCCCTGAATCCGGTGCAGTCGGGTGGGCGAGGACGGCGATCGGAAGCAACGCCCCAAGTGAGTGAGGAGGATTTGCTAGAAGCCTTTTTAGTAGGAGGCGCTGATACCTACGAACTGATTGAGACAGAAGAAGGGACGCAGGCCGAAGCCTTCACTGAGGTCGCCAACCTGGAAACCCTGAGTCAAACATTGAAAGATCGGAATTTTCAAGTCTCGCAGGTGGAAACACGCTGGATTCCCAATAACACGCTGGAGGTGAACGACCCCGACCAGGCCCGTAGCCTCCTCAAAATGATGGATGCGCTGGAAGATCTGGATGATGTGCAAAGCGTCACCGCAAACTTTGAGATGGCCGATGAATTAATGGCCCTGAGCCTGGTTTAAAAAGAAATAAGGAGCCGAGTTAAACCCCCATCGGCTCCATCAAGTGTCTGTACTCTACACAAGATTAGATTAGCCAATTCCCCTCCAGGGTGAATTCCTCCAGTTGGGTTGGTCCATGTGGGTGATATTTCCCGCTGCCGCTTGTCGAGCGGGAAGGAGTTTGCTAAGTCGGTTAACGAAATAATTGCTCAAACTCGGCCTTGAGCGATCGCAAATCAGCCAAGCGAGCCACGACCAGATTTTCGGTTCCCGCATCCTCCAGGCGATGCTTCCAGTGGGCGATCGTGTCAACATTGTGCAGCCAAAAATTAACCACGGTATCCACCACCTGGTCTAACTCCCAGCCACGTTTGGGCGACACCATTTCCACGGATTGAATGAACGCATCTAGAGTACATTGATAAGCACCAAGGTACTCAACTCCGGTGGGCGGCTGACGGTTAGATTGTTCATGCTGGTGGTTGAAAAACTCAAGCACTGGAGATACACCGAGCAACTCGAATGTAAACGCCATGCAACAACTCCTGAATAAACCTGTGGGTCGGCATTTCAACGAAATTTAACCAGATAGTTTAGTCAGTTCTCTAAGGAGGCATCGTAGCCTCTAAGACATTTTTAATGATTTCCAAATAAACCTTTAACGTTCTTTATGGCTTGTTACATCGGGGTGGATTTTGGCACATCTGGGGCACGGGCGATCGCGCTCAATGCCCAGGCAGTCATCATGGCTCAGGTGAGTGAGCGCTTTAGTCCTGTGGCACCAGAAGCGTGGGCCGCACTCTGGCGCTCGGTTTTGTTCCGCCTGTTACAACAACTGCCTGCTGATGTGCGTGCTCAAACCAGGGCGATCGCGATCAATGGCACCTCATCCACGGTGTTGTTGTGCGATCGGGCAGGGCAACCCCTTACAGCACCACTCCTTTACAACGATGCCAGTGGTCAACCAGCGTTGCCTCGCCTGCAATCGCTGCTATCTCAAGACCAGTATGGCCAGGTCAGCGGCAAGGCAAATGTCTTAAGTGCCACGTCCAGCCTGGTCAAACTGTTGTGGTGGCAGCGTCAGCCCATCTATCAGCAGGCCCGGTTTTTCATGCATCAGGCGGATTGGCTGGCATTTTTGTTACATGGACAACCCGGCATCAGTGACTACCACAATGCCCTGAAATTAGGGTATGACGTGATGCAACTCCGTTACCCCGATTGGATAACCGCTCTGAACGTTCAACCGTTACTCCCTCGCGTGTTCCCCCCCGGCACTGCAATCGCCCCAATTCAGCCGCATCTGGCCGCTGAATTGGGGTTGCCGGCATCCTGCCAGATCCATGCTGGAACAACGGATAGTATTGCGGCATTTCTCGCCAGTGGCGCGATCGCACCCGGAGAAGCCGTCACCTCGCTGGGATCAACCCTGGTATTAAAACTACTCAGCACCACCCCAGTTGAACATCCGGCCTATGGCATCTACAGTCATCGGTTGGGGGATTTGTGGCTGGTGGGAGGGGCCTCCAATACCGGAGGAGCTGTCTTACAGCAGTTTTTTTCTACCGCCGAACTGGCTCACCTGAGCGCCCAGATCCCCACTCAGCACGAAAGCCCGTTGTCGTATTACCCTCTGACCCAACCGGGGGAACGCTTTCCCATTAACGATCCGCACTTACTACCGCAACTGGAGCCAAAACCTGACAATCCTGTGGCATTTTTGCACGGGTTGCTGGAAAGTATGGCGCGGATTGAGGCTCAGGGCTACCGCTTGTTGCAACAGTTGGGAGCAACACCCCTCACCCAGGTTTACACAGCCGGAGGAGGGGCGACCAATCCGGCCTGGACTGCGATTCGCGATCGCCAACTGGGGGTGCCGGTGCAGCCTTCCCCCCAAACCGAAGCCGCCTATGGCACCGCTCGACTGGCCATGCAGCCCTACCAACACTCATCCCATTAGCGCTCATCAGGGACTCGTTGAACCATAACAGCGCCCCTTCATCCACCCATCCGCCCATTTACTTCCTTTCAACCAGCATTTGCATCGCATCAGGCCGTCTTGGAAGGGGTGGGGGTGGGGGCCTGGGCAGAAGGCTTGCGGCGATTGACGAATTGTTCGTACTTGTTCATGAATGGGGTGGCACTGATGCCATGCAGAATGACGGAAAGCACCACTGTGGTAAAGGTAATCCAGGCTAGTTGTTCTCCTAATTCTCCCTCCAGGCCACCACCCAGAGCGTAGGAGATGTAATAGAGGGAACCCACACCCCGAATCCCAAACCAGCCAAACAACACTCGATGGATGGTATGAAATCGATCCCCGGTTGTAGAGAACCAGGAGGCCAGAGGGCGAATCACAAAAAATAAAGCTCCTGCAATCAGTAAGCTTTGGGGCAGATATTTGGCGATCGGTTCGATGCGGAGGAGCGACCCCAGCAACAGAATGGTGCCAATTTCCATCAATTTTTCGATGGTTTCTGTAAATTCGAGTTGGGAAAGTTTTTTATCGGGGTTGCGGTAGCTGCGCTGGGCCACCATCCCGGCCACAAACACAGCAATAAATCCATATCCATTCACCAGTTCGGCGATCGCGTAGGTCAGCAACACGATGCTGAGGGCGACAAAATCCTCCATCAAGGCATCGGCAGGGCGAATCCGTTGAATGCGGCGATCGATCCACACAACAGCACGAGCAACGATCACGCCGATCGCCAACCCCGCCGCGATCGCCCAGAACACATCCACCGCCACCCACTGCCCCAACCAATTGGGCCATTGATCATCCTTCAGCCAGTGCAACCCAAAATAGACAAACGGGAAGGCCAGGGCATCATTTAAGCCACCCTCTGAGGTCAGACCAAACCGCAGTTCATCCTGATCCTCCAAGTGGGAAAGCTGCACTTCTGAGGCCAGTACCGGATCCGTGGGAGCCAGGATCGCGCCTAACAAAACACCGGGTCCCCAGGCTAACCCCAGTACCCAATGCGCGATCGCGGCCACCGCAAAGATCGAAATTGGCATCACCAGACCAATCAACCGCACTGTTGAACTCCAATCTCGCCATCGCAGCACACGGTTCATTTTCAAACCGCAACTAAATAGGGAAATCAGAACGACAAATTCCGTTAGCCGTTCTAAAAACTCGGCTCCTGGACGGACTTCAATCAGGCCGAAACCATAGGGGCTGAGAATAATTCCCACGACCAGGTAGATCAGCGCATAGGACAGGGGTAGCCGCGTAATCCAACCCGACCCCAACGTGACAAATAGCAATAAAAATCCAACGACCAGCAGGCCAAGAGTATAGTCGTTCACAGAAATCAGCTTTACTTAGCGGTCTGTTTTACTGTATCGACTTCAACCCACTCGACCGAACCTCCTGCGGCAGAGGTCCCCTAAACTTCTGATAGATTTTTTATACCAGAGCGATTACACCGGAGCGATCGCCCACAAAAAGAGCCAGAAGTTTCCTTCTGGCTCTCGACTGAATACATCAATATCCATTAACAGGGGGGAAATCCACGGTTCAATGAATGCGTGGATTTCCCACAGGTGAATTTACAGCCCGTGGATTTACAGCACACCATTATTGGTTAACCCAAGAATAGTCCCTGCCCCTAAAATATGCCCAAAACAGGTTGCCGCAATCAACGCGGGTACACTCATGCCCAAACCGGGAACTTGGGGGCCGACATTGGGGCGCTGAATGGAAAAGCGGCTGATGGCGATCGCGACGATATTGCAAACAATCATCACAACGGCGACGGAAGGACTCCAGTCGGAGGCTCGAATGACGGCAGCTAATACAAGTGAGTTTAGCAATTGACTATCTCCTGTATCTCAGATCTCAGCCGATATTTTCTAAAGAATTGCTGCCTTTAAGATAGCGATTGCAGCAATAGTTTACATTTAGCGACCCCTACTGCATTTTTCCCGCAGGCCTGGTTCCCGACATATCACCCAGGGAACGTCCACAAAATCTTGCAAATTTAGTACAAAAGTTCTAGTATAAGCAAGGCGGCAAAATCATTATTTCATCAGTTTCCCTCCTGAGCAGTGGCATGGCTCGGTGAAAGGGAAGTGATGCCACGACTAAACTTGTGCACTTTGTTCTTGCGAATTATTCCTTGACAACGACCAGGAACGACAACGATAAGGAACAGTAACCATGTCTCAAAAATTTCTCGCCATCCTCTCAATGGCAGCGATCGCGCTAACGGCTACACCCAACGCGCTCGGTCAGACCGAGCGACCCACCCCCAACGGCACCTTAAAAATGGTCATGGTCGATCAGGCCCAACTCTCCCCTAATCAGCGCACCGCCTTCCAACGCTACCTGCAAACCGCCAATCTGCCTCCCACCAAAGTCGGAAATCGTTGCCAATTCTACGGCAAGCCGCAGGTTTGGTGTCTGCTGCTTGATCCCAGCGTGGCCCAGCAAGTGTACCAGCAACTGAAAGGGCAACCCGTGTTTGGTTCGGCAACAGAAATTAAAGAGGTGCGTCGTCTACGCGAACCCAGTGCGAAAACATCTGGTATCTAACAGTTTGCGGGTGTATTTTGCCCCCCCAAACCTTGTAGGATAAGGAATAACATCGCAATTTATCATTCATCTTCTGGATAGCCATAAGGAGACCAACCTTGATCGAACCAATTCTGTTAGGTATCGTGCTGGGCTTGATTCCCGTCACCCTTGCTGGGCTGTTCGTCGCAGCCTACCTGCAATATCGCCGGGGCAACGAACTGGGAATTTAGAACAAATTTTTCGTCAATCCACAATGGGGTGAGCCAAGCTCATCCCATTCTTTTTATGGGTGTTTGGATATGGGTGTTTGGATGTTGATGCCTGCCCATTAGTTGGCACCCTCCATAGTTGGCACCCTCCATTGGCTCATCCCTTGCTACTTTCACCGCAAAATCTAAAATCACCCCGTCGGTCCTCAGCACGATTCCTCCATTTCCGAGTACCCTCAAAGAAGTCCCTATTCCATTAACGCGCGTGGCACAATCCGTTTCCCATCCACCGGAATTTGTTACAGATCCCTCGGCTGAGGCATCGCTTCACACCCTTGCCCTGGATGTGACCGGGATGAAATGTGCCGGATGTGTGCGGGCCGTTGAACAAGAACTGTTGCAATGTATCGGAGTGAAAGCTGCAACCGTCAATTTGGCCACCGAAGTCGCAACGGTGCAATACCAGGTCGATGCCGTCACCCCGGTTGATTTAGCGAAAGTATTGACTGAGGCTGGGTTTCCGGCCCAACCCCGAATCGCCGCAGGGGCGATCGCCGCCGATGGGTGGCTGGATATTCAAGCCCAACGGCAACAGGCAGCACGAGATCAGCTTCGCCGTTTAGCGATCGCCACGATGTTGCTGGCCCTGTCGGCGATCGGCCATCTGGAACTGCTGACGGGCCTTACGATCCCCGGCTTCAGTAATATCTGGTTTCATTGTGGGTTGGCCACAGTCGCTTTGCTGGCTCCCGGACGCAGCATGATGATCGACGGCTGGCGGGGGCTCCGGCGTAACGCCCCCAACATGAATACGCTCGTCAGCTTGGGCACCCTCACCGCCTACTGCACCAGCTTGATCGCGCTGCTGTTTCCGCAATTGGGCTGGGAATGTTTTTTTGATGAGCCAGTGATGCTGGTGGGCTTTATCTTGCTGGGCCGCACCCTGGAGCAACAAGCCCGTCATCGTGCGGCCACGGCCTTTCAAGCGTTGCTGGCTCTACAGCCGCAAGTGGCTCGCCTGATTCCGACCTCAGAACTGGAATTGGTCGCCGATCGCAGTGGCAATTCGACCTCTGGTGCGGCGATCGCGGTGAATCCGGGGGCGGCGGCCATTGAAATTCCGGCGGATGCGGTACGGGTGGGGGAATGGCTGCAAGTGCTTCCGGGCGATCGCGTCCCGGTGGATGGCGAAATTCTCGCCGGACAAACCACCGTGGACGAATCCATGTTGACTGGAGAATCCATTCCCGTATTAAAGCAACCCGGCGATTGGGTGGCGGCGGGCACCTTGAATCAATCGGGCGCGATCGCAATGCGGGCAACTCGGACCGGGTGCGACACCACCATTGCCCAAATCATTGCTCTGGTGGAAACGGCCCAAACTCGCAAAGCTCCGATTCAAAAACTGGCGGATACCGTTGCAGGCTACTTCACCTACGGCGTAATGGCGATCGCCTCCCTAACGTTTTTGTTCTGGTACTTCCTGGGGACTCAGCTCTGGCCGCATATCCTGAGTCATAGCTCTGGGGCAATGGGAACCCATGATCTGATGGCACACCACCTCTTCACCCAGCACCTGACGACACCCTCTCCCCTCCTACTCAGCCTCAAACTGGCGATCGCGGTTCTGGTCGTCGCCTGTCCCTGTGCCCTGGGTTTAGCCACCCCCACCGCCATTCTCGTTGGGTCTGGCATCGGTGCCGAACGCGGCTTACTGATTCGAGGCAGTGACGTTCTGGAGCGGGTGCATCAGTTAGATAGTTTAGTCCTGGATAAGACCGGTACATTAACAACGGGGCAACCTGTTGTGACAGACATCCTCCCCAGTCTGGAACTTTCCCCTCCCTACTCCCCCGATCAACTGCTGCAGCTTGCGGCCACCGTTGAAAGTGGAACTCGCCATCCTCTGGCCGTCGCGATTCAGCAAGCCGCCCACCAGCAGGCCATTCCCCTTTTATCGGCTCAGGACTTTCTCACGGTGCCCGGTTGGGGAGTGGCGGCCACGCTGGCCGCCACCCAACCCCAGGCAGAACCGCCGCTGACGGGGCAAGTCTTGTTGGGAACGGCAGCCTGGTTCCACCAGCATGAAATTTCGATCCACCCAACGTTGCAGACTCAGGCCCAAACCATTGCTCAGCATGGGAGAACGGTTGTGTATGTGGCGGTTGCAGGGCAGGTAGCCGGCTTGATCGGGGTGGCAGACCCCCTACGGACGGATGCGATCGCAACAGTGAACGAACTTAAACGCATGGGTCTCCAGGTGTTTTTGCTCACAGGCGATCGCCGGGAAACCGCTCAAGCCATTGCCCACACCCTCCAGATCCCGCCCGACTCGGTCATGGCCGAAGTGCAACCGGCAGGCAAAGCTGATGCGATCGCTCAGATTCAGGCGCAGGGGCAGCGGGTGGCGATGGTGGGGGATGGCTTGAATGATGCCCCGGCCCTGGCTCAGGCCGATGTGGGCATTGCCCTCAATTCGGGCACCGAAGTTGCCACGGAAACCGCCGGAATTATTTTGATGCGCGATCGCCTGGGAGATGTGGTGCAGGCGATCCGTCTCAGCCGCCTCACCTTCAACAAAATTCGCCAAAACTTGTTTTGGGCATTTGCTTATAATATTGTCGGAATTCCTTTGGCGGCAGGGGTGCTACTGCCCCATTACGGCATTCTCCTCAGCCCCGCCGCCGCTGGTGCCATGATGGCCTTTAGCTCCGTTAGCGTCGTGATGAACTCGCTGCTCTTGTACGTCACAGTGCCCAAACAAGCAGTTGCCTGAGAACCCATTCAACGTTTCGCGGTGCGTCGGGCCAAAATACCCCAATGGGGGGTATTGTTGCTTACCATGTAAGGTACCAGAATTAAGTAGGGAACTCTATCATTAAAGGTCTTTCGGACCCTGCTTGCCCTCAACCATTTCATGAGCTTTTTGTTGACCTGGTTTACACAGCCCGGTTTACGCTGCTTAGTGTTGATATGAGCGATCGTACAAACCCTCACTCATAGAAATTTTTGCTTAAACGTCGTATTCGTTGCGCCACCTAAACTACAACAATGCCTATTGCACCTCATCAAAGTCACCTGCTCATCATTCAAGACGACAAAGGCCGACATGAAATTTCGCTAGAAAGCCCCAAATATACGATTGGGCGCGATCCAAACTGTGATATTCGCTTAGTGTCTCAATTCGTCTCTCGTCGTCATGCAACGCTGGTGCAGTTGCTAAATGATGATGGAACTTATTCATATCGGATTGTGGATGGCGTGCCTGCTGGAAAACCCAGCTCAAATGGATTATTGATTAATGGCCGGAAATTGCGTGCTCATAATCTTCAACATGAGGATCGAGTTGTTTTTGGCCCCAAGGTGAGTGCGACCTACCTGTTGCTGAAACGGGATGAAGTGCAAACTGCTCCGCTGGATGAATTTGACATTACCCTGATTGGCCCTAACATGATTGGTGAACCAGAGTCTTAAATCAAGTCGTCGAGGCAAGCCATTAATGGCTCTAAATAGCCACAAATTATTACACGCGATCGCGCGTTGGTCAGTGTAAGATATACACGGTTATTGGGCAGTTTTGTTTAACCTAACTCGCTAAGGTATGGGATGCAGTTTCACTCCTGTACCAGCTTCAAAGCTCCCGACCCTGAGTTGTTCAGTCCTGATTGTTTCCCTGTTGCTTGAGTAAGTTTCTACTTTTTGTTCGGGAGTATTTTATCAATTCATCACAATCAAGATTGGTACACAAAACCGTGAGCATGGTTTCATCATTACAACACTATTTTGCTCCGACAACAAAGCAAAAGTAGTACTTCACATCCTTGTGTTATTGATCCTTATTTACAGGGATTCTCAGCGTTTGTACTTTTTGCTACCCTCGCTCTCCTTGCACTCATGCCATCACAATCGCAACAAAATCACCTGCTGATCATCGAAGATGACAAGGGTCGTCGTGAGTTCTTATTAGACGCTTCGCATTACTCCATTGGGAGAGATCCGAAATGTGATATCCGTTTAATTTCTCAATTTGTTTCGCGTCGCCATGCCACCCTGGTGCAACTCACCCATGACAATGGTTCAATTTATTACCGAATTGTGGATGGGAATGCGAAGGGGCGCATGAGCGCTAATGGGTTATTGATTAATGGGCGAAAATTGCAGGCCCATGACTTGCGAAACGAGGATGAAATCGTTTTTGGTCCCAAAGTTCGAGCGATTTACTACCTGTTGCAACGAGATGCCGTCGTGACGATTCCACCGGATGAGTTTGATATTACGCTCATCAGCCCCAATATGATTGGCGAACCAGAAGATGGGGATGCTTCTAGTGGGGCGCATCACGGCAAACAGCCCAGTGAAGATGAACCGGGCGCAAATGCTCAACACGATGATCAATTTTTAGCGGTTGAGCACGCTGCACCCATGGAAAGTCTGCCAGCGGATAGCTAAGGTTCAGGAATTGAATCAGCACCGGGGTGGAGATTGGACTGACTCAAACGCTTATTCGGCCCCAGTCAGGCTTACCCCGCGATCGCCTCAATTAAATGCCATTGATTGGTAGTGATAATGGCCTGATTCACCTGGTTGTACACCTGCGAACAGTGGTTGTCAGTGTGCAGGGGCAATTCTTCATTTTTGATCACAAGCTGCATCTGGACTTGATGATCCGTTGCCGTCGTTCGATCAACCAAAACTTCCACCGTCACCAGTTGGTGATAGGCTACCCGTCCGGGAGTCTCGCGGGCCATCAGGTAGTCCCCCGTTTGGTAGACAATATTGAAGTTGCAGGATTCTAGAATTTCGCCAAGCTTCTGCTGTAGGCTACTCACCGATGCTGCGATTTTGAATAAGCCAGTATATCGAGCCATGATGAATCCTGAAGGTTTAGGGCAACTTCGCTATGATAACGTTCCAAAAACAGGTGCGCCTGACGTTGACAGTCAGTCTTAATGTTAAAGGATTGGTGTCAAGAACAGCCAATCACCGCGACCAGCGCATAACTATTCTTACATTTCAAGCATCCTCAGGGGGATTGTAATTAAACAGGCGAGGTTACACAAGATGGACGGACGATTTATTGTGTTTGAAGGCGGCGAAGGCGGAGGCAAAACCACTCAACTCGCCCGCACGTACCAGTGGCTGTATGAAAGCGGCTGGTTTGATCGACTTCATGCCAAGCAAATCATCCGGCAGATTGTGCAAACCCGCGAACCGGGAGGCACCATAGTTGGACGAAATATCCGCCAACTATTACTAGAATTCAAGCCGGACGAACCCATTCAGGATCGAACGGAATTATTGTTGTATGCAGCCGATCGCGCCCAGCATGTAGAAGGCTTGTTGCGCCCTGCTCTGGCCGATGGTGCCTTGATTTTATGCGATCGCTACACAGATTCCACCGTCGCCTATCAGGGCTATGGGCGACAGCTCGATCTAAGTTTGATTCGTCAACTTAACCAGATTGCCACCAGCGGGTTACAGAGCGATCTAACTGTTTGGCTTGATCTCGATCCCGTCATCGGGTTAGCCAGAACTGGGCAACGGGGCACCCGCGATCGCATCGAGCAGGCCAACGTTGACTTTCATCAGCGAGTGCATCAAGGTTTCGTGGCCCTGGCCCAGCAATACCCCGATCGCATTATCCGCATTGATGCCCACCAATCCGAGGATCACGTTGCCCGTCAGATTCAAACTACTCTGGAAACTGCCTTCGCCCGCTGGTGGAGAGTGACCAGGGAAGATGAACCAGTCAACGAATCAGCGGACAACATTCTGTAGAAACCCTGGAAACTGTAGAAACCTGACCTAAAACGTTTCTACCACCACCAATCTCCCCCTCTCCCCTTTCTTCCTCCTTCTCCTCTCCCCTCTCCTCTCTCTTCCTCTCCCCTCTCCCCTTCCCCCTCTCTCCCCTTCCCCCTCTCTCCCTCTCTCCCCCTCTCCCCTCTCCTTCCTCTCCCCATGCTCCCCTTTGCTCCCCTGATCGGCCAGCCTCGCGCCGTTGAACTGCTGA
This sequence comes from Leptolyngbyaceae cyanobacterium bins.349, assembly GCA_033764685.1. Taxonomy (GTDB): domain Bacteria; phylum Cyanobacteriota; class Cyanobacteriia; order Leptolyngbyales; family Leptolyngbyaceae; genus JSC-12. Next base: position 56,772 of record JANRIS010000008.1, read on the forward strand.
CTCAAGCCGTAATGCAGCAGCGTGTTGCACCCGCCTACCTATTTGCTGGTTCCAATGGAGTGGGCCGTGGATTAGCCGCGCTTTGTTTTGTCGAGTGTTTATTAAGTCAGGGGAGACTGAAGCCGCAAGCGTTAAATGCTCAGGAGTTGCGGTTATTACAAAATCGACTGCGGCAAAAAAATCACCCTGATTTGTTATGGGTAGAACCGACTTTTTTGCATCAGGGCAAACGCCTGACAACCGCCGAAGCGATCGCTGCGGATGTAAAACGCAAAACTCCTCCTGTGATTCGGCTGGAGCAGGTCCGAGAAATTAGCCAATTCCTCTCGCGATCGCCCCTGGAAGCGCCTCGTTCGGTTGTCATTATCGAACAGGCCGAAACCATGGCAGAAGCGGCGGCCAATGCTCTACTCAAAACGTTGGAAGAACCAGGACAGGCCACCCTGATTTTGATCGCTCAAGGCACAGAAACCTTATTGCCGACGCTGGTTTCTCGGTGTCAGCGCATTCCTTTTTTTCGGTTGTCCGGCGAGGCGATGAACGAGGTGTTGCAACACGCCGGATATGCCGAAATTTTGGAGCAGCCGCAAATTTTGCAGTTGGCCCAGGGTAGCCCCGGTGCCGCGATCTCCCACTGGCAGAAATTACAGGAGATCCCGGCTGAATTGTTGGCGCAGGTGTCGCAACCGGCGCGATCGCAGCGGGAAGCATTAAGTCTGGCGCGGCAGATTCAACAAGCCCTTGAACTGGAAGCCCAACTTTGGCTGATCGACTTTTTGCAGCATCAATACTGGCAGCAATTAACATCATCAACCTGTGTCTCCCCGGCGAGTGCCCTGACGCTGCTGCAACCGCTAGAGCAAGCCCGCGAATATTTGCTCCAGAATGTCAATCCCCGCTTGGTGTGGGAAGTGACCTTGATGAAGCTGGTCAGAGAATTGTAGAGGTTTGGGTTTTAGCCATCAGGGTCAGGCGTGAGGAAAAACGGCTAAGAGTGTTTCGCGCCTGACTCCATCCCATCCAGGGGATAATTTTGGGCGAGGAAAGCGATCGCAGTGGGACGATCAGCAATTTGCCCATCCAGAGTAGCGGCCAGTAAATCCTCCAGCATCGGCTTGAAGTGTCGTCCTGGCCGATATCCCAATGCCTGCAAGTCTTTACCATCCAGGGGAGCCTTCACCTCAGATTCGTGGGTCAGGTAGCGCCAGATGTGTTTACGAGTCGGGCGATCGCTGCGAATCGCAACCAGCACCAGCAAGGCCGGATCGTAAGGCCGGAACAATTGCACCCGTTGACTGGGGCGATCGCACTGCGGCAATGTTGCTGCTATCTCGGTTTGCGCGGTGGCCAATTGAGACAGGCGATCGATACTATCTGCCGGAAGCTGGAAACGGGTCGCAATTTCTGGTCGATAGTCTGGGGCCAGATGAGCCAGCAACACCTCCAGGCGCAACAGCCACGGTGGCGGCAGCGTGAGTAAGTCGGTGGGTGGGTGATTTGTCAGCAACCGTTCGACCCAGCGCAACTCTCGCCACATTCGCGCCTCCGCTTGCAGGGAGGGATGGATGCACTGTAAGGCATCGAGGTGTGCCAGGAGATGTAACGCCGATTGCCAGTAGGGCGCTTGCAAAATGTACTTCAACTCGGCCTTGAGGCGAGTTTGCAGGGCCGGGGCACGAAAGTTGGGATCGGTGCGATCGCGGACTTGATGATAAATGCCACTGGCGATCGCATGGCGGATATAAGCTTCGGTTTGCGGCTCAATCTGAAAATCCAGGCGCACTGCAAACCGGACGGCCCGATAAATCCGGGTGGGATCTTCGATAAAGCTATTGGCATGGAGGACGCGAATCTGGTGCGCTTGCAGATCCAGTACGCCCCCAAAAAAGTCCAGCAATTCCCCGGTGCGCGGGGAGGTGAGCCGGACGGCCAGCGCATTGATGGTGAAATCGCGCCGATACAGGTCTTGCTGGATGGAACTGGCTTCCACTTCTGGATTGGCTGCCGGATAGGGATAGAACTCAGTGCGGGCGGTGGCGATATCCACCCAGAGTGACTGGAAGATAGGGTCGTTGTGCCAGAGCAGCGCGGCAGTTTGAAATTTGCCGTGAATGTCTAACCGGGTTTGAGGATAGCGGGCTTGCAGCGATCGCGCCAGTTCTACCCCCGCCCCCACATCCGCCGCCCGATGAAATCCATCCACCACCAGATCGATGTCTTCGAGCAAGCAGCGATCGCTCCCTGGTTCAGGACCATTCAGCGCGGCCAGTAAGACATCCCGTACGCCCCCCCCCACCAAAAACAATTGCCACCCTCGCTGTTCGGCGGCCTCTGCGGCAGTGCAAAGTAGCTCCCACAATTCAGGAATCAGCCGTTGTTGGAGGAGGGCCTGGAGCGGCGGCAGGGAGACGTGAGACGTAGGGCGGGCAGCATGAAGGGAGTGGTTCCTGTGGTTTCCGCCATTGGTCCGTTTGTGCAGTTGGCGTAGCACATCAGTACGGGTGACGATGCCAACCAGTTGCCCCTGCTCCAAAACGGGCAAGCGGCCAATATCATAAGTCACCATCAGGTCTTCAATGTCGGGCAGGAGGGTGTCGGGGGTAATGGTGCGGAGGTTTCCCGTCATATAGCCTTTGACGGGCGCATGGCTGAATCCGTGGTGCAGGGCAATGTCCAGATCCCGCCGCGAAATGACGCCCACCAGCGTATCGGTTTCATCCACTACCGAGAGGCCAGAATGTCCGTAGCGCAGCAGAATGCGTTGGGCTTCGGCGATGGTGACATCAGGGCGAATCGTCCGCACTGGAGAAGACATCAACTCGCGGGCGGTGAGGGGTTGGGGCAGTTGGGTTTTGAAGTGTTGCACCAGTTCCAGCAGAGTGGCCTGGGGATCAACGTGATGCAGGTTGACCGATGCCGCCCGAGAATGCCCCCCGCCCCCCCAGGGTTTGAACAAGTCATTTAAATTGGTGCCATCAATGCGCGATCGCCCAATCACAGTTAAAGAATCATCTTCATCGGCGGATTTGCGCTGATACTGAGCTGCCAACAGAAGTGCATCAATGGCCAGCACATCCATCAGTTGCGCGGCCAAACTGGACAATCCGGGTGTAAAGCGGTCCAGTTCCAGTAAAATCCAGGCCACGGTGTAACCCTGAATTTCTTCTGTTTGTACTGTATTTAGGGCAACTTTGAGGAGATGTTGCAGGGTGGGCGACAACGCGGGATCAACATAGTCGGCGATCGCGGTCAAACTGGCTCCCTGCTCCATCAACCAGGCTAAGGCTCTGGCATCCCGCGCGGTCGCATGATCAAAGGTGAGCGACCCCGTATCGACATGAATGCCTAAGGCCATCACCGTAGCTTCTATCGGCGTGGGGGTCAGGTTTTGGTGCTGCAATTGCTCTACGACCAGGGTGGTGACGGCTCCAATCTGATCAATATAAATTTCGTCCGGCTGAATATCCGCATCGACGGCGGCATGGTGATCGTAAATGGTCACTTTCACATCTGGTAAATCCAGCCATTCTGCCACTTTTCCCAGGCGGGAACGGCTCTGAGCATCCACTAAGGTCAGCGATCGCACCGCGTCCGCAGGCACCGATCGCCGTTCAATTAGCGGGTATTCATCTCGATGCAAAGCCAAAAAATCTCGCACCGCCGGATGCATCCCACCCGCCAGCACAATCCGCGCCCCCGGCTTGAGTCGCGCCACACCGACCGCCGCGCCCAGCGTATCGAAGTCAGCCGTCGTATGGCAAAGAATTAGATCCATGAGAGTTGAGGGCCAGACTTAGATGGGTTGACATTTCCCGGCCCGAATTAACCCCACGCGACGGGCGATCGCTTCACCTTTGGAGGAGTATGGTCCCCATTGTTCCTTCGCAGCGGTGGTGGCTGGTGCGGCAGAAGTAGTCAGTTCGGTTGCCGATACAATTTCACAATTGCCTGCGTCCTGCTTGACGACATACCATGCGTCGGTTGCGTTCATGCTGATGCTCCTGTCTTCGGTTTCCTGTCTCCTAGCTTCCGGCTTTTTCCCTGTCGCCCCCCTTCCCTTCCTTGCTGTCCTAATTATGAGTGACCAGTAACAATCGGTAGCAATTTTCTGATAGCGTAATGGGTGAGCCTATTCGCCTAGTTTATTGCCGTATTGGGAGAACGCTAATATGACGATTTTGTTTCAGCTTGCTCTGGCTGCTCTCGTGATTCTGTCTTTTATCTTGATTGTGGGAACTCCGGTTGCGTTGGCAACCCCCCAAAACTGGGATCAGTCCCGCCGCTTCATCTTCTTAGGAAGTGGACTGTGGACGGTTCTCGTGATTGTGGTCGGTTTACTTAACTACCTGGTGGTTTAAGCGCAAAGCCAAACTTTTTGGGGGCGAGCTTTAAAGGCATTTGCAGTGAAGATTGACTCATTCATCCCTCGCCTGACAACGGTTTTAGCAACAACCGATAAGATGATGATATTCCCGTGAGCGGTGGTAATCTGCTGACGGGAATTGTTTTTGAGAGAGTTTGGAGCAAGAGGCAACCAGCATGGCAGTTTTTGAAGGAACATTTACCCAAACTGAAGGGTTTCGATTCGCGATCGTGATTGGTCGCTTCAATGATCTGGTGACAACTAAACTCCTGGAAGGCTGTCAGGATTGCCTCAAGCGTCATGGGGTTGATGTCAACCCGCAGGGAACGCAGGTGGATTATGCCTGGGTGCCGGGAAGTTTTGAGGTGCCGTTGGTGGCGCGGCAGTTGGCGTTGACGGGGCGTTATGATGCGGTAATTTGTTTAGGTGCGGTGATTCGAGGGCAAACCCCCCACTTCGACTATGTGTCATCTGAAGTGTCTAAAGGCATCGCAGCGGCAGGATTTCAAACGGGTGTGCCGGTTATTTTTGGGGTATTGACCACCGACACGATGCAACAGGCATTAGAACGGGCGGGAATTAAGAGTAACCTGGGCTGGGAATACGCCATGAGTGCGCTGGAGATGGCAAGCCTGATGCGCCAGGTGAAAGGCGTTGGTACGGGTGATCATTTTGGCAATGCGGCTCCAACCCTACCTGGCAGTTCCTTAAAGAGCGCTTCGCCAGAACTGACTCCAGGCTATACCGAAAGTGCAGGGGCATAAAGGCAAGCAAATACTCATCCCTCAGGTACACAAATTCAGACAGTGCAGGGCAGAAGGGCGAACCACCGCTCAAATCCTTGATCGGCAAAAGTAAAACCCATTGAGTTGCGATCGCGATCACTGCTTCCAGGCATACTGCTCACAGGTCGCTTTCGCCGCTCTGGACACATCAGTTTTAGGCTCCATCAGCACGACATGACCCTTCAACCGATCGCACAGGGTCTTCACTAACTGAGCTGGGGTTGCCGCTTGGGAATCAACCTCCCAAACCCGCACTGCACCATCTGAACCACCACTGACAAGCTGCTGACCATCTGGGCTAAACGCAACTGACCAGATCCAGCTTGTAAAAGCTTTGAGAGGCTGACCTACTGGTTTTCCGGTGAAAGCATCCCACAGGCGAATTGTACTGTCTGCACTGCCACTGGCAATCCGCCTGCCGTCTGGACTAAATGCGACTGACCAGACCCAGTGTTCATGCCCCTTGAGGGGTGGCCCGATGAGTTTGCCTGTGGCGGCATCCCACAAGTGCAAAGTATCGTCCCAACTGCCACTGATAATTCGCTTGCCATCTGGGCTAAAGACGACTGAAGTAAATTCACTCTGATGTCCTTTCAGGGATGGCCCGATGGGTTTTCCAGTAGTGGCATCCCACAAGCGCAGGGTTTTGTCCCAACTGCCACTGACCATCCGCTTGCCATCCGGACTGAAGGCAACTGACCTGATCCCCTCTTCATGTCCTTTCAAGGGTTGCCCCATCAGTTTTCCGGTGGCGGCATCCCACAATCGCAGGGTTTTGTCCCCACTGCCACTGACAATCCGCTTGCCATCCGGACTGAAGGCGACTGACCAGACTGCATTCTGATGCCCTTTCAGCGATTGCCCAATCGGTTTTCCGGTGGCAGCATCCCACAGTCGCAGGGTTTTGTCCCCACTGCCACTCACAATCCGCTTGCCATCCGGGCTAAAGGCAACTGACCTGATCCCCTCTTCATGTCCTTTGAGGGGTTGCCCCATCGGTTTTCCGGTGGCGGCATCCCACACTCGCAAGGTTTTGTCATCACTGCCACTGACAATGCGTTTGCCATCGGGACTGACGGCGACTGCTCCAACACCATCCTGATGCTGCATTGAAAGGCGTTGCCTAATCGGTTGATTGGGGATTGCGTTCCACAGGCGTACAGTCTTGTCTCCACTCCCACTGACGATGCGCTTGCCATCGGGACTAAAGGCGACTGAGCCAATCCACTCCTGATGTCCTTTCAGGGGTTGCCCAATCTCCTGTCCGGTCATGCCATCCCACAACCGCAAAGTTTTGTCCTGACTACCACTGACAATGGTTTTACCATTCCAGCTAAAGGCAACTTGCGTGACTGGGTCTTGATGCCCCCGGAGCGGTTCCCCAATCAGTTTTCCGGTGGTGGCATCCCACAACCGCAGGGTTTCATCCTCACTGCCGCTGACAATGCGCTTGCCATCGGGGCTGAAGGCAACTGAACTGATCCCCTTTTCATGCCCTTTCAGGGGTTGCCCCATTGGTTTTCCGGTGATGGCATCCCAGAGGCGCAGAGTTTCATCCTCACTGCCACTGACAATCCGCTTCCCATCCGGGCTAAAGGCGACTGCAGGGGTCCAACCTTTTTGCCCTTTCAACGGTTGCCCAATGGGTTTTCCCGTCATACCATCCCACAAGCGCAGAGTCCTATCTCCACTCGCACTGACAATCCGCTTGCCATCGGGGCTAAAGACAACGAACCAAATCTCACTCTGATGCCCTTGCAATGGTTGCCCAATGGGTTTTCCCGTCATACCATCCCACAAGCGCAGGGTCTTATCTCCACTCGCACTGACAATCCGCTGACCATCCGGGCTAAAGGCAACCGATGAAATCCACTCCTGATGTCCCTTTAAGGGTTGCCCGATGGGTTTTCCCGTCATGCCATCCCACAAGCGCAGGGTCTTATCCCCACTCGCACTGACAATGCACTTGCCATCGGGGCTAAAGGCAACTGATGAAATCCATTCCTGGTGCCCCTTTAAGGGTTGCCCAATCGGTTTTCCCGTGGTGGTGTGCCACAGGCGCAGGGTTGTGTCTTCACTCGCACTGACAATCCGCTTGCCATCGGGGCTAAAGGCAACTGAATTAATCATGTCTTCGTGCCCTAGCAATTGATTGCGCTCCTGAACGGATTGAACGGTATCCAGCAGATTGGTTTGAATTTCATCGGGTTTGGCGTAGGTGGGAAACTGCACCATCATGGACTGACTCAGCCCGTCCGCCGCCAGAATGTTCATTGCCGCTTCAGTTGGCTCAGTCGATAACAGAGCTTTGGTGGTTACTGTCAGCAAAGCTACCCGTTGCCGTTGAGCTTGTTGCAGTTGATAGATGACAATGCCGAGGAGACAAACCGTTCCCAGAGAAAGCCCCACCAGGCCACGAATGGCCCAGGTCTGAAACTGGCGTTGCTTTTTCTCTGTTTGGCGGCGGCGTGCTTCGGCGGTGTGACTGGCTTGGAGAAATTCCTGTTCTAAAGGGTTGAGGTCAGAGTACTGTTGGGCTTCTGCTAACAACGCCCCCCGCCATAGCAGACTGGTATCCTTGTCTCTTGCCTGCCATTGTTCGGCGGCTTCTGTTAGGCGCAGCCGTTGCCGTAAGGTAAGCCGCTCGTCCTCCAGCCAATCGACCAGGCGGGGCCAGTTGCGAATCAGGGCTTCGTGGGCAACTTCTACCTGAGCATCATCGGCGCAGTCTCCCTCCGTCAACCGCACTAACCGATTCTGAATTAGTTTTTCTAACACGCGATCAATCCGGTCTTGGGCTTCCCCAGAGCAATACAAGTCCTGCCGTGGAATCCGGTTGCTGGTTACCTCCAACCCTTCCCCCGGACGCACCATCCGCAGCAAAATCCGCCGCACCGTGACCTGCTCTTCTGGGATCAGACTGTTGTAAAACTCATCGGCACTCTTGGCCAGTGCCAACCGCCCACCCCCCAACCGACGATAGGCTTCCCAGGTGACGCGATCGCGCTCCCGGTGATCCCACAACTTCAGCAAGGTAAACTGCAACAGCGGCAGGGCAGCCGGTTCCCCCAGTACATCCCCCAACAGCGCATCCACCAACCCTTCCTCAAATTTAAGCCCGATTAAGGCAGCAGGTTTCTCGATCGCGTCCCGTAACTCGTTGGCATCCAGCGCTGTGACCCGAAAATAGGACTTTTCAAATAAGGCGAGCAACTCAGGCGTCCGCACAAATTGACTTTCAAAATCCGTTCGCATCGTTAAGATGAGCCGATTTTGGCAAGGGCTGGCCTGAATAAATTGGATCAGATTCTGAATCAGGGCGTGTCGCGTGTCCTGATCTCGACAGAGGGTAAAGACCTCTTCAAATTGGTCAATCACCAGCACTACAGGCGATTGCTCTGGTTGCTCAGTCAGTTGCAAGAGATGGTTGGGGTTTTGCTTGAAGGCAGTCACCTGTTGCGGAATCCAGTCTGTTGCCGCAGCAGTCGCCGGTTTCAAGCGACGGGCAAGGGCAGCCAGCGGCTCCGAACCAGGAACCAGTGGCGCAGGGTACACCCAATGCTGGCTATCTGGTAAGGCACCAGCAATTAATCGCGGTAGGAGGCCGCCCAGCACAATGGAGGATTTTCCACTGCCGGAAGCTCCCACCACAATCAGCAATGGGTTTGCTTCCAGATGTTTCAAAAGTCGGTCAACCAGCCGTTGGCGGCCAAAGAAGAGATGCTGATTGCGTTCTCGAAAGGCTTCTAACCCCAGGTAAGGGCACAGGTCATCCGTCAACTCTGGGGCGAGGGATGGATCAAAATCCACCAGGGTCGCATCGGGGACTTCGACCCCCACTCGATACAGCAGTGATGTCCAGTAGTCCAGCAGGCTTTGGGCGGCCCAGCGATCATCTTCACTATCCAACAATGCCCCCGTTGCCTGTCCTTTTTGGATCAGTTGATGAATTTCAGCCATCACTTCGGGTTGATTACCCTGTTCTCGATGCCGTTTGAGCAAATCGCTATGGGCCGCTCGTAAGGATGCCAGGGAAGGGAAGCGATCGCCATCAGCTTCCACAGAGAGATTTAAGGCAGGACTGGAGTTACTCATTGGATCATCCTTAATACAGAAGCTAAGGGAACACCAACCTCGCGGAGTTCTTCACACAGTCGTTTGAGGGTTACATCTACTTGAAAAAAGCGATCGCTAGCCCGTCTGCGATACATCCGAAAATATCGCTTGATCTTGATGGGATTTTGGGTTTTGAGTGCGTCATCCAGATTTTGCACATCTTGCTGAAATGCGATCGTCCACGAGTCTGCATCGCGATCAAACAATCCAACCGCCCGTTCTTTCAAATCTGGCCATGACATTTCCAGTTCAATCAAATCTTGCTCCAAATTTGCTTCAATCCGGCGTAGCTCCAGCGCAATCTGCTGCCAGTAGTCGTGTCCAACAATCAGAGCTGTTAAACGCTGATTGAGATCGGACAGCACCGCAACACCCTGCTGAAACTGGGACTGTTTTTCCACATCCAAATCGGCCTTGGCGACTTCTTCCGCAATAAAGGTCATCGCACTGACTAGATCGGGCAGACGCAGCGATCGCGCTGCACTGGTGAGATTTGTATTAATCCGTGAAGGTTGAATTGCCAGGATTCGGTTCAATAACCAGATTGTGCGTTGCAGAGGGCGCGTCTCCAAGGTCTCGATCGCCTGATGCAGTTCAGCCTGAGCTTTTTGTAGGTCGGTTAACCACTGCACTTCGCGGGCTGCGATCGTTTCTCGCGCAACAACCCGCTGCATTTCTGTCAAAAGATTTTGAAAGGTCAGTTCGTGATCCATCAAAATATCCAGCGTTGTTTCATCTTCTGGAAACCGTCTGGATTCTTGCACAATGCCGCTGTAGCACTGAAATTCTAATGTATGTAACAGGTCATGCAATGCTTTGTAATTCGCGATCGCATCAATCTGGTCGCAGGCGGCTTCAAACACGATCCGAAAGGTTGTCACCGCATCTCGCACTGTCGAAGCCTGCATCAGATCGGCTAATGCATTCAACCCTTGACGCACAGGTTCGCCGTATTCTCGGTGGACAATCTGCAACTCTTCTCGAACGATGCGTTTAACGGTCTCCGGGTCAGTCTGATAAATTCTGTCACCGATGTGGACTTCCCGGCCTTCGAGGTTGGCAATCGCGGTTCCTCCCGACATCTGCCCTAAACTTTGGGCGCGATCGCCTCTGACAGCCTGATCAATTTGAAGACTATCACTGATAACCTTGGGCGGGTTCAATTCTGAAGGATTGGGGGGCATGGTGGGGCATTTGGGGGCTATTTGATGGTAAGAGCAAAATCAGGGAAATACGATCATTCTGAATTTTGCTTCAACACTGGGGTTAATTGCTCCGGAATGTTTTCCATCTCAATTGCGTTGCACCCCAGCTTGTAGGCAAATTCAACATCCCGTCCTGCGAGTAGCGCATCATAAAACCCGATCGCAAATTCAATTGCGGCGCGATCGCCAATCGCTCGTTTCATCCCCACCACATAAGGAATTTCTTCGGCGATGGCATTGGCTTGCGTCACTGAATAACAAGCATTCAGGACCACACACTCCACCTGATCTGCAAACAGGGAAAACAGATTGGCGATGGCAGTCGCTGAAACTAATTTCGGCTGACCCGTCTCATCCTCAAACAGCAACCCTTCCGGTTCAGTCGTCGCACCTGACACAACACTCGCCTTCCGAGTAGATAATGACTCTTCAGGAGTTGGCTCAACCCCAATCCCATGTCCTGAGAAATGCACAATTTGGGGATGGCAATCAAGCAATGCGCGCCGGACATCTTTGACTGTCACTGCCCAGCGTTGTTCAAGGCGGAAGCGATCGCGGTGGGGCGATCGTTCCAGGCCATTCTGAAGTTGCCGCACCTCTTCCCCCAACCGTAAGGGCGTTGTTCCTTTGGGGTTGGCCGTTAATACCAAAATCGTCTTGACGGAAACAGGTGTCTTTTCTGCGGTTGCATCAACCGTTAGTCCAGGGGTTGCTGCTGAACTAACCGAATTACCGATGATGATGGTTCCAGTTACGTTACCCAAAACTGGTCCCCCTGATACCTGCCCAATGACCTGATTCTGGTTGCCTGTAGTAGTTTGGGTGATGTGGGGACTGGATGCGCCAGTTGAAGTATTTTTTTGCAAAATCTGGGTGAGCGATCGCGCAAGAGTTGGCTTCTCATGCAGCAGCGCTTCCAGTTCTTCTTGCAACACAGACTGACGGGATTTACTGTCTGGTTTCGCGATCAACTGCGTTGCTGCCATCTTCAAATCAGGATAAAACTCCACTTCTGGTTGCAATTGAGTCCACATTGCTTTGGCTCTATGCCAAGCATCCTCCCCAAATTTCTCAATTAAATCTGCGAATGCAGCTTCATTCGTCTCCATCAAAACCGGCAGAAAGGGCGCGAGAAATGTGGTCAGTCGGGCAATTTCCATGATTAAAGTCTCAACCTGAAAAAACAGGATGTTTCCGTTTTGGCATGGATTCACATCACTGCTCTTATTACATGCGAATCTTTTAATGTAAGTGTAAGTAATGTAATTGGGTTGGAATCACTAGCTATCTAGACTAGATCAACCTGAAAGACTCCGTTTTAAGTTGGAGGGTTGTATGGAAAACCTGCTGATTTCATTACTGCCATACATCATCGGTAGCGCAATTGTTCCGGTGCAAGTCATCATTGGCGTGTTGTTGCTCAAAAGTCCGCGCCAGGGTTTACTGAAAGCGATCGCCTATGTGGGGGGCATGACCCTGAGTCGCTTAATGCAAGGGTTAGCCTTTGGCTTCATTCTGGCCCGCGCTGCCGCAGAGCGTGATGCTGGTGGGAAGGGGTTAGTGAGTTCCACCCTGCTCATGGTCCTGGGCATTCTGCTATTAATTGCGGCCTATCGCAAGTGGGATGGCGAGGAAGATCCGGATGCGCCACCGCCCAAATGGTTAACGATGCTCGATCGCACGACTGCCAGAAAGGCATTTGGGATCGGCTTTGCCATTCCGTTGATGAGTGCCAAAGTGTGGGTGTTTACCCTCAGTGCGCTCACCACGATCGCAGCAGCAGAACTGGGCCTGTCCATCAGCGCGATCGCCTATCTGCTGTTCATCCTGCTGGCCCAATCCCTGTTGCTGATTCCAATCGGGATTCGCATCTTCTCGCCCACGAAAGCAAAATCCATCCTGACCCAACTGTCAGACTGGCTGACCGAAAACAATCGCCCCGTCGCGATCGTGGTGTCTTTAGTGTTTGGCTTGTTCTTCCTCTACTCCGGCATCAGCGGCTTCCTAACATAAGGTCATCCGTGTTCTTGTCCAATAACCTGCCAGTCTGGTCTCTAAGCTCACCCAACTAAACCACCTGGCTCAATCGCTGATACACCGTAGCTAAACCCGTGGCATCACCGACATTGCCGGGAAATAGCACTACTGGCAAGTTGGGAAATTGAGGATGGGTGTCTGGGGTGCGAACCATCGACACACCGGGAAGCACCTGTCCCAGGAGGCGGGCTGTGCGTAACGCCAGTCCATCACTGAGGGTATCGTTGGAGGTGATGCCACCTTTGCTGATCAAGAATCCGATGTCGGCGGGTAAGTGGCGGAGAATGTCCATGAGTAAGCCGGAAACCGCCACGCCAAAATCTAAGCGGGTCTGCACATGATCAAAGGTGAGTTCCTGCCGACTGGTGTAGACAACGGGGGTTTTGCCATCGGCATGAATCGTGGCGACTTTGGCGGTAATTTCAGCCAGGAGTGCAGGTCGCGGATCAGACGTTTTGTCCAGCAGCCGCGCAACATCAACTTCAACGCCCACAATGCCGGGTTGGGTCAGCAAATTTTGCAGTTGCTCGGTGGTCTTTTTGACGTGAGAACCGACGATGATCGCACCAGGTTTACCTTCCCGCACATACTCCGCCATATCTTCCGGGGCGATCGCTTGCGGTGGCAATGCCGCCAATGCCGTTAATAGACTGGCGGCACTCCGAAACAAAAAGCGTTTACCTTGTGATGCGGCAGCGAGAACATCCTGAGCAAAGCGATTCATGTCGTCCTGGGTTTCGGCATCCACGGCGCAGCAGTGATTGTCCTGCAACTGCATCAGGCGATCGCGGACTCCCTGCCGAATCTCTGCCAGCAAAAACCGCTCCACCTGGGCCGATTTAATGCGTCCTTTCGTTTTCTCTTCCACATAATCGGGCAAATAGGCAGTGCTGTAGCCGAATACCGAATCGCGAGCAAACTCGGTTTCGTGGACGGGCGTATCCACACCATTGACTTTGAGATAATGCACGCTGTCGCGGGTCGTGCGGCCCCCTTCAAAAAAGGCAGGGGTGAGGAAATGGGCATCGAAGGGACCGAGTTCTGCCGCAATCACATCGGTTTCAATCGGGTAGTGGCCCCGCAGGGTGGAATCGGAGCGACTGACAATCAGAAAATCGTGGATGTGTTCCAGGGCGATCGCGTCTTTCAGGTTATGGCAGACTTCCCGCGTCACGGCGGCGGCTTTGTCTGGAGTTAATGCCCGAGTATTAGTCAGGACAAAGAAAATCGGAGCCTCATCCTGTAAGCCTAACCGCAGTGTGTCCACATCCCACTGCATCAGGAGCAGGCAGCTATGCACCGTCTGCGATCCGGTGGGGTCATCATCCAGCACAATTATCTTGGGTTGGCTCATAGGATGGCAGCAAAACGTCCATGCCTATTATCCCGTTTGGTGTGCCTTCTCACGAGAGCAGATTCAGAATATCGATTTGAACTTTGCATCCGGTTAATCACCAAACATCATGGGGATGAAGATTAACGCATTGCGCCCATTGTGTTTTTCCAGGCCAATTCCTTGCATAGCACTTGTAACGCTTTTTGATCGACTCCGGTAAACAGGTTGGTTTGGACCAGTTGGTTGAGCACTTGTTCCGTCAGTTGGGCCGCAAAAGTGCCACCGCATCGGAGTAACAAACTGTAGTAACAAAATTGGGGCCGTTGGGCGGCGTTGCGGTGAAATTGGTGAACTTCCGTTTCGGTCATGGTGTAGACCGGGGTGTTGACGGGCACGACGACTTTGGGAATACCATGAAACCCATAGCGATCGCCCTGCTCTGCTTCCAGCGTGCCAATCAAAATTGTCCACAGCAGGGTACGGGTTTCATTGATTTGATCGGGGGTAAACACCGGATCGGGTTCACTGGTGAGACGTGGCCCTGTATTCAGGAACATAGGATTGAACAGTTGGGAGTTGTACACCAACCCGATCGCCCAATGCCGATGCTCACTTTCCAGTTTGACGAAGGAACCAAAGCCGTAGTCGTCCGGCTGGGGCGGGTTGGCGTAATCCATTTCGTCGTCTAGTTGCACCACATAGTCACAGTGGGAATTAGACTTGACAACTTTACCCAGGCGCATAGCAGTAGTTCGACTCATGATTGGGCTGCATCCAGAATACGCGGGAAGCGGACAAAGTGAACAAGCGTATTATGAAATTAGAACTATGCGGCTGTCGAGGGCGATCGCCTGCTTCGTTACACTAAAGTCATTCACCTTTGTCGGGAGTCACGGTGATGGTACTACAAATTCCACCGCAACAAGGTAACCCTCAACAGCTTGATGTCATCTACCCAGACAGTGACGGTAAACCAATGGCCGAGAACACAGAGCAGTTTCGTTGGATTGTGGTGGTGAAAGAGAATCTGGAATATCTCTATGCCAACGATGCTCAGGTGTTTGTGGCCGGGGATTTGCTCTGGTACCCCGTTCAAGGCAATAACCAGATTTGTACTGCACCGGATGCAATGGTGGCGATCGGTCGGCCCAAAGGCAGACGTGGTTCCTACAAACAGTGGGAGGAGGAGAACATTGCCCCGCAAGTGGTGTTTGAAATTCTCTCTCCTGGCAACACGAAAGCAGAAATGAACCGCAAGCTGCTGTTTTACGATCGCTACGGTGTGGAAGAGTATTACCTCTACGACCCTGACACCAACACGTTAAATGGCTGGTTGCGGCAAGAAGGATTTCTGGATGTGATTGAGGAGATGAATAACTGGGTCAGCCCGCGGCTACAAATTCGCTTCGATCTAACAGGTTCGGAATTGTTGATCCGGTATCCGGATGGCAAACCCTTTCTCAGTTATGTCCAAATTGCTCAGGAGGCCGAGCAGGAACGGCAACGGGCCGAGGCCGCCGAAGCCGCGATGCAGGCCGCGATTCCCAAACTACTCAACATGGGATTAACTCCGGCACAGGTGGCTGAGGCGCTGGGGGTTGCGGTAGAGGTCGTGGAGCAGATGCACTGAGGTCATTACTCGGCAGGAAAAACATCTTTGAACAGGTGATGAATAGCTCGGCGGGCGGCGGCAAATCCACCATCCAAGTAAATGCCAGCGATGACGGCTTCTAGTGCTGCTGCCAGCACCAGCGGATTGTCGTAGGCTCGTTGGTCTTTTTCCGCCTGACTCAGCTTGATCACATAGCCAATGCCCACATCTTGACTAATCCGGGCCAAATTTTCGATTTGTTTTAACTCCAGCTTGTGCGAGACGATCGCCGATTGCGTGCCATGTCCCTGCCGAATCAGCAACTCCGTCAGCACTGTATCCAATATGGCACTTCCCAGCAGGCTGTAGGCTTCCTGATTTTCTGTGGGTGAAGCTTGCTCCTGAGCGTAGGCAGCACTGGTCAGCGATCGCTTCAGTAGTTGTTTATCAAAAAAGAAATAACCCAATTGTTCTTCAAGCACCATTGTTTTTGTCCTTAACGTCTTCGTGCGGCCCTTGCCCCTGCAACACTTTGTTCCTGTGAAGTTTGCATGAATGAATAAAACCTTGCAAACCGAGTGATATATTTTGCGATGGCGATATAAACTTCCCCATCCAATCAACCTCCTCATGCCAAGGCCTTCCTCCTCCAAGGCCAGTTTTTAGTCGTCTACACTCGTGTATCAGCTTATGAATTCTCCCGGATCAATGCCTCGTTTTTTTCCTAAATTACCTTTAGCAATATTTCATCTGGCAGGAGTAAGCATTGTAGGAACTTGTATTCTGGGCTTACAACCCGCCCAAGCTCAAGAATTTCAGGTGTTGCAGGCTGACCCTTTAACGCCTTCCAGTCAACTGATGGAAACGGTCAATGGGGTAGCGGCGATCGCTGACACCACCGAGACAACGGCAATGGAACAAGTCACATCCGTTTCCCAACTCACAGATGTCAAACCCACGGACTGGGCCTTTCAAGCGTTGCAATCCCTGGTCGAACGGTACGGTTGCATTGTGGGCTATCCCGACAAAACCTATCGCGGCAATCGGGCGATCACCCGTTATGAGTTTGCGGCTGGCTTGAATGCCTGTTTAGACAAGATTCAGGAATTGATCGCGGCGGCCACTGCCGATTTTGTGAAGAAGGAAGACCTGGAGAGCGTGAAGCGCCTTCAGGAAGAGTTTGCTGCCGAGTTAGCTGCATTGCGCGGTCGGATTGAGACGCTGGATGTGCGGACAGCCACCCTGGAAAAACAACAATTTTCAACCACCACAAAATTATTTGGTCAGGTGGTGTTTGGGGTGCAGGGCCGCACCCAGAACCAGTCCGATTTATTCCCCAGGGATGGCGTTCAAGATGCAGACGATCCAGGAACCGAGATCAACGCTATTACCAATGTGCAGCTTAGTTTGTTGACTCAGTTCAACCCACGCAGCTTGTTACTCACGGGCCTACAAGCGGGAGCTGGCAGCACCCGCCCATTCCTGTCAAACAATGTGCGACTGGGCTATGAAGGGGATACGGGCGGCTCACTCGTAGTTAGCGACTTAACCTATCGGCAGTTGATTGGCGATCGCTTTGCGCTGGTCGTTGGCGCGGAAGGAGTCAATGCGGTCAACGTCTTTCGAGGCGCAAACCGCATCGAGAGTGCGGGCTTTGGGCCGCTGTCTGCCTTCGCCCAACGCAACCCCATCATCAACCTGGGGGCAGGGCGTGCAGGCGTAGGGTTTGACTGGCAACTCGGCTCCCGCATCAGCCTCCAGGGCGTGTACTCGGCTGGGGGTAGCCCCAACTCACCGGAGGCCAAACAGGGGTTATTCAATGGCCGCAACACCGTGGGTGCTCAACTGACGATCGCCCCCACCCGCAGCCTTGACATTGCCTTAAACTACCTCCACGCCTACTCACCCGGATCATTTTTAGGCTTCCTGGGTACCGGCATTGGCGATGATCAAGTCACCTTTGGCCCCACCCGCACCCATGCCGTCGGCGGTACGATTTCCTGGCGCATTTCCCGTAACTTCACGCTGGGCGGTTGGGCGGGTTACACCAGTACCGCCATTCCGGGCTTTTCGGGCATTGTCGAAACTATTAACTGGATGGCCTTTCTCAACTTTCCCGATCTCTTTGGTCGCGGCAATTTGGGTGCCATCTATGTTGGGCAACCCCCGAAAATTTTTAGTAGCGATCTGCCCACGGGTGCCAACCTGCCTGACATCCTGAATGGCGGTATTGGGGCACCCGGCGGCCAACCCAGCACAACGACTCATGTAGAAGCGTTTTATCGTCTCCGCATCTCGGATAACATTGCCGTAACTCCGGGTGTGATCCTCATCTTCAATTCCCGCAACACGGCAGACAATGACCCGATCGCGATCGGTGCCATTCGCACAACCTTCACCTTCTAAACCCGACTCCTGATTCCATAAGGATGTATCCATGCTGACCAAACTTGTTCACTCCGTTGCGGTCGTAGGTGGTTGCGCGATCGCTGCGATCGTGGCTCCTGCCCAAGCTCAACTCGTCGTTACGGGCGGCACCATCAACTTCCAGGGCACCCAAATTTACGTGCCGAATGTAGACTCTCGCCTCCGGGCCGTCATTTACAACGGTTCCGCCAGTGTCCTGGTCCGGACCCCCAACATCTCCATTAATGACAACGTTTTGCTGCGCGGCGGCATTTTGCCCACCCTCAACACCTGCGCCTGTGATATCCCCCGCGTGGGCGACACCGGGACATGGCTACCAACGCTTAACTTTGTTGCCTTTTCCAACACGGGGGAACCGACCGTCTTCCGCAACATCCCGGCAGAACTCAACTTCCGAGTGGATAGCCTCCAGCCCACAGGCCCCGCTGCCCCGATCAATCGGTTTGAATCTCCGTTGGTGTTGTTAACCGAAACGGGTAGCGCCGTTAATGCGTCCTCATTCGGTGGGGTCGCACGCACGACGCCGGTTGTCGTTGTTGAATTTGGGCAATTCCCATCTACCCAGTTGCAAGCGTTTGGGATTGCTAACGTGACTCCTGGCATCAACTACCCCGGCAACATCAACGCCACAATTACCGACGGCACCGTCTCTGCTCCCCTAGCAAACTCATTTAGTGCCACCCCCCCTCCAGCAACAGGCGCAGCCAACAACGGGAATAACGGCAGTTTTGTTGTGACTTCATCAACGTTTGTCGGGGCATTTAATTCCGTCACGTCGATTGTCTCAGTCTACGGTCCCACACCAGGTGCCGCACCCGATGGCAACACTCGGCCAGAGGACACCCCCCAGGAAAGACCCCGGCCTGACGAAGGTCGGCGACCACGACCTGATGAGGGTGAGCAAAACGGTGAGCGGGATGATGACGACGATGACGAAACGATCTTTGTCGATCGGAACCGTGGCACACGGGTAGTGATTGTCGGCTTGCCTAGTCGAGTATTCCCCGGCCTGATCGGGATTGAAAGCATTCGGGAGACACCCCGCACCGCCCAACAACCCGCCGACTCGCGAGTGTTGAGCGATCGCCCTTCCCAACAGCCACCCGCCCTGCTGGAAACAACGTTATCGGAGACGGCGGCGATCGAGGCGAAGACAACCCTGCCTGCTCCCTAAAATCAACCCCATGCCATTCACGCCTTCGATCAGTTCGCTGGCCCATGAATTCGCTTGGCGATGAATCCTGCTTGTACTGTCAGGGCATCTTGTTGAAGGTGCCCTGTTCTATAAGGTGCCCTGTCCTATTAGGACGGGGCAATCTTCATTGTTTCATCACAACATTCCTGCCATCAGGTGATCGGCAACACTTTAAATTAACGGGGCCAACCCGCAAACTTAGGAATTGTGGCACGGAGGAAAGGTTTAATGCTACAGAATTTGTACATTACCGCGATCGAGCCAGGCAGTGGTAAGTCTCTGGTGCTGTTGGGGATCATGGAGTTACTCTCCAAACGGGTCCAGAAATTGGGCTTTTTTCGCCCTGTGATTCATGGCGGCACCGAACTGGACAACGATATCGCGCTGGTGCGTAGCCGTTATTACCTGGATGTGCCCTACGAAGCACAATATGCCCTCACCCATGACCAGGCTCAACAACTGGTGGCAGAAGGGCGGTTTGATGAGTTGTTGAAGCAAGTCATTGAGAAATATAAGGCTTTAGAACGACAGTGTGATTTTGTGGTGTGTGAGGGGATCAACGCTACAGATATTGATCCGGCCCTGGTGGATAATTTCGACACACGGGTTGCCAATCACTTGTCGGCTCCTATTTTGATGGTAGCGAGTGGCTTCAACAAAACGATCGCGGAAGTGGTAGGCACAGTTCGCACGGGGCGGGAAACCTATGCGGAACAGGGGTGTGCGATCGCGGCGACCATCATCAATCGCGCCCAGGATGCCGATGTCGCTCCAATCAAGGACAAGTTGGCCACCGTTTGGACCGGGGACGACCCGGTATTTGTCTTGCCCGATGCCGACCTGCTCACCAAGCCCACCCTGGCGGAAATTACCCAGGCACTAGATGGCCGCTTAATTCATGGGGATGTGCGGCAATTAAACCGAGAAGTCTTCTCCTTCAAAGTGGCGGCGATGCAAGTGCCGAATGTGTTGAAAAACCTGCGGCAGGGCGGCTTAATTATCACTCCGGGCGATCGCGCCGATATTATTCTGGGTTGTCTGGTGTCTGTGTTCTCCGACAGCTACCCCAACATTGCCGGACTGATCTTAACGGGCGGGATTGAACCAGCCCCTCCCATTCAAAAACTGATGGATGGCTTCAAACGGTGGGTGGTGCCGATTGTGCAGGTGCAGACTGACACCTTCGACACGGCCACCAAAATTAATTCCGTCCGAGCGGAAATCACACCCAACAATGAACGCAAAATTGCGACGGCGTTGGGAGTGTTTGAGTCCAATATTGATCTGACCAAACTGGCCGAGCGGATTGCCGTCTCCCGCAGCGATCGCATCACGCCGATCATGTTTGAGTACGAACTAATCGAACGGGCACGCACGCAAAAACAACACATCGTATTGCCAGAAGGGAATGACGAACGGATTCTCCGCGCCGCAGAAATTTTGCTCCGGCGGGGCGTGGTGGATATCACCGTCCTTGGAAATGAAGCCAAAATTCGAGAAGCGATCGCCACCCTCGGCTTAAAGCTAGACGAAGCCGCGATCGTTGATCCGTTCAATTCCAGAGACTACGACGATTATGTCGAAACCTACTTTGCCCTGCGGCAGCATAAAGGCATCACCAAAGATTGTGCCCGTGATGTGATGCACGATGTCAGCTACTTCGGCACGATGATGGTATATAAAGGCGTGGCGGATGGCATGGTGTCTGGCGCACTGCATACGACCGCTCATACCATTCGTCCGGCCTTAGAATTTATTCGTCCGGTGCCGGGATGCTCGATTGTGTCCAGCGTGTTCCTCATGTGTCTGGACGATCGCGTGTTGGTCTATGGCGACTGTGCCGTGAATCCCAATCCCAACCCACAACAATTGGCCGATATTGCCATCAGTTCCGCCGAAACAGCAAAAGTGTTTGGGATTGAACCCTTCATCGCCATGTTGTCTTATTCCACGGGGGAATCGGGCAAAGGTGAAGATGTGGACAAGGTGAAAGAAGCCACCCGCATTGCCCACGAGTTACGGCCTGATTTGAAGATCGAAGGCCCGATTCAATACGATGCGGCGGTAGATGAAAGCGTGGCCAAAACTAAACTCCCTGGGAGTGAAGTCGCCGGTCATGCCACCGTGTTTGTTTTCCCGGATTTGAATACAGGCAACAATACCTACAAGGCAGTGCAACGGTCTGCGAACGCAGTCGCGATCGGTCCCATCCTGCAAGGACTGAAAAAACCCGTCAACGACCTCAGCCGAGGTTGCACCATTCCCGACATTGTCAATACTGTCGCCATTACAGCCATCCAAGCTCAGGCCATCCAAACTCAGGCCATCCGGGGTTAGGAGTAGAAAAGCTGCGTCCCCCGCCCCCTCCAGAAGGGGCGTTGCTCTGGGTGCAAAAAGCTGTGGTTCAGCTCAATTGACCCACCGGACCACAGAATCCGGGGAAGAAAATTGATCCCTTGCGGGGGGTGTGGGGGAGTGAGGACCCCACGAAGCGGGGGAGCGGGGGGAAGTCCCCCGGTAGATTCTTGGGGTTGAGCCGAGACCTGTATACACAGTCGCCCCCGCTGGGAGAGGGATTTAGAGTGAGGGCCACAAAAGTGGGATGCACTCCGTTATTCCGTTTCATCCTGCGGATAAAGCAGAATTTTGTAAGTTTCGGGTGTGGGGGCGATCGCCTGCTCCACGGCTGCCGCCAGATCCTTAAGCGGATAGCGATCGCTGATCAAGGCATCCACATCAATCCGTTTGTTGAACACGATCTCAGCCGCCAGCGCCTGCACCCGGTAAGAGGAACTGTAGCTCCCCATTAGGTCAATCTCCCGCCGATAAAGAATATTGGGATTGATGGGAATTTCCACCTCATCGGGAAACTCCGCAAAGAAGAGAATTTTGCCGCCCTTACGGGTGCAGTCGAGCGCCTGGAAAAAGGCTTTATCGCTGGGGACAGCCAGCAAGCTCGTATCCACGCCCATGTCGTTCGTCATCCCATGAATCTTGGCAGTCAAGTCGGGGTCACGGGCATTGAAGGCGGCATCGGCTCCCACACTCAGGGCTTTCTCAATACGGGAGGGGAGCAAGTCTGTCGCGATCGCCCGCGCCCCAAAATATTTCACCAACATGATAAACATCAGCCCAATGGGGCCAGCCCCCGTCACCAAAACCGTTTGGCCGGGTTGCACCTGGGCTTTTTTCACCGCCTTCAGGCAGCAGTTGGTCGGTTCCACAAAACTGGCTTGCTCAAAGGAGATAGGGTCTGGAATAATCATCAGGCCACCATTCCGCACAATATGCCCCGGCACCTTCACATACTGGGCAAAACCGCCACCACTGGGGGCAAAACCCGCCGTCGTGGTGATGTTTTTGTAGGTGGCGCACATCGAGAAATTTTCGTTCAGGCAGTAGGCGCAGTGCATACAGGGAATGTGATGTAATACCACCACGCGATCGCCCACGGCCCAACCCCGGACCTTATCCCCGACAGCCGCGATCGTGCCTGCCGTTTCATGCCCAAAAATGCGGGGTGGTTCGTATAACGGGTAGCGAATTTTTTTGATGTCAGACTGGCACAACCCCACCACCTGCACCTGCACCAACACCTCATCAGCCTCCAGTTCTGGGACTGGCACCTCTTCGTAACTCAGTTGGTTAACCCCGCGAAACACCTGCGCTTTCATGCGTATTTTTCCTTAAGACCCTCCATCGTAGACTCTACCATTCAGATGTAGGGCATGTCAGATGTAGGGCGTGACATCTTCGCCACAATCATCCGCCAGATACGACAAAGCCCGGAACCGTAAACCAACCAGTTGTTCGTAGAGCGGGTTGATCTTGCACAGAGGCGGAATGTGGACCAGTTGACGACCAAACAGCGTGATGTCTCGCTCAAAAGGACACTGAGAAGGGATCAACTTGCATAACATACGAGCTACCTTCGGATCTTGGACTTCCATCGTGTCCAACCATTCCCGCACTGGGTGTAACACGTCTGGATGTTGCCCATCCACTAGCTGTTGCCCATCCAATGCAGGTGGAGTCAGGGGGCTGGCCATAGTTCCTGGCAGATCATCGGCTCCAGGCTGGGCGGCAGCCAACGATTGAAACGTATGGCGTAATACTTGAATCGCTTCTGGTTTCTGGTTCAGCACCTGACAGTAGTGCATCAGCAGTGCATCTTCTTTCTCGGAGTAGTCTCCATCGGCCAGGGCCACCATCACTGCCGTCCTTAGAAAATTTTCAGCTAAATGGGCATCTCGTCCCAAAACTCTGGCCAGGTCAGCATCGGCAATCGGTTCTAAAGCCGTTACTTTTTCAGCTTCGGTCAAATTTTCGTGTAGCAGTTCAGTAATAATCTCTTGCTCGATCGGGTCAAAATGTCCGTCTGCCCAGGCCAGGGCAATCAAACTGCGGACCCAGATCGTGGTTTGCTCGGTCGTTGCAGAAGACTGAATCACGTCACTCATTTCAAATTCCGATGTGCTTGGGTTGTCGCCCTGATTTTAGCCCGTTCAACCCAGTCCAGCTAGGGGTGGAGCGTTGCTGAGATGGAGCAACAGTTCTGAATGGGGAAGCGCGTTATTCGGCCAACTTAACGTACACTGAGAAACTGTACCAATTCCCAAGGCCGCGAGTGACGCTACAAGAGTTTTTGTTATTTTTATCGGCTGTCCTGGTGGCATCTGGTGGACAGGCACTTCTCAAGTTAGGTGCGCTGAAACTGGGACCTGTGGACGCTGGAAATGCGGTGGAGAAGATTTTCAATATTCTGCGTACCCCTGAGTTATTGATTGGTCTGGTGTTTTATGGGGTAAGTGCGGTGTTATTTATCCTGGTTCTCACTCGTGTGAAGTTGAGTGTTGCGGGACCAGCTATTTCGATGTCTTATGTCATTTCCGTCATGATGGGGTACTTCTTCTTCCAGGAAGCGATTTCGGTCCGACATTTGATTGGGCTGGCCTTGATCGCTTGTGGGGTCGTGCTGGTGGTGAAACGCTAGGAGAGCCTGGATGGGTGGATGAGTAAATGGGTGGATCTGGCCTGGGCAAATGTGACCAGTTGGAAGGGAAGCCAACGGTAGCAGCGCTTACAGGAATTTTTGCAGCACTTCGGTGGTTGCGGCTCCGGTTTTGGCCCAACTGAATTGGCTGGCCCGTTGCAGGCTGGCGGTTCGTAAGGTTTGTCGCAGCGTTGGGTCGATCGCGATCTGGTGCATGGCCTCAGCGATCGCGCCCACGTCCAGCGGGTCTACCAATAAGGCGGCCTCTCCGGTCACTTCGGGGAGGGAGGAAAGCTGGGAGGTAATGACGGGAGTGCCGCAGGCCATTGCCTCTAACACAGGTAGCCCAAATCCTTCCCAGAGGCTCGGCAGCACCAGGGCGATCGCCTGGTTGATGATTACAGGTAATTCGGCATAGGGCACGTAGTTGAGAAATTTCACCTGCTGTGTGAGTCCCAGTTCGGCAATGTGGGTGTTGAGAGCTGGACTGTACCGTTCATCCGCAGGTCCGGCGAGCCAAAGTTCGTAGGCGGCGCGATCGGGCAGTTGGGCAAATGCGGCGACTAAGCGATGCAGATTTTTGTAAGGATCATTGCGTCCTAGATACAAAAAATAATTGCGGGTGGGCACATCCAAACATCGAAAATTTGCGGCATCGTGGGCCAGCAGAATCGGCGTAATTTTTTGGGCAGGAATTTGAAAAAAGTCGATGACATCCTGGGCAGTGGATTGGGAATTGGTGATGATGTGTGCCGCTTGTTGCAACACCAGCGGTAAATAGTATTTCTGATATAGCCACAGGGGCGTGAACGGGCGAAAGAACCGGAGCGGAATCAGGTCATGCACCGTGACGACAAAGCGGCAGCCTGCCAATAAAGGTGCTTCTGGAATGGGCGAAAACAGCAACGCAGCCTGGAGCTGGCGATACAGCTTGGGGATCTGCCATTGAGTCCACTGGAGGCGAGAAAAATGTCCTTTTCTGCCCTGTTCGTGGGTGAGGCCGGGTGGGGCTGGCTGGCAAGTAAACCCTGCCTGGGGCTGTGCCACTAGCAATGTGGGGTCAAGACGTTTGAGGTCGGGCAACAGGTTGATCGCGTAGGTGGCTAACCCAGTGGGTTTGACGGGTAGAAACGCCAGGTTAATGATGAGGGGACTGGTCAAAACGGCTCACTCGTACCCGATAATTTTGCACACCCTTGATTATAGCGATCGCGGTTGGCGGTTCCACCACACTCATTCGCAGCGCCCGCAAGAGAATGCGCCCCAACCGATACCACACCACCCGGCGAGGGGTATGTTTTGCCAAGGCCAGCAGGTAGCTTTCGGTGCTGTACTCCAGTTTTAAGGCCGGATTCCGACTGGTGATGGAGGAGGGTTGGTGGATGACCTGAATGCTACCCGTCACGGCGATCGCGTGGCCCTGGTTGGCATAGCGACGACAAAAATCAAAATCTTCGTAATACAAGAAGAAATCAGGTGCAAATTGGGGACATTCGGCGAAATTTTGCAAATTTAGGATCAAACTACAGCCCGTTATCCACGCTGTTTCCCAATAAGCTATCCCGGCTCTGGGTAAAGTTTCGCTGGCGACAATCCGGCCATTTCCTGGTTCAAACTCACCCCCCGCAAACCAAATTTTGCCCGTTGGCTCACGAATCACCGTACCGATAATGGATAGTTCGGGATGGGATTGGCAGAATGGCAGCACATTTTTCAAGGAATCGGCGTGCAGTTGGGTGTCAGGATTGAGCAACCAGGCGATCGCGCCTTTGTCTCGTGCGTACACCCACTGCAACCCCAGATTGCAACCGCCCCCAAAGCCTAAATTGGCTTCTGCTTCCAGAATGTGAACGATGTCAGACGCAAGGGATTGCAGGGCGCGATCGCTGGGAGAATTGTTAACGAGGATGACCTCATAAGACTGCTCTTGCGGGTGCGGTAGGGAGGCGAGCAGGCGGCGAATCAACTCGGTTGACTCATAGTTAACCACAATCAAATAGATCATGCGCGGCAGGTCCATCAGGCTCGTCAGGTGATCACGGTGGGCTGGGACAGTTGGGTAAAGTGCTGGATTTGGGCCACATTTTCCGCGATCGCAATCAACTCTTTTAACGCAATTTGGGGATCGAGCCGCTGCCGGGAATGATTGGATTCATAGGTTTCCAGATAGACGCGCAAAGTCGCCCCCTGGGTTCCAGTTCCAGATAAGCGCCAGACAATCCGCGATCCATCCGTAAAGCCTAGCCGCAGACCCTGATTCCGGCTGACGCTGCGATCCACCGGATCGGTGTAACTAAAATCATCACAGTAGGCCACCGGATAGCGCCCCAGATGTTGACTTTGCAGCATCGGCATTTGGCGGTGGAGCGCCTCCATTAAGGCGTAAGCGCGATCGCTATTGACATTTTCATAGTCGTGACGAGAGTAGTAATTGCGGCCATAGGTGCGCCAGTGTTCTCGCACAATCTCCTCCACCGATTGCCGCCGCACCGCCAGAATGTTGAGCCAGAACAACACTGCCCACAGCCCATCTTTCTCGCGCACATGATGCGAGCCAGTGCCAAAACTTTCTTCACCGCAGAGGGTGACTTTGCCGGCATCCAGCAAGTTGCCAAAAAATTTCCACCCTGTCGGCGTTTCATAACAGGGGATGCCCAGGTGTGCAGCGACGCGATCGCACGCCTGACTGGTGGGCATGGAACGAGCAATTCCCGCTAACCCTTGCCGATAAGCAGGAATCAGCGTCGCATTCGCCGCCAGCACTGCCAAACTATCGCTGGGTGTGACGAAAAAGTGACGACCCAAAATCATATTGCGATCGCCATCTCCATCAGAAGCCGCACCAAAGTCGGGAGCCTGCTCACCAAACAAGCGCTCGACTAATTCATGGGCATACACCAGATTGGGATCAGGATGCCCACCGCCAAAATCTTCCAGACAGTCGCCGTTGGTCACAGTGCCTAACGGTGCCCCCAACCGTTGCTCCAACAGGCGATGGGCATAGGGTCCAGTTACCGCGTGGAGCGAGTCCATCACCATCCGAAAGTGCCCATTGGTTAGCAGTTCCCGGATGCGATCGAAGTCAAATAGCGACTCCATCAACTGGGCATAATCATTCACCGGATCGATCACCTCGATCGCCATCTCCCCCAACCGAGCAACCCCTAACCGCTCCAGATCGACATCCGGGGCCTCCAAAATTTTGTAAGCCGTGAGGGATTGACTGCGGCGAAAAATGGCCTCCGTCACGCTTTCCGGGGCAGGGCCACCGTTGCCAATGTTGTACTTGATGCCAAAATCCCCCTGTCGTCCGGCGGGATTATGACTGGCGGATAGGATAATTCCCCCCGATGCCTGATATTTGCGAATCACACAGGAGGCGGCAGGCGTAGACAAAATGCCCCCCCGCCCCAGCAGCACTCGCCCAAATCCGTTCGCGGCAGCCATTTTGAGAATGATTTGTATGGCCTGACGGTTGTAATAGCGCCCATCGCCGCCCAGCACCAGCGTTTGCCCTGGATGGTTCGGCACACTGTCAAAAATGGCCTGCACAAAGTTTTCTAGATAATGGCGCTGCTGAAATACTGAAACTTTTTTTCGCAGGCCAGAGGTTCCCGGTTTTTGGTCTGCAAATGGTTGGGTTGCGATCGCTTGTATCATGCCTGTCCGCTGCTCTCCCTCAGGTTCCTCTGCTAGGGCAATTGGTGGGGGTAGGCGTTTTACAAAACGCCTCTACCTTCTGCGCTCCCGTTATTGGGGGAGGCGTTTGTCCGAACGCCTCTACCCGGTGCCGACTGCCCCTGCCCTGGAATTTGTTAAAATCGGCGGCCCAATAACCGCTGTTTTACGCCTTCGGCAATTTTTTGGCCGAGATATTCGGGGATGATGCTTTCGTTGGGGCCTAACAGGTACAAAATTAAGCGCGTGCGGCCCCGCCAGACGAGCAGGTTAGCATTCACCACCATTAAATCTTCTTGCCAGATGGCATACATCACTTTGTAAAACAATCCGGGCTGGTTGTCGGCTTCGATCAGTAGGGCCGGCAGGTGAAATACCGGATCAACGTAAAATTCAGTTTCGACTTGCTCCAGACCCGCATCCAGGTTGAACTCAACCGCCAGCATTTCCTCCACCTCGAACCGTCCAGCCAGGGCTTCTCGAATGGCACGACAAACGTTTTCAGCGGTTTTTTCGGTCAGGGCTTTGCCACTGCGGGAGACGATCAGCTTGACGAACACCAGCATGGGTGGATAGATTTGCCCATACAGGCTTAAACTGTGAATCGTCAGCCCGTAAGCAGCCAAAACCCCAAAAATATCACTCAACAGGAACGATTGGTTGCGGTAGGCAAAGTGAAGGGCACTCTTACTACCTTCTGGTTTTAACTCGATAACTGCTTGTTTCGTTTTGTAAAGATGATAGGCCAGCCGCAAATTTTGCAGTTGAATTTCACTGCTGACAAATTGCTCATAAAATTGCGGAAACGCCCGATTGAAGCGTTTGAGCAGTTCTAATGTGGATGACTTTAATCCTAAAGCCATAATCAAATCGAGGGTTGCAGTGGAGACTGGGTGGTTATGGGAACAACGGCTCGATCGCATGGGCGATCGCGGCAGGAGGCTTTCACTCTAAACGAATTTAGCGATCTTGACTACGAGTTCCTCAATTCATTATGTGGGCAGTGTGAACCGATGAAGGATTTATCCCAGCTAGAAGGAACATTGGGACATTGAGGATAGGGCTATACTAATATCTACTGTGATCTAACTTTTACTACCTTACCTTCGCTTACATGGGTTTTTGGAAAAGCCTATTCAGCAGCGCTGATGCCCCTGCTACCTCTAGAGCTGTGTCCGTTGTCGGGGAAACGATCGAACCGGCGGGCGATCGCGGCTCTCAAATTGTCTTCAGTACTGACCGCGATATTGACCTTTACGAACTGGAAGAATTGTGTGATGCGGTCGGCTGGTCTCGTCGTCCCCTGCGGAAAGTCAGAAAGGCGATTCAACACAGCTTTCTAGTCGTCTCCATGTGGGAACAACGAGGCACTCAACGACGGTTGATTGGGTTTTCGAGAGCCACCTCAGACCATGCCTTTAACGCCACTATCTGGGATGTCGTCGTTCATCCAGACTTCCAGAGTAAGGGATTGGGTAAAGCTTTGATGAAGCACGTCATCAAAAAGTTACGGAGCGAAGATATTAGCAACATTACTTTGTTTGCTGATCCGCATGTGGTGGACTTTTACCGTCGTTTGGGGTTCATGTCTGACCCAGAAGGGATTAAGGGCATGTTCTGGTATCCGGACTAACACCGTTTGCAATCTGCCATCAGGGTGCCCCAAATGCAGCCCAAAATTTCAGGATGAGCACCTGGCTTTAATCGGCAGCAAGTTGGGCCGCTTCCTGGACCCATTGGCTCACTTCTTGTAGCGTTGGGCATAAGTCTTTACGCTGAAGTTCGGCGACGTGCAGCCGCAGAATTTGTTGATGCACTCTTGGGAATGGAGTCTGGGCCAGTTGCTGGGGGGAGGCAATCCCCGCGTGGAGCAACAACCCACAGTAGCGGCACCCCACACTTGGCAAGCGGGACAAATTCGCTAATGCTGACCATTTACTAACGTATTGCGAATGAATTTGGAGGTCGGCGGCGAGGGTGGCGCGTTGACTGGGGGTTGCCGTTTGCCGCCAGAGTTGCAATGTGGAAGTAATGCCCCGTTCCATCAATTGGGCTTGAGCTTGAGCATCTAATCCAGGCAGTTCCTGGAGCGGCCAATTCCGCGATCGCACAACTGCCGATTTTGTCTGTTGCTGCCGTTTCACTGCGATCGCCCCCCACTTTTAGATTGATCCATCTTAGCGGGACTACTCAGCGAGTGACGAAGGGGTTATACTAGGCAGGTACCGTTACGGGATGTAGCGCAGCTTGGTAGCGCGCCTGCTTTGGGAGCAGGATGCCGCAGGTTCGAATCCTGTCATCCCGATTGATCCTTAGTTAAAACTCCACTTCCTGAGGCGCACGCGGGAAGGGAATCACATCACGGATGTTGCCCATCCCCGTCATGAATTGCACCAGGCGTTCAAAGCCCAACCCAAATCCAGCATGGGGCACAGTGCCATAGCGCCGTAGATCTAAATACCACCAGTAGGGCGCAGGATCGAGACCCACAGCTTGCAGGCGGCGTTCCAGCACATCCAGACGTTCTTCCCGTTGCGACCCGCCAATAATTTCGCCAATTTTCGGCGCTAACACATCCATTGCCGCAACCGTTTTCTCATCATCATTCAGCCGCATATAAAAGGCTTTAATTTTGGCGGGATAATCGGTGACGATGGTGGGCTTTTTGAAATAATCTTCGGCTAAATAGCGTTCGTGTTCCGATTGCAGATCCAAGCCCCACTCCACGGGATATTCAAAGGTTTTGCCGGACTTTTCCAGTAAAGCGATCGCTTCGGTATAGGTCACACGGGCAAATTCGTTGTTAATAATGTTGTCGGCTGTGGCGAGAACGGATTTGTCGATGCGATCGTTGAAAAACTCCATATCTTCGGTGCAAGTTGCCAGCACATGCTGAAACACATACTTCAGAAACGCTTCCGCCAGGTCCATATCCCCCTGGAGATTGCAGAACGCCATTTCCGGTTCGACCATCCAAAATTCGGCCAAGTGGCGGGAGGTGTTGGAATTTTCGGCCCGAAAGGTAGGGCCAAACGTGTAGACATTAGAAAATGCCATCGCCATAATTTCAGCTTCTAACTGGCCGCTCACCGTCAGGTACGCCTGCTGGCCAAAAAAATCTTGGCTGTAGTCTACTTTTTGGTCCGCTGTGAGGGGCACCTTACCGAGGTCAAACCCCGTTACGGTGAACATTTCCCCCGCTCCTTCGCAATCGCTGGCGCTGATGATGGGAGTATGAATCCACAAAAAGCCCCGTTCTTGAAAAAAGTTGTGAATGGCGGCGGCGGCGGCGTTGCGCACCCGAAAAACGGCTCCCAGAGTGTTGGTGCGCGATCGCAAATGGGCAATATCCCGCAAGAACTCGAAGGAGTGGCGCTTTTTCTGTAAAGGGTAGGTTTCGGGATCGGCTTCCCCAAACACCATGATCGAGTCGGCCTTTAGTTCAATGCGTTGCCCCTTGGCCGGAGATGCCACCAATGTCCCGGCAATTTCCACCGATGCCCCGGTACTGACTCGCTTAATCGTTTCGGCATATCCTGGGACATCTTGATTGACGACCACTTGCAGTCCCGCCATTGCAGACCCATCATTGACCTCGACAAAACTGAATTCTTTTTGTTCTCGTTTAGTGCGTACCCAACCCTGAATTGTTACGGTTTCATCGGGTTGGCCAGCGCGGAGGAGATCAGCAATGCGGTGAGTCATAGCAGGGGATCGGGAATGGAGGGTAGGAGATCAGAAAAAATCAGATACTGTGGCTCATTATAGGAGAAGGACTGAGGAGGAGGGGAGGTTGGAGAGGGCGATCGCGGCACTCCCACGAGCATCAGGGGCGGTGTTTAATGGTAAAGTCCGAAACATAACTTTCCCTGCATCTTGGCCCGCTGCTGCACCATCATGGCTGATTTCTTTTCCACCTATGGGTTTCTCATGGTCTCAATGTTGCTGGGCGCAATGTTGGGGTTATCGCTGTATCTACCGTTGATGGCGGGGCAGTTGTCTCTGGCGAGTCCGGGTTTTTATGCGCTGGGCGGTTATATTGCGGCCATTTTATCGACAAAAGTATTCACGGTTCCGGCAGGGCAGTCTTTCCCAATTCCGTTATTGCTGCTAGAAATGGCGATCGCGGGTGTGGCAGCGGGTCTATTGGGGTTGGCTGTTGGCCTTCCCGCGTTGCGGTTACGGGGAATTTATCTGGCGATCGCCACCATTGCCTTCGTCGAAATTTTGCGGATACTGTGCCTGAATTTAGAGATCACGGGCGGTGCCGTGGGCATTTTTGGCATTCCCCAACCCTTCACCCAACCCATCGAATACCTCTGGATTGTCCTGCCGCTATTGCTGTTAAGCATGGGGTTTCTGTATCGGCTGGAGCGGATTCGAGTCGGACGGGCTTTTCTAGCCATTCGAGAAGACGAACTGGCTGCCGATGCGATGGGGATCAATCCCACCTACTTCAAAGTGCTGGCCTTTACCTTAGGGGCAATTTTGGCCGGGCTGGTCGGGGCCGTCAGTGCTCATTTTCTCAACACCTGGAACACCCGCCAGGGCACCTTCGACTCCAGCATTATTATTTTGACCTTTGTCCTGATTGGTGGGTCTCGCACCTTTTGGGGGCCGGTACTCGGCGGCATGGTCTTTACCGCTTTACCAGAAGTCCTCCGAGCGATCGCCGATACTCCCGGCTTACCCCTCTGGTTGGCTCAATTTCTGCGAGATGGTCGGTTGATTATCTTTGGCCTGCTGATTGTCATTGGAACGATCTTCTTTCCGCAGGGTTTAGTTTCACCCAAATGGTTCAACCGGAAAAACCGGCTTTCTGATTAGGGCATTAAGCAAACGCTTCTGTTAAAAAGGATTGCGCCAAAAACTGAGGTTGAGGCCAATAGATCTTTTTACTAGTAGCAGTCGCTTTTTCTGGCTTTTGCTCTGGCTTCTGAAAGGCTGAGGATTGAGGTTGGTTGATGTAAGCCTGCCAACAGGCATATTCTGAAGACGTTAATCGAATCCAGACTTTGTATTGCGTTGAGACGGTGACGATCGCGCAGCAGGGTGCAGTCGCGCACGAATTGGCTAAGTCGTAAGCCTGGATGCGTTGGTCCCGCTCAAAGGTTGCGACCAACCCATAGAGTTCTGTTTGATAACGCATTCCTTGACGGATAGCCCCATCAAGATAAAGTTAAAGGGATGAACTTGATGTTCGTTCAGGATCGAGGGCAGCATGAATGCGCTATGGATTAAAAGTGATGAATCCCCCTAAGTTTACAATTCTTAAATCACATTTGTCCCTTTTGCTGCTGCATCACGCCTGTAATTCCGCCAAAGTACGGACGCTTTTGAATTTTTATACAAAACGAGAATTGGGGATGGCCTAAACCTGTGGGTGGCATTCTATAGAAACGTTGCAACGTTACAGGTAAGGTTTCCTATAGACGCAAGTAACTGGTGAAACACTCCCTGAAAATTCAATCACCTGCAACGTTATTGCCACGACAATGTTGATGAATCGCCTCGTGGTATGTTCGGTGCAAGTTTGAATGAATATCTGAATCAGTGTTGGTCATCGGTGGCGCTTGCTGTCTCTCGATGGCTTCAGTAAATCGGTCTGGCATCGTACGGATGAAAGTGGGGCTGTATGTATCGGTTCCAGATCAAGGCAGTCACCCAACCCGGAGAAACGATCGCTCTGGTGGGTTCGACGTTGGCGATGGGTTCGTGGGATGAAGCGCAACGAGTGCCGCTCCAAACGAGGGGCGATCGCTATCCATTGTGGTGGGTTGATCTAGAAGTCAGCGCGATGGGGGCCGGCGCATCTCGCGATCGCCCCATCGAGTCCAAGGTCGAGTATAAGTATGTGAAAATTGGCCGCGATGGCCAGGTGATGTGGGAAGCGCTGGGTGCCAACCGCTGGGTGCCGATCGAGCCAGAGCCTCAACCTTTAGTGATCGTTGAAGATGGGGAATTTGGCATTATTCGCCCTGATCCCTACGGGTATTTGGCAGCGCCGCCACCCCAACCATCCGCCCCCAACCATCCAGCCGGACTGAAAATTGTGGTGATCGGCAGTTCTGTGGCCTTAGGGTGTAGTGCCTGGTTGCTGCGGGGCTGGGCATGGCACCTGGGACAGAGTTTGCAACAACAGTATGGGCATCACCTGGTTAACGGGTCGGCGGTAGGGGCGAATGTGGGCACGACGATCGCCCGATTTGCCCAGATGGTCGCACCGGAACAACCAGACGTGGTGATTATTGCCCTTTCGTTAGGCAATGAGGGACTTGCTGCCAGTCCGCCTCAGCAGTACCGGGCGATTCAACGACGGTTTGAAAACGGCTTGCAGCAATTACTGAAATTGACTCAGGAAATAGGCGCACGGCCTGTTTTGGGGGCGGTGTATCCTCATGGCGATTATTCACTGGAGCATTACCGAGTGCTGCGGGACACACACCAGCGCCTGTTGACCTGGGGAGTGCCTGTGTTGGATTGGTTGGCAACCGTGGATGATGGTAAAGGCCGCTGGCAGGCGGGGTTGTCCTATGATTCGGCCCATCCCAACGCCGAGGGGCATTACCGGATGTATACCGCGATCGACCCAGCCATCTGGCATTTACCAACTGGCGATCGCGGCACTCAAGCCCACCCGCCCACCGGAGCAGAACGGCGGCTCTATCAAGATGCTGGCGGGTTTTTGCTGTCTGCCCTGCCGCAAAACGGCCTGCGAATTGTGAACACCAGCTCGTTTCCCTACACCATCACCCCCGATTGGCGGGCCTTCCAGACGGCGCTGCGAGCCGCACAAGTGCCAGCAGGGTTATACATGGCCACTGCCAAAACCGGCACCGTGTCGTCTTTGTTTGTGCGCGACGATGGCCAGATTCATACCGTCCTCACGGTGCCTCCCGCTACCGACCTGAATTTTCATCCAGCCTTTCATTTCTTTGCCCAAACAGGGTCTCAAGTGCTGTTTTACGATGGCCATTTAGGCATTTTGAAAATTAGCGATCGCCGCCTGTATGTAATCAACGACTCGGATCATGAGTACAACATTCATCCCATGTGGAAGGACGTACGGGCCGCCTTGAAAGCAATGCCAACCGGGGTGTATGAAGATGCAGCTCACCCAGAAGCCCCCTTTCGCACCATGATGATCGGTCCAGATGGACTGGAGAGCCGCGTCAAAATCCCGGCTCAATCGGTGATTGGCCTCGACTACCAGTGCAGTTTAGCGGCCATTCGTCGAGTTGCCATTATTCCCCTGGGCGATCGCTGTGCGGTGCGAATGCTGCTCTATAAGCTGGAGTATGATGGTCCCGCCTTTCCCTTTGATCTGACGCGCACCACCAATTTGGGCGATGTTGCAGACATGGTGCAGAACGACTTTTATGACATGTGGAACCCTCATTGGCTGCACTACAATCATGAGGCCAGACGGATTTATCATCGCAAATGGACAGGACTTTCCTTTGCTCACGAAGTTGAAGATAGCGATGATCCGGTCAATGATATGACACCCGTGTTAGAGCGCATGCGGACTCGTTACAGTGCGCGGGCCAAACGCTTCTGGTATACCTTACAGAAATGCGATAAAGCTCTATTTGTACGAACCGGAGTCTGCGATCGCGGCAGCGTTATGGACTTAGTTTACAAACTTCAGATGAAATGTCAGGGAAAACAATTTCGTCTGTTATTAATCTCGCCGCAAGCATCAGACGAATTTGCTCAACTGCCCAATGTGCTGCACTACAACCTGGAATTCAACCCCGATCGCATGTACGAAGATCTCGGACATTGGCAGTATTGCACCGAGGTCATGCGGGGAATTTTAGATTCTCTCGGTATTTCCAGTCAAAATCTTTTTTGGTGCCCCCCCAACCCACCCACCGCCTAATCGTCTGTTGGGGTAGTGGGTTTACGCTGGGTCGGCCTTACGCCACTCAGCTTTGAGCGCTTCAATGCGTTGCTGAATGACTTCTGCGCCCTGCTTGTCTCCCAGTTCTAGCAGTCGGTTGCTTTCGGCAACTAAATCTCTTAGCTGTGCAATTTGCTCTGGTTTTAGCACCACGTTGCTCCTGGCATTTGCCCTGTCTACTCATCCAAGTCAGCGGGTTAGCCAACTCAGGCGTTGCACTTCCTGAATCATAGCAAACAGGGGACCGTCGCCAGAACCGTCCACAAGGGATGGGGTAGAGCGCATCCCCTGTGGATGCCGTTATGTGGATGCCGTTATGTGGATGCTGTTGTGTGGATGCCGTTGTGTGGATGCTGTTGATTCTAATAGCCCAGGTAAGTTTTCATAAACCAGCGTTTGACTTTGGCAGCGCCAACCAGATCCGATTCTTGACTGGCTGCTGGCCCAGAAATGCCTAATAAAGAGGCAAAAGCATCATCAGGCAGTTCTCCAGCTTGATGCTTTTGAAACGCATCCACTACTGTCACTAATTCATCCACTGAAAAATCATAGCCATTCAATGCCGCAAATTCTGCAACAACAGGCGCACGCTCCCCTTTGAGAGCTTCCGATTCTGCTGGGTCTAAGTCGGCTTCACTGCTGATGTTGCCATCGCCAACGCCCAGTAGTTTTTCGAGTTGTTGACGCAATGCTTCATCTTCTGCGGTTTTCTGCATAAATTTGAGAACTGTCGCGGTAGCCATAGCGAAAATGCCCCACTCGTTGGACGCATTTATCGTACCAAGCGTCAATTCAATCTCCTGGGATTCTTCACTTTCACATAACTTTCACAGTATTACTTTCACCACGTTACTTTCGCAGAACTTTCACAGTATTACTTTCACAGAACTTTCACCGCGTTACTTTCATATTGGGGTGATGGTGTGGCTCAACTGGGGGAATTTCTGGACCAGGCCCGCCGTAGGTCGAAGAAATGGTCTACCAGGTCTTGCAGCCAGGGGGTGTGTTTGAACTGAAGCCTGCGGAAGTCGGCGGCGGTGTGGTGGAGTATTTCAGTCATTGTGGGAGTGGGGAAGGGAAGAGCCGCGATCGCGCCAATTTTCAGCCGTTGCTGCATGGCCAGCGCCAACACTGCGATCGCGGCACTGACCTGATTTCCGACTAAATGTGCCCCCAGTAAGGTGCCATTCCGATGCACAATCAGTTGGCAAAATCCGCTCAAGTCGTTTTGCAGTTGGGCGCTGGGCAGGATGGAGCAGGGTTGCCGCAGAGTGTAAACCTGGTGATTGCCATATTGTTGAGTCGCTTGTTCGGTGGTGAGGCCAATCCAGGCCAGTTCGGGTGAGGTGTGAACCGTGAAAGGAACCCGCTGCCGATCAAGCCGAGACCGGGGAAAGAACAGAATATTTTTGAGTGCGATCGCGGCTTCGTGGTTGGCCAATTGGGTAAAACATTCAGAGCCAACTCGCCCTTCACAGGCGTAAATGCGGGCGTTGGTGGTTTGCAATTTTTGGTTATGCACAATGCCCTGGTCGGTCCAGCGTACCGCTACCGCTTCCAGGTTGAGGGAAGCCAGATTGGGAGTCTGCCCCGCCGCGATCGCCAGTTCATCCACGTCCAGGCTTTTGGTGCCGAGCCAGAGGCGTTTTTGCCCCGTGGGCGTTTGGGTGGCCGAGTCGGGCGGGAGTTGCTGCACCCGCTTAATGGCAGCCTGGAGCCAAACCTGAACCCCTGCGGCTTCCAGGTGGGCCTGGAGCCATTGCGCCACTTCGCGATCAGCATCTGGCAGGAGCGATCGCTGCTCAGTCAGCAGGATCACTTGATGCCCCAGGTGATTCAATGCCTGGGCCAGTTCTACTGCGGTTTTGCCTGCCCCCAAAACGGCAATGGTAGCGGCTGAAGCGATCGCGCCCAGATGGGTCGGCAGGGTTTCGGGAGTGAAGTAGTTGACGGTGTCCAATCCGGCGATCGCGGGAATGCGGGGGCGACTGCCCACCGCCAGCAGATAACCACGGGCCTGCAAAAACCGCTGGCCCACCACAACGCCAGGAGCCGGTTTGCGACAAAACTCTCCCAGCCCTGGGATCACATCCACCCCATAAGCCGCCAGGGCCGCAACCGATCGCACCGTGGCCACGTTACCCACCACTGCCGCCATCCAGGCCGTGACTTGTGCCCCTTGCAGGACGAGTTCTTTACTATCTGCCGACCAAAACGGTAAGGATGCCACATGCTGCCATTGGTCAGCCTGGTGGGCCAGATGCAGTAACCCATGATGGGGAATGAGTTCTGGGGCAGAGTGGGGGGAGCAATCCTGAGTAATCAGGGCGACGCGGGCTTTGAGGGTGGCCGCCGCGATCGCCGTTTGGATACCAGCGGGTGTCGCCCCCAAAATAATCAGATCGTAATCAACAGACATTGGTCATGGGGCATTCGTCATGGGTCATTAATGGTTGGTTGTTGGCGATTTGCAAAAGACAAAGGACACCTGACAAATGACAATCTCATCCAGCATCTATTTCTTCCATCAACCTCCCTCATTGTAAACTGGCCTTTACCGGGATCGGTCAGCTCGAAATTCCTGCGTCACTCCTGAATTCTGCGTGTAACATGCTTGCCATCAGCAGTGACGAGAAGGGAATGTAGGTGTATGGTCAGGCAGTGGAGCAACGAGCACCGGGATCTGGGTCGTGCGCGGCGGCTTGCAGGTTTGGGAGGGATGATGGCAACGGCGATCGCGGCGCTTGGGGTCAGTTCTGCGGTGGCGCGTGCCCAGCAAGCCTTACCGCCGCCCCCCGCCTTCCCCAATGGCAGTGCCCTACCCAGTTTGGCTCCTGTCCCCCCGCCGACTCAGGGGGTGCAAATGGTGCCTCCAGCCGGATTTCCCGCCTTACCACAAGAATCGATCTATCAACCCCCGGCACCACAACCAGGTGGATTTCCCGGCGCATCGGTTACGCCGCCAGTGACCATGCCCGAAATTAAGATGTCCTACTATCAGGTAGTGGTACCGACTCGGCCCGAAAACTTTGGCGCGATCGCCAACAAGATGGTGAGTATGGGAGTGCGTCCGGAGGCAATTCAAGCCAAAAAAGCTCCGTTAGGCCCCCATCTTGCCGTTGGACCGTTTATCAATTTGGGTGAAGCGGAAGGCGTGAGCACCTATCTGCGATCGGGCGGGATGGATGCCAGAGTGTTCTTTCAGCGATGAGTTGTTCGATGTTGTCGCAATTCGTGGTCACGGCTGACCAGATGCGGCAGATTGAAGGACGGATGTTTGCAGCGGGGATGCCCGTAGCCGCGTTGATGGAAAAAGTGGCCGGACGCATTACCCAACGAGTGCAAACCCTTTACCCCGTGCAATCACGGGTCGGCGTACTGGTGGGGCCGGGTCACAATGGGGGGGATGCCCTCGTCGTAGCACGAGAATTACACCTGCGGGGGCAGGCGGTCCATGTTTATCAGCCCATGCAGCGACTGAAGGAACTGACTGCCGCTCATGCCCGGTATTGTCGCAGTCTGGGGATACCCTTTGGTGCGGAGGTCGGCTCGTTGCGGAGCTGTGATTGGCTGCTTGATGGCTTGTTTGGCTTTGGGCTAGAACGAGCCATCGCGGGGGATGTCGCAGGCGCGATCGCCCAGATCAACGAATGGCAAATTCCCGTAGTTAGTATTGACCTCCCCTCCGGTCTCCACACGGACACCGGGCAGGTTTTGGGAACGGCAATTCGCGCCCGCCAGACATTGTGCCTGGGGTTGTGGAAACAAGGCTTGTTACAGGATCATGCCCTGGAATGGATAGGACAGGCGGAACGGGTGGAGTTTGACATTCCGCTGGCCGATATCCAGGCCATTGTGGGAGACAGATCAGTGCGGCGGATTACACCTGAGGTGGCGATCGCCCATCTGCCCCTCCAGCGATCGCCCACGGCCCATAAATACACCGTCGGACATTTACTACTGATTGCAGGGTCGCGGCAGTATGTGGGCGCAGCGATTCTGGCCGGATTGGGGGCGCGGGCGAGTGGCGTGGGCATGGTGACGATCGCGGTTCCGGCCTCCATCAAACCGCTGTTGAGCGAGCGACTACCGGAAGCTTTGATTGTGGATTGTCCCGAAACCGCATCTGGCGCGATCGCAGAGTTACCAGTAGACCTGGCAAAATACAGCGCGATTGCCTGTGGCCCCGGCCTCACGCTGGAGGCTCTGCCGATGGTGCAACGGGTACTTGCCAGCGATCGCCCCCTGGTGTTAGACGCAGACGGCTTAAATGCCCTGGCCCAACTGGGAACCGTCACCTCGCTACAATCACGCACGGCAACGACAGTGTTGACTCCCCATGCGGGCGAGTTCAAACGGCTATTTCCCGCTCTAGCAGACAGCTTAACCTGTCGCATCACTGCCGTCAGTGCTGCGGCGCGGCAATCGGGCGCGATCGTGCTCCTGAAAGGAGCCAGAACCGCGATCGCCGATGCTGCCACTGTCTGGATTAATCCTGAGAGCAGTGCCGCCCTGGCGCGGGGTGGCAGTGGGGATGTGCTAACTGGCCTCACGGCAGGATTGCTGGCCCAGGCGATCGCAGCGCATCAAGCGGTAACTCCGCTGGAGGTAGTGAAATCAGCAGCCTGGTGGCATGGGCGGGCGAGTGTGTTGGCCGCGCACGATCGCACCGTGTTGGGGGTTGATCCAGCGACGCTGGCGAGTTATCTCATTCCCGCGATCGCCTCACCACATCCGGCGACGACAGGGACCTAGCGTCTCCTTAAACACGCCATCCCGATCCACAAATCGCACTGGAATGTAGCCCGCCGTAGTGCTGGAACTGTTGAAGGGAGAAGTCACAAATCGGTAGGATTGGCCATCGGGTGCCCGAATCGGCAGCGTGGTGACATCCATGCCCACTCGTGACCCCAGGGGTAAGACATCCGAGGCAGTGGTGGGGCGTTGCGGCAACGTGGGAAAGAAGGGTGCCCCCCCGCGAATGATCACCTGGCGACATTCAATTTGTTGGGCCAACCTGGGTGATACGTCAGGCGTGGTCAGCGGAGCAGAGGGCGCGATCGCGCTGACGGCATAACTCCGACTACACACGATCAGGGTGGTAGCCATGATGTGCCATCCCCATGCTTTTGTTGCGTCAATCAACCGTATCATGCCTACCATCGACTCCGCGATCGCTGCCAAACGTTTTGCCATCCCTCGATTTTAGAGCCAGCAATTGAATTCAGAACTTTAAACTCCTCACGCCCCCATCACGCAGGCAACAATCCCCGTTGCTTCAGCCACTCCCGATTAAACAACTTCGACTGATACCGACTCCCCCCATCACAAAGAATCGTCACAATCGTGTGGCCCGGACCCATTTGTTTAGCCAGGGCCACGGCTGCCCCCACATTAATGCCAACCGACCCCCCCATAAACAACCCATCTTTTTCCAGCAGTTGATACAGCACCCGAATCGCTTCTACATCATCAATCTGAATCGCATCATCTGCCGGAGCGCCCTGCATATTGGCCGTTACCCGACTATTGCCAATCCCCTCCGTAATCGAGCTACCCTCCGCTTTGGGTTCGCCCGTCTTGACGTAGCTATAGAGACCGCTGCCCATCGGGTCCGCCAACACACACTGGATCGCCGGATTCTGCTCCTTCAAAAACAGCGCCACGCCTGCGTAGGTGCCCCCCGTTCCGGTTGCAGTCACCCAGGCATCTACCTTGCCCTCCGTTTGTTGCCAAATTTCGGGGCCTGTCGTTTCGTAATGCGCTAGACGATTCGCCAGATTATCAAATTGATTGGCCCAGATGGCATTCTCCATTTCAGCGGCAATTCTGCCAGATAGC
Source organism: Leptolyngbyaceae cyanobacterium bins.349 (assembly GCA_033764685.1). Lineage (GTDB taxonomy): Bacteria > Cyanobacteriota > Cyanobacteriia > Leptolyngbyales > Leptolyngbyaceae > JSC-12. The sequence goes on from JANRIS010000008.1 coordinate 98,245, forward strand.
CTCACGTAGTTGTTGGGATCTTTGTAAGGGACAGCGGGCACCGTTCGCACTTCTGCCCCCAGAGTGCGGAGCAGATCAATCTTCTCCTGCGATTGGGTTTCGGGAATCACGATCAGGCAGTTATACCCTTTAGCATTGCAAATGTGAGCCAGCCCAATCCCAGTATTGCCAGCGGTTCCTTCCACTACGGTGCCGCCGGGTTTTAATGAACCTTGGCGTTCGGCAGCTTCAATAATGTAGAGCGCCGCCCGATCTTTGACAGAGCCACCCGGATTGAGGAATTCTGCTTTGCCCAAAATCTCACAGCCTGTTTCATCGCTAAAGCTGTTGAGACGAATCAGGGGAGTATTGCCAATTGAGTCAACAAATCCGTGTTTGATATCCATGCTGAAACTACCTGAGTCCTCATTAACGATTGTGAAGGATTATGGCCATACTGGAGTTGGTTGTTTCTCGTTGTTTCACTCTCTACCCGTATGTCACCCGCCCAACCCAATATTCCGTTGTCTACCTCTGAGAAGCATCCCATCCACGTTGATTTTGTGCCTGCTGAAGCGTTGAACCTGCCGGGACGGTTGGGGCTGACGATCGCACCGGGAAAGCAAAACGTGGGGATGCAGTTTCTCTGGCAACGCAACCTGGCTTTGGATCTCGATCGCTTGCGGCATCATTACCATGTTGACACGTTAGTCTCCTTAATTGAGGAAGCGGAGCTATCCCAACTCAAGATTCCGCACCTGTTTAGCGAAGTCCAACAAGCCGGGATGCGCTCTTTGTGGTTTCCCATTCCTGACTTCAGTGCTCCCCGTTCCATGCCTGCGACGGTCAGCTTAGTGCGGGAAATTTTGGGGGCGGTGCGGCAGGGTAAAACCGTCGTGACCCATTGCAAAGGCGGGTTAGGCCGCTCCGGGCTAATTGTGGCGGCCTGTCTCACCACCTTGGGCTACTCGGCAGCAGAGGCGTTTATCATTATTCGCAAAGCTCGCCCTGGTAGCGTGGAAACTCAGGTGCAGGAAGAATTCGTGAAACAATTTGCTCAAGGCTGGGAAATCAGCGATCGCGCGTCTTGAGCAAAAAGCCTGACATCGGCTGCAAGATAGACATTGGATGGACTGCTAATAGCCTGGAATTCGAGTGAAATGGACGCTTCACATCTGGGTAGGTGAGATATTTAGCCCCCGGCCCTTGCATCCATCGGCTTTGCTGAATGCAAGGATGATTTGCCCTCATCCCCAACCCTTCTCCTGGGGGAGAAGGGAGCTACAAATCCTGTTCCCTCGCCCGTTGGGAGAGGGCTAGGGTGAGGGAGAATTCTGATATTCATACCTCAATTCAGCAACGCCCATCCATCATCCTGGCTGCATCTCTCGCAAGGTCTTCAAAGCTTCGTCAACATGCCCCTTAAAGTTTAATTGGGAGTTGAAGACCGTTCTGACAATGCCCTGTTGATCAATCACGTAGGTGACACGACCAGGGAGCAACCCTAGCGTAGATGGCACGCCAAACAATTTGCGTACCTGGTTTCCAGTATCACTCAGAAGGGTAAAGGGCAGTTGATGCTTGGTGGCAAATTGTTGGTGCGATGCCGCCGAATCACTGCTGATCCCGATCACTTCTGCGCCAGCATCCTGAAAGACCTGATAACTGTCGCGAAAGGCGCATGATTCAGCCGTACAACCGGGCGTGTCGTCCTTGGGATAGAAATACAACACGACAGCCTTTTTGCCGACAAAATCCTTCAGGCTAACTATCTCGCCCGACTGAGATGGCAAAGAAAAATCGGGAACGGGATCGCCTGCTTTGATGGGGGAAGTGAC
>JANRIS010000022.1:0-130052 GCA_033764685.1 Leptolyngbyaceae cyanobacterium bins.349
ACCTGGGCCGATGTGCTGAACCGCGCCAACCTGGGTATGGAAGTGATGCACGAGCGCAATGCTCACAACTTCCCCCTCGACTTGGCTGCTGGCGAAGCGACTCCTGTAGCTCTGGTTGCTCCTTCCATCAATGGCTAATTGATTAGCTCTTGATTAACTCAAGAAGCGCTCTCCTCGTGAGGGCGCTTTTTGTTGCATTAATACGCTTTATGTGAGTTTTAAAGGGGTTGGTGAGTAGCGGACTGTTCAAACGTCAGCACATTAATGCCAAACCGCTGACGGAGAAGGATACGCAGGGTATGACTAGCCATTTTAGCGGCAACATGCACACACATCCCTACCACAGTCTTCCTGAAGAGGCGCTCCAGGTTGCGTCCCGTATTTTGGATTTCGTTGAAGCCTCCCTCGATGCGTTCTCGAAAATGGTTCAACAATCGCTCAAAGGCGGGTGGGTTTTGTTGCTGCTGATTGAGACGCTTCGGCGTGAATACCCGATTGCCTGTGGTCTGGTAAATCTCTGCTTGCCAGTCGCCCCCGATAAAGCCCTTATCCGCCAGGATGTCACACCCATGAACACTGAACAAGACCGCTTCGGCGGCTTCGCGTTCGTCGGTGTGGGCAGGGACGAGCGCATAGACCAAGGGCACTCCAACCAAGGTGCTGACCACGACCAATTTGTAGCCAAAGTAGTTGAGTTGACGACTGGCACAATGACCATAGGTCGCGCTGCCGGAAAAGTCACTCCGCCGCTTGCTGCGCTTGTATCCAACCACGGGCACAGGTTTCGTATCGAGCAGGAGGGTGCGCTCAAAGCTGGCTCCTAACTCGTTGACCCAGAAACGCCGCAACTCTTCAATCACTCCCTCTAATCGCCGAGCACGACGATTAAACTGGCTCTGGTCGAGCAGCTTGGGAAATAAGCTCCTGTAATTCGCGCGGATAAAGCCTAAGAACTGTTGCTCTCCAGGGTAGGGGAAATAGTCCATTGCCACCAGTAAACTCAACAGTTCACTCTCGCTAAACTCAGGTTTGGGACCCCGAGCGGACCTGACAAACCGATACCCGTGTTGTTGATACCAATCATCCACCAGGACATAGATGATGGTCAGCAAGGTGGGAGCGTCTATCATATTCATGGGGAACCTTCAAGTTGGTGTCGTTACCTTAATCTTGCCGATTCCCCTCCTTTTTGAACTACTTCAACTCACATAAGCCGTATTAATATATTCTGCTTTCTACGTTTTCTTTTTTCAGGTTCATCAGTTAAGGTCGATCCAGACTTCGCCTCAAAAAAAGCCAACCATTATGAAGCTCTGGTCATTCCTGAATACGGACATTCGCGAGTTAAACCTGAAACGGGCAGAGGAAGTGACCAAAGCCGGAACGGACACAGCAAAAGTCGTGCTAGATCTGGCGAAAACAGTGAAGGAGCAGGGGAGTAAGGTTGAACTGCAAACGTTGAAGGAGTCCTTTGGGCAGTTTGATTCACTGCTGGATGTGCTGAACTCGCCGCTGGCATTGATTGTCAAAGATGCGATTCCGTTTGCGCCGCTGGCAGTGGGCATTCTCAAGCTGATTGCTGAAATGACGACGCAAGCCCCCACGTTGGAACAGTGCATGATGCTGGTGAGCCAGACTGCGTATTTAGATAGTCTGCGATCGCTCCTCAAATCCCAATTGCCACAATTAGAACAATCGCCAAAGCCTGCCTCGGCTGCGATCGCGCAAGAACTCAAGAAGCTGAGTGACATGAACTTCGATGAACGCGATGCGAAAGAGGCGTTGTTGAATTTTCCGAACTCGCGATTGGCACAGCGCTTTAATGCGATTTTTAAAGACCGTTTGCAGGAAACTGGGTTTGGGGCTGGAGTGGCAACCGTATGGTGCGATCGCGTTGCCTGGAATACAAATCGCTTCATCAACCAGGTGATCGCCACTGCGGCGAATCCAGACAACCCACTAGTGGAACTCTACCGCAACGGGGGGCGGGAACTGCTGGAACGGTATCAGAGCATCGAAACCTATCTCCACCAGCAGATTCAACCCCTACCCGATGAAATCATTTTTCGGGAGGACAGCACCGCACCGGATGCCCTGCTGATCAAGTATCGAGAACTCTATGTCCCGCTGAAGGGGCAACGGTTGAACTGCGATGGCAAGCAGGTTGAGAAAGCACCCCTCCTGCCACTGGATCGGTGGCTGGTCAGCACATTGAATGACCCCCAAAAAGCCAAACATCTGATGTTCATTCAAGGCGAAGCCGGACGGGGCAAGAGTGTGTTTTGTCGAATGGTGTCGGCGCAGGTTTACCAGAGTCTTTATCCCAGCTACACGCCAATTTTGATCCGGTTGCGCGGCTTACGCAGTCTGGCAAATCGTTTGCAAGATACGTTAGAGAGTGCCGCAGAATTGCAAAACTGCGATTTCGTCACCAGCGATTCCGGTTGGCTCACTGATGCCAACACCCGCTTTTTGTTTTTCCTGGATGGCTTTGATGAGTTGCTGCTGGAAGGACGCGCCACCGGGGGCTTGGAAGAATTTTTGAAGCAGGTGGAACAGTTTCAGCAAAACAGTCACCATCGCTTTGTGATTACAGGTCGTCCGCTGGCGCTGATGCAAGTGGAGCGGCTCATCTCGCAAACTCGTAACATTGAGCGAATTGAGATTCAACCGATGGATGATGAGTTGACGAGAAGTTGGATGAACAAGTGGGCTAAAAAAATTTCTATCCCAAATGCTCAACTGTTTTACCAATTTCTAAAAGCTTGTCCAGAGGATGTTCAAAAATTAGCGCAAGAACCTTTACTAATTTATCTTCTGGCAAGAATGCATAGAGAAGGCAAGCTATCGGTGAACTTGTTTATTCTTGCTGAAGGTGTTAGCCAAATCAAGATTTTAATTTATGACAAGGTGGTGGAATGGGTACTAGAAAAACAACGGGGCAGCCATAATTTTGAGATGACCAAGCTGGAGTATAAGGAGTTACGCCAGTTTTTAACCGAAGCGGCAACTTGTGTGGTGCAGTCGGGGAATGAAATTGCCAAAGTCTCGATGCTGGAAGCGCGACTCAAAGCCAGCCATAATCCGGCGGCAAAACTTTTGGAAAAATCCCGACAAGAAACTAGCCTCAGCGACAGCAAAGCCCTGAACAATCTCCTCACCAGTTTCTACCTCAAACCCGCATCAGGTGAACAGGGTGGCTCCATTGAGTTTGTGCATAAAAGCTTTGGCGAGTTTTTGTTTGCCGAACGGTTGCTGGAAGCGTTAGAAGATTGGTCACAAAAAGGCGGACGACGCAACACCGATTTTTTGGTGCCCGAACCCCAGATGCACCGCGAAATTTATGATCTGCTCGGTTACGGTGGCTTAACACCGGACATCGTCAGCTACCTCACCCCTCGCCTGGTGGATCAACTGTCCCACGATGCCCTGATCACTTTGTTTGAACGCCTCAACGACTTCTATGACCGCTGGTGCGAAGGCGAATTCATTGATGCCGAACCACCCACTACTCTGCCGCAAGACACCATGCGCCAACTCAAAGCCCAGGGAGTTGCCACCGGACAACGCCAGGTCGATGTTTACACCGGACTGAATGTGATGATCCTCTGCCTGGAATTGCATCGCTATGGGCAGAGTCAGGCGGAGTTGAAAGAAGCGATCGCCTTTTATCCCAGTGGTCAACCGCCTGAAGAAGCTGAAGAGTACAACCATACAAATCGTTTACTCAAAGTGATTCATTACAGCGAGGCTATCGGGAACGCAATATTTACCCAAATTGCAGGGATATTTCTCGCCAGAGCCAACATCGAAAGCGCAAACCTTGCTGGTGTTAACCTTTTCAGTGCCAATCTTGAAAGCGCCAATCTCGAAAACACCAATCTTGAAAGTGTCTACCTCGCCAATGCTAACCTCATTGGAGCGAACCTTTTCAGTGCCAATCTTGAAAGCGCCAATTTTGAAACTGGCTTCCTCGAAAGCGCTAACCTGAAGAACACTGCCCTCAACAGAGCTAACCTCAATGACGCCTATCTCGACGGAGCTTCCCTAATCGGAGCTTCCTTAATCGGAGCTTCCTTAATCAGAGCCTCCCTATGTAGCACCAACTTCAATGGGGCAATCCTCGCTAGTGCCGATTTACGAGGTGCAACTTTAGTCAATGTCAATCTGTCCTTTGCCAATTTGAGTGATATCACATGGGATACAAATACCCAGTGGGCCGAGGTGAAGGGATTAGAGACGGCGAGGAATGTGCCGGAGGCGTTGAAGCGGCAGTTGGGGTTGGAGTGAGGGGGGAGGTAAGAGGGGAATAGGGTGATGGGGAGGATGGGGAAGAGGAGTGAGGATGGATGGTGGATGGGGAGATTGGCGATCGCGGGGATGAATGCCAGCAAAACGTCTACAATCCCAGGCAGTACCGAACTGCATCTTCAATTTCAAGCATTTTTTCATGGGATAGTTGACCAACTGGGTGTTCAGGAAAACGCTTTGCATCAAGCGATCGAACCTGAAATCCCAGAAAGACTGTTTCCAGGGGTAAGCCACTCTCCGCTGGAGATACTCGAACATTCGTGCGGTAATCTTGCGTAATGTTGCTGCCTCTGGTCCCAACAACAACCGTAATGACCAGCGGAAGGCGATTAAGGGGATCAATCGAGAGCATTCGCACTGGTCGTTGCCCAGCTTGTTCTCGCCCTTGAACTGGATTCAAATTCACAAAGTAAATTTCAGACCGTTGAAGCGTCATGCACTCTGCAATCCATCCATCTCCGTTAAGGTGAATTCTTGCTCAATGGTTCTAATTTCAGTCTGTATTTCTGGATCGTTTGCCATCTGAAGTAATTCAGTTTCATCCAGTTCTTTGAGTTGACGGGTAATCCGCTCTAAAAGCCAATATTTTTCCTGCGTTGATAGACCCGCGATCGCCCGTTCGATTTCTAACAGATGATTGGAGACCATTGCAATTCTGTTGATGGCTTAGGAGATCATACTGTCAGCATAACACGATGGACAATTACAATTCTTGCAGCGCCCCTGCGTTGAGAATGCCCATTAAAGGAATGCAAATTAAATAAAATCCAGTTCTGGTAGGGGTGGGTTTTGCCATCACATCATGGCACCCTTGCCAAACTCGCCCGTCTAGGGTTAAGAATCGGAGGTGAGCAGGCGTTCCACAAATTCGTAAAGGTCTGAGTCCGATCGCCCTTCGTGCTGCAAGTCTTTCAGGTCTAACAAACCTTTTGCCAGCGTTGGGGCTTGCTTTTTGTAAGTATTGTGCGCTGTGACTAAATCGGTAAAGACTTCCTGCTCGATTTGCAGGCGATTAGCATCTTCGGCAATGGGGGAGGCGTATTCGGTGGGATTCACCTCATATTTCAGGAGAAAGATCAGAGCATGGCTGAGATCTTTGAGGGTGTGTTGGAGTTTGCGGATGTCCAGTTCCAGGCGATCGAACCCGACCTGGCCTTCAATTTTCAATTCCACGATCGCCTGTGCTTCTAGCTGAATCTTGCCAGACTGAATGGCGTGTTGAACCAGGGCGATCGCGCTTGCTTCGACTTCCTCCAGACTTTCCTGCCCCCGAGTTGTAAGCTTCAGCCGCACGATGGGACGCTGGTAATAATCCTGCTTAAGTTCAGGGCGAATTCCAGCCGCATCCATTTCGATCAGGTAAGCGCCCCGTGTAAAGGTGGCTTCCTCCACACTGTTCGCTTCAATGGAACCAGGATTAAACACCCAACCCTGCTCCTCATAATTTTTGTGGATGTGTCCCAGGGCCAGATAATCGACTCCCGCTTGCTTCAGGGGCAGCAGATCGTTATAACGTAAAGCACCCTGGTAGCGAGAGATTTGCCCCTCTAACCCATGATGGAACAACATCACGGTTTGGCCTGTGTGGGCGGGTAATTGTTGAATGGCGATCGCCAGTTGCGCGATCGCGTTGGGAGCCGAAGCGCCATACCACTGAGAACCCACCACTCGCACGCCACACGCCAGATCAATGTAACCGCCCCGTTTAATCTCTGCATCCCACGGGGCAAAAACGGTTTCGCCTGTATCTGAGCGATCGGGTTCGAGCAGAATTAAGCCGTAGGATTCTGCCAGATACCGCAGCCAACTGGTGGTAATGCCATAGGGACAATTGTCGTGGTTCCCTTCGATCGCAATTACGGGAATCCCTGCGGCTGCAAGATCTTGCAAGCACACTTTGGCATGATTCAAAATATTGGGCTGGAGATTGCGATGTTCAAATAAATCTCCGGCAATCACGACGAAATCAACCTGGGCCGCGATCGCGTATTTCTGCAAAACATCCCGGAAGGCTTTGAAAAAATCTAACGTCCGCTCTTTACTGTCATAGCGGTCAAAGCCGAGATGCACATCGGCAACATGAAGAAATTTTGGCATGATGTCCCCTGACACGATGGAATGAACGGGGTAGGGCAAGTCTAGCGGATTTTTCGAGAAACGGCTGATTGAACCATGCGGGTTGATACAATTTGGGGTTGTAATCCGTTTCATCCTTGTGACTGAACCCACCATGACTGAACCCACGACCCCCACCACCCTCGGTGCCGATGCGATTGATGTCGCGATCGCCCAGGGTATTGATTTTGATGGTACACCGATACCATCCGCAAAACTCGATCTTTATACAAAAGTCATGGCATTGGAAGCCGGACGGCAACGCAGCGGCGTGAGTAACACGATGCGATCGCGGATTGTGCGGATTGGGGCCAAACACATTCCGCAGGACGAACTCAATCAAATGCTGCTGGATGCCGACTTTGCACCCCTTAAAGACAAAGAAATTGCTTTCTATTACGGTGCTAAATAAGGTTGGCGTTGCTGAATGCCAGGATGATTTGCCCTCATCCCTAACCCTTCTTCTCCAGGAGAAGCTACTGTGTACACACAAGTTTGGTCGTCGCTCTAAACCTGGGTAGAAGCCAATATCCTTTCCTTGGGGGGTTGCCCCCCAAACCCCCCGCCGTGGAGGACGGCTGCCCCAAAGAACTTTGTTCTGGCACTGCGTCAGCCCAAAGCTTCTTTGCCCCCATACCCCCTCCAGAGGGCACGACCGGGGCGATGCAATAGGGCTGAGATGGAGCCGTTGTCGGGTGATGCCCCGATCGCAACCAAGGTTGCCGCAACTCTCTCCCAAACCCAGTCCAGTACGTGCAACTCAAACTCTTGTTCGGGGGGCGTGGGGGAGTGAGGCCCCCACGAGGCGGGGGAGCGGGGGGAAGTCCCCCGGTGGAGTCTTGGGGTTAAGTCGAGATCTGTGTACACAGTAGCCAGGAGAAGGGAGCGAGAAATCTTGTTCCCTCGCCCGTTGGGAGAGGGCGAGGGTGAGGGCGAATTCTGATATTCATCCCTCAATTCAGCAACGCCCGGTGTTTTGCTAGTATTTGCCTGCGGCAGGCGCGCTACTGTCTCGCCGTGGTGGTGGTAGGTAATGTTTGTGATTGGAGCGTTGCTGGTGTGGGCTGCTCCTGCAAGACCACGATTAATTGACGCTGGTAATCAATAAAGCCATAGGCTGGAAAGGCCGTCGCATCGGCTGAATCACGGGTAGGATTACTCGCCATCCATTCCTTCTGATAGTCCTGAATGTTGACCTGGCGCACCGTGAACTGTCCCACCTGGCGCGTACTGCCCGCTTCATTGGCGGCCTGCTGGCTGAGTGGCATCAGGGTCATGGTGCGAGTGGGAGGGAGGGTTTTAGGTAGATTGATGTAGTCCTGAAGACCTGAAGGATTTCCGGGTGCCACTGCCGCTGCATCAACGGCTGGAGGTTCGTCTACTGGAGGTGCAAAAGCTATGGCCCGATTGGTTTTGACAGGGGTGGAATGGGGTGGGAACAACCGTTGCAGTCCGCTCATTTCTGCCGAAGCGGATTGATTGGCAACCAGATTGGACGGTTGATTGGTCATGGTTACTGGATTACCCGATCGCTCCAGCCCATTTGGATTGGACGGTTGCAGGGTGTCGATCTGGGGCAGTTCGGCGGGTGGTGCGATCGCCCCAGACTCGGCGGCTGGAGAAACCGCAACCGAAACTGGATTGGAGTTTGCGGCTAAGGGGGGCAAAGGAGTTTGGGAACTTAGATCTGGTAAACGCTCCGGGCGGGCAGCAGCAGCCAGGACTGACCGTTGAGGTGCAGTTGAAACCCGAACTTTGGAAAACTGGGTGGTTGACCAGGCAGACTTGGCGCGGGGTGGGCTGACGGGAGAGAGGTTGGGGGTTAAGGGTGCCGATGAAACGGTTGACCCAGGAGTGGCTGGGCTGATCGGACGGTCCAGCGATGCCAGCAGCGCCTCGGTTTGATCCAGGGTGGGAGTTGGTTTGGCTGGAGGATTGGAGCGATCGCTGGCGGGTGTTGGGGTGTTGTTGAGTTGCGATCGCTCAGGGGCTTGGCGTTCTGGCGCCACATCGGCAGAGCGGCGAAGAGTTTGGGTTGAATTCTGCTGCGTGACAGCATTCACGGGTTTGGTGGGCTTAGGCGTTTCCGATTGTTTCAAGGCATCCCCAATGACTAACCCTGATACTGCCGTAGCGGCTAATCCGGCACCCATCATCCCGACTGAGACCCGCGAGGATTTGGCGGGTGGCGGGGCGGGCGGTGCTGATGCTGCTTTGGTCAATTCTTCATACTTCACAAGCGGATGAGACGGGGATTCTGATGTGGCCGTCTTCATTTCTTCAAAATAATAATCGAAATAGGTGAGGGGGCCTTCCGTCCGCACGTCGTACAGGTCATTGGTAGCAACAGTGGATAAGGCTACCGAAGCGGCGGCGGGCTGTCGTTCCGCTGTTGTCGGAGAATCCTGTCGTGTCTGATACCGGGGATTGGGCGGCGGCGGCGGCGGCAGCTTAACGATGGGCTTGGTCATATTCTCAAATGCTCCTCGTGGCATAGCATATGCGTTCAGTCAGATGGCTCTTCGACTCCAATCCTTACCGAATAGACAGCAGGAAACTCGCTATCGTATAAGCTTTTCAGCCAGTTTTGCCAACATCAGGATTGATCGCAAAAATTTGATGGTTCGTAGTTCTACGGAGAGTGTTAATAAGGTTTTTATGAAGCGACCGAAACTATCCGGAGAAACCACGGCTTGGATAGAACAGGTAAGGGAACGGGTTCCCAGTCGCCTTTCTGTGCTCCAACGAATTTAATTCCAGTTTACCCACCAAGAATCTACCGTGAGACTGCTCCACACGCTACTAAAATTCTCCCCCTGTGCCCTATCCGGTAGCCCGCTGGTGCTTCCGGTTGTGTTCTGGGTGGCGATCGCGGTGCCTGCGATCGCTCAAACTCCCAAACAAGCTGCTTTGCCATCCGTAGTCAGACCCATCACTCAGGATGATGGCTATCTCCTGGGTCCGGGCGATCGCATTAAAGTCGATATCTTCGATGTTCCAGAGTTAACGGGCGAATTTCAAGTATTACCCAACGGCACCGTCAACTTGCCTCTGATTGGGGCCGTTGCCGTGCAGCAACGAACGCTGGCCCAGGCGGAAAGAGCGATCGCGGCTCGTTATAACCGAGTGCTACAACAACCTGTAGTGACCATCAGCATTGTCACTCCCCGCCCGATTCGGGTCGCCATTGCAGGAGAAGTGAATCGCCCCGGCACCTATACTGTTCCAGCCCTCACAACCGATGGCACCGTACCCAGTCTAAGCCGCACTATTCAATTGGCAGAAGGGGTGACACAGGCTGCCGACCTGCGCCAGGTGCAAATTCGGCGGTTGCGATCGGTGGGCAGTGCCACCGAAGTGATTAAGGTCGATCTGTGGGATTTACTGCAAGGGGGCAATTTGCAGCAAGATGTGCGGTTGTTGGATGGGGATAGCATTGTGATTCCGGCCACAACGACTGTCAATTTGCAGGAAGCGCAACAACTGGCGGCGGCTAATTTTGCCGCTCGCAACAATCGCCCGTTAAAAATTACCGTGATTGGAGAAGTCAATCGGCCTGGGCCTTACACGTTGATCGAAGGTGCCGTGGGCCAACGGGATCAGTTAATTAGTCCCAACTTGTTACAAGTTCCCAGTGTCACACGAGCGATTCAGGTGGCCGGAGGCATCACGCAATTGGCTGATGTGCGAAAGATTCAAGTCCGACGGATTACCCGCCTGGGACCCCCGCAAATTATCCAACTGGATTTCTGGCAATTGCTAAAGTCGGGCGATGTTTTGCAAGATTTACCCCTGCAAGATGGCGATACGGTACAGATTCCTACCGCCTCTACGCCCAATGATGCCGAACTTACCGACTTAGCCCTGGCAAGTTTTTCACCCGATCGCATCAATGTCAATATTGCGGGTGAAGTGGAGCGTCCCGGTATTGTGAGTTTGCAACCCAATACTCCTTTAAATCAAGCTATTTTAGCGGCGGGTGGCTTTAACCGTCGAGCCGTTCAACGGGCAGTGACGCTGGTTCGTTTAAACCCGAATGGAACCGTAACCAAGCGAGAAATTCCCATCAATTTTGAACAGGCATTAAATAACGAAGGTAATCCAGGGTTGCGAAATAATGACATTATTATTGTGCGGAAATCTGGCTTTGCAAACTTCCTCGAACGTACGAATGAAATCCTTGGTCCTTTTAATGGGTTGATTAATCTGTTCAGGATTTTTTAACCCTAATTTTTGCACTCATACATAGAGGATGGATAACTCACAAAAAACGGCTCACAAAATATGATTCACAAAAAAAGATTCACAAAAATGGATGCAGCTAATTCCTAACTTGTTTTCAGGTCAGAATCTTGTCTGTTTTGCATAGTGGTTGGCTGCGATGTTTCATTCTTGGAGCATATTTTAGATGCTTTGATAGAAGTAATTTAGCCTGCATTATGCATGGGAATTGAGGAGAAGTCTCGAAACCGCTTGGACATCAGATGGACCGCGATCGCTCAAAAAAACAGTCTGTATTTCCGAGTGTAGGGGTACCGCTTGTGGGTGCCCTAACCACCGGGGGGAGGCACAAGACCTCCCCCTACAGAATATGGGATGTGAATTATCCAGGTTAGGTCATCCAACTGGTTTTGATTCTTCTAGTTTATAGGGGGATTTTAGGCCATCTAAGCAAAGTAATGAAAATATTTTTTGGTGAATATTTTGATCTTGAAACTATTAGGAATTAGATAGAAATTTATTGATTAATCAGGAGAATTTTTGAATAAAGAATTGATGAAGAAACGGCTTTTGATTGTTTTGTTTTCTTGAAAAGATCGTACGATTAATTGTAATTGTTGGGTCGCCTACCAGCCTATATCTATTGCCATCTTGATAGTATGACAATGAGTATGGGGAGACAAAAAACTACAGATTACTGCTCTCAATGTTGTTGGGCATGGTTCTCCAAGAAAAGCTGGTGTTTGGTGATGAAAATTGCACTTGTTCATGACTATCTAACACAACGAGGCGGAGCAGAGCGAGTTTTTGAATTACTTTGTAGACACTTTCCCCAGGCGGATATTTTCACCTCTTTGTATGATCCCGATCGCACCATTGATTTAGGCGATCGCCTGGTGCGGACGACCGCCCTGCAACAGGTCCCTGGTGCAATCAAATATTTTCGCTTGATGGCTCCCTTCTATTACCCTGCCTTTCGGGCGCTGGACCTGCACGACTACGACCTGATTATTAGCAGTAGCACCAGTTTTGCCAAAGCCGTCCGGAAGCGGGCTGATGCGCTGCATATTTGCTTTTGTCACAATGTCACCCGGTTTTTGTGGGATACGCAAACCTACTTGCGGGAATACAGCGACTATCAAAACTTCTACCCGTTCATTGAGAAGGTGTTTCGGGTGATGCGCGAGATGGATTTGAAATATGCTCAGGAACCGGATCTGTATATTGCAAACTCCTCGGTGGTGGCGGAACGAATTCGCAGAATTTACAAAAAACAAGTCATCACGATTAACTATCCGATTGATGTCAGTCGGTTTAGTTTCTCCGACCAAAAGGAGAACTACTATCTGGCTTCTGCCCGCCTGATTAGCTACAAGCGGTTGGATGTGATTGTGGAGGCGTTTAACTGGCTGGGTTGGCCGTTGTTGGTGATGGGTGATGGACCAGAACGCGATCGCCTGCAACTGCAAGCCTGTAGCAACGTGAAATTTTTAGGCCACGTTCCCGATACAGAGCGCACCGAGTTGATGGCTAAGGCGCAATCCGTGGTGGTTGCGGCCCTGGAAGACTATGGGTTGGTGCCAGTGGAAGCCAATGCCAGCGGCACTCCGGTCATTTCCTACGGTGCGGGGGGTGTTTTGGATACCCAAATTCCGGGGGAAACGGGCCTATTTTTCAAACGGCAAACGCCAGAAGCGATCCAAACGGCGTTATTAACTGCGTCGGAAATGAGTTGGGATTATCACCGGATTCGAGACCATGCCGTGAGTCATTTCTCCGAACAAGCATTTTTTCAGCAGGTAGACCAGATCTTAGAGCAAGCCTACCAACCGGCGTAACAACCCAACGAACGTTCAATTCAGCACGATTTAGTGAGATGAATTCCATGCAAGCGACTTCAGGTCCCATCAACCCAGCGATCGAGACAGAGGCCGGATACGGGCAAATCTTTGCTGTCCTGATCCGGCGTAAGTTTTGGGTGTTAGGCGTGCTGGTAGCCGCCCTTGGAGTTGCGACCATTCAAACCATGCGCCAGCAGCCTACCTATGTGAGTTCTATGCAATTGCTGGTTGAACCTAACTATCAAGGCAAGCAAAATAATGTTCGCAGTCTCCAGGATGAATTTTCCGATACCAACGTTCAGGTGGATACGGCTACGCAAATCAATTTAATGCAAAGTTCTACCCTGTTGCGGCGAGCGATGGTGTTACTGCAACAAGATTACCCGGAGATTGATCCTAATGATCCGGCAAGTGTCGCCGCTTTTAAGGGAGCGATCGCTGTATCGCAGGTGTTGCAGCGAACGGGGCGCGAGAACGTGGCAACTAAGATTTTTCAGATTGTTTACACGTCAAATGATGCAGCCCAAACACAGGAGGTATTGGAAACTCTCAAAGAAGTATATTTGGACTATAATCTGGAACAACAGAAGCAACGCCTGGTCAAAGGTTTAGCCTTCGTTAATGAACAGTTGCCAGAAATCAAGAATAAGCTACAGCAATCTGAATCAGCTTTGAAGGAGTTTCGGAAAAGTCAGGAACTGATTGATCCAGATTTGCATGTCAAAGCGCAGACTGAAGCCCTGTACCGAGTGCAACAGGAGCAACAGGCGAATCAGGTGCAGTTGAAGGATTTGCGGAGTCGGTACGCGAATTTGCAGCAACGGGTGGAGTTATCGCCTCAGGATGCGATCGCGGCCTCTCGCCTGAGTCAATCCCAACGGTATCAAAGTCTGTTGAATGAAATCCAAAAAACAGAACTCCTGCTCACCAAACAACGAGTGCGGTTTAAGGATGGCACCCCCTTCATCCAATCGCTGGTGAATCAGCGCCAACGGCAACTCACGCTTTTGCAAGATGAAATTCGTCGAGTGCTGGGGCCAGAGAGTCGTTTGACTGGAACGGGTGGAGAGCAACTATTAGCGCAAGGGCAACTGGGCGCGTTAGATATCAGTCTGGTCAGTTCCTTTGTGGAAACTCAGGTCAATTTACAGGCGGCAGAAGCCCGTGAACGGACCCTGGTTACGATTGGGCAACAACTACGGGAAGAACTCAAGCGGTTTCCAGAAATCCTGGCACAATATGGGCGCTTACAACCAGAAGTGGAACTTTCCCGCGAAACCCTGAAGCAATTACTGAAGGCCCAACAGGATATTGGCTTAGAAATTGCCCGTGGTGGGTTTGACTGGCAAGTGGTGGAAGAACCCTTGTTAGGGGCTAAAACGGGTCCTAGCTTGATGCGGAACCTTCTACTGGGAGCCGTTGCAGGATTGATGTTGGGCGGGCTGGCGGCCTTTGCTCGTGAGGCGATGGATGATGCGGTGCATAGTTCGGATGATTTGAAGAAACAAGTGCCTGTTCCACTGCTGGGGTTAGTGCCAGAATTGACAGTAGAAGTCATCGAAGATCAACCTTTATTGAGTCTGCCGTTTAGTCGGGCGAGAGCGCTGGCTCCTGCTACCCAATCGGTCCTTCAATGGGGTGATTTTCGAGAATCAATGGATTTGCTCTATCAAAATCTACAATTGTTGAGTACAGCCCATCCCTTAACGTCATTAGTGGTGACTTCGGCACTAGCAGGTGAAGGCAAATCGACTATTGCTTTCGGCTTGGCGATGAGTGCGGCCCGATTGCATCAACGAGTTTTATTGATTGATGCGGATTTGCGCCGACCCAGTCTACATAAACTCCTGAATTTACCGAATGAGCACGGGCTTTCTAGTTTATTAGCAAGTGATATTCCGATTCCCGCTCACATGAATACTCAACTCTCGAATGTGCGGAGTAATATTTCCGTTGTTACTGCCGGACCGACGCCGACGGACCCGGCGAAGTTATTGAGTTCGCAACGGATGCGGGACATTATGGCGACGTTTGAGCAAAACTATGATCTCATTTTGCTGGATACGCCGCCCATATTGGGAATGGTGGATGCGATGCTCACCGGCACGTGTTGTAGTGGCGTTTTGATGGTGGGCCGCATCGATCGCGTCACTCGGTCTGAGTTGACTCAAGCTACGGCAATGTTGCATCAGTTGAATGTGATTGGAGTCGTGGCGAATGGTGCATGTAACCAGCTCCGCAATAATGGGCACTACCAACGATTGAGCTAGGCGCTGTTCCCTGTTTTCAAGTTTGGTTGAACGTCGATTGCCCTCTAGGACGGATTTCTTATGCTCTCCTTTCCCCTCATTTTACCCAATCATGCTGCTCTAGAATTGGTGCAGATTCCAGACCCGACTTATACGCTGGTCTGGCGGCAACGGATGTTAATGGTGCGATCGCAGCCTGCATCGACCATTAACCCGTTAACCGCTTTGAAACGGCAAGATTGGTTGATCGACTGCTTGCAGCGATCGCCCATCAAACTGGTGAAGCTTGACCCTAATCTGGATGAAATGCAGCTCAAAGTCTGGGCTGATGCCTGTCATCAAGCTCAAAAAACGGCGTACTTAAGTCTACGTTCTATCCAAACGTTACCCCAGAAAAAGTACTCATTTTGTTGGCAAATCAAGCGCGTTTTAGACTGGGCCTTAGCGGCGCTATTACTGATGCTGCTCAGTCCTGTGCTGCTGAGTTTAATGCTGCTGATTCGCCTCACCTCACCCGGTCCGATCTTTTTTTATCAATGGCGTGTGGGCGAACGGGGTAAATTGTTCCAGATCATCAAATTTCGGACGATGATTATGGGGGCGGAGCGGTTGCATCATCAGGTGATGATCAATCAGCCGGGGTTGCACAAACTGGAGCATGATCCCCGGATTACGCCACTGGGGAAACTGATGCGGAAGTTTAGCCTGGATGAATTACCGCAGTTGTTGAATGTTTTACGGGGGGAGATGAGTTTGGTGGGGCCACGGCCCTGGGCGTTGTACGATGCGGTGCGAATTAGCCCGGATTTGCAACATCGGTTAAATGCGCTACCCGGCATGACGGGTGCTTGGCAGGTGCAGGCGCGATCGCATTTACGCGATCTCAATTTGGTCAACCAGCATGACCTGAAATATTTGAGTAACTGGTCAATCTGGTGTGATCTCAAGTTTTTAGTGCTGACGATTCCCAAGGTGCTTTCAGGCTTTGGCGCATATTAGCCTTTAATCTGAAGCAGGGCAAATCTGACTGCCTGACAAATCTTGCTAACCTGCCTGGAACTAAAGCTCCAGGCTCATCGTGGAAGTCAGTTAAAACTAACTAAACTTTTCACTGGAGTCCATTTGAATGGACTTGAGGCATGAGCCAGGAAATTGATTTCCTGGTGAGATGACAAGGCAGCAATCAGCCTTTGGGAACTTCTGTCAGTCCATCAGGGGCAACTAGGTAAAACGGTTTAATCGGCAGTTGGGTTAGTGAAGGCAGTGCAATGCAAATACAAGAATTGGTGATTGAAGCGGGCCAAACTGAACGTCAGTATTGGAAAGATATTTGGAAGTATCGGGAACTGTTTTACTTCCTGGCATGGCGGGATATTTTGGTGCGTTACAAGCAAACTGCGATCGGGATTATTTGGGCACTGCTCCGCCCGTTTTTGACGATGATTGTGTTTACGATCGTGTTTAGTGGGATCGCCAAGTTACCCTCCGAAGGGGATACTCCTTATTCCATTCTCGTATTTGCGGCGATGTTGCCCTGGCAGTTTTTTGCGAATGCTCTGAGTGAGTGCAGTAATAGTTTGATTGCTAATTCTAACCTGATTTCTAAAGTCTATTTTCCCCGATTGATTGTCCCTACGAGTGCCGTGATTGTGAGTTTTGTAGACTTTATGATTTCCGGAATTATTTTACTAGGATTGATGGCCTGGTATGTGTACATCCCAAGCTGGCACATTTTGACGTTGCCATTGTTTATTTTGGTTGCCTTTGCGGCAGCGATCGGTGCAGGCTTGTGGTTAGCAGCGTTAAATGTGGAGTATCGAGATTTTCGGTATATTGTGCCGTTTATTGTGCAGTTTGGCTTGTATATTTCACCTGTTGGGTTTAGTAGCAGCATTGTGCCAGAGCAATGGCGATTGTTATATTCGCTAAACCCAATGGTGGGTGTGATTGATGGTTTCCGTTGGGCAATTTTGGGCGGGACAACTCAGATTTATCTCCCTGGCTTTTTGTTGTCGCTGGGGTTGGTGATTTTCCTGCTGGTCACAGGGATCTGGTATTTTCGCCGGATGGAGCGATCGTTTGCAGATGTAATTTAGCGGTAGTTTGGTTGTAGTTTAGCGGTGGTTTGGTTGTGGTTGAATCATGGGTAAACCAGCGATCGCACTTCAAAAGATTTGTAAACTTTCCGCAAAGAAGTCAGTTTCTTTTCAAGTTTCTCCTGATGGTGCAACTGAACGTTGGTACAACTGAGTGGGAATCAGCAACAAAAATAAGTCTTTAGTAACCTAATTACAATATTCAGCAAAACGTCTTTGCTCTACACGTCAGTAAGAAGTGGGGAAGCATGTCTGATACGGTAATCCGCGTCGAAAACTTGAGTAAGAAATACGTCCTTACGCATCAGCCAACTGGACGGAGTTACAAGGCCCTGCGCGATGTGATCGCCGACGGTGCCAAGTCAATGGCAAAACGTTTCACCTTCAAGTCTCAGCACTCAGCACTCAGCACTCAATCTTCGTCCCGCGAAGAGTTTTGGGCGTTGAAGGATGTCAGTTTTGAGATTAAGCAGGGCGATCGCGTGGGGATTATTGGTCGCAACGGAGCCGGAAAATCCACGCTGTTGAAGATCCTCAGCCGGATTGTCGAACCTACCAGTGGCAGAATTGGCATTAGGGGCCGGGTTGCCAGTTTGCTAGAAGTGGGAACAGGCTTTCACCCGGAACTCACTGGACGAGAAAACATTTTCCTCAACGGTGCCATCCTGGGCATGAGTAAGGCAGAGATTACCCGCAAGTTTGATGAAATTGTAGACTTTGCCGAAGTTGAAAAGTTTTTAGATACTCCAGTGAAGCGCTATTCCTCCGGCATGTATGTCCGTCTCGCTTTTGCTGTTGCTGCCCATCTAGAACCAGAGGTTTTGATTGTAGATGAAGTGCTAGCGGTTGGAGATTCCCAATTTCAGAGGAAATGTCTAGGCAAGATGGAAACAGTTGCATCTGAGGGGCGAACAGTTATTTTTGTTAGTCACCAAATGGCTGCAATCAATAATTTGTGTTCCACATGTGTTGTCTTAAAAAGTGGTCAATTAAAATTTCAAGGTAAAACTGAGCAAGGTATTAAGCACTATTTAGAAGCTTGTGTACAAAATAGTGCGGAAGACGAGGACTTACAATCTTTCCGACCTTCTTGGGCTAAACCTATTATTAAATCTGCAAGAATCTTAGATTCACAAGACCAGGAACGAACAAGGTTTCCATTAGACGGAAATATCACGATAGAAATGATATTTGATACAGAACAAGAATCAGGATTGAAGTCTCCTGTTATGGGTGTGGTAATAAACCATGCAACTTTTGGAACTGTGGGTGGTGTGAATACTCGCATGACAGGTTTTGAATCAAGTGAAAAAGAATGTCGCAATGCAATAATGCGTTGTACATTGGAAAATTTGCCACTTTTGCAAGGTGATTATACTGTGGATCTCTGGCTAGGAGATGGTTCTAATGATATTGATACTTTGACAGGATACTTGAATTTTCATATCGAAGAAACCGATATATATGGAACAGGAAAACCACCATTCGGCCATATGGGAGTATTTCTTCTCAAACCAAAGTGGGAGTTTATTAGGTTTAACGAAAATACACAGGTATCAATAAATTTAAGAATTGATTGAGGTGTACAAAGAAATGAGTTTTACACATTCACCCGAATCATATAATACGAAATCGGCAAAAGAAGTTGTTCCAGTTATTGTAGATCTTCTCAACCCTAAAAGTGTCGTTGATGTTGGTTGTGGAATTGGTACATGGCTATCTATCTTTAAGGAAAACGGTATTAATGATGTCCTTGGGATTGACGGAGAGTACGTTGATAGGAATCTCTTATATCAACACATTGACGCAAAAGATTTTATTGCTTATGACCTAACGAAAGAAATAACCTTAAATAGGAAATTTGATCTAGTTATTTCTTTAGAAGTGGCAGAACATATCCCAGAAGAATGTGCGGATAAATTCATTAATACTTTAGTGTCTTTAGGTGATTTTATCCTATTTTCGGCTGCTATTCCAGGTCAAGGTGGAGAGAATCATATAAATGAACAATGGCCAACTTACTGGCAAGAGAAATTCAATGATCTCGGTTTTGAAGTATATGATTTTCTGAGACTAAGTCTATGGTCAAATGAAAATATTGAATGGTGGTATAAACAAAATATATTTTTAGCTGTGCGAGGTGACATAGATTTTAATTTACCCAAGTCTACGATTTTACCAAAGTTAGTTCATCCAGAAAATTATGAACTTAAGGTTGAAGAAAATGAAAAGCTGAAAAAAGAATTGAAAAATATTACATCGGGCCGTATTTCTCTCATTTTCTCACTAAAAATATTAGTAAAATCCCTCAGAAATTTGTTCCTTGGTCATTGAAGTTTGATTCAGTTATGGTTTTGATGATTTTAAGGAATTTTTATAAATATCATTACAAGTAGGAGACCTACGCGAATGAACGGGAAGCTATTAAATAGAGCGGAAATTGACCCTATCTCACAAGATATTCAACGTCCTTTATGGTCTGTTATGATTCCAACCTACAATTGTGCTAACTATTTGCGCGAAACTTTAGCAAGTGTTTTAGTACAGGATCAAGGACCAGATCTTATGCAAATTGAAGTAATTGATGATTGCTCTACAAAAGATGACCCTAAAGCAGTTGTAGAAGAATTAGGCAAAGGTCGAGTTAGCTTTTATCAACAACCTCAAAATGTTGGCTACATTAAAAATTTTGATACGTGTTTACAGCGATCGCGGGGAAAGCTCGTTCACCTTCTACATGGGGATGACTGGGTTCGGAATGGATTCTATCAGAAGATGCAGAATTTATTTGAAATTCATCCAGATATAGGGGCTGCTTTTTGCCGAAATATTTATGCGGATTTTGATGGACATTGGCAAAGCTTGTCTCCCTTAGAACAACATGAAAATGGTGTTTTAACTGATGGGTTTCAAAAAATCTTTGGTGGAATCCATATTCAAACGGTTGCAATGGTTGTGCGGCGAAATGTATACGAACATCTTGGAGGCTTTGACCATCGGTTTGTGTGTTGCTTTGAAGATCGCGAAATGTGGGTTCGTATCGCGGCGTATTACTCGATAGGTTACGAAACTGAGCCACTAGCTGTATACCGAACGATGAGTACTAGCTCTTTAACGAAAAGAACAATGCGTTCTGGAGAGTACGCACGAGATATGCATAAAGGTCTTGAAATTATCGAAACAGATTTATTACCTTATCTTGCTCATCCAGTTAATAGAGAAATTATTAAAAACGCTAGAGAAAATATAGCCTTATTTATATTACGATTAGCAAATCAAATGTTGGAACTTGGTGATTTGCAAGCAGCTTTTAACCAAATACAATACGCACTCCGCTGTAAAAAATCCTTTAATGTCATGAAGGGACTATCAAAAATCGTATTAAAAACTGGGAAATATCAGGCAAAAAAATTATTGACTTAGTCTGTAAAAAACTTCCTACTTGCATGTTTTCACCATAGGGGTAAATCAATGAGATGTCATGTTAGTAAGCCTAGTATAATTTGTCTTACTCCTATTAAAAATGAAGCCTGGATTTTAGATAGATTTTTGAAGTGTGCCAGCCAGTGGGCTGATCATATTATTATTGCAGACCAAGGTTCAATTGATAATTCTAAAGAAATTGCTCTCGCCTATTCAAAAGTAACCTTGATTGAAAATTCATCTCCTATTTATGACGAAGTAGAGCGACAAAAGCTGTTGATTCGTGCAGCACGGGAATTTCCTGAACCACGGCTATTAATTGCCTTGGATGCTGATGAAATGTTAACAGCTAACTTTATGGAGTGTCCTGAATGGCAAACTGTTCTTCAAGCACCAAAGGGAACTGTGATTCGATTTGAATGGGCTAATTTAATGCCTGGAATACAATCTTACTGGCCAGCAGGATATGATCATTCTCTAGGGTTTATGGATGACGGAACGGAACATACAGGTAAAAAGATTCATAGTCCCAGAATTCCTGTTCCCTCCGGTGCGCCTGCTATTTCTCTTAAAAAAATAAAAGTACTTCATTATCAATATAGCTATTGGAAGCGGATGGAGAGTAAACATCGCTGGTATCAATGTTGGGAAAGAATCAACTATCCTGAACGTTCGCCTATAGATGTTTATCGACAGTATCATCATATGTATGCCATTCCTGAAAATAAAATTCGTTCATTGCCACCCGAATGGATTGATGGATACGAAAGACAAGGCATTGATATGACTAGTAATTATGAGGAGTCAGTATTTTGGTGGGACAAAGAAGTTGTTGATTGGTTGAAAAAATACGGTTCTGATAAGTTTAGAAGGGAAGCAATCTGGGATCTAGATTGGAAGAATTTACTAGGAGACGTATATAGAGAAAGCTTTGCTTCAAATCTTGATGATCCAAGAAATAAATTTGATCGCTTTATTCATAAGCGTTGGCTTCCTAAAACACAAGCGAGAGCAGAAAAATTTCATATCCGGTTGGTTGACATTTTTCTTAAGTTAATCTGGCGGTGATATTTCTATATTCAACTCTCAACACGGCAGCTTAAAAGACGACAGAGAGAAAAGGGGAATTAGCACAATGGAAGTATGAATCAACCTAATGCTTGATTACCCAAACCAAATAACCAAGATTATCTACGCACGCTAACAAGCGATTCAGTTACGTCAGCAAGGCAAACAATTTATCGATATAGCCAGCTACTCAGGTGTACATCGCGCCGATTTAATTTTCTAGATATATAGAGAATTTCCTTTGATGTCGAGCTTTCTCAAAGGAGACTAAAACAGCGATTCTCAGGATATTTAGTCAACAAAGAAGCTAAAAATGCTTAGTAATTTTGGTTCTATCCAGGATGTCTCCCGGGTTGGTGTCGTAGCAGCAAATCATACGGGGTATGTGGCTGCCATGATGGCAATTATGGAATCTGGGGATATTGGTGTACCCCTGAGAAATGCGAATGACTACGATCGCATCAACGCTGCTGGCGTGAAACGAGTGGTTACTCCCGAACCTGGTAAAGCCTGGATGTCCAAAGAATTCCATGTTTCAGTCAGCAATGATGCAATCGCTTTAATCTCTTTCACGTCTGGCACTGAAGGTAAACCCAAAGGCGTTATATTGACGCACAGCAATTTAGCTAATGTTATCCAACGGTTGAATTCTGTCATGGCAGTGGATGACTCCATTCGGGAGTACATTGGCGTGCCCGTTTATCATTCTTTTGGGTTTGGTCGTTGTCGTGCGATCGCCAGTGCTCACGGAGTATTTTTTGTTCCCGAACATGGATTTGATCCCGCTGAAATTGGGTTGATGCTAAAGCGAGGAGAAATTAACGCTATATCGGCAATTCCGAGTTTATGGCGTGTACTCTTAGCGAATCAGGATTTAATTGGAAATTACGGCAAACGAGTTCGCTGGATTGAGATTGGTAGCCAGTATATGAGTAGGCAAGAGAAGGAATCTTTGAAACTACTTTTTCCTGAGGCCAAAATTGTCCAGCATTACGGCTTAACAGAAGCATCTCGGACTACGCTCCTGGAAATTCATCAAGAAGAAGGGAAAGTTTTAGAATCGGTCGGTCGAGCTTTAGCCGGGGTGTCCGTTCAACTGACCAAGCATGGACGAATTGCTATCCAGGGCGACCATGTTGCCCACAAATACCTGATTGATGGCCAGGAGAAAAATCTGCAAAACCAAAACGGGTGGTTTATTACGAACGACTTGGGACACATTGAGCATAACTATTTGTACTACCGGGGACGAGCAGATGACATTATCAACTGCAGTGGCACAAAAATTAGCCCTGATCAATTAGAAGCTAAAATTTATACCCACATTGGATATACCGACGGTTTAGCAGTGTGTCGAAAAGCAGATCCACTTAGAGGAGATGGGTTTTTGATCGCGACGACGAAAGCCCTCAAGGTAGATTCGCGATCGCTCGAAATAGCTATATCAAAGGCAACTCAAGAGCTTGGAATTAATGCTGGCAAAGCAGTTTCCATCATTAACATTGATTGCCTACCGAGGACAACATCTGGCAAAGTGCAACGAAAAAAACTATCAGAATGGTATGCGTTGCAAGTTCACATGGGTGAAATTAACTCCGGATCAGACACTTCCTACCCTGCTCATTCCCACTCCTATATTTCTCCCAGAACAGAACTAGAACGACAACTGGTGCAAATCTGGCAAGATATTCTCAACATTCCCACCATTGGCGTGTACGACCACTTTTTTGAGTTAGGCAATGATTCTTTAGTCGCAGTTCAAGTTCTGGCCCAGATTCAAAAAAAGCTTCAGGTTAAACTTTTGCTCCACGAGATATTTACAACTCCCACCATTGCAGAATTGGCCCTTCGTATTACGCAATTGAAACAGCAGCAGTTTGATTTGCGACCCTCTTTCCACTCGCTTGTTCCCATTCAACCACACGGTTCACGGCCTCCCCTATTTGGGATCCACATTTCTTATTTTCGAGATCTAGCAAAACATCTTGGTACTGACCAACCCATTTTTGTCCTACGCTACGGACTAGCAACCAAAACCTTAGAGAGCAATACGACACTACCCGCACGGGTTGAAGACTTAGCCGCTCACTATGTGAAGGAATTGCGGAAATTTCAACCTGACGGCCCTTATTATTTGATGGGAGTATCATTTGGCGGTACTGTTGCTCTGGAAATGGCTCAGCAATTATTAGCCCAGGGGCAATCTGTTGCACTGTTATCATTGTTTGATACTCGGCTACCCAGTCAACCTCAACTCCTGCCACTTCAAAAGCAGATAGCAAATTGTTTAAAGATCGGTGTTTCGGGGATAAAGCAACGAATGTGGTTGTGGATGAAAGCCTGGTTCAAGCGATTACTTCAGCAATTCATTCCCGCCGATCCGCATCAATCTCCTAGCTATTCTTATGATCCTGTGCAACACTGCCCTATTGGGGAATCCCATTTCTTTCCAACCTACACCCCTCAACCTTACCCCGGCAAAGTAGCCTTCTTCAAAGCATTGGGTACAACCGCCTCAGAACTGTCTTCAATCCGATATAGCCAGCCATCCCGAGAGCAAATATGTCGGCAGTTATGTGGAGATTTTGAAAGCTATGAAATTCCTGGCCATCACATTGAATTGTTAGAAGAACCCAATGTTCAAGAATCAGCACATCACCTAAAAATTTGCATCGATAATATCCAAACTCAATCGTCCTCCCTATTCCTTTAAGAATGGGATCATATAACTGATTAGTTTAAATCAGCAATCGCGGCAGTCACTCAATGCATCAAAGAATTGATTGGGTTAGAAGGGCGATCGTGCTACTTAGCTTAGTCAAAACTTTACAGAAATTATCCGGTTCTTATGTAGTCTTACGGAAGATTAAAGCAGAGGGAAGCAATTGCCTAGTACTGCGTAGCACCGTACCGTCATGAGTAAACCAAGGTTCACCTTCTGTATTCCCAATCTCAACAAGATAAAATATCTTCCCGCCTGTATTGAGAGTGTTTTAGCTCAAGATTGTGATGACTGGTGTTGCGTATTTGTGGATGGCTATTCTGCCGATGGTAGCTGGGAATACATCCAACAATTTGCATCTGATCCTCGTTTCAAACTGCTCAGAGGACTGAAGCAAGGAATGTATGCGGATTGGAATGAATGTCTGCGCCACGTTAACACAGAATATTTCTATTTTTTAACCAGCGATGATACCTGTGATCCTACTTTAGTCTCTACTACAATGGCGACACTCGATCATCATCCAACCATCCACGCCTGTCACTTCCAATTCTCATGGATTGACGAAAAAGGTAAAACAATTAAAACCTATGACGAGATTCTAAGCGAAATCTTTCCACTGTATCAAGAAGTCGCCAATTACTCGCACATCAGAAATAGGATATGCGAATTCATTTTACACTTTGCTTATCAAGCAATCTACATGACCATTACTTCACTGGTTTTTCGTAGCCTTCTGATCGAGAAATTACAAGGGTTTTCCACTCAATACGGTTCAGTCAGCGATTACGATTGGACCATGCGTCTCTGCTTCCATACAGATGTAATTTACATTCCTAAACTGCTTGCAACCTGGCGAATTTACCCTGATCAGGCGACTGGTAAACAGCAGGCCGAGATCGCAACCAGTAATCTAATAAAAATCGCAGAAAATAATGGGTTTATCTTCTGTGAAAAAAGATTTGATTTAGCCTTGAGCCAACAACTCAACATCAAGCTACTACTCTCTCATCTCAATTACGAACATAAACTCAATTTATTTAGAGAGATTCGCAAATCAAAGTCACTCATACAAAACATCCAATATTTTTCTTCCATTCTCAGTCAACATACAGGCCGTTTCATCATGAATAGCTTAAGGCGTTTTCACTCGAAGCAATGCTATCTCCCCGCTTCCAGAACCGATTTTGCGCATGAACTAATTCGTAAATACAACCTTGTATGGCCACCACAACGAATTGATCAGCTATTAATAAGAAACTGAATTACCTATGAGAGTCTTATATATCACATCAGATCATTATCCAGACGATTGGAAAGTCCATAGCAACGGTTCACAACGCCGTCGTCAGCTTTTTATCGATGCAATCAAAGAAATTGCAGAAATTGATCTTTTGTATTACGTCCCTCCCGGAATTGATACATCACCCACTGCGGTTGAAACGACCAGAGACTTAATTCGTAAATACTGGGATGCTAAAGTTAACCTGTTCCTTTGTCCTCAAAATCAACACATCAACTCATTACCACTGTGGCAAAAGCACTCATTAGGAACTTTTAGCTTCTTCAAACAATGGTTATATGCTCAAACCAGTGGCCCAGAGCAAATCAAAGCATTTGAAGCTTGCCTATCTTATCAACCTGATTTTATCTTTGCCCAACGTCTAACTTCTATGCCTCCGGTAATGCTCACTGCAAAGGCACTACCACCTGTATTCTTTGATCTGGATGATATTGAACATATTCGTTTTATCAGGCAAATTAAAACCGCTAAATCATTACAATCATCACTTTACTGGCTTCATGTACCTGCTCGTTTCTGGGGAGAATATCGAGCAATACAAAAATCTTCTAAAACTTTTGTATGTTCTGAATTGGACAAAACACATTTAGGTAAACATCTAAAGCTAGATAACGTTGAAGTAATACCAAATTCTACTCAAATTCCAGTTGAGCAAGAAATTACATCTGTACCCACTTTATTATTACTTGGGTCTTATAGTTACGGTCCTAACATTGAAGCCGCAGAATTTTTGATTGAAAAGGTACTTCCACGAGTTCAGCAAGTTATTCCTCAAGCAAGTTTAATTATTGCTGGTAGAAACCCTCAAAATATTCGATTTTATTCACATGATATTCGAGGAGTTGAATTTCTTGGCTTCGTTCATGATTTGGAAAAACTGTATCTTCGCAGTCGAGTTGTTTGTTGTCCTATTTTTTCAGGGGCTGGAACGCGAATCAAAATTGTTGAAGCTGCCGCTTATGGCAAGCCAATTGTTGCAACTTGTATCGGTATTGAAGGGCTTCAGATGGAAAATGGGAAACATTTCCTCCTACGAAATGAAGTGGAAGAATTTTCTGAAGCATGTATAGAGCTGTTACAAGACAGCGAACTGTGTAAAAGGTTAGGCTCCTCAGCTCGTGAACAAGCGATCAAAAATTATGAACATTCCAGTGTAATTCAACTAATTCAAAAATCTAGCCTATCTCAGTTGAAAAAGAGTGAGAAGGAATTGTTATGTTCATAACCGTTGTAATACCTACATATTATCGTCATAAAGATCTATGCAGATGCTTACTTGCGCTTGCGGATCAGTCTCGGTTAGCTGATGAAATAATTGTTGTAGTTCAAAGTGCAGATCTTGAGACTAGAGATCTTTTAAAGGATCTATCTTTCAAGGAACTACCAATTCAAGTCAACCTAATTGATATACCAGGTCAAGTTGCGGCACTCAATGCAGCACTTGAAGTGGCTAAAGGAGATATTATTGCTTTTACTGATGATGATGGGAAACCTCATGAAAATTGGTTGAAACTCATTGAACACTACTTTGAATCTGATCCTCTCGTTGGTGGAGTTGGGGGACGAGATTGGTGCTATAACGGCACAGAATTTGATTCGGGGATGCGTGAGGTTGTTGGTAAAATTCAATGGTTTGGCAGAATCATTGGTAATCATCATCTTGGTGCGGGAACCTCACGAGAAGTTGATTTTCTTAAGGGTGCAAACATGAGTTTTCGGCGAGCCGCGATCGCCCACTTGCAGTTTGACGAACGTTTAAGAGGTACAGGCGCACAACCATGTAATGACATTGCGTTTTCACTAGCTGTTAAACGAGCAGGCTGGAAACTTATTTATGATCCTGCTGTTGCTATTGATCATTATGCGGTGAATCCAGATAATGCTCGTTCCTACGTCTACACACGTGAAACTCAAGCCTTCGATCCAAAAGATTTAATCAACTTTGGCTACAACTTTTTCCTTTCGTTTTGGGAGCATCTGTCTCAGCAGAGTCGTTTAGCCTTTTTGGGTTGGTTTGTTTTAATTGGCTCAAAAAATTCACCAGGATTTGTCCAAGCAATTCGATTAACTCCCAATCTTGGCTTTTTATCCTGGCAACGATACATCGCCTTTCAAAAGGGATTAATTACTGCAATGTATGATTCTTTAGTCGATAAAAACTTCTAGCTGCACCTCAAAGAAAAGTCATATTGTAATTTTTATAAATCATCGGGTGACATCAAATTTACTAGTTAGAGAACTTAGAATAAGTAGGATGTTTACTCGTGAATATTTGTCTAGTCACCCAAACAGTTGCCAAGGGGAATGGCCAGGGGCGAGTTAATTATGAAATCACTCTTGGTGCAATCCAGCGTGGTCATCGAATAACCTTGCTATCTACGAGTATTGCCCCAGAACTGCAAAACCATCATCAAATTGAGTGGATTCCGATTTCTGTTAAAGGGTGGCGAACACAACTTTTGCGTGATTTGGCATTTGCTTATCATAGTGCTCGTTGGTTAAAGCAACATCGTCTTGAACTAGATCTTGTAGCTGTCAATGGCGGAATTACCTGGGAAAGAGGCGAAGTGAATATGGTTCACTTTGTTCACTCTGCTTGGTTACAGTCGTCTGTTCACATTTCGCGTCTTCGTCGAGATTTTTATGGAATGTACCATCGGGTCTACTCATTTTTACACTCGCGTTGGGAAAGAAAAGTTTGTCGAGAAGTGAATCGAGTCATTGCTGTTTCTCAGAAGGTGGGCAAGGAGTTAGCCGCGATCGGTGTGCCTCAAGAACGAATTCAAGTCATTATTAATGGCGTTGACTTACAAGAGTTTTCTCCTGGAAAGATCAGTCGCAATCAATTGGGCTTGCCTGAGGAGATTCCCATTGCTTTTTTTGCTGGCGATATTGGCAATCCACGCAAGAATCTAGATACGATTCTCTACGCTTTACAGCGGGTGCCAGAAGTCCATCTTGTCGTATTAGGTTCAACAGAGGGAAGCCCTTATCCTTTCTTAGCGTCCCAACTTGAGATCAGTGAACGAGTTCATTTCTTGGGTTATCGTAAAGACGTTGCAGATTTGATGCGGTCCTCGGATATGTTAGTGTTCCCATCCCGTTACGAGGCATGTACTCTGGTCATTCTTGAGGCAATGGCTTCTGGTTTACCCATTATTACTGCCGAGACAACGGGTGGATGTGAACTGGTAACACCAGACTGCGGAGTTGTTTTGGCTGATTCGGAAGATGTTGAAGCACTTGCTTGTGCCCTTGCCAAACTGGCGAATGATCGCCTTTTACGGCTAGAAATGGGACGTAAAGCGCGGGCGATCGCTGAAAAATATAGCTGGGAAAGCATGGCGCAAAGCTACATCATGCTATTTGAGGAGTTGAACCCATGCAAGCTCTGAAGAATTTACGTTTCACACTAGATCTTTCCTTCAAAACAAATTTTATTCTTCGCTCAGACTTAGACATAGTTTAGTTCTACGCCATAAGGTAAAACCTGAACCTTTTATGAAAGGCTTGCATCTACTAAAACCAACCTCAGCCTGGACTGCAATATTACTACTAATATTGTTTACAGCTTTATGCTTACTAATTGGTGCTGGTAGCCTATTACGATTTATTTTTCCCGTTGCGTCTTTCATTGTAGGTCTTTTTCTATTTCAACGGTATCCAATTCTTTATCTTGGGTTCAATTGGTGGATTTGGTTTCTCACCGCATGGATTGCTCGTGTTGCAGATTATAGAAGTGGTTGGGACCCTCAACGGTTAATGTTAGTGGCTCCTTTTTTAGTCACGCTCATTAGTGGCATTAGCCTCATCCGTCATCTTCCTAAATCTTATTCTAATGGTGGATTACCTTTCATTTTAGCTTTTATCGCAATACTTTATAGTTTTCTGATTGGCTTAGTTCAGTATTCACCGTTTGTTGTCTTTCGAGCATTATTAGACTGGCTCATACCAGTGGTATTTGGCTTTCACCTATTTATTAATTGGCGAGAATATCCAAGCTATCGCAAAAATTTTGAGCATACTTTTCTATGGGGAACATTGGTTATCGGCACCTATGGAGTTATTCAATATCTAATCGCGCCTGAGTGGGATCGCCTGTGGATTACCAGTACTGGATTGGTAAGTTTTGGCACGCCAGAACCGCTAGGAATTCGAGTGTTTAGTACGCTTCATTCAACAGGGCCATTTGCTAGTGTGATTATGGCCGGTTTATTACTATTATTTCATGGTGGTGGGTTTATTCGATTTGCCGCCGCAGGAACTGGTTATTTATCACTACTTTTGTCCCTCGCTCGTACTGCTTGGGGAAGTTGGGCAGTTGCAGTTCTAATTCATCTAACCTCATTGAAATCTAACCTTCAAATGCGGTTTATCCTGATCATTATGGTCATGGTTATATGTGTTTTACCATTAGCCACAGTAGAGCCATTCTCAGAAATCATTAGCAGTCGATTACAGACTTTTTCCGATCTGGAAAATGATGCCAGCTTTGGTGCAAGAACTGAAATTTATGAAGAGGGATTAGCATTAGCCTTCTCTCAGGGGTTAGGTAATGGGCTGGGTAGTATTACTCGCCAAGAGGTTATTGATAGTGGAATTATTGAAATGTTGATGACTTTAGGTTGGGCTGGAACCCTGCCATACATGGCGGGGATAGGATTACTCCTATTTTCTGTGTTCAATTCTTCAGTTGGTCAATTTGATCCATTTGTCAGCATTGCACGTGCAATTGGGTTAACATCGATTCTTCAACTAATTATTTATGGCTCAATGTTAGGAATTTCTGGAATGATTCTTTGGGGATTTCTAGGAATGGCAATGGCAGCTCAAAAATACTACCAAAATCAAAGAAATGGTTAGAAAGTTACAGTTACTTAGTGAGATTGGTGGATTACCCAATGCGAATTCTACATCTTTTGAACGATGTTCGAGAAATTGGTAACGGCATTATCAATATGGCCGTTGATTTAGCTTGTACACAAGCAGAATCGAACCATACTGTGGGAGTTGCATCTTCAGGCGGAGACTATGAAACACTTTTGAGCCGGTATGGAATTAAACACTTTACACTTAACCAAACAAGAACACCTGCAAATTTAGTGAAAGCGGTACACTCTTATCAGGCGATCGCTAAAGAGTTTCAACCTGACATCGTTCATGCCCACATGATGACTGGTGTAATTTTAGTGAAATTCTTTAGAGGTCATGCAAGCTACAGCTTGGTTTCCACAGTACACAATGAATTTCAACGGAGTGCCATATTGATGGGTCTGGCGGATGGTGTGATTGCAGTGAGTCAAGCGGTGGCAACGTCGATGCAGCAGAGGGGGATTCCTGCTCAAAAGTTGCACGTTGTCTTGAATGGTACGCTTGGCAGTCCTCGTAATCGATCGCTCCCTGAATCTCAATCTTTGCCCCTACAACGACCCGCAATTTTAACTGTTGCGGGGATGTATCAACGCAAAGGAATTGGTGAACTCATTGATGCTTTTTGCAAAATTGCGCCTTCATTTCCGTCAGTTCACCTTTACTTAGTCGGGAATGGACCCGATAAGTCAATATTTGAAGCCCAAGCGTGTGCCAGTTCAGTTGCTGATCGTATTCATTTTGAAGGGTTTCAACCCGAGCCTATGCGTTATCTGCACTCTAGTGATATTTTTGTGCTCGCCTCCAGACAAGAGCCGTTTGGTCTAGTGCTGGCGGAAGCACGGGAAGCTGGCTGTGCAATTGTTGCAAGCAATGTTGATGGTATTCCAGAAGCCTTAGATCAAGGTGAAGCAGGTATTTTAGTGCCACCTTGCGATAGTCAGGCATTAGCAGATGCCCTTGCCCAACTGCTGCAAGCCCCGGAGCAATTGAATAATTGGAGACAACGATCTCAGAAGAATCTGGAGTGGTTGAGTGTTCATCGAGTCTGTCAACAAACCTTGGCTGTTTACGAAAAGGTAATTCAGGAGAAAAGAAATGGTGAGTGTCGCAACTTTTAATACTCCAATTCAACTTCAAAAAGATCACCTCGTCTCATGCTTTATCCCTAATTTGGACGGGGGAGGAGCCGAACGGGTGATGCTTCACTTGGCTGAAGGATTTGCTAGTAGGGGCTGGAAAGCTGATTTGGTTGTCGCTCAAGCGAAAGGTGCCTATCTCGCCAAAGTGCCACCCACTATTCGCCTGATTAACCTACAAGCAAAAACTCCCCTACTGGTTACTAAAACGATCGCACTGCAACAGTATCTTCAACGTGAACAACCCACCGCCCTGTTAACAACGCTTGATATTTTTAATTCGGCAGCCTGGGCACAACGTCTTGCCAGCGTACCCACCCGAACCATTATGGTCGTACAAACCAATCTATCGCAGCAATTTCGCGATCGCCATTCTCCTCCCATGCGTCGCTTCAAATCCCAGATGGTTAAACAATTCTATCCCTGGGCCGATCAAATTGTGGCCGCCTCCACGGGAGTAGCAGAAGATGTAGCAGAGATGATGGGCATTGCCGCCAGCAATATCCGGGTAATTTACAACCCCGTTGTCAAACCCAACTTCTTCGCCAAAATTCAGGAGCCGCTAGAGCATCCCTGGTTTCAGGATGGCGCGCCCCCCGTGATTTTGGGCGTGGGGCGGTTAGTCAAACAAAAAGATTTTGCAACCCTGGTGCGAGCTTTTGCCGAAGTGCGGCGACACTGCCCCTGCCGATTGGTGATTTTGGGCGATGTGGATGAGCGCGAACCCACGATCAAACCAGAACTGGAGCAATTAATCCGGGAGTTTGGCATTCAGGACGATGTGCAACTTCCAGGCTTTGTCGAAAATCCTTATGCCTATATGGCAAGGGCGAAAGTGTTTGCTCTGTCCTCCATTTACGAGGGATTTGGTAACGTTGTGGCAGAAGCGATCGCTGCTGGTACTTCAGTCGTCTCGACGGATTGTAAAAGTGGCCCCTCGGAGATTCTGGGCAATGGCAAGTATGGCCAGCTAGTCCCGGTTGGGGACAGCGCTGCATTTGCCAAAGCCATGCTTGATACCCTCAATCATCCGGTTGACTCACACCTTTTGGTAGAGCGGGCCAAGGCGTTCACTGTTGATACCATCGTGGATCAGTACTTAGAGGTGATTAATCAGGTGTTGAAAGGGACGACATCAGCCATTGGATCATAAGGGCATGAAAATTTTATTTCTCGATCAAAGTGGTAAACCTGGTGGTGCCGAACTGTGTTTATTGGACATTGCAAAACCTTACCGCGATCGCTGTCTGGTGACACTGTTAGCAGATGGCCCCTTTCGAGCCTTGTTAGAGCAGCATGAGGTTCCGGTGCAAGTGCTGACTCAACAATCCATTCAGGTGCAAAAAGATAGTAGTGTGTGGCAGGGATTATTCAGCCTACAACGGTTAATTGCCCCACTGATGAAGATTATTGAGTTGTCTAAGGAATTTGATCTGATTTATGCCAATACTCAAAAAGCATTAGTTGTGGGTGCGATCGCGAGTTTATTTAGCCGCCGCCCGCTAGTTTACCATCTGCACGATATTGTCTCTCTTCAGCATTTTAGTCGTAGCAATCAGCGCGTGATTGTGACACTTGCGAACCAATGTGCAGTTCTGGTGATTGCCAACTCTCAAGCCAGTCAAGCTGCATTTACCCAAGCCGGAGGTAATGCGGCAAAAACCACCGTTATTTACAACGGCTTTGCTCCCCAACATTACTTAAATGCTCACCAGCAGCGAGAACTCCTTAGACGGGAGCTTAATCTGAGCGATCGCTTCGTGATTGGTCATTTTAGTCGATTGTCTCCCTGGAAAGGTCAACATATTCTGATGGAAGCCCTGAACCAATGTTCAGAAAATGTCGTTGCGCTCTTCGTTGGCGATGCTCTATTTGGTGAGGATGATTATGTGCAACAACTCCATCAGCAAGTGCAAACTCTGGGCTTAAGCGATCGCGTGCAATTCCTCGGCTTTCGGTCAGATATTCCAGCATTGATGGCCGCCTGCGATCTGATCACCCATACCTCCACCGAAGCCGAACCGTTTGGTCGCGTCATTGTGGAGGCCATGCTGTGCGGTACTCCGGTCATCGCCTCTGAAGATGGCGGAGCGATTGAACTTGTTGAACATGGACAAACAGGATGGCTCGTTCCCCCCGCCCAACCGACCCAACTCGCTCAGCAAATTCAGGCTTGTCAAGCAGATCCAGATCAGACAATGGCGATCGCTCAACAGGCGCAGCAAGTCGCCAGTCACCGATTTTGTATCGACCAAATCAATCAACAGACTCACCAGGTTTTGCTAAACGTCTTGGGGCGATGACCTGTTTGTAGAAATGTAATGACTTTGCAACCAAATGACTTTGCAACCAGTTTCTGATCTGACTCGACCCGCATTGGCTCCACTTCATAGAAACTTATTGAAAATTCTCCTGGTTTAGAACATCGGTTGATGAATTGGTGAGAGAGATATCGCCGGATAATAAGGTGCCATGAATACACTTCCTGTTCAAAACTTAACTGGTTCTTATAGCGGTAAAACATTGTGCCGTCTGGTCGGATTTGCCTGTCTGGCTGGGTTTCTAGTTGATTTACTGGTGCTCACGTTTCCACCGACATTTGGCAATATTGAATGGCGAATTGGATTTCTTCGGCAGTTGAGCGATCGCAGCATTATTCTGCTATTTGGGTTGGCGTTGGTGATGTTTGGTATTTTAGAATTTCGAGTCTGGCGACGACGTTTAGCCGTTGCCTGTTTGGTGCTTGGTGTTTTATTCAATTTGTCTTGCATTCTGGTGATTCGAGATAGTCTCACCTTTCAGCAACAAGCCTTATCAACCATCAGCAACCAGGCTTCCCAGGCCCAGACTCGCATTCAACAAGCTCAAAAAGACCCGAATATTGCTCCAAACATCACACCCCAGCAACTTGAACAAGCCGCACAAGCCGTCAGTAGTCAGGCCACGTCCTTAAAACAAAATGCCAAAACCAATGTGTTGAAAAGTAGTGTTGCCAGTGTGGGCAATTTGATTGTGGTTGGCCTAGCGTTGATTGGTTTGGGGCAATACGGTGCCCGCCCTCCTAAAGCGTAACAAGGAGAACTGGGAATGCCTCGACATCGTCAACCGGAGTCGCGATCGCACAGCTTTTGGCACCGCTTGCCAGAGACAGCCAGCACATTGCTGAAGTGGAGTGTGAAAAATAACCACACGCGCATTCTCACTGGCGGCCTGCTAATTGGGGTATGCTTTTTGCCGACCTGGTGTTGGGTTTTGTGGGATTTAACACTGTCCGGGTTTTCCACACCCTTTTTCAACTTAGCATTCGCCTATCTGGCGCTCGATCGCCTCTGGCACCGTCGCCACCAACTGGCTCAATTCATTCCATCCGACGAAGAAAAGCTCGTAGGACATTTGCTCATTTTAGGCGCAGCGATCGCCTTCCCCTTAAGTCAATCCTCGACATCACTCCAAACATTGATTTGTCTCCTGATTGTTTTAGGTAGCTTTTATAGTACCTGGGGAGTTTCTGTCATCCGGCATTGTGGGTTTGAAATTTGCCTATTGCTGCTTAGCCTCTATCCAGATTGGGTCTTTTTATCTGTTCAACTTTGGCGTACCCTCACTCCTGCTAATTTGTTAGAAAATTTTATGGCCTGGATGGGTGGGATTGGATTACGAACAATTGGGCAACCTGCCACGGCCAATGGAATCTATCTGACTTTACCCAATGGCGCGGTGGAAGTTGGGCCAGGTTGTAGCGGGTTTGACATGGCGTTTACAATCGTTTGTTTTACAGTTTTATTAGGATTATTTCTGCAACAAGACTGGTTCAAAATTACGTGGGTTGTTCTAATTGGCATCATTCTGGCACTCATTTTTAACATTCCACGGATTATGCTATTGGCGATCGCGGCTATCTATTGGGGGCAACAATCCTTTGAATTCTGGCATGGGCCAATGGGGGGGCAAATTTTTTCAGTTCTCCTCCTAACTGTTTATTACTATGTTGCAATGGCCTTTTTTAATCAAAACTCCATAAAGTCAAGTCCCAAAATCTGAATCGGTAAAGTGGCTGCAACTGGAGGGGGGGGTGCTTAACGGGGCTAAATAACAGTAGAGTGTGCAGCGGCGATGTTCGGATTTCGGAGAATGAACCTTTCCAACACGGGATTGGGGAATTTACGGTATTCAAATCCGAATAATAAGTATTGAATATAGAGAGACGAAGATTCTCCCTGGTTAACTTATGGTTAAGAGGGGATTTAAGCACATATCAAGAATGGTTTAATCCGTTCAAAGGTACGATTTTCACCCAAACCAGTTGACCAACTTAACCGTCTCTTCTCTTTCTCCCAACCATGCACTTTCTAGAGCTTCAAGAAATTCCTGTTGATCAAGTCAGGCAACCCCTCAGTATTGATTCCAAATTGGAGAATTTAATTCTCTACAATTGTGAAATTGACGTTAACCAATACGGGCATGAATTAGCAAGACTATTTGAGGAAAACCTGGTTTTGCCTGGTGTGATTCTGAGAAATCATGGAGTGTTTTGTGGAATGCTCTCTCGACGACGATTTCTGGAAATTTTCAGTCGTCGATATGGGCCTGAACTGTTTCTCAAACGACCAATTTGTATTTTGTATGAATATGCTCACACTGAACTGCTAATTTTACCCGGAAATACAAAAATTGTTGATGCGATTCAACCGTCCCTGGAGCGATCGCCAGAATTACTCTACGAACCCATCATCGTCCGGTTAGGAGAAAACAACGAACGATTATTGGACATCCATCACCTACTGTTAAGCCACACTCGCATTCACGAATTAACCACAAAGTTGCTGCACGAACAAACCCAATCCAAAATGTTGCAAACCGAGAAGATGGCTAGTTTGGGTGAGATGGTGGCCGGTGTAGCCCATGAAATTTTAAATCCTGTGAACTTTATTTGTGGAAATTTAGAGTACTTATCCGCCTACGGCAATGATTTGTTGACCGTGTTGCAGGCGTATGAAGCAGAATTTCCAAGTTCCCCCACTATTGATGCTTTGAAGAAGGATTTGGAGTTTGAGTTTTTACTTCAAGATTTTCCTAAGATTTTATCCAGTATGGAAATTGGTTCAGAGCGCTTGAGAAAAATTATCTCTGCACTCCGCAGCTTTTCCCACATGGATGAAACCGTTAAACGTCCGCTCGATATTCATCACTGTTTGGAAAACACGCTGCTGATTCTGAATAGTCGCATCAAAAACTTCATCACCCTTGTGCGGAATTATGGGCCGTTACCGCAGGTGAGTTGTTTCTCTGGCCAGGTTAGTCAGGTTTTTACGAATTTGATTGGCAATGCGATCGATGCCTTAACCGAGTATGCTACGAATGCTGATCCCTCCTGGCAACCCCAGATTACTATTACGACCCAGGTGCTATCTTCAAACGATTTCAGCGATCGCATCTGCGTGACCATTCACGATAATGGTCCGGGTATTCCGGCTGACATTCAAACCAAAATTTTTGAAACCTTTTTTACCACCAAGCCCGTTGGCAAAGGTACGGGGTTTGGGTTAGCGATCGCTCGTCAAATTGTGGTCGAAAAACATGGCGGCGAACTAACCCTCGATTCCGCACCTGGCATGGGCTGCGCTTTTACCGTGACGCTGCCTTGGCGGTAATGTGGCCTCGTTGGCTACGACTTACCATAAGGTCACGTTAGTTGTGACATCAGTTCTAACGTTGCCAGATGCTCCTCTTGGGCGTGTCAAAACAGGTCCAAACTTCAACTTGTCTACCCCGTTTTGTAAACAGACAGGTTAGAATTGTTGAGGCTTCTTTACCAAAAGATGTGCTTTCTCCACTAGGAGGTTTTCTTAAGAAGCCCTGACCTCACACTCCTTTATCCCACCTGGAACGGTTTTTATGACTCTGCCAATCCGCAATGTTGCGATCATTGCCCACGTTGACCACGGCAAGACGACTCTTGTCGATGCCCTTTTGAAGCAAGCAGGCACGTTCCGCGAAGGTGAGGACATTCCAGATTGCGTCATGGATTCTAACGATTTGGAACGGGAGCGAGGCATTACCATTCTTTCCAAAAATACGGCGGTTCGTTACAAAGACACGCTGATTAATATTGTAGATACCCCTGGACACGCTGACTTTGGGGGTGAAGTGGAGCGGGTGTTGGGGATGGTGGATGGGTGTTTGCTAATTGTGGACGCGAACGAAGGCCCCATGCCGCAAACGCGCTTTGTCTTGAAAAAAGCCCTGGAACAGGGATTACGCCCCATTGTGCTGGTGAACAAGATTGACCGGCCTCAAGCCGATCCCCACTCGGCTGTTGACAAAGTGCTGGATCTGTTCCTGGAACTGGGCGCAGACGATGACCAGTGTGAATTTCCTTATCTGTTTGCTTCGGGGCTATCGGGTTTCGCGATCGACCAACTGGAAGATGAGCGAGTAGACATGAAACCCTTGTTTGATGCTTTCTTGCGCCATGTTCCGCCCCCAGTTGGCGATCCCAGTGCACCGTTACAACTGCAAGTCACCACCCTGGATTATTCTGAATACCTGGGCCGGATTGTGATTGGCCGCATCCACAATGGCACCATCCGCGCCGGACAGCAGGCGGCACTGGTGACGGAAACAGGCGCGATCGTCAAATCCAAAATTAGTAAGCTGATGGGCTTTGAAGGCTTGAAGCGAATTGAAGTTGAAGAAGCTTCGGCGGGCAATATCGTGGCGGTTGCCGGATTTGCAGAGGCCAACATTGGGGAAACGATTACCTGTCCCAATGAGCCAATGGCACTGCCCCTGATCAAGGTGGATGAACCCACCCTGCAAATGACCTTCTCCGTTAATGATTCGCCCTTCGCTGGACAGGAAGGCAAGTTGGTCACGTCTCGGCAGGTGCGCGATCGCCTCTTCCGTGAATTGGAAACTAACGTGGCCTTGCGGGTCGAAGAAACTGACTCCCCCGATCGCTTCCTGGTATCAGGACGGGGTGAACTGCACCTCGGCATTTTGATCGAAACCATGCGGCGGGAAGGCTATGAGTTTCAGGTGTCGCAGCCCCAGGTGATTTATCGGGAAGTGAGCGGCCAACCCTGCGAACCTTACGAAACGTTGGTATTAGATGTGCCCGATGAAGCGTCCGGGAGCTGTATCGAGCGGTTGGGCCAGCGGAAAGCCGAAATGCAAGATATGCAGGTCGGTTCCAATGGACGCACCCAACTGGAATTCGTGATCCCCGCCCGTGGCCTGATCGGCTTCCGAGGAGAATTTATGCGACTCACCCGGGGCGACGGCATCATGAACCACAGCTTCTTTGATTACCGTCCGATTGTGGGCGATATCGAAGCGCGGCGTAATGGGGTGTTGATTTCGTTTGAAGAAGGGGTTGCCACCTTCTACGCTCTGAAGAACTCCGAGGACCGGGGTTTGTTCTTCATCAAACCCGGCACCAAGGTATACAAGGGGATGATTATTGGGGAGCATAACCGTCCGCAAGATCTGGAACTGAATGTGTGTAAAACCAAACAGTTGACTAACCACCGGGCTTCGGGTGGTGATGAACTGGTGCAACTTCAGGCACCTCTAGAAATGAGCCTGGAACGTGCGTTGGAATACATTGGGCCAGACGAACTGCTGGAAATTACCCCCGAATCCATCCGCCTGCGGAAGATGTCTAAAGAGAAGAAATTAGCCAAACGGTAGGAATCACTGCATCACTTCTCTCCTAAAGAGGACCTATGGAACGCGATCATTCAACAGCGGCTGAACGGCTCCGCAAATTCTTCCAGGGAGCCGGAACTGAGTTGGGCGATCGCGTTCCTTCTGGCCAGCATCTAACCAACCAGTTTCCCGTACTAACTTACGGAGATACCCCTGCCATCAAAATGGCTGATTGGCAATTAAAAGTATGGGGACTGGCAAAGGAAGTGATTTTTAGCTGGTCTGATCTGATGGCACTGCCTCAGAGTAATTTCACGGCTGATTTCCACTGCGTTACAACCTGGTCAAAGTTGGATGTGCAGTGGACGGGAGTCAAAGTATTAGACTTGATGCGTCAGGTTGAAGTCGAGCCGCAAGCCGCTCACCTCATGGCACACTGTTATGGTGGCTACACTACTAACATTGCTCTGGACGATTTTTTGCGAGAAGAGAACTTTTTTGCCCATACGTTGTTTGGTCAGCCGTTGCCAGCCGATCACGGTGGTCCACTGCGTCTCGTGATTCCCCATCTGTATGCCTGGAAAAGTGCCAAATGGCTCAATGGATTGGAGTTTCTTGAAGAGGAAGAGTTAGGCTTTTGGGAGCGAAATGGGTATCATCGTCGAGGCGATCCTTGGGCAGAAGAACGGTATAGCGATTGACCATGCAAGAGCACCAAACATTTTCCCTGCCGCCAATGGGGTGTGGCACCTGGGCCTGGGGCAATCGCCTGTTGTGGGGCTACACCGAGGCAATGGATGAGCAGTTACAGACCGTGTTTAACCATTGTGTGAGCAATGGTGTGACTCTGTTTGATACGGGTGATTCCTACGGCACCGGACGTTTGAATGGGCAAAGTGAAAAATTACTGGGACGCTTCATTCAGCAGTATGCTGGCGTCAATCAAGACAACATCTGCATTGCCACGAAATTAGCGGCCTATCCTTGGCGGGTCACCCGTCACCAAATGGTAAGAGCCTGTCAAGCTTCAGCCGAGCGGTTGGGGCGCAATGTGGATCTAGTGCAGATGCATTGGTCTACCGCCAACTATGCACCCTGGCAGGAGGGCGCGTTACTTGATGGTCTGGCTGATTTATACGAACAGGGGTTGGTGAAAGGGGTGGGCTTATCCAACTATGGCCCCAAGCGGTTGCAGTGGGTGAATCAAAAGTTTCGCGATCGCGGCGTGACCATCGCCACCCTGCAAGTGCAGTATTCCTTACTATCTACCTATCCTGTGACTGAACTGGGATTGAAACAAGTTTGTGATGAGTTGGGTATCCAACTGATTGCCTACAGTCCCCTGGCTTTGGGCTTGCTGACTGGTAAATACACACCCAATGGGCCAATGCCTAAAGGGATTCGCGGCATTTTATTCAAACAACTTCTGCCCAAGATTCAACCGCTATTGGCGTGTTTAGCGGAGATTGCTCAAGCCCATCACAAAACGATGTCCCAAGTTGCCATTAACTGGTGTATTTGCAAAGGAACGATTCCCATCCCTGGTGCCAAATCCCTTGCGCAGGCCACTGAGAACCTTGGCGCACTGGGATGGCGATTGGATGCCAATGAGATCGCAGCTTTGGATCAGGTTGTCAAAACCTTGGACAAACAGATGGTGCAAAACATTTTCCAGACTCGCTGATTGCCCCAACCTCTCCTACCCATTTGCCACATCAGCCCAAAACTCAACACCAAATAGCTGTTTGAGCAGTAAAACTGGCTCGGTTTGCGGCAAACTCATCTCAACAAATAAGTTATGGGCAAGCTTTAACTGAGCAAACTGATGCAGCCGCTGATTGTGAGATTGAGAGACGGCCAAACTAAGATCATGAAACCATTTCACAATTACAGGTAAGGAGCCATGTAGAGTGACTGAAGCCGACTCGACTGCAATACTGAGCATCGATCGCTGAAAGTTCGCATTGATTAAGGTATAAGTGGAACCATTTTGCACAATCGCCCAGCTTGACTGGGGCATAGCCTTCTCGCTCCAGGCGACCCACAATTGCATCCGTTCCAATACTTGATCAACTGCCGTGCGATCGCAGAGATAAAACTCAGATAACGGGGCCTGAGATCGTTGTAGGAGCGGGACAGCCTGGGCTGACAGGGCTGCATCTGGTTGTCGCAACCCATCTCGAGATGCCGAGGGCCGCAAAACAGCTTCAACTGAAATTTCGGAGGCAGGCCGTAACCGAGACTCTAAAGGGGAAACTTCGGGCGTGTGAAGTGTAACATCCCAACGATACCGATCCAGGGCACCCCCCTCGTGCATACAACTGGGAAACGGCAGGGATTGTTCAGCGATCGGAGTCAGGGTGAATGGATCTAAATAAGCCAATCGCAGGTAGATGGCAGGTGTGTCATGCTGTTGCTTGATAAAGGAGTAGTTGGCTGGCGGTGGTTCCAGCCCGACCAGGCGAACAATCTGCCGAATTGAGGCATCTTTCGCATCGGTAAGGTGAAAAACGTTGTGGGGAGGTTGAAATAGGATGCGTCCAGTGGCCTCGGTGACGTAGGTGAGTGTGCATCCTTGAGGCACGTAAAACAGCGTGCCAATGTAGCGATCGAGCTTCGGTTTGCGTCGTCTTAGGTAAACGTAGTATTGGGTTGGTTCGCTTAGCCCCCGGTCTTGATAGCTATAGTCTTTTTTGAGTAATAGGGACGTCTCTCGCGGTATGGGGGGCGAAAGCAAACTGTAGGATTGGCGGTTTGCCAGTTCCTGTTGCCCAAATTCCACAATGGTTTGTAGCTGTTCCGGCTGAAGCCGAGTCATGCATTGTTGAATCAGCAGGACTGTATCTTGGGGTGTAAGGTGGTGCAGGCGATCGCGGATTTCATCCAGTTGGAGTCCTTGCGGTGGAGGATCGTCGTCGCCGAATTCGGCTGATTCTGCCGCGATAGCAGTTTCTGCAAGGTGAGATGGGTTTGACGCAAGCCGTGGTCTGACAACAGGGGAAGGACGTTGAGGATTCATTTAAATGGGAACGCAATAAATGACAGGATTGTAATGAGGAGCATAAAAACCTAGCACCCAGAAAATCGTCAGCAGCTAATAAATTTTGCCT
Organism: Leptolyngbyaceae cyanobacterium bins.349; assembly: GCA_033764685.1. Taxonomy (GTDB): domain Bacteria; phylum Cyanobacteriota; class Cyanobacteriia; order Leptolyngbyales; family Leptolyngbyaceae; genus JSC-12. The sequence continues at coordinate 42,118 of JANRIS010000022.1, forward strand.
TTATTTTAGAATAACTTTTTCAAAAGAAAGACAGTCTAAGCGGGAATCACTACTTTGGGTGATGGGAGTTCGGGGAGAGATGCGTGGGTAAGTGGATCGCGGGTGGCGGGGCCAGTTCGGAACTGGCAACCGGGGAATCGGGGATAATGGGGACATACTAGGAACGTTAACGGGTACATCGACTGTGTTGCAAAACTATATCAATGGCGAATGGAAAACCTCGATCGCAACCGACTATTTAGAGGTGATGAATCCGGCGACGGTGGAGGTGTTGGGTCGGGTTCCATTGTCCCCCGCCAGTGAAGTCGAACAAGCTGTTCAGGCGGCCCAACAGGCTTTTGCCTCCTGGCGCAGAGTCCCCAGCGGCGATCGCATTCAGTATATGTTTAAACTGAGGACACTGCTGGAAGAAAACCTGGAGGATTTAGCCGCGACGATTACGCAGGAGTGCGGCAAAACCCTGGCTGAATCCAAGGGCGAACTGCGACGCGCCATTGAAAACGTGGAAGTGGCTTGTGGCATGCCGATGTTGATGCAAGGCTACAACTCGGAGGACATTGCGCGGGGCATTGATGAATTCATGATCCGCCAACCTCTAGGCGTGGTGGGCATTATCTGCCCGTTCAACTTTCCAGGCATGATTCCTTTCTGGTTTATGCCCTACGCGATCGCCTGTGGCAACACCTGCATCATCAAACCCTCGGAAAAAGTGCCCCTGACCTTACAAAAAATCACTCGCCTGATCGAACAAACGGGCCTGCCTGCCGGGGTGCTTAATCTGGTGAATGGTGCAAAAGAAGTGGTAGACACGCTACTGGATCATCCCGCGATCCGAGCCATTAGTTTTGTGGGTTCTACCCCAGTTGCCAAATATGTCTACAGTCGGGCCACCGCGAATGGCAAACGAGCACAGTGTCAGGGGGGCGCGAAGAATCCGGTGATTGTCCTGCCGGATGCCGATATTGCCATGACCACTCGCATCATGGCGGATAGTGCTTTTGGTTGTGCCGGACAGCGGTGTTTAGCCGCATCCGTGGCGATTACCGTTGGCTCTGCCAAACAGACCTTTACTGAGGCGATCGCGGCTGTGGCGCAGTCGCGCCAGGTCGGCTATGGGTTGGATCAAGACGTGCAGATGGGGCCAGTGATCACGGCTCAAAGCCAGTCCCGCATTGAGGAATTAATTCAACAAGGAGTGGATGAAGGCGCTGTGCCGCTTGTGGATGGTCGTCGTCCTCAAATCCCCGGTTATGAAAGTGGTTACTTTGTCCGCCCGACGATTTTGCGAGATATTAATCCATTGGGAGAAATTGCCAAAACCGAGATTTTTGGGCCAGTGTTAAGCCTGATTCATTTGGACACGATTGAGGCCGCGATCGCGCTGATTAACCGGGGCCAGTACGGAAACATGGCCTGTTTATTCACCTCCAGTGGAGCCGCCGCCCGCAAGTTTCGCTACGAAGCCGAAGCTGGAAACATTGGCATCAATATCGGCGTGGCGGCACCGATGGCCTTCTTTCCCTTCAGCGGTTGGAAGGATAGCTTTTTTGGCGATCTGCATGGGCAAGGGCAACACGCGGTTGAATTTTTTACTCAAACTAAAGTCGTGGTAGAACGCTGGCAAGATTGGACGCGGCAGTTTTAGGCGTTGCTGAATGGCGGCATGAATTGCCCTCATCCCCCGCCCTGCTCCCCAGGGAGAAGGGAGCTAGAACTCCTGTTCCCTCTCCTTTTGGGAGAGGGCTAGGGTGAGGGCGGATCGGATGGCTTCATCCCAAGATTCAGCAACGCCCAGTTTTAAGTAGGAGAGTGGGAGCTGGTTTGGCCATCAGCCGCTATTTTTTGCCAAACCTGCCCGTACAGGTAGGTTGCTTGTTAGAAAACTCCTAAGCATTTGCGAATCTTATTGAGAACTGGATGCAAGTGTGCATTTTTCGTGTATGGTGATACTAGACAGGCTATTGAAAAAGATTCTCAATCATGAGCAGCAAATAATGGTAACTACCTCAAGTCCTCTTCACCCAATCTTGTTTGAAGCTGGGTGATAGTGCGAAGCAGAAGCGGGAACTATACAGTTAGTCCCTCGCTTCAGGATCTGGTCATCGCCTAATTGTTTGCCTGAGAATAACGGGTCAAAACTTGAACGGTATGCGGGGTTAGTCTATCAAGCGACTGTCTAAATGTCTAAGAATTATTTTCATTAACATGGGTCATGGCTTCATCTAGCTTGAATTCGTTAACAGTTTTAGTTCCATCCGTTTCACGGTGCGATCGCTGGCAGGTTTATCAACGATTGCAGGAGCTTTCTATCGCTTGTAACTGCTCCCCCGACGGAACTTTGCACGTCGAGATTGATTACCCCATCGACATTGTGCAGTTACGAAGTGTCGTACAACAGCAGACGGCCACTCGCGCAGACCTTATACTCTGGATAGAGCGATGTTGGCAAACGGCTGTAGTCCCTAACCTGAGTTATTAACGATTGCACAGTCAACTTATCGCATATTCAAACAGGTTCATCGCTATGGGCAAAACTTTTAAGCAGGTGTCTGCCTTCAGTCTGGAAGGGCGGTTTCTCAATTTTGAACTGGAAGACGGCTACAAAATTAAACGCCTGAATCTGGCAACCGCAGACGGCGAAGTGTGTATCAAGCTGTCGAAGGAAGCGAAAGCTTCGGTGCGGGGTGTGCTGACTCCGGGCGATTGGATCTGGGTATTTGGGGAGCAATCCACCGACCCCGATACTGAAACTGTTAAGTACAAAGCCTTTTTGATTAAACAAGCTGCCCCCGGCCATACGCCAGCCTTGGCAACTCAAGCCCCTGCGACTCCGACCCCGGCTGCCAAAGCGAAACCTCAAGCGACAATTCTAGTTTGCCAAAAGTCCGACTGCATGAAGAAAGGCGGTAAAGCGGTTTGCCAACGGTTGCAACAGGAGTTAAGCGATCGCGGCTTGGCGGATCAAGTCACCATCAAAGGGGTCGGTTGCATGAAGGATTGCAAAGCCGGACCTAATTTAGTGGTGATGCCAGGGAAAGCTCGCTACAGCCGCATCAATGCGAGTGAAATTCCTGACCTGATTGAGCAACATTTTCCTGCCCCGCCGATTCCTCCCGCCGATGCAGCAATGATTTCGCTGGGTTAACCCATTTCCTGGGTCGGTTGTCAGGTAATCGGGTTAATCCTGCTCGTTGGCGATGACCGCCGCGATCGCTTGTTTAGCCGTGATCTGAAACTCCTGAATGTTGACCCGTTGCAGCAACACCACTGCCGTAATCATGCCGATCGCCTGCATCGCAAACACCAGACTGTAGGCCAGAGTCACATTGGGAAAAATGCCTCTGCCAATATCCAGCACTGCGCCGCCCAAAACCGTCGCCATCGCCCGCGCCAGGGCTTGCGCCAACCCCCAGGCTCCGATAAACGTGCCTGCGGTTTCCGCTGCCGTCAGATCCAGCATCAGGCTAATCGCTCCGGTGGTGGTAATCCCAGAGGCCAACCCAAAGATCAGCAAACTGGTTTCCAACATGCGCGGATTGGCGCTGAATCCCGCCAGAATCAGAAGCATCATCGTCACGGCAACCAGGATACACCCGAGGCGGGCAGTGTTCTTCTTGCCTAAACGCGGCACGATCGCAAATCCGGTAGTGCTGATGCCGATCAAGGTGCCGGTGCCCCAGAAAGCGTTCAGCTTGGTCGTATCACCCACACACATGCCAAACACCTGCCCACCGTAAGACTCCATCACCGCATCCTGCATGAACAGGCTCACAGTCATACACAGCAGAAACGTAAAAAATAGACCCGTTTGCGGTGAAGCCGTTAATACTTTCATGGCTCGCCCAAACGTCACCTGATCCTCCCGTTCCACCAGCGTTGAACGAGAGGCAAAGCGAGAATATTTTCGTTCAATGCCTGCGGTGGCGGCAAAGCAGAGGGCCAGCACAATGCCAGGAATAACCACAAATAACCGATTTACAGCCTCCCGCAGCAAGGTGAGATCCGTCGTGCCCAATTCCCGACAGGTACTATTCACAGGTTGGGGAAGTAATCTCGCACTTAGAATGGCCCCAATCACAATTCCCACCATCAACATCGACCAGACCACCCCCACCAGTTTTGAGCGATCGTCCTCATCCGACACATCCACCAGCAAGGCCGCGTAGGGTGTCGATCCTGCACTCAAGGCCAAGCCGTACAGCATGAAGATAAATGCGAGTAGGCCAATCCAGCCATAGGTGGCGCCAGTCCACCCAATGGTTTGCAGGCTGGTGCCCAATTGCCACATCACCTGCACCGCCAAAAAAGCCGCGATCGCAAACAGGATCGACCCAATCCAGATGTACCCGGTGCGGTGGTAGCGCCCAATTGGTTTGGCATCTGAGAGTTGGCCAAACCAGAGCCGGGCCGGGGAGACAAACTGGTGCATCGCAATGGTGCCAGCGGCGATCGTGGCGGGAATGGCCAGTTCCTTAATCATCACTCGGTTTAATACCCCCAGGGTCAATACCGACATGATGCCCAGTCCCATTTGAAACAAGCCCAACTGGAACATGGTCAACAACGAAACTTTGGGCTTGAGGGATTCATTACCTGCAAAATTGGAATCTGCCATACCTACCTGTCGATGCGTTTGGACGTGATGGGATGTGCCAGAAGGCGACGGTAAACGGTGTAGCGATTGCTGTAAAGTTGGACAACGCTACATTTCATAAGATAAGCCCCCTGGTAGCGTCTTAACCGAAAAACAGGCGTTACACTTTGAGTACGTAAACAAATGTAACTGTCATGCTGTCTGAATCCTTACAAACTGCAACGCTTGGTCCCACCCATATTACCGTTCCGGCGCTAGGGATTGGCACCTGGCAATGGGGCGATAAGCTGTTTTGGAGCTACGGGAAGGATTACGGCTCGGAGCAAGTGCGGGAGGCTTTCCATGCCGCCGTCCAGGCTGGCATCACCTTCTTTGATACCGCCGAAATTTATGGCTTCGGGGAGTCCGAACGGTTGATTGGTCAATTCATCAAGGAAAGCGATCGCCCGATTCAGGTGGCCACTAAGTATTTCCCGATGCCCTGGCGGTTTAGTGCCCAGGCGGTCGAAGAGGCTTTAACGGCCAGTCTCAAGCGGCTCCAGCTTGATTCTATTCCCCTGTATCAGGTGCATATGCCGTTTGACTTTTTAATGGGACAACGCACGTTGATGAATGCTTTGGCTGATGAAGTAGAAAAGGGCAGAATTGGCGCGATCGGCATTAGTAATTATTCTGCCGAGCAAATGCGGAAAGCTCACAAATATCTGACGGCGCGGGGCATTCCGCTGGCGGTGAATCAGGTGCGTTACTCCCTGCTGACGCGCCAGATTGAGTCTAATGGCATTCTGGAAACTGCGCGTGAATTGGGCATCACGATTCTGGCCTATAGCCCCCTGGCCCAAGGCTTGCTCACGGGCAAATATACGCCCGAATCAGCACCCACGCCCGAAGGTGCCCGTCGTCTGGATACCCGATTTTCCCAGAAAGGGTTGGAGCAGATTGCGCCTTTAATTAATGCCCTGAAGCAAATTGGCGAGACGCATCAACGCACTCCCGCGCAAGTTGCCCTTAACTGGTTGATTGCCCAGGGCAATGTGGTTCCCATTCCGGGTGCGAAAAATGCCAGTCAAGCGCAACAAAATGCAGGCGCGTTAGGGTGGAATTTAACTTCAGACGAAGTGGCGCAACTGGATGCATTGAGCCGCGATCGCCGTTAACTGGAGCGATCGCCTTCAAAAAATAGCTTGTACAAAACCCAGGCTACCAATCCCACCATTGCAAACGTCGCCAGAAAAGAGGCCACTCGCAACACAATATTTACAACTACCGCTGCTACCACCATTAAGCCGATAAATTTAGCGGCTTTGATCAATCCCCGTTGGCGTTGGGAACGAGCAGGGCGATCATGCTTCGTGGTCGGTAGTAACGGGGGTTGATTGAGTTCGGCTTCCAGTTCTCGCAGGCGGAGCGATCGCTCCCGTTCCGCCAATTCCCGTTCTCGTCGTCTGAGTTCGTCTTCACCGGTTTGCGGATTCATACGCACGATTAAACAAAATAATCAAAATTACAACCAGTCCTACCTTAGCCTGCCTGGTTTTAAATGCCCAAGATCTGAGCAGACTGCGCTGCGTGATTTACGGAGGGGCAAATTCTCTTTTTACAGAAAGGGTCAATCTCTAGTGCAATTACAGACGAACCTCCCAAAGCCGCTTGATAGGATGATCTGGTCTGCATAGCCTGAGTTAAAACCCTTAATCTTACCATAAACTTATGAAGCGGCGTGATCTTTTCTCCTATTTTCTAGTGTCAGAGATCGCCGGTTGTGCCACAGTTTCGACCCAGTCGGGGGTTGGTAGTTCGTCGGGTTCAGGGCCATCTAGCGATCGAAAACCCGCCAAACTCCGCTTTGCAGTGTCGGATGTGAAAGGACTGGAAGACCTGAAGAAGGACTATGAACCCCTGCGTGGACTCCTTGCCCACATCCTGAACGTCCCAGTAGAGTTTTTTCCAGTCGAAAGTTATATTGCGGCGGCCTCTGCCTTACAACTTGATCAGGTGGATCTAGTCTTTACCGGACCGTCTGAATATGTGGTCATGAGTGCCCGAACCGGGATAGTACCCATGATTGCGGTACAACGAGAACGGTACTATGCAGTGGTTGTTGTCAACGCGGGAAGCGGGATTAAGTCGCTCAAAGATTTGCAAGGAAAAACCATTGCGATGTGGGAGGTGGGGTCTACCAGTGGCTATCTCGGACCCATCAAATTGTTAACCGATGCGGGACTTGACCCCAAATCAGATGTGCAGATTGAGCTATTGGGTAAACGAGGATTAACCGCCTTGCGCGATCGCAAAGTTGATGCCTGGGCTGGCTCGATTCGCCGCTACGACAAATTTCTGGAATCGGAGGAGTTGCCCCAGCAGCGTTTTCCCCTGATCGCCACAGGGCCAACCTTACCCGCCGACCCGTTTGTAGCCAGTAGCAAATTAGATCGGGCCTTTGTTGCCAAAATGCAACAGCAGCTATTTCAGCATGGGGACAAAATTCTGGCTGCGATCGCAACGGCTGATGGGGCAAAATTCACGGGAGCCAAAATTATTGAAGCTGCCGACACTGATTTCAACCCAATCCGGGATGCCTACAAAGCCGTGGGCCAAGGAGCCTTCTTCCAGAGCTAATTCCATCTGTCGGTAACCTCTAATGAGCCACCTTCTCAGTCGTCGTAATTCCCCAAAGCACCTGCGACTCGATGTTCCTGATCAATCCGTCAAACAATTCATTCGCCAATCATTGAACTTTAACCAATTAGGAATTGGGCAAAAAATCGCCTATGGCTATGCCTTAGCCATCGGTATTGCTTCTTTAGGGGCAACATTAGGGGTAATCATTGGTGACTATTTTCAACTCCAGGCGCAACAAAAATCAGAAATTGCTCATGACCAGGAAGACTTGTTAAACAGGTTGGATAAGCAGGTAATCGCAGTTCGTTCTCATCCACAACGATTAGTCTCTGTATTGGGAGATTCGATTTGGTTTGATTTTGAGCAAAATCGAGTTTTGGGAAATATTTCTGAAGTTAAAGCGATCCAGGCAGAGCTAGATGCGTTTGTTCAACAATATCCAACTAGTTTAGCAACATCTGATCGCGAATACTTAACATTGATTCAGGGCTATACTGACAATATAGAAACTTATGCTAAATGGACATCTGTAATATGGAAAACACTTGATCCAGGCAACTTAAAGCGAGATGAAATTAAAACTGCTCAACAACAGATTCTTAATTCATTGCGAAGTGAGATTGCCATTGCCATTGAAGTTAAATTTGAACATTTATCTGAACAATTAAATCGAATTATCCACAATGCTCAAATGCAGCAGGAGCAGGCTACTGCTCAACTCGTCGCTGCCAAAAGCTTACGACTAAATATCATTGTCGTTAGTTTGCTGTTATCGGGTAGCACGGCGGCTACCTTAGCCTGGTTTACCAGTCGAGCGATCGCCCGTCCGATTGAGGCTGTAACTCAGGTAGCCCAACAAGTGACCCAGGAGGCCAACTTTACGCTCAAAGCTCCTGTTACAACGCAGGATGAAATTGGTGTCATGGCTCGTTCATTCAACAGCCTGGTGCAAAAAGTTGCAGAAGACACTCAGGCACTAGAATTAGAACAGGCGATGCTGGAAAATCGGGTTCAGGAACGCACCCAGGAATTGCAACAAACTCTAGACAATCTGCGAAAAGCCCAATCCCAACTGATTCAAGCCGAAAAAATGTCCAGTTTGGGGCAATTGGTCGCGGGCGTAGCGCATGAGATCAATAATCCTGTGAACTTTATTCATGGCAATCTGACTCATGCCACGGCCTACAGCCAAGATCTACTCGCCCTTCTACAACTTTATCAAACCCAATATCCTCAGCCTACCCCCCTCATTGCTCAAACCATTGATGCGATTGATCTGGACTTTTTGGTAGAAGATATGCCCAAATTATTCGACTCGATGCAGGTTGGGGCCGATCGCATTCGAGAAATTGTGCAATCCCTACGCAGCTTTTCTCGGTTGGATGAGGCCGAAGTCAAAGATGTGGATGTGCATGAAGGCTTGGACAGCACCTTGATGATTCTGCAAAATCGGCTAAAAGCCCGCCCGAATCATCCGGCGATTGAGGTCGTGAAGCATTACGGTAACTTGCCCAAGGTGGAGTGCTACGCCGGACAATTAAATCAGGTGTTTATGAACATTCTGGCCAATGCGATCGATGTGCTGGAAGATTTGTATTCGGAGCGATCGCCCCTGACTCCCAGCGAACCGCCCCAAATCACCATCCACACTGCCGTCATTGGCACGAATCGCGTTGCCATTCAAATTGCCGATAATGGTCCCGGCATGGCCAAAGAAGTGCATCAACGTTTGTTTGATCCCTTCTTCACTACAAAGCCCGTTGGCAAAGGGACTGGCATGGGCATGTCCATTAGCTATCAGATCGTCACCGAGCGCCACAACGGCACCTTGTACTGTGTTTCGGAACCGGGGCAAGGGGCCACCTTCGTGGTTGAAATTCCGATTCTGCAAAATGTGCAAGCGTGAGCACTATCGGTTTGACCGGGCTACGGTTTAGCGGTTAGAGCCAAATCACCAAAGCCATCGATCCAGTCGCGATCGCCAGACTCCACAGCAAGAGTACCCGCCGGGGGGAATGGCGGGGAGGATGCCCCATTGCCATCATAGGGACATGACAAGCCAAGCAAAGGAAACGCTGAAACGTCCACTCTGTAAGGTTTGTCGGCTAATCAAGAGTCTGAAAAATCACGAGGAAAACGACTATGTCTCTGGAAATCGAAGCAATGGCAATGACGGCTGAACTGAAAGGTGTTGCAGGTCAACCTGATGAACTGACCCTCAGCGAAACCTACTCCCGCAGCATCGTTGGACCTGTTGCTTTCAAACTGTCTAACCTGAATGTTCGCGGTCGTAGCACCAAGCCCGCTGCACCTGCAAACTCCCCTTACATCATTGCCGGCGATGAAACCTACGATCTGAGTGTTGATATTGAATTTAACCGGACTCCTTTATCTGAATTGTTGATGTGTCTGGGAACCCAAATCACAATCTACTTCAGCTTTGAAGGGTTTGGTCGTCGTGCGGTTGAAATCGACTTGTCTGAAATGATTTTGACCCGCAAGGATGTGTACAGCTACCGCGTTACCCACACTGGCGTTGCTGGTCGTGATGGTTTAGTTCCCGGCCTGTACTCCATCGCCGCTACGGCTGAAGTTGGTCCTGTGCGCAATGCTTGCAGCACCAAAGTCTTCGGTCATGGTTACATCAAAGAAGTTCTGCTGCAAGTGTACCCCGCTGGTGCAGAAATCTAAGCCAGCGACAGTCACACGGTGGATCTAACTTGCAGGATCTAACTTACAGGGTCTAACTCGCAATCTCCTGGCGGTACCCCAGGGACTGCGAGACCCCTCCCAAACTATCACTGGTCACGGTTTTTCTCCTGAATTGCTTCCAGTGATTTGAATTGGGTCTCAACCTGGTGGGCTATTCATGCCTACCAGGTCTTTTCCAACAAAATTGACAGACAAGAATTTACCAAAGGATGCGCGATATGAGTGGGTTGTCGCTGGATCAAAACTCGATGCATGACAATGAAACGACGGTGACAGAATTAACTTGTATTCGTGGCATTGGGGCCACAAAAAAGCAATGGTTAGCCGCTCTCGACATTGACTCTGTTGAAACATTGGCACAAGTAAGTGTGGATGAGTTGAAACAACAGTTGAAGGAACTGGGGTATACCGTTTCTCGTAATGAGATTGAGGGTTGGATGAAGCAAGCACAGACCTTTGTGACAGTTTCATCACAAGTTACTTCTGCCAAAACTGCATTACCGGAAATCGAGTCATCCTGGAGTGCGATCGCGGCGTTTCAAGTAGAAGTTCAAAGTCATTTAAGCAATGGTGCTGTAGTGCATCAAGTCAGAATTCAAAACTTAGACAATGGACAATCTGAAGTATGGGTAGAACTACAAGATAATGAGCTTCAGCAGTGGATATTGACTCAATTGATGCATCAATCACATTCTTCAGTTCACGAGGTTCCTATTGCCAGTTTAGATGCACCCGCATCAACTGACTCCTCATCATTAGAGAATAGTGCTACAGAGAATAGTGTTACGGAGAATAGTGCTATCGAGAATAGCGCTACAGTGCAGGATGTTAGCTCGGATGCTAGAGCCGCCGCATTTACACCCGCACCCACACCCACACCCGCACCTGCGATCGCCATTACTCAGGTTCGCATTCATCAACCCAGATGGACTCAGACCCCACTCGTTGTTCATGCCTCTGAGCCGATGGTAACTGGTACCTTAATGACGGATTTTCCGCTTGAGTTGGAATTGTGCGTAGAACGGCTGGACCATGCCGCCCCAACTCCGTTAACTTATCAGACGACCTGTCAGGCTCGCCACCTTGCCAGTGGGGCGGTTCTCGATCTGGGTGCTGCTCGGATCACGCTCCATCCCGATCAGGCTACCTACGCGATCGCTCTCCCCCAAACCGCCCTGCATGAACCCGGAGCCTATCGCCTGACTGTTGCCGCCGCGCTGGAAAGCCATCCCGCCACCATCACCTATTTCAAAATTCCTGTCCTGCATCTGCAAAGTTCAACCCCAATGGATTATGGCGTTCACTCCTTCCAGATCAGTTGTGGGATTTAGGCCAGAGTGTCCATTCTGCATCTACTTCTTTTGAGTGAGGCAAGTTGAGCAGAAGTTCTGCTCCCAGTTGGTTGAGGCTGGCTACGGAGAACTGTATACTTCATCCATTGTTCGCTAGATTACACACGAACTATGGAACTTGCTAATCACTCTATTTACCCCATGCGGGCCGTAATCCGCTGCAAAGCCAAGCAGCAGTTAATGACGAATGTGGATGGCTCGGCCCTAGAAGCACGATTGGATGAGGGTCTGTTTCAGGAATTGGCGACCACGCTGTTGCAGTCGGGGCGCTGTGATGTGGTGTATCAACCCTATGCGACCCGTGAAGCGGCCAGTGCCGTAGAAGATGAGGTGGCGTTAGAATTGGCGGCCAGTTATCAACGAATCATTCAACAGCGACAAAGCCCAGTGGTGCAAGAGTTGAATGCGTTGCTGTAGGCAGAACACCCGCGATCGCAATCTTTAATCTGGAACATTCCGGGCAACGTGGCATCATAGTGCAGATGGAATGATTCATTTGTTGCTGTACTTATGGCTAATGTTGCGATCGCCTCTTTGGGCCTATTCGTTCTCACCGCTGCAACGGCTAGCGCCCAAGTCGTGGTGCCTGTTGTACCCATCAACCCGGTTCCTTTAGGCACACCTCAGCCCGTTCTGCCTAAAGGCATCGTGGTGGATGTGGTACCCATCACCTCTAGTACAACGGTGCCTTCCGGTAACACGACCACCAACGAGGTTTCCGTTTCTGCGCCTCAATTGATGCCATCTGCTGGAACGGTGGTGAATGTGGTGCCAGTCAGCGTGATGCAGCAAGCTCAGGCTACGGGAGGTGCGGCTCTTTGTCCTGCCGACCTGACCAGCACCTTAAACCGAGTTGTGACACGCACGGCGGGGGTGCGGTGGGGGGTGCTGGTGCAAACCCAAGGAGCGGCGGGCGATCGCGTCAACCTGTATGCCTGGAATCCTCGTGTACAACTGGCTCCAGCGTCTAATAACAAAATTTTTACCACCGCCGCCGCCTTGCATCGGTTCGGCCCCCAATTCCGGCTACGGACGACCGTGACGGGCAACAACACAACTCCCAATCTTGCTGTTTTGCGAATTACCGGACAGGGCGACCCCTCGCTTCGCACTTCCCACATGGCTGTTCTGGCGCAACGGCTGAATCAACGGGGCATTCGTCAGGTCAATTTATTAATTGGGGATGATACCTATTTTAGCGGGGCTGCGATTAACCCAAACTGGGATGCCGACGACACGCTGGCAGGCTACGGCGCACCTGTGAATAGTTTGATGATTAACCAGAATGGGATTGGTGTCACCCTGTTTCCGCAGCGAGTTGGGCAACCTTTGCGGGTGCAGTGGGATGACCCCAGCGATGCCCAGGATTATCGGTTGAATAATCGATCGCTGACGGTTGCCGCTGGACAGGGCGAGTCGATCGATGTGTATCGCGATCGCAACTCCCGAATTGTCAACATTGAAGGGCAATTGCGCGTTGGCTCAGCTTCGGAACCCGCCGCCGCCGCCATCAATAACCCCGGAAATTACCTGCTGCAAAAATTTCGGAATGCCCTGACTGCCGCCCAAATTGGCGTGACCCAAGCCACCGTAGTCAAAAGCACTCCAGCCCCTCCGGGTGAAGTTGAACTGGCCTCGCTGGAATCTCCCACTCTGCCCACCCTGCTGAATGAAACTAATCAGGAGAGCAACAACATTTACGCGGAAGCTCTCCTCAAAACGGTTGGCAAAGCCCAAAATCCTAATAACACAGATGCCACATTGGCCGGAGTGGCAGCCGTCAAAGCCATTCTTGCACCGCTAGGCGTTGATCCAAATCAATACAGCATGGTGGATGGCTCTGGTCTTGCGGACAACAACCGCGCCACCCCAGAATCACTTGTGCAAGCTCTGCAAGCGATGGCCAACAGTTCCAATGCAACGATTTACCGAACTTCCTTACCTGTAGCGGGCGTGAGTGGCACGCTGAAAAGTCGCTTTCGCAATACTGCCGCTCAAAATCGAGTGCAGGCGAAAACTGGCACCATTTCGGGGGTGGTTTCCCTGTCTGGGTATGCCACGCCCCCCAATTATGCGCCGCTGGTCTTTAGCATTCTGGCCAACTCCTCCAGTGCGTCGGCCACCACAATGCGGAGCGCGATGGATGAAATGGTGGTGACTTTGATGCGGTTACGGCGGTGTTAACTGGTGGCGCTGTTAACACGACAACAGGACGGGTAGTTAACGTTCGCCCCCACCGACACCGATGCCGCTGCCGTAAATGTCGGCTCCGGCAAAATTGATGTTATTCAGGTTGGCGCCAAAGGTCAAAGCGTGAATCATGCGAGCGTTAGTGAGATTCACATTGCTGAGATTGGCGTAGTTGAACACAGCATTCGTCGCAAAGGAATTCGTCATGTCAGCGTTTTTCAGGTCTGCGCCGGTGAGATCCGCCCCTTCCAGGTTGGCATTTTTCAAGTTAGCGTCCCGCAAGTTGGCATTCCGCAGGTCTGCTCCGATTAAGTGGGCACCTTCCAGATTGGCACCAGATAAATCGCACCGGGCACAGGCACCCGTTTCGATCAATTGCTTTACATGGGCCGGATTGGCAGCTTGAGCCGACAGGGGCACCGCGATCGCGGCGAGTAGAGCAAAAGCGGGAATTAGAGTGGCTTTCATAATTAGCCTCCGGGTGAATGATGCGGCTAGAGATGGACTACAGCCATTTCCGCTTCAATTTCGGAATTGATGGGAATCGGCTCAGGGAAATATCGGTCACTTCAAGCAGTTTTATGCAATTTCCTACCTAACGTTTCCGCTTATCTAGAGTTCCCTATTAATAGTCTCTCATCAACACCAAAGTCTGTCCTCATCCCGTTGGCTGACTGAGAGGATGAGACAGTGGGTGGATGGCAGGCGGAGCGGATAGCGAGGGCAAGCACCGTGATCATCCCCATCCACCCCCTCACCCATCCCCCCATCCCCCCATTCACCCCCTCACTCATCCCCCATCTATCCCAGCCCTAACCGAAAGTCAATCTTCTCCGCCCATTCGGGGAAGTCAATCAAGGGATTGCGGTTGCCCTGACTGGTACTGATGGCAACATTCCGGTGCTTTTCATATTGGGAGACGGGGTAAGATTGATGCCAGTCCAGCAGGATGGCGAGGCGATCGCTCTGGTATTCCCGTTCTGTTTTGTTGATTTCGCCAGGGTAGCGCAACAGAAAGTAGAGGGTGGCGCGGGCAACGGCTCCTTTACCAGCGTTGGGTTCAAACTTTTCGCCGATTAGTTTGCCGCAACTGTCGCGGATGACAGTACCAAAATCTTCAAAATCGTAGTAAGGAGTGTTGCCGCGAAAGCTGTTACACCGAGTTTCACAGGCAAACAGGTGATGCAGATCGCCGCGCATGGGTTCCTTCTTGGCAAACCAGGATTGCGGTACGACGTGTTCGCAGTTGTAAGGCAGGCTGGCTTCCAGCACGTCCAATTCTTGCAAAAACTGAACTTCACTGAGGGATTCTTTCAGCAGCAATTCTTGCGATCGCACAGCCCGTAATTGATCCACACGAAAGTCTGCCCGGATGAAATCTTCTGCTTCAAACACTTGTTCAGAATAGATGCTACGAATCTTCAGATCGGGATGCAAATCAACCCAGGAGTAAAGATACTTGCTCGGTTGATAACGAAGTTTTTGGGTGTGCGTTTGCATCACCAAATTTCGCAACTCTTGATACAGTTCTGCTTTGCTGAGAGTCTGCAATTGGCTCAATAGCGATTGATAGTAGGTCTCTCGCTGGTTGCGATCGCTAGTTTCATCGTAATAGGGCTTTTTTGCCGCACCCTTTAAATCCTTCAACGCATCTTTGAGATCCTTGTCGGTGGGCGCTTCTAAAGCGGGTGGTGTAGAGGATGTGGGCGCTTGAGAGGACGCGGGCGGCGGTGGAGCTAGAACAGGTGCAGGGCTGGGTGCAGCTACCACAGTGACCGATTGCCCCTGAATTATGGGTGAGCCTAAACGGACACTTACCTGGAGCGGAATCGTCCAGGTAATGGTGCCATCCTCACTGGCTTGAGGCAGAGAGGATGTATGGTCAATGGCAATTTGGGGGACCGAGTCCGACGCTGGTGACATAATTTCGGCTCCAGGATTGGTTGAGGGCGGATGATTACCATTAAACATCGCCGCCATTAATGATTGCCCCTCAGCCGCGATCGGTTGGCTCTTAATTTGACTCTTAACATGGGCAATGATCCGGCTAATGCGAACGCCTTCATTGGCAATCCAGGCAACCAAATTCTCCCCCTGTTCCTTAGCCCAGGGTTTGCCGTAGATGTTCACAATCTGCCCACTGTTATTGCGCTGAGGTACGCCAGAGTGGTGTAACGCCACAATTTCCCACTGGTCATTAAACACGGGCGAACCAGAAGAACCGGGAGCCGTATCCGTTTCGTAATGCAAAAAGTCCGGCAATACGTCCACAAGTTTGTTGCCCCGCAGCGCTACCTGCTTAGGATCACCATCGGGATGTTGGATGATGCTAACCGATTCCCCCACGATGACTTTGCCCTCTGCTTCAATCAGGGGGAGCCAACCAAAGCCTGCCAGACTGGTGCCATTGCGAGATGTAGGTTGCACAGCAACCAGGGTGTAGTCTAGCTTGACATCCGTCAGAAATAGGGTATTCGGCTCCAGATCAAAGACCACGGCCTGTTTGGGGTTGCCATCGGCCCCATCCTGATAGTCAAATTCCACCCGACTTAGGGCCGCCGCTTGCACATCGGGAAGCACATGATTGTTGGTGAGGAGCAAGCGAGGTGATACCAGAAAGCCGGTACCAAATCCCTGATTGCCATTGCTGGCCCGTGCCCGAATTCGCGCCACCGATCGCGCCACGTTGGCTCCCCGTTCTAGAAAGTTCACTCCAATCAAGTCGTTGGTATTTAAAATGCGCTCCTGCGTGCTGACGGCTGTGGCTGAGTCAACGGGGGAGGGAATCGCCGACAAATCGCTGCCGACCAGCATTTTGGCTGTAGACGCATCAAAGCCTAACCGCTTCAGGCGTTTTTCTACGCGCTCTGGTGTGTCAGCCTGTAGCGGCAATCCGGCTTCTAGCTTTTGGCAGTTTTCGGTGCGAATGGGCGTGCGATCGCGAAACCGAGCTTCTGTGTCCTGAAGAACTTGAGTCATATCCATAGCGTCAATCCTTAGGTCAATTCTTGTGAGGGCAGGTCGGAGGGCAGCAACACGAGAAGCGGAATCCGTGACGTGTGCCGGACTCATTTCATTGACTCAATTATGGATTTTGTAACTGAAATTTGAGGGTACCCAAACGGGGCAACTCCACGCGCTAACGGGGGCGGCCCAATTCTGCCAGCCAGTAGCCTAACCCAATGCCCACAAAGCTGGCAATCAAATCCCAACTGTCGAGGGTGCGATTGGGCGAAAGGGTTTGCAGCAATTCTTCGACCGTGGTGAAGAGGGTAAACAACACCGGAAACAACGGGAGAGCGTAGTTTGCGAATCGCAGCTTGCGGCGGTTGCAAGCAAGATGGCCGACAAAGGTGGCGATCGCGTACAAAATCAGGTGAGCCGGTTTATCATTTTGCGTCAGAATGCCGGGGAGTTTTCCTTGATAGGCATACAGCAGGATGACTCCAAAAAAGCCAGCATAAATCACCGACAGCACGATCCAGAGCCAACGGCATCGGGTTAAAGATTTCTTTTGTTCGGTCACTGATTTTCATCCCCGCAATCATGTTCCCCTATCCTGGCATTGAGAACCAGCCATCCGGTAGACCAGATCGAACATTTGATGGGCAAATTAGGATATGACAGGTGTTAGTCTTCTCATTCATTGGTAGTCGCCATGCGAGAAAGGGATAGCCAATTGCTACACTGAATTGTAGTTTGTGTACAAGTGCAGCATTATGACAAAACTACTCGAAAGAATCACGATTAACCCTAGACAGTGTGGCGGTCGTCCTTGCATTCGAGGGATGAGGATTCGGGTGTCAGATGTTTTAGATTTGTTTGCTGCTGAACTGAGTGCGGAAGAAATTTTGAAGGAAATGCCTGATCTTGAGCTAGATGACTTGAAAGCAGCGCTGCGATATGCATCGCGTAAGCTTAACCATCCAGTATTGGTGGCATGACGATTTGGATTGATGCACAGTTGTCTCCTGCGATCGCACCTTGGATCACCAGCACATTTGGCGTAACTGCCTTAGCTTTACGCGATGTTGGTTTGAAAGATGCCGAAGATCTTGAAATTTTCGAGGCCGCGAAAGCTCAAGGAATTATCTTCATAACAAAGGACAGTGATTTTGCTGATTTGGTCAATCGGCTTGGTTCACCACCACAAATTATTTGGTTAACCTGTGGAAATACTTCAAATGCCCGATTGAGAGAGACTTTAAATGCAACGTTACCAGAAACTTTGGCACTTCTGCGTTCTGGTGAGGCGTTGGTCGAAATCAGCGGAAACGATTAGTAGTGGCACAGGCTAACAATTCAAATGTAGCGGATGGTTGAAAAGTGCTGATGCTAAATTTGAGGTTATTTACCGCCGCTGACTGGAAACATTAGACGGAACTTTGAACTTTAAAGATTTAGGCAGCAAGGGTAAGGTAGCAAGGGTATGACTCAGGTTCAGCGTCCATCGTTCCGGGTAAAAAGAGCAGTTCGCTATCTGATGTTGTTAATGGTAAGCGGCGCGATCGCCCTGCTGTTTGCCCACTCTGGGGTAGCCCGGGAATCGCACTATGCTGTCACCGGACGGGCACCCTTCAACCAACCAGGCTTTTTTCCAATCGAGCAAACGCCGCCCCGCGATCGCTATTTGCCAACCGCGCCCTGGTTTGGCCGCTTAATTTTGCCAACGGTTCAAGAACAGGGCACCCCTGATTGGGTTTGGCTGGAGGTAGAGCAGGCACCCCCCGAAGCGCAGGCGTTGATTGGGCAACGGGTGCGGCTGGAGTGGAGCCAGAAGCCAGAGGTGCAGCAGTATGTAGCCACCGTGACGCAGGATGTAAAATTTACTCCCGAAGTGGAGGAAAGCCGCCGCAAAACGGGAAATTTGTATCCGGTGCGGTTGGATGGCCGATCGCGGGTGGGGCCATTGCAAGCGATCGCCGGAGCCAGACCCAACGATGATGTGATGGTGAGTCTGACGGCTGCCACGCTGGCGCGATCGCCGGATGGCAAGGTGGTTCTACAAATTGCCACAGAACCCGCAATGGACACCGGACGGTATGTGGCGCTGGTCAAAATTTTGCGATCGGTGGCTCAACCGGACATGCTGCCAGCCGTTTGTCCGGGGGCGCAACCCTGCCCCAGCGAATTATTTTTGGTGCAGCATTACAACCCAACAACGAAACAATTTGATGGGCTGCAAGCAACTGTTCGCATTCCTCAGCAACCACGGGATGGATTCGGTGTATTTGCCTCTACGTCCCGCGATCTGGAAAAATCCCCTGTTGGTGGAATGGGCTGGTATCTCTATGGTGCGCCCGATAAAACTGGATTGTTTACAGTGCAAGCCATCAAACCGCGATCGCTGGTTCAACTCGCCCCTCAACAGATCATTACTGACCAGGGCAACGCATTGAATTACATTAACTATGACAATTGGCGTAATACCGGACAACGCAAAGGGACTTTACAAACAGTCTTGCTTGACTCCGGCCAGACTCAACCAAACACTGCCCTGGAACAATGGCAAGAAGGCGATCGCGCCCTGGTCATGCACCTGTTTGGTGGTAGAGGTGGGCAAAATGGCGAACCAGCAGCGATGGGCACTGTAACGGGTCATTTTTCCTACGGATTGGCCACCGTGATCCGCGATCGCTTCACCCACGAATTGCAACTGGATGTTGTGTATCAGCAAGTGTACGCCACCAACATCGAAGGCTTCATTGCCGGGACCAACACCTGGACAAATTACCTGGGTAATTTACAACGGGGCTGGCTGGGTACGCGCCCGGTGAGTGATGTCCTGGTAAAGCTAGATGTGCTGGAAGACTATGACTTTGGGGGAATCAAACTGTCGCCGTTCAACGAACTGCTCCACCAACTGCACATCATCACGGCCCGCTATCGCACTGGAGACGGCACCGGCGCAGCGAATGTCACCGCCGCTACGTCCTGTGTGCAAGATTCTAATCAGGCGTTGTTTGCCACGATTCAACAGATTCGTCACACCGTTGCATCGAGTCCGGAGATTCAGCAGTGGTGGTCTACCCATCCCACTGATCCCACTGTGAAACGGTTGGAACGGTTGATGGCGCTGGGTGATGATCTGGAACAACAACTCACCCCCTTTGGCCTGGTTCGCCGTGATTGGCAATCCAATGCCAGCGCCTTATCTGGAACGGGAACGCCTACTCGCCCGTTTATTCGCGCCGCTGATGGCACCGAAAACATCCTGACGGCTCTCACCACTTGGCGCACCATCCTGCCTCGCCAAGCCCAGGATGAATTGAGCATTTTGTTTTTGCGGCATGGTGCGGCCCTCTGGTATTTACGCACCAATCAAGTAGGAGGGCATGATCCAGATATTCTTCCGGTTGCCCCGACGCAAGCCTTCGCCCGGTGGCTGCTTCCCGGTACCGCGATCGCTCCGGTGTCGGTTGTGTTTACCCGGTTGCTTGGCGCGATCGCCCTCCCCAGTTCTCGCGATTGGCTGGTGACGGGGCTGACGCTCCTGGTCTATGGCGCGATCGCTCTCCCGCTTGGTCTGCGGCAACACTTCCTCAAGTTGACCCGCTGGCCTGTGCCCACCTGGCATTCTCTGCTCCTCGCCCTGCGCCTGTTCTTCATGCCCGCCCTGGTGGAAGAATTGATCTTTCGCGTGCTGCTACTGCCTTACCCCAGTGCTGGCATTACGGGGCAGAGATGGCTACTCTGGGCGATCGCCAGTTTGATTCTCTTCATTGCGTATCATCCGTTCCATGCCAAAACCTTTTATAAACAGGGTGATCCCACGTTCTTTAGCCCCGTCTTTCTCAGCTTGACCGGGTTACTGGGGGTTGCCTGCACGATCGCTTACTTTTTCACGGGTTCCCTGCTCACCATTACCCTAATTCACTGGGTTGTTGTCCTGGTGTGGTTACTGTTCCTCGGCGGCATGGTAAAACTGCATCCAGAAATGAATAACTCAAACGCTAATTAAACTCAGACAATACTCTACTTCTTTCTCAGCCAAAGACAACAGCAATCGCTGATTTCCTGCTTCGCCCGTCGTCTCTTGTCATGGTCTTCCCCTCTTTGCCACCAAATTGCCAATAGCAAACCGCCAGTCAACCGGATAAACCAGAATTGCTGACGGTTTTTCACAACGACGATGCACCGAGAGCGGTGCGAACAGGAATAGTTGCGGTGGTTATTTTTTCTTTTTCGCTTGAGGTTCAGGTTCGGGTTCTTCGGCTGTGGCAGGAGCCACCTTTTCCTTAAACAGCTTCCCAGCCGAAAAGGCCGGTACCGTCGTGGCGGGAATTTGAATTGGTTTGCCAGTGCTAGGATTGCGGCCTTCCCGCGCTTGCCGTTGCCGTGCTTCAAACGTGCCAAACCCAACTAACGTCACCTTATCGCCGGATGAAACCGCTTCCATAATGGCATCCACCACGGCAGTCAAAACGCTATCGGCGTCTTTCTTTGTGATGGAAGCTTTGGCTGCGATCGCATCAACCAATTCACTTTTGTTCATAAAAGCGTCCTTCTTGGGATTGAATTTCCGTGGAAAGATTGTAATTCAGCTTTTTAAAAATGGAGAAAAAGATCCACTTTGTTTCTTAGGATGGACCTGTATCGTCCATGAGATCAGCCTTGCGGCCTAGCAAAATAGGTAGAAACACAGATTATTATTCCAATCATTGTTTGTGTTTAACGCTTCTGTCAAACATTAGTAACAGTTGTAAAGAAACACTCTATTGGAGTTAATTATGGCCAGTTCTATTGAATTTAAGTTGTTTGCTCCGTACAACAAAGGCGTGGTGCTGATTGGCTCCTTCTCCGACTGGCAGCCGATTCCCCTACAAAAAGGCGATGATGGATTCTTTCGCACGACAGTTGATTTAGAGGATGGTGTTTATCAATACAAGTTTCGAGTTCAATCCCGTTCCTGGTTTTTTGAGCCGGATCAATGGGTTGAGGTAACGGACCCTTACGCCACTGATGTCGATGGCAACAGTGCGGAGGAAAATGCCATTCTGCGGGTGAAGGATGGCCAGCGGATTGTCGATACCTACGTCTGGCAGCATGATGATGTCCCTCTCCCCAGCGATCGCGAACTGGTGATTTATGAATTGCACGTAGCCGATTTCACCGGGGGCGAGGACGATCCCAAAGCTCGTGGCAAGTACCACCATGTGATTGAGAAGCTGGATTACCTGTGCGAATTGGGCATCAACGCGATCGAGTTGATGCCGGTGAAGGAGTACCCCGGTGATTACAGTTGGGGCTACAATCCCCGGCATTTCTTTGCGACCGAATCGAGTTATGGTTCTACGGCAGAACTAAAACAACTGATTGATGAATGTCATAGGCGTGGCATTCGCGTCTTAATGGATGGGATTTACAATCATTCTGAAGCGGCCTGTCCCCTAACTCAAATTGACCACGATTACTGGTATCACCACGAGCCGCGTGACCCGGAAAACAACTGGGGACCAGAATTTAACTACGAACATTATGATGAGAATCTGCAAACCTATCCTGCCCGCTGGTTCATTGGCGATACGGTGCGCTACTGGGTGAGTGAATTTCATCTGGATGGCATTCGCTACGATGCCGCCCGACAGATTGCCAATTATGATTTCATGCACTGGATTGTGCAGGAAGCCAAAAATACCGCCGGTGGTAAACCGTTTTACAACATTGCGGAACATATTCCCGAAACCACCAGCATCACGAATATTGACGGTCCGATGGATGGCTGCTGGCATGAAAGTTTTTATCACACAGTGTTGCAACACATCATTGGCGAAACTTTTGACCTGGACCCGTTGAAAGATGTGCTGGATGCTAAACGCCAGGGATTTATGGGTCTCACCAATGTGGTGAATTATCTGACCAATCATGATCACAATCATGTGATGGCAGATCTGGGCGATCGCGGCATTTTTAATGACGATGCCTTTCGTCGCCGTCGCCTGGGTGCGGTGCTGGTGATGACGGCAATGGGTATCCCGATGATCTGGATGGGCGAAGAATTGGGCGAAGCCAAGTCGAAAACGACTGATCCCGCCAAAGTCGATTGGACCTTGCTAAAAAATGACCTGAACCGCCATTTGTTTGAATACTATAAAGGCTTGATCGCTCTCCGCAAAACCAATCCTGCGCTCCATACCGAAAACATTGAGTTTTTCCACGAAAATCCAGAATCTAGAGTCCTGGCCTACACCCGATGGAATGACGAAGGCTCGCGGGTTGTCGTCGTCGCCAATTTTTCAGACCATTTCCTGGCCGGTTACACCATTCCCAACTTCCCCTCGGATGGAATCTGGCATGAGTGGACGGGCAATTATGACCTGGAAGCAGGCGGCGGCAATTTAATGACGGACCTGGGTGCATGGGAAGCGAAGGTATTTGTCTGGAACGGCTGAT
This sequence comes from Leptolyngbyaceae cyanobacterium bins.349, assembly GCA_033764685.1. Classification (GTDB taxonomy): domain Bacteria; phylum Cyanobacteriota; class Cyanobacteriia; order Leptolyngbyales; family Leptolyngbyaceae; genus JSC-12. The sequence goes on from JANRIS010000022.1 coordinate 64,981, forward strand.
GATTCCGGCCCATAGAGACGTTCCGCCGGAACGTCTCCACAGGAACAGGAATAGGAATGGGGATTATCCCCGTTGGAACAGCACCAGGCCAAATCCAACGATCGCGAAAATGCCACCAATCCCCAGCATGATCGCGGTGGCCAACCACAGATCAAAAAAGGAATGGATTTTAGCGCGGTAAGGGTCTTGCGGGTCATACAAAATTTCCACGGGTTGGCCCAGCGCATACATGGGGGGATTGCTGCCAGAACTCGACTCAAACTCGATGTCTTCCCCGGTTTGAGCCGTAAATTTGATGATGGGATGATAGGCATAAGACACCGTACCGTCTGCGCTATCGGTTGACGATCGCATCACTAAATGAACCACCGTTCCCCGTGCGGTACTCGCCCGCGCTAAAAAACGTTTGGTTTTCCGGGCCGTGACGCTTCCAGCAATCATCGCCAGCACACCGACAATCCCAAACACGCCGCCCAAGAGCTGCATTGTCATTGCTTCATTCATCGTGACTCTTCCTTTCACATTCAACCAATCACGATCAATCGATCACATTCAATTGATCGTGCTGTTGTTTAGTCGGAAATCATCGATGGGTTTATGCAAAATTGATGGTAAAAACTTTTAGGGTAAACTGCGATCGCTCACCATTAGCCGCTGCCCATGATTTTGAGCGTTGCTTTGAGTGTTGGTTTGACCATGATTTTGGCCGTTGCTTTGACCGTTGGTTTGATTCATCGGCTTGCGGCGATTGGCTGAAAAATCGGTTGGATTCTTGGGCGCAAGGCTTTCCAAATTCAGTCGATAGCCCACATTCCGCACCGTTTGGATCAGATTGGGTTGCCGGGGGTCGGTTTCCACCTTCTTCCGCAATGACAGAATGTGGGTATCCACAGTGCGAGGATTATCGATCGCATCTGGCCATGCCCGTTGCAGCAACTCCGTCCGACTCAGAGGCATACCTCCCGCCTGGGCCAGCACGTACAGTAAACTAAATTCCTGCGGAGTCAACTCAATCAAATCCCCCTTAAACCGCACCCGGCGATGCACCAAATCAATCTGCAAATCCCCACAATCCAGGGCCGCAGGCGGTAGCATCGCAATCCGACGACGAGTCAGGGCTTCGACCCGCGCCAAAAACTCCTGCATCCCAAACGGTTTAGTTAAATAATCATCTGCCCCGGCCCGCAACCCTTCCACGATATCGGCCTCCGTCGTCCGGGCTGACAGCATCAAAATCAGGGTTTGTTGTTGCCGTAACCAGCGACAAAACTCAACCCCGTCCCCATCAGGCAATTCAGAATCCAGAATGATCAGCGTCGGCTGACGATGATGGAAAACCTCCCGCGCCTGATGCAGATCTGCCGATTGGTAGACCGTGTATCCTGCCTGCTGAAGATGCCAGCCCAGCAGCGATCGCAGGTGGGGATTCCCTTCAATAATTTGAATACAAAAAGCTCCCACAGAGGCTCGGCCCCCTTCGACTTAGTGCCTATCAATTTAACAAAGCCCTAGATTCCCGTTTGTAATGACTGCTACCCAAGCGGCGATCGCTCCCAAGATCTCACCCCTCACCCCCGGCCCCTGCGGTGATCCCTACTTGGGTTAGATTCCCCAGACACAGGCGATCGCGGTAAAGTAATTACAGTGAAAGGGCATAAAAACAAGTCCAATAAAAAGCAATAAAGCATCAAGAACACCTTCATTAAAGTTAAGATAAGGTTAGTAAGGCAATAACTCAACGGATTTCTCCCTTAAGTTGTTGAATGGTTTAGCTTGTGCAAACGCACAAACAATTGCTTTCGCTCTTTCTCGGTTTCGCTCTCTGTAGATACTTTGGGACCTATGTTGCAGGACACACTTACCATCCGCTTCTACCAGCGACTCACTGATGCACTTGTGGATCTCTGGAATCGGGGCTATCGTTTTGATGATTTGCGGATGTACCTTGATGGTTATCTAGCCGCCCTTCGACATGCGAACAGCCTAGAACCTTACCTGATTCACCGTTTGGAAGAAGAACTCACCCGTTACCTGTACGACCCTTCTAATTTTGAGAAAACCCAGACCGAAACCGAACCCGATTATCGCTAAACAAAATCCCCCTTGGCTTTGATGCCTTGGGGGATTGTTGCTAGTACCTACAGGTGCAGGATGGGGCTGTCTTGCCTACGAAGCCAGCGCAACTTCCACCATTTGCTGAAGTTCGCCTTTCTGATAAAGCTCGATCAAAATATCCGAACCACCCACAAATTCACCATTAATGTAAACCTGGGGAATGGTTGGCCAACTGGAATATTCTTTCACGCCTTCACGAATTTCGGGATCGGCCAACACATCAACCGTTTCAAACGGCACCCCCAATACGTTGAGGATTTGCACAACATTGTTGGAGAAGCCACATTGGGGCATCATTTTATTGCCCTTCATGAATACCATGATTTTGTTTTGCTTCACCAATTCATCGAGTCGGGCTTTCGTTTCTGGAGTCATAATTGTTTCTGGCGTTGTGGTGTACGAGAGAATAAAGCGAAGAGTGGATGCGTCTGCACCACTGTCAACTCACCAACTTAAATCATCAATCCCAGGTTTTTCCTGAAGATACTGCTTGGTTTGTTACCAACCAGAGGATTTTAGACAGATTTAACCGTTTGCGTCGCGGTTTGCCATGCTTCGGGGGTATAAGTCTTCACAGCCATTGCGTGAATTGCTCCCGATAACATTTCTTGCTGAATCGCCTTGTAGACGAGTTGATGCTGCTGGACCAGACTTTTACCTTCAAAGACGGGTGAAATGACAATGACTTCATAGTGTTCGCCATCGTCACTCATGACTTTTACCTGAGCTTCGGGCAGTTGTGCCTGGATCATGGATTCAACTTGGCTGGGGCTGATCATTCACCCTCCTTAATCATGTATTGGGAATAACCTGTGTCTTGCTGAGAGTCAATTGGCCAAGCCATTTGGGATGGGAGTCACAAAATGGCTTGCAAATCACAAAACTATCGCACCATCTCTTTCATTTAGTCTAGCGGTTTGCCGCGGGAGGCGACTGATCAGCACGCGGACGGGGGAAGGGAGAATCGACAAATCCTAGCTCAAACAGTTGCTGATATGCCTTCTTGCCCAGGTCACGGGTAGGTTGTTGGCTGCGAATAATTTGAATCAATAGGGGCACCGCCAGTTCGGGTTGATTTTGTGCCCGATGCACCAGGGCCAAGCGGTAGGTTGCGTCGTCCCGCATTTGTGCGGTTTCTAGAGCTTTGCGGCGCTGGCTGTCGGCAATGCGGTTTTCAATGCCTGAGAAGCTACCGGCCAAATCTTGATAGAAATTGGAAAGCTGGTTGAAAATTTGTCGGGCTTCTTGCAGCTTTTTCACGGCTAACGTGTAGTTTTGGGAGGTGACGGCGCTGTTGGCTTCCTGCATTAGCCGTTGCCCCGCCTGCATACTCAAAATTCCCGTTTCCGCGTTGGTGCCAGGGCGTAACACATTAGGGTCGTTGGGATCAATCGGTTTGGCTTGATTGGGGCCGGTTGGTAACTCTTGGGCGGCCAGATGTGCCGGATGCGAAACCGCGACGACCGTCAGCATGGAGAGTGTGACCAAACTGGTGGATTGGAGGAGGCGATTGATTCCGAAAGCTTGCATGATGGCGTTGCGGTAGGAATAGGAATATTAACCTAGTTATATTACCACTGTGAATTACTTTACGTTGCAATTGCCGGGATCAGTCCGACTTGGATTCAAATTTTGCGATCGCGATGGGTCTGAATCGGTGCAGGTAAACTAGCCTGTAGAAGCGTGCCACTGGAGAGTGTTATGACGAATCAACCGGGTTCATCTGGTCAGTCCCCCGCCTCGCCTCAGAATATGCCGGAGTCGAGTATGGGGCGGGTGTTGCAGCGGGGCGGTGAGGAGTTGTTGTTGGAGAAGGTGAGCGATCGCTTCACGGTCAAAGCATCTGATCCAGCCGCTCTTACCCATTTGATTGATCCACTGCCAGCGGAGGTGAGCGCGGCCCCGGCCCCCGGAAATCTGACGGAAATTGTCGTACCACCCGCTCAACGCGATCAGGTGATGGCAGCGGTGCGATCGGCGGATGCCGTTGATTATGCCAGCCATGTGTATCAACTTCAGGCGGATACAGCCTCACGGGTGTATTTAACGGAGCAGTTGACGGTCCAATTTGCGCCGCCAGTGAGCGAAGCTGAAATCGCTCAAATCGCCAGCGAGTACGGCATTGAACAGGTGAAACCCGTCGAGGGCCTGCCCAATACGTTCGTGTTTCGCACGACGGCCACTGCGACCGAGAATCCGGTCAAAATTAGTAATCGCTTGATGCAGCGATCGCAGGTGTTGACTGCAGAACCCAATATTGCGGTGCGATCGCAGGCGCTCTACCGTCCGCCAGACCCGGTATATCCCAAACAATGGCATTTGAACCACAACGGTGGCCGGGATCTGGCGCCAAATTCCCATGTGTTTGCCGAACCCGCCTGGGATCTGACCCGTGGGGTGCGCTCTGTCGTGGTGGCGATTATGGATGATTCCGTAGATGTTAACCATCCTGATTTTCAGGGCGTGGGCAAGATCGTGGCACCGCGCGACTTTAATGACAATGATTTTTTGCCGCTCCCTGGCTTGCCGGACGATAATCATGGCACGGCCTGCGCGGGCGTGGCGGTGGCCGAAGAAACGGGTGTGGGGACGGTGGGCGTAGCTCCCGGTTGTGCCCTGATGCCGTTGCGAACGAGTGGCTTTCTGGATGATGAAGCGATCGAGCAATTGTTTGGCTGGGCCATGACGAAGGGGGCGGCTGTAATTTCCTGTAGCTGGGGTGCCGCAGCGGTGTACTTTCCCCTGTCGCTCCGGCAACGGAATGCCTTAACTCGTGCGGCATCGGAAGGGCGGAATGGCAAAGGTTGTGTGATTGTGTTTGCGGCGGGCAATGCCAACCGTCCCATCAATGGCACGATTAACGAGCGGGGCTGGATTGATAACGTGATTCAGGGGCCAACCCAGTGGCTCAACGGGTTTGCGGTGCATCCTGATGTGATTGCAGTGTCGGCTTCCACCAGTCTGAACCGGAAAGCGGCTTACAGCAATTGGGGCCGAGAAATTTCGGTGTGTGCCCCCAGCAATAATGCGCCACCGGGGATGGGGTTGCAACAGGTGGGATATGTCTACACGCCGCCGGAAGTGCGAACGGGCTTGGAGGGGTTGGGCATTGTCACGAGCGATCGCGTCGGTGCGGCAGGCTACAGTACGACAGATGTTGCCAGTGATTTTGGCGGGACATCGAGCGCCTGTCCGTTAGTGGCGGGTGTGGCGGCGCTGGTGCTGTCGGCCAATCCAGAATTAACGGCGGCGGAAGTGCGGCAAATTTTGCAGCAAACCACCGACAAGATTGTTGATCCCAACCCTGATCCCCAGTTTGGGTTTCGTAAGGGCAGTTACGAAAATGGTGGGCGGAGTGATTGGTTTGGCTTTGGCAAGGTGAATGCCTTCAAAGCAGTGCAGGCGGCTCAACAACGGCGATCGCCCGCGATCGCGGCTTCCCGGCAGGTGCAACTGCAAAACGCTACCGTCATGCCGATTCCGGACAATAACCCCGCCGGAGTGACCAGCCCAATTCAAGTGTCTGAAACAGCTCCCGTCCGCAGTATTCAAGCGATCGTCGAGATCGAGCATAGTTTTATGGGAGATGTCGAAATTCAGCTCATTTCCCCCATCAATCAAATCTTTCTGCTGCAAGCCCGCACACTGGGACGACGCACCTCCCATCGGGGCATCTACTCCCCTCGTAGCACCCCCCTCCTGGTCAGACTCCTGGGCCAATCTCCCCAGGGGCGTTGGCAATTGAAAGTCATCGATCAGGCGGCTGGGGATACTGGGTCTTTGAAGGGCTGGCAGTTGATTCTGGGCCTTTAAAGATGAACTTCTCGATGCTCATCGAAAAAGCTAGAGTAGTAGAACTTGCGATATTATCTATCTTTCTGTTTAGCACCACGGTTCCCAACTTTATGAGCGTCAACCCGCGAGAACGGTCTATTAAAAACGAGTTAAAACTCCAGGTCTTGATTTTGTTCGGTTGTGTGGCTATGGCCTGGGCATTGGAACTGTTTGATTTGTTTGTGCTGAAAGGCGGCTACAACTTTCGGGGTGGGCTAGACCAGTACGGGATCATTCCTCGCGACCTGATTGGTTTACGCGGGATTCTCTTTGCGCCGTTCCTGCATGGTGGGTTGGGGCATTTGATTAGCAACACCATCCCGTTTCTGGTGCTGGGCTGGCTGGTGATGCTACGGGAAACCAGTGATTTCTTTGTGGTCAGTATTTTGTCTGCGTTAGTAAGCGGATTGGGCACCTGGGTGTTTGGCGCATCAGGGACTCACATTGGTGCCAGTGGCGTGATTTTTGGTTACTTGGGCTATTTGCTGGCGCGTGGCTACTTTGAGCGCAGTATGACGGCGATCGCCATATCTCTGTTTGTCGGTACCCTTTACGGTAGTCTGATTTGGGGCGTGTTGCCGTTACAACCGGGTGTGTCCTGGGAAGGGCACTTATTTGGCTTTTTGGGCGGTATTCTCTCGGCCAAGCTGTTAGCCGATGATAAGCGCTCCGTGGGAGGCCACCGTTGACGAAGGCGGTGATTTTGGGGTGTGGTTATGTGGGTAAAGCGGTTGCCAGGAGTTGGCGATCGCATTTTACGCTCACCGGCACCACCACCTCGGCCAGTCGGGTGTCTGAATTAGAGCCTTTCGTAGACCGGGTAGTGATTGTGCGGGGGGATGATGCCGTTGGGCTGCGATCGCTGTTGTACGACCAGCACACGGTATTACTCACCATCGGTGCGCCCAATGCCGATGCCTATGAGGAAACTTATCTGCAAACGGCGAAGACGCTGGTGGCGGTGCTGGCGGATGTGCCGACCGTGCAACAGGTGATTTATACCGGGAGTTATGCGGTGTATGGCGATCGCAGTGGCGACTGGGTCGATGAAACCACTCCTGTCCAACCCGCCAATCGCAATGGGGAAATTTTGGCGGCAACGGAGCAAGTCTTACTGAGTGCCACCACTCCGGAGCGCCAGGTCTGTGTGTTTCGGTTGGGCGGCATTTATGGGCCAGGGCGGGAACTGGCAAAAATCTTTCGCCGGGCCGCTGGCACAACTCGCCCCGGAGCCGGTACCGATGCAGCTAATTGGGTCCATTTAGCAGACATTGTGGGCGCGATCGCCTTTGCTCAAACCCACGCCCTCACAGGAATTTACAACCTGGTGGGAACGGTGCCCCTCACCACCCGCGAAGTACTGGATCGGGTCTGTACAGCGCACCGTTTAGCACCTGTTACCTGGGATGCCTCCCAGCCCAGCGTGCGCCCCTACAATGCCAGAGTATCGAACCAAAAATTAAGGGATGCGGGATACAAGTTCATTTATCCAGAACTTCAGGAAACAATGTAATCTGATCAACACCAGATTGTTTGTTACTGAGCGTGACCATGTCCACAACTCTATCCCCATCGGTTGAAGCCGCTTCAGAACCATTGCCGCAGCGCATTACTCGCATTTACCATCAACCCCTACCAGATTTGCTGTTTGCCGCGCAACAGGTGCATCGAGCACACCACGATCCCCATGCGGTGCAACTCTGTACCCTATGCAGCATCAAAACGGGAGCCTGCCCTGAGGATTGTGGCTACTGCGCTCAAAGTGTTCACCATCAGACCGATCTAAAACCGGAACCCCTGATGCCATTGGCCCCAGTGCTGGCAGCCGCCAAAGCTGCCAAGTCAGCAGGAGCCACCCGGTTTTGTATGGGGGCGGCATGGCGGGAAGTGCGAGACGGGGCACAGTTTGACCAGGTGCTGGAAATGGTGCGGCAGGTAGCAGCCCTGGACATGGAAGTGTGTTGTACGTTAGGGATGCTTAAACCGCATCAAGCGCAGCAATTGAAAGCGGCAGGATTAACCGCCTACAATCACAATCTGGATACATCCCCCAGTTATTACAGTCAGATTATTACCACTCGGACCTATCGCGATCGCCTGGAAACTATTCGCGCTGTTAGTGAAGCGGGAATTTCGGTTTGTTGTGGGGGCATTTTGGGTCTGGGCGAGTCGGTACAGGATCGGCTGGAACTGCTGGAGGCCCTATGTCAACTTTCCCCTGCGCCAGAATCCATCCCGATCAACTGTCTCGTGCCCGTGTCAGGTACCCCCCTGGAAGCTGCGCCCCCGGTTGAGCCATTGGAAATTGTGCGCCTGATTGCCACCACCCGCATTTTATTTCCCGCCGCGATGGTCCGCCTCTCGGCAGGCCGATTAACGATGAGCGACGAATTACAAACGCTGTGTTTGTTAGCAGGAGCAAACTCGATCTTTACAGGTCCGAAATTGCTCACGACCGCCAATCCTGAAGCCGCTCACGATCAGCAACTGTTGCAAAAGCTCGGCATGATCCCCAAATCCCTGTAAGGAGGGCTGGGGGAGCAGGGCCGTGGGAAGGCTGGACCGACTCGCCTCCAACCAGGGTAAAATTTGAAGGTTTTTCAAAGTTATTTACGGGTTAGGTCATCAGGTATGGTTGGGCAACCGCAGATTTCTCTATTGCAGCCGTTTTCCGTCATGGGGTTACCCATTCATTTGACGGAGGATTATGTCCGCTGGCTCGTCACCCGCGCCCATCAGCGGCAGGGGTGCCATGTCGTGACCCTGAATGCAGAGATGACCATGCAGGCAGAACAAAGCGATCGCCTTGCCAAGATCATTCAAGCTGCCGAACTCATCATTCCTGATGGCGCCGGAATTGTGCTGTACCTGAAGCTGTACGGCAAACAGGTAGAACGTCGCCCTGGGATTGAATTGGCAGAAGGGCTACTGCGAGAGTTTGGTACGGGAGCATTAGGGCCGGTTTTCTTCTACGGGGGGCAGCCTGGAGTGGCAGAGCAAGCGGCCCAAACCTGGCAAAAGACTTTACCCGATTTACCCTTGGCTGGGATTCAGCATGGCTTCCTCAAGCCAGAAGAACAGGCCGCCTTTGATCAACACCTGCGATCGCTCCAACCAGCGCTGATTTTAGTTGGGTTGGGCGTGCCCCGGCAGGAATTTTGGATTGAGGCGCATCGCCATCTCTGCCCCAATGCAATTTGGATTGGGGTTGGCGGTAGCTTCGATATCTGGGCAGGCACCAAAGACCGCGCCCCAGAATTTTTCCGCAACAATCACCTGGAATGGCTGTATCGGCTTTATCAAGAACCCTGGCGCTGGCGACGGATGATGGCTCTCCCCCAGTTTGCGTGGCGATCGCTGCTCTATCGCCTCAAGCTCAAGGGCGGCGTGGTGTAGATCTAGTCCTGAGCGCTGATTTTAAGCAGAGTGCTGGCGATAGCCGAAGAAATCAATGTGGTAATCCGTAATTCGCACGCCCGTTTGTGCCTCAATCTGTTGGATGATTTCAGCCGGAATTTCGACATGGACATCCAGAATTTGGTTGGTATCCAGGCAGTTGACATGGCTATGGGAGTCGCTAATATTGCCGTAGAGTCGCCCATCCGATCGCTCAATACACTCAATAATTCCCTGACCTGAGAGGGCTTCCAGGTTTTGATACACCGACGTGTGCCCAATGTCCTTCCCCTGTTGGTTGAGGCGATCGTAGATTTCTCTAGCAGACAGGTGTTCTTGAGCATCCCACAGCAGTTCCAGGATGTACCGACGCTGACGGCTTAACCGCATCCCCAACGTTTGGCAGCGTTCTAGGGCATCATCCAGGCAGCGAATTGGTTTTAGGGGAGCAGTATCGGTGGTCATATCTCACTCATTCCAATCAAAATTTTTAAAAAGTTCTGTAAAGTGCTTCTATAACAACTGCCCTCAACCGTTGCAGTACCGTTTTAGACCCTAGTGAATCCTAGAAATAATGCCATTCTTCTCACCGTACAGCAAGAAAAATTGCAGGCAGTCTTAGAAGAAGCTGGCAAGGGTAAAAAGCTTGCTTAGAGGTATTCCTGCATACTCTATCTCTACGTATAGTTCTAGCATAGGCTAAAGCAAACTCGCTACAACTTTGGTTTAGTTGGGATTTGTCCAGATCGGGTCCCTGTTCCCGCACAATAGAGAAGCAGACGATGTTTATGTTGAAGTGGTTATGACCTTTTCCCGGTTCTCTTTGTCGATCGCCCCGGTCCAACAGCTTTTTACCTGGAAACGGTTGGCCGGGTTGATGTTGAGTCTACTGTTGATTCTGGGTGCTGCCTGCTGGTGGGAGCCGCCTGCCGCGATCGCGGGGTTGAATGACGATCGCTACGATGGCGACATTTTTGCCCTGTATGCCAGTAATGGGTCCCTCGTGCCCCCCAAATACACGTTGAAGCAAGCCCTGGCCGAACGCCAAAAGCCAATTCTGCTGGTTTTTTATGTGGATGACAGCAGCGACTGTAAGGCATATTCAACGGTCGTATCGCAGCTCCAGGCGTTTTATGGGCGGGCGGCAGACTTTCTGGCCGTCCGGGTGGATTCATTAAACTTTAAGGAGCGTCCCGGCAAAACGGACGAGGAATTTTATTACACTGGCGTGGTGCCGCAAACGGTGCTGTTTGACGCTCAGGGTCAGCCAGTGCTGAATGAAGCGGGGATCATCTCCTTTGAACGGGTGGACGATGTGTTTCGGGAGGTGTTTGACCTGCTACCGCGATCGCAATCGAAAGAACTGAAGCGCCGCCCGCTCAATGAAATCAATACAGAACTGACGCAGTCGTAGCTTGTGTTACCTCCGCTAGTGGCAACTGGCTCTAAAGTGCTCGAAAACAAACTTTAGTAACAGCCAGTGGAAAAGGTGCTTAAGACCCATGACATTTCAGGAAAACCTGTTACATACTCAAAGACAAGATTTTGCGACAAGCAATGGTGAGGTATCTCCCCTGGACGCGGGTTCACTTTGATCTGAGGACCGCCTGATGTCACATGGCTATAGCACTGAGGATTTGATCAAAATCCTGGCGGAGGAGCGACGAGCGTGCATGAATGGGCAACGCCTCAATCTGGCAGCAAGCCTTTCGGGCAGTCCGTTTTTGGATAAGTTTCTGCGGCCCGAAGGACTGCAAAAATTCACCGCCTACAACGATTTTCGAGCATCAGTTCACTCCTATCAACGGGAGCATGACGTATCGGGGATCGTCTGGCAAACTCAAACCATTCAAAACCGCCAAATTCGCTTTCCTAAAATCGACGACCAACTGATTGCCCTACCCCGCGATGTGGAATTGTTGAAAGCGGCCAAGTTACCCCTGTTTGAATTTTGGCAGGAGGTCACGCGGGATATGGATCTGTATCTCAGCCTCAACTCTGGCAAAAATCATCAGCCCATTGCCTCTACCTATGTCGATCGCATTTTGCCGCGCTCAGAATGGGCAAATCTCAGCCATCAGGGAGTCGGCAACCAACTTGAAATTATCCTTCAATTAGGGTGGGGAAAACCCGAAGAAGCCTCTTACCGACGGGGATTTCCTGAATCTGGCAGTGAATACATTCACGCCGTCTACCCTGGTCATCATCCCATCCCATGACTTACCCCCCTCCCCCCTGGACAATTCAAGGTTTTGGCTTGCTCAATGTGCATTTACTGGATGTAGACCGAGTGCGATCGGTGATTCCGGCAGAATTGCAAATTATTCCCGTGTTTCCCGGCAAAACAGTAGGGGGGGTATTCGTCGCCTCCTATGGCCTGGATTCGGTCATGCCTTACAACGAATTGATCGTGGTGAGCGGCCTGGTTGCTTACAAAGGCAAGGTTGGTCCCTGGATTTCTCACATCTACGTCGATCATCCAGATTCGGTCGCCGGAGGGCGAGACATTTGGGGCTTGCCGAAGGAACTGGCCGAGTTTGAGTGGACTCTGACGGGGCAACCCCAGGTGCAGGTGCGGCAGGACGATCGCCCCCTCTGCCACCTGACGGCTCACTGGCGATCGCCCAGTTTGCCCACACCACCCATAGCGGCCCCCGTCATCAGCAAGTTGAGAACTGATCCTGTGGTGTTTACGGCCTCTGGTTCCTTAAACTTACAACTGGCTGGAGTTACTTTAGACGTACCTCCGGCCAGCCCCTTTGCTTCCCTGGAATTGGGGCAGGGTTGGTTATCGTTCTACAGCGATCGCTTATCTGTCGTCGTGGCCGCACCCAGCAAAATTCATTAACCTGGGGGCAAGCTCCTGCCTGAGTTCGGCCCCTATTCTTTCAAAATCAGATGATTATGGGAATCTTGAAAGATTTTGCCCTGTTCCTGTAATTTCCCCAGCAATCGGGTTACTGTAACGCGCGTAGTACAGCAGGCATTCGCAAAATCTTGATGGGTCAGGCGTGCCCGTAACCGCGTCCCCTGCTCGACGGGTTGCCCGATCACCTGCTTCAGCAACTCCAAAAAACTATTCAATCGTTCTTCAACGCGGATTTGCCCATAAATCGCCAGCAAACTCTCGGTTTGTTGTAGCCGTTGCTTCAAGGACGATAACAGGGCTTGAGCCAGTTGGGGCGATTGGGCCACTTCCGCGATCGCAATCAGAGCCAATTTAGCGTTGGATAGAGCGATCGCCTGGTAGGTATGAAGTGAGGTCAGGGTCGCACCAAATACCATTGAATCTCCCACTAACCCCATAATCACTTCTTCACCCCGTTCCGACATCGTGGTCAGCTTTACTACGCCTTCCACCACAAACCAGATCGACTGTGACTCAAACGGAATCGGCTCTCCCTTGCTGAAGTGGTAAAGAGGCCGATCAAAACTGGGATCGTAGTCTGGATGATCCAGAGCGGCTTCGGCCCGTTTCCGCTCGGTCACATCCCGCACCACCCATTGATAGAGCGCACTGTTCGCTTCCGGCTTGCATAGCACATTCAGGGAGAGGGCAGCATTAAAGGGGGTTCCCGGACGACGCTGGAGCCGTACCGAAAATTCGGCGCGATCGCGTTGATTCGCGGTAGACGAATTTTTTGCTTGCAGCAATTGGGTTAACTTGGCCTGAAATAGGGGTAAATCTTCAGCGACCACCAGTTGAGCAAACGACTTCCCCAATAAAGCCTGAGCTGGTGCGTTTACTAGGGATGCCATCGCACAATTCATCCGTCGGATCACACCATTGGGATCTGTGAGGACGCACCCATCCGGCATGAACTCAAACAAATCTTGATAGCGCTGTCGCTCCGCTTCCAGTTCATCCTGTAGACTGGCCAACCGCTCATTCTGGCGAGATAGCTCCTGAATCGACAATTGTAGGGCTTCTGACACAATGCCCAATTCCTTCAATACCGTGGGGAGCAGGTCGGGATTGGGCAAAGGCGAGGCATTGGCCACTTGATAAAGTTCCGACAATCGCTCGGAGGCGGACTGCGCGCGACGATTCAATGAACGAATTGTATCCATACGTCAACATAACGGGGTGACATGGGCGTTTACAACTACGGGTAATCCTGATTAGAGGACTACAATCACCCGCGTCCCGGACAACACATCATCATCATCAATGTCATCAAAAACACTAGGTTTCGAGAATTACTTTATTTAACTTCGGTGCTTGTAAAACAATAGGTATCCATCACCAGGTTTTAAACCCTCCGTAGATAGAGGGCAGGAAAACTAGCCCGCTGGAAAAATAAACAGACTGCCGGCACCTCACCCGTTTGAATGACTTTACTTGGGAACTTTAACGACATTCAGGGAAGGTAAAATCTATCTCCCGTGGAATACGCCATCAGGGGAACTACCCGGTACGTGCTCACTTTTGTTTTAATGCTCAGTTAGGAGAAAAGATTGAAGCGTTGCAGTTGGGATTGCAACAGGGCGGGTAGGGTTTTGCGGAGTTGGGCCTTGTCCTTAAAGGGCAGGCGATTTTGGTTGGGGACATCAAAGGGGAATTGCCCAGGCAGTTCAGGCCGTTCCATTTGGGTTAATAAAATTTGCTCCGATCGCTTACATTGCAGGGCATACCCCACTTCTACGCATACCGTTGGGCTGGGGATGATCTGGGCGGGGTCAAGCGGTGATGGCGCGATCGCAGTCGTATCAGCAATGAAGAGAAGGCTTTGGCGAATCGACCGCATCAATGAACTGTCCAACCGGGTAGGCCCATCTGTCAGGCGATGAGACTCTTTGAGCGCAATGGGAAAGCGAGATTTGGTATTGAATTTATCCAGAACCGTCTGCAACTCATCCCGCAAGAACTCACTAGATTCAGGAAACTCCGTCTGGTAGCAGAAGAAAATGATCGGCTCCAGGTGCGTCATCACGTCTTGCTTGGCAAAATACACCTCATGGCTGCGAAGATCGATATTCGCGATCGCGTAGCCGCCACTCCCTTCGATATAAAACTCCACAGACTGCCCCTCCAGGTAACGCTGGAACCATACAGCCTGTTTTACCTCTTCACTGTCTTCTAAAAAATCTGCCCGCAATCCCGATTTTAGTAAGCTATTGCGACTGAGGCGCAAATCATGGGGACGCTTTTCCAGTTCTTGAATCGGTTCATACTTTTCGAGATACCAGGCTCTCAGCGCAATAATTGCCATCCCACGCGATGCCTCTCAATGCAGTGGATAATACTAATGTACTATATGAATGGAATTATGCGTCTTTAAAATTGTGACGGCATCCAAGTCCTACTCTCTGAGTGATCTCCTCTGATGGGCCAATTGTATACGGAGGTGAACTGCTGGAAGAATAAATTTATTCAGAACCAATCAGTTTCGTAGCTCCCTTACGTCTAGCTGAGGAAATATCAAATTTCGTTTTGGATGCCGTTGGACTCGAACGAGACAGATATTGAATGAAACAGCGCTTTTACCTCTTTAACTAACGTGTGAACTTGGCTGTTTGAATCTGCCAGGGAAGCTTAACTGCTTCAATTAACAGAATACCAAACTCGATTAGAGAATCGAGGGGCTGAAACTAAAGTTAAACTTTGTTTTTTTAACTACATTTTGAGGTTGCAAAACAGCACAAAAGCCATAGATTGACAAATTCCCAATCTAAGGGTCTGTCAATGTATGGCTTTTGTTGATCAGGTCGCTTGACACCTCAACCAGGCAAGACTTTAGCAGAACGAAGAGATGTCTTCGCCACACTCATCTGCCAGGTAGCAAAGTGCCCGAAACCGCAGCCCAACTAACTCTTCGTAGAAAGGATTGAGTTTGCAGAGGGGGGGAATATAGAGAATCGTCCGACCTAGCACTTTTACAGTCCGCTCAAACGGGCACTGAGCCGGAATGATCGAAGCAACGGTGCGGGCCATTTTGCGATCGCTGATTGGCAGACCCTCAAGCCATTCACGCACTGGCTTAAGGGGAGCGAATCGAACCGCAGACCGGGACTTAGAGTTCGCGACGGAACCCATCGACACTTCCGAAGCGATCCAAATCAGGTTCGCTCCCTGGGGTGGCTGTGCCGTAGAGTGAGTGCTTTCCATTGTGATCTACCTCACTAGAATTGGGTATGAATGACCCTTAGGTGGGAAATCAATCAATTGAGATTTGATGAGTCAAAATCTAATCGGTTGATTCGCTTCTACAGTCTAATAACAACTCGAAGATGGTGTGTTCAGGAAAATGGGCGAAAAAAGCGTACCAATGGGTGAGTGTAACCGAAGTCAACTGAACCAAGCTAATCTTGCCCCACCTGCTCACGTTTTTACTGCGCGAAACTACGGAACTTATACAAAATCAATTTCAAAAATCAGCGTTTTTGCTAATCAATTTAGACTGAGTATTAACAACTACGACTGAAATAAAACTGACTAAAACCGAACTAAAAACGATGCATACTTCGGTTATATCGGGTAAATGTGAAGTTTGAATACCTCTCAAGAATTAATATCTCAAATCAGAAGTATGAGCGATTTGCCAAGAGTACGAATATCATAAACGTCATGCCTCTGGGCCTACTTTAAATCATGAAAAAGCATTAATTTTATGCGAAGTTCTTCTATCTCTCCTTCTGAATCCGAAACACGAGCACGCATCCTAAAGTCGGCGCTGCGGCTATTTGCGCGGCAAGGCTACGACGGGACGACGACCCGCGATCTTGCCGAAGCGGCCAATGTGGCGGAAGGCACCCTATTTCGGCATTTTTCAAACAAAAAAGCCATCTTGATTGAAGTGGCAACCCAGGGATGGGTAGAAATTTTGACTGATTTGCTCACAGAACTCAGCGGTATGGGGAGTTATAAAGCCGTTGCCCAGGTGATGCGACGACGGATGCTCCACTTGCATGAGAACGCAGACATGTTGCGGGTGTGCTTTATGGAGGCGCAATTCCACCCCGACTTGCGGGATCATATTCAGTCGGAAGTGATTGCCAAAATGACTGATGTGGCAGAAGCCTTTTTCCAGACGGCGATGGATCAGGGCGTATACCGCCAAATGGACGCTCAAATGGTGGCGCGGGTGTTTTTGGGTATGTTTGCGATCGCGGGTTTCAGCCAAAGCACCATCATGGCTCCAGGGGCGGCAGCGGCGGATATGCAGCAAATGGCGGAAGGATTAGCTGATATTTTCCTGCATGGTGTATTAGCCCACCCGGAGTCCTAAGGGTTCTATTTTCACCTATATTCTCACCACCACGCCCCGGCTTTCTTGGGATAAACGATTCACCGCACTCAGGGCATAGGTTCCGGGTTGGAGCGCAATCGTCCGGCTGGTTGCCGGGAGAATCTGTTGCAACACCCATTGAGTGCCATTTTGACGGTACACAGTCCAGGCGCGAATATTGGCAGGAGCCGCATTCCAACTGAGTTGTCCATTGGCAACTCTGACTCCGGCGGGGATCGCGGGATCAACGGCTGTGAGCCAGGGGATCACAGGTGCTAAGGCGGGGGAGCGGTAGGTGACAGCCCGAAAGCGATCGCTTACCCCTTCCCGATTTGCCAACAACGTGCCCACACTGAAGAAGATATTTCCCAACACAACCGCCGACGGATGCTGGCGGGTAATCTCAATTTGCCGTTCAATTTCCGCCAGTTCCCAGGCTTTACCATCCAACTGCCCGACATTATTGCCTACATAAATATGGCGTTGTTTGGGGTTATTCGCTGCCCACCAATTCAGCAACACCGGATAACTTTGAGCCGGGGGATCAATGCGCCAGTAGAGTTGGGGGGCTAGATAATCGACCCATCCCTGTTGCAGCCATTTGAGGGCATCGGCATAGAGTTGGTCGTAGGCATCTAAGCCTTGAATTCCCGGCGGTTGCCCCGGACGATAGATCCCAAAGGGGCTGATACCAAACTTGACATGAGGTTTCGTGGCCCGAATACCAGCCCCGATGCGTTGCACTAATTGGTTGACATTCTCCCTACGCCAATCGTTGAGAGCCAGGGTGCCGCCATTGGCTCGATACGCTTGATAGGTTTTGTTATCGGGAAAAGTCTGCCCCGCAATGGGATAGGGATAGAAATAATCATCCAAATGAATGCCATCCACATCGTAGCGTCGCACAATATCCAAAATCACGTTGTAGGTGCGATCTTGCACTACTTTTACGCCGGGGTCCATCCACAACTGATTGCCCCAGGGGTAGACCACATCGGGATTCGTCACAGCCAGGTGCGGACTGACATTTACTGTCGTGCGGGTGGTGCGGGCGCGGTACGGATTAAACCAGGCATGAAATTCGAGGTTACGCTGATGGCATGCGGCGATCGCAAAGGCCAGAGGATCATAATTGGGATTGGGTGATCGTCCTTGCGCTCCCGTCAGCCAATGGCTCCACGGTTCCAAAGAGGAAGGATAAAACGCATCCCCTTCTGGGCGCACTTGCAAAATTACCGCATTAAAATTGAGCGTCTGCAAGGTTTCCAAAATGCGGACCCATTCCGCCTGTTGCTGTTGAACAGAGAGATTCGCACTGGACGGCCAATCCTTATTCCAAACGGAGGTCACCCAGGCGGCCCGAAATTCTCGTGGATGACTGACCTCGACCGTTTGCACTGGCGACCACCGAACAATATAGGGCGAGGCGATCGCGGGTGCCCGTCCCAATGTCACCAAACATTGATAGATGAACGCACAAACTTCGGCGCGAGTGGTGGGTTGAGTCGGGCGCAGTCGTCGGACCGAGGGATAGTTCACCACAATGCCATTCGCTGTCGCGGCGGCGATCGCGTTCCGTTGCCAATCGGGAATTTGCGCCCCATCTTCATACAATTCCGCCAGGGGCACATTTTCATTCGTAGTCAGGTTGAGGCCCACCACCAGCGACAGTAAGGCTTGCCCCCGTGCAATGCGATCGTTGGGCCGAAATTGCTGCCCGGGAAACCCACTCATAAAACCCGTTTCGTAGGCCCAGCGAATCGCACTGGCCGCCCAAAAATTGGCAGGCACATCGACAAACGGTACATAAGGTCGCATGGGCGATCGCGGAAAGGCCGTTTGCAACATTACTGCAAACTCGGCGCGAGTCACTCCCTGTTCGGGCCGAAATGTGCCATCGGGAAATCCTCGCACGATATTGCGTTGCGCCAACCCTTCAATAAACGCCCGCGCCCAATGAGTTTGAATATCTGAGAACCGACTTGCAGTAGCAACCATACTCTAAAACTCAAAATAATCCCCATCCAAAATACTCCCTCCGCCCTCGGCTCAACTCCTGACTTCTGAATATAAAAATTTGTTAACCTGAAAGGGTTGTCGTTAGCGCGATCGCAGCAAGTGGCCCAGTGAGTCGCACGATTGTTTGGTTTCGACGAGATTTACGGATTGCGGATCATGCGCCAATTTATCGGGCTGCCTTGCGGGGGGCGGTGATTCCGGTGTTTGTGCTGGATCGTGCTCTGTTGCATCATCCCGAAACCGCATCCGCACGAGTGGAGTTTCTATTACAAGCCTTACATGGGCTGGATCAGGAATTGCGCGATCGCGGTGGTCGCCTGATTGTCCGCTTTGGCGATCCTGTAGATGTGTTACCTCAGTTAATCCGCGAAACGCAAGCAGACGGCATTTATGCTCACCTCGACTTTGAACGGATTTATGGGCGGGTGCGGGATGCGCGGCTGAATCGCACATTGGCAGCCCAGGACTTAAAAATTCGCTGGTTTGAGCCATTGGGCACGACTCCCGATCTGATCCCCTACCCGGACTATCGAGCGTTGTGGTATGCCCACATGGACGCAGAGCTAATTCCCACGCCGACGCGGATTGATGTTCCCGTAGACGTTTTTAGCGAAGCAATTCCGACGTTGACAGAATTGGGGCATAGCAGCGATGGTAAGCCCATCCCAGCGGCCACCATTCATGCGGCCCGTCAGTTATTGCAGGAATTTTTAGACGAGAAAAGCGATCGCTACTACTGGCAACTCTCCTACCCCAGTGCTGAAGCGACGACTGGGTTGAGTCCTCACATCAAGTTTGGCATCATCTCCATCCGCGAGTGTTACCAAACCGCAAAAGCGATTAAACCGATCGCCGATTGGCGGGTAGAGCGCAGCCAAAAACAATTAATCGCCCGGATGCGGTGGGGCAGTGGCTTTGCTCAACGGTTTCGCTATTTACCGCAACTGGAGGTGCGATCGCTCTACACCGTATTCGACGAAGACGGGTGGACCTTTGACGAAGAACTGTACCAGGCATGGCAGGCAGGCCAAACCGGATTCCCGATTGTGGATGCGGCGGCCCGTTGCCTCCAAGCCACCGGCGGCTGGAAAGAGCTAAATTTTCGATCGCGTGCCCTCTACGCCAGTTTTCTCAGCAATTTGTTGGGCATGGATTGGCGCTATGGTGCCCTGCATTTCATGCGTCACCTGATCGATGGGGATTGTCCGATTGACCATTACCAGTGGGCCATGCAAGCCGGAGTCACCCATTGCATCGACAAAACCTGGACCCGCATTTACAACCCGGAACAAACTGCCGTCGATCGCTGCGATCCAGAGGGCCACTTCATCAAACGCTGGGTGCCAGAACTGGCCCACCTACCGTCAGAATTTTTAGGTTCGCCGCCCCCCGTGAAGGGATATCCCAACCCGATTTTGCCGTACAAAACCGCCCGCCAGAACCGGGTCAAGCAACTGGAACAGCAACGCCAGAAATTCCGGCAGCAGGACAACATCGTGCCTTACCTGGGCCGCTTACCGCAAGACCTCACGCCCTTTGGTGCAGACCGTTACCCCAGTGAAGTCCGTTGGGCCAGCCAACCCGATCTCGATTTGTTTCCCGCCGCCCTGGATTTAGACCATCTGGAGCCGGAGCAGGCGATCGCCATTCGGACCTGGTTTGTGGCGCATGTGGAAATCATGCCCCGTAAATCCACCCGTCGCCGCCAACCGAAACCACTCCCGCCCCACGAAATTCAATTAACGCTGCTGTAAACGCCACGGCTGTCAACCAACCCAATTCAGTCGTCGTGCGATCGCGTTTCTTACGTTTTTCTATAAATATCGAAAAACTTTTTGAGCGAGTGAGAAAATCCTGAAACAGCGATTGTATGGAGTGCGATCGCACAGCTCCGGTTGCAATACCCAGTTCAAGCACCAGTTATCCGATAGGAAACCCAAACAATGCCAGCCCCCCAGTGTTTCGTCAAGTGGTTCGGTTCTACCACGATGTTGTGGCTGCTGAGTGCCAGTTCCCTCCTGGCTCAAATCATTCCTGACAATACCTTGCCTGTCAACTCCAGCGTGACACCTGGTTGTGTAGTTTGTGTGATTGAAGGTGGCACGCCGCGCGACGTGAACTTGTATCACAGTTTTCAGCAATTTTCGGTGCCCACAGGTGGCATTGCCTATTTTAATAATGGGCTGCAAATTCAAAATATCCTGGCTCGAATCACAGGTCCGGCTGTGTCAAACATTGATGGTTTGATTTTGGCAAATGGTGCTGCCAACCTGTTTCTCCTCAATCCCAACGGCATCATCTTTGGTCCCAATGCTCAGTTGCAAATTGGTGGGTCGTTCTTTGCCACGACTGCCAGCAGTTTTAGATTTTTTGATGGCAGCGAGTTCAGCGCCATCAATCCCCAAGCTCCACCGTTATTGACAATTAACATTACACCCGGATTGCAAACCGGCGCGATCGCGCCCGGTTCGACGATCACCAACCGTGGCCTCTTGATCGCAGGACAGGATTTGACCCTGGAGAGTGATCTTCTAGATGTGCAGGGGCAACTGTTCGCTGGCCGAGATTTAACCCTGAGAGCGCAAAACACCGTTCAAATCAACGACACCAACCCCTTCCAGCCTTTTGCAGCACGGACTGGGCGGAACCTGACGATTCAAGGGAATCAATTGGTTGATATTTTTGTCCCCAATGCTCTGTTTCAAACGCCCTTTTTTAGTGGAAGTGATACCACTCTGATTAGTGCAAATCCGATTTTGGCAAATGCCTACTTTGACAGTAGGGGTAACTTTTCCACTAGAACCCTCGACGGTCGCCCCAACGACCTGAGAAGTGTTTTCGGTGCCAGCACGTTTGCCGGAGGCAATTACACGATCGCCAACTACACGGGCCCCTCTTTACTCGTCAATGCTGGCGGCAATATTGCATTTACGAATGTTGACATTACTGACCTGGATCCAGCGATCGAGCCAAGCCAACCTGCATTGATCTTGAATGCTGGCGGTAACATTACTGGCACAGGCATTGTCCAAACGACTGTCCCAACAGGCAACTTGTTGGTTAATTTGTTCAGTGGTGGCGCAACCAACGTGGGTCAGATTTTCACCGATGGTGGCAATCTGAGCATTCAGGCTCAAGCTGGTATCAGCGTTGGCACGATTGATACCTTTAGTACTTCGGGTTTCTTCGGGGGCAATGTTGATTTGTTCAGTGGTGACGCAACCAACGTGAGTTCAATCTTCACAGATGGGGGCAATCTGAGCATTCAGGCTCAAGCTGGTATCAGCGTTGGCACGGTTGATACCTCTAGTACCTCAGATTTTTTGGGTGGCAATGTTGATTTGTTCAGTGGTGGCGCAACCAACGTGGGTCAGATTTTCACCGATGGTGGCAATGTCAGCATTCAGGCTCAATCAGTTTTTCTCAATAATGCCAACTTTGATACAAGCAATACTAACCCTGGTCAATTTGCCGGTAATATTTTCATCGAAGCAGCCGGAGCGATTGACGTTATCAATAGCTCACTCATTAGCGAGGGAAATTTAGGTGTAATCGAACTTCAATCAAATCAAGGAACGATTCGATTGAGTGGCGCTACGTTAAATGCAAGTAACTCAAGCTCAGATGGATTTGCGGGAGATATTTATCTCGATGCGAGAAGGGACATTGATATTTTTGGTAGCACAATTGGAGCAGAAGGAAACATTGGTCAAATTTTCATTGGTTCAGAACTTCCACCAGAGAAAGTTTTAATTACAAATAGCACTCTTCGTACATCAAATATTATTTCTGGCAGCGTGGCTCAAAGTGGATTACCCAGCGGCTTATTTACCAGCACCAGCACCGACTTTAGAGCCGGGATCATTACCATTAACACTGGCACCTTTGAGATCAGGGATGGCAGTGCCCTCAGTGCCCAAAGTACTGGAAAAGGCGCAGGTGGCAATATTTTGGTCAATGCTCGTGAGCAATTTTCCGCCCTGGCCGGTGGGCAGTTGATTACCACAACCTTGGGGGCGGGCAATGCAGGCAATATTGAAGTGAATGCGCCGCGAATTACGATCGCTGGCCAAGACCCGCAATACCGGCAGCGGTTGGCAAAGTTTCCCAATCCGGTTGATCCGGGGGTTGCCAATGCGATTACCGAAACAGGACCCGGTAGTGGATTATTTGCTAACGCGATCGCGACTTCAGGCACAACTCAATTAGGGAATGGTGGCAATATCACGATTACAGCATCCGATATCCTGCTACAAGACAACGCTGGACTTAGGGTAGGTAGTCGCTCCGGCAACCTGGGGACGACAGCTTCCAATTCTGCTGGCAGCATCAACGTTCGCACCAATCTACTCGTCCTCGATCGCAATGCCTTCATTAGTGCCGAAACCGATAGTGGCAATGGAGGCAATATTCACCTGGTTGTGCGTGATTTTTTGATCATGACCCGCAACAGCGAAATATCCGCTACAGCCGGATCATTTGCTGCGGCAGGGAATGGCGGCAACATTCGGATTGATGCCGATAGAGCGTTTCTACTCACGTCCGTCAACGGTAACAATGACATTGTTGCCAATGCCTTCGGGGGACAAGGCGGTAATATTCGGATTAAAGCCTTTCAAATTATTGGATTTAGACCGCAAGTGGGGTTATCACCTGCACAACTCCAACAAATTCGGCGCAATCGCACCAGCGATATCACAGCAAGTTCAAATGTCGGCACAGAAGGACGCATCACTGTGCTCACTCTGGGCATCGATCCGTCTAGGGGCTTAGCCGAATTCGACACTGCTCTGAAAGACCTCAGTCAACAGATTGGGTTAGGGTGTGCCCCAAAAGGTCAAGCGGCTCAACAAGAAAGTCGGTTTACCGCGACTGGCCGTGGAGGCGTATCAGCCAGCCCAACCGATAGCTTTACGGCAGAACAATCGCTGGTGCAATTGCTGGAGGGCACGCGACCAGAAGGCGGCAGGCAGACGGCAGTGGGCCACGGGCAGGAGCCGGCTTCAAGCATCCCAGATGCTGCTCCCATCATCGAAGCTCAAAATTGGGGGAAAGCGGCAGATGGCTCGCTTTATCTCGTGGCCAATTCGAGCGCGATCGCATCCCATGAGGCTCCTTTGGCGCTGATTTCCTGTGATGGTACAGTTCGTCCTTGAGCGTGGGATGCGTGAGAAGTGGTGCAGACGGGCGATCTCCTTTCTTACATTTTTTGGTGATGATCAAAAATCTTCCTGATAAGATGTCAAAATCCTGAAACAGCGATTGTGTGGCGTGCGATCGCGCGGCAAATTCGGAGTTCCAATGGTAGGTGAACACAACCCATGAAAATTCCTCATTGTTTCCTTCAATGGTTCGGGTTGTTTCCCTTCCTGTGGGTGCTCAATGCCAGCCCACTCCTGGCGCAAATTATTCCTGACAATACTTTGCCCGTCAACTCCAGCGTCGATGCTGGATGTGTCCGCTGTACCATCAACGGCGGCACTGAACGCGGTGTAAATCTCTACCACAGCTTCCGCGAGTTCTCCATCCCCACGGGCGGCGAAGCCTACTTTAATAACAATTTGCAAATTCAGAACATTCTCACTCGCGTTACTGGGACATCCCGGTCTGACATTGATGGCCTAGTTCGCGCCAACGGGACGGCCAATCTGTTTTTCCTTAATCCCAACGGCATCCTGTTTGGCCCCAATGCCCAGTTGCAAATTGGCGGTTCTTTCTTGGCGAGCACCGCCAGTAGTTTCCGATTTTTTGATGGCAGCGAGTTCAGCGCTACGAATCCCCAGGCTCCACCGTTGCTTACTCTCAACGTCACACCAGGGTTGCAGTATGGCCGAGGGCAAGGGGCGATCGCGCAGTCTGGCACTTTAACCGTTAACCCTGGGCAAAGTCTGACTTTATTGGGCAGCGATGTTACGACGGGCGGGACGCTGATTGCTCCCGGTGGGACGGTGCAGGTGTTGGGCGATCGCGTCGGCTTGCTCGACAATGCTGTGGTTGATGTGTCCAGTCCTACGGGGGGTGGCACCGTATTGGTCGGGGGCGATTACCGAGGACAGGGCACCGTGCCCAATGCCCTGCGAACCTATGTGGCTCCCACTGCAACGATTAACGCCGATGCTACGGTGAATGGTAACGGTGGGCGCGTAATTGTGTGGGCTGATGAAATTGCCGCTTTCAATGGCAGCATCAGCGCGAAAGGTGGCAGCGTCGCTGGCAATGGCGGATTTGTGGAAGTATCGGGCAAGCAAAATTTGATCTTTCGGGGTACCACCGATGTGAGTGCAGCCAATGGTGCTCCTGGCAGTATTTTGTTAGATCCAGAAAATATCACCATTGTGGCAGCGGGTGGATTAAACGATGCTGATCTGGGTGATGCCCAGATTTTATTTGGTGACAGCGCTGGAGCAAACCTCACCATCAATCAAGCGACGCTGCAAGCCTTGAATGGCAATGTCACCCTGGAAGCTACTAATAATATCGCGATCGCCAATGGGGTGTCCTTAAACTTTGTGGGCAACGGGGGGGCAATCACGTTCCGGGCCGATGCCGGCACACCGGATGGCATCGGCTCCTTTACGATGGATCCCACCCAATCCATTACGGCCTCCGGCAGAAATCTCACCATTTCAGGGGCAAATGTCACCGTTGGCGCGATCGATACCTCCGTCACCGACGGCTTTGGTTTGCTTGGTGGGAATGTTGTGCTCACCGCCACTACGGGCAATCTCCAAAGTGGCACTATTAACACCGGGGCTTACAATTCTTTTTTTGGTCAAAGTGGCGCTGTCACCCTGAATGCCACTGGCACTGTGACCCTCGGAGCTATTACTACTACGTCCGTTCCCCTTGTCCTTAATCCAGGTATCACCGGGGCAGCGGGACCTGTTTCCATCACGGGAGCCAGCGTCACCGTTGGCGATATCAACACGGCAACCCGGGCTGGTTTTTTTGAGAATGGCGGTAATATTTCGATCACCGCCCGCACAGGCGATATTCAAGGTGGGGTGTTTGATACCCAGGCTTATAGTTTTTTTGGTTTCATCGGCAATGGGGGAGCGGTGACCCTGAATGCCACCCAAGGAAACATTACCCTCAATGCGATTTCGACTAAAGCCACAGCCATTGGTTTGGGAGATTCCGCCGGACGCGGTGGTAATGTCTCGATTCAAGCGCCTCAGGGTACCGTAACTGTGACAGATTTGATTGGTACGGCCGGGTTCGCCCTGGGTAACCTGTCAGCGGTTGAGGGGGCGGGAGATATTCAAATCAATGCCACGAATATCAGCACCGGAATTTTGAATGCCTCTAGCGATCAACGATTTCCTGATAGCCGATCGGGTGCCAGCGGCACGATCGCCCTCGCGGCCACGAACAACATCACAACCGACCAAATCCTGTTTGGCCTGATTACGGATCAGGGCGGCGCAAAAGGCCCACTGGTGATCAATGCGGGGGGGACAGTCACCTTCAACGGCGATATTGCCCCCAACGGTGCTAATACGGTGATTGGGAACCAGACTCCACCCCAGTTGGTGCAGCTAAATGGCTCCGTGGTGACCCAGGGCGGCAATTTTAGCCTCAACACCCTGAATTCCTTGACCCTGAATAACATCAACATCAATACCAGTCGGGTGGATGGCAACTCTGGCACGATCGCGATCGCCACATCCGGCAGATTGACCCTGAATCAAAGTCGGTTATTTACATCAGTAGAACCAGGCACCACAGGTAGCGGCGGCGACATCACCTTGAATACGGGAGCCTTCGAGCTGAATAACTTTTCCCAAATCGATACGGCAACATTTGGTACCGGAAAGGCGGGCAACGTGAGGATTACCGCCCAAGATTTCATCCTGCTCGATCGCAGCAATATCTTTAGCATCACTGCTGGCAACGGTGATGGGGGTACCGTAACGCTGCAAGCAGGTGGTACAGTTGCACTGCAAAATAGTAGCAACATCAGTACGGCCGCCTTAGCCAGGGCGATCGCTGGTAACGGTGGGGATATTACGATCAATGCAGGCAGTGTCTCCCTAACGAATGGCTCCCAATTGCAAGCTCTAACCCAGGCTGCTGGAAATTCTGGCAACATTATCCTCAATGCCAATACGGTGATGGCGGCTGGCAGTAACGCTGCGGGTTTGGTCAGTGGTATTTTTACCTCCTCGGATGCGCCTAACAGCGGTCAAGGTGGCAACATTACAGTGATAACCCCCGGCACGTTGCGTCTGGCAGATGGTGCGGTGTTTAGTGCCCAAACCCAAAGCACTCAGGCTGGAGGATCAATCCAGGTCAATGCCAACGCGATCGAATTGCTCAATGGGGGGCAACTCCTCACTAGCACCATTAGCAGTGGCGCAGCCGGTAATATCACCGTGGATGCTGCCAATCAAGTGCTAATTGCAGGCACAAATTCCAATCTAAACACACAGGCCCCCTCTGCGTTTGCCTGTAGTGTAGCGGGTGAGAGCTGTGGAATTGCCAACAATCCCAATGTCGAGTTTTCCACCAGTGTGCCCTATGTCTCGCTGGCACAACAACGTTCCAATGCCAGCGAGGACTACGAATTTACGATTCCCACAATTGGCACTCGGGCCATTTTTGATCTCGATAATGGTTTGAAATACACCAATCCGGATAGTTCAGTCACAACTACCACCAGTATCAATGGGGTACTAACCCTGCTAAATGCTCAGGGTACAGTTTTAGCTACCAATGTGGAAGCCCCTGCCGCAGCGGGTGCAGCGGGTAGTGAACCGACCAAAATTTTCTTTGGCGATATTAACGGCTTTTTTGTCTCGGCGATTAGCCAGGATCCCTATTTGCGCTATACCTTTACCGAACCTGGGACTTACCGCATTCGAGTCTCTGAAGTCACTGGTGGAGTTACAACTAGCGCCCCCTATACGCTGAATGTTTCGCTAGAAGCGCCGATTGTGGTCGGACGGGCGATCGATGCCAGCCTCGTGAGCGGTCTCCTGGCTCGTAGTCAAGGGACTGGAGTGGCGGGCGATGTCACTCTACGCACAAGAGATTTGCAGGTTCTCAATCAGGGGCAGATTTCCGCGTCCAGTGTGAGCAGTCGTGCTGGGGCATTATCCATCAGTGCGGGTTCAGTGCGGGTGGACAATGGCGGGCAAATCACGGCGGATACGGTCTCAGGGCTGGGCGGCGATTTGACATTAACGGGGTTAAATTCCTTACAAGTGAATGATAGTCGCATTTCCACATCCACCGTGGATGGTCGAGCAGGTAATGTGCAAGTATTGACCACAGGTGGCACCGTGGGTGTGAGTGGGCGGGGTGGGGTGTTGTCGGCGCAAGCCACAGGCACCGGCAGTGCCGGTAATGTATCGATCAATGTTGGCTCTGTCAATGTCGAAAATGGCGGACAAATCACCGCCGATACGGTCTCAGGGTTGGGCGGTGATCTGACATTAACGGGATTAAATTCCTTACAAGTGAATGATGGCCGCATCTCTACATCCACCGTGGATGGCCGAGCAGGTAATGTGCAAGTGTTGACCACAGGCGGCACCGTGGGTGTGAGTGGGCGGGGTGGGGTGTTGTCGGCGCAAGCTACAGGGACTGGGAGTGCGGGCAATTTATTCATCAGTGCTGACTCCGTCAATGTCGAGAATGGCGGGCAAATCACGGCGGATACAATTTCAGGGCTGGGCGGTGATTTGACGCTAACAGGGTTGAATTCTTTGCAAGTGAGTGATGGGCGTATTTCTACATCCACCGTGGATGGTCGGGCTGGTAATGTGCAAGTGTTGGCGACGGGCGGTGCCGTAGAGGTGCGGGGCCGGAATGGGGTGTTGTCAGCACAAGCTACAGGGACTGGGAGTGCGGGCGCGATCGCGATTAAAACAAATCTGCTGCGGGTTAGTGATCGTGCCCAAATTAGCCTCAACGGGGGACAAAACAGCAGTAGTGTTGGCAACCTGACGATTACAGCTGATCGCGTCACCCTGGATCGGGGCAGCCTGATTGCCGAAACTAAATCTGGCGATGGGGGCAACATTGACATTGAGGCAAGAGACCTGTTGGTACTGCGCCGCAACAGTTTGATTTCAGCCACAGCAGGGACGTTGGGAACAGGCGGCAATGGCGGCAACATTGTCATTCGTACCCCTTATATTGTTGGGTTTCTCCGCGAAAACAGTGATATCACGGCCAACGCCTTTACCGGACGGGGTGGCCGGATTAACATCACCACCAATGTCATCTTTGGCCTTTTGCCTCAACCTCGCCTCACGCCCTTGAGTGACATCACCGCCAGTTCTCAATTTGGATTGAGTGGTACGGTCACGATTACCACGTTGAATGTTGATCCCAGTCGCGGCCTGACTGAGCTGGAGACAAACTTCGCCGACTCCAGCCAGCAAATTGGCTTAGGGTGTGCACCGGGAGGGCGATTGGCAAATCAAAATAGTTGGTTTGTGGTAACCGGGCGGGGCGGCGTGTCGGCCAGTCCTACAGATAGTTTTACGGCAGAACCGGCTTTAGTGGAGTTGCTGGAGGGTCGTCAGGAGATCGGCAACCGAAATGCGGCAAGCTCTACTGAGGGGGCGATCGCGGCCAAACATTCGGCGGCGATCGCGCCTTCTGAGCCAGAACCAGTGCCCATCGTCGAAGCGCAAGGCTGGACAACAGGGGCGGATGGATCACTGTATCTTGTAGCCGCGGCTGCTACAGTTACGCCTCATGAGGCTCCCTTTCCAGCTATTTCCTGTAATGGCACATCTGGCCTAAATCCGTTCTAATCAGTCCTTAGCCTGGATAATTCACAACCTATGAATCCGTAGGGGTAGGCCTTGTGCCTAACCCCCAGCGATCAGGCACCCACGAGAGGTGCCCCTCCACCCGAAAATACAGACTGTTTTTTACGCGATCGCGGTATCGCTGATGTCCAAGCGGTTTCGAGACTTTCCCTCAATTCCCAGGCGTTGCTGAATTGAGGTATGAATATCAGCATTCGCCCTCACCCTAGCCCTCTCCCAACGGGCGAGGGAACAAGATTTCTAGCGCCCTTCTCCTTGGGGAGAAGGGTTGGGGATGAGGGCAAATCATCCTTGCATTCAGCAACGCCATTCCCATGAATAATGCAGGCTAGAAATCTCCTTAATGAATGACTCCGAATGCATGAAGTCAGATGCATGAAGTCAGATGCATGATTCCGGTAGGTCGATGTCGTTTTACCAACCGCATCGGAGAGCTTTAGCCTGCAAATTAAGACTTGAGCGTTAAGAATTTCTCCATTGCCGCAATCAGGCTAGGAGGCCAGCGGCGAGTGTTTTTTAACCAGTCAATGTTTTTGTAGCGAGAATCCACTCCAACCGCAGCCACCCATTCACTTTCCGCTTCGCCCTGCTTACCGTTCACCCAAAGGGCGGCTGTGAGAGCAGCTCGCATATCGGCAAATTGCGGATACTTGCGAACCAGATTCCGCATCATCCGCATGGCCTTGTCTGTTTCACCAATCTGATACAGGGCTAAGGCTTCGTTGGCCCGCGCAAAGGCATAATCAGGAGCCAGGTCAGCCGCTTGTTTGAAATCAGCGATCGCCGCTTCCCATTGACCTAATCCAGTTTTGGCATTGCCGCGATTGTTGTAAGCTGCTGGATCTTGAGGATCGAGTTCTAGCACATGGTTGTAATCAGCGATCGCTTCCTGCCATTTGCCTAAGCCTTCCAGTGCTGCCCCCCGATTCAGGTAGGGATCGGGCGCATCGGGGGCCAGTTCAATTGATTTGTTGAAATCGGCGATCGCGCCTTCCAGTTTGTTTTGACTCACTCTAGAGTTACCCCGATTACTCCACACGGCTGGATTTTGGGGAAACACGTCTAACATTTGCGTCCAGTAAGTTTCGGCTGCGGCAAAATCCTGTTTGTTGGTAGCTTCGAGCGCTTTCTGGTATAGCCCATCTAATTTTTCAAACAAATCTGCTGCTGACGGTTGGGCGAGAGTGGTCGATGGGGGGGAAGTTGATGCGTCTGCTGCAAGTACAGGCGTGACCCAGGCAAGCAAATTCAGCACAAGTACACTTAAACAAATCAACAAAAAGCGGCGCATGGAACTTTACCTTGTTCAGACGATAAAATCGGGAAGTTAATTAAGTTTTATCAAAATTAGCTGTTTACAGCATGGCACATTTGCAGTGTTTATCATTTTTGTGAAAAACGGTCAGGTTAAGTTGCAACAACGACAGCGATTTTCAGGAAACAAGGTACCTTCGCCAAGAAAAAATATTTCTTTAGGAGTGGGGCAGATTGCGCGCGAGTTCTGCCGATTAGCCAATCATTTTTTGCTAAACCTGCCCGTACAGGGATTTGGGTTTCTAGAAATCCCCTAAAGCGGCATTTCAGGCAGTAGCGAAACGCGCGACAGTTGCCATTACCTGTAGAGTCAGGGTAAATGGGGGGCGATCGCTACTCAAATTCCTTAAACTCTGGCCGATATTTTACGGTTCCGCTGCACCCTTTCAATGCCTCTCTTGCCAACTCCAACACCATGAAGACCTCATCTGGCACCGTATACTCACACCTCAGCCCTTTCGTTTTGGCTGGAACAAACCCAAATTTTGGATAGTATTCTGGATGCCCCAACACAACAACAGCTTTGCATCCCAATCGAGTACATTCCTCTAAACTATGCTGGATCAATAATTTCCCAATCCCTTGGCGCTGATGCTCAGGTCGCACTGCTATTGGTGCTAACCCAAGCATGAATAAATGATCAGCACATGCCTCTTTGATCGCAACGGGGCTATAGAAAATGTGTCCAACAATTTGCTGGCACTCTACAGCCACGAAGGACAATGTAGACGCAACACCTCGTAAGCGATCGACTAAATTTGCCTCATGCTCTCGCCCGAACGCGGCCACATTGACTTTGTGAATTGCGCTGATATCTTCTGCCCTCTCGGCTCGAATGTCCATCAATGAGTTTGCTAAAAATGAGTTTGCTAAAGGGATTCAACCATAGTAGAGATTAGTCTAAGGCGATCGCTGGATGGCAACTTGATTCCTACTCTAGTAGTCCGTCAGGATAGATTTGAGGTACGCCTCAAATCTACAAAACCCAATTATCAAGTGTTTTGAGGGTTTTCAACCCAGCAAAACAGTCTTGACAGACCACTAGTGTTCCGGCAGGAAAATTTTGACGGGTCGAAGACCCGCAAAATTTAACCCCAATCAACAACCTGAATTTCGGCTACCCGTCAATCATTAATTGACTGACCACTAGGTTTAAATCAGGTTTATGCCAGGTGGCGTTGGAGTACCGATCGCGGTGCGCGGCGAACTCGACACAGGATCGTTTCTTGCCCTAAGCGAGTGCAGGCTTCAAACCGATGACAACCGGAAAACCCGTAGTATTCGCCATCGACTTCTAACACATCAATGGGTTCCTGCTGGCCGATCTCTTGAATAGATGCCATCAACGCCTGCACCTTGGCCTGGTCGTTCTGGCGGTACAACGGACGACGAATTTGATTCAGGGGAATTGCTTCAACTCTAACCATGACACCTACTAGATTGCTTCTTTCTAAATCATAGTCGTTATGAGTTTACTTTTCAAGTTGACAACAGGAAGGTTAACGGATCAAAAGTTCGCCATTTTGAGGTTGGGGCAGTATCTTAGTATCTGAACCGCCAACCTCCAATTCCTCCAGCCCCATGACTGTGCAATATCGGCCTTTTCGATGCCCTGCTGCTGTGGTGACTGTCCTATCTCGGTTTGTCTCTGCGGTGGGTGTTACGACTGCGATCGCCCTGAGCGTCACCGCCGAGCGGGCCGAAGTCGCGGCTCAAAAAGATGTGGACTTACAAGTCGGCGTGGTGCAGCGGTTTGGGCAGGCCCCAGGGGATACGATTACCCTGAAAGCGCCACCAGGCGATCGCCTGACGATTCAGGTCAAAGCCAACGGCCAACCCAAGACGTTGACGAGCGATACGGCTGCTTTGTCAATTGTGATGCAACCGTTGCCAGAGGCTCGCCTTGAAGAACGGGTCGTATTCAGCACCCATCGCAGTTTTGAAAGTGCGGAGGAAGATGCCAATCGCTGGAAGGCGGCAGGTATTCCCGTAGAAATTGCCCAACCCAAACGCTGGCAGGTATGGGCCAAGCGGGATGTGTACAATACGCCTTTGTTGCGGCGATTATTGTTGCAAAGCGTGCAGGCCAGGGGCATTCAAACGGCTTTTATGGATACGCAGGTTTTGTCGAAGGAACCCCAGGCATCCCTGGTGGTGAATGGGCTGCGTTACGACAAGGATGAATTTCGGGTGAAGGCAGGGCAGGGCAAAATTCAGGTTACAAGTAAGGTGGGCGATAGCGATCGCACCACTCGCCTGTATCCCGGCAGTCTGCGCTTACAACCCAATGCTTACGGCAATTACACCTTAGTGAATCAGGTGCCGTTAGAGGCGTACTTGCGGGGCGTGGTGCCCCACGAAATCGGCACCTTTGCCGGACAACCCGTGTTAGAGGTGCAGGCGATTTTAGCCAGAACGTATGCATTGCGTAACTTACGCCGCTTTGCAATTGATAACTATCAACTCTGTGCCGATACTCAATGCCAGGTGTATTTTGGCCTGGGGGATGCTCACCCGAAAACCGATCGCGCGATCGCGGCCACTCGCGGCAAAGTCTTAACCTATCAAAATGAACTGGTGGATGCTGTTTATTCTGCCAATACGGGTGGCGTTACCGCCGAATTTGATGATGTTTGGCATGGGCCGAATCGTCCTTATCTGACCACAAAAGTCGATTCGGTCGTCAATTCCTGGAATTTAACTCAAAAGCCATTAACCAACGAACAAAACTTTCGCCAATTCCTGAAGCAAAAGCAAGGATTTAATGAAGCGAAAGAAAAATGGTTCCGCTGGCGATATGACAGCACCATCGCCGAACTGAATCAAGACTTGCGCGAGTATCTCAAAAAGATGCGTAGTCCGCTGGTGAATTTTCAAACAATTCAACGTTTACAAGTGGTGGAACGGGCACCGTCTGGCCGCGTGCAAAAACTACTCGTCACCACCGATCAGGGGACGGTACAACTGGAGAAGGACAATATTCTGATTGCCTTCTACGCGCCTGCCAGTCTCTTGTTTAAAGTTGACCCGCTCTACAACGCCCAAAAGCAAATTACGGGGTATGCCTTTAGTGGCGGCGGTTTAGGGCATGGGGTGGGCTTAAGCCAAACGGGGTCTTACCATTTAGGGGCACTCGGTTGGACGAGCGATCGCATTCTCAGCTTTTATTACCCCGGCACCCAACTCCAACCCATCAATTCATCCCTGGTGTTCTGGCGCGATCCGGCTCAGTTACAAAGTGCCAACCCCAACCCTTAATTCTCAATGCAACGTGGCCAGGTAAGCCAACACCTCATCACACCAGGCCATCCAACTGGTGGCATAACGCACTCCACAACGCAGCGTGAGATAGCGTAAGTGATCCGCCACATCTAGCGTTTGCGGTTCGGGAAATTCTTTTGTTTCGATCAGCTTGTACATTGCCAGTAACCCTTCATGCTGCTGGCGATGTTGTTCGACATGGGCTTGTAAGACTTGAGGTTCCACCAGGGTGCCCACAAAGAGCTTGACCAAGATTTCCTCCTTAATCGGCGTAATATCGCAGGATTGGGCGACCCATGCAGCAAGCTGCTGTTGGCCCACAGCATTGACGCTGTAAACCTTCTTGTCGGGCTTCCCATCCTGCGGCACCCGTTGCACATTGACCCAACCGAGGTCCTCCAACTTGCCCAATTCTCGATAAATCTGCTGGTGGCTGGCTTTCCAGAAACAGCCAATGGAGTTTTCAAATGCCTTGTTCAGGTCGTAACCACTACTGGGGCAGTCGATCAACAGGGCGAGCAGAGCATAGGAGAGAGACATTAACGGCTAACCTTATAATATGCAAAATTTTGTATATGCAACTATTGACATATAAAGCTTGTTGCATATAATAAGCTTAACAGGTTATGCAACTAAGTGCATAATAAGCTGGAAAAGTATCCTGCTGAAATCATTCATGGGAGGGCCGTATGGCTATGACGACTGAACGACAGGCTCAAGGCGATCGCGTCCGTTCCTCATCCCGTAACATCCTCGTTATTCTGGGACATCCAGACAAAGATAGCTTCTGTAGCGCATTGGCCGCAGCCTACAGCCAGAGTGCCAGGGCTTCGGGCGCAGCCGTGCGAGAACTGTGGCTCGGTGAGTTGCAGTTTGATCCCACCCTGTGGCATGGCTATCACCACATTCAACCCCTGGAACCGGATCTGGTGCGTGCCCAGGACGATATTGTGTGGGCGAATCATCTGGTGTTTGTCTATCCCAACTGGTGGGGCAGTATGCCTGCACTGATGAAGGGCTTTTTCGATCGCGCGTTTCTCCCTGGGTTTGCCTTCAAATATCACAAGCAGGATCCCTTTTGGGATCGGTTGCTGGCCGGACGCAGTGCCCATTTAATCGTGACGATGGACACGCCAGCCTGGTATTACCGCTGGATGTTCAAAATGCCGGGGCATCAACAAATGAAACGCACCATCTTAGAATTTTGCGGCATTAAACCGATCAAAATTACCGAAATTGCCCCAGTGCGTGGCTCGACTCCGGCACAGCGATCGCGCTGGCTGGCAAAAATCCAAAAATTAGCCACTCAATCTATCAGGTAGAACTTTATAGATCAATGGCTAAAACATTGTTTTGAATATTGTAAAAACTCAGGAGATCACCCAATGGCGTTTGTTTCTATTACTCGCTTACGGCTACGTTCGCCGCTGTATTTGCTGCCGTTTTTTCGATATGCCATTCCCAGTGCCCAACAATCCGCCACCGCACCCGGAAACCTCATCACGCAAACTCGTCGTGTCGGCTTGACTGCCTATTGGACCTTAACCGTTTGGGAGGATGAAGCCTCCATGCGTCGCTATATGACATCTGGTAGTCATCGCGAAGCCATGCCCAAACTGGCGCAGTGGTGTGATGAAGCGTCAACTGTTCACTGGGTCCAGGAAACCACGACATTACCCACCTGGGAGGAGATTCAACAGCGGATGATGACTCAGGGACGATTGTATCCCGTTAAATATCCGTCATCGCATCATGCCGCAGGAGTGATTCAGCTATGAAAGCAACCGCTTGATTTGAATTAGGCTAAGGATGAGGCCAGCATCCAATGAACGACATCTTTGAATTCAGCCAAATCAATCCAAATGTCTTCCAGTCGCGGATTGGGATACAACTGATTATGAAGATAAAAACCAGCCGCAACTTTACCTGTGAGGTAATAGTAATCCAAGCCCAACAAATTACTCACAAGCCAGTAGCAAGGGTAGACAAAATTGGGTGAAAAAATTTCCAGCACTTTGGTGCCCGGTTGGCAGAAGGTGAGATTGGTTAATCCGCCTCCGTGTGCCGAAATGACAACGGTTGCAGAGGCTAGAAGATTCGCCTGTTGCTGAACTGACAATGACTCTAAAGCAATAATTTGGAAGTCAAGCGATCGCAAAAACTCGGTGATTTCAACCTCATTGATGATTCTGCGATTGGTGGCGTATTGGCGGGTGATGTACAGGCGATCGCATCCTTTACTCATTTGATTCTGCGATTCTAGAAATACCTGTTGCAACCATTCGCACACTCGCTTTGTCATCCAGGCCGGACTACTAGGGTAGGAGGGAACAATGAGTTGAGTTGCTTGCAAATGAGGATAATGAGTAACATTCAAGAATTTAGAGGAGGAAATGCCTAATCGTTGCAATGTTTCTTGCTGAAATGGTAGTTGAGAACTCACTAAAAAGTAATCAATATCATCAACATTCAACCTGCTACGAACTAATAAACTAAATCGAGGCAGAATATCAAATATCCAATGAAAATACATCTCATTGGTTAAACCAGCCAGCACCGCAACTGTTCCATTAATTTGCTGTGGTAATGGCAGTGTGCGACTTAAAACGGAATGATGACTGGGATGTTTATCGGGATGCCCTGGACTGAGTAACGGATATTCAGGTGACAAATCGCCTAACAATTCATGGGATGCCGTAAAAATTGCATTGGATGATTGATCGGCACTCAACCAAAATCGACCATTGGGAATCGTCACCACAAAGGTTTCGGGCAAGTGAATTGCAGGTTCCAGGCGGAAGCTAAAGTGAATGGCGCGATCGCGGGTCTTGGGGGGCTTTAACGTCATCACACTGGACTCATCCAGCTTGATATAAGTGACCTTAGCCCCTTGGGTGGTCGCCCAACTTGCCGTATCCAGCCAATAGCCAGTCGCTTGTATGCCTGCTG
Organism: Leptolyngbyaceae cyanobacterium bins.349; assembly: GCA_033764685.1. GTDB lineage: Bacteria > Cyanobacteriota > Cyanobacteriia > Leptolyngbyales > Leptolyngbyaceae > JSC-12. The sequence goes on from JANRIS010000022.1 coordinate 101,885, forward strand.
TGGGGAAACTTTGCGGCACTGGGGGGGGCAGTGGCGATCGCTCCACCCAGTGTTGCCAGACAACTTCAGCCGCAACACAAAGCTGCTGCAATTGCTTCGCCTGATCCCGTAAATCATGGGACAACGGCAGATGGGATTTCTCTAAGTGCTCGACCCACTGGGAGTAGATTTGTGCATAGTTGGAGTAAATTTGCAGGGCCGCTCGAAAATCGCTGGTGGCGGCGCTCCATTGATTCAATGCCAGGTGGACCCAACCGCGATCGCCATAAGCAGGCGCAAAATCAGGTTGCAAAAATATCGTTTGATTCAATTGTTCTAAGGCCGCTCCCCATTGGTATTGCTGGCTCAAGCAAAGCGCCAGGTTGTACCGTAATGCAGAAGACGGTTGTAGTTCAATGGCTTGCTGATAGGCCGCGATCGCGGCATCCCACTGTGCGAGCTTCTGAAACACAGTGGCTTGCTGAACATAGGCTTCTACGAGGTCTGGTTGGAGTTGGGTTGCAGTCTGCCAGTAGTCTACAGCTTCATCTAATTTGCCTTGCAGCGAAACTGCATAGCCCAGTTGTAAATATGTCCAGGGTTGGTCCGCATCGAGTTCTAAGACTTGTTGATAAATCCATTCGGCTAAATGGGCCTGACCAATTGTTAGTTGTCGTGCGGCTTCAGTATCAAGGATGGTCAACAAGGTTTGCAACTCTGTATCCATTGTTGCCGGATCAACGACCGTTAAGCCAGTCAGCCAAACGGCCTGGGCTTCTACGGCATCTCCCTGAAGCAGGCGAATTAAGCCCAGGTACCAGTAATTTTCAATGCTCTCTGGATGTTGCGCGATCGCGGTTTCACAGTAGGTGGCTCCGGCCTCGTACTGTTCGCTCATTAGCAACGCCATTACTGCATGAGTCATTCGCGCAATGATAGAACTCAATTGCCACAAACGTTGACCAGAGTTTCGACAAATTCTGGATAGGAGATTGCCGCTGCCTCTGCTCGATGAATGATGGTATTACCGCTGGCTCGCAGGGCTGCGATCGCCAAACTCATAGCAATGCGGTGATCGGTATAGCTATCCAGTTCTGCCCCCGTGAGCGCCGTACCTCCTGTAATTTCCATCCCATCTGGTAATTCACTCACCTTCGCGCCCATTTGATTCAATTGCGCCGCCATCACCGCAATGCGATCGCTCTCCTTCACCCTCAATTCTTCCGCATCCTTCACGGTCGTTATTCCCTCCGCAACCGTTGCCGCGACTGCCAGAACGGGAATTTCATCAATTAAGCGTGGAATTAAATCGCCCGCGATCGTGCATCCCTGCAGCGTTGCCCCACCCCGCACGCGCAAATCGGCCACAGGTTCTCCTGCCACCTCCCGCACGTTTTCCTGGGTAATATCTGCACCCATCATTTGTAAAACTTCCAGCACTCCGGTACGAGTGGGATTGATCCCGACGTTTTCAACTGTTACATCGGCACCGGGAACGATCGCTCCGGCCACCAGCCAAAATGCTGCTGAACTGATATCTCCCGGTACGACCACCGCTTGTCCCGTTAACTGAGCCGGACCAATGACACTGGCGCTACAGGTTTCGGGATCAACCACCACATGCGCCCCAAAAGCTTTTAGCATCCGTTCGCTGTGATCCCGTGATAAAGCGGGTTCTGTTACCGTGGTGGTGCCATCTGTCATCAAGCCCGCCAGCAGAATGCAAGATTTGACCTGAGCCGAAGCAATGGGGGATTGGTAATGGATGGGTTGGAGCGATCGCCCTTGAATTGCCAGTGGAGCGAATGAACCTGCCTTGCGCCCCCAAATCTCTGCGCCCATCTGTTGTAATGGCTTGACCACCCGTGACATCGGGCGCGATCGCAGCGAATCATCTCCAGTGACGGTAAAAAAACGATCTGGATGGGAGGCCAGAATGCCCAGCATCAAGCGCAGTGTAGTGCCAGAATTGCCGGCATTCAGCACATCCGGTGGCTCCAGCAGTTGCCCCAGGCCAATGCCTTTGACCCGCACTTCGGTCGTATTCAGTGCCGAAATTTCTGCCCCCAAGGCCCGAAAACAGGCCGCCGTACTGCGGGGATCTTCCCCCAGTAACAAGCCTTGAATCACCGTTTCGCCCGTTGCCAATGCGCCCAACATCAAGGACCGATGGGAAATGGATTTGTCACCGGGCACTCGAATTCTTCCTTGTAGTGAGAATCCGGTAGGCGGAGGGGCGATCGTCAGGCGTTGCTGACAATCAACGGGTTCCATGAAAATACGCTTCGACTCTGGCATGGGGATCAGCTAGACTGCCAATGACTGCGTTAGCCATCCTACCGCTAAATCTCTCCACATGCTGACTCAACTTCGTCGCCCTGTGCGGCTGTCCTTCAATTCCACCGATTTTCTCCTGTGCTCAGACCTGGAAACGGTTGGGACTTTATACCAGAAAGACTGCGATCGCTTTCACCTCTTACTAACTGAACCTCTCGTTTCCGAATGGGATGCGCTCTTTTCCGTTTGTGATACGTCTAATTGCAGTACCATTCCCACCCCTCGCTTGTTATGGATTGAGTTCTCGCCCTACCGGGTCACGATGACGATGCAGGGAAACGGGCAATTCAGTTTCCGTCACTTGTTTGAACCGAGTGTGTTTGGCATTAGCCGCTACTGGTTACAGGATGGCCTGAGTACGAGCGATCAAATGCGACTGCGGAATTTCACGCGCAACCTACATGTGAAAGGCCAACCTCTACCGCGTTACCTGCTGTTGGAATATGAACTATGGGCCAATCAGCTCAAACTCGGCGATTACCATCTAAGCATTGAAATCGACCATTAAGGAGATTTCTAAAAAAACAAAATACCTGTACGGGCCGATTTAGCAAAAAAAGATTGGCCGATCGCCCGAACTCTAGCGAAACCTGCCCCAACCCTGAGGGGATATTTTTTCTTGGAAAGCACCTTATTGGGATTCAACTGAAGGCGCGATCGCGTTGGTTCGAGCCTGCCATCCGGTCAAACTCCGCAGGTAAACGGTGCCCACACCCACCAAGAACAGGACATAGCTGACAGCTTCCGCAAAATAAACCTGATCCTCGTAGCCAAACAGCGTATGCAGCACGATCCCAGGAAATTGGCGTTCGGGGAGGACGCGACTGGTATCCCACAACAGTGAACCGAGCAGGCAGGAAGACCCTGCTTGGGCTGGATTTCCCAAACATAGGGAGGCTGAAGAATCCAGAGTTGCCCATCGACTCAGGGCCAGCTCGAAATGTGCCAGGGTTGACACCACCAGACCCGCCACAATCAGCAACAGAAAGACTCCCATGACCTGAAAGAACACCCGCAGATTAATTTTGATCCCCAGTTGAAACAGCATCACGCCGATCGCCACTGCCACCAGCAACCCCACGATCGCCCCCGCGATCGGCATCACCCCTTGCTGAAACTTAGCGGCAATAAAGATCACGGTTTCAAACCCTTCTCGCAATACGGCGAAGAAGATCAAGGTAAAGATGCCCCATCCGGCCCCTGTGGGATTGGTGAGTGTCGTGTTGATTGCCCCTTCTACCTGAGCTTTGAGTAACCGAGACTGTTGGGTCATCCAGATCAACATCCAACTCAGCATCGCGATCGCCACCATGCTAAAAACTCCTTCTAGCAACGGCTTGAATACGGGCGCATAAGCCGGATTCACCGTCCCGACGACCTGGAAGATCGCCGCAAAAACGAATCCAACGGCACCACTGGCCAGCAAGCCACTGAGCACGCCATTCCAGACCCAACCGTTGAATTGGGTCTGGTTTGCTTTTTTCAGATACGCGAGTACAATACCCACCACCAGGGCCGCTTCTACCCCTTCGCGCAGGGTAATCACAAAAGTCGGTAAGGCCGGCGTGAAATCCATCATTTTGGCACAACGTAAAGCTTACATCTTGATTAAATTGTAGGGTTTTCGCCCCATTTTCACCGCTAAAAGCCCCAAGGGAGGATAGTCAGATATTCCTTTCAAACCCTATCCTACTCTAGGCAATTCATCTATAGTGAGAATGATTTTCATTATTGGTGTAAGCTGAACCAATTGCTGAATTAGGTGTGTGGAAATGAGTAATCTAAAACATTTGAGACATGCTGGGTGGTTGAGTTCTGTGCTGGTGAGTGCGATCGCACTGGCTCCGACGCAGGCACAGTCAGCCGGAGAACTGGATGACTTGACGCCTGTGACCCAATTGGCCACGTTAGAGGGAAATCTGGCGGCATTGGATCAAGTGACCTCTGTTTCTCAATTAACTGATGTTCGGCCAACCGATTGGGCCTTCCAGGCATTACAGTCTCTCGTAGAGCGCTACGGTTGTATTGTGGGCTACCCCGACAAAACCTATCGGGGGAATCGTGCCCTGTCTCGCTTTGAGTTTGCAGCGGGCTTAAATGCCTGCTTAGATAAAATTCAAGAACTCATTGCCGCTGCCACTGCCGATTTTGTCCGTAAAGAAGATCTGGAAGTGGTCAAACGCTTGCAGGAAGAATTCGCCGCTGAGTTGACCAGTCTGCGCGGTCGCGTTGCAGCTCTGGAAGTCCGCACAGCAACCTTAGAAAAGCAGCAATTTTCGACGACCACGAAGCTAAATGGTGAAGTTGTTCTGGGTCTGAGTGGATTGCTAACGGGGGACAATGCGAGGGGTGAAGAAGTCTTTAAAACGGCTATTTTTGGCGATCGCGTCCGGCTCAATTTTGATACTAGCTTTACGGGCGAGGATTTACTCAGAACACGACTGCAAGCGAGCAACTTTCGCTCCTTCTCCAGTAGCCTGCTGACCTTTGAGGGTGATCAACGGTTCTCTACGCCGGATGGTAATAATGAAGTTGAACTGGATGCCCTGCTGTATCAATTTCCCGTGGGTGAAAACCTGACGGTGATCATTGAAGCGAATGCAGGGGCGATCGACGACTTCACCGACACGATTAATCCTTTCCTAGATGGGGATGGCGGTAGTGGCGCGTTCACCAACTTTGGCACCCGCAACCCAGTTTATTACTTGTTACAAGGAACAGGTTTGGCGTTCCGCTACCGCCTCGGCGAGAAATTTGAACTGAGCGCGGGTTATCTCACCAATGATGCCAATAATCCTTCCGCTGGCGCTGGTTTATTTAATGGGGCTTACGGTGCGATCGCCCAACTCACCTTTAATGCGTCTGAAGCGTTCAAACTCGGCCTAACCTATGTTCATGCCTACAACAACGACTTCACCGCCAATGGCGCATCGGGGAGCAATCGGGCCAACCTGCGATCGGCCCTGCTCAATAATCCCGATTTGCCCGATGCTCTCGCCCCCTTTGCTGGCCTGGATATTCCTACCTCTAGCAACGCTTATGGGGTGCAGGCTTCCTTCCAAGTCAGCCCTAAGTTTGTGATTAATGGCTATGGCGGCTATGTCAACACCCGCACTCTCTCTACCCGTGGGGCACTACCCAGAGGCGATCTCGATATCTGGACCTGGGCAGTTGGGTTGGCCTTTCCTGACCTGCTGAAGGATGGCAACCTGGGTGGGATTATTGTGGGGATGGAACCGCGAGTGAACGGCGTGAGTCGGGGGCTGCGATCGGCGATCGGGCGCGATCCCGATAGTTCCTTCCATATAGAAGCCTTCTATCAGTATCGGGTCAACGACTACATCACCGTAACTCCCGGCGTGATCTGGCTCACCGCACCGGATATGAATGACAACAACTCCGATGTGGTGATTGGTACCATTCGCACGACGTTCACCTTCTAGGCGATCGCGGCACGAAAACCAACATCCCGTAGAGACGTTACCTGTAACGTCTCTGCAACACCGCAACGTCTCTACAAATCTGTAACGTCTCTACCGACGTAAAAATTTAATCAAAATAGAAAAGGGTCACAATTTTGCGCTGCTCCTCGGCATCGTGGCAAGTCTTTAACAAAGTTGCACTGTCGTGAAACGCAAAACAAATCAACTGTTGGCAGCGAGAAATAATTTCCTGGTTGCAAATTGCGCTAGCTTCCGCCAAAGATAGATCGTCATTATCGGGATTTTCCACCAGATGCATGACCTGCTCCAGTTGCTCTCGTGACTCACGGGGCTGCCGCTCTAAACTCTGAGGCAGAATGACGGTCAGGAGCGATGGGTCTGCCCGCATTGCACCTCTGATGGCTGCCAGGTTTGCCCCAGTAGCCCCTGATGTCAGCAGCCGATTGCCCTCCAGAACCAGGGCATAGCTCATGATCTCGATGAGTTTTTGATGTGTAATCGGCACATGGCGAGATCCCAGCAGGGCAATGCGCTTCGAGCCTGTTTGCTGGATGGTCGCCAATTCCTGCAAAAAATCATCGACTTTGGGAATGTTGATGGACTGACTCAACGATGCTTTCCGGCTTTACAACGGAGCTATTGTAACAGAGAGTGTCGTCTCCTCAAGCAAATTTATTCGCGCATCGGCCCACACCGCCTTCTACTCTTGCTCCTTCCCTAGTCCTGACTCCCCATTCCCTACTCCCTTTTTCCTGGCTCTTGGGTTATTGCCTCGCTCTAGTCTAAAATAAGTGATCGGTCATGAGTAACTGAGAAATGGCAGAAACCCTTCTTTTTAACGCCCTGCGTGAAGCGATCGATGAAGAAATGGCAAAAGATCCCACCGTATTAGTCATGGGTGAGGATGTGGGGCACTACGGAGGTTCCTACAAAGTCACGAAGGATCTTTATAAGAAGTATGGTGAGTTGCGCTTGCTCGATACCCCGATCGCCGAGAACAGCTTTACCGGCATGGCCGTTGGTGCCGCAATGACGGGCTTACGTCCCATCATCGAAGGGATGAACATGGGCTTCCTGTTGCTGGCCTTCAACCAGATTGCCAACAATGCCGGGATGCTGCGCTACACCTCCGGTGGAAACTTTAAGATTCCCGTGGTGATTCGCGGTCCCGGTGGAGTGGGTCGTCAACTCGGTGCCGAACATTCTCAACGGTTAGAAGCTTACTTTCAGGCCGTTCCCGGACTTAAAATTGTTGCCTGTTCCACGCCCTACAACGCCAAAGGGTTGCTCAAATCTGCGATTCGGGATGATAACCCGGTGCTGTTCTTTGAACATGTGCTGCTGTATAACCTCAAGGAAAACTTACCCGATGAGGAGTACTATTTGCCCCTGGACAAAGCAGAAATTGTGCGTCCGGGTAAAGATGTCACGATTTTGACCTATTCCCGGATGCGGCATCATGTGGTGCAGGCCGCAAAAACTCTGGAAAAAGAGGGCTATGACCCCGAAATTATTGATCTCCTTTCATTGAAGCCCCTGGATTTTGACACGATTGGAGCCTCAATTCGCAAAACCCATCGCGTGATTGTGGTGGAAGAATGTATGCGAACCGGCGGCATCGGTGCCGAAATTATCGCCTCCATTAACGATCGCTACTTCGATGAACTGGATGCCCCCGTGATCCGGCTTTCCTCTCAGGATATCCCCACCCCCTACAATGGCGTGCTGGAAAGCCTGACCATCGTTCAGCCGCAACAAGTGGTAGAAGCCGTCAAGAAAACGGTGGACGGTCAACTGTAGCTCTTGTAAGGCGTTTCACCCGTCAACTTAAATTAGAAAGTATGACGTTTGTTGTTTCATCCCAGGTCATAATTCCCCTCACCTTTGAGGAATTTTTGGCCTCGGACGATGGCAGCGATCGCAATTTTGAAATCAATGAAGTGGTGAAGGTGAACGTCTCTTTAGCCTTAAAACTGGCTGGAATTTGACTCCCATAATTTGGAACAAAAATTTAGAACGCAAGACATCAAAGCGAACGCGCTATCATGGCTTTGATGTAGGGATCAGAGTATGGGCAGACAACGATTATTATTACTCTTTATTGTGGGACTGGTCATTGCGGCGATCGCTGTGATTGCGACGGTGCCCATCCAATTGGGCCTAGACCTGCGAGGTGGCTCACAGCTCACGATTCAAGTGAAAACAACGCCAAAACATCCAGAGATCAAACCGGGCGATCTGGAAGCGGTACAGCGGGTCATCGAAGGACGGATTAACGGTTTAGGTGTGTCTGAGCCGATCGTGTTTCCGGCGGGTAGCAATCAAATCGTGGTGCAATTGCCTGGAGTCAATGATCCCACTCAAGCTGAGCGAGTGTTGGGCGGCACCGCCCTGCTGGACTTCCGCAAGCAGAAACCGGGAACGGAACCCTTGCTCCAGATTGAACAGCAACAACTCCGAGAAAAACTGGCCAAACAGGCAGAACTACGGAAATCTGGTGATACTGCCGCTATTGAGGCCAATCAGGAAAACTTGAAGCAGACCTATGCGGCGATCGCCGATATGTTTGAAAAGACGGAACTCGGTGGCACCAACCTACAAGATGCCTATCCCAACGCTACAAATGTCCAAAATGTGTGGGATGTAGGCTTGCGGTTTGATCAGCGCGGTGGTGAACTATTCGCTCAACTGACAAAAGATTTAGCAGGCACCGGGCGTACCCTGGGGATTTTCCTGGATGAAGCACCCGTCGGTCCCAATTTTGCCTACTCTGTCCCCGTGGAATTTGCCGCAACGGGAATTACAGGCGGTTCCGCGGTGATTGAAGGGCGTTTTGACCTGGAAACGGCGCGGGATCTGGCCATTCAGCTTAAAGGTGGTGCCTTGCCCCTGCCCGTAGAAGTGGTGGAAAACCGAACGGTGGGCGCAACCTTAGGGCGAGATAGTATTCAAAGCAGTATCTATGCTGGGGTCGGTGGCTTGTTGCTGGTGCTGGCGTTCATGGTGGCGTATTATCGTCTGCCCGGAGCGATCGCTGATGTTGCCCTGATCATTTATGCCATTCTCACCCTGGCGGTGTTCGTCATCCTGGGCGTGACTCTCACCCTGCCGGGAATCGCTGGATTTATTTTGAGTATTGGGATGGCTGTCGATGCCAACGTCCTGATTTTTGAACGGACTCGCGAAGAATTACGAGCCGGAAAAAGTCTGTACCGCTCCGTCGAATCTGGGTTTTATCGCGCCTTCTCCAGCATCCTAGATAGTAACGTCACAACAGTCATCGCCTGTCTAGCCCTGTTCTTTCTGGGGGCAGGATTGGTCAAAGGCTTTGCCCTAACATTGGGAATTGGGGTTGTTATTAGTATGTTTACCGCCGTCACCTGTAGCCGGACATTGATGCTCTATGCGATTAGCTTTCCGGGCTTGCGGAAACCAGAGTATTACGGCCCCAATCTCAACAGCCAAAAGGTGGAGGCATAAACCAGACCATGAAACTGCAAGTTATTCGACAACGAAAACTTTGGTGGGCCATCTCTGCGGCTGTGATTTTAGCGGGGATCATCGCGATGCTGATTTCCTGGCAGCGTTACAATGCGCCTCTACGTCCCGGTCTGGATTTTGTCGGTGGCACCCGCTTGCAATTTGAGTTGGATTGCACCAAAGCCAATTGTGATCAACCGATTAATATTGCCGAAGCCCGCGAGGTGCTGGCTGCCGAAGGCTTGGGCGGCAGTAGCATCCAGGCGATTACTGATAATCGGGGTAGACAAGTGGGAATCACGATTAGAACTTCTCCCCTGAGCAGCGAACAACGGACAAAACTGCAATCTGCTTTAACCGAACAACTGGGAACGTTTGATCCGACCAAAACTCAAATTGATACGGTCGGTCCAGTAATTGGACAACAGCTATTTACTTCTGGATTACTGGCGTTACTAGTCTCCTTTGCCGGAATTACGGTTTACCTGAGCCTGCGATTTCAGTTTGACTATGCCGTGTTTGCCTTGATTGCCCTGGTTCATGATGTCCTGATTACCGTTGGCATCTTTGCAATTTTGGGCCTGCTGATTGGGGTCGAGGCTGACTCCCTCTTTATCGTATCTTTGCTGACGATTGTGGGATTTTCGGTGAATGACACGGTGGTAATTTACGATCGCATCCGCGAAACCATTGCCCTGAATCCAGAACGACACATTAACGAAGTGGTGGATGAAGCCGTTAATCAGACCCTGACTCGTTCGATCAACACCACCTTTACAACCCTGCTGAGTTTGTTTGCAATTTTCCTGTTTGGTGGAGAAACGCTGAAGTACTTTGCTCTGGCGTTGATCATCGGCTTTACGGCTGGGGCCTATTCCAGCATCTTTATTGCCAGTACCCTCCTGGCACTCTGGCGAGAACGGACGGGGCGAGCAGTGATGGCTACTGTACCCGGTGGTTCTGCCCTACCCGATGGGATGCCTCAATCCGATGAGGCATCATCGTAAATCGATCCACAATTCTGCCGGGATCTCAGCCTACGATGAACCAATCCGAACCTTTACCTCCACCTTCTGCTACACCAGAACAGGATTCTCTCTTTCGTCAGCAGGTCGATCGCCTGCATGATCTGACGGTTTATGGACGTTGGCTATTTGTATTGGGGTTATGGCTCACCCTGGGTAGTCTTAGCCTGTGGGGGTTACGCTATCCCATTGAATTGATGCTGGAGTACTTTACCTGGGCCGCCCTATACTATGGCTTACATTTTCATCCGCTGCCGGCGATGGGTTTGGCCACCTGTATTGCCTTTACGATCGCTGTACTGGTCTGGCAAAGTCGCAACATTTTGTTTGGGTTACCCAAACGCGATCGCGAACGATTAGAACGGCAGGTACTCCGCATCCGTAAACAAGGAACCAGCCATCCATTATGGAAATATGTGTGTCAGGATTCCTGAGCGTTGGTCACCCTCTCGTTGCGTCCAGGCGATTGATGGGGAAAGTGTTTGATGGGGGGATTGGCATTAATCATCAATGACCGTTTTACTGCACAACCCTCACCTCAGTTCCCAAACTCACCTTTTTAAACAATTCCTCGATGTCGTCGTTGTACATCCGGACGCACCCATGCGAGGCAGCCGTTCCGACAGACTTTGGATTCGGCGTACCGTGAAACCCAATCCAGTTTTTCCCATCTGTCCAGAAGCCAATCCAGTAGCGCCCTAACGGATTTTCGGGATCGCCGCCAGGAATAGTAATTCCTCTCTTGAGGGGATGAATCCAGGTAGGGTTGCGAAACATCTGCTGCACTTTATAAGTGCCCTTGGGAGTTTCCCAGCCAGGGCGACCCACCGCGATCGGATACGTCTTGACAGGTGTTTTACCACGGTATACAGTGACCCGCCGCCGACTTAGTTTAATTTCTAACCGAAGCGGCAGTTGAGCGGGTTTGATGGGCTGCTCATGATACCAGGGTTGAAGTGGTTTGTGGGAGCCGTCAGGTAAGCTGGAGTCTATCTCCGGAGTCAGGATTGGTAAGGTGGTGGGTGGTGCAGAAATGGGGGCCAATATTGGCGCTACAGTAGGCGGAGCTACACCAGTCGGGACGACAACGGGAGTTGTAATCTCTGGCGGCAAGGGTTCTACCAAGGGGGCCATCGTCGTTGCTTGAGCAACAGCAGCCGACATGACGCTGCCAGTAACCATCCAGCTTGTTAAGAGAACCAGGCGTTGTAGCATGACGATTTATCAGATCAGGCGTTCCATTTGTTCTTTCCCAATATAAAACAACCATTAGAGGGTGAAAAGACTCAAGGGGATGAAGCACCTGGATGTATGCCATCCGAAGCCTTAACCTATTGGGTTAGACTTCCGCCGCCGCGATCGCCAGAACAACCCCAATAAACCTGCCGCTAACACCGTCCCCCCAATCTCTGAAGGTTCTGGTGCCGCTTCCACATAACAGGATGCAGGATCAAGTTCACAAGGAGAGGGGTCGGGAGGCGCAGGCGGGAGAGGGGCCGGGGGGAGGGGCGGCGGGGGTAAGGGTGGGGGAGCCGGACTCAGGATACGGGTATAGGTCACAGTTCCAAGCGCAGGGTTTGTAGCGACCTGCCCCACATCCGGAAAACCCATAAAGAAGCGAACATCAAAAACCGCAAAGCTAATATTCGTTTTGGGTGGCATCACAATATAGCTGAGCGCATAGGGGACAGTTCCGGTATTTTCCAGGCCTGGATAGTAGTAAACCGCCGGAAAGTCAGCCGCTACCCCCTGATAATCTACATCGTCGGCATGGGTATAGGTTGTTCCCATCAAGTTGAAGATCAATGACAGGTTGCTATCTTTGGGGGTCGCGCAAAGTGCATTGGGATCGGTCGTAATCACACAAGGGCCTAACCGGGCACTATCAAACTGAAAGCTCCCTTTATGCACGCCAGCATAGGGACCTTGATTGATACTAACTTCAAAGGCAAAGTTAAGGACTGCGGCCTCAACAACGCTGGTAGAACCCAAACTGAGAGCAGTTGCTCCTGCAAAAGCCCCAATTAACGATTTCAGTGCAGGGTTAGCCATGACTCCTCGTTAATTTGAAAAAAAAATCACTCACACATCGATAATGCAGGGAACAAAACACGAGCGCTAAACAATCACGCGGCAACCCATTGGGTTGTGAAAGAGCACTGAGGTTAATAATGAAATCTAGTAAATGACACCCTGGAGGCTAGACGCAGACTTGTGACAAAAAGTTCCGTGCGAATACGGAAGATTCTTTTTACAAGCTTGAGGGCATCCGCAGAATTATGTAGTCAATAGTGAGATTAGCTGAACCCCCCCGGAATGACCAGCAAGTTCACGTACACTTCATCAACATAAAAAGCTCAACTGTAAACTTGCTTCACAATTAAGCACCGTTTTTATTGAGGAATTTGGGAATAATCAGTATTGCTTGCATCGGCAGAGAGAATGCAGAGCTGTGGAGTGGTTCTGTCAATATCCCTGAGCTGGACATTTTTCTCAAACTGTCGTCCGAAGTTTTCTTTTTCCAGATGTAGTTGTATTACAATACTACTTCTGTAGTGTATCGCTTTTGCAAGACTTCAGCCGCAGAAGAGTGAACGCTGAGTAGGGGCGCATTAGGAGAGGACCTATGGCAAAGTTCCAGGATGTTATTCATTATTATCGGCATTATTGGCTGATCTCATTGCTCAGTGGCGGTGCCATGAGTCTGTTCGAGATTATCGATTTGGTTGTGCCCTATGCGACGGGTCAAATTCTCAACGTGTTGTCAAACTATCCCCTCGATCGCCCAATGCAATCTTTGGTTAACGCGATCGCTGAACTGACTGGGCAACCCTCTAGTCAATCGTTGGCATTAATTGTTCTACTCATTCTGGTGGGGATTGTATCCATTGGGCGGGCACCCTTACAACCCTGGGTGGGTTCCTGGTTTTTCTGGGATACCGCTTTCCGGGCGCGTCGTGACCAGGCCCGGAAAGCCCTGGAAAAAGTTCTAACCTTGCCGCTGGAATTTTACGACGAGAACAACCCAGGACGAATTGCGGCCCGAGTCGCCAGAGGGTTATCCAACCATACGTGGACCTATCCTGAGGTGGTGGGGCAAATGTTCCCCAAATTGTTTCGGGTCGTTGGTATTTTTGTGATTATCTGGCTGATCGAATGGCAAATCGCCCTACTCCTGCTGGTTTCCTTCGTTGGCATTATTGCCTTTAGTGTGTCTGGCTTGACTCATCTGGCTGACCAGGAGGAGAAACTGGAAAAATACATGGAGAATACCGAAAGCCGGACATCGGAGATCATCACCAACATCAAAACGGTGAAAGCTTTTGCCACAGAATCTCAAGAACTGAGACGGCAACAGGAACGGCTCGATCGGGAATTTAAGGTGCTGGATTATCGCATTCACAAGGGCTACGTCATCCTGGGGATGTGGGAGCGCACCATCGTCCAAACCTGTGTCTTCCTGGTGCTGGCGTTTACCCTGTGGGCCGCAGTGCAGAATCAAATTTCGATTGGGCACTTCATCACCATCCTGACAGTGTCTAGCATGGCCTACTCTGAAGTGGAACCAATTAGCCAACTGGCCGAAACTTTTGCCCGTCGCTATGCTTCCATGATCCGCTTTCACGAATTCATGCAGCTTCCCACTGGGCAGGATGCGGGAAGTTTAGTGGTTGATCCAGAGTCAGCGCCGAGCTATCGGTTTTCGGGAAAGTTGGAATTGTCCCATCTCAGCTTTAGCTATAACGCGGGTCGTCCAGTACTGAAAGACATCAATTTGTTGGTGGAACCTTATCAAACGGTGGCGCTGGTGGGGCGATCGGGATCGGGAAAATCAACATTAGTCAAGCTGCTGTTCCGGTATTTTGAGCCGGGGAGCGGGGCGATTTTAATGGATGGTCAGGATATTCGGCGGCTCGATGTGACGGCTTACCGCAAACGGTTGGCGATCGTGCATCAGGAGGTGGATATCTTCAATGGCTCCTTGCTGGATAATCTCACCTATGGCAACCCCCATGCTTCATTTAAGGATGTGGTGGAAGCCTGCAAGATTGCCCAGGCGGATGAGTTTATTCGCCAGATGCCGAGAGGCTACATGACCACAGTGGGTGAACGAGGGGTAAGGCTTTCCGGTGGTCAACGGCAACGGATTGGCATTGCCCGATCGCTGATTATGAACCCGGATGTGCTGATTTTTGATGAAGCAACCTCTAGCCTGGATTATGAATCGGAACGGGCAATCCAACTGGCGATGCGATCGATTTTAGGCACGCGCACCCTGATTATTATTGCCCACCGTTTGAGTACGGTCCGAGAAGCCGACCAAATTGTGGTCATGGATCAGGGACAAATTGTCGAGGTGGGCAACCATGATGAGTTGCTGAACCACGGTGGTATCTACCAGCGCTTGCATTCTTTACAGGAAACTGGAGAATTGCTGGCGTAGAAACGGTTTAGCACAACGGCTACCTTAGAACTGGTCTTTCATCCCGCGTAAGCGGGCGAAGGTTTGAATTTCATCCTTTGCCCGCGTTGCGGTTTGGAGGGGGGGGTGGTCCCACCGCAGGAAGGGGTTGGTCCGTTTTTCGATGCCCAACAGCGACGGAATGGTGGGTTCGGCGCGATCGCGCAACTCCTTGACTGCCGTATAGCGTTGCTGCAAATCGGGGTTGTCCCCATCCACAGTGACCGCAAATTGTAAATTCTTTAAGGTATATTCGTGAGCACACCAAACGCGAGTTGTATCCGGCAGGTTGCGGAGTTTACTCAAAGAATTCACCATTTGGGTGGGAGTGCCTTCAAATAAGCGGCCACAGCCCCCAGAGAATAGCGTATCTCCGCAAAACAAGTCGCCCCAGTCTTCAGGCGTAACAGGTGGAAAGTAGTAGGCAATGTGAGCGCGGGTGTGACCTGGGACAAAAAAGACTGCCGCCGTACGATCGCCAAACGTGACGCGATCGCCCTCCTGTAAAAAGACTTGCTGCTGTGGAATTCTCCCCCGATCTGCGGCCCCGCCATATACCACCGCCTGCGGGAATTCCTCTAATAACCGCAGATTCCCCCCGACATGATCCGCATGGTGATGGGTGTTGAAAATTGCCGTCAGCGTGGCCCCTAATTCTGCCAATTTGCGAAGTACAGGAGCCGCTTCCGCCGGATCAACTACGGCTGCCGTCTTTTGATCTGAGTCGTGCAATAGAAAGATGTAATTATCTGATAAAGCGGGAAGACGATAAATTTTCATTATGGATTTACTGGTGACACCTCTAAATTCTACTCAGGAGAATTCTTAGATTCTTCCGATCAGTTCGGGTCAGGGGGTGCTAAAAACTTTACTGCTCACCAAGCGGCTTCGGTGAATCCGCTGCGCCCGAATTTATCTTGCGTAATTCGCGTATGCCCCATTAATCAGTGTAGGAACACAATCACTGACCTCTATCTCCGATGCTAAATTTACATCTTGTTCAAAACCTCGCTCAATCAGTTCTTTTCCAGAACCACACTGTTTCATGAGAACCCTCAAAGATTGACGAACACCTCGATACGCTGCAATTGCCGATCGCGCTTCTGATGACAAGTTGCCTTCCAGATAACTGAGCACTGCTCCTGCTCCAACAAAATCCTCAAAGGAAGGACGAAGGCTGCCATCGCTCCATTTCTCCCCTGCTGGAACAACAGCAATTCGTCGTCCATAGCTCATGGCAGCTAAAGCAACAGCTCTACAATTTCTCAAACATCCGGTTAAAGTTGGGGTTGCTGCTGTTGCCAAGCTCAAGGATGAACCGTTGGGGGAGGGAAGCACTAATCGAGTTCCTTGCTCGATGGAAAGCAATGAAGCTGGAGACAATGAATAACGGCTACCACCACGCTTGTCGGCTAGTTCCGCACCAATAGATTGAGCAAATGTTTGGGCTGACTCATCTTTCCACTGATAGGGGAAAACGATCGCACCTCGGCTGTTAGCAATATCAATGCAAGTTGAAAATGAGAGAACGTCAATAATAACAACGACATCGCTGATCGGAGCTAATTGCGAAATTCCATTCTCACCCCATTCACAGCGCACTTCAAAGTCAGCTTGATCAAAGTTCATAAACCATTAATTACCGCTTATCTGATGCCGAACACCTCACAGATGGGTCAAGCGTACTACCCCAGCTCCAGAACGGAGCTAGATAACAAAATATCCACAGCCTAATTTCTTACCGTTCTTTTTCCCATAAAGCCCAGATTTTCCTACCTGGGAATCCACTAAGTTTTGATGAATTCCTGATTCTGCCTGTATTCCAGCAGCCTAAATCGGGCACGATAGAAGATAATCAAAAAATTAAATCTAGGGTGCGACGGGGATCGATATGCGACTAAGTGCCAATGGTCGGTTCAGTGCAAGTGGGGCGGATCGAGCAAAACCAACCCTTCAACAACGAATAGAAAACATCCTGGCTTCCGGTCGTATTACCCGTCGCGAACACCTCGACCTGACTTCAGCCCTGTTGGCCGATCAAACGTTAACCGACAGCGATCGCCTCAAAATCAACCGCATTTTGGAGCATGTCCGTTTACGCAAGCTGGAATTGATAAATTAGACCGAATGAATGGGCAAGTTCACAAATTGGTGAATTGCTTGATCCTGTAGTGTGCTAATGAATCAAGCAACTCACCGACCCAAACAATGATTTAGGGTTGGGGCAGGTTTCGCGAGCGGTCTGGCGATTAGCCGTTAGCCGATAGTGTTTTGCTCAACCTGCCCGTACAGGTATGTTGTCTTCTAGAAATCTCCTTAATGGGGATGATGATGGCCGTGACCGTGGGAATGCCCATGATCAGCGTGGTTATGATTGCCGTGTCCATGATCGCCATGCCCATGATGATGCCCGTGGTGATGAGCAGGAGCATGAGCATGAGCCAAACTGGGATTGACTGAGAGGGCTGTTTCGGAGAGCAATGCTTCGATCTGGGGAGTGGCCCAGTCTGCCGCCATTTTCAAGAAGGCTGGATCATCATTGACGCAATCCATCTGTATATAAGTGACTTCGGCATACTTGCGTTGCAGGGCCTCAATGATGTGGGCGACATCCAGGAGCGTTTCGTGATTCTCGGTAGCAAAGCCGATGGGCATAAAGACGATCGCTTTGGCACCCAGTTCAATCAAGTTTTTGGCTGCCAGTTCCGCATTGGGTTGAGTCCATTCAATCAGAGGCGTTTGGTGGTTTAACCAGCCCACGGAAATCAGCGGATACCGATGGATCAGGCGATCGCGTACTAACTCGTACATGGCCTGACTTTCATCAATCCCGGACGTAAACCCTTTGGCTTTGTGGGGGCAGCCGTGGTTCATCAGCACGATCCCGATGCGCGACGGCAGATGGGTGTCTGCCAATTCTGCGCTGATTTTGGCTTCCACCAGTTGCGCCATTCGTTCAACATAAGCGGGTTCATTGAAAAAAGACGGAATGTAGCGGATGCCTTTGACCCAGTGTTCACCCTCTTCGGTAAGGGTTTCCAGAGCTTTATTCACCTGTTCCACAGCGATGCCACTGGTGAAGATGGAATCGACAACCAGTAAGGGATAGATGAGTAACTTTTGGAAGCCTTCGGCTTTAATCTGGGTCAGCACTTGCTCTGGCAAAAAGGGCGCACAGAAGTTGAATGCTTTGAAGACTTTGACGCGATCGCCCCATTGCGCGTGCAGATTCTTTTCAATGCCTTCCCGTTGCCGCTCAAAAATGGCGTTGTGGGGCGAGATGAAATTGCCGTGTTGATGGCTCCATTCGTGCAGGTCAAAAACAGCCAGCAATTTTGCCAGAGGGGGATAAATCCAGGTGGGAACGGGGGCAAATTTGGCAGTCAACAAGTTGAGTGCTTGCTCGTTATAATTGGCAAAATCTTCGTAGCTTTCGACTTCGCCATAACCCATCAGCAATACGGCAACGCGCTCATCGGAGGCAGATGCGCTGACAGAGGTCTGAAGTTTTTCTGGGGTTGCAACCACGTCAAATTCCTCAGTTCAAGGTTTAATTTGGCAATATTCTTTGATTCTGTCTGCAAATCGAAACTACCCTTCGTTAGATTCACAGATATGTTTTAGGTTAACACCCCTCCCAGGGGGATGAGGCTTAAGACAAATAGTAGATGCTCATCAGTGCGGCAGGGAATCGGGATGACGAATTTTAATGCAGGTGCGATCGCCCTTTGCCCCGGTGTGCATCCGCCTGACCTGACCCAATCGTTTGTGCAGCAATTGGAGTCATTGGGGCCACTACCCAGGGTGTTAGTGTTTCCCAGCGATCGCTATCCGGCTTACTCCAGTGTGGAGGTGTTGCGGTTTCTCCACGAACGCCTCACGCCTGCCCAGTCCCATGCCTGGACCACGACTCCGATCATGTTCATTGGCTTCAGTGCGGGGGTGGTTGGGGCAATGGGGGCAGCCGTTGCCCTGGAAACATTGGGCGGCAATGTCCGGGCACTGATGGCTTTAGATGGCTGGGGGGTGCCAGTGATGGGTCGGTTCCCGACCTATCGCCTCAGTCATGATTATTTCACCCATTGGAGTTCGGCCTGGTTGGGAGCCGGGGCAGACAGTTTCTATGCAAACCCAGAAGTCGCGCATCTAGATCTCTGGCGATCGCCGCAAGCGGTGCGGGGTCAGTGGATTCGGCCCTCAACTCCAGCGGCCACCTCAACCACAGCCTTAGAATTTTTGTGGTTTTGGATACAACATCACTTTACCTAAACACCCTAGCGGATGGGTTTACGGTTTGTGCAACATCGGCCCTCATGCCAGAATCCGAACTGGACAACGACTGGTGTGGAGAGTGCCAAAGCTTTCTATTCTAGAGTTCGTAAACAGAGGCGTTGTGAGGAGTTGCATCATGTCATTGTCAACGTTACGTCAATACTTACGTCAACATTTGCGTCAATCGGTTCGTTCTGCTTCGCTGATGGGCTTGACGATGGCAAGTAGTGCGATCGCTGGGAGTCTCATTATTGATGGGTTGGGGCCGACAGGCGCGATCGCCAATCCAGCCCCAAGCGGCCTGGATCAAATCACCTCTGTTTCCCAATTGACGGACGTAAAACCCACCGATTGGGCATTTCAAGCCCTGCAATCTCTCGTAGAACGCTACGGTTGCATTGTGGGTTATCCCGACCAAACCTACCGGGGCAACCGCGCCCTCACACGCTACGAGTTTGCGGCAGGTCTCAACGCTTGCCTCGACAAAATTCAAGAACTGATTGCCGCCGCCACAGCGGATTTTGTCCGCAAAGAAGATTTGGAATCTGTGAAGCGGCTACAGGAAGAATTTGCGGCGGAACTGGCGGCCCTGCGTGGTCGAGTGGATGCGCTAGATGTCCGCACCGCCACCTTGGAAAAGCAACAGTTTTCCACGACCACGAAGCTATCTGGCGAAGTGATTATGTCCCGTAGCGATGCCTTGGGCGGCGAGAATATTCGTGGGTTTGGGCGGGTGCCTGCCAGTGTCGATAAGGCTGGAAATGCCGTGTTTCAAAATCGCGTGCGGCTCAATTTACTCACCAGTTTTTCGGGCAGAGACTTGCTACTCACACGGTTAGAAGCCGGAAATGCCATCCCGACTCTGGCATCGGGCGGCACGACGGGCGGTGCCAATGCGGCTTACCTCGTGTTTGGCAATGAAGGCCGACTTGCTTACGATAATTCCAACGTGGCTCAGACGAATAATTCCGTGAGCGTGGGGCAATTAAGTTACCGCTTTCCGCTGGGTAGGGCAGCAACGATTACTATTTTTGGGGCAGGGGGCGATCACTTTGACTATGCCGAGACGCTCAGTCCTTACCTGGATGATAACGACGGTGGTAATGGAGCACTGACCCGCTTTGGGCAATTCAATCCCATTTACCGAATTGGGGGCAGTGGTGCTGGGGTTGGGGTGAGTTTTCGGCTGAGTGAGGCGATTCGCTTGGATGCGGGTTATCTGGCCAGCCGGGCGAATGATCCCAGTGCGGAAGCGGGGTTATTTAACGGCAATTACTCGGCGCTGGCCCAACTGTCGCTACAAGCATCGAATCGGGCTGGGTTGGGCTTGACCTATGTTCATGCTTACAACAACCGCAACGAGTTTCGCTATGGGGGGCTGGGTACAGCAACGGGTACCTTTTTAGGCAACCTGTTGGCGGGTTCTCAGTCAGCAGTCCCAACGTTTCCACCCAGTCAACCCGTTTCCAGCAATTCTTTTGGGGTGAATGGTTACTTTAAGCTGAGCGATCGCATCGTGTTAAGCGGTTGGGGCACCTACACTCGCGCTGAATTTCTGGGTGGCCAGGGTGGTAAAGCGGATATCTGGTCCTATGCGGGGGCGCTGCTGTTCCCCGATCTGGTGTTTCGCGGCAGTCTGGCAGGGGTGATTGCTGGCGTTGAACCCACTTTAAAGGGTATTGAATTGGGGGGTCGCCAGCGGGGAATTCGCGATCGCGATGAGTCCTTGCATGTGGAAGCCTTTTACCGCTACCGCTTGAATGACAATATTTCCCTCACTCCCGGCATCATCTGGTTGCCCGCACTGAATCAACGAGGGAGCAATGATGATGTGTTGATCGGCGTAATGCGAACGACATTTACGTTTTAAGGGCAAGAGCTAAACGACCCCTTCGACAATGGGGTGGAAGTAGAAGGCTAGTCCCAGGATGACGTAGGTCGCAAGCAGTAAGGTACCCTCCAACCAGTTCGATCGCCCATCGGAACTGATTGAATTGGTGATCGAGACTGCCACGGCTACCGCCACCAGTTCAAAAGGATTAAAGTTCAAATCCATCGGTTGGCCCAGCAACCACCCCGCAATCACCAGCACTGGAGCCACAAACAGGGCAATTTGCAAACTGGACCCGACAGCCACTGAAACCGACAAATCCATTTTGTTTTTCATGGCAACCGTAACGGCAGTGGCATGTTCTGCGGCATTGCCGACAATGGGTAATAGAATCACACCCGTAAATAGTGCCGTTAGCCCCAAGCGTGAGGTGGCTTCTTCCAACGTTTCGACCAATAATTCCGATTCGTAGGCGACGAGCAGTGTGGCTCCCAATAGCACACTTACCCATAGCCAGAGATTTGGTTGGTGCGTATCGTTATCCACGGCTAAATTGGCATCTGCCATTGCCAACTCGGTTTCGGTCTCCACTACACCCGCATCGTAAAGGTAGGTGTGGGTCCGCATTGAGAACAGCAACGTCAGAATATATACCCCAATCAACACAAATGCAACCGCAACGGAGAACGTCTGCATAACGGATTGCTCCAGCCCATCAGAACTAAATTCCACGGCGGTGGGCAGGAGGAGGGCGATCACGGCCAGATTCATCGAGGAGGCATTCACCCGCGCCACAATCGGTTGAAATTCTTGCTCCTTGTAGCGTAGCCCCCCCAGAAACATAGACAACCCCATGACCAGGAGCAAGTTACCAATAATGGACCCGGTGAGGCTGGCTTTTACAACTTCTGTCAGTCCGGCTTTGAGGGCAACCAGCGCAATGATTAACTCCGTAGCGTTGCCGAAGGTGGCATTGAGTAACCCACCCAGAGTCGGTCCCACGACCACGGCAATTTCCTCGGTGGCGGTTCCCATCCATCCCGCTAATGGCAAAATGGCGATCGCAGCGGTCAAAAAGACAATTACCGCGCCCCAATGCAAACTATGAGCCGCAACCGAAATGGGAATAAAGATCAGCAACCCATAGAAGATCAGATTTTTGACGGTCATAGAGCACGATTCAGAAGATGAATTAAGCAACTGATTCTGGTTTAACAGACTCGGCAGGATTGGCTAAGGGGGATTCTACTGGCGGTGCAGGTTCAGCCTCTGATGGTTCAACCTCTAATGCATTGACGGGAGCCGTTTCGACGGTGGAAGCGGTTGGCTCAGGTGCAGGCTCAGGCGTGATCGCCTCCAGGTCACTCAATTGCACTTCTGGAATGGTGATATCAGCGGCAACTGGCTGATCGGTCTCCGGGTTGGCGTGAATGCGGCGAATCGGCAAATTGGCGATCAGGGCAGTGGTGCGTTGATTATTTTCCAGGGCAAATTCCATCCCATCGGTGTCCAGTTCCACATAACGAGACACAACTTCCAAAATTTCTTTCCGCATGGCCTCGATCGTATGCGGCGGTAAATCAGTACGGTCATGCGCCAGGACTAACCGCAACCGATTTTTGACTTGATGGCGGCTATTGTCAGTGCGGGGAAAGAAGCGTTCAAGGAATTCAAGCAGCATGGAACATATTTTACCTAAGAAGAGAAAAGCGATCGCTGAGATGGGCCGACCTACCGATTGAACTTACCCCAAAAGGCCCGCATTCTATCAGGTGGATTTTTTACCGATGGGCGTTGTAAAGACCTTGCGGAGACGCGCAAAAAAGCCATCATTCGGCGGGGTGAAATCGAGAAACTCAACCGTTTCTCCTTCCAATCTACGGGCAATGTTGTCGAAGGCGGTACCTGCCTGGGAGGGAAGTTCCGCCAGGACCAGGGGTTCGCCCTTGTTGGTAGAGACAATCACCCGTTCATCATCGGGCACAATTCCAATTAATGGCACCGCCAAAATTTCCTGTACGTCTTCCACGGTCATCATGTCGTTGGCCTGCACCATATGAGGCCGCAACCGATTGACGATCAGCCGGACTTGCTTGATATTATTAGCCTCCAATAATCCCACGACCCGATCGGCATCCCGTACGGCGGCGATTTCGGGTGTGGTAACGATGAGGGCTTCTTTGGCTGCCGCGATCGCATTCTGGAAACCCATTTCAATGCCCGCCGGACAATCCACCAGCACATAATTGAATGCCTTCGACAGCGCATTCACCAATTGCCGCATCTGGTCTGGCTTCACCGCATCCTTGGTGCGATTTTGCGCGGCGGGTAGCAGCATCAGGTTAGGAAAACGCTTATCTTTCACCAGGGCTTGCTCCAATCGACACTGCCCTGCCAGCACATCCACAGCGGTATACACCACCCGATTCTCCAAGCCCAGCAGCAAATCGAGGTTCCGCAAGCCAAAATCGGCATCGATCACGATCACTTTGCGGCCTCGTTTTGCCAATGCCATACCCAGGTTTGCCGTCGTGGTGGTTTTGCCCACGCCTCCTTTACCGGAGGTCACAACAATAACGCGACTCATGTAATCAAATTAATCACTAAAGGACGAATATACCGAGCGATAGCACTTTGCACGTAATATTCAACAATATCAAAACTGCTTTCCTTATACTCGAAATGCACAAAGTTGACAGGGAATTATTGAACACGGGTTTTGATGGTATTGGGTCTTTCAGCACAAAGGCTTGGGCCAAACTCGCCCGTACAAGAATTTCGTTTGATTCATGCTCATTCCTGAGCAGGTGGCTATGTCTGGCCTCTGATGCCTGAGAAGCCATCAGTTTACCCCAGGCAATAAGTTTTACCCCAGGCGATCGCTCAAGTCTTGCCGAATGCGGTACAGAATGGTGCTGGTATCGAGGGTCTGGAGAATGCCCTGGATGGTGGTACTGGCTCCCTGCGGCCCCCAACTACAACCGTTTTCCAGATAGATCTGAGCGGCACGACCCACTGCATAGGAACCGAATCCGGCAAAGCCGGCCTGGGCGATCGCCGTTCCCGCATAGGCCGTTAAGCCGGTGGCCGAATCGACCCCGGTAGCGGCGGCGGCGGCACTTTTGCCCAGCCCTAACACCAGCCCACTGCCGACCTCTGTTAACAGTAAACTACCAGAACTGAGGAGAATGGTTCTCCAGAGCTTGGCTGCTTCGTGTCCCGTGATGGGTAACCCATACAGGTTTGATAGGGCACGAATCATAGCTAGATCAGATACGGCCCCTCCTACCAGATCCAGCACCGCAATGGGATTAATCGCGATCGCGATCGCCTTGTACCGCACAAACTTCCAGATCAACTCCTCGGCAGCGGGTTGATGCACCTCGATAATTTTGTCCGCCAATCGAGCTTCTGCCGCCTGCACCTGCACCAGCGCATTCAATGCCATCAGGGTCCGGCCCTCTTGCTGCAAAACCTCCAAAATTTTTCCCTTCAAGGCATCGACTATTGGCGGCGGCGATTCCCATTCGTAGGTCATGCGTCCATCCGGTTGCTCCACCCGCACTTGCAACGGGGCTGGTTCCGCCGCAATCAGCACAATTTCGTTCGTGGTCAGCGATCGCTGCAAGAGCTTGCCATCGGGTGTCGTGCTGGCCAACCGCTGCAAACTCTGGTGAATTGCCTGCCGACTTTGCTCTGGATACAAATCAATCTTGTTAAACACTAGCAGCAGCGGTTTTTGGGCCTGCCGCAATTCACACAGCGCTTGAAATTCCGTTCGGGTAATATCCCCAGCCACCACAAACAAAATCAAGTCCGACTGCCGCGCGATCGTCTGGGCCATCTCCGCCCGTGTTTGCCCGTCGATCTCATCCAGCCCCGGCGTATCAATCAACTCAATCTGTAAATTCGCAGCGGCAGTGCTGCGCCCCGATACCCCAACCGTTTCCAGTCTGCCATCGTCTAGCGGTTGGCTTCTGGCGTTTGGTTTCTCTGCATAAGGCCGCCACACGACGGCTTGGGGTGTGAGAGTGACTCCGTTGAGCGGTCCTGTAGGTAGCACTTTTTGACCCAGCAATGCATTTAACACCGCCGACTTGCCCCGACTGACTAACCCAAAGACGGCTACCCGCGCCACACTGTTTTCCAGTTTGTTGAGCGTGACGGTTAACCGCTCCATATCCGTCTTTAGCATGGTTTGAGTGGCCGGCTGGGGGGGATTGTCACGCGCCGCACGAAAGTAAGCCGTGTAGCGGTTTAAGGCTTGCCGGAGACTATTGCGGGCACGTTGCAGGTATACCGTTTGCGAATCAACGGTTGAGGAGTAGGCCGGGGGGGAAGGAGGGGAGGAAGGGGGCAAGGCGGAGGGGGGAGGGAGTAAGGGGTGGATGAGTGAGTAGGTGGATGAGTGGATCGGTTAGCCGCTTTGGGCTGGATTGGCCGGAATGGGTTCCGCGATCGCGGGTTCCGGCAGTTTCAGGGGCGTGCGTTGCAGGGGTTGAGCCTCTGGGGGCAGGGGAGCGGCGAGGGGGGGCAGGGGAGGAGAGGTTGGCACCGCTTTGGGGGTGAGGCGATCGAGTACCTGACCCGTGAGAGTTGGCAAAATGGTTTGTTGCTGGTTTTGCTGGAAGACGTGTTGTAACACTTGCCCTAAACGCTCGATCGCCAATGGTTTTGCATCCGCCAACGTCAGGTTGGGTTCCTGGGTATGAAAGTATTCGATCAAGGTGAGGCCAGCGATGCGAGTCAGGTAAGCGGCACTCACAGCCTGGATGGCCCCCCCGGCAACATAAGTGACAGCATTCGTTTTAAGCAGGCTGGCGATCGCGCGAGTCGAAAGCTCCACCAGGCCCAATTTTAAGATCAAGCTACCCAAGGCGGTGACCACTTTTTGCGCCTGATCGACGGAAAACTTTTGCTGATAGATTTTGCCCAAATCCAGAATCATCTGGACGTTAATGGCAGCAGTTGCCAGCACATCCAGCGACGGAATCGGGCTGGCAAAGGCTGTACCCGCCGCAATCCATTGAAATTGCTCCACGATTGGTAGGGCACGAGTCCGGCGCACATCATTTAAGGCCGCCGCCGCCTGGGCCTTCAGGGCTTTAGCATTCCCTAATGAACTGGCCAGCACCAGTTGCCGACTTTCGGATTGCAGAATGGCCGTCAATCGTTGCGTCAGGGCTAGAAGGTCGGGTTGTTGCTCTTCCAGCCATTCTTGCAAGGAGCCATCTGGTTGATGTTGCCGAACTTTTAAAGGACGAGGTTCGGTGGCGATCGCGATCACATCTTTTTTGGATAGCCAACCCTGCGCCCATTCCTGCATCCGACTCAGCAAAAGTTGGCGTTCATCCGGCAAATATTGATCCTGTTTGTTAAAAACGAGCAACGTACGTTTACGGGCGGCAAGTTGCTTGAGGGTTTGCAGTTCTGATTCGGTTAAATCACCTGTGACCAGGAATAACACCAGATCAGCAGTCATCGCCTGCTTCAGGGCGATCGCATCGGCAGCAAAGCTCACCTCACTACCCCCTCCAAAACTGGGCGCTTCAAACAGCGTCACCGACTGAGGGGCCGTTGCTTGCCACTGTGTCTGTAACCGTTGAATCACCGCTGTTTTTCCTGACCCTTTGCCACCCATCACCAGCAACCGTAACGATTCGCGGTTCAGTTCACCTGCAATTTGGCTGACTTGAGCTTGCAGGAGCGACACCTGGGGTTGCACATCGGGAGGCGGCGTGCCCGCTTCAACCTCCGTGATCAGTCGCCCAATGACCTGTTCTGCTTCGGCCAGAGTTTGTTTGACCACTGTTGCATCAACATACTTCGGCCAAGTGGCCTGATCCTGCTTTGTTCTGGCTGGTTTTTGCACCCACCAGACTCCGGCACTAATGGCCAGGGCAAAGAGTGTATACACTCCCCATTCACCCACCATCTGGTTGAGCAATTCCAGTAACCCGATCGCGATCGCCAGAGTGGCACTACCAAGCACAAGCGGACGTTGAAATCGGTCAACCATAACAGGCGAAAAGGGAATGGCACAGTGACTCCATTCTACCCAGGAGCGCTGGGAGTTGGTGAATTTTATAAGTGGGTCGGTGGATGAGTAAAGTGAATGAGTAAATTCGTGGCTGGGACACTTGGCTGGTAAATAGTTAGGAATTCCTATGGAAAATTCAGGATGTGATCCCTATAATTGGTAAACAGTAAAGAAACGTAAACTCTATTCATACTTCGATGAGTTCTGTAACTCGTTGTGGAACTTAATTGAGGTTAGGGAAGCGCTCTTAAGTACTCATACTCAAAACATTTGGAGTTTTACGATATGACCATAGCAGTCGGACGTATGCAGCCGACTCGAGGATGGTTTGATGTCCTCGACGACTGGCTCAAGCGAGATCGATTCGTCTTCATCGGCTGGTCTGGTATCCTCCTATTCCCCTGCGCCTTCCTGGCGATTGGGGGGTGGATGACCGGCACCACCTTCGTTTCATCGTGGTACACCCACGGGTTAGCCTCCTCCTACCTGGAAGGCTGCAACTTTTTGACCGTCGCCGTCTCTACCCCGGCAGACAGTCTGGGTCACTCCCTGCTGTTCTTGTGGGGACCCGAAGCCCAGGGTGACTTCACCCGCTGGTGCCAACTGGGTGGCTTGTGGGCATTTGTGGCCCTGCATGGAGCCTTTGGGTTGATTGGCTTCTGCCTGCGTCAGATTGAGATTGCGCGGTTGGTGGGGATTCGTCCTTACAACGCGATCGCCTTCACGGGTCCGATTGCGGTGTTTGTCAGCGTCTTTTTGATGTACCCCTTGGGGCAATCCTCGTGGTTCTTCGCCCCTAGCCTTGGGGTGGCAGGGATCTTCCGGTTTATCCTGTTCATCCAGGGCTTCCACAACTTCACCCTGAACCCATTCCACATGATGGGAGTGGCAGGCATTCTGGGTGGCGCCTTATTGTGTGCGATTCACGGCGCAACGGTGGAGAACACGCTGTTTGAAGATGGTGATTCCTCCAACACCTTCAGTGCGTTTTCTCCGACTCAGGCAGAAGAAACCTACTCGATGGTGACGGCGAACCGATTCTGGTCTCAGATCTTCGGGATTGCGTTTTCCAACAAGCGGTGGTTGCACTTCTTCATGCTGTTTGTGCCAGTGACGGGGTTGTGGATGGCCTCGGTGGGGATTGTTGGTTTGGCGCTGAACCTGCGGGCGTATGACTTTGTGTCGCAGGAATTGCGTGCTGCCGAAGACCCCGAATTTGAAACGTTCTACACGAAGAACATTTTGCTGAATGAGGGCATCCGCGCCTGGATGGCTCCTCAAGACCAGCCTCACGAAAAC
>JANRIS010000046.1:0-26191 GCA_033764685.1 Leptolyngbyaceae cyanobacterium bins.349
TGCTTGTTTGGCAGACAGCTTTTCCTGTCGAGTTCGCTTATTGGGCCAAGGATTACGAGACTTGGTGTTTAACTTTCCGTATTTGTTTGAGATGAGGGCGGTGGGGACTGAAGGCGATCGCGTTACTCAGGGGCGATCGCATCTTTCAGTCGCACCCAACGGAGTTTGTACGATTCCCTGCTTTGGATCTGATGTGTTTCCACCAACGGGCTTAGATACGGTGATTGAAGGGTGTCATGCCCTAAATCCTGGGATCAGAGTGTTTCATCATCAGGCGACCTGCACCAGGAGCGAGTCCAGAACTCAGATGAGCGCTTGGGCAGCGGCGATCGATCAGTGGATGGCGGAACAGGATGTGCTGTTTGTGTTGCCAGCTAACCATTCTGAGGACACAGGGGAGAAGTCTGCACGAGTAGCAGAACCAGGGCAGAGTTTGAATGGGCTAACGGTGGGATGCTGGCACTCAGGGCAGGAAGAAGGAAATTCAGATTGGGAGGGGATGGGTGGTCTATGGCATTCGGTCAAGCCGGAAGTTGTGATTCCAGCCGCAAGTGCCGCAGCCGCTTCCGCAATAGTGGCAGATATGGTGGCAGCGATCGCTCAGGCATTTCGGGCAGAACGCTGCGGACTATACCGGGCGTTACTGGTGCATTCAGCCCGATGGCTCGAAACCGAAGCGGTCTCAGCCGGAAGCAGCATTCACAATTTGAGGTGGATGGGGTACGGTCAACCCGATTTGGATCGAGCATTAGGCAATACACCCAGTCGAGTCACGTTCTTCACGAGCGGGGAACAGCGCATTAAGGCAAGACAGGTGCATATTTACCAGATTGATTTTCCCCAATCGCTGGTCACGACTCATCCGGATTGTGTGGTTTTGATTGAAGTGACGTTGGCTTACACAGCACGTCCAGCTCGCACGTATCAGGGACACAATGGCTACCTTTCAACCTGGTTAAGCTGGCAATCGAATCGTCGCAGGGAGAGTGCAGCCGATTTTGTGGCGCGGATGGTGGGGGAGGGGGAGGAATTGGAGGGAATTCAGCAGGGGCAGGTGGCGTACAAATGGGCGATCGGGACTCAGAAACGCTTTGACCCACAGACTGGAGTGTTAAGGCGAGCTTCGCGGAATGCCAGCACCCTGCAAAAGGATTGGACACAGGTGAAGCTATCGGAAATTGGTGTAGCATTTTGTGTGGCGGTGATTGGGCATGAAGGTTGGGAGCGTAGCCCAGATACAGATGCAGAATATGGTTTAGTAGTTAGTTTTGAGGCAATTGGAGAAACTAAGTTCACCCTTTATGAGCTGATTGTTGAGAGAACTTTGTAGGGATACGTTGGGTAAATTATCCAAATGCAGGTCGTACACCTATCCGTTAGCTTTTATTGAATAAGCATTAATACTTGCTTGAAATCCTCTGAAACTCCCGTGGGGTCGTGCTGGTTGACTCAGGAATACGATTCAAGGAAGCTGGGTGTCATTAGTTCACCTTTACTAAATCCCAGTCAATGCCCCAGCATCCTATCCCAGAACCCATCATCATTCCCCTAAAATCCAACTCCGCGATCGCTTCTCAAACGATTGCGATCGCTGAATCCCCAACCGACATCCGATGGTTAAGGGTTGAGGAGTTTCTGCAAGCGCGATCGCTTCAGCCTAAAAGCTGCAAGGCTTACCAACGCGATTTACAGCTTCTCGTGAACTGGACGGATACAGGATGGAATCAGGTGACACGACGGCAAGTGGCTTTCTTTCCCTCACCCCTTTGAGCTTTTGATATTCCCTTGCCTGAGGTTATTCTGGTGTGAAATGAAGGTGCTAACAAAAACTTTATGGCGGTAGATCTGCGGACATTCTTCCAGGCAACGAATCCCAGTAAGACGCTAGTCGCTGGCAATCCTGAAGACCAGAAGTACTATATCGACTTCTCCTCGGTTCGAGGTGGCAAGATTATTGAGGAGTTGAAGGACAATATTGCCTTTTTCTCTGTAGACAGTCCCACTTGCGTGCTGTTTACGGGACATATTGGTTGTGGCAAATCGACAGAGTTGTTGCGGCTGAAGGCAGAACTGGAGGACGCGGGGTTTCATGTCGTCTACTTTGAGTCCAGCGAAGACCTGGAACTGGTGGACGTTGATATTGCCGATGTGCTGTTAGCGATCGCCAAACGGGTGAGTGAAAGCCTGGAAAAGAGCAAGATTGATACCAAAGCGAAAGGCTTTCGGGCGTTGATTGACAACACCATGAAAGTGTTGCTGACGGAGGTAGATGTTAAAGCCAAGGCAAAATTGCCGGGACTGGAAGCTGGAATTAGTAGTTCAGGCGAAATGTCGCTTTCGGCTGGCATTGCTGAATTAACTGTTGTTGCCAAGAATGATCAGGGCTTGCGGGAGCGATTGAACCAGTATCTGGGACCGCAGAAAAACAAATTACTGGAGGCGATTAACAAGGAGTTGATCGAACCCGCGATCAAGCAGCTTAAAGCCCAGGGCCAGCAGGGATTGGTGGTGATTGTGGATAACCTGGATCGGGTAGATAACCGCGCTAAGTCGTTTGGTCGTCCCCAGCAGGAATACCTGTTTATTGACCAGAGCGAGTGTCTTTCCAGGCTCAATTGCCACCTGGTTTACACCATGCCCCTGGCCCTAAAGTTCTCAAATGAATATGGCACGCTCACCCAGCGTTATGAGGAGCCAAAGGTGTTACCGATGGTACCTGTGCAGTTACGGGATGGCAATGATTCTGAGGAGGGGATGGCACTCCTGCGCCAGATGGTGTTGGCGAGAGCTTTGCCAGATTTGGCGGAAACCCAACGTTTAGCGCAAATAGGGGAGGTGTTTGACCAACCGGAAACGCTCGATCGTCTTTGTCGGGTGAGTGGGGGTCACGTCCGCGATCTACTGCGGCTGTTGAATGACTGGATCAAAAAAGGACGACAATTGCCGCTAACGGGTGCAGTATTGGAAGACGTGATTCGAGCGCGGCGCAATGAAATGATGATGTCGATTTCGGATGAGGAATGGGCGTTATTGAAACAGGTGCGGCAACGAAAGAAGGTCAGTGGTGACCAGGACTATCAAACGTTGATTCGCAGCCGACTGGTGTTTGAGTATCGAGACCGGGATGGTTCCTGGTTCGATGTCAACCCAATTCTATTGGAGGCACCGGAGTTGCAGGGATGAGTGAGCCTTCGCCCCAGGAATATCTGATTCAGAACCGGGAAGCCCTGGAGGAATTGGTCTGGGCGATCGACAGTTCTGCCGGAACCTTCGCCTTGCTCCTGGCTCGATGTAATTACGCCAGGCTGCGGGAACAATTGGTGGCAGACCTGCAACACCGATTTCCTGACTTGCGGGTGCTCACGCTGCCACCCGATACCACAACGCTGTTTGCCACGATTCGAGATGAGTTAGGAGGAGTTTTGCCGACCGCATTGATGGTTTTTGGGCTGGAGTCGGTAACGGCACTTGACCAACTGTTATCTTCGACCAATCAGGTGCGGGAGGAATTTCGCAAGAGCTTTCTGTTTCCGTTGGTATTTTGGGTCACGGATGACACCCTGCAAAAATTGAGTCGGCTTGCTCCAGATTTCGAGAGCTGGGCAACCACCACTGACTTTACGTTTGATACCGCCACGCTGACGCGATCGCTCCAGGAAGGAGCAGATCACCTGTTTGAGACCTTGCTCACCCCCGACTCCAATCTGTCTTTCAATCGTTTATTGAGACAGTTGAACTTTGGGCAATTACGGTTGGCGGAGTTGGATGCAGCGTTGCAGGAGTTGCAACAACGGGAACAGGGACTTGCACCGGATATTCAGGCGAGTCTGGAGTTTTTTCAGGGGGTGATGAATGCCGATCGCACCGCCGCGATCGATTCCTTCCATCGCAGTCTTACGTTCTGGGAAGCACAGATGCAGACTGCAAAAGAGGCTGAACCCAACGGCTCCAAACCTCGAATTTCACCCAATTTGAAAGCGGGACTGTTGCACTTCTACATTGGGCAATTCCTTTACTACCGAGTCTACCGGGATGATGAACGATCAACTGATTGGGAAACAACGCGGCAATCTCTCAGTCAAGCGATCGCATTATTTGATCAAGCCAACCGTCCCGATTTGGTCGCTAAATGTACGGTGCATCTACAACGGGTACTGGAACACATCGGGGCTTGGGCGGAACTGGAGACTCTAGCCCAGAGATCGCTCACCCTACACCAGACCTATGGCACTCCTAGCCGGATTGCTCAGGACTATCGCTTTTTAGCCATTGTTGCCATGCAACGGCAGAACTGGACAGCAGCCTGTGAGTTTGCCCGACAGGCATGGGATTGGTTGGCGCAGGTGCCAGAAGACCAACACTGGCAGGGGTTGTACTTGCTGACACGGGCAAAGGCCCAGTTGGGGTTAGGGGATTTCGATGGGGCCACCAGTTCACTGGAGGAGGCTCACCAATTGGGTGACCAGGGACATCCTCAGGTTTACACAGAAGTTTTGGAAATGCTGCGGCAGATCTACCGATCGCGACACGACTATCTGGATGCTTTTCGGTTGAAGCAGGAGCGGCAATCGGTCGAGCAACAGTATGGCATCCGGGCGTTTGTGGGAGCAGGACGATTGCAGCCCAAACGGGAGGATCGGGAGGCACTGGAGCAACCGTTGCAACTGGTAACCCCTGAAGATGAGATTGCCTTAGAGATCCGGGCATCGGGACGGCAGCAGGATCTGGAAGAACTGCTGCGGCGGATTGGGCGGAATGACTACAAGCTGATTGTGATCCACGGCTATTCTGGAGTGGGCAAAAGTTCGTTGGTCAATGGGGGACTGGTGGCAGCACTAAAGCAAAAGCTGATCGGGACGCGACCGAATCTGCCAATCGTGGTGCGGACATACACGAACTGGGAGCAGGAGTTGCAACGGTTGCTGGAAGAAGCAACAGCAGGCTGGGCCGGTGGGGCCGGTGGGGAAAATATTTTAGAGATTCTTCGCAGAGTTGAGGGGCAGAATCGGCGATCGATCCTGATATTCGACCAGTTTGAGGAGTTCTTTTTTGTTTATCCCCAACCAGAGCAGCGGCGATCGTTCTTTCGGTTTTTGGCAGAGTGCTTGCTCATTCCATCACTGAATGTCGTGTTGTCGCTGCGGGAAGACTACCTGCACTTCCTGCTGGAGTGTCACCAGTTGCCGGAGATGGATCGCAGCGGGATTGATGTCTTGAGCCGGAATGTGCGCTATGGATTGGGCAACTTTGCCCCGATGGATGCGGCGGCGATTATTGATAACCTGACGAATCGGGCGCGGTTTTACCTGGAACCAGAGTTACGGGATGCGCTAGTGGCGGATCTGGCGGGGGAGTTGGGGCAGGTCAGACCGATCGAACTGCAAATTGTGGGTGCTCAACTTCAGGCGGATAACATGACCACGCTGTCGCAGTATCGGCAGTTGGGAAACAACCCGAAGCAAATGCTGGTGGAACGCTACCTGGCGGAGGTGGTAAACGACTGCGGTGAAGAGCATGATCAACTAACGGAACGGGTGTTATACCTGCTGACCGATGAGAAAGGGACGCGACCACTCAAGCCCCGAACGGAGTTGGAGAAGGAATTGCCAACCTTAGCGATGCAACCGGAGCCAGAGCAGTTGAGTTTAGTGTTGGAAATTCTGGTAGGGTCGGGGCTGGTGATGTTGTTGCCAGAAGTGCCAGAAGACCGTTACCAACTGGTACATGATTATCTGGCAGCCTTTATTCGAGAACAGCAAGAACCCCTTCTAACTGCACAACTGCGGGAAGCCCAGGAAAAACAACGACAGGCAGAACTGCGGGAACAGCAGGCACAGGCAGAACTACAACGAGCCAAGGACGAGGCAAAACAGGAATTGGCAACGGCGCAACAGAATAAGGAACAGGTAGAGCAGGAGTTAACTGTTGCCAAACAGAACTTTGCCGATGTGAGTCGAAAAGCAAAGCAACGGGAACGAGTTGGAGTAGGAGTTTTAGTAACGTCGTTGGGGCTTTCTTTAGTTGCAGGGTTGGGAGCTATGCGCTCTATACAATCAGCAACAGAAGCACGGCAGGGAACCCGTTTAGAGCGAGCTGGAGTAGTCGCATTGGATCAATCCAAATTTCAACAAACAGAAGCCTTACTCACGGCTTTGCAAACGGCAATAGAACTGAAATCATCGACAGGAAAGGGAAAAGCTCTACAGGACTATCTTGCTGCCAGCCCCCTACTAGCAATCCAGACAATTCTAGATAGCAAACAAGAGACTCGACTAGAAGGCCATCAAGGGAGTGTCTTGAGTGTGGTCTTTAGCCCCGATGGCAGCAAGCTTGCCACCAGTGGCGAGGACGGCACCGCTCGGATTTGGGACACCAGCGGCAAACAACTGGCCGAACTCAAAGGCCATCAAGGGAGTGTCTTGAGTGTGGTCTTTAGCCCCGATGGCAGCAAGCTTGCCACCAGTGGCGATGACGGCACCGCTCGGATTTGGGACACCAGCGGCAAACAACTGGCCGAACTCAAAGGCCATCAAGGGAGTGTCTGGAGTGTGGTCTTTAGCCCCGATGGCAGCAAGCTTGCCACCAGTGGCGCGGACGGCACCGCTCGGATTTGGGACACCAGCGGCAAACAACTGGCCGAACTCAAAGGCCATCAAGGGCTTGTCTGGAGTGTGGTCTTTAGCCCCGATGGCAGCAAGCTTGCCACCAGTGGCGATGACGGCACCGCTCGGATTTGGGACACCAGTGGCAGGCAAATTGCCCAATACGAAGGCCGTGGAGTTGTCAGCCCCGGCTGGCAACGAATTGCCACCATTGTTTCACCGACACCATTGGAGCAGGCATCGGGCGCTAAAGGCGATCTGGTGAAAATCTGGCGAATTGATGACCTGGATGGTTTGATCAACCGGGGGTGCCAGGAATTGCAATACTACCTTAAACAAAGCCCTAACCTGCCCGACTCCACCCGCCGACTGTGTGACAACATTGGTAAATCACCATAGCCTGATCGTCGAAGTTTATGATCGATCGCCCCTCCACTGATCCGAGCACCATTGACAACCAGGATGCCCTGGAGGAATTGGCAAAGACGCGCAAGCAAGCCGAGCCAGACGCCAACGCTGGATTCAGAGCTTGTGCCATGCCCCCAACTGCAACCCCTTCACTCCAGAAGATAGGAAGGGGTTACTCGGAGATTAGCGATCGCACCGAAGGTTGTAAGAATCGGAGCGATCGCAGATCCAGCATCTATGCGTACCCCAGTTTGGGCACATCACTCAATGGAAAGCAAGGTCAAGATTGTTGGAAGGCTTCCTGGGCCACTCACCATAGCGACACAGGAAGACGACAGCTAATTTGTCACTCACCCGATCCAAAGCCGGAAGGAAAGACGACAACCAATTTGGCACAGATCTGTATTACGACAATCAATTTGTCACAAAAATGCTAGACAGTAATACCCATTAAAATGGGTATGCGATCGCTGAAACATCGGCTGATAAAGCAGTATAGCCCGACGACATTAACGTGTCACGACGACATTTAATTAGTCACTGTACACCTCGAAACCCGCTCTAGTGGCGGGTTTGGAAGCTACAAGCATTAATTGTCCTTTTTGGACAATTAATGCTTGTAGCTTCCAAATATTTAGTTTGAATATTGAGATAGACTCTCCCTGCTGACTTCGCTAGACTTTTGGGATGAGGTGAGACTGGGATGGTCAGCGCGATCGCGGCCAGGGAACGATGACAGGGAAAGCAGCCTCGAAGGAGCCAGGATGTCCCAAAATGTAACGCAGTGGTTGGACGAAATTAAGGCATTGAAGCAACAACTCGCGGATGCCTATCGCGAACGAGAAGAGGCGTATGCCAGCGCGATCAACTGGCAACAACGGTATGAAACCGAAGCTCACCAGCGACGCATTGAAGCAACCCAGGCGAAACAAACGATTGCCACCCTACAGCAAGACATCCGCAAGCTGAAGGGGGGCGAGTTCTCCCAGCCGGATGCCACCACCAACTTGGAGCACATTCAGGCTACGGTGGCGGCGTTGCAGTCCGACATCGAGTTAAAGTCCCATTTGATTCAGGCGTTGGTGGAGTGCGATCGCCTCCAGAAAGCGTTAGAAACCGAACAGGCTGACCACGCCCAAACCCGCAAAAGCTTGACTACTGCTTTGGGAGACGCAATTGATGCGATCGCCAAAAGCAAAACTTCCTGATTGTCTGGGCAAACTGCTCTGGGCAAACCGTACAGGCAAGTTTGGCAGACCATTGGCATCGGTGCCATGATTTGACGGCAAACCTCGCCCGACCCAAACTCGATTTTATTGAATTTGTATTCCTAGGGCGATCGCTCCCGATGCTGCCCTCCCAACACTCCCCATAACTAGTGTTCCGTCAGGAAAATTTTGACGGGTCGAAGACCCGCAAAATTTAACCCCAATCAACAACCTGAATTTTGGCTACCCGTCAATCATTAATTGACTGACCACTAGAATCGGGCCACAAAAGGAGCCACCACCGCCACAAACTCTTGGACTGATTCATATGCCAATACATTGCGACCCGGAATCGTCACACTTTCCCCTTGGGGAAACCCATTCACATAATCCGCAATTCGTGTATCCAGCGTTTCCTGCTTGCCCTCCCGGCTAATGCTGGAAGCCTGATCGCCCAGCACAATCAACGTTGGTTGCGCGATCGCTGCCATTTTGGCCTGGTAATCTTGCCGCCAGAAGCCCGCCAGAAACGAAAAGACCGCATAGCGACTGTGGGAGTCTTGAGCGCCCTGTTGCAGTTGTTCCAACCATTCCTCATCAACCCCGGCCTCAGCAGCAAATAATTGACGGGCAGAAAACGATCGCAAAAACTGCGATCGCCGCGCATATTGATAAAACAATGTGCCCAAGGGCGAATCAAAGATGCTCCAACTAAAGCGATGTTGCCAAGCGGGCGTGTCGCGGGTGACTAATCTCCAGGCAGGCGGCCCACACAACACTAATCCCAAAACGCGATCGGGTTGCAACGTGGTTAACTCGATCGCCACCGGCAACAACGCCCCCTGCACACATATCACCACCGGTTGCGGCACAACCTCAGTTAAAAAATGGCGTAACTGCTTGGCCCAATCCAGCGGCGTGTAGGCAACTCGCGGCATCGCACTGGCTCCACAGCCTAACAAATCTGGATTGTAAATAGGATGAGGGTGCCCTACCCGCCGCCACTCCTGGCAGAAGCGATTCCAGAACAGACGAGACAACCCCACCCCAATTGGATGAATCAGGAGTAGCGGGGGCGTGTTGTTGCTGTCAAGAGAGGGCAAATAATCGTAGGCGCAGGCATAGCCCTGGTACGGATAAAATCCGGTGGGTGATTCGACTGTGGCAGATGGCATAAAAGACGCTAGGCAAACGTTTGAGAGTAATCGCATCTGCATCATAGTCGCTTTTTTGAGGATTCCGTGCGCGAAACGGGGAACATGTTAAGCTGTCAACTCAGTCAGGGAATTCATTTGGGTTGGATTCAACCTTAGGACAGGTTACAAGAGGTCGTGACTGTGAAAATAGGCTGGTTGTTTTCTGGGCTAATTGGTTTCTGGTGTTTGTTCCCCGCCCTTGCAGAAGCCGCGAACTTGCAGTTTTGGCAGTTCGATCAACGCAATAATCGCCTGGAATTAAGAACCGATGATGGGGTGCAACCCCGCGCCCAATTAGTATTTAACCCGACGCGGCTGGTGATCGATCTGCCCGGAACCCGTCTGGGACGGCCCAAACAATTAGAGCAGTTTAACGGCTCAGTGACTGCGATGCGGGTGGCGCAGTTCGATCGCGACACTACCCGCATTGTGCTAGAACTGGCTCCGGGTTACACTATCAACCCTAATCAGGTCCGGTTTCGCTACACCACCGCCCGCAACTGGATTGTAGAATTACCATCCCCAGAATCGAATCCGGATCTGGCGAATGCCCCCCAAACCGATAGCCAAACTTTGGAAGTGCCTCAAGCGCCCAATGTGCCGCCCCCACTACCTAGCAATCCTGGTGGCCTGTTTCCCAGCGCACCCCGGCCCAACCCCATCAGCCCGTCGATTCCGGCGGGGCGACCCGTGGTGATTATTGACCCCGGTCATGGTGGACCTGACCCCGGTGCCGTGGGGATTGGTGGCCTGCGGGAAACAGATGTTGTGCTGGATATTAGTCGGCAGGTGACGGCCCTGCTTGCTCAACAGGGCATTGCTGCGGTCCTGACGCGCGATGCCGAGTATGACCTGGGCTTGGAACCCCGCGTGCAAATGGCGAATCGGGCCAACGCCACGGTGTTTGTCAGCATTCACGCCAATGCCATTAGTATGTCGCGTCCGGATGTCAACGGGTTGGAGACGTACTATTTCACGTCTGGTAAAGAATTGGCAGATGTGATTCATCGCACGGTTTTGGAGGAAACGGGAGTGCGCGATCGCCGCGTGCGACAAGCCCGGTTTTATGTGTTGCGCTACACCTCCATGCCTTCGGTCCTGGTGGAAACTGGATTTGTCACGGGGGCAGAAGATGCCGCCCGTCTACGTGATCCGAGTTACCGCAGTCGCATGGCCGCCGCGATCGCCCGTGGCATTTTGCGGTATCTGGGGCGCAGTGGGTAGGTTACTGTGCCATTGATGTCACAGCGATCGGGCTACCCAGAGCCACCGCAGAACGTTTTGCCGCCTCCGCAACCTGCAACGTATAAACGCTGGCTGCTGGGGTGATGTAGAGCGGCGCACCCGTCAATAGGTGATCCAGCACCATTGCGGTGTCTTTGGCAAACAGCCCCCGTCGCCCACCGACCTCCAGCGGTTGACGACCTGCCGCCTGAATCCAGGTGCCGGTCTCCCCTTCAAACACCAAGGCTCCGTGCGCTCCCTGCACTTCAAACACGCGAACCGCCTGCCACAATGCTTCTCCCTTGCCATAAGTGACCTCGGCCATGACGCCAGAATGAAAGTGCAAATGGGCCGTACACAAACAGGTGGTGTAGTAAGCCTGGGGCAAGTCCTGGGTGGGTTGAGTGTGCCCATCCTGGTCCTCCCAAAACTGCGCCTTGCAAGTGACCGTGGCGACTGGGCCAAACAAATCTACGAGACGATGCAGCCGCGACAGGGCACCCATCAGCGGGAAGCCAAACTGTTGACTGTGGTAACTCCAGCGTTGGGGGGCCGGACGTTCGGGCTTGAGCGTGGCATAGCGGGCATGAAACACCTTGCCGATGTGCGGTAACGAAGCTTTCAACGCCTGATGCACTCCCCCCAGCAACTCAATATGCTCAACGTGGAGTAGTTTGTTTTGTGCTGTTGCCAATGCCAGCAAGTCCATTGCTTCGGCGACCTCCAAGCACAGGGGATATTCCACAATGACGTGTTTGCCAGCCATAAGCGCCGCCCGCACGATCGCCCCATGCGCCTGATTCAGGGTGGAAACAATCACCAGATCGAGGTTGGGTAAGGCCACCAACTCCTGCCAGGAGGCATAGGCGACTGCGCCGTAGGGTTGGCTAAATGCCTGGGTGCGTTCCAGGTTGTGCCCTGCGATCGCCACTAAACTGGCGCGGGATTCAGTCTGGAGGGTTTCAGCTCGTAACTTGGCGGCATATCCGGTGCCAATCAGTCCAACTTGCATGAGTCCAACTTGCATTGCATACTACCTGCGATCGTGGCTAATTCATAAGAAAATATCATCTTCTTTAGCGTTCGGCTTAAGCAGGTGTTTTCAAATTGTGCCGGATAACGCCCCATCTGGCCCGACAAGAAAATTCTCTACCGTCCTATAAGATAAGCAGATTAAATAAACCAT
This sequence comes from Leptolyngbyaceae cyanobacterium bins.349, assembly GCA_033764685.1. Lineage (GTDB taxonomy): Bacteria > Cyanobacteriota > Cyanobacteriia > Leptolyngbyales > Leptolyngbyaceae > JSC-12. The sequence continues at coordinate 11,825 of JANRIS010000046.1, forward strand.
TTCCATTACGAATCCCATTCGTCCAGGAGGGTCCTTGAGGTATTAATGGTTGATTTATCCCGTAGTATCAAAAATGGTTAGATTGACGTGTTAAGTAGTCTTAACCTGAAGACTACCAAACCATCATCCCAACCTGCAAAGCGCTGTATCCATATTGAGAGGATCACTCATGGCAACTTACAAAGTTACCTTAATTAACGAAGCTGAAGGGCTAAATACAACCATTGACGTTCCTGAGGATGAGTACATCCTTGATGCGGCTGAAGAGCAAGGCATTGATCTGCCCTACTCCTGCCGTGCGGGTGCTTGCTCGACCTGCGCTGGTAAGATTCAATCTGGCTCGATCGACCAGTCTGACCAGTCCTTCCTGGATGATGATCAAATTCAAGCTGGTTATGTGCTGACCTGTGTTGCTTACCCAACCTCCGATTGCACCATCGTTACCCACCAGGAAGAAGCTTTGTACTAAGCGATTTTTTGGAAGGAAGCATTAAAGATTCTAAAGCGCAAGCCATTTGGCATGCGCTCTTTGTGTTTTAAATGGAACTTGTTCGTCCCCTTGCTACCTGCGCCCTGTGCGGCTTCATCCACCCTAACCCTGAGTCTCATGGTCCCAATCTCTCCTCAATCTGATCAGGCAGTGCGCGATGTGATTCGGCGTTGCGGGCTAAAAGCTGAACAAATGGCCATCGAAGGGTTTGAAGTGATGGAGAAGGGGCATCAGGATTATGTCACGACGATCGATACGGCCTTGGATGCAGAACTGTTTGCCACCTTCTCAAACTTGTTTCAAACCGATGGCGTGATTACAGAAGAAAATGTGCGATCGCGCCAACAGTTCCACGCCCAGTATGCTCGGCTCTGGTGCATTGACCCGCTCGACGGTACCGAAGATTTTGTTTACGGTAAGCGCAATTATGCCGTAATGGTGGGCCTGCTGGAGAATTACCAACCGTGCGCCGGGTGGGTCTATGCCCCGGTGCGAGATGCCATGTATTTTGGTGGGGTGAATTGGGGGTTATTTCAGGCGATGGGCGATCGCGAACCAGTCCCCCTGCCGATTGCCGCCCCCCGGCGGCAACCCGTTCCCCTCCGGATGATGATTGGTCATCGCGATCAGCAACGTTATGGCGCAGCGATCGCGGCACAGTTACCCGGAGTTGAGTTTCAGTTTATGGGCAGTTTTGGCCTAAAAGTCCTGGAAGTGATTTTGGGCCATGCCGATGTGTATCTTTATCTCAATCGACGAGTCAAACTGTGGGATACCGTGGGACCGCTGGCCCTGGCCCGTTCTGCCGGGTTAGCCTGTTGCAGCCTGGAAGGAGAACCGATTCGATTTATTCCCCAGGCGATCGACTCGACCACACTGGCGCATAAGCAAGGAATTTTAATTGGGCATCCTGAGTTAGTCCAGGAATTACGCCCGCAATTAGTCGCTGCCATTCATGCCGTCTCTAAAAATTGACGTGTGAGAGTGGGTCAGACTGTTTATACTGGTGTTTTCCTCCTCCTACCTTCTCAACTTTTTTCATGCAGACCGAAGCGTTTAGTGAACTGTTTCCGCTTTTAACTGCTGCGAACCCGGAAACACTGGAATGGCTACTCTCCGTTGCCGTTGAGCATGAGTATCCGGCCAATCGGGCCGTCTTGATGGAAGATGCCTGGGGAAATGCCCTCTACTTTATTGTGTCAGGGTGGGTAAAAGTGCGTCGATTGTCAGGAGCCGGTGAAGCCAATGTCGTCACCCTGGCAATTTTGGGTCGGGGCGATTTCTTTGGAGAGATGGCAATTTTGGATGAGTCTCCCCGCTCCACCGATGTAATCGCCCTGTCCCCCGTAAAATTGATCAGCATCTCGGCGCAACGCTTCATTCAAACTTTGTTTAAAGACCCGCAACTGCACCATCGCATGTTGCAACTGATGGTGCGCCGTCTCCGCCAAACCAATTTGCGTTTCCAGCTACGCCATCAACCGCCCGCTATCAAATTGGCGAACACTCTGGTGGCACTAGCAGATAGTTATGGGCAGGAGTCTGCCAACGGAACCGATATTTTCAATGTCCCTTACAAAGATCTGGCGGATTTGAGTGACATTGGGGTGGAGGAAACCACCAAAATCATGGAAAAGCTGGATAGTAAGGGTTGGGTTAAAACCGATGCGGCCAATCAAGTTCTGCATATTTTGAATCTCAAGCAATTGATGCAGTTGGCTGGAAAGGTTTAGTGCTAGAGTCACGAGTGTGAAAACGGGAGCGATTGTGACATGAATCGGGAGTCCTGGGAGTTAGAGCCAACCGCAAACATGGAAGGGGCGGAACGACATGGGTCTTCCTTGCGCCCATTGGATGATTCACCTGTATCGACTGAGAGTTTGGCCAGTCCCCAATTCTGCTATCGGGTAGCGATGCCAGAGCCGACTTCTCATCTGTTTGAAGTGACGCTGGAGGTGCAGGATTGGCCAGCGATCGCTCCCTGCGACCTCAAAATGCCCGTTTGGACACCTGGCTCCTACCTGATTCGGGAATACGCCAAAAACTTGCAAGATTTTACCGTCACCACTCACGACGGGACTCCCCTACCGTGGCGCAAGCTGGCCAAAAATCACTGGCAGATCGACCCTCAGGGGCAGTCTGACTTCACAGTTCGGTATCGCATCTATGCCAATGAGCTATCCGTGCGGACCAACCATCTCGATTTGACCCACGGTTACTTTAATGGCGCGGCCCTGTTTTGCTATGTCCCAGGGTACGAGCAGTCTCCCTTCAAAGTCGCGATCGCGCCACCGCGATCGGATTGGCAAGTGATCACCGCACTCCCCGCCGTAGCTGGAGCGGACCATACCTTTGAAGCGGCCAGCTTTGATGTCCTGGTGGATAGTCCCTTTGAAATTGGCAAACATCGCCTGTACGAGTTTGAAGCGGCGGGTAAACAGCACCAACTGGCCGTATGGGGCGAGGGCAACCTGGAACCCGATGAACTGCTAGAAGATATGCAGCAAGTGGTGGAAGTAGAAGCAAAATTGTTTGGTGAGTTGCCCTACGATCGCTACTTGTTTTTGCTGCACCTGTCATCTCAGGGATTTGGTGGCCTGGAACATAAAAACTGTTGTTCCCTGATTTATCAACGGTTTGGCTTTCGCAATCAGGAAAAGTACGATCGCTTCATTCAGCTCGTTGCCCACGAATTTTTCCATTTGTGGAACGTCAAACGGATTCGCCCTAAAGCGCTGGAAACCTTTGATTACGATCAGGAAAATTACACCCCCTCGCTCTGGTTTAGTGAAGGCACTACCAGCTATTACGACCTGGTGATTCCTTTTCGGGCAGGCGTGTATGATGTGCGGACCTATTTCACCGCCCTGAGTAAGGAAATTACGCGCTTTTTGACCACTCCCGGACGGCAGGTGCAACCCCTGGCCGAGTCCAGCTACGATGCCTGGATTAAACTCTACCGCCAGGATGCCAACAGCCCCAATTCCCAGATGTCCTACTACTTGAAGGGGGAAATGGTGTCTCTGTTGCTGGATCTGCTGATTCGCGATCGCCACAACAACACGCGATCGCTCGATGACGTGATGCGCCAGATGTGGGAGCGGTTTGGTAAGCCCGAAGTTGGCTTCACCCCGGCAGACCTGGAACAAACCATCACGGCGATCGCCGGGACCGACCTGACTCAGTTCTTCCAACAGTTTTTGCACACCACGGATGACCTACCCTTTGAGGCTTACCTGGAACCTTTTGGGTTGCGACTCCAGGCCGATGGCGATAGCTCGTTGCCCTGGTTGGGCCTGACCCTGAAGACCGAGAACGGACGGGAGCTGATCAAATTTGTGGAGCGAGATTCCCCCGCGCAACGAGTCGGAATGGATGCTGGAGATGAGTTACTTTCGATTAATGGCATTCGCGTCAATGCCGAGCAATTGAATGAACGCTTGCGAGACTTTCAACCGGGCAGCATGATCCAGGTTGCCTTTTTCCATCAAGACGAATTGCGTCTGACGATGCTGACCCTGGCCGAGCCACGCCCCAATCGATATCAGATTGTGCCCTGTGATCGCCCCACTCGCAAACAGGAGCAGAAGTTTCAGGGGTGGCTGGGAGTATCGCTGGCCAGCTTGCAATAAGGCTGTCATCAGGTTACAGCTACAAATTCCGCATTTGGGTTCGGATGTAAGTTGGCAGGTGACGGTCAGTTTGGGGATTGCCAGCACCATTCCGCATCCATCGAGTACGCTCAACGAATTACTCGCGGCGGCTGATGCGGCCCTGTACGAGGCCAAAATGCAGGGCCGCGATCGCTATTGCATCTGTGAGTTCAAACTGAATCCAAACTGATGTTATTTTGCACTAACAAAGCGTTCTTTGGCGATCGCTCTTAGCACTTCCAGATCTTCTCGACGAGAAATGGAGAGAGGCACCGTTGAACGAATCGCATTCAGCAATAATTCTGTATTCAATGGTTGTTTCAAATACAGGGCGTTGTAAAGTGCCGTAATTACTGCTTGTTCGATTTCAGCCCCACTATAGCCATCGGTTGCAGCAATTAAGCTGGGCAGATCAAACTGTGGTGGATTTTGTTTACGCTGCGTCAGGTGAATATTGAGAATCGCCGCGCGGTCTTGAGCATCCGGCAGATCCACAAAAAAGATTTCGTCAAAACGGCCTTTTCGCAGCAGTTCGGGCGGAATTTTGGAGATGTCGTTCGCGGTGGCAATCACAAACACTTCTTGCGATTTTTCCTGCATCCAGGTGAGGAAGGAGCCAAACAAGCGGCGACTCAGCCCACCATCAGCGCTACTGTCACTCACACCGAGGCTTTTCTCAATTTCATCAATCCACAACACACAAGGGGCCATCGATTCGGCTAATTTGATCGCCTGCCGAAAGTTCTTCTCCGATTCGCCCACATATTTATCGTACAATCGGCCCGCGTCCAGCTTCAAGAGGGGCAGTTTCCAGTCATAGGCGATCGCTTTGGCCGCCATCGACTTACCACACCCCTGAATGCCCACAATCAAAATCCCTTTGGGTGGGGTCAAATTCATCGCCTGGGCTTGTGGGCTGAAGCCGACCCGCGCCCGCTCCAGCCAGTGTTTGAGGCCGGTGAAGCCGCCTAACGCGGGGACATACCCATTGGTCGGCAAATATTCCAGCACATTTTCTTCCCGGATAATCTGGGCTTTGCGGTGCAAAATCCGTTCGACATCGGTTGCTGTCAGTTTGCCATCTTCCAGGGCGGCGTAAGCGATCACCTGACGGGCTTGCTTCAGAGTCATGCCCCGCAAGGCAAACACCAGTGATTGCATATCGTGATTTTGAATCTGAACCTGAATCCGGTTTTTGGCGGCCAGCGATCGCACCACTTCCGCCACCACCTGCTGCAATTCATCTCGCCCCGGCAACTTCAAATCGAAATACACGGCATCATGGGCAATTTCAGGCGGTAAGGTAATGCCATTGCCGCTCAGGACGATCGCCGAACGTGTTTGAGAAAACTGTTGCGCCACTTCCCGAAATTGTCGCCCGACGACCGGGTCCGTCAAATGTTTGCTAAAGTCCTTCAGCCAAAATACCGATCGCAGAGCCACATCCTGCATATGTTCCAGCACATCCACCGGATCAATGGTCCGTTCCAGAGCGGCGGGCTTTTGGCTACCTGCGGGAGCGCAGTCATCTGTCCAGCGATTGTCTGGTCCCGGTGAGCGATACAGACCACGGGTGATACTCCACTCAAATAGGGCAATTTTCATTTGCTCTACGGCTTCTTTGAGTAACTTGGCCACCCGTTCTTCTTCCACCGTTTCGATCACGATGACGGGATGGTAAGACAGCAGCAAGGTTTGAAACCGATGGACGCGATCGCTCAGAGTCATGACAGGAGAGGGCATGGGGGGACAGCCTTAAGTATGCCCATAGCTTCAATCTGGAGCTATCATTCTCCTGAAAAGAAATGTGTGATCTGATGCCAACGGTTGTGCCACCCATAAAATGCCAGGGAATTAAAACCAAATTAATTCCAATGATCCAGTTTGTCGTAGGACATTCAATTCAAGGACGCTGGATTGAACCCTTTTGTGGTTCTGGTGTCGTCGCTTTTAATATCAAACCGAAAACAGCCATTTTGGCCGATACTAATGAGCATATTATTTATTTTTATCAGGCGATTCAAACGGGTTTAATTACACCAGAAATTGTTAGTCAGTATCTCAAGCAAGAAGGTGAAAAACTCTTGACGGAAGGGGAGCAATATTATTATGACGTGCGCGATCGCTTCAATACCCATCAGCATTTGTTAGACTTTCTCTTTCTCAATCGTGCGGGTTTTAATGGGATGTTGCGCTACAACCGCAAAGGCCATTTAAATGTGCCGTTTTGCCGCAAACCGCAGCGATTTGCCAAAGCCTACATCACTAAAATTGTGAATCAAGTGCGGGTCGTGCAAGACATCATTCAGGCGCATGAATGGACGTTTCAGGTGGCCGATTTTTCTACGACATTGGCGGCTGTAGAGGCTCATGATCTGGTCTATGTTGATCCGCCTTACAGTGGTCGCCATGTCGATTATTTCAATACCTGGACGAATCAAAATGAGCAAGACTTAATTGCCCAACTGAAACAGCTCCCCTGTGACTTTATTTTATCGACCTGGAAAGAGAACCAATTTCGCGCCAATTCTATGTTCGCTGAAAATTGGCAACAGTCAGAATTACAAATTATCCCGGTTGAGCATTTTTATCATCTGGGGGCAGCGACAACATTACGCCATGCCATGACGGAAGCATTAGTGACAAACCGAAAAGTGGAGTAGAGGAGTGGATGGGTGGATGGGTGGGGAGTAAGGGAGTGGGGGAGTGGATGGGTAGGTGGCAGAGTGGATTAAGATTTTAAGGTTGAGCGACGAAGGGTTTGGGGCATGGAGCGACAGCAAACGATTCCGACAGAATCCATTCGGTATGACGATCGCGGCCTGGTCCCGGCGATCGTGCAGGACTATCTGGATGGCACCGTGTTGATGATGGCCTGGATGAATCAGGAATCGTTGCAAAAAACCCTGGACACCGGGGAAACCTGGTTTTGGAGTCGATCGCGGCAGGAGTTTTGGCATAAGGGCGCGACTTCTGGGCATTTGCAAAAGGTGAAAACCCTGCGCTACGACTGTGATAGTGATTGTTTGTTGATCACCGTGGAGCAACTGGGGGATGTGGCCTGCCATACGGGAGAACGGAGTTGCTTCCATCGGGTGAACAATCATGTGGAGGCCCCGCCTGCGGATACGTTGTCGCAGGTGTATGCGGTGGTGTGCGATCGCCGCGATCATCCCAGCGAAAGTTCCTACACTTGCAAGTTGTTAGCGGGTGGCGATAACAAAATTCTCAAAAAAATTGGGGAAGAAAGTGCGGAAGTGGTGATGGCTTTTAAGGATGACAAACTTGGGACGAATGATCCCACTACCAGGGAAGCGATCGCGGGGGAAGTGGCCGACCTGTTTTATCACACGCTGGTGGCTCTAGCTCATCATCAGGTCGATATTCGGGATGTTTACCGCAAACTGCAAGAGCGCCGCTGATATCCCAACTTTGCACACTTAGTTCTGGTCATCCTCCTTTCTGGAAAGTGCACGGCAACCTGGAAGTTATGTCTGTTGATTTCCAAGCGTCTCGATCGACAGGATGAGTATGGCTGTGCAATCACCAATAGAGCAGAACACCGTGATTACCTTACGGGAGATCACCAAGGAGAACCTGAGCGATATTCTCAATTTGCGCGTCGCTCCCCACCAGCAGCAGTTTGTCGCAACCAATGCCAAATCCATTGCCGAGGCCCACTTTGCCCCGGAGGTGGCCTGGTTCCGGGCTGTTTACGCGGGTGATGTTCCCGTTGGTTTTTTGATGCTGCATGATGATGGCACGCGACAAGAGTATTTTTTGTGGCGCTTCATGATCGACCAGCAGCACCAGCAGCAGGGATACGGCAAGCGGGCACTGGAGTTGCTGTTTGCCCATGTCAAAACCCGCCCCGGCGCAACCGCCCTCTATACCAGTTGTGTACCCGCCGCCGGAGGACCGGGACCGTTTTACGAAAAAATGGGTTTCGTCTACACCGGAGAGGAAGAGAACAGCGAATTGCTGATGCGACGTGAATTGTAATTTGGCAGAGATGTAGTCACTTATGCTCGTTGCACCATTCTTTGCAACACGAACAGGATCGCGATCGCCCCTGTGACACTGGCGGCTAATCCCAGCCAGAAGGTGTGAGCGACTGTAGCAGATTGATCCAAGGCCCAACCGCCCAGGGGGGGACCAATAAAATACCCGATCGCCCAACATTGAGAGTTGACCGCCAGATACACGCCGCGCAGCGAGTCTGGGGCCATATCTACCACAATCGAGGAGGCCAGGGGCATATAGGTGACAGTAGCTAGGGCCAAAATTCCCAACGCCGCGATCGCCCATGCGAGCGGCTGGGTCGCAATCGTCCCCAGGCCCCACACCACCACAAACCCAAGCGCCCAAATCAACGCGGAGAACATTAAGCCATAGACGCGATCGAAGCGATTCAGGCAGCGGGCGATCGGCAATTGCACCAGAACCGATGCGGCCAGATGCCAGGTAAATAACGCGCTGATAGTTAACGAGTCAAAGCCTTTGCTGTTGGCGACGGGGACAAAGTTCGTCAGGTAGAGTGGCAAGGTGCTGCTAATTTGCACAACATACGTTGTAAATAAAACATTCACAATGCAATAAATCAGCAAGGTGCGATCGCGCAGGGCCAACCCCCAACCCCTGAGCGCTTTATGTTCGCCAGTGGTGCGGTAAACTTCCGTCACGGCCCAGGCCACCACGGCAAACAGCACCAAAAACGAGATGCCATCTACAATAAACAGCGATCGATAAGCGCCCGTCGTATTAATTAGCAATCCGCCCAGCACAACCCCCAACCCCAATCCCAGCCCATCACACAAGCGATTTAGGGCAAAGGCTTCATTCCGTTGGGCCGGGGTAGCCAAATCCGCCACCATCGCCTCGGCGGAGGGCCAGTACAAGCCAGTGCCAAACCCCATCAGCAAATTGCCCACCACAAATACAGGAAAGTTGAGCGTTGCCGCCAGTACGAAAGACGCGATCGCTGCCACCACTGCCGCCGTCAACAACGTGCGTTTGCGGCCAAATTTGCCATCTGACAGCGACCCACCCAACAGGCGACCCACCACGCCAGAAATCGACTGACTGCCCAACCCCAGCCCTACTGCCGTTGCCGACAACCCCACCTGATTCACAAAAAAGATGGGCGCGTAAAACAGGGTAAAGCCGGAACCCATTTGCGATAATAGCCGCCCGATCGCCAGAATCCAGATTTGATAATTCAGTTGTGGCAACCAGGCAAACAGTTTAGTCATCCAAACATTCATGATGAGAATGGTGCATCCCTTTGGACATGGAGTAATGACAAATGATGAATGACATCCCATCAGACTTTCGCATTCTATCAAGCCTGATTTCCGTTTCCCGTATACCTTCAAGCTGAGATGCACCCGGTACACTCTTAAGCAGGTAGACGTTTGCGAGACATCACTGTGGCTGCTTTTCTTTTTGTAACGGATCTGGACAATACGCTGGTGGGGGATGATCACGCTTTAGCCGATCTCAATCACCAGTTAGCTCGGCATCGGCAGGAATTTGGCACCCAAGTTGTTTATTCAACTGGGCGATCGCCTGCCCTGTACCGCCAACTCACCACTGAAAAAAACCTGCTCCCACCCGACTTTTTGATTCTATCAGTGGGCACCGAAATTTACTTGCAAAACCCCGATACACCCGACCCCCATTGGGCACAGACGTTATCGCAAAACTGGAACCGGGATCAAGTCATCGCGATCGCGGCCCATTTTGCCGATCTGGTGCCCCAACCCGACACTGAACAACGCCCCTTTAAGGTCAGCTACTTTCTCACGCCTGATGCTGCCGTAGAAGTGATGCCCCAACTGGAAACCCAACTCCAGGCCGCCGGACTCGACACCCAACTGATTTATAGCGGCAGTTTAGACCTCGATATTTTGCCCCGTCGCGCCAACAAAGGGCAGGCCATGACCTTTCTGCGGGAACATCTGGGGATTGCCGCCGAACATACCGTGGCCTGTGGCGATTCGGGCAATGATCTGTCCATGTTTTGCGATCGCGCTGAACGCGGCATCATCGTGGGGAATGCCATGCCTGAACTGCTCACCTGGCATCAGGCCCACCCCAGCCCCCACCGCTACCTGGCTCAGGCCCATTGTGCTGGTGGCATCCTGGAAGGCTTGAAACACTTTGGATTCCTGTAGCACCTCTGCCACTCCCCTTCTCGCGTACAGACATTCCGCCGGAACGTCTCTCCTTTACCTCCCCATCCTCCTATCCACCATCTCCCGATAGGCTGCCTCCACATCACGGGCAAACTGTTTACCATTCCACAATGGAGCGGTGTGGCGAGAATTTTTTAGCTGCCAGTGGATAGTTTGCCGGAGGGCCGCATCGGTGCCCAGGCGAACGCCCCATTCCACGTATTCGGCATCCGTCCAGGCAATGCCTTCCTCAATCCCAACGTTTTTTAGCATGGTGTAGCTGTTGCGGGCGGCGAATTGTTCTCCCACTCGCGTGACCAGGGGAATGCCCATCCACAGGGTTTCGAGGGTGGTGGTGGCCCCGTTGTAGGGAAAGGTATCGAGGACAATATCCGCGATCGCTAGATTGGCCCGATGCACCGCTTCTGAAGATACTTCTGGTAGGAAGCGTAAACGGGAATGCGCTACTCCTACTTTATCCGCCAGTTCATAAAAGAATTGCTGAATTGATGCTTCATCCGCAATGCCTTTAATTAAAAAATAGCTGTTGGGCACTTGCTGAATGATTTGCATTTGCAGCTTGGCCGTGTCGCGATGGCGTTTGTAGCCCCGTTGCCCGCTGAAGTACACCACCGCATCGGCGGGAATGGCTAATTCATCGCGTCGCAAATTCGGCACGCCCACTTCAAACCCATCCACCGCGACGTAGGTTTGCGGCAAGCGCCAGATGTTTTCCACGTAATAATCCTGGGCATCTTCCGGCAGCACGTAAGCATCGGCCAGGAAGTAATCGATGGTGGAGAGACCGATCGCATCCCAGCCCAACCATGTCACCTGAATCGGGGCGGGTTTCATGCTGAGAATGTTCACCGTCACATCCAGGGTGATGCTGTCCAGATCCACCAAAATATCCAGATCATCGGCAAAAATTGCTTCTGCGGCTTTAATCCGGTTGGCATCTAAGGGGCGGGCGTAATCGGCCAGTTGCAAAAAATAAGGCCGGAGCGAATCTCCCGATAGTTCACCATAGTTGGTGATGTAGAGATACAGTTCGATCTGGTCGCGATCGTGGTGTTGCAACAACCAGCGACACAGCCACCCCACCGAATGTTCATGAAAACAATGGGAAATGTAACCAATTTTGAGTTTGCGATCGCCAATGGGTGTTGCCCGCCACTCTTCATGCCGCGCCTGATATTTGTCGAAATATTCCCGGTTATGCCACTGCATATTGGCCCGACAGATATCGAATAACTGTTGCCGAATCGGGCGATCGCGGTGGGGCGTATCGCGAAAGTAAGGAAAGAAAAAGCTGACGGTATTTAACCGCGAGTTACGAATAAGATCCAGGGGAATGGGCGGATCGGCTAACAACTCCTGCAAAATCTGTTCGTGTCGTCCTAATGCGGCAACGGCTTCATCCCAGTAGCCCCCAGCATTCATCAGCCCCCGCATCAGGAGATAACTGGCAAAGGCGCGATCGGGTAGTTCTTGAGCAAGAGACACCGCTTGACGTGCAGCATCAATGCCTTTCTGATACTGACGCGAGTTTTGATAAAACGGGGGCAATTCAAATAAAATATCTAGATTTTCGGGTTGCAGTTCTCGGCAAAACTCCGCTAAGTAAGCTGCCATTCCAGCTAATTTATTCAAATAGGCAACTTTCAAAGCACCCATCAGCACAATCTCAACATACGCTTCCGGCTGGACATGGAGACGGCACACATCCGCAAATTCAATAATCAACGGGTGCGGATATTGATTTAATAAGGCTTCGAGCAAATGCAACACCAGGTCTGCATCCACAGTGGTGGTCGCCTGCCGCAATCGCTCTAATAGGCCCAATTCCGCCAGATCAACGGGCACAAAGGTTTCCAGTTTGAGCGACAGGGCCACGATATGCAACAGGTTGTTGACATCCTCCGGGCACACTTCCCGCAAATGCTGCCGCACCGCCCAGGCAATCGAGAGGTGTTCTAACCCCGCTTGTCGATTGGCTTCCGTGGTTAACACCGCTGCCAGTTCTCGCGTCCACTCATCCACCTGTGCCGGATCGCCTTCGGTCATCACCATTAGCCAGGTCATTTGAGCTTCGGCTTCCTGCCCCTGCAACAATAGCGCCAAGCCCAAATACCAGTAGGCCGATCGCTGGGTGGAATCTGCCGCGATCGCCTGTTCATACAATGAGGCGGCCTGGTCGTATTGCTGGTCAATGAGATACTGGTAAGCGCGATCGATGGAATTCATATAGATTTTTTATTAAACAGCTAAAGCCCGATTTTTTAGAGGAACAAGAGCCTCATGTAATACACTCGGCTTTGCATTCAAATAGACTTCCCGATGATTGCTCTCGTTATATCCCACAACAATTGCGCCGATTGTTGCCCCGATTTCAGGGTACATGGCCTCACTCATCTCGCCTACATCTAGAAAGTCAGGAATGCGAACCAAGCCCTTGACTGATGGCTCTCCGATATCGACAAAAACCCCAAAAGGGGCATGGTGTTCAATCTTGCCTTGAACAAACTGACCTAACTTCAACCTGGCTTTCAGTTGGGTCCAACTTGAACTATCCATTGTCTTTACCTTGATTTAAGAGTGCGTAGATACTGATTAAGCATGGGAAAGAGGCTACGAGGAATGATTAGTTCAATCCGCTCACGACCGTCTTTCTCATCATAACGATACTCAAGAGGCTTGAAATATTGCTCATAGATTGCCAAGTCAATGGATATTTCGAGAATTCCTTCCTGGTAACTTTGGTTGAACTCCTCTGCAATACTTCTGTCATCTGGTCCTGCAAAATAACAATTTCCATCGAGATAAGGAGGATCGAGAGGAAAGTCAATATCCTGAAAGCCAGCTTCTAATAATCTTTGCCCCTTCCCTTTTTGAGGTGCTTTGTAAATGGTTATCCACGATCGCCTGTTCATACTGCTGACCCATCAAGCAAAGGATCTTGCTTGAGAAACTCATAGCACTGATCAGCAAGTTCTTGAATTTCTGGCGGCAATTGTCGGTAGTGATACCAAAAATCTGGTGTCACACGATGTCTCACAAATCGGTACAACGCCCTTCTCGTAAATGACTCAGTGCTTTTGCAGCCAGTGCATCTAGTGGTCTGTCAATCCTAAAGTTGTGCGTTATTGCCGTGTTTCGACTACGCTCAACACTCGCCCTTTGTGGGTTGAGCGTAGTCGAAACCCACAATCTCCAACTTGACAAACCACTAGAGTTTTGAAGCCGAGGTAATGCTGTGAGTGATCAGTTCTGGAATCAGATCAAGTTGAGGTATCGGTTCGGCGAACTGATTCATGGCAAGGTTGAGTATCATGCGCCGTTTGGAATCTTCGTAGACATTGGTGATGATACAGTGCGAGGCATCGTGCAGATTACTGATTTTATGGATAGTGGCGACATGACCCCAGAGATGTATCCAGATATCGGTTCACGCATTGGGGCTGTGGTGGTTGGGTATACTGAGGACGATCGCAACCAGGTTTGGCTGAGTGTAAAACCGAGTGTGCTACAAAAAGCCTTAGTTCATCTCAAACTTCCGGCAACCAGCAAACGGTCGTGAATCAGCACGACGCTACAGATGAGATCCCCCTGCCTGCGGCATCCCCTTTGATAAGGGGGACTCAGGGGGATCGGTGCAAGGAATATGCCACTATCACCGATTAAATCGGTATCATAAGCGCTAAGGAATGGGAATTCAATAACCTGCAATTTTTGTAGGATGGGCATCTTGCCCGTCCGGGCGGGTGAGACACCCGCCTCACAAGTTATTAAATCCACAATCCTAAGTGAAGGGAACTTTTCGGATAGTATCTGATCGTGCCGCAGCCGCAGGACAACCTGCCAGAGTAGGAATGAAGCCTTGGTATTCCATGACAATTTGAGGCTGAGAAAAGAGAATCTAATCTTTTTTTGCTTTTATCAACAGAAGATTGAGCGATATCGGTATTCTATTCTAAAGGTCTTTAGCGAGTAAATAGAACTTCGTATGTCGTCAACTCTCATGGATCGGGTGTGGGAAATCCTGGGC
>JANRIS010000052.1:0-48418 GCA_033764685.1 Leptolyngbyaceae cyanobacterium bins.349
TCGTGCCATGCTTAATCACATCGATCCCAGCACAATCCGGGCAATGAATCGGTTCCAAAACCATCGATTTAACCCTGTGAAATACAGGTCTGTTTCAGCACAGCTTAACTGAAATAGGAATAACACGTCTAGAACATTACCCTCTCTCAGGCGATATTTCTCTCTTGTTCAATGTCCACCATTCTGGAGAGCCGCCCTAGCCTTCTCTATTTCTAAAATAGAAGGTCATGAACATCAATTTGAACCGATTACCGCAAATTTCCTTGTCGTACACACGATATGGCGGTGCAGTCATCAGTGTTTTACTATCCCTACTGCTGCTGCCGTTGTGGGGGACGCGATCGCCCTTTCTCATGCTGATTCCAGCCGTGATGGTGAGTTCTCACTATGGCGGTTTGGGACCGGGTATATTGGCTACAATTTTGGGCGGGTTGCTGGGGTTTAGGTTTCTACCCCAGTGGTCTTACGAGTCAATCTTGAATCCTCATATTGGCGATCTGCTGCGGTTAGGTGTATTTTTTTCGATCGGGGCATTTGTGAGCCTTCTCAATCGGCGCTTACTGTCTGAAAAACGACGGGCAGAATCCAGTTCCCGCTTGTATCAGGAAAGTGAAGAACGGTATCGCTTGCTGGTTGAGCAGGTCAAAGACTATGCGTTTTATACCATTGATCCGGATGGCATTGTGAATACCTGGAATACAGGTGCCGAGCGGTTAAAAGGATATCGTCCTGCTGACATTGTGGGGCGCTCCTTTGCCTTATGTTTTCCTCCGGAAGAGGTTGAACGGGGAAAACCAGAATATATCTTGCGGGAAGCGATCGCCCAGGGGCAATGGGTGGATGAGGGCTGGCACGTTCGCAAAGATGGGTCTTTATTTTGGGCAGAAGCGGTGACAACGGCATTGCGAGACGAAAGAGGGCAACTGCAAGGATTTTCTCAAGTTGTTCACGACATTAGCGATCGCAAGCAAGCGGAGGAGGCGTTACGAGAGACGAACCAAACGCTGCAAAGCATTATTCAAGCGTCTCCGCTGGCGATCATGACCTTCGATCTCCAAGGCAAGATTGGACTGTGGAGTCCAGCCGCCGAGCGAATTTTTGGTTGGAGTGAACAAGAAGTGATGGGGCATCCTGCCCCCATGTCACAAGGCAATCACCAGGAGGAATTTCAGATAAATCTGGGGCAGGCATTCCAGGGAATCTCACTCGATGGAATTGAAGCGCAACGCCCCCGAAAAGATGGGCAACTCATCACCGTTAATGGTTGGTCTGCTCCGCTCCAAGACGCGGATGGGGTGGTCAGGAGCATTGTGGCGATTATGGCAGATGTCACCGAACGTAAACAGGCGGAGCAGTCCTTAATCGAGGCTTATCGGCGGAATACAGAAATTTTAGAAAGTATTAGCGATGCCTTCTACGCGGTTGATCACGATTGGCAGTTTACCTACATCAACCGTAAGGCAGAACAGCTATGGCAGAAGCGGCGTGAGGATTTGATTGGCAAAAGTATTTGGGCAGAGTTTCCGCAAGCGGTTGGGACGGAATCCTATGAAGCGCATATGCAAGCAGTGCGAGAACAGAAAACCGTCAGTTATGAAACCTATTCCCCTGTACTCAACGTTTGGATACGGGTGAATATTTATCTCAGTGCGAATGGACTGTCGATTTACTTTGCTGATATTAGCGATCGCAAACAAGCAGAACAGGCACTCAAGCGCTATGCAGACCGGTTAGAAACGCTTCATGCGATCGATAATGTGATTTTGTTGGCGCGATCGCTCGAAGATCCGGTGCGATTAGCATTAACTCGAATTTGTAGCCTCATTCCCTGCCAACAAGCCTTTATTTTGCTGTTTGAGTTGGAGTGTAATCAAGCTCGAATGCTGACTGGGGTGGAATCAGGAGAACCCTTACCCATCGAAGGAACCACGGTTCCCATTGATGATTTTGTTTCAGTTGAGATGATTAAGCAGGAACCCTATCGATACATTGAGAATATTGAAGCCCACCGTCATTGTTCTCCAGGGTTGCAACAGCTTCTAGGTCAGGACATGAAGAGTTGTTTGACCGTACCCTTACTGGCAGAGGAGAACCTGGTAGGTGTGCTCAATCTGGGGACTCATCAACGATCGGCGTTTAATGATGAACACCTGGAAATCGCTCAGGAAGTTGCCAGTCAGTTGGCGATCGCCATTCAACAAAGCCAACTTCGGGATCAGTTAGAACATTACACCCTGGATCTAGAAACGTTAGTCGAGGAACGCACCAGCGAGTTGCAGGATGCCAATACAGCACTCGAAGCCTTTGCCTATTCGGTCTCCCACGATTTGCGAACGCCGCTCCAGGCAATGCAAGGGTTTGCTCAGGCACTGGTCGAAGATTATGCCGATCAGCTAGACACGGTTGGACAGGATTATGCTCAACGGATCAGCAACGCGGCAATGCGGATGGATGCCCTGATTGAAAACCTTTTGCAGTATAGCCGTTTGAGCCGAGCCAGTATTCAGCTTCAGCCCATTGCCCTAAGGTTGGTCATTGACGAGGTAATGCAATTACTGGATGCCAGAATTGAGGAAACCCACGCAGAAATTACGGTCAGAGAACCATTGCTGTCGGTTATTGGGCATCGCAGCACGCTAATTCAGGTGGTAATGAACTTAATTAGCAATGCCATGAAGTTTGTTGCTCTGGCAATGCAACCGGAGATAGAAATCTGGACGGAGGACGTAGAAGGCTGGACGCGCCTATCGATACAAGACAACGGCATTGGCATTGCGGTAGAACAGCAAGAGCGCATTTTTAATATTTTTGAACGATTGCATGGTCTGGATGCGTACCCCGGCACAGGCATTGGACTGGCGATCGTCCGGAAAGGAGTTGAGCGGATGGGAGGACGAGTCGGTGTGGAATCTCAAGTCGGTCAGGGAAGTCGTTTCTGGCTCGAACTCCCCAGCCCAAATAACCGTTCATGAACTTGAGGTCGATACACAACCCATGTTACGCATCTTAGTGATTGATGATATTCCCAATAATCGGATTTTAGCCATTCGCGAACTGAAGCGTGCTTTTAAGCAAGTGCAGCCTCACGAGATAGTCAACCCAACGGAGTTTGCCAGAGCTTTAGAAGCGGGTGAGTTTAATCTAGTGATCACAGACTATCAATTGGGTTGGAGTGATGGCATCACCATTCTCCGCCAGGTCAAAGAACGCTATCCCAGTTGCCCAGTCATCATGTTCACCCAAACAGGGAGCCAGGAAATAGCTGTAGAAGCGATGAAGGCAGGGTTGGATGACTATGTACTGAAATATCCCAAGTATTTCATTCAACTTTCGGCAGCCGTGCGAGGTGCGCTGGAACGGGCAGAGGAACGCAAGCGATCGTCCCAACTGGATATGCGGTTCCAATCTCTGCTCAATCACCTCAATGTTGGCGTTTTTCGAGCCAAGCTAGATGGGCAACTGCTCGACGTAAATGCAGCCTTTTTGCGGATGCTGGGGGTGGAAGCCCTGTCTGAGTTACCGGACGGAAATTTTAAGCAGTATTTTATGGACGTGCAGCCTTCCGCTGATCCGAAGCCCTGGGAACGGGAAGTCGAACTGCGCCGAGCCGACGGAGAAACGATTTGGGTGCTGCTCAATCGGATGGTTCATACGATCGAAGGCGAAACCTTTGTCGATGGCTTGCTCGAAGAGATCACCGAGCGCAAACGAGCCGAGTTTGCCATTCAACAACTCAACGAAACGCTAGAACAACGAGTCATTGAACGAACCGCAGAGCTGGAAGAAGCCAATGCCGAACTGGAAGCGTTTGCCTACTCTGTTTCCCATGATTTGCGAGAACCCCTTCGTATAATACAGGGGTTTGCCCAGGCATTAATCGAAGATTATGGCGATCGCTTAGATGAAATAGGGCGAGACTTCGCGCAACGCATTAACAGGGGTGCCCTCCGTGCCTACGAACTAATTGATAATTTGTTAACCTACAGTCAGTTTGGGGCAAACATCCAACTCCAGACAGTTGATTTAGAAGTTTTAGTCACAGATGCTTTGTCTCAGCTAGAGGAAAGATTACGGGAGCAAAATGCTCAAGTAATCGTCGATCGCCCTCTGCCTAAAGTAAATGGACATTACATCACCTTGCTTCAAGTGCTATCCAACCTGATTACCAATGCAGTCAAGTTTGTCAGTCGTGATACACAACCCCTGGTACATATCTGGGTAGAACGTCGAGAGCAAAAAATACGCCTGTGGACTGAAGACAACGGGATTGGAATTGCTCCAAAAAATCAGAACCGAATTTTTCGAGTGTTTGAGCGGCTACACGGGATTGAGGCGTATCCCGGCACGGGCATTGGGTTGGCGATCGTGCGTAGAGGCATAGAGCGCATGGGAGGACGGGTTGGCGTAGAGTCGCAACTGGGTCAGGGCAGTCGCTTTTGGATTGAATTACCAGCAGTCGAGTCGTAAGAGTATGCAGACCATTTTATTAGCAGAAGATAACTCAGACAGTGTGTTGTTAATTCAGCGGGCCTTCCGGCGGGCCAACATTCCCTATCCAATTCAAGTGGTGCCCGATGGGGAGTCGGTGATTCTCTACTTAACGGGGAGCGATCGCTATGCTGACCGAGAACTTTATCCTTTCCCCAGTCTGTTGCTATTAGATCTCAA
This sequence comes from Leptolyngbyaceae cyanobacterium bins.349, assembly GCA_033764685.1. Classification (GTDB taxonomy): domain Bacteria; phylum Cyanobacteriota; class Cyanobacteriia; order Leptolyngbyales; family Leptolyngbyaceae; genus JSC-12. Next base: position 4,669 of record JANRIS010000052.1, read on the forward strand.
AATTCCGATTAAGTCCGGGCATGAGGTTTTAGGATGGCTTCGACAGCAGCCTCATCTGAAGCGATTACCTGTTGTTGTCTTGACATCTTCCAAAGAAATTTCAGATATTAACCTCGCCTATGATCTGGGTGCTAATTCTTATCTGGTGAAGCCAGTTGGTTTTGATAATCTTTTAGAAACAATAAAAACACTGCATCACTACTGGAATTCATTTAATCAAGCACCCACAATGCTAGTTTCTTAAGGTTGAGCAGTTTATCCCTACTGAGATAGATTGTTACTGGCTGTAGTTAAGAGATGATCTTTAGGATTTATATGTTTATAGGATCTACATACCTAGTTAATGCTGCGTATCCTTCTGATTGATGATAATGCCGACGATCGTGCCCTGGCTATCCGAGTTCTCAGCCAAGAATTTCCCAATGCTCAAATTACTGAGATTACGAATGCAGAAGAACTAACTCAGGCGTTAGGAGGTGGAGGGTTTGACATTGTTGTTACAGACTACCTCCTGCGCTGGAGTGATGGAATTCAGGTGCTCCAGAGGATTAAATCCGATCATCCGAATTGCCCAGTTGTCATGTTTACCAATAGTGGGAGTCAGGAGATCGCTGTCGAAGCGATGAAATCCGGCTTGGATGACTATGTGATCAAATCGCCTCAGCGGTTAGTCAGGTTGGCGATCGCGGTGCGTCGGGCTTATGAACGTGCAGAAGAGCGGCGCAAGAGCGATCGCCTGGAACTACAGCTGCAATCCTTGCTGAATCAACTAGATGTTGGAGTTTTTCGCTCTACGCTGGACGGGCAAATTGTCGAAGTGAACGCCGCTTTCTTGAAGCTACTGGACGTAGAGACTTTAGCAGAAGCGCAGGCCATTCAACTGGCTGAACTTTTTGATTCATCTTTAGATATTGTTCAACTGCTAGAACGACTCAAGCAAGACGGACATTTGCCTGCTCAGGAGATTCAACTGCGTCGCGCCAATGGTTCCACTGTTTGGGTGTGGTGGAGCAAAACCCTGAATCGGATTGATCACGAAACCTTCATTGATAGTTTGGTAGAAGATATCACCAGTCGTAAGCAAGCTGAGCTTTTGCTGCAATTCCTGGCTGAAGCTGGAGCGATTTTGAGTTCCAGCTTGGACTATGAAACAACCCTGACCCAAGTCACTCAGCTTGTTGTTCCTCAGATTGCTGACTGGTGTGCTATCGACCTGATTGAACCGAACCAAACCGTTCGTCGCACCGTCCTCACGCATCAAGACCCCCAGAAAGTAAAACTGGGAAAAGAATTACAGGAACGCTATCCTGTCGATCTCAATGCATCCCAGGGGGTTGGGCGGGTTCTAGAAACCGGAAAAACCGAACGCTACCCAATCATTAGCGATGAACAACTCGTTACTAATGCGCGTGATGCAGAGCATTTAAGAATTCTGCGTGAATTAGGGTTGAAGTCAGCGATTATCGTTCCCCTTCAGGCGCATGGACGGATTTTGGGCGCGATTACGTTTGTTTCAGCAGAATCAGGACGAGTTTACAGCCTCACGGATCAAATCCTGGCAGAAGAATTGGCACGTCGAGCTGCATTGGCCATCGATAATGCTCATCTGTATGAAGTCGCTCAACAGGAAAGAGTGACAGCTCAATCTGCTAGCCGTTTGAAAGATGAATTTCTAGCCACCCTTTCCCACGAATTACGAACGCCACTGAATGCCATTCTGGGCTGGTCTCGAATGCTGCGAACGAGTAAACTGAATCCCGCAATAATCAACAACGCGTTAGAGACGATCGAGCGGAACGCCAAGCTACAAACCCAGTTGGTTGAAGACATTCTCAACGTCTCAAACATCATCAATGGGAAATTGCGGCTGAACGTTCGCCCTATTAGTCTCATTCCAGTGATTTATAACGCATTGGAACCGTTAGAAGCTGCCATTAACGCTAAAGGAATTACGATTGAAACTCATCTGGATGATTCTGTAGGGTTCGTGGCAGGGGATAGCGATCGCCTGCAACAAGTCATCTGGAATGTATTGTCTAATGCGGTTAAATTCACGCCAGGGGGTGGACAAATTGAAATTCACTTGGAACAGGTTGATACCGGTGCCCAAATTAGGATCTGGGATACCGGGATTGGCATCAAAGCGGATTTTCTGGCTCATGTGTTTGAACGCTTCAGTCAGGCGGATGGCTCAACCACTCGCAAATATGGAGGATTGGGGTTAGGGTTAGCGGTTGCCCGTCACTTAATTGAGTTACATGGCGGCAGCATTCAAGCCGCCAGTGCTGGTGAAGGACAGGGGACAACCTTCACGATCCGCCTTCCTTTACTGCCTGAATCCAGCCAACCATTGGCTGTAGAACAATCTTTCTTGCAAGCGAATGAGCAGAGCGCAGCGATTAGCAATAGGATGATACTTGATGGCTTAAGGATTTTACTGATTGAAGATGAAGAAGATGGACGAGAATTAGTTACCTTCGTTCTGCAATCCTATGGGGCTGATGTGATTGCTGTCTCATCTGTTTCAGATGCCCTTCAAGAATTCGCTCAACAAATTCCCGATCTACTGATTAGCGATATTTCAATGCCCAATGAGAATGGGTACGATCTGATTTTTCAGGTGCGATCGCTCACTCCTGCCCAAGGGGGACAAATTCCTGCGATCGCCCTTACTGCCTATGCGTCAGAGGAAGAACGTCAGCAGGCGATCTACGCCGGATTTCAAGCACATATTTCTAAACCCATTGAACCTGACGACTTGGCAACAAAAGTAGCCGCGCTACTGGGAAAAATTGATTAGTTACTTGCAGCACACGCAGCAATAACTTTTCTAGACGACATCACATCACTAGCACATCTTATCCTATTAGCCCCATAAACGATAAGATGATCAAATCATTCATTATTTCGATGAGCTGGCGACACATATAATATTGTGATGAATTGCAATTATAGAAAGATTGCGTAACTTTGACTGCATAAGCTTCTAGTAGTCCGTCAGGATAGATTTGAGGGGTACCTCAAATCTACAAAACCCAATTATCAAGTGTTTTGAGGGTTTTCAACCCAGCAAAACAGTCTTGCCAGACCACTAGGTTCTTATGTAGGGCAAACGCATACGTTTCTTAACACTTGAGTAGTAGGGGTTGGAGATCAGGAGAAGAGACCGGAGAATCCAAAGCAGTCCTGATGTTGAGGAGTGTTCTATGAGGATTGAAGCCGCGATAATTCCCCTTAAAGAACATTTCAGTTCGCTCGATGACCCGCGTGCTCAGCACAGCATTGAGCATTTACTCCTCGATATTGTCTTGATCACCATCTGTGCCGTAATGTGTGGTGCGGATACCTGTGTGGAGATTGAGAACTATGGCATCGCCAAACAGGAATGGTTGAAACCCTTCTTGGAATTGCCCAATGGCATCCCGTTTCACGAGACCTTTGGTCGGTGCCCAGAACTGGGCGAAGTTAACGACGATTGGCTGTGTGGAATCGCAGCGACAAGTCGGCGACAAAATGACGTGTGAAAAGCGTTACTATTTGCTGAGTTTACCGCTGTATGCAACGGGCTTTGCGACGGCGGTACGAGGTCACTGGGGGATTGAGAATCAACTGCATTGGGTGTTGGATGTTGGGTTTCAAGAAGACCAAGCTCGTGCAACTCAAGGCCATTGCGCGGAAAACTTAGCGGTCATTCGTCATCTCGCGGTCAATCTCTTAACTCAAGAGAAGTCTGCCAAAGGCGGTACGCGGGCCAAACGGCTCAAGGCAGGTTGGGATGATCACTATCTAACCCAGATTTTGGCTCAAGTTTCTATTCCCTCCCGCAAATTGTGAAGAAACGTGTGCGTTCACCCTAATTGGAGGAGTCCTCCCTACTCGACCCTGATTGACCTTGCTCCTTAATAGTCAAGTTGGAAGGGTGATTCCAGGGGGAACCACCTACGGCTCGCCGTCCACCTCAAGTTCAGGTTTCGGGGTCTTTTGCCTGCTCTGCTTGAGTCAGACGATCAAAGGTGCCCTGAGTGTCGTCGAGCGTTGCCTGCCCTTGATGCAGGGAAATACTGTCAAGGGTGTATTGATTTCCACCCAATCGATGATCACGAATGGTAATGGCTTCGGAACGTAAGGTTGAGGCATGCGATTGGATGGCGTGATAGAAGGAGCGTGGGTCAACTGAATGTTCAACACCACGCACATATAGCGACCCTTGCGGTATCTGCACAGCAACACACCCCAACCAACTGACTCAACAACAGGCGGAACTGGTTGGCGATGAAAGCCAGAGGTCACTCAGATGTCAGTCAGAAGTTAGGGCAGATGTCGGGTGAAAGTCATTCAGATGTCAGCGAGAGGTCACTTAGATGTCGGGCAAAAGATAGGGCAGATGCCCTATGACGGTCGGGCAAGTGTCGGCTAAAGTGTCAGAGGAATGTCAGGAAACTATCAGAAAACCGACGAGGTGTGTCCACATTGATTTGTTTAATGTGAAGGTTGAGCGTGCGTCATTCGATCAGTTGATCAAATCCATTTGAGGGTGGGTTGGGGTGAGGTTAGGGGTGATTTAAAGGGGCAAGATCGGGTGGGAGTGTGTCACTTAGGAGATCTTGTCAGGTATTCGGAAAGACCTGACAAGATCTCCAATAGTTCAGCCAGGATGCCATCGAAATGATCAAAATCGACGGGTTCAATGTCGGGTGAAGTGCGATCGAGGGGGTGAGAAATTGAGTGATCTTGAGTCGTGGATTTTGCAATTCGATTCAATAAAATTTCAATTTCATTGAAATTAATTCCCACTCTCCGAAGTTCAACGTAGAGCAAGCGATTCACTTTGGGAACTCTACCGGAAAGATACGGTTGCTTCAGAGCGCGGGCACGTCAATAGTTAGAGAGAGACACGCCTTGTGCTAGATCGGAAAGTCTGTTGAGTTCTGCCGAGGTAAAGCGAACCGTAATTCGGTGTTTCCGACGAGCAGGTTGGCAGTCACCCGAAATGTTAGGGATTGCTTGAGAAAGTGTCTCTGCGTTGTCTCTCAGGTGACGGTCTAAGCGATCGAGGCTGTCAACAAATCCATAGCTTGCAAGACAAAAGTGCAGGGAAATTACCAGTATTTGAAGAGTGCCCAAGACGATTGGGGCAAGAGACACCTAGGACACCTATGACAAAGCAAGGCACCACCAAGAAACAGCCACCGATTTACGGCGAGAAGGAAATCAAACTCGCGTTGAGTGACCTGAAGGAGATGGCAAGCAAGCCTAAGCTCCCTTCACTCAAGGACGTAGTGCGTGACGCTCTACCGCTCATCCAGGACGCATTGAAGAACGGCTACAGCTACGAAGATATTGCAGCGACATTCCAAAAACGGGGGGTGCCGTTGAACGCTCGATCGCTCAGAAATTACACCAAAGCGGTAAAGGAGGAGCAGAAGCCGAAGTCGGAATCGACAGGCACACCACCGCAAGAGACAGTACCCCAAGAGATAACACTTCAAGGGGAAGCAGAGTCAATCTCGACCCTGCCAACGGACGCATCAATCCCTGATTCAAGCCCTAATTCGTTTAAGTCCATTGACGCGATCGCGCTAGAGACACCAGTCGCCGCTTCAAAAGTTGCGACCAGGAAATTGTCCATTCTGACCACCTCACCTACGTCAGGTACCTCGCCTCCACGAGCGTCATCCTTGCCCGCTCCGAGTTGTGTGGCGATGTGGTGATGCAGCATGGCTTTTATGAGCGATCGCTCACCCCAACCTCACTTGGGCGATCGCGAGTCAGTTTCGGTTACCGCACTCCCAACTCAGAATGACTTGCCCATCCGGAAGTTTGTAAATACCTTGAGCTTCTGCGATTGTCTCCGGCAATGGATTGGTAATAGATGCCCCAGATGCAGTTCTCCCCCTATCTGTTTCATCCGTTCCACCATCCACCGCCACACCTTGCACCTCTCCCGTCGGGAACGCAGGCAACGGCGAATCTCCCGGACGCAAAGGTAACCCTCCGGTTCCGGTGATGATAAACGTTCCACCCGATGCCGCATCCCGGACAATGCAACTATTCGCCAGGATGCCATTGGTATCAATCAAATTCTGCGGAAGTTGGGTTAATCCCCGACTGGGGTCAATATTCGGAGTATTCAGGATAACTGTGCCACTGATGCCAAAGGTGGAACTGGCTGTAATATCACTAAACAGCGTTCGTTGGGGACGAAACTGCAAACCAAAGATGCCCTGCGCTGTAATGTTGACTCTGCCACCACTGCCCGTGAACGCATTTGCCGTAATGTCGCTATTCTCTCCTTTCACCCCGACAATAAACCCTCTGGGTGCATTAATTGTAATGTTGCCCCCATCCCCTCCCTGTTGGGCTGTGCCAGCGGTCGCAGAAATCAAACTGCCATTCCGCATCAGCAGCAACCGCCCCACATTCAGGTTAATGTTGCCGCCATCCACTGCCGCTGACTCCGCACTGATCACCCCACGATTCATCCGAATTTGCGGAGCCGTGACAGTAATATCCCCTGCTAAACTGAATGAAGTAGAGGCAGTGAAAATACCGCCCCTCGCTAAATCCACTGCCTCACTTGCCACAATGCTGACATCTCCGGCACTGCCTTGTCCTCTGGTACTGGCATTGACAACAGCCCCATTTGTGATGTTCAAAGTACGGGTGTTGAGGCTGACATTCCCCCCATCCCCCGTCGCCGTTTCTGTCACTGGACTGAAAATCCCACTAGAAAATTGCTTATTGGGAGTGGTGCCATCCAGAGCGATCGCCTCGGCTGCAACCGTCACATTTCCCGCATGACCGTTGCCAAAGGTACTGACGGCAAGCTGTCCCCCATTGGTGAGTGTTAAGGTACGGGTATTGAGGCTAACATTCCCCCCATTCCCTGTTGCCGTTGATGCAACTTGACTGAAAATAGCACCACCATCCAGGGCGATTGCCTCGGCTGCAACCGTGACATCCCCTGCAATTCCAGTGCCAAAGGTACTCACGGAAACAACAGCCCCATTGGCGACGCTCAAATTGCGGGTGTGAATGCTGACCTTTCCCCCTGTCCCTACTCCTCCTTCTACGACTGAACTAAAAATCCCAGTCCTGGTTTGCCCGTCCGGAGCCATGCCATCAAGGGTGACCGCCTCGGCAGTGACCGTCACCTTTCCTGCGCTACCATTCCCACTAGTACGGGCAGAAATCCATGCCCCATTGGTGAGGCTCAAAGTGCGGGTGTTAAGGCGGATATCTCCCCCTGTCCCTATCGCTCTTGGTTCAACTTGACTGAAAATATTACCACCATTAAGGGTGATCGCCTCAGCAACAACCATCACGCCCCCTGAATTGCCGTCACCAAATGTACTGGCATTGACAGCAGCCTCATTGGTGATATTTAGAGTGCGAGTGTTGATGTAGACATTGCCCCCCGCTCCTGTCGCTCTTGGTTCAACCGAGCTCCTAATGCTACTCCTAAAGTTCCCGTCAGGGGTGGTGCCATTAATCGTTATTGCCTCGGCGGCAACTGTCACATCCCCAGCGCTGCCCTTGCCTAAGGTATTGGTGACAATAAGTGCCCCATTAGTGATGCTTAAAGTGCGGGTGTTGACGTAGACATTACCTCCCGTCCCTGTTGCTCTTGGTCCAACCGAACTCCCAATGCTACTCCTCAAGCTCCCGTTAGGAGTGGTGCCATCAAGGGCAATCGCCTCAGCCGCCACCGTCACATTCCCTGCCCCGCCCTTACCAAAAGTATTGGCGGCAATGAATCCCCCATTAGTAATATTCAGATTGCGGGTGTTGATGTAGGCATGGCCTGCGTCTCCAGTACCAAAGGTGTCGGCACTTAGTTGGGCATTCTCTCGAATCTCTAGAGCGTTAGTGGTAATCATCATATTGCCCCCGTCTCCAGTGCCAAAGGTGTCGGCACTTAATTGGGCACTCTCTCGAACCTCTAGAGCATTAGAGGTAATCATCACATTGCCACTCTTCCCCATTGCATTAGCACCTACCTGATTCCCAATCGCAGTAGATTTTCCCGCAACCTGCACCAACCCAGCCGCATTTAGTATGATATCTCCTGATTGACTGGTAGGCGTTCCAAAACCTGGAAAGATTCCCGCTACAAGTTGGCTGCCACCCAACACGTTAATGTTATTCGCTGTGATGCCGATATCGCCCCCACTGCCATCACCAAGCTGAACAGTAACGAAGGAATTATTCGTAAAAGTAACCTCTCCACGTGGTGCTCCTTCTAGCACACTTAAACTGCCATTCCCGGTTAACCCTACAGAGCCTTCCCCTGTCACTGCACCAATTTCGACTCGTCCAGCAAAGGCGATCATTTGACCGCCATCGACTGTAACATCACCACCTAGCAACAACAGCGTTCGTCCATCTCTCACTCGCAAACCATTTGTGGTTCCTCCCAAAACTGTGCGAGTTGCCTGTGATTGATTGACGATCGCCCCTGGTGGTCGAGCCGTGAAAAAGAAAGCGGAAGGATTGATCGTCAGCAGGTTAGAGGGCGGTTGCGGATCAACAGCACTAAATTCACCGATATCCCCAAACTTAACACCGCTTGCAGTCGTGCCATAAAACGAGCCACCGCCTAAATCCAAACTAGCGTTGCGTCCAAAAATAATGCCGTTGGGATTGATGAAAAACAGGTTAGCAGTGCCCAGTACCCCCAGCGTCCCCAAAATATCAGAGGGATCATTCCCTGTCACTCGCGTCAGGATATTTCGCACCCCTGCGGGATTTTCAAAGTACACGCCCCGATTCTCCTGGATGTTGAATTCTTGAAAACTGTGAAACAAGTTTTGTCCATTTTGCGGTCGTGTCCCCCCTATAACGCCATCAACTCCAGGAATTACGTCTCGCAAAACTTGAGTTCCTAAATTACGATCGGGAGCCGTATCAGGAATCAGTTCCAATTGGGCTAAGGTTGGGGATGACTGAAGCACGATCGCCCCTGCTCCCATCGCCAAACTCATCCAGCCAACCTGTAAACCTTGAGCAAACCAGTGTTTCAATTGCATGGGTGTAGATTCCTTGATTTGCGATCGCTGATTCGTTAAAACTATTGCTTATAACCAGTTGCCAATCAACACGAACGAAGACCAGTAGGCGGGGTGCGTCGCGTCGATGCCATCAAAACTGACTTTGCCAGTAATAAACTCTTGTTGCACGGCTTGTAATGCGCCTGCCTTGCTCAGTTGAGGATTTTGTAACTTAGCGTAAAACTCAGTGGCTAATTTGGCAGTGGTGGCATCATTGACGGACCATAAAGAGGCGATCGCGCTTCTGGCTCCGGCTTGGACGGCAACTCCGGCTAGACCTAAGGCGGAGCGATCGTTGCCGACGGCAGTTTCGCAGGCGGTGAGCGATAACAGTTCTAGGGGTTCGGTGTTGCGAGAGACGCGACGGATGAGTTGATCGAGTTCATTAAAAGTCAGCTTTTGGGCATCGCCTGTGACAATAAACGTCTCGCGTGGGTCGGTGGCGAATTTGCCGTGAGTCGCAATATGCAGAATGGGATAGACGGTTTCACTCAGTTCTTGCTTCAGGCGATCGCGGGTGAACTCCTCATCCAGCAGCTTTTTACTACCGGGAATCAGGTCGCGAATCCCGGCTAATTCTTGCCGGACATTCGGTAAGGGGGGGAAGGGTTCGCCATCGACGAAGGTTTCTTTGGTCAGTCCCAATGCCAGCACGCGCAGATTTTCGCGATCGAGGGGCTTGGGATCGGTGAGGGTGAGGCTGGGGGTGATGGCAACGGCATAGCGTTGAATCAGAAATTGCTTGCCATCATGCAATGATGCCATTGGCACGGTGCGAAAAACGCCGTCTTGCACAAATACGAGCGTATTGACCTGGGCAGTTTGTAAATCTTGCTCAAATGGACGCACAATCCAGTCATAGATTTGTTGAGCCAGGTTTGGATTATAGTTTTCTCTCGCTCTTTCCAACCCACGGCGATAGTTGTTGATGGTTTCGGTGATGGTTTGTTGAGATGCCGGAATCCAGGTGAACTGCTGTTGTCCAGTGGGGAGGCTGACAATTACAGCGGTGCGATCGCTCAACACAATCGTGCTAAACACCGCCGCGGAGGTTTTTGCGCCCAAATCAAGACTTTCCTGATTCACAGCGGCAATAACACATTCACTGCCGAAGTAATTTTGCAACTCCGCCAATTTGAGACTATCGACTGTTCGCAAAATTGAACGAAAATCTGAAGAGTTCCCCTGAGCTAACGATTTTGTCCCAGTTTGCACAGGCGTTTTCTGGTCTAGCTTGAGGGCAATCAATTCGCGATAAATGGGGTCAATCGTGTCTCGAAAATCAAATTGGATGTCACGGGCAGCAGTGAGAATGTCACCTCGAATGGATTGCAGGGTGGCGATCGCTTTTTCGTAGGCGGCGATCGCATCTGTCGTTCTCTGTTGTTGCTTGAGGATGCGCCCGGTTTGCCATTCCCACAGATACAAACTGTCTTTGGCATCCAGGGCTTGATCGGCAGCTAATCGAGCCTGTTGCGTGAAATCCAATGCCTGACTAACGTTGCCCTGACATTCATACAATCGCCCCAGTTCCCCCAACGCGAAGGATGCCGCGCGGGAGTCCTGAAGACGGCGAGCAATGGGAATTGCCTGTTGCAGTAGTGCTTCTGCTTGAGGAATGCGATCGCTTGGTAAACATTGTACCTGAGATGAGTTTGCGTTCGGTTGCAACAGGTTGGCTAGATCAATGGCAGCATAGACACGATCGCGACTATCGGGTAGCGTTGTTAGTAATTGATTTGCTTGTTGCCATGCGGTTGTGGTTTGAGCTGCAACATTGAGTCGATAGTAGATTGGAATTAAACTCAGCAGCGATCGCAGTTGGTCTAGAGCGTGACTTTGCTGCCGCGCCAAGTCAAGACTTTGCTGCAAGTAAGCGCGTGCTTTTTGAGCCTCCTGTCTGCCCTGTTGCTGAAATTGAGTCGCTTCGGTCGCATCACCGCTTTGTTGAGCCAGGTCTGCCCGGCGATCGCTCACCTGCGCCAGACTGCTGTGCAAAATGCCCAAACTGGACAACACCGACATTTGGTAGGTTGGTTGCCCTAATTGCTCGGCTTGTTGCCACGCCTTCTCTAAATTCTTCTGTGCTGCCGTGTATTCACCCAATGAGCGATAAGCATTGCCCAAACTTCCCAGTGCCGCAACTTCTATAGAACGATCCTGGGTTTTGAGTGCCAGTTGCAGGGCGCTATTGACAGAACAGGAATCGCGACCCACTTCATTGCACAGGAGCGCGATCGCTTTTCGGTGTTGCCCAATCCGGCTGTAGGCTTGGGCTTGCTCGGTCAGGGCGCGGGCAACTTGGGTAGTGTTGCTCAATTGGCGATAAAGCCGAATCACCTGTTCCCAAAGTGAGATCGCGTCGTTGTCCTGTCCCAGTTGCTGATAGGCGCGTGCCAGGTTTTGTAATACGATGCCCTGTTCAGTGCGATTGTTGGTCTTTTCGTACTCCTGAAGTGCATTTTTCCACAGTGAGATCGCGTTGTTGTAATCTCCGGCTCGATAGCGCTCGACTCCTTGCTGTACGAGTTGCGGGGCTGATGCAGTCAGGAAGGGTTGAGGGCTGAGGGCTGAAGACTGAGAACTAAGCCACAAGCACACCATCAGGCTGCACAGAAATAGAGCCAGGAACGAGCGACGCATCCGAACCCAGAGACGGTTAAACATGGGAAACACCCAAAATTATGATAGAGAAAATACGAGCTTACCTGTTAAAAACCCTTATAGTTAGGGGCTTCGCAAGAATTCTACACGATTTTCTTCGGCAAATATTTAGATTGCCTAAATCTTTAAGCGGGCTAATGATTGAATCGCAGTCAGTTTATCCATGCCGCAATCCAGGCTTACCTCAGCCAGATGCGAACTGAGAAACTGCGGCAACAGTTAAAAGAAGGAGTGATTCGTCGGGCTGAGCGCGATCGCCAGTTAGCTGATGATTGGCTTGTGCTTGAGGAAGCGGCCTGGCAGCAAAACGCAAATTAGCACCACCTAGGCGGGAAGAGATTGATTGAAATCGAGCATAATCAAGAGAGGAATTGGTAAAAGCTGATGAGTGCTACGAAAACGGACTATAAGTATGTTCTTTTGGATGAAGGAAATCATCCCGTGATTTCTGGAACGTCGATAAAAGTTGTGGAACTAATCACGTCGATGCGGTCTTATGGATGGAGTCCAGAGGAACTAAAGGAGAATTTCCCCCATCTTTCACTCAGTCAAATCTATTCAGCCTTAGCCTATTACTGGGATCATCAAGAGCAGATTGACGCAGACATGGAGCGGCGGTATGCGTATGTTACTCAGCTTCGTCAAGAATCTGAGCCTTCGCCAGTTGTCAAAAAACTTCGTGATCATGGATTGATCGCGTGAGCATATCCCTATATTTGGATGAAAACGTGGCTGGGGCGATCGCGAAAGGATTACGACAAAGAGGAATTGATGCACTGACTGTGCAAGCAGATGGACGCAGTAGAGACTCAGATTCTATCGTGATGGAACGGGCAATCGCCTTAGAGGGTGTTTGAAAAGGTCTGAGGCGTCAAAAATTATGCCAAGCGCCGTACCATAATACGGATCATGGCCAGGTAGATGAACGCCTCTGAGGTTTCGGGCAACCGCTCATAATCCCTGACCAACCGCCGACACTGCATCAACCAACCAAAGGTGCGTTCCACCACCCACCGTTTCTTGAGCAAGACGAACCCTTTGGTTTGCTGTGGGCGCAGCACCACCTCGACAATCCACCGACACACATTTATCACCCATTGCATCCAGGGATGGCCGTCAAAGCCGCCATCGACCCAAACCGGATGGAGTCGGCTCACCGCTTGCCCCATCTGCTGGGTGCGTTGGAGCACCTGCTTGCCGCCTTCGCGCTCACCCACGTTGGCGGCAGTCACCAGCACTCGCAGCACTAAACCGAGCGTATCGACATGCAGAAAGCGTTTGCGCCCTTTGATTTGCTTGCCCGCATCGTAGCCCACGGCTTGATGCACCATCGCAGCGGTTTTGACACTTTGACTATCGAGGCTACTCTCAGACGGACTCGGGTGGCGTTGCGCCTCAATGCGCGTAAACTCCCGCAATTGGTCATGCACCCGTACCCATGTCCCATCCTTGCACCAAGTGCGGAAGTAGGTGTAAACGGTCTGCCACGCCGGAAAATCGCCAGGTAAGGCCCGCCAGCTACACCCCTGGGTCAGAATGTAAAAAATGGCATTGAGCACTGCCCACAAATCGACACTGCGGGGTCGTCCACCCGGTTTGGCCTGCGGCAATAAGTCCGCCAGGTACTCAAATTGGGCTTGGGTCAGATTGGTAGGATATGCTTTACTCATGATGCTCCCTCAGCGCTGTGGTTTGTACTACTTGCAGCTTACACTGAGTGAGCTTTTTTACTATCTAGCCGACTTTTCAAACACCCTCTTAGGACGGGTGCTTTTTACTCAGGATGATGACTTCTTGGCAGTTGCCCACCGCTACCAAGCTGAGGGAAAACCGTTTCCCGGAGTAATTTATGCTCACCAACGAGATGTTTCGATTGGTGATTGTGTAAAAGATTTGGAAATGATTGCAGCAATTTGTAATCCGGAAGATCTTGTCAATCGCGTTCAATTCCTACCTTTTTAGCAAAACCCGCGATCGCCCCTTCTCCTCAACCATTCACTCACACCGCACCCAATCATTGAAAACCGCGATAGAAAATTACGATCGCGGTCGGCTCAAATACTTTTCTTTAGCAGAAATTTAGATTATTTTAAGGACTGAGTCAGGATTCACAGGTTGGTGTCAAAGGCGATCGCGGGAGCAATCAACAATGGCGAATCGTAGGGTGAGAATGTGGGCGCGATCGAGTTTAGTTGGTTGTTTGCTCGGTTTTAGTGGAAGTCTATTACTGCCATCGGTTACTCAAGCACAGATTCAAGCTGATCCAACACTGGGAACGGTCGCAACTCCTTTTACTCCTGGGGCGTGTGCTGAAGCGGGTGGAATTTGCGATATTACCAACGGTACGGCTCGTGGCGCAAACTTGTTTCACAGCTTTCGGCAGTTCTCCCTGCCTAATGGAGACAGAGCCTCGTTTATCACTGATCCGGCAATCCAGAATGTAATCGTGCGAGTTACTGGAGTTGGACAACCTTTCATCTCCAACATCAATGGCACGATTGAAACGCTTGATCCCGCGTTCAATCCAGTATCAAGAAACTTCTTCTTGCTAAACCCGAATGGTATTGTGTTTGGTCCGGGTGCAAGATTGCTAATAGGTGGATCATTTTTAGCAACTACGGCAGAGCGAATGCTGTTTCAAGATGGAACAGTCTTTAATACCCATGATCGGACAGTTGCGCCCTTATTAACAGTGAGTGTGCCCGTAGGATTACAGATAGGGCAGTTACCAGCAGACATTCAAATGCGTGGATCTCGTCTTTTATCTGGAACGCGTGATAACTTTGCGGACTTTGCGCTCATTGGTGGAAACATTTTATTGTTGGGGTACAAAGCGAGAATAGTGATATTACAGCGAATGCATTCACGGGCAGTGGTGGGAGAGTTAACATTACAGCGCAGGGCATCTTTGGCTTGCAGTTTCGGACTCAAGAGACACCATTTAGCGACATTACTGCCAGTTCGACTTTTGGTACGAGTGGAATTGTGTCATTGAATACGCCCAATATTGATCCGAATCGGGAATTAGTTCAGCTACCACAGAATCTGATTGATACCAATCGCATTCTGGCGAATAGTTGCATTGTGCGAGATGCGGCAGCGGGTGGCACGTTTTTGATTACGGGTACGGGTGGTTTACCAGTGCGACCGGGGGATGCACCACTGCCAGCGTTTCCAACCGGGGACGTGCAAAGTGTGGTAGCGGATGGGAGAACGGATGAAACGGATGCAAAGAAAACTTCATCTGTTACCAATCTATTGGAGGCGATCGCGGAAGCTCAAGGTTTCTACAAACTGCTGGATGGACAAATCATTCTCAGTTGGGAGTGTCCCCAAAAATGAAATTAACCAAAGATCAACCACCAATGGCTGTTACTTGTGTCTAATCATGACTGATCTTGCCATTGCAGGTGGGCACCCAAACGAGTGGTGTAATCAACACGATTAGCTTGTGACTAATACTTGATCCGTAGCTGACTCTGACAGAACACAAACTAATTTGAAGATCAGCATACCTAAGCAAAGGTTTTGATTGCGTCGGCAGCTCGTCGCAGATAAGGAATGCAGTGGCGACGATAGAAACTACTCAAGGTTGGAATGGGAACGCCCAAGTGCTCAGACATTTCTTTCCAGGGGGTTTCCGGTGGCAGACGTAATAAGATCAGCGATCGACAATTAACATCAGGGCGACCTTTCAAATGGGTGCGTTGGAGTTCACCATCGACATCAGATTGTACCCATTCGACAAGCTCATCCAGCAGTGAAAGGGAGCCGTAGTTTCGCGTTGGCAGTTCAAATACTTTTGCAGATGTTCCATCGTTGCCTTCCCGTTCAACATCAATTGAAACTTCCATATATTGTTTCTTTAATGTTTCATTTACTAAGTCCTGATGCCGATACCGTAAATAGGTGTTTAACCAGGTCACGATTGAGGCACGAGTTGGGTCATAAGCCGTGCATACATTTTTGATAAAATATAACCAGGTTTGCTGTAGTGCATCGGCGTATTGGGGAGTGTAAAACTTCCACAATTTTGGTGCGACAATCCGAATCACTTGAGTTAAACATTGATTGCGTTGGCGGCTATCTTGAGGATACTTGCGTGCTGTCAAAATCAAGTCTTGTACTTTAATTTGCCAGTCAGCTTGAGATTGATTGGGTCGTTGTAGCGAGATGGTAGACATGGCGGTAATTCCTGGGTGACTGTGTTGCTCTATGTCTTGTAGAATATCGGTTGCAATGACTGACTTCATGCAAGAAAGCGGTCATCCCCAGTTAGGTTTTGAGTCATGATGTAGGGTGAAAGTTACAGATCGATCGCATAAAACTCCGCGATCGCTGCTGACCAGTTACAATCCCTACAGCCAGTTGCCAATCAAGGTGAATGCTGACCAGTAATAGGGATGGGCCGGGTTGTTGATGCCATTAACCATGACCCGACCGTCGGCAAATGCTTTCTGAACAGTCTGGAGTGCCTGTGCTTTACTCACCTGAGGATTTTTCAACTGGGCGTAAAATTCGGTTGAGAGTTTTGCCGTCGCCGCATCACTCACTGTCCAGAGGGAGGCGATCGCGCTTCTCGCTCCGGCTTGAACCGCGACTCCAGCCAACCCTAGAGCGGAGCGATCGTTCCCAGAAGCCGTTTCGCAGGCTGTTAAGGATAACAACTCTAAAGGTTCGGTGTTGCGAGAGGTACTCCGAATCAGGCGATCGAGTTCATTGAAGGTAAGCTTTTGGGCATCGCCTGTGACGATGAAGGTATCTTGTGGATCAGTGGCAAATTTACCATGAGTTGCCACATGCAAGATGGGATAAACGGTTTCGCTCAGTTCTTGCTTCAATCGTTCGCGGGTAAATTCTTCATTCAACAACTTTTTACTACCCGGAATTAAGTTGCGAATACCTAGCAACTCTTGTTCAACATTGGGTAATGCTTTCAGTGAAAAACCATCAATGTTGACGGCTTGAGTCAGTCCTAATGCCAGGACCCGCAAATTGTCTCGTTGAAGGGCTTTAGGATCGGTGAGGGTGAGGCTGGGTGTGGTCGCGATCGCGTATTTTTGAATGAGAAACTGCTTGCCGTCGTGTAAAGCAGCCATTGGCACCGTCCGAAAGATGCCATCTTGAATGAACACCAGCGTATTGACATTGGCTTTTTGCAAATCAGATTCAAAGGGGCGCACTAACCAGTTATAAATTTGCTGAGCCGGTTCGGGATTATAGTCAAATCGTGCGTCTTCCAACCCAAGCCGATAGGTATTCACTTGCTTGATAATGTCCTGCTTTGGTATTTCCAACCAGTCAAACAATTGCTGTCCATTCGGTAAACTGACAATGACAGCCGTCCGGTCATTGAGAATAATGGTATTAAAGATTGCTGCCGCAGTTTTTGCACCCAGATCAGTACTTGCTTGATTGGCAACGGCAACGACACAATCACTACCAAAGAAGTTTTGGAGTTCTGCAAGCTTGAGGCTGTCGATCGTTCGCAGGATGGAGCGAAAATTGTTGGCATTACTGTCCCACGTCAATGATTTGGTCGCAGTTTGAAGTGGGGTTTCCTGCTTCAATCGCAGTTGAATGAGTTCTCGATAAATCGGTTCAATGTTATCTCGGAAATCAAATTGAATGTCACGAGTGGTGGTGAGAATATCTCCTCGAATGGATTCTAATGTGGCGATCGCTTGTTCGTAAGCAGCGATCGCTGGAGTGGGTTGATTCAGTTGGTTCAAGAGTCGGCCAGTTTGCCATTCCCAGAGGTATAAACTGTCTTTAGATTCATTACTTTGTCCGGCTGCAATTCGGGCTTGTTGAGTCAGTTCCAGCGCACGAGACCAATCTTTACGGCAGGCATACACCCGCCCCAACTCACCCAGGGCAAACGAGGCCGAACGAGGGTCTTGAATCCGACGGGCAACGGCAACCGCTTGTTGCAGCAACGCTTCAGATTGTGTCAGGCGGTCGCCCGTTAAGCATTGCAGGCGGGACGCGCGAGGGTCTGGTTGTAGCAAGTGTGCCAGATCGATCGCTGCAAAGACGCGATCGCGACTGTCGGGAAGGGATTGTAGCAACTGGGATGCTTGCTGCCAAGCCTCAGACGCGCGCAAGGGTTGGTTCGTGCGGTAGTAGGCAGGAATTACCGTTTGTCGCGATCGCAGTTGTTCCGGGACATTGTTTTGAGTTTGGGCAAGTTGAAAGCTTTCCTGTAAAACTTGAATTGCCTGCTGGTCGAACTGCTTGGCTTTGCGCTGAAACTGTGTGACTTCCCGGTCGTTTCCACTTTGTTGAGCACTTTCGGCTTTGCGATCGTTCACCTGTGCCAGCGTGTTGTAAAGCAGACCGAGACTGTTCAACGCCGATATTTTGGGGGTTGGTTGATTAAGCGTTGCCGCGATCGCTTGACTGGCTTCTAGATTCTTCTGAGCCGCATCATATTCACCCATCAGCCGATAGGCATTACCCAAACTGCCCAATGCGGCGACCTGCAAAACAGGGTTACGAGATAACCGCGTTAGCTGCGCTGCACTGTTAGCGGCACATTCTCCGTGATTGTCAGCATTGCAAAGCAGTGCGATCGCTTTGCGGGGTTGCCCCATGCGGCTGTAGGTTTGTGCCTGTTCAATCAGTGCTCGACCTAATTGCGCCGACTCACCGGATTGCTGATACAGTCGTGCGACATGGCTCCACTGGTCGATCGCTAAATTATTCTGCCCCAGTTGTTGATAAGCCCGTGCCAGGTTTTCTCGGACAATCGCTTCATGGGTGCGATTGCCTGTTTGCTGCAATTCCTGAAGGGCAGCTTGCCAGAGGTCGATCGCGTCTTTGTAATCGCCACTCTGATAGCGATCGACTCCCTGTTGCACCAATTGCGGCGTGGCTATTGCTAATCGCTGCGTGACTTCGGCGTGAGCGCTCGGTCGAACGCTGCGGGCTGCGTCCGAGTGACCAAAATTCAGACCAAGGAGAAGGCTACCGAGAAACAGGCAAACCAACCAGGCACGTATCCGCACTGAAACACGATTAAACATGGGAGCACACCCATAATTCAGAGAGGAGTTAACGACGCAACGCTGACAAACCGCAACAAGGTGAAATACCTGTCGCGATTGTACATAGCATTTTTTCGCAGGCAGCAAGATTACTGAATCTTTAAACCTTGGTTTAAGAAAAATAACAATCAGCATGGCGATCGCGGCAGGAGACATTAATGGCAAAACGTTGGTTGGAGAAGTCGGTGCGATTGTTGAAATCCCTGCTCCTCAACAAGGATGCAGGGATATTGGAGTAAAGCACATTACACTTTTGGTGATTGGGGGAATCCGATTTATTTTGTTACGACATCTTTGGTAGGTGTACAGCGATCGCGCGCAAGGTCATAATTCGGGAAGTCAAACAGGTCTGCCTTAAAGGATTGGATCAGCAAGGTTGGGTTTTCGAGGATCGAGGCGTTAAATAGGTCTTCAAGTGATTGGATGGGCAACGTTGGATTTGCGGGGATTGAATAAATAATCACACCCGATGGTGGCCAACCATCATCATCTAAACCATTAGGAGAATCAGGTTTTGGTTGAGATTTGACACCATTTGGATCGCTCGGTTGAAACTGGATTTCCATTGGTTTGCCTAAATCGTGTGCAGAGGTGCTGATGGTCGGTTGAGCTTGGGCAAAGGAGGGTTGAAAACCGAGCCAACTGGGTTGTGTGGTTGTGATCGAGCTAATTATGCTGGTTGTAACTGTTGATTCAATTAGCAACAAGGTCATGCGGGTAATGCGAGCAAATTTCGAGCAATTGTTGGGTAATGTAGAGGTAAACATGAGATTGACTCCTTGAATGAAGCGAATGTTTGGAGGGTCTTGAAACAGATTAAAAATTGAGTTTGAAGTGACTTGAGCATTCGGCTCAGATTGAAATTAAATTTGAAGGGAACTTGGAAAATCTGATGGGTTATTTATCTGTTTCCTTAATTTTTAGAATATAGGGACTGGCTAGAGGCTTCATGCTAAAATTCAGCCAATACTTGTGGTGAATTAATCCATTGCCATTGCACAAAAGTACACTCACCGGGTTGAGAGTGTGGCAAACGGTAGGAGGAGAGCCGCGATCGCGGGTTCTATGTTTCAGGTTGGGATTGGTAGCGCTGATCGGTGCAGCCGTTGAGCGGAATTAAGGTTTGGTTCGCATCTAACGTTCGTTAGCCACGATCGCTTGCAGTTGCGCTTGTTGTTCGGGGGATTCCAGTTGGCTCAGTTGCTCCAATAAGGTCAGGCGGAGCGATCGCGCAGTAGGCGTTTTGAAGGTTTCGGCCAGCGCATCGTACCAGAATCCGGCTTCGGCGTAAGCTGTGGCTCGCTTGAGTGGGTCAGTTGTTTGCTTCAAAATGGCTGTTAAGTTAGGCGGGACAGTGGCTACTTCGATCACGGCTTCTGTCCATTGATTTTGGGAGGGACGATTGCGATTGCAAATCAATGCCACCTGCCAGACATAGGTTTGTCCCGCTGCTAATCCCGGTTGGCTCTGGGGTAACGTCCACTGCATGATGCCGGGTGTTCCTGGCAACTCGAAGGTCTGCATCCGTTTACCACGACCATTCGCACCATATTCAAACAGCGACAGTTCGATCGCGCCAGCCTGTTGACCCGGCACGTACCAGACAAGGGTGGGATGGGATGAACTGGTGCGGCCAATGTGTTGCTGCGGAGCCAGCGTCAGCAAATTAGCTGTAGAGGATGCCTGACTGGCGTCCTCACAGCCCCCCCGCGTTCCGGTGGAACCTGTCCCCCGGCTAGGACGAGATGGATTGGGCGGCGTATACCCCCGGGTTCCGGTGGAACCGGTTTTGGTGGTGGGTTGGGTGGGGGCACCCACAAAGTCAGCCCGAGCAAATGAGGCCACCATGAAGGTCAGGCTAAGCACAGACGTTGCCAGTAATGTAACCTTTTGAACCGTTGGAAGCAGTTGAATCATGGCTCTTACGATCGCAACTCTTTTCCATCCTAGTGTAGATTAATCGGTATCACCAGTAACGGGTCAGGTGTGCCAGAACTGGTTTAACCGACTGCGACGATCGCACCAGGTCAACTCGCAAATCATGCCTTGAGGGTCTCTGCGCGAGCGGCGAAACTGTCCCCCTAACTGCTGGGCCAATTTTTGGGCCTGTTGCGTGCCATAGCCGGATGCGACTGGATGGGCGGGCTGCTTGGGCTTTGCTGATGACGACTTGCCATTGTCCACGACCCGGATCAGGTTGCCTGTTTCAGTCTGCATACAGGTGACCTCCAGGCGAGTGGCATTCACCGCATGTTTACCGATATTGCATAACGCCTCTTCCAGAAACCGACAAAGTCCCTGTCGCTGGGTTTGACTGAGATGCTGATCGGCGATCGGCTCAAACTTCAACACCTTAATGTGAATGGTTTTGAAGCCGGGAAACTCTCGCTGTATCACGGTGTTGTAAACCTGATGCAGGGCCTCATGGAGCGGCATTGCCGCCGCCGACATGGCATCGGGCATGGCTTCCCGTCGCACGACCTCATAGACCTGCCGTAATTCCTGATTCAGCA
The DNA here is from genome assembly GCA_033764685.1 of Leptolyngbyaceae cyanobacterium bins.349. Lineage (GTDB taxonomy): Bacteria > Cyanobacteriota > Cyanobacteriia > Leptolyngbyales > Leptolyngbyaceae > JSC-12. Next base: position 25,945 of record JANRIS010000052.1, read on the forward strand.
CTTGCAACTGTGCGGTTAAGGGTTGCCAGGAGGGGGTTTCCTGAGTTTGGCGTAACAGAGTGGCCAGAGTTTGTAAGGGGCCGTTGTGAATGGCATCAAAGGTCTGATCAATAATTTGCTGGCGCTCCTGGATGCGCGATCGCAGGGCTTCATCGTAACGGTAGAAGGCGGCCAGTCCCGCTCCATTGATCACTAGGGCCAGAAAGGCCGGAACCACAGGCACCCACCAGCCCAACAAGATCAGCACATAACTGCCACCGATTAAGCCTACACTGGCGATCGCTAATCCCGTCACATTCACCAATGGTAGCCGAATCAACCGTCCGATCGCCAACCCCACCACGCCCCAGCCAATGATCCAGAGGTACTCCCACCCATCCGGCCAACTCTGCAACAACGGTCGTCCATCCAGCACCCCACTGATAATCTGGCTGATCACATGGGCCTGTACTTCTACCCCATAAATCAACGCTGGATTGTCACTGTCAATCGCTGCAGAACTGACTACATCCTTAACGCTGGGTGCCGTGTAGCCAACTAAAATAATGCGATCGCGCAACCAAGCTGGATTCACCCCAGACTGAATCTCGCGTAAGGTCAGAATCCGAAATGGCTGCCGACCACTACGAAAATTGATTAACATCTGATTGCCCCCGGTATCGGCTCGGACATAGCCGCCCGTATTCGGATGGACGCGCGGCAGTTCAGTTAGGCCGAACCGCATGGTCTCGCGATCGCGGATGCCGTTTTCCAGGGTGTAGCCTTTCCGGTTCAGATAGAGCGCCGCCAACCGGAGCGACAACGACAGACGGTAATCCCCCGCATTGGAGAGCGTGCCAAGTAAACTGCGGCGCAACTTACCATCCTCATCAAAGAAGGCATCAGCGAACCCGACCTGTTGCGATGAGATACCGGGTGGCGTATTCACGGTAAACCCACTTTGATCGGGTAACACTTTTTCCACCACAATCAGGTTTTGGCTGGCTTGAAAGGTCTTCAGCAACGCCTGATGTCCTGGCTCGACGGGTAAATCACGGAAAATATCCAATCCGATCGCGGCGGGTTGATAGGTCTGCAAGGTATTGATCAGTTCCGCCAGGGTGCCATCTGGAATCGGAAACTTGCCTGTGCCGCGAATGTCCTCTTCTCGAATGCCGACCACCACCACCCGTTGATCCGAGGGTTCGGCTGGACGCAATCGCAGAGCCAGATCGAATGCCGCCCACTCCAGAAATTGTAACCCGCCACTTAAGCGAACCATCACGATCGCCCCAATCGCCACGACTTCCGGCAATAGTCGCCACGATCGCCGCCGTCCTGGTTGCCGCTGTCGCCAAAGTTTGAGAGCCATTAGTCAATCAATCCTTCTTCCCTGGCCCGCAGTTCGGTCTGAATCCGAATGTTCTTGCCCTCATCTGGGTAAAGGCCCAACACATCCTGGATCTTGGTCCAGTAGTGCCGCACGCTCCGTTCCGAGACATTCATCCGTTCCGCGATCGCCTTATCCTGCAATCCTTCCCGAAAAGCCAGTTGCAACAGGTCTAACCATTCCGGCTTCACCTCGATTCCACTGCGAAGTTCCCTCGGCGTATGGAACACCCCATCCAGTGCCCAGTTCACTTTGGTCAACATCTCTTGCATGGATAAACTTTTATCTGCCACCACAAAGCCGCCTTCATGGTTACTGATGGCGAGTTTCAACCGTACCAACGACTTACTGTAGGCACTTTGGACAACGATATTCAATGTCGGATACTGGTCCATCAAAGTCTTGAGTAACTCAATTCCGGTTTCGGTGTGAGGCGTATCTCCGACCTTTTCCGGCATGGATAGATCGACCACCACCAGATCGGGATGGTAGAGTTCCACCTGTTCCAGGGCTTCCGCCGCCACATGGGCAACTACGATATGGGCATCGGGGTACTTCTGTTGCAGGGCATGAACGGTGCCGTCCAGGACGAGGGCGTGATCGTCAACAACGACAAACGTGGGTTGGGCTGATGTGCTCATAAAACTGACCCGATGAGAATACGGCTGATGGTTTAACGGAGCTTTTTGGGTTGCCATTGTAAGTGCCAGGTGAGGGTTGCACCGTGCCGACGCTGCCAGCATTGACCTGCTGTCATCACCTGGAACACTCGATTTAAGTATCGCAAGTCTACCGTTGTTAATAAGTGATTCAGCGAAAACACATCAGAATATTCAAATTCGATCGCGAATGTGTGAATGCTCGCTTGCTGTTTTAATTTCACATGGATAGAGTGGAGTGAATGGTTCTCTGCCGCACTGGTGAATGCCAACTTGAGCAATTCATCCAGCACCATCAAGATCAAGCGATTAGACTCATAGGAAGCCTGCTGGTAGTCATGGGGTAGGGTTGCCTGGAGCGGCACTTCTGGAAACTGCGATCGCCACTCCTCCAGTAAATGGCGGATTGCCAGCGGCAAACTGACTTCCAGGTAGGGGGGCGACAGGCGATGACCCAACGCTTTGAGGGATGTATGCAACTGCTCTAGCGCCGCCAAACACTTTTCCCCACTGCTGTTTAAGCCATCAGGAGGCTGGTTCAGCAGCAATTCCAGGTTGCGCCGCACGACAAACGAGTCTTGCAATAGCCCGTTGCGAATGACTTCCGATGCCTGGGCTAATTGCTGAATTTGTTGCGATTGCCACCATTGCAGCGATCGCTGCACTTCCAGGCAGGCAGCCAGCAGCCACAACAGTAGCACGGCAACGATGACAATCATCACAAGGGCGGTGGTCAAGGCATTGGGGCAGGTTGAAGGTGAATGAGGAACAGGCGCGATCAGACAGCAGCGTTGAATCCACAAATCATAGCAGTCCGTCATCCTGGTCTATTGTTACGTTATCCAAGATCAACCACCCCTGCGATCGACATCCCTACCATCCCGATGGCACAAACCTCTAAATTGAATTGCACTTTTCTGCAACCCCTCTACCCATCCCCACTCCCCTTTTTCCCTAAAAATCTAAAATTCTGCTGAATAACCACGGAGATTTTGGTTTCCCGAAGTAATATTGGTGACAGGCGATCGCTCCGGTTGGCAATTCATTCTTCTGTCCCTCCAATGACGGTAATTTGGGGTGCATCCCGCTACGAACCCAAACACAGAAGTCGGAACCCAGAATTTCTTCAGCACCCCGCTCAGGAGTTTACCTTATGCCCTGCTTTTTGCCGCGTCGTCTGGCTTTGACCGTTGGTCTTGTAACGTTGACCACATTCATTACGCCCCCTCAAGCCAATGCTCAAATCGTTCCTGACAATACTCTACCCATCAATTCCAATGTCACTCCAGGATGCACGAATTGCATCATCAATGGTGGCACAGAACGAGGGGTCAATCTTTACCACAGCTTTCGAGAGTTTTCCATTCCCACAGGTGGTTCTGCCTGGTTCAACAATGCGCCACAGATTCAAAATATCCTCACCCGCGTTACCGGTAACTCCATCTCCAACATTGATGGACTGATTCAAACCAATGGCACCGCTAATCTGTTCCTTCTTAACCCCAATGGCATTGTTTTTGGTCCGAATGCTCAGTTACAAATTGGCGGTTCTTTTTTAGCCAGTACGGCTAACAGCTTCAAATTTCCTGACGGCAGCGAGTTCAGTGCCACCAATCCCCAGGCTCCCCCTTTGTTGACAATTAACATCACGCCCGGTCTGCAATCCGGCACCTCCCTCGGTAACCTGTCCCACACAGGCAATTTAGCCGTGAATATCGGTCAATCCCTTGCCTTACATGGTGACACTGTGATCAGTTCTGGCACCCTGACGGCTCCCGGTGGACGAGTCGAAGTGTTGGGAGATCGTGTCGCGCTCACAGACAACGCCCAAGTTGATGTCTCGGCTCCTGGCGGCGGTGGTACTGTCCTCATCGGCGGCGATTTGCAAGGCAATGGAACAGTTCCCAATGCCAGCCGTACGTTTGTGGGGCCAAATGTTGAGATTAAGGCAGACGCGATCGATTTTGGCAATGGCGGCACGATCATTGTTTGGTCAGATGAGGCAACGCGATTCTATGGCAGGGTGAGTGCCCGTGGTGGAAATACTTCCGGCAATGGCGGATTTGTCGAAGTTTCTGGCAAGCAATTTTTAGATTATCAAGGTAACGTCAACACATTAGCCCCTAATGGCTTACCTGGAACACTTCTGCTCGACCCCACCAATATCACCGTCGTTCCTGGGTTCAATAATCCCCCTGACCTGGTGGCAAACGATCAATTTGCTGATCCGGGCGTAAACAACACGATCGCCAATAGCACCATCAACGCTGCGACAACCAACGTTACCCTGCAAGCAACAAACGATATTACATTCAACGCCCCTATTAGTATTGCCGCTGCAACTGTTGGGCTTACGGCGCAATCAGGGAATAGCATTACGGTCAATAGCCCCATCCAAACCAACGGTGGAGCCATTCGTTTAAGTGCAGGCGATCCAGTCAGTGGTGCCCCGATTCCCATCGGTTCCATCACCATCACTGCCGATGCTCGCTCTAGAGGTGGAAATATTGCTCTTGCTACTCCTGGAATAACATTAGTCGATAATGCAGTTGTTTCAACGGATTCAGGCTTTCTTGGTGATTCTGGAAATTTGGCGGTTCAAACAGGTCAGCTCATTCTGCAAAACTTTGGTCAGATTGGCACTACGACTTTTGGTACTGGTAATGCTGGTAATGTCGAAGTTCGAGCCACTGAAATTGAAATGACTGCACCTATCTCGTTCAGTAATATTCTCACAGGTATTACAGCTCAGGCAACGCCAGGTTCAACAGGTAACGCTGGAAATGTTTTTATTAGGACGGTGCGACTGACTGCACGTAATGCTGCTCAAGTATCGGCTGCTCCTTGGGGATCTGGTGATGGTGGAGACATTGTTGTTCGTGCCAACGAAATTGAACTTATCGGTAGAAACCAAACAGGATTTCCAACTGGTTTTCTTGTCAATGCTCAAAGCGGCAGTTCCGGGAACAGTGGCTCAATCCAAATTGAAACAGACCGATTAACTGCACAAGATGGAGGAGGAATTTATGCTTCGACCTTCGGCACTGGAAATGCTGGACAAGTCAGTATCAAAGCCTTTGAGATTGAACTAACAGGTGTGGGAGAAGTTTATCCAAGTGCCTTGAGTGCTCAAGCTCATCCAGGTGCTACCGGAAAAGCTGGGCAGGTGTTTGTTGAGACACGAAGTCTACTTGTTCAAAACGGAGCGGTTATAACCGCAGATTCATTTGCAGGCGATGGCGGAAGCCTATCAATTTGGGCAACAGATTCTATTGGACTGCTTAATCGAAGCTTCCTAAGTGCAGGTTCTTCGGGTCAAGGGGCAGGCGGTGATCTTGTGATTAGCACCCCAAATTTAACTTTACAAAATGAATCTCTCATTTCTACTACTACAACGGGGAAAGGTCGGGCAGGTAATATCGCTATTAGCGATGCTAACTCTGTGTTGGTCGCTAATGCCAGTGTCATTGGATCTGTGGCATTTGGAGCAGGTGCTGGAGGAAATATCTTAGTTGAAACAAAGGATTTGACAGTTCGTGATCGCGAAAGCGGTATATCTACCAGCAGTGCCGGTCCGAGTAATGCAGGTGATTTAATTATCCGTGCAACGGATTCTGTTAACGTATTTAATGAAGGGCTAATATCAACAAGTACGCTGAACACAGGTCTTGGTGGCAATATTCTAATTCAAACAAGCAATTTAAACATTAGGAATGCTGGCAAAGTATTTACAAGTAGTCTTGATAGCAGAACCTATAATTTGAGTAATCTTGACCCCAGATTTCCACCTGAAACTGTTAACCTTATCCAAAATATTGTTAATGCTTCTGACCAGGGAGAATTTGCTCAGGGCAAGTCCGGCAATCTAACGGTGCAGGCTACAAATTCCATCAACCTCGATAATGGGATCCTCTCAACACTTGCTGATGGCAAAGCATTTGGCGGTAATCTTGTTGTTCAGACAGGACAGCTAATCATTCAGAATGACGGCATTATTTCCTCTACTACTTTTGGGCAAGGGAATGGTGGCAATATTCAAGTGGATGCAAATTCTCTGCGTATTAACAGCACTGGTTCAATTTCCAGTCGTGGTGAAGGACAGGGTAGCGCAGGCAATATTGCCATTAACCTAACCAATGACTTGAGTATCAATCAAGGACAGATTACAGCAACCTCTCTTCAAACAGGTGGCGGAGACATTAACATTCATGCCGAAGATGTCTTTTTGCGAAATAATAGTTTGATCAGCACCAGTGTGTTTGATAGCTTAGGTGGAGGAGGCAACATCACCCTTCGTTCCAACATTTTTCTTGCCCTGGAAGATAGCGATATTCTGGCAAATGCAGAGTTCGGTCCAGGGGGCGATATTTTCATCAATTCTCCCGTCTTTCTAGCCGATCTGTTCGGCAGTGGACGGGCTACAGCAGTAGGGCGAAATCCGGGTCGTTTTGCCCAATTTCGCGGCAATAGTCAAGTGGACATTTCGGTGACCGCAAATCGTGGCAGTTTTGGTCAGTTTCGCAGCAATAGTCGAGTCGATATTTCGGCTCAATCTAGTGCAGGCACCAGTGGCACAGTCACCTTTCCAAACCTCGACCTGAATCGAGGTTTATCACAATTACCAGAGGACTTGATTGATACGGATCGTATTTTGGCAAGTAGTTGTATTATGCGACGCGGGAATGGAGATGCGGTGCTTTGGGTTACTGGCAATGGCGGTTTACCCGAACAACCGGGCAGTACCGTGCCGATGTTTCCCGCGGGAGAGGTGCGGGGATTGGCAGCAGATGTGGGAACGGATGAAATGGAGATGAAAGCCTCATCCAGTTCATCTGCGATGAGTCCCTTGTCAGGGGAAATCATGGAAGCGCATGGCTTTTACAGGTTGCCGGATGGGCAAATTATCCTCAGTTGGGAGTGTGGCAAAAAGTAGAGGATGATTCAAAAAAAGACAGCTAGGGAGTCTGTTAGGATTCATAGTTACTGAGCCGCGTCACGGATTGACTATCTAACCCGCTTTCCGCACTTTAAGCTCACACTCAATATTTGATGCTAAAAGCCTTAGTAGGCAAGGATACACGATTTTCAGTTTGAGCAAACTATTTGCGCCTAATTGAGAACAACCTCATCTTATTAAGACCATCCTCTGCCTAGTGGTTTGTCAAGTTGGAGATTGTGGGTTTCGACTACGCTCAACCCACAAAGGGCGAGTGTTGAGCGTAGTCGAAACACGGCAATAACGCACAACTTTAGGATTGACAGACCACTAGGGTTTTTGGGAGTCCGATTGCTTGGCCAGAATATTCAATGTGCCAGTTGGAAGTACGGAATGTCAGTTAAGTGATTGTACAAAATTAATTACGCAGCAAAGGGGATGGAAGCGCCAATTTTCCTACAGCTAGTGTTCCGTCAGGAAAATTTTGACGGGTCGAAGACCCGCAAAATTTAACCCCAATCAACAACCTGAATGTTGGCTACCCGTCAATCATTAATTGACTGACCACTAGTGTGAGATTAATTCTTTGGATTATTTAATAGACTGAAAGTTTCTGCTTAAGAGTCCTAGTGGTAGACGCTTTTTTCTGGTACAGTAGCCCAATCCAAAGAGAGTAAGCGCAAACAGCGTTCCTGCTATCTCAGATGGTTCTGATACAGCTTCAGCCCTGCCTCCATCTGATGTCTCCTCCCCATGTTCTCCAATCATTGGAGTAACACTTGGGGTAAGTCCATACTGCAATCCTGCAGCACTAGCTGATGTGCCATCAAGCAGGGTAACGAACAGAGGAAGCTTAGGAATACTCACAGAGATGTTCCCGTTGGTGGAATCTGCTAAGGATAAACCGTTAACATCAGCAAATGCACTAAAAAAGACAGATAAACTGCGGTTATCCAGAATCGGTGAAATGTTGATCGGCAGTTGAACGGTTAGACTTCCACCATTTTCAGGTAATCCCTCGAAAACACCTGTGTTGCTAAAAGTACGGTCAATAGGTCCATTGATACTGCTTGCTGTGCCAGATTTAAAACTTATAGCACCAAAAGATGAGGCCCCAAAGTTAACGTTTGCAAAAGCCAATGCTTGGTTGAATAATCCAGGAGCCTGTGGCGTAGAAAGTTGGTATGACACATTAAAGTTCAGAAGGAGGTCAAGCCCAGTTCCACTAGATCCAATTAGATCGACTAAAGCCTGATTATTTTGGAAGACGATGCTCGTATCATAAAACTGAGCATTTGCAATAGGGCTATTGATCCCGGAATTAGAGATCGAAAAACTAGCTGTAAGTAAATTTGGAGAGGCGAACGCATTTGTTGTTATTGCACCATTTGTTGAAACTTGTGATGAGGAAACAGAAGGCAATGTTTGAAAAACTGTGTTGCTACCCGTAAAAGTTTGGGTGTCAGGTGAACCAAACTGCGTAACAGAAGCATTAGTCGTCAGTGTGAATGCTATTGCTTGCTGCGACTCAAGCAAAGCTGTACTAGCAATTACAGCTAAGAGTAAGACAGTCCTTGTTTTCATAAAGATCATTCTTGAGAGGATAATAGTAAACTTAGCTGTTGTTTTTTGGTTGATGCAAAAAACTTGGAAATTTTTCACAAACTTTGGGCTAAAAGTTGCAGTGCCATCTAACCTTGCCCCTCCATCTCAGCAATCACCCTATCACTAGGAGCTAACAGCACCAGAAACGGCTTAATTTGTTGACTCACCAGATCAATCCTGATTGGTTGGTCGGCCTTGCCCTGAAACGTATACACATCCGCGTAACTGTAATCGCCACACATCAAACTATCATTCTGCTGCAACTGTCCCGTCAGTTCTACCCCTTTGGCGGAAAGCGTCACTGTTTGTGCCAAGGCATTATTGGATTGAGTGTGACCGGGAATCAGCACTCGACCGATCGCGGGTGACACTCCCTGCCGCAGGGCTTGCAGATAGCTTCTGGCTGTCTCAACCGTAATCGCGATCGCCATCCCTTCCGCATCCCGAATTTTACTGGTGTTGATGCCAATCAGTTCGCCCCGGTTATTCACCAATGCACCACCCGAATTGCCACCATTGATCGCTGCATTATGCAGCAGTCTCCAGGCTCCAGGTTGCACCATACTGATAATGCCGCTGGTAATGGTGGCAGGTCGAATTCCGTGGGGATGCCCGATCGCAAACACATCCTGACCCTGACGCGCCGCACCATTGGCCGCTAAAGAAATCGCCGTCAAATTGCCCGGATTCGGTACTCGCAGGACTGCCAGATCCAGACAATCCGCATCTCCCAGTGTCACAACTTCAGCCTTCAGCGATCGCCCATCAAATAACTCCACCTTGACCGTTTTTGCCCCCGCCACCACATGGGCATTGGTCAGAATCAACCCCTGTGCATCCACAATGATGCCACTCCCCGAGCGATCGCCTCCATCCACTTCCACATAAACCACCGTCGGCGCAACCTTTTTGATGATCTGTTCACCCCGTCCAACGGTTTGCGCCTGAGCGGCACCCGTCCCAATCAACGTTGGGGTTGTCAATAGCAGTTCAGTTCCAACCGATCCGGCGATCGTGGTTTGCAGAGTTAACAATCCAGATGTAACCAATCGAACGAATTCAGAATATTGTTTTGGGGATGTGACGCGTACCATAATTCCTCCAATTGAATCAGTGAAATAGATTAGAAATAGCGAAGATAACAAACATTAAGATGCACACAGCGATGACAGAGGTTGAAACCTCTGCAGTATCAAACTTGAAACTCATCGAAAACTGATTATTAAACTCAGATAATTAAAAATCAGTTCGTGTCAATTACTTAGAACTTCAAGCCAGTGATGCGGTTGTTGAAATCAAGTATTGCTTTGAACTCCTTCGTTATCCTTAAATTAATGGATCTGACTCTGCAATATTCGTAAGCTTCTAACCAACCTGGCGGCATGAAGTGGAAGGTCCGCTTGAAGAAAAGTGCAAAGTGATTCACAACCCATTTACTGCGACTTTCGCATCAGCAAATCGCCAGAGCAATTGTTTATTAAAGCGCCTGCGGTAATCATTGTGGCAGCGAAGAAAGAGGATCTGAAGCCAGCGTTGGGATAGTGGATTACCCGCTGCCACCTGTGGAGCAAATTCTGGGATTTTGGGTCTGGATGGCGAAGTGATGGAGCAATTTGACGAGCTGTTGAGAATGTCAAATCTGTCACCAGCGATGAAGCGATGCATTCTCACACGTCATTCCCTTTCTATCCTGCCCTTCAGGGCACTACCGAGTGAGTAGATGCCGTGAGATTGCACCTTTCTGCAAGGATCATCTCCGGATTCTGCAAAAGGTGTGGTATGAAAGGATAGTTTTTACACGATTCTTTCTTTTATTGTAAAAAACGAACACCTCAGCTGTCTGAACAAGGCAACACAGGCGTTCTCACGACTCCAAACTCTAATACTGATCCTGAAATAACGTGGTTCTGATTGTCTGTGTCCTCTTGATCCTGTGGTTGCTGCTGTCTCAGATGGAGGCACAGCGATCGCTGCGATGGTGGTACAGCAGGCAATTGCTGCAACATTGCCAGGATGCAGAGACGATTCGGGATGGTTTATTGCAAGAAGCGTTCACCTTGAGGCGTAATCTTGAACTTTCTTTGATCAATTCACCCCAAATCACAAAGGAGACGAATCAAGAGTTGTTAAGCACGTTTGAACGATTGCATCATGACTTGCAAGAATTGAGCGATCGCCTATCGCCCCCTTTCCTGGATGACAGCTTACCATTGGCGATTCAACATTTACTGAATGGTTGGCAAAGCAATTATCCATTCATCCAGGTCAAATCCAATCTGCCAAGTGATTGGCCCGATCAGAGGTATGAACAGAGTCGATTGATTTTAGCAACGCTGGATGAATTAATCAGAATTAGTTTATCGGATGCTTCGGCAGCAGCGCTCATTATGCTTCACTTAACTGCACAAAAAAATGTCACTGAGCTGAGGATTGAGATCCAATCCTTGAATCCAGCAATGGTGTTTCCGAACGTCCAAGATCTACATTATTTAGAACAAACATTTCGTTATTTAATGCCTGGACAGTGCTCGATTCAACAAATGAATGGAATGATCAGTTGCCGCTTTCGATGGAAATCCAAATTGATTAAAAACCTATCTGAGTGAAAGTTATGCCTCAATTACCTGCTAAAACCAGTCGTCAAAGAATTTTAATTGTTGATGATCACGAAGCGATTCTGAATGCAACGATCGCAACATTGAAGCAACAATACCCCGATGCTGAGATTTATACAGCGCAAACTGCCCAGATAGCGATCGAACAGGTGAAGCTGACTCAACCTGATTTGATGGTGGTGGATCTCTCGATGCCCGATACTGTTGGGGATGCAGCCCGGATCGAGCATGGGATCCAACTCCTGAAAACGCTGATGGAGCAGTATCCCACATTGAATATCGTGGTACAAAGTGCCCATGTGCGATCGCTGGTACGACTGAAACCGATGATCAACCAGCATGAGGGCGGCTTTACGATTGTGGATAAGAGCCTACCGATGAAAGAAATGCTGACCAAAGCTGAATGGGCACTCCAGGGATTAATCTACACTCCAAAAGAAATGCGGAGTGGATTAGAACTCAAACCAGAGTGGATGGATGTGCTGCAATTAGCCTTTAGGGAGGGGTTGCAAGATAAGGCGATCGCTGAACGGATGAAGGTGGCAGAACGGACAGTGCGCCATTACTGGACAAAGATTCAAGATGCTCTGGCCGTTTATCCGGATGAAGGGAAGAAGAACGTTCGGATTCAAACTGAAATTCGGGCTAGAGAAGAAGGGTTAATCGATTGAGAAGGTTATTTGCATCTGTGAACCATTCGTTTATGCAACGATTTAAGCAACTCCAGTGGCAGGTTGACATACTGCCTGGATTGATGATGATTGGACTCATTTCTCTCGTCCGGTTCACAGGTGCGCTGCAATTTCTCGAACTGATTACCCTGGATGGGATGCTGCGACTTCGCCCACCTGAACCCTTAGATGAGCAGGTTGTAATTATCGGCATCACAGAAAATGACATCCAACAAGTTGGGACCTATCCCATTCCCGATCAAATCATTGCCGATCTCCTGCAAACGCTGCAATCTCACCAGCCTGCGGTGATTGGACTGGATATCTTTCGAGTGATTCCCGTTGAACCCGGACACGCTGCCTTATCCTCAGCATTTCGCACCCACCCAAACATCATTGGTATTGAGCAAGCGTTACCCAGTCGAGATAGCGCAACCGTTGCCCCTCCACCCGCTTTACCGGCTGATCAAGTGGGTTTTGCTGATGCCGTTTTAGACCCGGATGGTTTTTTACGCCGGAGTTTGTTGGCGGCATCCAATCCCCAGGGGGAATACCGATTTTCAATGACGATTCAGTTAGCCAGAGCCTATCTGGCGCAGCAAGGGATTGAGATTGACAACGGTATGCATGACCTGGAAGCGTTCCGGTTTGGCGGGACTGAGTTGACCCGGTTTCAACCCAATACGGGGGGATATGTGGGAGCGGATGCAGGCGGCAATCAAATTCTGCTCAACTTCCGGAGCGGATCTCAACCATTTCGAGTTCTCACCTTAAGCCAGATCCATCGCCAACAGTTTGAACCGGAGTGGTTACGGGGGAAGGTTGTATTAATCGGGGTGATGGCTCTCAGTGTGAAGGATGTGATGAACACAGGAGCGATTGCAGGGGTGAATCCGGGTGTTGTGTATGGGGTGGAGATTCAAGCCCATGCGGTGAGTCAAATCATTAATGCAGTGCTGCACGATCGCCCCTTGCTCCAGGGGTGGGCAGATGGCTGGGATTATGTCTGGATCATCGGCTGGGGCTTGTTGAGCATCGGCTTAGGCTATTCGGTGCGATCGCCCTGGAAAGGATTGCTGGTATTGATCCTGCTCGGTGTTGGCTTAATTGGCAGTTGCGTTGGCTTGTTGGTGGTGGGGTGGTGGGTACCCATCGTGCCCACGTTCCTGGTGTTGCTGTTGAATGGGATGGGATTCACGATCGCATCGTTTTATCGCTATGAACAAGACCTGAAACAGTATGAGCGAGACATTCAACAGCTTGAAGATCGTCAACTCGTGATTGAGCACACCTTTAACACGATTCATAATGGGCCGTTGCAAACCCTTGCCAAAATTTTGCGAGATGCTCAGGAGCAGGATGTTTCGCAACCTTTGGTGACTGACCTACATAATCTCAACCAAGAGCTACGAGGGGTCTATGATGCCGTTCGGCAAGAAATTTTAGATCAAAAGCAAAGCGTTCGACTGGGCAGCGATCGCGCTCTGAATCTCCAAATGCCCCTGGATGAACTTTTGTCCGAGGTGTATTACGACACGTTGAAACGAGACTTTTCAGGTTTTAGAACCATCAAAGTACAAATTGTGAAATTAGAACCTGCTGCTGAGTTGCAACCCAGTGTCGAGATTAAGCGGGGACTGTGCCGCTTTTTAGAAGAATCCCTGTGCAATGTCGGGAAACATGCGGTGGGTGCCACTCGGCTCAACGTCACCTGTACTCAGGAAGGTGAGAAATGGGTACTGCGAGTGGCGGATAACGGTCAGCCATCTATTTCGCCGGACAAACCGCGATCGCCAGCCTCTTCGGGATTTGGGACACGCCAAGCAAAAAATCTTGCCCACCAGTTGGGTGGAACATTCAAACGCTTTCCCAATCACCCCCAGGGCATGGTCAGCGAGTTGTCCTGGTCAAAGCCTTCCCAGACCAATCATCCAGCTTGATGGCAGAATTCGGTCAGCCAGATGGCAACTCTTGACCTGACATTTACTTCGTCTTCTTTTATCTTTAAGAAAGAAATGATGGATGGAACGAATTATGCCGCCCCAATTAGTCTGGTTGCATCAACATCACAAACAGTGCTGGATTGTACTTTGTACGCTGGCCTTATTGCTTAATACTCCTGCAACGGCAATAGCAGGTTACACTCCCCCACCTCGCCCTTCTGCGCCAAGACGGGGAACGACCACGCTTACAGGAGTCCGGGGTGGTTGTGGCGGTGAAGTGAAAGTTCCATTAACCGCACTAGCACCCGTTCAACATGTGGGACAAACGATATCCACTCATCCGACGGTTGTCTGGTTTGTTCCAGATCAAAAGCCCTACCCGATTGCATTGACGTTGTTTGAGGCGACTGAGAAAGGACGCGGAACAACCCTCTACAAGACCGAACTACAAAGCACGGCTGGAATCATGTCTTTCACCCTGCCCAAAGACCAGCCGGGGTTGACAACAGGTAAACAGTACATCTGGCAAGTGGCAGTGAAGTGTGACCTGAATCGCCCGTCTAAAGACCAGTGGGTTGAAACACTCGTTGAGGTGGTGCCGATCCCATCTGACCTGAAGACGAGATTAGCCAAAACCAACGATCCGCTCCAGCGATCGCAACTCTATGGACAATCTGGCTTCTGGTACGATGCCCTGGCTGAAGCCATCAAAACCCCAAGAGCGAACACATTGCGTTTGGAGTTATTGAAAACCCTGAGCCAATTGGAAGTCGCTGAACAGCAAACTCGACTAACCGCGATCGCGGCTCTGCTGGAGCAACGCCCTTAACCAAAACGCTTGCAATCAAGGTGGTTGGTATTGGTTGAAGCGACCCATGCCATCACCCTTTCCAGGAATGGATCCCTATCTGGAATATCCCATCTTTGGGTCGGAGTTTCATATACGACCAGGCCAGTTACGATGTGCAGATTGATTATGAGCAACTTGTCCCAGCACCGAGTTTATCTGAACCTGAGCAGCAGTGGGTGCAAGAGGTGTTGGCGAGATAAAAGCAGGCGATCGCTACTTGCCACACTCCCAACTTAGAATGACTTGTCCATCCGGAAGTTTGTAAATGCCTTGAGCTTCCGCGATCGCTTCTGGCAGTGGATTAGCAACAGATGAAGCGGGTAAATTCCCTTCTCCATCCGTTTCATCCGTTCTCCCATCCGTTGCCACACTCTGCACATCCCCCGTCGCAAACACTGGCAACGGCGCATCCCCCGGTCGCACAGGCAACCCACCCGTACCCGTAACGATAAATGTGCCACCCGCTGCCACATCCCGCACAATGCAACTATTCGCCAAAATCCGATTGGTATCAATCAAGTTTGCAGGCAACTGCGTTAACCCCCGACTGGGATCCACATTCGGCGTATTCAGGGTGACAATGCCACTGATGCCAAAGGTAGAACTAGCTGTGATATCACTAAACGGCGTGAGACTGGGACGAAACTGCAACCCAAAAATCCCCTGTGCCGTAATGTTGACTCTGCCACCACTCCCCGTAAACGCATTCGCCGTAATATCGCTATTCTCCGACCTCACTCCGATAATAAAGCCCCTTGGTGCGTTTATTGTGACGTTGCCCCCATCACCTCCCTGTTGGGCTGTCCCCGCTGTCGCAGAAATCAAACTCCCATTTCGCATCAGCAACAACTGCCCCACATTCAGGTTAATGTTGCCGCCATCTACAGCAGCCGACTCCGCACTGATCACCCCGCGATCCATGCGAATTTGGGGAGCGGTGACGGTAATATCCCCTGCCTCACCCGTCCCTTGCGACTGCACAAAAATGCCACTGGCTTCACGGACAGGAGTTGTGGATCTAAATTGAGCTAAGCGAGTATCATAAGCAGGATCATTATCAGAAATGGTAAGACGATCAGTTGCATTGACTGTAATGTTACCTGCCTTTCCTGTGTCTTCAGTGATTGCCAGCAATTGTCCACCCTTAAGAATATCTACTGTCGCAGCATTAATTTCTAAATTGCCACTGTTACCACGACCAGTTGTACTAGCATTCACCTTGGCTCCTTCTGCTATTTGAAAAGCACGAGTATTAATCGCAACATTGCCACCTTGCCCGTCTGTAAGGGTAGAAGTGAACAATCCGCTAGAAAATCCCGTAGCACTGGTTCCAGAAATAATAACTGCATCATGGGCATTAATCGCTATGTTTCCTGCATCACCAATATCAAAGGTACTGGTGAGTATTTGTGCTCCATTGCTTACTTCCATTGTGCTAGTGGCAATCTGCACATTGCCCCCTTTCCCCTTTGCCCCCAATTCGACATTGCTGAAGATAGCACTGAGGTTCCTAAAAATAGCTCTATGGCGTGCGTCAATAGTTACATTACCAGCGTTACCAATACCGAGAGTATTAGATTCTATTGCTGATCCATTGAGAACTTCTAGAGTATTAGTTGCGATTTGTATATTCCCCCCATTACCTCTACCTGTTTCCTCTACAGCACTTGATACACCCGCACTATCTCCATTAAGGAGTATAAAATCTTGGATATTAAGGATTACATTACCTGCATTGCCAGCACCAAAGGTATTGGCAATCAATTGGGCACCATTAAGTATTTCCAATTGATTAGCAGAAATTTGTATATTACCTCCATTGCCCTGGGCATTATTATCAACTCGTGTTACTGCAGAACTTCTCAAATTACCACTTACTCCATCAAAAATGGCACGATCACGAATATCAATAATCACATTACCTGCATTGCCAACACCAAAAGTATTGGCAATCAACTGGGCACCATTAAGTACTTCTAAGTTTGTTGCAGAAATTCGGATATTTCCACCGTTGCCTTGTGGCATAATCTGTTGATTTTTATCCCCCACGCTACTGAAGATAGCACCGTTATTAAATATGACGTAATCACGGACATCAATAATCACGTTCCCTGCATTACCACGACCTAAAGTGCTAGCAGCTAGTTGTGCCCCATCCCGTAGTTCTAAGCTCTTAGATGAAATTCGTATTGTGCCTCCGTTACCCTGTGGCACTGCCTGTTGGTTTAAAATATCCCCTACAATGCTAAAGATTGTGCCTCCATCGCTCAAAAGAACATGATTATGCGTTTCAATCGTCACGTTCCCTGCATCTCCATTGCCGAGGGTCGAAGCAACTAGTTGTGCCCCATCCCGTAGTTCTAAAGTGTGGGTAAAAATCTCAATATTACCGCCTTTTCCTTGTGCCCCCTCTGCTACAAGGCTCAAGGCAGCAGATTGGTTGTTGAAAACAATAAAATTATGGGCGTTAATAACAATATTCCCAGCATCACCTACACCGCGAGTTGCAGTTTGCAATTGCGATTCATCATATACTTCTAGTTGATTAGCAGAAATTTGAATATTGCCGCCTTTACCTTCTGCACCCTCCTCTAAGCGGTTGATAGCTCCACTACTGTTGCTAAACAAAACGCGGGCACGGGCACTAATCACTACATTCCCTACATTTCCAATCCCAGATGTACTTACAAGCAAGCGAGCATTATCTTGAACAGCGAGAGAATCTGAAATGATATTTAGGTTGCCAGTGTTGCCACTTGCTCCTGTCCCGACAAGATTTCCAACTCCACTGCCTTGCTGAATTGTAATTACGCCAGTAGCATGTAGGGTTATATCTCCTGCCTGACTGGTTGCAGTTCCGTTTCCTGGAAGGATGCCTGCTAGAAGTACACTGCCACTCAAGACGCTAATGTTGTTCCCTATGATGCCAATGTCCCCACCATTGCCAGTGATGAGTCGAACATCTAAGAGTGAACCATTTCTGAAGCTGACATCTCCTCTTAGTAGTCCATCCGGCACATTCAAACTGCCATTCGCATTCAACCCCACATTGTCTGCTCCGGTAATAGCTCCAATCTCGACTCGCTGCCCTGGCGTAATCACCCTTGCATCATCTAAAGAAACATTTCTGCCTAACAACGTAAAACTTGTAAAGTCATCAAAAACCCCAGCAGAAAGAAAAGAACCCTGCATTCGGATTTCTCTGGGGGTTTGTCCCATTTGCAACCCAGTTGGCACACTGACGGTTAACAGCGGATTGACCGTCGTATCACGGGTATCAAACACGGTGCCATCCTGAAACACCATCCGTTCCGCTGTACTCGCCAAGAATGACCCACCGACTAAAATCCCGGCATTAGGACCAAAGATGATGCCGTTGGGGTTGAGCAGAAAGAAGTTTCTGGCAACTGGATTGAAGTTAATATCTAGTGTTTCAATGGTGCCATTGATGTTGGTAATCGTGTTTCCAGTTACCCGCACCAACACGTTTCGGATCGTAGGGTTAGTGATAAATGAGGCTCTATCACCATTGGGCAGAGAAAACTGCTGGAAACTGTGGAAGAGATTGCTGCCTCGTTCAGTGCCGTTAGTGATGTCGCAAATTCCACCTGCTCCAACACAAGCGCCAGGAGTAAAAGGAGTTACGACCGTTCCCAGTGTTGGATCAGCTTGAATTTGTGCTTGAGTAACTGACGGCAATAATAGACTTCCACCACTAAAACCGAGCAAACAACTAACTAAACCGGATCGCACCCACGTACCCAGACTACGCTTAACCATCGTTGCCTACTCCCGCGATCGCCCTTTGTAACTCAGCCTTTACTTATCCACGTAGAAACAACAATAGACTAAATTTCTGGTGAAGAAAACCGTAGGAGAGCAGAGGAATGCTTCAGCAATGGGAATTTAGGGGCGTAGTCCTTGTTGGTGTAACCAATTTTCTACCCAGGTAACATCCGATGCTGAGAGGGTAACTTGCGGGTTTTGGCGATAATTCAGGCGCAAATCATATCCCCCCTGGTCATACAGATTGTGCAGGAGAGCTTGTAAATCAACCACCGGTTCTATATCACCTGCTTGGAGCGGAAGCTTGAAGGCTGGAATCGGATCGGGCAAATTGAAGGCATAAAGATCGGCTTGTGGGCGGCGATCGCTTCGACTCACTAAAATGCGATATTGACTTTGTATAGACAAATTCAAAACTGGCATTGGCTCCCATTGGTGCAGCAAATCAATTTCCACTAGATGAGTTGAGCTACCGAACACTTTTTGGCGCTTCGCCTCATACTGGCTGCGCCCTTCCCCCGATCGCTTGTTTGTCGGCGATAGTACCTCAATCACCGTAATCACCGCTTCCGTACCCACCTCTCGCACTTCTAAATAACCTTCGCGAATGGTTTCCGGCATTGGTAGGGTAACCGTCATTGGCTGGGTTGGAGCAAGTGCCACTGCCACTTTAGAAGCACCAGATGCAGATTCTGGTTGCCCCGATTGAATGACCACATTATCAGGAATCCCAACCAATGCCGACCAATCTCCATTCGCTTCATAAACTCGTTCCTCGACAGCGACGAAATATCGAGGACGTAACTGAGGCAGCAGCGATCGCGCAATTTCGGTAATCAACCAATGATGCACCCCCGCCCAAAGTGTGGGCGCTTCTAGATATGGATTCATGCCCGGAAATGGAGATGGCATAACGAGATGGATGATCGCGACCTAATCGCAGTCTAACACGGGATTTCACATCGTCTGCCAATAGGAAAACATGGGTAATCCCTGGATGGATTAATTACCCATGTAAGACTGAATATTGTCGATGATGAAAATTTCTCAGTTAGAGGTTAGGCAAGGGCGATCGCTCTCCGTACGGCAGCATCGGCGTTGACAAAGCCGCTGCCTGTGAATACGTCATAGCCCAGTGTATTCAAATCAACGGCAGTTTGCGCCAGAATCGTCTTCACCTGTCCGGCAGTCAGGTTGGGATTGGCACTCCACACAAGGGATGCAACTCCTGCAACATTCGGTGCAGCAGCAGACGTGCCATTGAAATTATCTTGACGAGTAAATTGTCTAGAAGCATCATCAACATAGTCGTAATAATTGAAGCTGACTTGTCCTGTAAAGGAGTTTCGAGTGGCTTTGGTGGAAACAACTTCAGATGGTCCCATGAGAGTCAAACCTTGTCCAAAGTTAGAACCCCACACTCCTGGGTAAGAAATGCGATCGCCGGGATTTCTCGCAACCCCATTCACGTCTGATCTTCCCCAGGACGCACCCACAGCCACAACATTGCCAAACTGTTGTGCTAAAAACGCAGGGTAGGATATTTGTGAGGCATTTTCATTACCGGCAGCAATCACAAACAGTGCATTATTTTGATTCGTAGCAACAAGGCGTTCAAATGTGATGTCTCGTGAACCACCTCCTAAACTCATGTTGATAATCAATCGTTGCCCTCGACTATTAGCAAGATTAATCATATTTTGAGTTGCTTGAGCAATGGATAAATCACCTGGGTTATTGTCAAGCACGTCTGCGGTGATCATCGTAGAATTCCAGTTAATGCCACTCAGACCAATGCCGTTGTTGCTAACTGCTGCAATAATTCCTTGTACTCCGGTACCATGTGATTCGGGTTTGAATCCTTGTCCTGAACCGGGAAAATTACGGAAGAAATCATCGCTAGCGTGATTACCAGGTGTTGCGATAGAGGGGCGGAGATCGGGATGGAGTCTGCCGAAGCTGTCAAAGCCCAGTCCTGAGTCCTGAACCCCGATCGCAACCCTCGATGTTCCAGTGGTAAAGCGCCATGCCTGATGTACCCCCATCATGTGCAAGTTCCATTGAGAACCAAACATTGGGTCGTTAGGAGCCACTGTAAGGTTGAGTGCGCCATTAGCAAAGCGGATGCTATCAATCCCTTCAAACAGAATTTGACGGCCATTGCTCAGGGTAATAGCATCAAAGATACGAGTTCCATTGCCAGGATCGAAGCGAACGCCTGTCCCACCGTTAAATCCAGCAATATTGAAGCGAACTGAGGATGAAAAGACATTGGATAAATCAATCATGTCTTGGCGACCCAGACCAAAGTCTATATTGCCATTACCAGAAATGATTGTTTGAACTGCGTTGGAACTAATGCGAAAGATATCTGCGCCAAATGTTCCGCGAAGATACTGGGTGCCAAAAACGTTCTGCCCCGAAAGGAGGGAGGTTGTAGTTGTCCCAGTTGTAGTTGTGGGTGTGAAGCGATCGCTCTGGTGAGTGTTGAGGACTGTGTTTGATGAGAAACCACTCATTTCAACTGGTTTATAACATCCTGTGTAGTCAGCAATGGTTTCGGACACAGCAAAAGAACCATTCTCAAGGAGGTTGAATTCTTCTAAATATGCTGTAGGATCAATGCCTAAATCATTGAGATTGAATTCAACAAAATCATCATCCTCACCGAACGAATCATCAACAGAATCCTGAGTCCAAACCCCTTCAGCACCAAAATTATCAATTTCAGCAGCATCAAAACTTTGACCAAGTAGAAGATCAGACGTGCTGATGATGTTTGAATCCTGGAAGGGATTTGGAGATAACCAGCGATCGCCGCAACCATGCTTATGAACACATGTGGTGAAATCACTTTCAGCAAAGATCCGAGAATCCAAATCAGAACTTGCGCCGCAAATACGATACATTGCCTGAATGGGATTGGCAAGAGAGTTAGAATTTACGGAATTGAGTAAGTCCGAATTCAAGGATGTACTTTGATTCATCAATTCATTTGAGTCGAAACCTGATGTTGCTTCTAATAACATGACTTTCTCCAATATAAGACAGTAGGAAATGCTCAAGCTTGAGTTCTGGAAAACACTCAAATCAAGTTTCTATGTAGTTCTTGAATTAGGTATCAACAACTAATTTGATGTGCTTTCCTTGATTCACAGAATAGAAGAAACCTCTGGGTGATTTGCTGTCTCTAATGACCAGAGCGATCGCTGAATCGAGACGTTTCTTCAAGCAGATCAGGCAATGAGCATTGCCGAAAAATACACGATTGAGTTGTGTTTGAACGCCTACACCAAAATTGAGCTACCGGAATACAAGTTAGCCACATCAGCATTGGTCCTCAAGGCATAAGCTCGGCGAACAGCTGCATCGGCATTGACCAAACCTCGACCGTAATTGTCATCGGCACCGGACGTACCCAAATCCATTGCCGTATCAAAGATAATCTGGCGAATTTGTGAACCAGTCAGGTTCGTATTCGCACTCCAAACCAGAGAGGCAATACCTGCCATATTTGGGTTTGCGGCAGAGGTGCCACCGAAGAAACCCATGCTACCGGATTGAGTCGTTGCGGGAGAGTCTGTTGCCGCCATAATAATCCCCGTTCCGTAATTCGAGTAGTCAGCCCGGTTCACGGCACTCGCGTTCTCCAACCCATACACTGTCGTTGCAATACGTTGCAGGGCACCTACCGCCATGACGTTATCAAGCGTATTTTGTAAACGAGCCACACCGGCACTATAAAATGCCATAGACGCAGTACCAGGGTAACCGAAACTTTGCCAATAGGCTGTGTCCTGGGCATGCACGCTAGTATCATCAATATGTCGATAACCATTGCCAGCCGCAACGGCGAACACTGCGATGTCTGCATTATTTGAAATCAATGATTGCAACTGGGGGTAGTGTTCTAAACGTGTTGTTTTCAGTTTAAGATAAGCGGAGGTGAAAACAGGAGTAAAGGGTGAGGGTTAAAGCGATGGTTCTAGAACCGATTCATTGCCCTGATTGTGATGGGATCGACGTGATTAAACATGGCA
>JANRIS010000059.1:0-19209 GCA_033764685.1 Leptolyngbyaceae cyanobacterium bins.349
GCATCTGATTGAGAACTTTTTTGCCAAGTTGAAGCAGTACCGAGCGATTGCTACACGGTATGACAAGCGAGCGCAGAATTTCCTAGGAGGAATTTATTTAGCCGCTAGTGTCATTCTGCTTAATTGATGACACGCCCTAGGTAAAGAACCAGACATAGGTTTTATTAATCAGAGCGGAGAAGTTATTCTCAGCTTTAAACACACCCGATCTGTGTCTGACTTCAAAGAAGATTTGGCATTCCTTTGTAAGCCTAAGTGCGGTTTTATCAACACTACTGGAAAATTTGTTATCCAGCCGAAGTTTGAGTTCGCAAAAGAATTCTCAGAGGGGGTTGCGGCTGTTCTTGTCCGAGACAAGCAAAGTGGAAAAGAGCTATGGGGTTATATTAATCAAGATGGAAAACTTATTATTCAACCTCAGTTTAGGAGAGCCTATTCATTTTCCGAGGGAATAGCGCGTGTAGGTTTCCCGGAGCCAGTTCGTGGTATCAAATACGCTTATATCAACCGAGGAGGTAACGTAATTACATCCTCACACTTTGATGATGCTGATGATTTTTCTAACGGGTTAGCAAATGTTAAACTTGGCAAGTTGTGGGGTTTTATAGATTATACTGGCAGGTTTAAAATTTCCCCTCAGTATCGTTCAGTAGGAAGCTTTAGAGAAGGGCTAGCTCCTGTAAAAACAAAGGGTTGGGGATACATCAATTCAAGAAATGAAATGGTTATTAAGCCTCAGTTTGATCGTGCTTATCCTTTTTCTGAGGGTTTGGCTAGGGTTCAATCTAAGGATCGGTGGGGTTATATTGATAAAACAGGGAAGCTTGTTATTCCGTACAAATTTGACAATGCCGACGATTTTGTTGAAGGTTTTGCTCTTGTTAGGCTTACCCCCAAGAGTGACTTTATGTTTATTGATAAAAAAGACCAAACATTGACTATTTCAAAGCCTAACTAAGCACTGCCTCAAAGCAATAGAGGATTTATTCCCTGGATCGGAAAAATTATCATGACTTATAGATTTATGTAAGAGGATATGAGTTTATTTTTATGAAGACGTTTTTGCTTTGTATAGCGGATCTAGGCTGAGTATTAGAGTTGTAAATAGTGTTAAGTTGTTTTCTAGGTGGACTAGAGGGCAGCGATGAGTGAAACGGGTAACCTATTTCTGAGTGGCTCAGCATTACTCAGGCAAATCTAGAAAAGGCAAACTTCAAAGGAGCGAATTTAGGCGGGGCAAACCTAAAAGGGGCAAGCCTGAAAAAAGCTAAGCTTCGTGGTGTCATCATGCCCAATGGTGATGTCCACCCATGAATGCTTGCCTGAGTGCTTGGTGGGTGATTTTTCCGGCACTGGGGAATCTTAGAGTCAACGGTTGCACTCTTCTCTCTCAATAAATCCGTGACTCCTGAAACATCGATTGTCCTGACGGTTTATAATCGTGCGCTCTATCTGGAAAGCGCGATCCAAAGCGTTCTCGCCCAAACTAAGCAAGGCTTTGAACTGATTATTTGGGATGATGGCTCTAGCGATCAGTCCATTGATATTGCCCAGCATTACGCGACTCAAGATAAGCGAGTTCGCCTGATCGCGGCTCCGCACCAAGGACGAGTGAAAGCACTTCAATCCGCAATGGCAAAAGCCACCGGAACTTACGTTGGCTTAGTCGATAGTGATGACCTGCTGGCTCCTACCGCCCTCGCAGCGACCACTGCTCTTCTAAATGCCAGTCCAGATGTGGGTATGGTTTACACCAACTACATGGTGATCGACGAAAAAGGCAAATTGATTGGACCAGGGCAACGCTGCACTATTCCCTACTCCCCAGAGCGACTTCTAGTTGATTTCATGACCTTTCACTTCCGGCTGATGCGTCATTCAATCTATCAACAAGTCGGTGGATTTGACACCGCTTTTCCCTATGCCCAGGATTATGACCTGTGTCTAAAGCTCTCCGAAGTCACCCAAATTCAGCACCTTGCCCAACCCCTCTACTTCTACCGCACCCATCCCAAAAGCGTCTCTCAAGAACAACGCATCGAGCAAATTGACTACGCTGGGAAGGCGATCGCGACAACCCTTCCCTGACGTTTATTTTTTCTTCTTGGAATCTGATTTTTTCTTTGTGTCCTTCTTTTTGCCCTCCAGGGGGCCGTCAATTTTGTTATTCAAGCCGTAAACTTCGCGGCTTCCGGCTAAAGCAACTAATGTGACAGATTTTTCATCCCCTGGTTCAAAGCGGACGGCAGTTCCGGCGGGAATGTCGAGCCGCATCCCACGGGCTTGTTCTCGATCGAATTGAAGCGCCGCGTTGACTTCATAAAAATGGAAATGGGAACCCACCTGAATCGGGCGATCGCCAGAGTTGGCAACGGTGAGGGTAACGGTGTCGCGATCGGCATTCAATTCAATCTCGCCGTCTTCAATCAATAGTTCGCCGGGAATCATGATCGTCTCCTGAATTGCATTAATTTTGAGTCATGCCAATGGGCCTTGCCTGTTTGGTCGCGTCAATCTTACCTGCGCCATCTGATGGTGAGTTGCGCCATCTGACTTACCGGATGGGGTCATGCACAGTGACCAGTTTGGTGCCATCGGGAAAGGTCGCCTCGACCTGCACTTCGTGAATCATTTCGGGAATGCCGTCCATCACGTCGGCCCGTGTCAGTAGGGTGGTGCCGTAACTCATTAGGTCAGACACGGTACGTCCATCCCGCGCCCCCTCCAGAATGGCAGCCGTAATGTAGGCGATCGCTTCCGGGTAGTTTAGCTTTACCCCTCGTTCTTTGCGGCGTTCTGCCAGCAGTGCAGCCGTAAAGATCAGCAGTTTATCTTTCTCTTGTGGTGTCAGTTGCATGGTTCGGCTCAGTCCTCACGCCTGCTCAGGTCTTCAATGGTTGAATCAGTGGTGCTAAATCTTGGATTACTGTACTCCAGACGACCCCAAGTTGCCCAGCAAAATCGGTCAACCACCGCTCATCGTGCTTGTAAGGATACTCTTGCTTCAAAGAATACTCCGGCGACTGGCTTGCGGGAAACGATCAAAGTCTCTACCGGGGGACTTCCCCCTCCCAAAGCATTTTCTTCGGCAATGCGTCGCAGAAAATACTTTGACCTCCGCTTTGTGGGGTCCTCACTCCCCCCCGCCCCCCGAATAAGAGTTTGAGTGGCACGCACCCGACTGGGTTTGGGACAGAGTTGCGGCAACCTTGGTTGCGATCGAGGCATCACCCGACAACGGCTCCATCCCAGCCCCATCGCATCGCCCCAGTCGTGCCCTCTGGAGGGGGTGTGGGGGACGCAGCCGTCCTCCACGTTGGGGGGTTTGGGGGGCGACCCCCCAAGCAGAAGAGGTTGGGTTTGATCGGAGTAAAGTGCAATCTCAGGACTTGTGTGTACAAGGTAGCCTGCTCTGGGAGAGGGATTTAGGGTGAGGGCGACAAAAGCAGAATGCACGCCCGCAGCCTGCCCCGTCTGGTCATTTTCCAGACCCCTTCAGAACCTGATCAAGTAGGGTTCTGGCAGGCTGGGCGTTGGTCAGGGCGGTTTGGTGATCGCTGTAGGCCCGCACCAGACGAAATAGCCCACCCACTCCGGCTTTGAGTTGCTCCAGTTCGTCTCCTGTCAGCACTTCGCCATCCAGCATCCGCACCAATAGCGGCTTAATATCGCCGACTTCCTGGCGCACTTTTTGCAGCTTTTCGACCGTACTGAGGAGGGCTTTCAGGGCATTGAGGCATTCATCAATGTCTTGTGAGTCGGGGGCTGCCGCGGTGGATTCCGGTGCTGCCGCAGGCGCTTCGACGATCGCCTCTGGTGCCTCTGGTGTCTCTGGTGCCTCTGGTGCCTCTTCCGCCGCAGGTTCAACCGCGATCGCTTCTTCGAGTGGAGCCTCCGCTGTCACCGTCTCTGGAGCGATCGCGGCAGGTTTTGCCGCGCCTGGATTCGTTTTTGAGCCGTTTGTTTTTGCCATTGGTTAAGATGCTCTGCTTAAGATGCTTTGCTTAAGATGCGGCTTTAGTCGTGCTGGTGCCTTTACTGGTGGACTTCTTCGCCGCCGTTTTCGTAGTGCTGGCTTTTTTCGTGGTGGCGGCTTTCTTCGTGGTTTTCTTTTCAGCCGATTCGTCGGGTTCAGCCGCTTCCGGGTCTGCCTTCTTACTGGTGGATTTAGTCGATTTGCTGGTTGTCTTGGTAGATTTAGTCGATGCGGATTTGGCGGATTTGGCAGATTTTTTGGAGCCAGCCTTGGCCGCGATCGCGGTTAGGGCTGTTTCCAGGGTAATCGCTTCCACCGTTTCCCCTTCCGGCAACGACGCATTCACCTTGCCGTGTTTAATGTAAGGACCATAGGGACCATCGTAAATATTTACAGGTTCGTTATCGGTGGGATGCACGCCCAATTCACGAATTGGTTTGGCCGCTGCCCGTCGCCCTCGACCCGTTTTGGGTTCTGCCAGAATTTCCAGCGCCCGCTCTAAGCCAATGGTAAACAAATCGTCACCCGCCTTCAGCGATCGGTACTCTTTGCCCTCTTTGCCCTGGTCATGCACAATGTAGGGACCAAATCGCCCCAGACCGACTTGAATTTTCGCGCCAGTATCAGGATGCTGACCCAGCAGGCGAGGCAGCGAGAGTAAGCCTACCGCTTGTTCCAGGGTCAGGGTGTCAGGAGTGACCCCTTTGGGCAAGGAAGCCCGCTTGGGTTTCGGAGTCTCCTCGGTCACATCCCCCAGTTGCACATAGGGACCATAGGCACCAATCAGCAGGTAGATGGGTTCGCCAGTTTCAGGATGGAAGCCAACTTTATCCGGCCCTTCCGTCTTTTGCCGCAGCAGGGTTTCGACTTGATCCGGGTCCAGATCGGATGGAGTCAGGTCTTTGGGGATCGACGCTTTAACGGTGCCCTCGTCGCCCTCGACTTCGATAAACGCCCCATACCGCCCGATTCGCACTTTGGCATCCAAATTTTCCAGTTCAATCGTGCGGGCCGCATTGGGATCGATCTGGTTCTCCCGCTCCTTGACCTGGGTTTCCAGGCCCGTGTCACCCAGATAAAACTGCTTCAGGTAGGGCAGATAATCCACTTCGCCCGTGGAAATGTCGTCAAGAGTTTCCTCCATCCGAGCGGTGAAGCTGGTGTCTACTAGATCAGGAAAATGCTGCTCCAGTAAAGCAGTGACAGCAAATGCGGTGAAGGTGGGAACGAGGGAATTGTTCACCATCTGGGCATAGCCGCGATCGATGATGGTGCCGATGATGCTGGCGTAAGTACTGGGACGACCAATACCTTCACTTTCCAGCATTTTGACGAGAGAGGCTTCGGTGTAGCGAGCAGGGGGCTGGGTTTCATGCCCGATCGCCTCCAGGCTGGTGCAGTGGGGTGTATCCCCAACGTGTAGCGGGGGGAGAATGACTTCCTGGTTTTCGATCGCCGCATCGGGATCATCCGAACCTTCCACATAGGCGCGGAAGAACCCCGGAAAATCAATCCGCTTACCACTGGCCCGAAATCCGGCATCCTCTACCTGAATCTGCACCGTGATGCTGGTTTGACGGGCTTCCGCCATCTGGGTTGCCACGGTCCGCTTCCAGATCAGGTCGTACAGCCGAAATTCCCGGTCCTTTAAGCCCGTTTGTTGGGGAGTACGAAAGCTGCTTCCTGCCGGACGAATCGCTTCGTGGGCTTCCTGCGCTCCTTTGCTCTTGGTGGAGTAACGCCGAGGTTCGGGGCTGAGATACTCACTGCCATACATCGCCTGTACACAATCCCGCGCGGCAGAAATGGCCTGCTGCGACAAATTCACTGAGTCCGTCCGCATGTAGGTGATGTAGCCCTGCTCGTACAGGCTTTGGGCGACTCGCATGGTGTCACGGGCCGAAAGTCCCAGTTTGCGGTTGGCTTCTTGTTGCAGCGTGGAGGTGGTAAATGGAGGCGAAGGTTTGCGGTTAACGGGGCGTTCTTCCAGGTTTGTCACCGTCCAGGGGCGATCGCGAATCCGTTCCTGTAAGGCTCTGGCATCCGCTTCACTCAGCAAGACCACATTGCGGCCAGCCGTAACCTGGCCCGTTGCTTCATCGAAGTCGCTGCCTGCCGCTACCTTAACTCCATTCAGGCTGACCAGTTTGGCTTCAAAATTGCCCTTCTGGCCGCGATCGCCCGCCTGCTCCAGCATCGCCTTCAAATCCCAGTAGGCACCTTTGCGGAAGGCGCGGCGTTGCCGTTCTCGTGTCACCAGCAACCGCACTGCCACAGACTGCACCCGACCCGCCGAGAGGCCGAACGCAATTTTTTTCCAGAGTAAGGGCGACAGTGTGTACCCCACCAGGCGATCAAGAATGCGGCG
This sequence comes from Leptolyngbyaceae cyanobacterium bins.349, assembly GCA_033764685.1. Lineage (GTDB taxonomy): Bacteria > Cyanobacteriota > Cyanobacteriia > Leptolyngbyales > Leptolyngbyaceae > JSC-12. The sequence goes on from JANRIS010000059.1 coordinate 6,345, forward strand.
GGTTTCCTGAGCGCGCACGAGCCGTTCATCGACTTCACGACAATTTTGAATCGCCTCCTGAATCGCTTCCTGAGTGATCTCATGAAACACCATGCGCTTAATCGGCACCTTCGGCTGAAGTAACTGCAACAGATGCCAGCTAATGCTTTCCCCCTCACGATCTTCGTCAGTGGCCAGGAGCAATTCATCGGCTTGCTTCAAAGCGTCTTTCAGCTCCTTAACAACCTTTTTCTTGTCCTGCGGCACGACATATAGCGGCTCAAAATCCGCTCCCACGTTTACGCCTAACTGTGCCCACTTTTCACCCTTCACGCTGGCTGGAATCTCACTGGCGGATTGGGGCAAATCTCGGACATGGCCCATTGATGCCTCAACCCGATAGTCGGAGGGCAGGTAGTTGCGAATAGTGCGGGCTTTGGTTGGAGATTCGACAATAACAAGAGTTGACATGGACTCGTTAACCGTAGAAGTCTGGGTAGGCGATTTAAGCGGTTTAAACCGTAGTTTCTGAGGTCGCTGTGTTTAGAGTAGCTAATCCAACAGTAGGCACTAATCGCCGAAATGTCAGCAGGTAGTTTTCCATTTTTCGACGTGACTCTATGTCTCTTATAGCGAATATTCACGGATCACCCCGAATTTAGAATACATTCACTTAATAAGTTGTTGCTTTGACGGTCTCTACAACCCGCTCCAAAACTTGTTCTACTGACACGGGATCATGCCGTCAAACCAGTTCTACACGCTGTGCCGTAATTTTTCTGGCGGCGCTGGTCCCTGGGGTGGGGTCTCCTCTCAGGCTCGTTTGCCCCAAGCCAAAGATTTCACATTCCTTAATTAAACTCGTGCCATTCAAAAATTCAGGAAAGTAAGTAGGAGGGGAGCAGGCAAGGTAAGATGCCTGTATGTCTGTTTGCTCATGGCTTACAGCATAGACCCTCATAGGGTTAGCTTATAAACTTTCGTAAATCGTTCAATTTGGACAAAGACTCATGGATCTCGCCAGTCTTGCTGCCCAGTTAAACACCGGCACCATTCTGCCCGAACTGATTGTCACAGCGACCTTATTGATTATTGTTGTGGGCGATTTAATCGTCGGACGGACGGCCTCCTCCCGGTGGACGCCTTACCTCTCCATCGCTGGGCTGTTGGGGGCCGTGGCTGCCCTTTACTTCCAGTGGGACACTTCCAACCCGATCGCCTTTTTGGGAAGCTTTAACAGCGATGATCTAAGCCTCGTGTTTCGCGGGATCATTGCGCTGTCGGCGGCTGTCACCATTCTGATGTCAGTTCGCTATGTTGAACAGTCGGGCACAGCCCTGGCCGAGTTTATTACCATTTTGCTTACGGCAACTCTGGGTGGGATGTTTCTCTCCGGAGCGAACGAACTGGTGATGATTTTTGTGTCGCTGGAAACGTTGAGTATTTCCTCCTATTTATTGACGGGTTACACCAAGCGAGACCCTCGCTCCAATGAAGCAGCCCTCAAATATTTGTTAATCGGAGCTTCTAGCTCGGCAATTTTTCTCTATGGTAGTTCGCTGCTCTATGGGTTATCGGGTGGGGAGACCAATTTGGGGGCGATCGCGACCAGTGTGGCCAAGGCGGGATTGGGTGAATCCATCGGCATGGTGATTGCCCTGGTCTTTGTGATTGCCGGGATTGCCTTCAAGATTGCGGCAGTGCCATTCCACCAGTGGACTCCTGACGTGTATGAAGGCTCTCCAACTCCAGTCGTGGCCTTCCTTTCTGTCGGTTCCAAAGCTGCCGGGTTTGCGCTGGCGATTCGCTTGTTAGTCACTGCGTTTCCACTGCTGACGGACCAATGGCAGTTTGTGATGACGGCGCTGGCGGTCCTGAGTATGATTCTCGGTAATGTGGTTGCCCTGGCCCAAACCAGCATGAAGCGGCTTTTGGCCTACTCTTCCATTGGGCAGGCAGGCTTTGTGATGATCGGTCTGGTGGTAGGGAGTCAGGATGGCTATGCCAGTATGCTGTTCTACCTGATGGCGTACCTGTTTATGAACCTGGGTGCCTTTACCTGTGTGATTTTGTTCTCCCTCCGTACGGGCACTGATCAGATCAGCGAATATGCTGGTCTGTATCAGAAAGATCCACTGCTGACCCTGGGTCTGAGTATTTGTCTGCTTTCCCTGGGTGGGATTCCACCACTGGTAGGCTTCTTCGGTAAAATTTACCTGTTCTGGGCGGGTTGGCAGGCTGGAGCCTACGGACTGGTAATTTTGGGCCTGGTTACCAGTGTCATTTCCATCTACTACTACATTCGAGTGGTGAAGGCGATGGTGGTGAAAGAACCGCAGGAAATGTCTGATGCTGTGAAGAATTACCCCGAAATTCGTTGGGATCTACCGGGAATGCGGCCCTTACAGGTCGGCATTATCCTGAGTTTGGTGGCTACTTCGATCGCGGGGATTTTATCCAACCCTCTGTTCACCCTGGCCAATGATTCGGTTGCCAAAACACCGATTCTGCAACCAGGCATTGTCAGTCAACGTACCGTCACCCAACCACAGGCATTGGCGGATGTGGTGAAGACCGAGGTGAAGCTGTAACGGTTTGGTGAAAGACTGCAATCAATTAAAGAAGTCAGGAGTCAGGAGAACCATCCAACTCCGCTCCTGATTTCCTTTTAGGGTCCAAGTTTGCATACAATCCACATTAAGGGCGTTCTGCAAAACCTTCCTGTCGTTTCAGTCATGGCCTCTCTTTTCACGCCTGCTCCTGTCCTCCCTTGAACTCCTGGCTTCTATTTCCTTTCCTTCCTCCTTTTGCCGTTCACCGTTATGCGTTCTTACTCTCTGATTGCACCCGCCAAAATTAATTTGTATCTGGAAATTTTGGGCGATCGCGCCGATGGCTTCCACGAATTGGTGATGGTCATGCAGAGTGTGGATCTGGCCGACCAACTTGACATTCGAGCCAATGGCACCGATGCCATTCGAGTTCTCTGTGATCATCCTCAGGTGCCCCTAGACCCCAGCAATCTGGCCTATCGAGCCGCAGATTTAATGGCCCAGCAATTTCCGGCGACTTTTGCCCGTTTTGGTGGGGTAGACATTACCATTCATAAGCACATTCCCATTGGGGCCGGTTTAGCGGGAGGATCATCCAATGCTGCCGCCGTATTAGTTGGGCTAGATTTGCTGTGGGAGTTGGGGCTAACACAGTCAGAAATTCAAGACTTGGGGGCCGTGTTGGGGTCAGATATTCCGTTCTGCGTGGTGGGGGGAACGGCACTGGCAACCGGACGGGGCGAAAAAATTGATCCCCTGCCTGACTTAAATGAGGGGTATGTAGTGTTGGGAAAATATCGCAGTTTGGCGGTTTCGACTCCCTGGGCTTACAAAACCTATCGCCAACAATTTAGCGAGTCCTATTTGCCACCGAGCAATCAGCAGCAACGGTTGCATCAGGTGCATTCGGGACCCATGATTAATGCGATCGCCCAACGAGATACCACCAAGATTAGCCAGCTTTTGTATAACGATCTGGAAAAAGTCGTGTTGCCGGCATATCCCCAAGTTGTTCGTTTGAAAGAAACGTTTCAACGCCTGAACGTGTTGGGAACCATGATGTCGGGGTCAGGTCCAACGGTTTTCGCCCTAGTGGAGTCACAATCCCAGGCATTGACGGTCAAACAAGCGGCAGCAACCGAACTGGCTGATCCAGATTTAGACCTGTGGGTCGCCAAGTTTAGCCACTCTGGGGTGAAGGTTGCCGATTAGGCGAACCGGCTCAGGCCCACCACGGCCTTGATAAGCTAAAAAGCATTGAGTCTTTTCTGTTTCTGGTGCCAGGTTTATGCACATCGATACCATCGGGCAATGGCAGCACTCGCATGATTTTTCTGGCGTTCAAGCTCAAGCGGAGAAGAATACGAAGGTTGTGCTGTTGTTGACAGCCCTCACAATGGGGGTAGAAATTCTGGCGGGCAGCGTTTTTAAGTCGATGGCGTTGCTGGCGGATGGCTGGCACATGGCAACTCACGTCGCGGCCTTTGGGATTACGGTTTTTGCCTATCACTATGCTCGGACTCATGCCAACAATCCCCAATACACCTACGGTACTGGCAAAGTCAGTGTGTTAGGAGGTTTCACCAGTGCGGTATCGCTGGCGGTGATTGCGTTGCTAATGGCGATCGAGTCTACAGTGCGGCTGGTGCAACCGCAAACGATTCAGTTTAATGAGGCGATTTATGTGGCGTTGATTGGGCTAATTGTGAATTTGATCAGTGCCATGCTGTTACAGGATCATCCCCACCACGGCCATGATCATCCACCCTCTCACCATCCATCAGAAAAGTCTGAGCACCATCATCACCGGGATCATAATTTGCAGGCGGCCTACATCCATGTGTTGGCGGATGCTCTTACTTCTGTCCTGGCGATCGCGGCTCTCTTGGCGGGCAAATATTGGGGCTGGGTGTGGTTGGATGCGGTCATGGGTGGGGTGGGGGCCGTAGTCATTTCCCGATGGGCTTACGGACTGGTGCGCGAGACAGGCGCAATTTTACTCGATGGAGCGATTGATAAACAAACTCGGCTGGCGATCGCTCGGATCATTGAACACCAGGCAGACACTCAGATTACGGATTTACACGTCTGGTATCTCAGCCAGCACCACGTCGCCGCGACGATTTCCCTGGTGACAACGGACCCACAACCGCCACAGTATTACAAAAATCTGCTGCAACCCATTCCATCACTTTCCCATATTATTGTGGAAGTCAACCCATGTCTGGCAGATCCCGCTGGGAACTTGCACACCACTTAATGGTTAATGGTTGAGTTGTTTGTAGGGCACGCCCATGACTGATCTTCCGCCTCTAGAATCGCCCGCGACTGTCGTTCCGCCTCTAGAATCGCCCGCGACTGTCGCCACGGATGCCACCACCGGGACGATCGCGAAACCTCTAACGCCTCAGCGTTGTTTATTTGGCAGCGTGATTGCAGGCGTGCTGGCCTATGGCATGTACCGCATGACCCAGGCGATCGCTCAGTCTTTCGCGTTGCACAAAGTGACCTCCGACAATCTGATCGTGCAGCGCATTTCCGCCGCCGTGCGAACTCTCGTAGTCGGCATGACCACCCTGGGCATGGGAGTGTTTGGGTTGGCGGCGATCGGTCTGATGGCTTTAGCCGTTCAAATCATTCTGCAAAAACGGTCCCAGCCCCCGTCGGATGCTTGATGCTGGCGGTGCCATAACGACCAAAAGACTGAGGGCTGGGGCAGGTTTCGCTAGAGTTCTGGCGATCAGCCGCTCATTTTTTGCTCAACCTGCCCTACAGGTCTTTTGTTTTCCAGAAATCTCCTAAGCTTTCTGAGCAAAGCGATAATTTTCGTTTCCTAGTGGCTCATACAAGCGATCGCCAAAGCGACCTGTTGCGCGGAAAGGTGGAGCAACACCAGCTCATCTTCTCGCAGAGTGGAAGGTTTTCGCCATTGCAACGACAACACAGCTAGCACCGTATCGCGGTACACAACGGGCACAATCAGGTGGGCCTGAGTACCAGAAGTCGTGTAGTGTTCGGCGGTGGCCAGGTTGCTATCGGCGGGAATATCAACCGCGACTTGCATCTGCTTGGCTGAAATCGCATCCTGGGTGAGGGGATCTTTAGCTAACCAGTTTTCAATCGTGCCATCGGCACTGTAAATACCTTGAGGCGATGCCAGTTTGCCCTCAGTCACCCGTTGCAAAATACAGCCATCGGCATGGAACGTTTTGCCAAAGGCGATCGCTAGCGGCTCTAAACACGCTTCAAGCGAAGTCGATTCCTGAGTGACATGCACAATGTTGTAGAGCAGGGCGGTTTGAGATTGCGATCGCTGAAGTTCTTCGGTGCGTTGTTTCAGCAATTCATAAGTTTCCGCCGCCCGCTGGACCACAGCTTTCAGTTCATCGGGGTTCCAGGGCTTGGTAATGTACTTGTATACCTGCCCAGAATTAATCGCCTCTACCAGATCTTCCACATCCGTAAAGCCTGTCAGAATGATCCGCATAGTGTCAGGAAACTGTGGCACCGTCCGGCTCAAAAACTCAGTGCCCTTCATCTCTGGCATCCGTTGGTCAGAAATGATCACGGCGACTTCGCCTTCCGCCGCCAGCACCTCCAGCGCATGAACACCACTTTCCGCCTTCAGCACTTGAAAGTCGCGGCGAAAGGTTCGATAGAGCAAATCTAGATTATCCGGTTCGTCATCCACCACCAGCATCTTTGCCTTTTTGGGACGGTCGAGGCTCATTAACTGGCGACTGATGGTATCCAGTTCGGGAATGGTATAAGTCATAAGTTCGATAGGTTCCTTTGGCAAAATGCAAGGGGCGGTGGCAAAATCTCCGCATGAACTTACTCTAGTTTTGCCCCATTGCCTAATTTTCTAACATTGCTGGTAAAAGAAATCTAATCAGTTGCTCGATTAGAAGGGGCAGAAGCCAGAAGTCAGAAGCCAGAAGCTAGAAGCCGGAGGGCAGAAGGCAGAAATTTCTTCATACTTTTTGAATCACTTTGCGACCCAGCAACCCCTGAGGGCGAATCAACAAAGTCAAAAACAGAATCCCAAAGGACACGGCATCCTTAAAGGCCGAATATTCACCCGGTACAAAGGCTTCTACCAGACCGATCGCCAGACCGCCCAGCACCGCACCGGGAATACTCCCCAAACCACCCAGGACGATGACGGCCAGCCCCTTCAGGCCGAAACTAATACCAAAATAGGGTCCGGCAATGCTAACACTGGAGCCGACCAGAGTGCCCGCAACTCCCGCCAAAAAGCTACTCACGAAAAAGGTAAGGACAATGAAGCGATCGGGATCAATGCCCAACAAACTGGAGGTCGTCGCGTCTTCTGCCACGGCTCGCATCGCCTTACCGTACTTGGTGCCGTTGATCAGATAGGTCAACACCAGCAGGATCAGCATCGACACCCCAAAAATCACAATTTGCACCGTCCGAATGGGAATGGGATTCGCCTCAGTACCCAGATTCACAGCCGCAGGTAAATTGCCGTAGGCTCCCGCCGGAAAGGTATAGTTTTCTGCGCCGACCAGATATTGAATCAGATTCACAATGACAAAAGCTACACCCAGGCTGGAAACCACCGTGAGTAATGGGTCTGCCCCTCGTCGCCGTAAGGGCCGAAAGGCGAACCGTTCAATGAGTACACCGACCAGTCCGGCCAGCACGCCACTCACCAGGGTCGCCAGCCAGAAGGGCAGGGCAAAGGGGAGTTGGGCGTTGGCCAGGAGGCCATTGAAGCCAGTAGTGCCACCCATCAGGAAATAGGTGAAATAGGCTCCCAGGGTGAAAATTGCCGCATGAGCAAAGTTGATGATGCCCAGAATGGAAAAGATCAGGGTGTAGCCCAGGGCAAAAATGGCGTAAACACTACCAATGGACAACCCATTCAGAATATTTTGCAGAATCAGAGTCAGGGACATGGAGAGGGGCGATCGCGCCAGATAACCTTCTGGCCTGATTAAACCACGACCGGCGACGCAATACCTGAAACAATCAACGGAGAGGGGGGGATTCGAACCCCCGTTGGGTTACCCCAAACTTGATTTCGAGTCAAGCGCATTCAACCGCTCTGCCACCTCTCCAGAAGTGATTGTTCCATTCTACTCGGAGATGCTGCCATATCAACTATGCCGATGTGTGCCTTATGGATGCCGCATAGGAGCATCCACCGATACAACGCCGAAAGGGAACCCATTTAAGCAGGAACATTCATTGCGGCATCATTTACCAGATGGCGTGATAGTCTGCTGCTATCAGGTTCCAGCGTTTGCCATAGACATGAACTTTTTGAGTGGGTTGACCATCGGGTGTGACGAAATGACCGCCCGCATGAGTCCACGACAGGACACTGCCCCGCAGGTTTTGCACTGGAATTCCCTGTTGCTGGAGATCTTTGGCCAATAAACCACTGCGATAACCGATGGTGCAGTAGGCCACAATGGGTCGATCGCAGTAGCGATCGCGGTGTTGCTCAAACTCTGCCAGGGTTATCGCGCCGGGAAGTCTGGAAACGGCTTGTTCTTGAGGCGATCGCACATCCACCAACACCACCGATTGAGTTTGCTGCAACTGCATTAACGCTGGGACTGAGATTTCCACCACATCCGGGAAGTGTTGGGCGTATGTCTGATACAGTTCCTCAATCCGTTGCTGTTTGGCTTGGGGGTCTTGGGGTGGCGCACCCATACCCAGCGCAACCAGCCGATTATCGAACCAGATAAAAAGGGATTGGAGGAATGGATGATTCATGTCTCTTCAATCATGTTTTCAAGGGTTGTTTGCAAGTCTCGCGTCAGGTCGGCAACGGCTTGCTTGGCATTTTTGCGGCCACCCTGATACACATCCCAGCGATCGCTGACGGAAATCGGTTGACCCACGGTCACGTAGGCTTTTTGGTCGCCCAATTTAGGCCGTTTAAATGGATCGCCCCCTTTGATGCGGCAAACCATGTCCCAAATCAGCAAGGTGGTATCGGCAAAGCGTTCCACGGTGGGTTTTTCCTGCACATACTGACCCGTCACCGCGACGAAACTTTCTACCAGACGCATATGCCACACCCGCAAATCCGCTTCTTCCGCAATGCGATCGGCCAAGCCCCGCTCCAGCGGTGAAATGGTTTCCAGGTTCAGGTCATCTCGATAAATGCAATCCCAGGCAGCTTGTTCCAGGCGACGGCAGCGATCGATCACACTGCCCTTGGGTTGCAGGTTAAAATATTCTTCTGCGACCTGTAAGGCGACATCCAACAATGCCTTAAGTCGGGCGGAAAACACCTCGGTTGATAATACGGATGGTTTAGCCTCCGATGTGGATGGAGCGACCACCGGAGTCGGCAGGGTAACGTGAAAGTGCTTGATGTAGTAAGTTTCCATGACTGAGAGCAAGTACTCACCCAGGCGATAGAGCCGTTTGTAGAGCAGGCTTTCATGTAAGTGATTGGTGGCATTAGAAACAGGTTCCAATCCGGTGTCTAACTCTAGCTGCGTCAAGATTTTTTCCAACGCTTCCCAGGGTGGTGTCACAAAGCGATATTTAATCCCAACTGGCAGAATTAGCACAGTTTCATCACGTCCGGCTTTCCGCAAATCTTCGACGCACCAAAAGCCAAGCTGACTGATGCCCGGTTCCAGCGGGCTGACAATCTCGTTATGCCCATTGGTGGCCCCTTCAGGAGCCGCGACCAGAGGGAATTGCCCATTGGCAAACAGGTCACGGGCCGATCGCAACCCCACCAGATCCAGTTTGCCGCGATGGATGGGAGTCCCCCCTAATCGCGGGAAAAGCCATTTGACCCAATCCCCCAACCAGAGAGGAATGCCGCGATCGTAAATAAAGTGAGCATGAATTGGTTGTTGCAATGGCACATTTTCCCGGTTGGCGGTTTCGGGCACCAGTTTCCAGATCAGGTTGCCCAAGCAGAAGGGATCTTTGGCGGCAGGATGACGAAAAGCAATCAACAACCGGATTTTGCCGTCCTGAAACTGGCGATACAAATCAACCAGGGTTTCAACATTGGTGGCTTCGATACTGCGGAGGGTGGTCGTGCGTTGGGTCACAATGGGGAGGACCCATTTCACCAGTCGCCGCACGTTGGGGTCAAAGGCGGGGGGAATAAATTCCAGGGGGGGCTGAACGCTTCTGATCGTGTCAGTCAAGAATGCCTCCAGTGAATGGGCTAAACATAGGGTTTGGTTGGCTTAAAGCAACATCAATCAGGAAATCAATTCTTGAACCGCGATCGCAAATCCCATCAAAACTGTTTGAGTACTTGCTGCATCCTCAAGGCCGTAGAGCTTTTGAATTTGCGACGTAAGCACCATCACCCACTGGCTTTCAGGAAACACCAGCCACACTTCCTGACATCCCGAATTCAAGTACTCCCGCACTTTCGTAAACACCTCTTCCGCTTCATCGGTAGGCGAAATGACTTCTGCAATCAAAGCAAAGCTCTCTGGGAAAACCTTGACATCTCCATGTTGAGCAACTTGTTCTGGTGTAGCGTAGGCCACATCGGGACATCGCACCCGTCCCACTGTGCGGCAAGCCGTTTCGACGTAGACTTCCCCACCTTGACCGCTAGAATCCTTATAGTTGCCCCAGAAACGAGCAAGTCTTGCTTGGATGCGCCCTGTTTTCGTTGTCATCTCCTTCTTCTCAATCAAATGCCCATCCACCCACTCGGTCTGATTGATGGGATTTTCTAAGAACTCCTCCAGCGTAGGATTGGCAACTTGAGCAGCAACCATCGCGTTGACTCCATTGATGCAGAGCTAGATGGTTTGATTTTAAGCGGAAATGATTTGGCCGATCGCGATCGCCACGTCCGGAAAGGCAACAGGATGAATCACCCCTGCGGTCTGGGTGAGCTTTGTGCCGTATTCCCCATCCTGCGGATCGCGAAAGATCACCAACTGCCGTCTTTTCAGGTTCACCACCCAATATTCGAGAATGCCCACCTCGGCGTAGATTGCGCTTTTGGTTTCCAGATCTTTCGTTAAACTGGCATCCGAGTATTCCATCAACCAGAAGACATTTTCAGGATAGGGATGATGGCTGAGATACTCCCGTCCCAAGGGTTGCACGATCGCAATATCCGGTTCCGGCTCAGAATCATTGGGTAAGGTAATCGGTTTACCCTGCCGGACTTTGGCCCGGTCTCCTAATAGACGAATTAAATATTCGCCTGCATTTGTACTGAAATAGGCGTGCGGCATTCCCTCTGAGGGCATTTCAACGATTTCTCCTTTGAGTAGTTCCACGCGGCGATCGCTCAGAATGCCCGCTTCGATCATGCGGTGATACTCATCCAGGGTCCATTTGGCAGTGGTTAAGGTCATAGCTTGACGGCAACTCCCTTTGTGCGTTTTTCTATCGTATCCATGAAACAAAACAAGGTGAAGACGGGCTTCACCTTGTCGAGTTAGTCTTGGTAGAGTTGGATTTGGTCGCGTTAGCCGTGCTCAAGCATGAGGGACATCATTACACTTCCGCTAACGTTTCATCCGCTTCGGAACCTTGGTAGAACATCGCAAATCGGCGATTATCTGGCACAAACCGCACATCGGGTGCATAACCATACCAGACAGTCACCCCATTCCGGCCAGACACCAACTCAAACCGCACATGATTGGTTGCACGATCAAACTCGGCCCAGCGCACTTCCAGGGTTTGCCCCCGCAAGAAATCAAACTTGCTATTAGCCGGAAGTTTTTTACTATCTTCCACCGGTGCCGTTTTAATCACCGTTTTTTTCATTCCAACCAGTAGACCAGTCATACGCTTCATTCCTTTGATTGACTATATCTACCTTAGAAATTGGGGCAAATCAGTCGCAGTGCCCCTCAGGGTAGTTTTCCGGGAAGGAAGATTTATTGAGCCAGCGATCGCAGCGCTGGCGTGGGAAATAGCGCCTGAAATCCGGCTTTGCGTTGGTCGGGGGACTCGCTGGTGACATCCCAAAGGCTTTCGTAGTAGAAGAAGGAAACCCCCAGACCCCGTTCCCTCGCTGCCTGTACTTGAGACTGGATCAGCCAGATGGGGGCAGGCTTGGTTCGCAGTCCGGTCATGATCCCTACACCCGTAGGAATTTTTTTCTGAGTTTCCTGAATTTCGGGGCGGCTCAGTTGGGGGAGAAAGCTTTGTAGATCAGGGCGATACACCTGCACCAGCAATTCATCGGCAATGTTGCGCCGTACCCAGGTCAGCCAGTCCTGGAGTTGGAGCTTGTAGGCAAAATCGTAGTAGTTGGGGGAGATGGAAAAAATGGCTCTGGGCTTGCGGGCGCTCACCGCTTGATGCAGACGGTTCATAAAGGCGGTGAGTTTGTCGGCTCGCCACTTGACCCAGGCGGGATCTTGAGAATTGGTGGGGGGAGCTTTTTTCGTTTCTTTGGTGTAAAGCGCGATGGTGTATTTGTCGTAGCCAAACTCGCTGGGTAAGCTCATGTGGTCATCAAACTGGATGCCGTCAGCGTCGTACTGGGTGACAATTTCCAGCACCAGGTTCGTGATGAATTTTTGCACTTCAGGATGAAACGGATTCAACCAGACCACTTCTCCGGCGGCACTGATGGAGGTTTGGCTGCCATCCCGTTTCTGCGTTAGCCAGTCGGGATGTTGGGTCGCCAGTTCGGAGGTGGGGGGAGCCATGAAACCGAACTCAAACCAGGGAATCACCAGCAAACTCTGAGCATGGGCTTGAGTAATCAGATCGGCGAGAATGTCGTGTCCGTCGGTCCCTGTATAGGTGAAGGTTTGAATTCCCTGCTGACGGGCTACGGCGCTGGGGTAAAACGTATACCCCGCATTCCAAACAACAGGATAAAGGGTGTTGAAATTCAGTTGGCGCAGTTGGGCGACGGCAGTTTGGGATTGGTGGCGATCGCGCAGCACGTCCATATCGTTGGTGGTCATCCACACGCCGCGAATCTCAGGGCGGGTGGCCGGAGTTTGGGCGATCGCAAAGTGACCAACCAGCACGATGACCAGGCAAGACAGCAGCAGCAGCAAGAAGCGGAGTATCTTCATCAGATTCGAGCAAACTCAAACACGCCTAGCATGATAATGGCTCTTGCCGATCCTGCTCATCAAATGCTGCGACATCCGGAAAATTTGCCTTGCTGAACTCAGGAGATTTCTAGAAAATAAAATACCTGGACGATCCACCCATCCACTCATCCACACCCTTCAAACTAGGGCGTGTCATCAATTAACTATCAACCCAAGGTAGAATCGATGGCTGTGCTCAGTCAAGCTTCACGAGAGGTGTACCAAGATGACGTGCCGCTATGCACTACGGGATGACCAATGGGAACGCATTCAGAATCTCCT
>JANRIS010000060.1:0-52843 GCA_033764685.1 Leptolyngbyaceae cyanobacterium bins.349
CATCTGATTGAGAACTTTTTTGCCAAGTTGAAGCAGTACCGAGCGATTGCTACACGGTATGACAAGCGAGCGCAGAATTTCCTAGGAGGAATTTATTTAGCCGCTAGTGTCATTCTGCTTAATTGATGACACGCCCTAGGACAAATACCCCCTGAGTTGGCTGATCCAGTGTTACCAGGTAAACAGGCAAATACATCTTCGTTGCCCAGTAACTTAAAACATAGCAAGTCAACAGTTGAGCCGCTGTTGGTGTAGACATTTTGGGGAGTAGAACAAATTTAGCTTGCATAAACAGCGATCGCCCCTTTGCAGAAGCGATCGCTCTTTTGTTCAACTTGTGACTGGGATTAGAGACTAGCCCCTAGCCTCTAACTCCTAGTCCCTAGTTTTAATAGTCGAAGTCACCGCCCATGCCGCCGCCTGCACCAGCAGGAGCCGCATCCTTGGGTTCGGGCTTGTCAACCACGATGCACTCGGTGGTCAGCACCATGGCCGCGATCGAAGCCGCGTTTTGCAATGCCGAACGGGTCACTTTCGCAGGGTCAACGATCCCGGCTTCAAACATATCGACATACTCATTGGTTGCCGCGTTGAAGCCAACGTTGAAGTCCTTCTCTTTAACTCGTTCAGCGATCACCGCACCATTTTGACCCGCATTTTCAGCAATCCGCTTCAGAGGAGCCGCCAGCGCCCGCGCCACGATTTGAGCGCCAGTCAGTTCTTCACCCGTCAGATTGCTGTTGGCCCAGGCTTCCAGTTCAGGAGACAGGTGAGCCAGAGTCGTACCACCACCAGGAACGATCCCTTCTTCAACGGCGGCCTTGGTCGCGTTAATGGCATCTTCCAGGCGCAACTTGCGGTCCTTCATTTCGGTTTCAGTGGCCGCACCAACTTTCACGACTGCTACACCGCCAGCCAGTTTGGCCAGACGCTCTTGCAGCTTCTCCTTGTCGTAGGAAGAATCGGTTTCTTCCATTTGACGGCGAATTTGTTCCACACGAGCCTTGACAGCCGCTTCATTGCCTTCAGCTACGATTGTGGTGTTGTCTTTGGTGATGTTGATCCGACGAGCCTTACCCAGGCTATCCAGCTTGGTCGCATCCAGTTTCAGTCCAGCATCTTCGGTGATGACTTGACCACCCGTCAGCACAGCAATGTCTTCCAGCATGGCCTTCCGGCGATCGCCAAAGCCAGGAGCCTTCACTGCTGCGACATTCAGCACGCCACGCAAACGGTTCACCACCAGGGTAGCCAGCGCTTCTTTCTCGATGTCTTCCGCAATGATCACGAGAGGACGACCGGAACGAGCGACTTGCTCCAGCACGGGAACCAGATCTTGCACCAGGGTAATTTTCTTGTCGGTCAGCAGGATGAAAGGCTCTTCCAGAACCGCTTCCATCCGTTCCATATCCGTTGCGAAGTAAGGGGAGATGTAGCCCTTATCGAAGCGCATCCCTTCGGTGACTTCCAATTCGGTCGTCATAGATTTGCCTTCTTCCAGAGAGATCACACCCTCTTTGCCCACTTTATCCATGGCGCTGGCAATCATCGCACCGACTTCTTCATCGTTGCCAGCAGAAATCGCACCGACTTGCGCGATCGCTTTGGAATCTTCCACCGGGCGAGCATGAGCCGCGATCTTGTCCACCAGGAAATTAGTCGCCTTGTCAATGCCACGCTTCAGCATGATGGCATTGGCCCCAGCGGCCACGTTCCGCAGCCCTTCTTTCACCATCGCATGAGCCAGGACGGTTGCCGTTGTGGTGCCGTCGCCAGCGGCATCATTGGTTTTGGAAGCCGCCTGACGAATCAGGGAAACGCCAGTATTCTCAACGTGATCTTCCAGTTCGATTTCTTTCGCAATCGTGACACCATCGTTGATGATTTGAGGGGCACCGAATTTTTTCTCCAGTACCACGTTGCGACCTTTGGGACCGAGGGTAACACCCACCGCCTCAGCCAAAATGTCCATCCCTTTTTCCAGGGCACGACGAGCGTTTTCGTTGTAAATAATGCGCTTAGCCATAGTCTTCGATGTATTTCCTGTGAACGTGTGAGAAAGTTTGCAAAAGAATGAGAAGTTGGGAATTAGGAGCCAGGAGCTAGTGCTTTTCTTTGCTAAAACCTAGAACCTGGAGCCGGGAACCTACATCACGATCGCCAAAATGTCTTTTTCAGACAACAGCACATATTCATCCGTGCCCAGTTTGATGTCGGTGCCTGCATACTTGGAGTACAGAACCTTGTCCCCAATTTTGATTTCGGGTTCTTGACGAGAGCCATCGTCATTCCGCTTGCCAGGCCCAACCGCCACAATCTCCCCAACCTGGGGTTTTTCTTTCGCAGTGTCGGGGAGCAAGATGCCCCCAGCAGTCTTCTCTTCAGACGCACTGACTTTGACAAACACGCGATCGCCCAGGGGCTTCACGGTAGAAACGCTCAATGAAACGGCTGCCATACGCTATTCTCCAAACCAGCAATACGCTTAAGTGGACAAAAAATTTCAGAACAGTATGGCCCGATTAACGATGCACATGTCGGATGTACAATCGCTAAAACGAGCTATAACTTCGCCAGTCCAAAGTTGAACCATTCAACTCATTGACTGAGCTAGACCCTTACCAGTCTAACGGAGTTGGAGTCATTTATTAGCACTCTCAACTCTTGAGTGCTAATTTAGCCAATTGAGGGTTGCAATTGCAATCTTTTAGGTTGTACGGGTTCCCGAACGGGGGATGACTAAATGGGCGATCGCTGTTTAGTCATCAACGTTTTGTGCAGCCAGATTAGCACCAGGCCCACTCCCGTAAAGGCCAGCGCCAACAGGTGACTGGCCTGAGAGGCAAAGCCAATCAGAATCATGTTAGAAACGAGGGCCAGAGCCGGAATGATCCAGGGCACCCGAAATCCTGCCTGTCGCGGTTCTCGTCGTTTGATGACCAACAACGACAAATTGACCAGGCAAAACATCGCCATGATCAAGGTTGCAGTGGTGCCTGCCAAAAATTGCAAGGTGCCCGAAAGCGCCAACAAAATCGCGATCGGTAAAATAATGAGAAAGGTGCGGTAAGGCGTTAGGCGCTCTGGGTGCAGTTTGCCTAACCAGGCTGGTAACAATCCTTCCCGCGCCATGCCAAACAACAGGCGGGAAGCAGTGACAAAATTCAATAAGGCCGTGTTTAGCACGGCGAATAGGGCAATCACCGTAAACACCACTGCCGGAAAATCTGGCTTGGCGCGGCGGACCACATCCAGAAGTGGGGCACCTGATGCACTCAATTCCGCCGGACTCATCACCTGCGTGGCTAACCACGACACCAAAATGTAGATCACTCCCGCGATCGCCAGCGCCAGCAGAATTGCCCTGGGAACATTCTGCTCTGGGTCTTTCACTTCTTCCGAAACATTCACCACATCCTCAAACCCAATGAAAGCGTAAAAGGCTAATGCGGCTCCTTGCAAAATGGCAGTGAACCCGACGGTTTCAGGTTTAGCGATGGCAGGCACAGTGCCGGGATTTCCACCCCCCAGGTAAAGCATCGACAGGACAATTACCAGGATTAAGCCGGAGACTTCCAGCGTCGTACAGAAAATGTTGAGGGCAGAAGATTCTTGCATCCCGCGAAAGTTGACAAAGGCCAGTCCAGAAAAGAGCAGAATGACGATCGCCCAGGTTGGCATCATGGGAGCAAACGCTGTGAGGTAGCCGGAGAACGCGATCGACAGGGTTGCCATCGACACCAGACAAGTGCAGAACATCAACCATCCCACCAGTGTTGATAACCACTCATTCCGAAAGGCCGTGTGGATGAAATAAGCCACGCCGCCACTTTTGGGTAACCGACTGCCCAACTCGGCATAACTAAGGGCGGTGAGGGCCGCCACCAGCATCGCGCACAGAAAAGAGGCCCACACCATTGGGCCAGACAATCCGGCGATTTTGCCGACGACGGCATAAATTCCGGCTCCCAAAATGTCACCCACGCCGTAGATTACTAACGTGGTTAATCCAAATACTCGCTTTAATGATTCTGTTTCAGCATCCGGCGTTTCGGCTTCGGGATGGGTTGGCATGGCGATTTCTCGTTAAACTTGGCTTTGATCATGCGGAATGAATCGCGATCGCGTCAAGGTAGATAGTCCAAACAAACCTCCGGCACCAGCCACAATTCACCTGACTTAAAGCGATCGCACTCAATCCATTCCGCCGTTCCAGAGAAGTCACCATCCACAAAGGGAAATTTGGTGAACTCATAGAATTTGCGATCGACAAACTCCGCCCGATACAGTTGAATCATTTCATGGCAGGGCTGATTCAGATAGGTAAAGCGGTTTTCAATGCAGCCCAAATAGGCAATATTCGTCAGTTCAGCCTGGATCTCTTCCTGAAATTCTCGTTGCAACGTTTCCAGGCTGCTTTCACCAAACTCCACACTGCCGCCCAAGGCTCGGTAAAAAGTCTTTTGCTTGATCGGTTCATAGCAGCCGGAGACAAAGATGCGATCGCCATTCACAATCAACCCCAACGCCTTCACCCGAATCTGGTTATTCGTTTGCATACAATTCAACTCGTTTGTAGTGAATTAACTACACCGTCAAAGTTTTAATTCAACAAAAAGTTTTGATCGCTTTGATCTCACAAATTCAAATTGATCACACACATGCAAATCTGGAAACTGTCAATTTCTTAATGTAGATAGATGCGTCAGATTGGGCAGTTTTCCAAAAACTGCTTTGTGTATCTCTACTACCAATTCCCCCACCATTATGACGACAGCTAACGATCCATCCCAACAAGCCCCCTGGAAAGTAGCAATTTGTGTATCTCTGGCCACAGCTATTGTGCCAGCCATATTCACAAATTTGGACAAAGTCGCCGCCTTGTTTCCTGCTTCAGATCAAAGTTCTGCCGAAAGTGCCGCCGCCCCTCAGAATCAAGCTCCGGCCAGTGCATCCGCATCGGACAAAGATTTGCTTTATTACGTGATTGCAGCCGAGTCAAAATATCCTGAGTCTCTCCGCAAATTACCTGCTCAAGCTGCTGGATTGGAATTTGCGCGATCGTTTCCAAATATCAAGATGTGTCCTTCTAAGGTGGACCCGGAGACCTATTATTTGGTGCTTGGCTCAAAACTGTCTCAATCTGATGCCAAAAGTTTGAGGCAGCAAGCAATCGTGAATAACTTTGATCGGGAAACCTACATTCAGTCTGACAAACAAATATTCTTTGTACCCAGCAATTGCTCACAGGTGACTGCATCAACCTGAGGCAATCTCCAAGTTCTGGTCAACCTAATTGTATTGATTGTCGGTCGTCACATCGGAGCGACTGCGGTTGTCTCCAGTTTTCCAGTCTTCGTTTTCGCCACCAATAATCACCTGTTCTAGCGTGACGTAATCATCGCTGAACTGACGCAGGGCATTGATCAGCACGTCTAGGGCGATCGCGTCACTGGTGCCGAGATCAAACCAACAGCGTGCCCAGGTGCCCTCGTATTCCACATCGCCCATGTTGTGCATCAGCGCTAACATGCTGTCGCCAGCAACATCTGCGTCATAATCCATGTAGCTGATATCCAAACCCACATCCTGCACTTGCAGGTTTTCGGCATTAAAACCACCCAGTTTGCCCAGAAAAAACCAGGAACTAAATACTTCTTCGAGGTACTGTTTCTCAATCTCAGAGGGAACAGTCACGAATTCAATCCAAATCCAGAGATTGAAGGGGTCAAATTCACGGAAGGAGATGTTCATAGGTGGATGAGTCGGTTAACTTGGGTGAGCGCGTGTTGGTTGCGCTCCTTATCACCCTATCACCCATCTACTCATCCACCCATCTACTCACCTACCTTCCCGCCTGTCCAATGCGTTCGCGTGTTTTTCTCAAGGCCCGTTCCATTTCGCGGACCAGCCCAAAAGGCAGTTGATCTTTTTTGGCGATCGCTCTTTCCAGGTACGCAATACTTTCTTGATCTTTGCCCTGCTTCGCCAGAATGCGAGATTTGAGGTACCAGAGTTCCGGATTATCGGGTGCGCCCGCGATCGCGCCATCCACCGCTGCCATCGCCTTATCGTACTGGTTCATTTCCAGGTAGCCCATCGCCAGACCGCGATCGGCCAGATAGCGCGGATTGGCAAACTTCTGCAACCGCTCAATGCCCTTATCGGGGCTGGAGAAAGGCAGGTAAATGCCAGAGTACACATCAATGTAGCCCCGCAACAGATTCAACTCTGGATCGTTGGGAGATTTAGCCTCAGCTTCATTCAGATATTTGATAATTTGCTGAAGTTCACCCAAAACCTTAGCCGTTCCTTTGACGGTGCCTTCTTTCGTAAATGCGTACACCCCATCAAAAAAATGACTCACCGCCAGATACAAATTGCCCCGTAACGGATCATTGCCTAGCAAGCGTTCGGCAGCGCCACGGGTTTGATTCGCGTAGGATTGAAACTCCTCCAACAGGGTTGTTTTTTTTCCTGCATCTCGCTCGCCTAGCATGTCGCTGTAGGTGAGCGAGGCTTTCATCGCCAGGGATAGCGGATCATTGGGATCCAGTTGCTTCAAATAATTTGCTGCCGATTTGTAGTCGCCTTTCTTGAAAAAGGCTTCAAAAGCGGCCTGGGTATTTTCGTTGATTGGGCGCGGATTAGTGGTACGGAAGGGATCTTTGGCCAGGACGGAGCCTGCCCACAATCCCATTGCCACGATCGCCGCACTGGTCAGACGCGCGACTGTTTGCAAAGTGAAGGAGGGAGCAATTTTTGGCATGGTCATTGGATTACGCATGGTTGCAAGTGGGGTAATCGGTTCTATCGTAGCCTCAAGTCCATAGCAACATGGGCAACAGGTTGGGCATAATGGGGAGACGCAGGTTCTCCTTCCAACCAGACGCATTGGGTATGGGTTGGTTCCAGAGTTCCAATGCGACGCGATCGCCCTTTTGGTGTGCCTGAATGCTGTACCTTCGGAATCTTAGCTATCATCCCACGGTGAGCCATACTCCCATTTTGCAGAGTATCAATCTGGAAGTGGCTCCTGAGCAATTAACGTTGGTGATTGGTCCCAGTGGGTCGGGCAAGAGTACTCTGCTGGAAATTTTGGCTGGTTTAGCGGAGAAAACGCAGGGAGATATTCGTTGGCGGGATCAGGAGTTGACCAGTCTGCACTTGCAACAACTGAGTGGCCTTGTCTTTCAATTTCCTGAACGCCATTTCTGCGGCGGCACAATTTTGGAGGAACTCCGACTGGGGCATCCAGAACTATCGAGCGATCGCATTCAGCAAGCCCTGACGGAAGTGGGTTTAGATCATCTGCCCCTCAGTACACCTCCCCAGGCTCTGAGTGGGGGGCAGCAACGTCGTTTGGCGCTGGCAGTTCAACTGATCCGGCAACCCCAACTCCTGCTATTGGATGAACCCACTGCTGGCCTGGATTGGTCCATGCGTCGCCAGTTAGCCGCTTTGCTGGCTAAACTCAAAACCCATTGGAGTCTTCTAGTTGTTTCCCACGATGCTAGCGAATTGCTGGATATTGCGGATCATTGCTGGACTTTGAGCCACGGCGAAATTACCCAAGTCACGCCGGAGCATTTAAGGGCCGAATTGGGCAAAACGTTAATCTCTCCAACGTCTTAATTCATGCTGTCGTCTGATTCTGCTGCTGGTATCGCACCGTTGCCCGATTGGGCTGATCTCTGGCAAACCACCTTAAACTGGATGCCAACATCCCAGCAATTGCAACAATTCCAAACCTTTTACGGCTTAATTTTGCAGGGCAATCAGCAACTCAACCTGACCCGCATCACTCAACCCATCGAGTTCTCTGAAAAACATCTGTGGGATTCTCTGAGTGGCATTAAAGATTTGCTGGCCTCCAGTGGTGCAGACGATCCGCAACACACGCCTTCCCCCCCCACTGCCAACCCCTTTTCGGTCATCGACATTGGCACGGGTGCGGGTTTCCCCGGTATCCCGATCGCGATCGCCCGCCCCGACTGGCACATCACCCTGCTGGACTCAACCCGTAAAAAAGTGGCATTTCTAGACCAGACCCTCAGCGCCCTGAATCTTGGCAATGCGGCAACGATGGTGGGGCGAGCCGAAGAAATTGGTCAACAGCGCCACTATCGGGCACAGTACAATCTAGCCCTGATTCGTGCTGTGGCCCCGGCCACCGTTTGTGCCGAATACACCCTGCCGCTGCTGAAGGTCGGTGGGTTGGCGGTACTCTACCGGGGCCTGTGGAGCGATGAAGAGGCGCAGGCTTTAGCGGTGGCGGTTGGGCTATTAGGTGGAGAAATTGAGGCGATCGCGGCCTTCAAAACGCCGATTTCTCAGAGCGATCGGCATTGTGTTTACCTGCGGAAGCTAACCACCACCGCACCCGAATATCCCCGTCTACCAGGAGTGCCATCGCAAAAACCTCTGGGCATATCAGAGGAAGCCCAGTAACTCAGGTCTATTTCTCGGCTTCCGTTTTGATATCGGCAGGGGATTGCTTCAACACCACCTTTGACAAAAGATAGGACACCTGATCCTTGCCTTGCCAAATGTTCAAAAATAGAGTTTTGTCGCCTTTCGTAACTTTAAACACCTTCCGATTGGGCGTGTCGCTCACCACGTTGGTTGTAAATTCCTTGGCGGCTAATTCCTGCTTAAAATATTTCGCCACTTCGGCGATCGCGCCATTGGCCACAATGCGACAATTCTCACCAAATCCCAACCCAAAACAATCTGCTTCTGACGGTTGGTAATGCGGAAATTCTGCAAATGGGTTGGTCGCTGTCTCGCTAGGGGGATCTGTGGGCGCGTTGGGGCTGGAAGCTGTGACCTCAGATGAAGGCGCTTCGCTGGGTGCCGCCTCAGTCGTGCCCTCGGTTGAACTTGAGTCATTTGCGTTACTTGCTGCACTAGATGAATCAACCATCTGGGCTGCATTGGTCCGGGTTGAAGATTTGGCTGAACTGGCTGGCGTTGAGGTGGACGTAGATGCGGCACTGGAGGAACTACCAGATGCGGTGGCAGCGGAGGTTTCAGTAGAAGCAGAGGCAGCGGTCTCACTGGCTGAAGGGGATGCCGAAGAGGTGGCCATCGGCGGAACATTGACAGTAGCGGAGCCGGAAGGCGATGATTTCGTTGCCGCTTGTTCCGTCGGAATTTGGCTAATCGTAATTGGGTTTTTCTTATCCTCAGCGTCCTTCGGTCGCTCATTGGAGGGAATGGGCAAAGCCAGCAACGCCGCATGCAGGCCCAGCGCCAAAACTAGCATTGGCAACAGGAGCGATCGCCCAGGGGTAAAAATTCGCTTCGATAAATCCACTAACGCCCTTGCATTCATACTCGCATTCACATCTGTGTTGTAGATCAAGAATTTAGTTGCAGATCAAGAACTAAAAATTAGTACTAAATACAGAACACAATTTAATTCAGATTTCAGAGGCAGATCATACGCTTTGAATGCTTCTATTTGCAATATTGAAGAACACAACCCGGTTTATTTCTACTTTTAACCTTTTATTAACACGTTATTTGTTTTGACTTAACTGCCTCAGCGTTAATGTTGTGGCAGGTTTCTGGTTTGGTAGGCTCCCTATATCGTATCTGCAAAGGTTGATTGAATTTGGTTCGCCAAAGTGTTGATTCTCTGCTTGACGAATAGCGTCTAACGCCAATCGTAATAATCCAACTGGATGTGAGGATTTGATAATGTCTCGAATGATTTGGAACTCTCTATGGCTGACTCCGATGCTAGTCGGGGCGGCTGTTTTCTCTGCAAATGCTCAGGTCAATACTCAATCTCCCACGGCTCAGTCATCTGTGTTAAATCAGGTGGCCTCTTATGGCGCTGAGGGCCGGGGCAATGAGCTGAATCAAGTGACCTCGGTGTCGCAGTTTTCCGATGTGCGCCCTACGGACTGGGCCTTCCAGGCACTGCAATCCCTGGTTGAGCGCTATGGCTGTATCGTGGGCTACCCCGATAAAACCTACCGTGGGAACCGGGCGCTCAGCCGCTACGAATTTGCGGCTGGTCTCAACGCCTGCTTAGACAAGATTCAGGAACTGATCGCCGCTGCAACTGCTGACTTTGTTCGCAAAGAAGACCTGGAAGTCGTCAAGCGTTTGCAAGAAGAATTCGCCGCTGAACTGGGTGCCCTGCGCGGACGGGTAGAATCCCTCGAAGTTCGCACCGCCACCCTGGAGAAGCAGCAGTTTTCCACCACTACTAAGCTGTCTGGTGAGGTCATTTTCGGAGTTGCCGATACGTTTGGCGATGCGGCTACTGTAACTGGTAACGATACTCTTATTACCTTTCGCGATCGCGATACTAACGGAGATGGTCGGGTTACCAGTGCCGATACCCTTTTCCGGGTAAACGAGGATGACAACACCGAAACCATTTTTGGAAATCGGGTTCGCCTCAACTTTGATGCCAGCTTCACTGGAAGAGATCGCCTACGAACTCGCCTGCAAGCTCAGAACATCACCAACTTCTCAGGCAACCGTTTAACCGGTACCAACTCCACCCGCTTATCATTCGATGGTGGCGGTAGCAACGAAGTCACCATTGATGAGTTGTACTACCGCTTCCCTGTGGGGCAAAACCTGCGGCTTCAAATTGATGCGACCAACAACGAATTTTACGATGGTCTGGTCAGCAGCTTAAGTCCTTTTGAGAGCAGTGGTGCCGGTGCTGTTTCTCGCTTTGGTCGCTTCAATCCCTTCTTGCGGAGTGGTAACTCTGGCGCCGGTGGTAGCTTTGACCTAGCCCTCAGCCCTCAATTTAGTTTGCAGGGTGGCTTCATCTCAGATACCGCCAGCAATGATCCAGGATTGAAAAACGGATTGTTCAACGGTGGATTTTCAGCCATTGGTCAACTTGTTTTCCGTCCCAGTCGCACGTTTGATATCGGGGTGAACTACGTTCGCTCCTACTATCCTGGTAACTCTCCTACGAACCTGTTTAGCCAGCCTACTCCCAACGTCACCTCCAGTACTGGGACAGCCTATGCAGCTAACCCCTTTGCAGGTGAGGCTACAGCAGTTAATACCCTGTCAGGGCAGGTGCAATGGCGTGTATCCCCCCGACTCACGGTGGGTGGCTGGTATGGTTACAGCATTGCGGGTAACCGTCGCACCAACGAAGAAGCCCAAATCGTCAACTGGGCCGGATTCCTGGCCTTCCCCGATTTGGGACGTAGAGGCAACCTGGGCGGTATTCTGTTCGGCATGACACCGCGCGTCGTAGATACTGATTTCCGTGCTCGTCGTACAACTGGTGCTTTGGCCGGTACTCCCAACCCCAACATTCGTCGCCGTTTGGATGAGGATCCCCCATTTCACCTGGAAGCGTTCTACCGATTCCGGATTAATGACAACATCGCCATCACCCCCGGTATATTTGTGTTGTTTAATCCTGAAGGCAACAGCGCTAACAATACGCAGTACGTAGGGGTTGTTCGTACCACCTTCACGTTCTAAGCGGCATCCTTCATGGCTGAAATGTGCTTCTAACAGAGCAATAGCTTCATAACCTAACTTCTCAGCGATCGCCCAATTCAGGGGCGATCGCTTTTTGCTGATTCTTTAAAAACCTCTAAACCCTACTGATTAACCGTAGTATGATAAAAGAACAACCTGTTTGTTGAAGTCCTCCGTGAAATAGATTTTTCTGATTTTCTCGCTGGCTTTGGCAAAAGATTGCTCTGTTGACTACACTAACCCCGTTGATCCCGTGGAACTTTCTTGTAAAAACGAGTATGCGCTTTTGGCGCTAATTGAATTGGCATCCCATTATGCCAGTAGTGAACCCCTTCAAATTCGTCAAATTTCTGCCCAGCAACAAATTCCCGATCGCTACCTCGAGCAACTGCTTGCTGCGCTTCGTCGAGGTGGATTGGTTCGTTCTCAACGCGGTGCCAAAGGTGGTTACGTGCTGGCGCGGGAACCGTGGAAAATCAATCTTTTAGAAGTTATGACGTGTTTGGAAGGAGCTGATTCAGAGCCAAATGACCCAGAAGCTCACCCCAAAACGGTTGAACATGCGGTGATTTATGAGGTCTGGACTGAGGCAAACCTGGCAGCTAAGGTTGTCTTACGCCAATGCACACTCCAGGATTTGTGCGAAAAGCGCGATGCCAGACGACAGTTGGATATCATGTACTACATCTAGACGGTGGCAACGCCGAATTTTTAGGTTTACCTGTTCATCCTGGCTGTCATTTTTGATCGGTTTTGATCGATAGTCTTTCCATGTTGTTTTTAGGCAATTTCCAAGAAAAAATATCCCCTCAGGGTTGGGGCAGGTATTTTGTTTTCTAGAAATCTCCTTAGCAACCGTTTCGCCTTTTGTGCCTTCCTTTACTCTTGAAAAATTATGCGAATTGCACTAGATGTTACGGCCTTGATTGGGCATACCCCCCTGGTCCAACTGAACCGAGTTCCCCAGGCGGAGGGGTGTGTTGCGCGGTTGGTAGTCAAATTAGAAAGTATGAACCCCTCGTCTTCGGTGAAGGATCGCATTGGAATCAGCATGATCACGGCAGCGGAACAGGAGGGCCTGATTACCCCAGGTAAAACGGTTTTGGTCGAGCCAACCTCAGGCAATACAGGCATCGCACTGGCAATGGCCGCCGCCGCCAAAGGCTATCGGTTGATCCTGACTATGCCCGACACGATGAGCGCAGAACGGCGAGCGATGCTCCGCGCTTATGGAGCCGAGTTAGAGCTAACGCCTGGAATTGAAGGGATGGGCGGTTGTATTCAACGGGCACAACAGTTAGTCGATACGTTGCCAACTGCCTACATGCTGCAACAATTTCGGAATCCAGCAAACCCTAAAATCCACCGGGAAACAACGGCAGAAGAAATTTGGCAGGATACGGATGGGCAGGTCGATATGATTGTTGCTGGTGTGGGAACGGGTGGCACCATTACGGGTGTG
This sequence comes from Leptolyngbyaceae cyanobacterium bins.349, assembly GCA_033764685.1. Classification (GTDB taxonomy): domain Bacteria; phylum Cyanobacteriota; class Cyanobacteriia; order Leptolyngbyales; family Leptolyngbyaceae; genus JSC-12. Next base: position 12,941 of record JANRIS010000060.1, read on the forward strand.
GCGGAGGTGATTAAGGCTCGGAAGCCGAAGTTTAAGGCGATCGCGGTTGAACCTTCTAGCAGTCCTGTCCTGTCCGGGGGGAGACCCGGACCGCACAAAATTCAGGGGATTGGTGCAGGCTTTGTGCCGCCTGTGTTGAATGTGAACCTGATTGATGAGGTGATTGCTGTGAGTGATGATGACGCGATCGCTTATGGTCGGCGGTTGGCTCGTGAAGAAGGGTTATTGTCTGGAATTTCCAGTGGTGCCGCGCTATTCGCGGCGATTCAAGTGGGTCGCCGTCCCGAAAATGCAGACAAATTGATTGTCATCATTCAGCCCAGTTTTGGTGAACGTTACCTCAGTACTCCCCTATTCCAGGACCCCGAATTGCTGATGTCAGCATCCAATGGGTAGTGGATGGGTAAACAATAATGGGTCAACAATAATGGCTCAACAATGGTGGGTCAACCCAGAAGAGAGGCGCGATCGCGCCTCTCTTCTGGGTTGTGAATCACGCAAACGTGAATAACAAGTTCGCCGGGATCACAAGTTGAAAAACAACTGAATACGTTGCAACTGCACCTAACCGCCTCGTTGGAGGGCAACCTCTACCTGCTTAAACTCCTGCTCCAACCGATCTTTCATCTTTTGGGGAACGGGTCGGTTGGGATAGGACGTGTAATGACCAGCCAAAGAATTCAACGCAGTTCGCATCGTGGTAAACGAGGCTAACTTGCTCAGAGACGGGTCACGACGATAGCGAGAGGCGAAATCACTAATCAGCTTTTTCGCCTGAGCCTGAGCGGCAATGTGCTCTGGCGCGTCTTGGGGAATTTGTAACGTTTCTCTCAAACTGTTGATCACCGCAACGGTATCTTGGCTGTAGTTCCCAGTGATATTAACAGGATCGGCAGAAGCGGGTGATGCGCCCACTAGCCCAATGCAAATCACCAGTACAATCGCCAACACGTAAGAAAGAAAGCGCTTCATATGCGTTCGTGGAAAAAGAGGACAACCTTTAAAATCTTTACCTTTTGTAAAGATCCTATCTTCCAATCATCCTAACGTGATTTGGTGCCCTGTCAGACAGTTTGGCACAAAAAATCAACCGAATCGGCCACTGACGTATTCTTGAGTCGCTTTCTGCTTGGGACTCTGGAAGATCACTTCTGTGCGATCGTGCTCTTCAATGTAACCCGTCCGTTGCCCCTTCTCGTTAGCCTGCACATTAAAGAACGCCGTGTAATCAGATGCACGAGATGCCTGTTGCATATTGTGAGTAACGATGACCAGTGTGTACTTCTCTTTCAACTCCTGCATCAGGTCTTCAATTTTGAGCGTTGAGATCGGGTCAAGCGCTGCACAGGGTTCATCCATCAGGAGAACTTCGGGTTGTACCGAAATCGCCCGGGCAATACAGAGACGTTGTTGTTGTCCACCGGAAAGGTCAGTTCCCAGAGCTTTCAGTTTGTCCTTCACGTCATCCCACATCGCGGCTCCTTTAAGGGAGCGCTCCACTAGCTCATCCATATCGCCCTTATAGCCCAACAATCGGGGGCCAAAGGCAATATTGTCATAAATTGTTTTGGGGAAAGGATTCGGTTGCTGAAATACCATCCCAATCTGCCGCCGTACCTCAACCGGATCGATACTGGAGGCATACAAATCCTGCCCGTGGTACAAAATCTTGCCGTCCAAATGAAACGACTTAATTAAGTCATTCAAGCGATTAAAACACCGCAGTACAGTACTCTTTCCGCAACCGGAAGGGCCAATGAAGGCTGTAATCGCGTTCTTGGGAACATTGAGATTGACATCCCGTACGGCCAGGAAATCTCCGTAGTAAATATTGACGTTTTCCGTATGGAAGACATCGTTCTCAGTTCGGACGCTGTAATGAAGATCGGAAGTCATAAGTTGAGGTCGGTAATTGAGGTCAGTAATTGAAACAGGCCTGGACTAAACGGTAACGATATTCAATTGTTGAAAGCTTCCGTCCTCAGATCACTAACGTCTACGAGTGATCCAACGAGCCAGAATGTTGGCGATGAGGACCAGTCCTACCAGAACTAAGGCCGCGCCCCAGGCTAACTCTTGCCAGTTTGCAAAGGGGGTAATAGCGAAATTGTAGACCAACACCGCCAAGGTTGCAGTGGGCCGCCAAACATCAAAATTCCAGAAGTTATTAAACAACGCTGTAAAGATGATGGGCGCAGTCTCGCCAGCTGCGCGGGCAACAGCCAGAATAATCCCCGTTAGGATGGCTGGAATTGCTGCTGGCAAAATCACCCGCAAAATCGTTTGATAATTGGAGGCGCCTAAGCCTACTGATGCTTGACGCAGATTATTTGGAACGGCCTCCAGTGCTTCAGCGGCAGTTCTCACGATGGTGGGTAACATCAAGACTGATAGAGCGATTCCGGCAGCCATCGCAGAATAGGAACGAGTTGTCACAACGATCAAACTGTAGGCAAATACCCCCATTACAATCGAAGGCACACCACTCAAGACATTGGTTAAGAAATTAATGGCATCTGCCAGCTTCGTGTCGCGGGCAAACTCAGACAGGTAGATGGCAGCCAGGATACCGAATGGAATACTGATCAAAGAACCAATGCCAACCGTCATGAACGTTCCAACAATAGCGTTACCAAAGCCACCCGAATAAAATTGAGGCGATTCGCGTGGAAATGGTGGAGGCGGCAACTGCGTAAATGCCTGAAGGTTAAGTCGGGTCATCCCCTTGGTGACCACGTAAAACAGCAATGCCACCAAGGGAATGAGGGCTAGGAACGCACAAAGGATAACCAGCCCTGTCATGATGTTGGAAAAAATCGTCTTAGACGATACGGTCTTCTCTAACTTTCTACCCTTCGCTAGGGATACAGGGAACTCTGGACTCGTCATAATCGGTTCTCAAGGGGCAATTTTACAAAGATTCCCATGTAGGGACAGGACTGGCTGAATACTCCAGGAGTATCCACACGAGTATCCACAACGGCTAAAGCTTCTTAATCTCAACTCGCTTTACAATCAGCTCGGCTAAAACATTCACCAACAAGGTGAGGCCAAACAAAATCAGAGCGCAGTACATCAAGGAAGACACTTGCAGACCAGAAGCTTCAGCGAACTGGTTAGCAAGAAGGGCCGAAATCGTTGACCCTTGAGCAAAAATAGAGGGAGACGGACGGTTTGCATTCCCAATGAGCATGGTCACGGCCATCGTCTCGCCCATCGCACGCCCCAGGGCCAGCATCACACCCCCGATAATGCCGGAGATGGCAGTTGGGATAATCACCTGAATCAGCGTTTCCCACCGGGTTGCGCCTAAACCATAAGCTGCCTGACGCAGGGATGGGTTGACTCCCACTAAAGAATCTCGTGAAATGGAGGCAATGATAGGCAAGATCATAATCGCCAGGATGATCGAGGCGATGTAAATGCCGCGACCTGTTGGTGGAGTGCTAAACAGTGGAATCCAACCAAAAGTCTGATGAATCCAGGTCATCGGTCCCTGTAAAAAGGGAGCTAGCACAAAAATTCCCCACAAACCATAAACCACGCTAGGAATAGCTGCAAGCAGTTCCACCATAAACACGAGAGGCTGCTGCACTCTGGCAGGTAAAAAGTCTTCGCTTAAAATGATGGCAACACCCAGGCCAATGGGAACGGCTAACAGCAGGGCGATGAACGCAGTGACTAAGGTGCCGTAAATCTGAGTCCAGGCACCAAAGATATCTTCAACGGGGTTCCAGCGCTCGCCAGTGACAAAATCAAAGAAGCCAAATTTCTGGATTGCTGGAAGTGCATCTTTACCAACTTGCAGCGCGATCGCGAATAAAGTTACCCCAATGCCAACGGCGAAAAAGACCGTCAGCCATTTGAAGGCGTTATCAATCGTGCGAGCGGTCTGAGTCCGCTCATAGGACATACCCGGAGAGTTATCTGCTGCGGAAGCCATAAGTATCAGTTTACGGTAAGGAATGTATCAAAGGGAACAACGACGAGACGAACATAGACCGTGCATTGATGGCATCAAATTCCTTCATAGTCAGCAGCCACTCTGGAATGACTATCCCAGAGTGGCTAAAGAACAAGTTACTTCTCCTCGATGGTGCCCAACTTGGTAGTGACTTCATTGACGAGGGTGTCTGGTAGTGGAATGAAGCCTAGCTCCGAGGTAGCAGTCTTTCCATCCTTCAGTGCCCAAGTAAAGAGATCGCGGAGGGTCGTTCCCTTTGGTGCAGGATAATTACCATACAGTAGCACATAGGTCAGGCTCACGATTGGGTAAGCACCTTTACCAGCCGGGTCGGGAACACGAATGACGAAGTTTTCACCTGGCTTCTGGCCTTCCAAGGCGAGCGCGGCGGCTTCTGGCGTGGGAGCGACAAAATCCCCTGCTTTATTCTGCAAAGTTGCCATTGGAATGTTGTTTTCTCTGGCATAGGTAAATTCGACGTACCCAATCCCGCCGGGGGTTTGCTTAATTTGGGCCGTTACCCCTTCGTTGCCTTTGGCACCTTGTCCAGACGGCCATTCGATGGAACGACCGGCTCCTGCTTTCCAATTTGGGCAAGCTTCAGCGAGGTGGTTGGTGAAGATAGCAGTTGTCCCGCTACCGTCGGAACGAAAGACAAAAGCAATTGGCGTGCTGGGCAGGGTGACACCTGGATTATCCTTCGCGATCGCAGGATCATTCCAGGTCTTGATGGTCCCATCGGCAATACCGCAGTAGGCTGCTCGTGAGAGTTTTAGATCCTTCACGCCCTCCAAATTGTAAGCAAACACCACAAACAAACCTGTGGTTGGCAGTTGAATCAGCGCTCCCCGCTCTTTGGGGAATTTCGCTGCGTCTTCGCCCTTGATCGGATCGTCTGTGGCACCAAAGTCAACCGTCTGCGCCAAAAACTGATTAATGCCTGCGCCGCTACCGATGGATTGGTAACTAACTTGCACGTTTGGTTTGACTTGACGGTACTCGGAAAACCAACGCTGATACAGCGAGTTGGGGGCCGAAGCACCTGCACCACTGATGGAGATCGTCCCGCCGCCTGCCGCACCAGGACTAGCACCCGGGGCAGTTGGGGGAGCACTTGGGGCACAAGAAACTAAGCCAGCAGCAAAGGCGATCGCAGAGGTAGACAACACCCAACGGCTAACGTTCACCCAAGAAACCATAATCTCGTTCTCCTCACATTGCAACTCCATCACCCTACAACTCTTCAGTAAAGAGAAGGTTAAGTCTCCAGACAGGAGTTGTATAAGCTTCTACTAAGCCTACTGAGGTTCAATTCTCTAAAGGTTAAAGGAGTGCAATGCATGGAGCAATTTGGCTAAACTAGCCCGACTTTAGCGCAGTAAATCACAAATCACGCGCCGCATATTTCGCATATTAGACGGGAGATCTAAGTGAATCGCTTGCTGAATAAATACACTGGGAATCGGAATGATAGGAGTCGCCTGTACCGAATAGGTTAATAGGGTACCATTCAGGCAATTATGCAAGTGAAGATCTGCACTAAAATCGACGAAATGGCCCGATTCTAAATAAAACTGGATCCGTTGCTGCTGAGTTTCGAGCACTCGTAGATACACTTCAACCTGAGCCGTCAGGAACAAAAAGCTTTTGCTAGCGGCCTGATGTAGGCGCTTTTCCACAGTTTCTGGAGTCAAAACTCTGGGGGCTTGCAAGACTTGACTTTGGGTCACATCCGGGAAGTATTGCTGCCACCGAGGATAATCAATTAACTGCTGCCAAACGCCATCTCGCAAACAGGGTAAATACATTTGGGCGGTTACGCCTGCGCCCCAAGCAGTATGTGCCCGTGTTTCTAATAAAATTTCTCCATTCAGAAGGGCGGTTTGGTGAGGCTGAGAAAGGGTTGAAACAGGTGAAGAATCATTGCGGACAGGGGTTAACAATGCAGCCATTCTAATTCGTTACTCCTTGGGTAAAGGAACAGGCAACCCTTTGATCGGTTTAGTCAGAACGCTTAGGCCAAGGAAAGAGTTGCAAAGCCAATGCTGGAAAGCGTTCTGACCTGCCGTCGCCACGTTACACAGGGCTGCGGCTATCACTCATTCAACTGATGCAAGAAGAGGCTGCCCTTAGTTGGGAACTTGAGGCGTTCTCTCCCAAGAGTACTCTGGTTTTGTAAAAAGTTGTTGCGTAAGAATCACTAGGAGTGTGAAGATCTAAAGAACATTGGTTGAACTCTTCATGGATTTACTTCTCTAGGACATCCATTCCGTGCGCGAACCTGTCAATCTCTTTATCCAAATTATTCTCTACACTCTGGGGATCTTGCTGGTCATGATGGCGGTGCTGATTCTGCTGAAGGGGGTAGGGTTAGTTCCAACCATTCCTGAGTATGTCGTATGGGCATTGGTTTTGTTGGCGTTAGGAACGGGAATTATTGGTGGACTCCGGAGCAGCCGGAAGTAGCAATGTATTAACCTCAGCAATCATTCAGGACTAGACTCGTGACGAGGCGACTGAAAACGACGACGCTTATTTTTCTAATTTTGCTGGGCCTGACGCTGCTAGTGTGGGTGTTGCGCGGCTTTACCCTTTTAGGCTTCATGCCGGGAGCGGTGCTCTGGATACTGATTTTCGCCTGTATCTTCCTGGCTGTGATAAGCAACATACGTTAGCGATCGCGTTTGCCGCAGGCGATCCTGGTGCATCCGTTCACCCACAATCACATTTAACTGGGCACCGATCAGCAGTGTCAGCGCCCCCAGTTGCAACCAGAGTAACAGCACGACGATCGCCCCAACGGCACCATACACTCGGTTGTAATTACCAAAATTTGAGACATAAAGGCGAAACCCGCCGGAAAACAGCGCCCAAAATAATGTGGCCAAAATGGCTCCCGGCAGAATCGGTGTACCGCGTAGGCGGCGACTGGGACCAAAGCGATAGATAAACGCAAAGGCGAGGGCCACCAGTCCCAGGGCGATCGGAGTACTGAGCCGAGACCACAGCATTAACACGCCTGGTTCCATAATATTGGGGCGGTTTGCCAAACTGGCCACCAGTTGATCCCCCTGAGTCGCCACTAATTTCACCAATAAATCACTGACAAACACAATGATTGATGCCCCCACCAATAGCAAAATAGTGCCAAAGGTTAGCCCAATGGAGACAAGTTTTGCTTGCCAGAACGGACGAGTGTACTTAGGCGGCACTCGATGGATTTGATCCAGGGCACTCATGGTCGAACTGACAGCCCCAGATGCAATCCAGATGGCGGCGATAAAACTGATAGATAGCAATTCCTGACTGCTGGCAGGGCTAAGTTCTCGCACAAACCCTTCGATGATTTCCAACACTTCTTGAGGAGCATATTGGATTAATTGCTCACTCAAGTTTTCTAGCGTTCGTTGGGAAGACCCGACCATCCCGACGACCGTGAGTAGCACCACGATCGCCGGAAACATCGCCAGCACAGAGTTAAAAGCAATTTCGGCGGCCAAGCCAGGGAGCCGCTGCTGCCCGGAGCGGGTGATAATCTCCCGCATACTGGACAGACTAATGTATCGAAAAAAGCGAACAAATCGAGTGTTTCGCATGGAGGCGGGGGGGCAGAAATGGTGGGGATGGCAAGAAAATTTGCGATCGCGTCTACGATAAACGATTTCAGTTCGTTCGAGGCGGCCAATAGAGCAGTTTTCTGCATGTCTACCCCTGGGATTTCAGTTCCCTGCTCCAACACCTTCACTGAGATAATAAATGGGTGCAGCAATGAGGTGAACGAGTGGGACAATACGAACGGTTAATCATGATGGCAGAGGATGAACTGACCCAGTACAGCACCGATGCTCGTAAATTGGAGAAATTGCGGCAAAAGATTGGCCTATCAGTGTCGGCGGTGGAGCAACAACAAATTAAACAGATGTTGTTAGCCGAAATGCCCACGGACCCGCTCAATAAGCTCATTATGGAACAGCGACAGGCCGCCGCTCTACCATTTTGGGGGATTGCCGGGTTGGGGATGTTGCTGGGAATTTCGATGCTGCAACCGTTAGATTTCCTGGCAACGGGAGCAGGAGTAGCGATCGCCATCTGGATTCAACGACGCGGCTGGAAACTAGAAGCGAAACGCCTGGTGCTACAAACGCTGCTGGACATCGAAACAGCGACCCAAAAGTCTTAGGGCGATTTAGGTCAAATTTGCGTTACGGCTGGGAAGCCGCGATCGCGGTTTTTGCCTGCTGCTGCAACAGCAAGCCATATTCCAGCCCTTCCACCACGGCGTAATAGGAGGCTTCCAGGATATTGCCAGACACACCTACCGTCGTCCAGCGTTGATAACCATTACTGGATTCAATCAAGACGCGAGTTTTGGCAGAAGTGCCCGCCGCCCCATCCAGAATCCGCACTTTGTAATCTGTCAAGTAGCACGACTCGATTTCCGGATAAACATTAATCAACGCTTTACGCAGAGCAGCATCCAGCGCGGCTACCGGGCCATTACCTTCGGCGGCCTCCAAAATATCCTTACCATGAATGGCGACTTTGACCGTGGCGAGGGATGTGGCACAGAGCATTTGCTGGCCAGAGGTCATATCGTAGTGAACCTGAAACCCTTTCACCTCAAACGGCTGCGATCGCTGCCCTAGGGCTTCTCGCATCAACAATTCAAAACTGGCTTCCGCCGCTTCAAATTGATAGCCTTCACTCTCCAACACTTTCAGGCGTTGCAAAATTTGCCGACAGGTTGGATCTTGCTGATCCAGATCAATGCCGAAACTCCGCGCTTTCGCCAGAATATTGCTGAGACCAGATTGGTCTGAAATCACAATGCGGCGACGGTTCCCCACGAGTTCTGGTTGCATGTGTTCATACGTGAGTGGATTACGGGCCACAGCGCTGACATGGATGCCCCCCTTATGGGCAAAGGCCGACAAGCCAACAAACGGAGCATGATCATTCGGAGCCAAGTTAACCACTTCACTGACAAACCGACTGGTTTCCGTCAGTTGGGCCAGTTGGGAGTCAGAAATACAGCGCAAGCCTAATTTGGTTTGTAAGTTAGGAATAACAGAACACAAATTGGCATTGCCGCAGCGTTCGCCGTAGCCATTGATCGTGCCTTGCACCATTTGTACGCCCTGCATTACTGCCGTCAGGGCATTTGCCACCGCCGTATCCGCGTCATTGTGGGTATGAATGCCTAACTGTGGCGACATGGTCGGCAACGCTGCCTGAACGTCCTGGACGATGCGTGCAATGTCTTGGGGAAGAGTGCCGCCATTCGTATCGCAAAAAACCAACCATTCTGCCCCTGCCGCGATCGCCACTTGCAGGGTTTCTAAGGCATAGGCCGGATTATGTTGATAGCCATCAAACCAGTGTTCCGCATCATAAATCACTCGCCGCCCATTGGCCTGCAAATACGCGATCGTGTCGCGGATCATCTCCAGGTTCTCGGCTAATGTGGTCTTCAGCCCCTCAGTGACATGGAGATCCCAGGATTTGCCAAAAATTGTGACCCAGCGCGTCCCGGCGGCCAGAATTGGTTGTAGCATGGCATCTTCAGCCGCCGCAACGCCGGGACGACGAGTCGAGCAAAAGGCTACCAATTCGGCCTGCGACAGGGGTTCTTCCTGCATTTGCCAGAAAAACTGTACATCCTTCGGGTTGGCACCGGGCCACCCGCCCTCAATAAACGGAATCCCCAGGCGATCGAGTTGACGGGCAATGCGGATTTTATCCTCAATGGAGAGGGAGAGTCCTTCTCGTTGGGCACCATCGCGGAGGGTGGTGTCGTAGATCCAAATTTGGCGGGCAGCGTCTGAAGTCATAAGGTGTGAGGAGGCGAAAACCATAGACCTTTATTTTAGGAAAGCATGGATGGTCGCGATCGCATGGCCACAAATTCAAGTTGCCAGCCATCTTTCTCAAATTGTTCCTGATAACGGCTGACAATCAAGCGAGCCGTGGGGCAGGCGATCGTCACCCAACCCTGATCCTGGTTTTTAACATAGCCCGTCAGCATACGCCCTAAAGACGTTTCAGCGACATGATGCGACTCGACACACACTAACTTCTGACCAATCTTCCAGCTTGTCATTTGCCGCGATTTGAACTCATATGGTAGGACTTTAAGAAAACCCTAAAGGGCTTGCTGAGACATAAGATACCAACTATCTCAAGCTCAAAGCAGCCCAAACTACTCAACTTTTTAAGCCAACAGCAGGGGCAAGGATGGGAATTGATGCTGAGCCAAACGATGCAAGTAACCTTCAGAGATGCGACAAAGAAAGTTTTAGTCTAATCCCCCTGGGGCAGTTCACTCCACAGACTGGTGGCCTGACGCAAACTGCGGAAGTCACCGTTGCCAAGAATCAAGTGATCCAGGAGGGGAATACCCAGGAATTGGGCACCAGAGAGAAGTTGCCGGGTCAGATGAATATCTTCCGGGCTGGGTTCGGTGTTGCCAGAGGGGTGGTTATGCGCCACGATTAATCGCGTTGCCCCGTGTTTAATCACCTCGCGGAAAATATCACGAGGATGGGCCAGAGTTTCGGTGGCGGTCCCAATCGTGATGACGCGGGTGCCAAGGAGTCGATGCTTAACATCTAGCAGCAGGACAGCAAAACGTTCTTGAGCTTGCCACATAAGATCTTGACTGAGAGCCGCCGCCGCGATCGCAGGATCATCCACAACCGTTAACTCCGCTGGGCGAGACTGAAAAACCCGTTTCCCCAACTCGATCGCCGCCAGAATGGTTGTCGCCTTGGCTTCCCCAATGCCTTGAATCTGCATTAACTCGCCTACGCTAGTTTCTCGCAGTGCAGCCAGGGCATCGCTCTTGCCTTTGCTTAACTCCTGCAAGATGAATTGCCCTAACCCAACTGCCGAAAGTTTTCCCGGTCCCTGCCCTGTCCCTAATAAAATTGCCAGCAGTTCAGCCGTTGCCAGGTTTTGCGTACCGCAGGTAATCAATCGTTCTCGTGGTCTTTCGGTTGCAGGCATATCTGCAACTCGCAACGTGTAAGTCATTAATGCACCCAAATTTAAGCGATGAGGGAATAGTTTCAGTTATCCCCAATGCAAGGGTTGCCTAACAAGACTACTGGCGTTGATTAACAGAAGAAACTTGCACAAAAACATAAAAATTGGGCATCCAATAATCACAAATTAGATTACTAGATGCCCATGAGTTTATGACTTACCAAATTTGTGACTGGAGACAGTTGGATTAATTACCCAAAACTAAGGAGATCTCTAGAAAACACAATACCTGTATGGGCAGGTTTAGCCAAAAATGGTCGGCTGATCGCCAGAACTCTCGCGAAACCCACCCCGACCCTAAGGCGACATTTTTTCTTGGAAATGGCCTATTGAAGATTAGCCAGCAGGGTTCATCTTCCGGGCCATATCCAGGTAAGAAGACATATTCGCACCGGGACGACGACGACCACCATTGTTCGCTGGAACTAAGTATTTTGTGGCAAAAGCAGTTTCAGCTACAGGAACTGTTACCACGGGAGCGGCCTGAGGAGTGGCAGGAGCCGCATCCGTTTTTTCGCCAGCAGGTTTACCATCAGCGGCCAGAGCGGCCAGTTTCTCTTTACGAGTCGAGGTTTTAGCAGATTTTGAATTGTTATTTGTCGTTGCTTCAGCCACAGCCTCTTTAGAAACGGTCATGGGCTGTTCCGCTACGGGTACGTTGTCTGCGGTTCCTGCGGCAACAGCAACGGCACTGGAGGCAGGAGCACTTTTTGATTCGTCGTATTCAAGGAAATATCCTTTTGTTTTTTTGCCACTGGAAGCGGCACCTTCCAATGCTTTTTTGCCACCAAACAAACCGCCAATAAATCCAAAAATGCCTGAAAAAAGGCTCTTGATCACGTTAATAAAACCGCTCATCTCTATGCTCCTGAAAGAGGGACCAACGCTGGCGCGAAGTTGGAACTATTCGCTGGCGCGAAGTTGGAACTATTCGCTGACGCGAACTTGGAAATTATAAGAAGCTAAGGAAGCTTAAAATTCTGAAGTTCCTACCAGGCAATGTAGCGATGGTAAAAATATTATATAAATTACCGGGTCGCAGACGTTATTAAAGGCAGGAGTAGCCGCGATCGCATCCTGATCCGCCACGCCAACTGATTATGAGAGTTGAGCGATCGCCGAAGCAAGATTAATCTACATTTCTTTACTAAAATTCATTCTCAGGCGAGATTGGCTCCCGCCTCAGCGATCACTCGCTGTGATGCGTGTGGGAAGGGTACTATGTCTCCTGAAGTGAGTAAAACACCCCTAAACTTTAAGTTTACGACTTCGTCAAGGAAAATTCCTGCTGTTGCCGTACGGGTAAGTCAGCCACCAGGTTTTCCCCAGAGCGCCGCGCTTCCCATGCGCCGGAATCAAACCCGGTGATTTGCCAGGTGCCCTGCATTGATTGTTCATCCGCGGCGATTTGCCCCGCGTAATCAATGGGCACTGGGGGCGCTGTAATGTAGCGCTTGGTGAAGCGAATGGCCCGACCGACGACTTCTCCGGCCACGGTAGCTTCTCCCAGCGCGTTATCGTCTAACACGTTGCCGCTGATGGTGTGCCCGCCCTGAACTAATGTGGCTTCAAATCGCGTGGGCCTTCCCTGTTGCCAGTAGGTGCCTAACCAGGCTCCACTTACATCCGCCATTATCTTCCCTCCCGTTAAGAATCACCAATTTGTACCCGCGATCGCTCACCCAAAATTGCCTCTGGAGCAACGTAATACTTGAACTCCAGCAAGTTGTGAAATGGGTCTGCCAGGAAGAAAGTGCAGTGTTCCAGCGAGGTGTTGGGAAAACGTCGCTTGGGTTGCTGGTAAAACGATAAGCCTCGCTGTTGAGCGCGGTTTGCCAGGGCTTCCCAGTCTATCTCCTGGGCAAAAATCAGCCCGAAGTGGCGCGGGTAGATGCCGCGTTGGGGGGTGAGTGGTTCATGGGTTACGTGGGCGACAAGTTGATGCCCATAGAGATCGAGAATTACAGCCGTGGCATTCTCGCGTCCAACGTTGCAGCCCAAACCATCAGCGTAAAATGCCTTGGTGTCGGGAATGTTGCCCACTGGAAACGCGAGGTGAAACATGGGGGATGTCATCAGTCGCAAGCCAAACTCGTTCATCAAAAATCTGGAGGCCAGATGTCACAATAAGGGTGTTGTCAGCCCCCAAATGCTCATGTCATTGATTGACCTTAGCCCCACTTTCTACCCTACACCTTCCCTTACGAACTGGTTGATTGCAGTTGGATTGAATACGGTTTTGGCCGCGATCGCCTGGGTCGCTCCGAAAAAGTTATTAACGCCAGCAGGTCTGGCCCATGCCTGGTTTTTGGGCGTGTTGGTGTGGGGGTGTTTGGGGTGGCCGGGTTATGTCGTGGTGATGGTTTATTTTTTGGTGGGATCTGCGGTTACCAAAGTGGGGATGGCGCAGAAGGAGGCAGAGGGCATTGCCGAGAAGCGATCGGGCGCCCGCGGTCCTGAAAATGTTTGGGGTTCGGCGTTGGTGGCAGCGGTGTGTGCAGTGGGTGTGCTGGTTGGGGTGTGGGCTTTGCCGGCGACACCATCCACCTCCTTACTCATATCCAGTTTGGCGCTGGGGTATGTGGCAAGCTTCAGTACAAAACTGTCGGATACCTGCGCCAGCGAGATTGGCAAAGCCTATGGACAACGCACCTTTTTGATTACGACCCTGCAACCCGTCCCCCGTGGCACCGAAGGAGCAGTCAGTTTAGAAGGAACATTGGCCGGAATTGGGGCTTCGATCGCGATCGCGATCGTGGGTTGGGCGGTTGGTATGATGCCGTTGCTCGGTATTCCGATTTGCATCGTCGCGGCCTTCATTGCCACCAATCTGGAAAGTGTGATTGGTGCGACATTGCAAACTCAATTTGACTGGCTTACAAATGAAGTGGTGAATATTCTCAATACATTGATCGGAGCAGTCGTGGCAGGGGCGATCGTGCTGTTGCTCAGTGGACTAAAAAGCTAGAACGATTCTGCGGCGCTGCTGCCAAATTCGCTCAGGCGTTCCAGGCTAATGCGGGCTGCTTCGGCCACCTGATAGTGGCTGTCTTTGGCGAGATACTTTAACGCCGCAATGCTCTTGGGGGTAGGCATCTGGCCCAGGGCTTCAGCGAGCCGTTGCCGAACGAGCCAATCTTCAGATTGGGCAAACCGGAGAATGTGATCGACCGCCTCGATCGCCTTGATCTCGCCCAACGCCGCGATCGCCGCCTGATGCAACACCACTTCGGAACTATCCAACGCCTGAATCAACACATCATAGGCGCGCAGATCTTTTAAGTTCCCCAACGACACCGCCGCACTGAAGCGCACCAACCAATCGGTATCTTCGTAAAAAGTCCTGACTAACGGCTCAAACGCTCGCGGATCTTCCAAATAGCCCAATGCTCCCGCCGCATCTGCCCGGATGCCGTAATCTGATTCATTGATCAGAATATCAAGCAAGAGCGGGAAGCTTTCTTCGGTTTGCTTAATCCCCAGAGCAAACACGGCCATCGAGCGAATTTGTAAACTCTCATCGTTCAATACTTTCTTGATCAGAGGCATCGCCGCTTCGGCTGGAACATGCCGCAAAGAAGCCAAAGCCACCATGCGATCGCGAAGGTTTTGACTGTCTAACTGAGACGAGATGGCCGTAACGTCAACCTGAGTCATCTTAGGCTCTCTTTATAAATCTTTACGATGTTCTCATTATACTGATTGAGGCAGGAGTCCGACTCAAGAAAAAGGAGGATTACCGCACTTGCCAAACTTCTCACCCCTAATCCTTAGTCGGCCTGGTTCCGCTTTTGCTCGTGTAATCGGAGCAAAATCTCGGCATAGACTTCACGGGTAATGGGGTAAAAGTACACCAGGACCAAACTGATCAGGAGTAAGAAAATCGGCAGAATTGCCGTTACCCAATGAATTGCCGCGATCGCCGCCGGGGGTTGAGTGGGTGGAGTTTGTCCGGCGACAGATTCCTGAAAGCCGGTTTGTCGAAGGGCCAGCCCAATTAAAAACAGGCCCACGCCCCGGCAGATTTTTTGGGCCAGGGTCATGAAGCCGTAAAACACCCCCTCACGCCGCTGCCCCGTGTTCAGTTCATCCAGTTCCACCACATCCGGCAGCATGGACCAGGGAATCAGATAGGCGGTGGAGATGCCTAAGCCCACCAGCATTGCCAGTGGGTAGATCAATCCCGTTTCACCGGGCCGCAAGAACCACAATCCCACCTGCCCAATCAGCCAGATGCCAGTGCCCATCATAAACGCAGCCTGTTTGCCAAATCGCCGACTCACGTAGGTCCAGAGAGGTAAGGCCAATAGTGCCGTGGCCTGCACGGCGATCGCGGCCAGCGTATGCACCTGACTCGACAGTTGCATGTAGTTGATCACAAAAAAGGGCAGAATTGCCGCTGTGTTTTGGAAGGCCAGCCACGCGCACAGATAAATGCCAATCACGAACAAAAACGGACGATTGCTGAAGGCAATTTTGATCTGCTCAAAAAAGGGAATTTCCTCAGAAACGGGAGTTACTTGGCGTTGCCGATCTGCCGCCAGCGCGGCCTTACGAATGCCCCAAACACAAAGCAATAACGGAATGGTAGACAACACGCCCCCGATCGCCCCAATCCACAGGTACTGCTGACCCGCATCTTTGAAGGCACCAAATACGGCGAAGGCCAGGGCTAATGCCGCAATCCCGCCCCCCAGGGAAAAGGCAAAGCGAAAACTGTTGAGGCTGGTCCGTTCGTTATAATCTTCGGTTAATTCTGCGGTGAGGGCCGTGTAGGGCAAATTCACCACGGTATAAAAAGAATTGGACAGGATCGCAATCAAAATGTAGTAAGCAAACAGCACCCACTGATTACTCGATGGCACAATCCATTGCAGAAAAAAGGTGATCCCAAAGGGCACGGCCCCCAACACGATCCAGGGCAACCTGCGCCCCCAACGACTGCGGGTGCGATCGCTCAACACCCCCACCATCGGATCATTCACTGCATCCCAAATATTGCTAATCAACAGGATACTACCCGCTAATCCCGGATCTAACCCCGCCACACTGACCAGAAAAATCATCAAAAAGAAAACGTAGATATTTGCCGTCAGCGCTGGGCCAAAGTCCCCCAATCCGTAGGCCAGTTTGGTGCCAAAGGAAAGCGGTTGAGACCTTGAAGTGGGCAAATCCGCAGAATTATTCATAACCGGAGAGATGAAAACAGTTCCACAGTTGTATCATTCTCTGCATTGCCTGTCGTATTACTCGCATTGCAAAATCTCACACTATGGCTGATCTCCACATTTCTTGGGATGACTACCACCACAAAATTGAACAACTCGCCGTTCAGGTGTATCAATCAAATTGGCAATTTAACCAGATTATTTGTCTAGCCAAGGGAGGTTTGCGAGTGGGCGATATTTTGGCCCGAATTTTTGATCTGCCGTTAGCGATTCTAGCCACATCTTCCTACGGCGGCATGAACAATCAAGTGCGGGGGTCGATCACAATTTCTCGTGACCTGACGATGACTACGGCCAACCTCGGCAGCCATGTGTTGTTGGTAGACGATCTGGTGGATTCTGGCGTGACGCTGCAAAAGGCGCTAATCTGGCTCGATCGCAAATACGGCTACTACATTGAAGATGTTCGGACTGCGGTGCTCTGGTACAAAGACTGTTCAGTGATCAAACCCGATTATTACGTCGATTACCTGGCCGACAACCCCTGGATTCATCAGCCTTTTGAACCCTACGAGCAAATCACTCCCGCCAGTTTAGCCGCTCAACATGCGAACAATTCATCACTGATATAAGAGGTGATGCCATCAGGTAGGGTGTGTTAAGCGAAGCTGTAACGCACTCAAGAGTTTCGTGTACAATTTCCGTGTGGTGCATTACGTTGCACGAATGCACCCTACTAAATCTGAAAACCTCTATTACATCAATATGGGCAAAGCGAGACTCGAACTCGCAAGGATTTCTCCGCCGCATTTTGAGTGCGGTGCGTCTACCAATTCCGCCATTCGCCCTTGTCGTTGGCTTTCCTATTATACTCAACCTGGTGATTTTTGGAGCAATCCTTGGTGATGAAAAATATCTTTCAAGCATTGCCTGAAGACTTGTCAGCCGAAGTCTTTGAAGCGATCGCTGAGAGTAACACGGTAAAAATTGAACGCATTGTCTCGCAAGGTCACACCACCCCCACCGACGAGTGGTATGACCAGGACTGCCAGGAGTGGGTCATCGTCCTACAGGGCGAGGCAGCACTGACCTTTGAATCGGGCGATACGGTGCATCTGACTCCGGGCTGTTATCTCAATATTGCAGCCCATCAAAGGCATCGCGTCACCTGGACAGACCCCACCCAGGTCACGATCTGGTTAGCCGTTCATTATTAAACCAATTCAGTATTAAACCAATGAGTGGCATTCAGCCAATTCAGTTACCAATTCCGCCAGCCGCCTTTCACTGGTTCCTTCGTGCCCTGCACGGGGCGATTTTCCAGCAATGCCTGATACGCCTGACTGCTGCCCCAGCGATCGATTTCTCTCGCTCGTAAAACAGGGACCGGATGGGACAGTTGCGCCGTCATTGCTTGTTTCAATAATTCACCAATTTGATCGTTGCTGATGGCATCATAGGCCCGGGCTTGAGCTAAAAACGCATCCAGATTGAGTTTAGGAGCAAGGGTGGGAGAACCGCCTGCCAGTTTCATTAGCACCGATGCGACGACTCTAGGATTTTGAGTGGCTAACAGGGCGGCGCGATCGCAGCTAAATTCGGCACAACGCACCCATTCCATCAACTGCATTTGCAGGGATTGGGCCACGGACGCCCCCCAGGGTAATTGTCCTGCGGCCAGCACCAAAATATTAGCCAGCGTGAGATACACCCCATGTTCACACTTGAGATGGCCCAATTCATGGGCGATCACCGCCTGAATTTCTTCGGGTGTGAGCAGATCCAGCAACGATGTGTGGACCACAATAAAGGGCTGTTTGCCCCGCATGGCAAAGGTATACGCATTGGGGGCTGGGTGTTGCCGTACGTAGAGTTGGGGCGGCTCCAGATCCAGAATTTTGCAGGCTTCGATCAGTAATTGATGCAGTTCGGGAAGTTGGCGATCGCTCACCAGCACACTCGCAGCAATATTTTCTAGATAAAAATACTGTTCTGCCACTGGGCCTAATAGGGTGCGGACGATGACATCCATACCGGGTAACTGCTTGAGGTTGGCAGTCGCTTCCAGATCGAGAGGATGCCGGAAGTGGTCAGCTTTTAAACCCAGTAGCGGCACTTTGAAGAAAGACATAACACACTCAGGTTTTGTTCGTCAGTATAGCGAGTTCTCGAATCACTCCGCATCTCATCATCCACTCGGCACCAACAAACAAAGCTGGGGACCGCTTACGGGCGATCCCCAAAAATAAATGGCGTTGCTGAATTGAGGGATGAATATCAGAATTCGCCCTCACCCTAACCCTCTCCCAACGGGCGAGGGAACAAGATTTTTAGCTCCCTTCTCCTGGGGGAGAAGGGTTGGGGATGAGGGCAAATCATACTTGCATTCAGCCACGCCAAATAAATGTTGTCGTTGCAGTTTGAACAATTTAGTCTGCTGTGTTGGTAATTCGGCGCAGTTTTGCCCCCAACGTTTGCAACTTGGCTTCGAGTTGTTCGTAGCCGCGATCGAGATGGTGCAAGCCTTGAATCGTGGTTTTGCCCTGTGCGGCCAATCCTGCCAACACGAGAGCGGCAGAGGCTCGCAGATCCGGGGCAACCACAGGCGCACCAGAGAGGAACGGCACCCCCCGAACGATCGCGATATTGCCTTTCAAGCGAATGTCGGCTCCCATGCGGTTGAGTTCTGCCACATGGCGGAGGCGATTTTCAAACACCGTTTCCGAAATCACACTATCGCCATCGCTGAGGGTCATCAAAGCCATGAACTGGGCCTGCATATCGGTGGGGAAACCGGGATAGGGTAAGGTTTCAATATCCGTACTCCGGTAGTGAGCCGCTGGAATAATCCGGAGTGTCGTCGCCTCTTCACTGACAACGCGCACCCCAATTTCCCGCAGTTTGGCAATCACGGCTGTTAGGTGATCGGGAATCACCGGCGACAGCAAAATTTCTGAGTGAGTAATCGCGCCTGCCACCATAAAGGTGCCCGCTTCAACCCGATCTGGAATGATAGGATATTCGGTGGAATGCAGGCTCGGCACACCCGCGATCGTGATCGTTTTTGTTCCCGCCCCCTGAATTTTTGCTCCCATCGAGCAACAGAAGTTTGCTAGATCAACCACCTCTGGTTCCTGCGCTGCATTCTCGATAATGGTTTCGCCATCGGCCAGCGTCGCAGCCATCATCAAGGTTTCTGTTGCGCCCACACTGGGGTAATCCAAATAAATTTTGGTGCCCTGCAAGCGCTGGTTGCGGCCCTTCACAGAGGCGTACACCATGCCATGATCAATCTGCACTTCTGCGCCCAGAGCTTGCAAACCCCGCACATGCAAATCCACCGGACGCGCCCCAATGGCACAGCCGCCCGGTAAAGGCACTCTTGCCACACCAAGACGGGCCAACAGTGGACCAATGATAAAGAAACTGGCTCGGAGTTGGCTCACCAGTTCATAGGGGGCATTGGATTGTCCAATGGAGGAGGCATCAATGGTCAACTCATCTGCCCGACGCTCTAACTTCACGCCCAGGGATGCCAGGATTTCTCCCATGCGAGCCACATCCACGAGTTGGGGCACATTTCGCAAATGGCATTGCTGAGGGCACAGAATCGCACCCGCCATAATTACTAATGCCGAATTTTTCGCTCCACTGATGTGAACGTGGCCGCTGAGTGGATGGCCACCCCAGACTTCCAGAATGGAGTTGCTTTCCTCAAGGGAGGGATGGGTGTTGGGTAGGGTAGGGGAAAGAGTAATGGATCCGTCCTCCGTGTGAACAGGTTGACTCTAAATTTCGGTCTGTATTCTACAAGAAAGTTTTTAGTTGTCCTAGTTTTTTTGTGAATACATCCTTACCAGAGGATTTAATTGGGCGATCGCGGCGATTTTTTTTGGCTTCGATCAGTTGACAGGGGCACCAAGTTGTCTGATGATTAGAAATCGGCGGTTGCAATAGTCAGTAAGCGGAACTGGCGGAATTGGCAGACGCGCTAGATTCAGGTTCTAGTGGTAGCAATACCTTCCGGGTTCAAGTCCCGGGTTCCGCATCTAAGTAAGATCACAAAAGCCTACTTGTCACAAGTGGGCTTTTATGTTTTGCCAGGAAAACGACTCCTTAAATTTTCTTATCACTCTGGAGAATTTGTAACATTATTTCAATCATTGCCGCCTGCTATGTTAACCAGTTTGCAAAATCCGTTAGTTAAACATTTGCGATCGCTGCATCGAGCCAAGGACCGGCGAGAACAAGGACTTTTTCTGCTGGAAGGCACCCATCTGCTAGAAGCAGCCTGTGTCCACGGGCGGCCCCTCGTGACCCTGTGCTACACCTCGGCGTGGCAGGCTAAATATCCTGAGTTGTGGGCACAGGCCACCCGTAACGCCCAACGGTTTGAAGTCGTCAGCCCAGACGTAATCCGAGCGATCGCGACCACAGTAGAACCGGATGGAGTCGTCGCGACCCTGGAACGGGCTTCGACCCCCGCACCCGCCTTCACGCAACTGGGATTAGTGCTGGAAACCATTCAAGATCCTGGCAATCTCGGCACCATGATTCGGACCGTCGCGGCGGCTGGAGCAGAAGGCATTGTTTTAAGTGCGGACAGTGTCGATCTGGATCATCCCAAAGTGTTGCGAGCCTCGGCAGGATTATGGTTCCAGGTGCCGATGATGGCTCGAAGTCATTTGAAAACCGAACTGCGTTACTACCAGCAGCAGGGGTTTCAGATGATTGCCACGTTGCCAACCGCCGATCGCACCTACTGGGAGATCGACTTTAGACAGCCGACCCTATTGCTGCTGGGTAACGAAGGAGCAGGATTATCGTCTGACCTGGCAACCCTGGCCGATCAAGCCGTTCGCATTCCGTTGAGTCCCGGAGTGGAGTCATTAAATGTGGCGATCGCGGCTGCTTTGCTCCTATACGAAGCAAAACGGCAATGCCAGTTATAGATTATGGTCTTGAATGTATTGGTCGATATCCGCGATCGCGTCTTCCCACACATTCAGATCAAATGACACTTCTGCCGGAGGGGTAGCCTTCGTCGAGGTATGACCAACAGTTGGAGAAATTGCAGGCTGATTGTCAACAACTTCTAGCGACTGCTGGAGTTGCTCTAACGACTCAAAAAAGGCTTGAGCGGCAGCCTGTCGCGATTCTTGCTGTTGATTCATATCCTGGCTCCCAACAGAACGAGGTTAGCAAATTCAAATCTTCTTTGTGCTTCTACGACACACTTAATTCAGAATGCCCACGCATCACCAAGATGCTGCCAAAAGATGCATGAATTGATATCTTTGGAATTGGAATCTTTAGACTTGAGATCTTTAAACTCGAGATCTTTGGCAAAGATAGCATCGTTCCCTTCAGTAGGGACGTGCCCAAGCGTTACAGTTCTTAATCAGTAGAGGCGGAGCCATTAGGCTCTGGCATTAGGCTCTGGCATAAACAGTCCTGAAATTTTCTGGGAAAACCAGGGGATCAACTTTTATCTGTGCTGTTGTCGGATAGCAAAATCCCATCGAAAATAGACAAGAAGATGCCAGGAGAAAAACGTGAGCGAGTCATTTGATTACGATTTGCTAATTATTGGAGCCGGAGTCGGAGGACATGGAGCGGCTCTCCACGCCGTTAGCTGTGGCTTGAAAACGGCTGTTGTCGAAGCAGGAGTAATGGGTGGGACCTGTGTGAATCGGGGTTGTATTCCTTCTAAGGCACTACTGGCTGCATCTGGCAAAGTCCGAGAGCTACGCGATGCCCACCATCTCAAGTCGTTAGGTATTGAATTGGCCTATGTAGCGTTTGAGCGGCAGGCGATCGCGGATCACGCCAACGGCATTGTGGCCAAACAACGGGATGCCCTGACCAACAGTTTGAAGCGGTTGGGAATTGACACCATTCAGGGTTGGGCACGCATCGCCGGCATTCAGAAAGTTGCCATTGAAACCCCGGCGGGAGAAAAAGTGGTAACGGCCAGAGACATTATTCTGGCGCCTGGTTCGGTCCCGTTTGTGCCACCGGGAGCCGAAATTGATGGCAAAACGGTCTTTACCAGCGATGATGCTGTTCGGTTGGAGTCTTTACCGCCGTGGATTGCGATCGTCGGGAGTGGCTACATCGGCTTAGAATTTGCCGACATTTACTCCGCGCTGGGGTGCGAAATTACCCTGATCGAAGCGCTGGATCAACTCATGCCTGGGTTTGATCCTGACATTGCTAAACTGGCGCAACGGGTCTTAATTACTCCGCGTGATATTGAAACCAAAGTCGGGATGCTGGCCCAGCGAGTCATCCCCGGTTCCCCTGTGGTGATTGAATTAGCCGATGCCAAGACGAAGGAAGTCGTCGAGGTGCTGGAGGTGGATGCCTGCCTGATTGCCACAGGTCGCATTCCCTATACCAAGGATTTGGGGCTGGAATCAATTGGCGTTGAGCTAGACCGACGCGGCTTTATCCAGGTGGATGATTATCTGGCGGTGTTAAAAGATGGAGAACCGATTCCTCATCTGTACGCCATTGGGGATGCAACCGGCAAAATGATGTTGGCCCATGCTGCGTCTGCCCAGGGGATCGCCGTTGTGGAAACCGTCTGTGGGCGATCGCGCACTGTGGATTATCACAGCATTCCGGCTGCCGCCTTTACCCATCCAGAAATTGGGTTTGTGGGATTAGCGGAACCCGCCGCGCAGGAGCAGGGCAAAGCGGAAGGCTTTGAAATTGCCGTCGCCCGGACTTACTTCAAGGGCAATGCGAAGGCGATCGCAGAAGGTGAAACCGAAGGATTGGCCAAAATCATCTATCGCAAAGACACCGGGGAAGTGTTGGGGGTTCACATTTTTGGTCTCCATGCCTCAGACTTGATCCACGAAGCTGCCAGCGCGATCGCCCAGCGCCAATCGGTTCACGACCTGGCGTTTCTGGTTCACACCCATCCCACCCTGTCGGAAGTGCTGGATGAAGCGTATAAACGCGCCGTTGGCACCCATTAATTGCGCCTATACTTCATTCGTAGGAAATGTGTGGGGGCGTAAACAGTTACGTCCCGCCATGAATCGATTACGTCCCTGCAGGAATCCATGCAAAATTCCCAGGATTTTTACCGTTCCTGTCCCTACGGGTTGCCCCAGTTAGGTTACGCTATCAAATAGCTTTCGTTAATTTTGTTAACAAGCCGCGATCGCCCCCTCAGAAAATCTTGGGAGTCGCACTTTGGGTATGTGATTTGGGCCTTTGAGAGTACCTATGCAAATTCGTCGTCGTCCGCCGAATCCGGTTGTTGCTGTTCAGGAGTTGCGCTATCAGGTCAACGTACCCGATGCGGCCCCTCGCCATATTCTGGAGGAAATTGTCTGGCAAAAAGAAGTTGAAGTCGATCAACTACGGGAATTTTTGCCCCTAATCGAACTGCGGAGTAAAGTGCAGCACGCACCACCGACTCGTAACTTTCTCGCAGCCTTACAGCAGGGTAAAACCACGCCTGCCGTCATTGCCGAAGTGAAAAAAGCCTCTCCCAGTAAAGGGGTGATTCGGGAGGATTTTGACCCGATCGCGATCGCCCAATCCTATCAGCAAGGGGGCGCAACCTGTCTCTCCGTCTTGACAGACAAAAAATTTTTTCAGGGCAGCTTTGAATATCTGAAGCAGATCCGTCAGACGGTTGAGTTGCCGCTACTCTGCAAAGATTTCATCCTCTATCCCTACCAAATGTATTACGCTCGCCTGCATGGAGCCGATGCCGTTCTGCTGATTGCGGCGATTTTGCCAGACAAGGATTTACAGTATTTCCTCAAAATTGCTACCGCTTTAGGCATGACAGCCTTGGTTGAAGTTCACACCCAGGAAGAGTTAGACCGAGTGCTGACCCTGGACGGAGTGCAACTGATCGGCATTAACAACCGCAACCTGGAAGACTTTTCAGTCAATTTACAAACCACCTGTACTCTGTTGGCAAAGCGACAGACGCAGATCCAGGAACAGGGCATTCTGGTAGTCAGCGAGTCGGGATTGTTTACGGGTCAAGATCTCCACCAAGTGACCCAAGCAGGGGCGGGGGCCGTCCTCGTAGGCGAGTCTCTGATGAAACAACCTGACCCAGGCGCAGCGTTGGCGACCCTCTGCAACTCGTCTCCCCACGCAATTTAACCGTCCTCCCGTCTTGGCTGGTTGCAGCCTTCTTCCGTTTCCTCACACCCTGCAAATTTGCCCCACTCATTTCTGACCGTAATTACCCAGGCCACCTTCATGGAACCCATCCCTCTTCCGTCTCACATTCATTACGAGTTGCTCCTACAAATGCTGGAACGGCAAACGACTTTAGCGGGCGATCGCCATCCCGTCGTCCAGGACCAAATTCACCAACTCATCATCACTCTACGCAAAGCACTCAGTCAGCAGAAGCAACTGGAGGAAACCTGTAAGCGCCACCAGATTGCCGTGGAATACCGCTGGTCTCTCAATGATCCCAAGGCAAAAGAGCAGGCTTCTAAAGATTTTCTAAGCTTAGGCCAGGAATAAGCCCCCCAGTCCGCTAAAATATCTAGACCTTATTGATGGAGGTTCTGGGTGTCCGAACCCGGCTCAGTTCACGGTTCCTGGTCGATTGAGGATAGTCAGCGTCTGGAATGGGCAGACCCGGTAGACAGCGCTGCTACAAAATCTTTGGCGAGGCAACTGAAGTTAGATTTGGGGACTCCCATGACAAAGGCCGATCATCATTCATCTGACGCTTCAGACCCTGACGAAACCAGCGACCTTTCCTTATCCGATTACGACTCAGCTTACGACTCAGCATCGTTTCCGGCGGCGGAAACAGCAGAATGGGTGGATGACCACACGATCTGGCCACCGGTAGACCCGTCCGAAGTGGAGAATCTCAGGTCTTTAGTGCAAAAACAGGTAGACCGCATTCACAATTTAGAGCAAGCACTGGATCAATCCCTTACCTCTCTGGAAGAACTTCGGGTTCAACTCGTTGACCAGCAATTTTTAGAAAATCAACTGGCGGCGACGGAGGAGATTGCCAATATTCAGCAATGTGCGATCACTCAACTAAAACAGCAACTTAGTCAGCAGCAGCAGGCGCTCGCCGCCCAGCAAGCCCAAACTCAAGAACAAGCCACATCTTTTCAAAATCTGCTAGACGTGATGGAAGGGCTGGCAGAGGGACAACAAACCCGCCTCGCTCAGCTCAAACTTCGCATTCACAACGATCCCAGCGATCGCGATTCCAATTCTTCTCCGCTTGCTAGCCAAAGCTCCGTTGGTCTCACTCCCTTCGCGATCTCACCGGACAAAGAATCGCAGCAGACCACCGCAGCGACAGAACAAATCACTGAGTTAAAGCGCCAATTGCGCGATCGGCAACGGGTGATTGAACAACTGGAGACGGAATTAGCTCGTGCCCATGAGGAGTTGCAGGACCAACAGGCACTCATTACCACTCTTCAACCTACAGCGCCATCGGCTCCACCGCGGGACACCTCGCTCGACCAAGAATTATTTGCGGCTCATTGCAAGATTCAAGATCTGGAGACACAAATTTCCAAACAAATTACAACCCAGGCCATTTTGCAACATACCTGTGAGGAGCTAGAGCAAGCCCGCGATCGCTACCAAACCCGGGCCACCGAACTAGAATCACAATTTGCTGACATGCAGGAACAAATTCTGAAACAAGCCCAGCAAGCCAGTGAATATGAAACCGCCGTTCAACATTGGAAAGATCGGTATGTCAAAAGTCAGGATTATCTCAAACGCATGAAGGATCTGGTGGAGCAGTCTACGTTGCCACCAACTCCCGATCTTCTCGAACTGATCATGGCAATTCAAACCATGATGGACATTCCTGATCCTGAAAGTGTGCCTACAGGAACGCCGCGAACCACAAAAATGGATATTCCCGAATTTTTGGCTCGTCGGCATCGGTACCGAGTTCGCCCCTAGTGGTCAGTCAATTAATGATTGACGGGTAGCCAAATTCAGGTTGTTGATTGGGGTTAAAGTTTGCGGGTCTTCGACCCGTCAAAATTTTCCTGACGGAACACTAGGCACAACCTTAATAACGCCAATAACGCCTATTACTTATTTAAGGTGGTGCTTAGTCAGCAACATACTGATTTCTCCTCTGTAAATAGACAGATTTCTTTCCTCAACAACTTGCAACACTGTATACTTTTTACGTAATTCCTTCGCTGCAACTTAAAGATTTGGTTATTCCTGTCCAATACTGATTACGTATATTCCTGATTGCAGCCATTATATCGGTGTAATCTGTAGTACGCGAATCAGAACAAGCTATGTGTACCCATCTCGTAACCAGCAGTGACATTATTGCTCGGATTCAGGAGCTTGTTCCACCAGGTTCCCCTGAACCTAGCGATCCTGGCATTTTGCAACAGCTAACAGATTTAACGCAAGCCTTAATTAAAGCGTATCAAGCATCCGGCAGATTACAGGGAGACCCGTTTGATGAAGCCTGGACGCGATCGCTGTATTTATACGAGACTGAAGTCCGTAGCCTATTGCACAACCAAACGGTTCTGGTCACAGGGGGCGAAGGATTTGTTGGCACCCAGTTGATCAGTAAACTTCTGGAGTTGGGTGTCAAGCGCGTTGTGTCAATTGACAATGCCCGCTGTGAGCAAGCAACCCCACAGCCCATTCCGGGGCAGGCTCCCAACGTCATGCTGTATCCAGCGGATGTTCGCGATCTCAACGCCCTACGACACATTTTTGCATCGGAAAAACCCGCGATCGTCTTTCATTTAGCCGCGATTCGGATTCCGGGTTTAGCCGAAAAAATTATTCGAGAAACAGTTACCAGTAATATCTTCGGCACACAAAACATCATCCAGGTGTGTGAAGAATATGGCGTGCAACAGTGCATTTTCTCATCGACGGGGAAAGCATCCCGCTATTGGACCGGAGAAGTTTACGCAGCCACCAAAAAAATGAATGAGTGGCTGTTTGCCCAAGCAGTGCAGCATGGTTCTGTGCAGTACAGCATGGTGCGGTTTACCCACATGCTAAACAACAGCGCCATGTGCGAACAGATTAACCACAAAGTGGAAGCAGGCCGCCCGATTAATATTCATGCGCCCGAACGGTATATTGTCGGGCAGAACGTGGGAGAAGCCGTTCACTTGCTACTCAACGCCCTGGTTTTCTCAAAGCCAAAGTGCCTGCGGTTTATTTTGGTGCGGAATCTGGGCTGGCCAACGGAGAGTCTAGAATTTGCTCTACATCGAATTTTGGAATCTGGTCAAAATTTACCCATTTACTTCCAGGGTATTCCGCCTGGGTATGAGGAGTCCTTTTTCCTGGGGCAGGTGGACTGGAATCATCAAACGGATATTAATACCCTGATCAATGCCCTGGAAACTGAGCATTTCTACGAAATCAGTTCATCGGGCGACATGATTGTGTCTGAAACGGTGCCGTTTGCGATCGCCACCCTGACTGAGCAACTATCCCAATTACGCCTCCTGTGCGAGGATGCGACCTGTCCCCCGGTAGAAATTAAGCACAAATTAGGAGATGTCATTCGGACGGTTGCATTAACCACCTTTAATCAAGCCTCCGTTGCCAGAGGGTTAGAAATCCTCAAGTGGGGTATCAACTTAAAGCGTTATGAACAGGGAGTATTTCCCCTGGAACCCTATCAACCCTTTATTGAACTGGTGGTTCATAGTTTGCATCACCGCTTAAACGTGGACGCTTTACAAGCCTGCAAAATCTCACAGGAAGAATTTGGGCGGTTGCTACTGGCTCTCAGTATATTTCCGTCCTTACAACATGAAATTGAAGCGATGAGGAGTGTAGTGTGCAATACCAACCTAATCGAACATCGTCGAACAACCGCAGCAGCATAGCCCACACCACTGAACAAGCAACATTTACTGCTCCGGCCCTACAGACTCCCAACAAACGTATTTCCAGGTATGCTTCTGTAAAAACTTAAAATAAATCCGGATGCCCGTTAGTTTCGCCCTGCCTCTAGGGCACTCTGATGACGATAAGGGCATTTGTAATCACAGATGGCATTCATCGTCCTGGGAGTAATGCAATGAACTCTGAATCGAACTTTAGTGAAATCTTGATCCCAGCATCGGGTGAGTTGATTCCTGTGAATGAGCCGCAGGTTGAAATGTCCGTTGCCCAGGCACCTTTTGAATCCGGTTCTTCTCATCCCTTCCAGGACAGCGAAGAAGTCGCCTTCGCCAAAGCCCCAACCTTGATGATTGACCTGGATCAAGACCCGGAAAATTCGAGCGATTCAGCATTTCGGAGTGCGGTAGATGTAGCCCCTCGGCACTACGTGCAAGGCGTGACAATGGGGCAACGAGCCTGCCTGATTACGAACTTGATTGGAGGTGGTTCCCAAACCCTATTCCAACCTCAAATGGTCTGGACGATCGGACGGAATCGGGAAGCGGCGTTACCCCTGCGCGATCGCGTCCTCTCTCGACGGCATGCAGTGATTCTGTATTTGCCGAATGACGGCTTTTACCTGGTTGACCTGAACAGCATGAATGGTTCTTTTCTGAACGGTGCACGGGTGCAGCAACGTCAACGGCTTCACGATGGGGACTTGCTCCGCATGGGTAGTATTGAATTTAGCTTCTTTATCAGCGGCAATTCCCGTTCTATAGAGCCATTGCATCCGGAGGTATTGGCACGGTTTATGAATCCCACCACTCGCTCCGAGCAGTTTATTGACTACTCTGAGTTAGAAGAGCCAGAAATTTTGTTTAGCACAACCCGGGAAAGCTGAGAGTCTGCCTCCAGTCGGTTACTCTTGTCTGAGTAGCCAGAAGCCACTGTAGGTCATGCCGGAATCATCGGGTTGAACGAGCAGAAAATGTAACCCCTGACTGAGTTGTTTACGTTGCTCAAAGGTTTGCGCCGCTTTGATTACATCTGCGTCCTCAAAGGTGGCAATAATCCAACGATCCACCAACCCGGCCTCCAAAATTAATCCATCTGGAGCACCAGGAATGTACTTGAGGGCGATCGCAGCTGCGGCTTGCACCCATTGAGCGAGGCGCAGCGATCGGCGTCCCGCTTGAATAATCACCCCTGGAATGGGCAGGGTAGAGGGCAAACCCAAATTTAGGGGTAATAATTCGTCAGGCAGTTCCAACACTGGGATCATTCGTCCAGCAAAAGCATCGACCAGGTCCCCGGCAGGTAGCGCCGCAAACTGCCATTGTTGACCCAGTAACGTTTCATCAAGTGGCAGGGGCGGCGGTTGATCCAGCGCCAGTGGATCATACGGTTGCTGGAGATAACCAGACATTTGGGGATATTCCCCTGCCAGTTTCAGGAGATACTGCTTCAACTGGGGAGTGCGGCGCGTCGGCTGGAGGGCAATGCCTAATTTCCGGCAGGCAGATTCCAGCAAATTCAGGGTTTGAGGGCGAAAGGCCCGAATGTGCTGGGGTTGGGGATATTGCTTCAACAGGTGCGCCAGTTGGGCTGAGACCCAATCTGCACTGGCCTGGGTCTGGGGGCAAAAGGCACGGTCTCGTAAGGTTCCGGTTGCATCGCATACCACCCATTCCCACAGTACATGGCCCGCCTCATCCTGAAGCGGGCGACGATAAAAATCAATTTCCCAGACAGTCATACGAGTCAATGGTAGAAAGTGGACAGGCAAGAGTTCCTTTATCCACTATCTACCATTCATTGCGCGGCTTCGTCTCAAGTCGGCACTTTAGCCAGACTATGCCCCACGTCTGCCCGGGTGCCAGGGGCATAAATCCGGGTGACATAATCCGCAATCATGCGATGGGTGTTGAAGGCAGGGCAATTTGTTTTGATCGAGGTTTTCATCATTTGGACCCAACCGTGGGGCACCCCATCGGAGTCCTGATCGTAGTACCGTGGAACGATTTCGTTCTCCAGTAATTCGTACAATGAGGTGGAGTCGATCCGGTCCTGAAGTTCTTGATCACTGGTGTGAGCATCTTCACCGATCGCCCACCCATTCAAGCCCTTGCCATGAGCATCCGCCTGATAACCTTCGCACCACCAGCCATCTAGCACACTGCAATTCAGCCCTCCATTGAAGCAGACTTTTTGGCCACTGGTGCCCGATGCTTCTAGGGGGCGACGGGGGTTATTCAGCCAAATGTCTACCCCCTGTACCAGTTTGCGGGCGGTGTACATGTCGTAATCTTCAATAAATGCCACGCGATTTTGAATCTCAGGGTGTTTACACCATTCCATTAACCGTTGAATAATGCGTTTGCCCTCTTCATCGGCGGGGTGGGCTTTGCCAGAGAAGATAATTTGCACTGGGCGATCGCGATTGCCAAAAATGCGGAAGGCGCGATCGGCATCCCGTAGCAACAAGTCACCTCGCTTGTAGGGGCTGAAGCGACGAGCAAAGCCAATGGTCAACGAGTTGGGATCAAGCATATGATCCACAGCGGCAATCGTTTCCTGGGCTTCTCCCCGCTGCTGCCGAGATTGCTTGATTTTGTATCGGGCATGAGCGACTAATCGTTCCTTCAAGACCTGATGCCGCCACCAGATTTCCTCGTCAGGAATCTGGTCTACCTTGGCCCATAATTGGGGATCAAGAACTTTGGTAAACCAATCGGCATCCAGATATTCAGCATAGAGGTCACTCAAGAGCGACGCGACCCAGGTGGAAGCATGAACGCCATTTGTGACATACCCAATCGGTACAGTCTCTTCAGTCTTATCGGGGTACAACACACTCCACATTTGCCGAGAAACGTGGCCATGTAATTCACTTACGCCATTGGCCGTGCGACACAGGCGTAAGGCCAGCACCGTCATCCCAAAGGGTTCCCAGGGATCGCCTAGGCGACGTGCTCCCAGGGCCAGAAATTGTTCCCGTGATAACCCCATCTGTAACCAATACTGAGCAAAGAAGGAGTCCATCAGGTCGGCAGAAAATACGTCATGTCCGGCGGGGACGGGAGTATGGGTTGTGAAGACGCAGCGATCGCGCACTGAGGCTTCAATATCGTAGAAGGATTTACCTGTGCGCTGAATTTCTAACCGTGCCACTTCCAGCAGGCAGAAGGCCGCATGACCTTCATTCAGGTGGTAAATTCCCGGTTCGATGCCCAAAGCTTGTAACGCCCGCACACCCCCGATCCCCAGAATGATTTCCTGAGCAATGCGAGTTTCCTGATTGCCGCCGTAGAGATGGCCCGTGAGCCACCGATCGATGGGATCGTTGTCATCCCGGTTGGTATCTAGCAGGTAGAGAGCCACTCGCCCCACCCGGACTTTCCAAATTTGCACCTTGACTGTGCGGGTCCGCACCTGAACTTCAATCGTTATCAGCTCTCCGGCTTCGTTTTTTAGCAGTTCCAGCGGCATCTGGTTGAAGGGCGCATCCAGATAAAAGTCTTCTTGCCAGCCGTCCCGGTTCAAGCGTTGCCGGAAATAACCCTGGCGATACAACAGACCGATCCCCACCAGTGGCACACCCAAATCAGACGCAGACTTGAGGTGATCTCCCGCGAGAATGCCCAAACCACCGGAATAAACAGGCAAAGATTCATGCAGCCCAAACTCAGCACAAAAGTAAGCCACAGGATGGGTTTGAGAAATCTGCGGGGCAACCCGACTGGCCCAGGTATTATCAGCCGCCATGTAGCGATCGAACTCGTCCACTAAAGTCTTTAACCGCTTGAGATAGAGCGGATCAATCGAAAGCTGGGTTAACCGCTCGTAGGAAATGGTTTCCAGTAAGGCTACAGGGTTGTGCCCGCAACGTTCCCACTCGTCGGGGTTGATTAATTCAAACAATGAGATCTGGTCAGCCGCCCAACACCACCAGTAGTTATATGCCAGGTCTGCCAAGCGTTTTAGCGATCGCGGCAGTTTCGCACTCAGTTGAGTGGCAGGGGACGAAGAAAGGCTACTCACCATAAAAATATTACCCACTTGTAATAAATGAAGCTTGAAATGAGGGGGCGTAGACCTTAAATTGAAGCGAGTTTAGGGTCAGAAAATGTTTGTTCTACTACAAAACGTTAGAAAGTGTGATGTGCATTCAGTTTTCGACACCCTTTGCAACCGCAGGGGCTGACAATGTTAAGCTAGGCGTTCTGGCGAGACATGATAAGTTTTTCAGGTGATTGGTCCTATGAATCCTGCACTCAGTCGAATTGGTCAAGATATGTCGAGCCTGACGGGGGTGCGGGCGATTATGAAAGACATTATCGAAACGCTGCGAGCCGGAGCCGGACAAGAATTTATTAATCTCAGTGCGGGAAACCCGTTAATCCTGCCAGAAGTGGAGCAACTCTGGCGGGATTGCACCACTGAACTGTTAGCCAGCTCGGAATATGGCGATGTGGTGTGTCGGTATGGAGCCAGTCAAGGCTATCAACCGTTGATTGAGGCCATTGTGCAGGACTTTAATCAACGCTATGGCCTGAACTTGAGCGATCGCAATGTCCTGATCACTCCCGGTAGCCAGAGCCTCTACTTCTATGCGGCCAATGCCTTTGGGGGCTATACTGCCAGTGGCGACTTAAGAAAAATCGTGTTGCCGCTGAGTCCCGATTACACCGGATATGGTGGTGTCACTCTCACACCCGAAGCTCTCGTTGCCTACAAACCCCGACTGGATATTGATCCCCAGGCCCATCGCTTCAAATATCGGCCTGATTTCAGCCAGTTGGAAATTAATCAGCAGACGGGATGCGTGATTTTTTCCCGTCCCTGTAATCCCACTGGCAACGTATTGACCGATGATGAAGTCCAAAAAATTGCCGATCTGGCAGCCGTTTACCAGGTGCCCGTCCTGATCGATTCCGCCTACGCGCCGCCTTTCCCGGCCCTCAACTTTACTGAAATGGCTCCCCTCTTTGGGGGCAACATTCTCCACTGTATGAGCCTGTCCAAAGCCGGACTTCCAGGCGAACGGATTGGCATTGCCATCGGCGACGAAGCGCTGATTCAAACTCTGGAGAGCTTTCAGACCAATCTCTGTATTCACTCCCCCCGATATGGACAGGCGATCGCCGCACGCGCGATCGCATCGGGTGCCCTGGCGGATCTCGCTGAGCACGTCATTCGTCCCTTCTACCAGCAGAAAATTCAAATCGTTGAATCAACCCTGGATCAGGCCATGCCTCAGGATGTGCCGTGGTATTTGCATCGCGGTGAGGGGGCGATTTTTTGCTGGCTCTGGTTGGATGAATTGCCCACCACCGATTGGGAAGTCTACCAAACCTTGAAGCAAGTTGGGGTGATTGTGGTGCCGGGAAGTACCTTTTTCCCCGGTTTGCGCGAGGACTGGAGCCACAAACAGCAATGCCTCCGCATCAGCTTGACGGGTAGTGATGCCGAATTAGAAATCGGCATGAAACGACTGGCAGCGGTGGTAAAGCAAGTTTACGCAACCACTATCGCATCATGACTATCGCATCATGACCAAAGACTTTTTAGAAATTGGGCGCATCGTCGCGCCTCAGGGCCTCAAAGGGGAACTGCGGGTCTACCCCAACACCGACTTTC
This sequence comes from Leptolyngbyaceae cyanobacterium bins.349, assembly GCA_033764685.1. Classification (GTDB taxonomy): domain Bacteria; phylum Cyanobacteriota; class Cyanobacteriia; order Leptolyngbyales; family Leptolyngbyaceae; genus JSC-12. Next base: position 46,628 of record JANRIS010000060.1, read on the forward strand.
CAGAACGGTTTCTGGAACCAGGAAAACGCTGGTTGTTGCGTCCTGGTCAATCAGTGCCGCAACCGATCGAATTGGTCAAAGGGCGGTATCTGGATGGTAAAGGCTTGTACGTCGTGCAATTGGCTGGAATCAGCGATCGCACGCAGGCGGAAGACCTCAAAGATAGCAAAATTTTGATCCCGGCCAGCGATCGCGCCCCCTTAGCCCCCGACGAATTCCACGTTTCAGACTTGATTGGCTTGCCAGTCTTTGATCAGGCGACGCAAATTCTAATTGGGGAAGTGGTAGATGTGTTGTCTGCCGGAAATGACCTATTAGAAATCAAGTATGCCAACCAGGACCCACCCAAAACCGTACTGGTACCCTTTGTAAAAGCGATCGTGCCTGTGGTGGATTTGCGCGATCGGCGGATTGAAATCACTCCCCCTGATGGGCTAATTGAATCGGTCGCCCATGTAACTGGGGAAGAAACTGAATCCTAACCAGCCAACAACAAGCAATTTCGCTGATTCTCCGGAAATTTGCAAAGATTAGTGTAAAGAAATTTGCACGTATTGCTAAGATATCAGCATTAAAAATCATGCTGTGGATTGCGCTTCAGTCAGATTGTTCCAGCTAACGGCTTTCCACATCTCTATTTTCAAAGTACTGATCACCCCTGTCAAAATCGGGCTAAACCAACTTTAGCCAGCAACCAAAGCTTTTTTAGCCCTGGTTTTTGTAGGCTTCGCGTAACTTCTTTTACGTCAAAGCTTTCTAAGACAGGTAAAATCAACCGATATTCAAAATTGCTTTCCGTTCGTTAACAACCTATTCTTAAAGCCTCGTGCTTCTTCTGCTTGATCCCATGAACTTAACGGCTCCAGCATCTCCTGTTGAATTTATTGTCCCCGACTGGCTCCGCGAATGCCAGTTAGCCCAAACCGCTTCGCCTGACAGTAGTGGAACTCAAACGACTCGTACAGATGCTGATCTGATCTGTCGAGCCTTTGATTTTGCTTATCAGTTGCATCAGGGACAATACCGCGCCTCTGGTGAACCCTACATTATTCACCCCGTTGCCGTGGCTGGGTTGCTGCGAGACTTGGGCGGTGGCAGTGCCATGATCGCCGCCGGGTTTCTGCACGATGTGGTCGAAGACACTGACGTAACTCCAGAAGAATTAGAATCACACTTTGGGGCAGAAGTTCGTACCCTGGTTGAAGGAGTCACTAAGCTTTCAAAGTTCAATTTTTCCAGCAAAACGGAGCGCCAAGCCGAAAACTTCCGCCGAATGTTTCTGGCAATGGCTCAAGATATTCGCGTAATCGTGGTGAAGTTGGCCGATCGTTTGCACAATATGCGGACGCTGGAGCATTTGCCAGATGCGAAACGCCGCCAAATTGCCCTGGAGACGCGGGAAATTTTTGCCCCACTGGCCAATCGCTTAGGGATTGGGCGATTTAAATGGGAATTGGAGGATTTAGCTTTTAAATATCTGGAACCAGAATCCTACCGCAATGTGCAAGATTTAGTGGCAGAAAAGCGGGCAGATCGAGAAGCTCGCTTAGCAGAAATCGTTGACTCCTTGCGAGAACGATTGCAACAGGTGAATATTCAGGTTTTTGAAATTAGCGGTCGCCCCAAGCATCTTTATGGCATCTATCAAAAGATGCACCGCCAGCAGAAGGGGTATGAGGAAATTTACGACGTAGCTGCCATTCGCATCATCGTCGATACCAATGAAGCGTGTTATCGATCGCTGGCGATCGCCCACGATATGTTCCGCCCCATTCCCGGACGTTTCAAAGATTACATTGGCTTGCCCAAACCCAACCGCTACCAATCCCTGCATACGGTCGTCATTGGCAACACAGGTCGCCCTCTGGAAGTTCAAATTCGCACCCTGGAAATGCACCATGTTGCGGAGTACGGGATTGCAGCCCACTGGAAATATAAGGAAGTGGGCCATTCCTCCGCATCGCTTACGGGAGTGGATGAAAAATTCACCTGGCTCCGGCAACTGCTGGATTGGCAAAGTGACCTTAAGGATGCTCAGGAATACCTGGAAAGCATCAAGGATGACTTATTTGATGGCGAAGTCTATGTGTTCACCCCGAATGGAGATGTGGTCTCCTTAGGCCGGGGAGCCACCGCTGTAGACTTTGCCTATCGTATCCATACAGAAGTGGGAAATCATTGCTCTGGGGCGCGAGTCAACGGGCGCATGGTGACTTTAGATACAGCCCTGAAAAATGGGGACATTGTGGAGATCTTGACCAGCAAAAATTCCCATCCCAGCCTGGATTGGTTAAATTTTGTTGTCACCAATAGCGCCCGCAATCGAATTCGGCAGTGGTATAAGCGATCGCACCGGGAGGAAAACATTGCCCGTGGCCGGGAAATGCTGGAACGGGAGCTGGGTAAAAACGGGTTTGAAGCACTGCTTAAATCAGCTCCCATGCAGGCAACGGCAGAACGTTGCAATTACCATAGCGTTGATGATCTGTTGGCGGCGGTGGGTTACGGCGAAGTGACCTTGAATCTAGCACTGAATCGATTGCGGGAAGCAGTCAGAGCGCAACAACCCATTGCCGAAGATCCCCTCCTATCATTACCGACCTCCGTGCCCACCAAGGCCCTCCCGACTTCCCCCAGTGGCAAATCTCCCATTATGGGTGTGGAAGGATTGCTTTACCATCTCGCAGGATGCTGCACGCCCGTTCCTGGTGAACCCATTATTGGCGTGGTGACTAAAGGCAATCGAGGCATTTCAATTCATCGGCAGGGTTGTTCCAATACAGAACAGATTCCTGGCGATCGCCTCGTTCCGGTCAGTTGGAACCCCTTAAATGAAGACAGTGGCCGACCTCAAACCTATCCTGTTGATATCCAGATTGAAGTCATCGATCGCGTAGGGATTTTGAAAGATATTTTATCCCGCCTCACCGACAACAACATTAACGTGCGAAACGCCCAAGTCAGAACCTTTCCAGACCAAACAGCCATTATTGATCTGGGTATCGATATTCGGGATCATAACCAGCTAGAGCGAACCTTTACTCAGGTTAGAAAACTCAGCGATGTGCTGAATCTCCGGCGGCTCAGTCAATCAGAAAATTGATTTCATTTCAGCGAAGAAACTTCATGAAAAAGCCTCATTTCATGAGGAGAATTTGAAGTGATCTAAATCACAGGAGTGCCTAGTTATACTCAGTGATAATAGTGGACTATCAATCTGTCTTAGGCATAGCTTTATCTTCTGTCATAGTCAGATGATTCAAATCGTCACTGTTCTTTCACACAACTTCCGCTAAAATTAGAGCCGAACATGGGGTTCTAATCGTTGCACGAAATTGTATTTGGTTCTTTATTTCCCGTTCCTGAACCTAAGGGTATAGCTACCGTGAGCACTTGGGCACCCCGCTACACTCAACACATTGCACAAGAAGAACAGCAACTTTATGAGCACTTGCTGAACCTTGTTCAATCCGAATCTCCAGGCCAGTTAGTTCAACGTTTTCGGACTCTTTTTATTGACGGCACAGGGTATCCTGACGCGGAAATCCTGGCTATCCTGGATAAGATTGTTGCCTCAAAAACGGCTGACCAGGAATTTCACTTTGTACTGAATCGTTGCTGCCACATTTTGATTAACCGTTGGCAGGCCCGCCCGCAGTTCCAAACCTACATTCCTGAGATTATCGACCTGTTTGAGCAGACTCCATCTCGCTCAACGATGGACTTTTCTCGTTCCCGCTCAGCTCGGAGGTTGCGGGAACTGGTACGAGACTTTGCAACCACCGAACAATACGTCGCCCTGCGGCGGTTAGCTCAAGTGGTTGATCAAACTGCCGCCGCGTCCTGCGAAGCAACTCAGCCTGTAGGCGTATTAATCCGTCGCTACCCCTACCTCTACGATCACTGCCTGCTGACGGAGGGCAGCACCTATGAGCAGCAACAAACCATTCGGCAATTACGATCGCGAGTCCAACGGCAATACGAAATTGACCTGTCTCAGTTTGTGACTTACCAGGTACGGCGATCGCAACTCAATCGCAGCAACCTACCGGAACATACTCGGCGTGTATTGCAACCGATCAGCAATCCAACCTTACTCAGCGACCAAGAACTTTGTAGCGCACTCAAGCATTTTGTTGGCAAATCCCAGGGAACTCATACCTACCGAGACATCGCCCAATGTTTTCTAACTCATAGTTCTCAAACTCAGTCCTTTCAAGCGTTTAAGGACGATTTGTACCAGTACATTACCGCATCGGTCGATTCAGAATACGGTAAACGCCAGTTCAATCAGCAACTCTATCACCAACTCAGCAATACTCTACCCGAAAGCAATGCTCACAAGCTGAATGATTTTTTGCTCGTCAGAACGTGTAGTCAGCTATTGAATTTTCTGGTAGTAGAAAGTCCGCAAAAACCAAACCATTTTCTCTTTGTTGACTTAATTTCTAACCTTGGGCCAGCTCTCGCGACTGGGCTACTGCTCAAAATTGTGCTGATTTGTCGTAAGGTCAAACCACATTTGGAAAAACGATTTTCCATCTTGTTCAACCATTATGAAACCTGCCAGCGGGATGCAGTGCAATGGTTGATTCAAGCCATGGAATATTTGAACTTAGCATTAAGCACAAATTTTAGTACGTTAGACCTGTCATTTATTAGCCAATGGTAGGGAAACCTTACATCTTTTCACGCTGGCATGTGTGATGTATAATCAGTGATTGTCGCCTCTTTTGAGGGGTTTCTTTGTTGTATTCTTAGTTTTTGGGAGAGATCATCGCGAATGACCCAAGTAGTTCTTGGCGAAAATGAAGGAATCGATTCAGCACTTCGCAGATTCAAGCGGCAAGTTTCTAAGGCAGGGATTCTAGCTGATTTAAGATCCCACCGTCATTTTGAAACTCCTTTAGAGAAGCGTAAGCGGAAAGCGATCGTGGCTCGACGCAAGAGACGTTATAACTAATTTTTTAGCGCTTGGCCAAAGCTAATCAGCGCTTAAACAGAACTTTTAAGCAACTGACCATGTCCCTCAGGGTTTCATTGTCAGTTGCTTCTCGTATGAAAATTTTTTAATTTCTGGCATCCTTCAACCCAGGTAGAAACTTTTACAACCGATTCAACGTCTTTCCAGGTAGGGCTATACGCAAAGTGCAGAGAAACGGGAATGCTAAATCAAGCGGCTTTCCGTCTGCCGGTCCTATCCCCAATCGGTCTTCTCACCAGTAATTGTTTATGCTGTCTAAGCTCTTCCTGTCCTCTTTGAGTCGATTCCGTCGTTGGATGTATCCCGCGATCGCCCTGATGACTGTTGTCAGCCTGGTGTTCGGTCAACCACTCATCTCGCAAGCACTTCCCTGGCGAGATTTAATTCTCCGTGGGATTCAGGTAATTCAGCTTTCTAGCCTGTCTCCGCAACAAGAAGTAGAAATCGGTCGTCAAATTAACGATCAATTGGTTGCCCAGCGTATTCGATTGCTCCAAAATCCTGAGGTCAACCAGTATGTCAATCAGATTGGGCAACGCTTGGTCGCCCAAAACAATCGAGCGAACATTCCTTACACGTTTCAGGTTGTCAACGATCGCGGAGTCAATGCCTTTGCCACGATGGGTGGTTTCGTCTACGTCAACCGAGGATTGCTGCAACTAGCAGACAATGAAGCAGAATTGGCCAGCGTTATGGCCCATGAAATTGGGCATATTGTGGGTCGCCACGCGGTGGAGCAAATGCGAAAAACAGCGATCGCCAGTGGTCTGGTAGGGGCTGCGGGCTTAGATCGCAACGTTGCTGCCAATATTGGGGTTGAATTGGCCTTCAGACGACCCAACAGCCGTCGTGATGAACTAGAAGCCGATAGTCTAGGGCTGGAAATGCTGCGGCGTGCGGGTTACGCCCCGGTTGCAATGGTGAGTTTTATGGAGAAGCTATTACAAAATGGTGGCTCCGTTCCCACGGTTCTAAGTACCCATCCAGCAACAGACGAAAGAATCGCCCGATTACGCCAATCACTGAATTCATCAGCCAATCTCGGAGATGGATTAGATCGAGCCAATTACCGGGCAAGATTGCGATCGCTCTCCTAGGGCGTGTCATCAATTAACTATCAACCCAAGGTAGAATCGATGGCTGTGCTCAGTCAAGCTTCACGAGAGGTGTACCAAGATGACGTGCCGCTATGCACTACGGGATGACCAATGGGAACGCATTCAGAATCTCCT
>JANRIS010000068.1:0-18058 GCA_033764685.1 Leptolyngbyaceae cyanobacterium bins.349
ACCATGTTTGACACTGTCAGTGCTGTCACAGGTCGGACAATGTATGGGTTCAAGTACCATCGGAGTTATCAGGGGCGCGCTAACTTGTTCGAGTTACCATATTCTCCCTGATCCTGATCCCCATGTCTAGAACACCACCTAAGACATCTACCATCGAGAGTGTAACGAAGCAAATTCGCACATCTCGATGGTCATAATCGTCCAGCCAAGACCAGGTACAAGCTTTGTGTCCACCTCTAAATCGTTCCCGTAATTTCTTAGTTTTACCCAGATATAACAATCCATGCCGCTGATGCCTTACTGCATAAAGTCCGGGCATCGGCGGCAAGTCACGAAACTCACGGCTGATGGGTGAACAAGCTTCAAAGGAGGTTGATGTGAGTGATTGCAGAAAAGCTCTTGCTTGTGCGGCTATTTCATTCAAGATGGAACATCATTTTTTGTCCGTCGTTATCCAGTTTTTGAGCGCGATCGTATTCAGTTGACGTAATCTGCTTGTGGCGATGCTGAACTGGATTAAATGTCGTGAGGTTTTATATGGTCAAGTTTCAGCTTGTCTAAGTATTTCTTGTCAATAACTTCTGCGGTGTTACCAACCCAGCGGGCAATCACATTGGAAGAAATACCTTGAATTGCCTGCAATGTAATGAAGGTATCTCGGCAGTTATACAAGGTCATTTTGATTCCCTCCTTCTCTGCCAACCCTAAATCGGTCAAGATCGCTGACCAACCTCGCTGATTTAAGTTTGATTCACTAATTGCGCCACCTTTTGGAGCGGGAAAGACTAAGCGATCTGGGGCTGGATCATCAGGACGGATAGATAGCAGCAATTCTTGCAACTTAGGGTAGCAGCTAAACCACCGATCCTTCCCTGTCTTTGTCTCATCTCGCCGAGTTAATTTACCAGAGACCTCAACAATACTCTCGTGAAAGTGAATTTTGCTGCAGTCAGGTTTAATACTGCCCCACCTCAATCCGATCGCCTCGCATGGTCTACAACCTACCCAAAATAGAAACTTGATCAGCGGAGCGTAATGCCTATAATTAATGCCCTTACCCCGGTGGGTTTCAAAAGCATGAATAATTTGATCTCGCTCCTCAACAGTGAAGGCAATTGGTGGAGGCGGTTCAGAGGCATCAAGTTCTTTGTACATCCCATCGAATAGGTTTTCGGGAATGAGCTTGTGTTTTCTCCCCCATTTGCAAGCTGCGGAAATTTGCATCAAAGTTCTACGAGCTTGGGGTTCAGTTGTCACATCAAGCAGTTCAGCTCGAAATTTAAGGATGTCATCGAAACCATCAGTTCGACATTTAGACAAATGAGCAGTGACAGGCTGATAAGTTCCATTAATCGTTTTTGGTGAAGCACCGGGACTTTTGTAATCCATAATATCTTTGCCATAACTCCTTCAACGAGATTGAGGGAGTCTCATCGGGTGTAGGGTCGGGTGTAATTGTACTTAACGCAGATGCTGGTTTGTACTTGAAGGACTGATCAAAATTTCCCGACAAAATATCTAATTCAATTTGCCGAGCTTTAGCTTCTGCCAGTTTTCGATGTACGGGCGTATCTGAGTAGCCGAGACTCAGGTAATGACGTTTGCCTGCAAACCGAAAACGCAATTGCAAGCGTCCATTCGAGACAAGAATTTGTACGCTGCCTTTTGGTGCTTTTCCAGTGGGAGTTTTGGAGTACATAAAAGAATATTAGTACACTTGTATGCCTACACCCACTTTACACCAAAATTACACCCAAAATCGCCTAAAAATACCCAATACGGAATGGAGACTAGATTCCTTGTACTAGATAAAAAATGTGCCTAAAAAGCTAGAAACCCCCAGAATCAAGCGATTCTGGGGGTTTCTTTAGAAAGCCGATGGCGGGATTTGAACCCGCGACCGCTCGATTACGAATCGAGTGCTCTACCACTGAGCCACATCGGCATAACGGTTAACTACTATAGCATTGTAAGGGATGAAAAGAAGAATTAGATGAGGATGGGGCAAGTTGGTCATGCGGGTTAAATTGCTTGAGCATTGCTGGCCTTGCTCAGGGGAGCCTTTAGGAGCATACCAGGCGTTATCTGTTTAAACATTCGTTTTGCTGCTGATTTGGGCACACAGTAATGTTATTTTCTGCATGATCCTAATTCTTCCATCTCTATTGCCATGATTGATTGGTTGCAACCGCCCCAACTACGGGTTGGCGCAGAAAATGAGGTCGCACCCCGCCGCGTCACCTGGTTAGAACTGTTTTATGATCTGGTGTTTGTGGTAGCGGTTTCTCAGTTGGCCCATAACTTGAGTAAAAATGTCTCGCTTGCCGGAGTGCTGGGCTTTGTGGAGTTGTTTATTCCCGTCTGGTGGGCCTGGATCGGGACGACGTTTTACGCCAATCGGTTTGATACGGATACGGTGGTGCGCCGGATTTTGATGGCCATCCAAATGCTGGCGATCGCAGCGTTGGCGGTCAACATTCATCATGGGTTGGATAGCAGTTCGGTCGGATTTGCCCTTTCCTATGCGACTGCTCGCTTCGTGCTGGTGTTTGAATATTGGTGGGCAGGGCAGTGCATCCCCCAGGCTCGCGGTTTGACCACCCACTACGCCATTGGCTTCGCGATCGCAGCACTGTTCTGGGTGCTGTCGGTGTTCATCCCCTTGCCGTGGCGGTTAGGTTTTTGGTTAATTGGCTTGCTCCTTGATTTCGCGACACCCCTGACTGGACAGCAGCATCAAGCCCGGTTGTTGCCCCACACCGAACACCTACCAGAACGCTTTGGCTTATTCACCATGATCGTCTTGGGAGAAGCGGTGATTGCTGTGGTCAAAGGGGTTACGGAAACGCAGTGGAGTGTGATGAGTGTCTTGTGTGCGGTGTTTGGCTTTGCGATCGCCTTCAGCCTTTGGTGGATTTATTTTGATAATGTCGATGGGTCTTCTTTGCGGGCCATCCGATCCACAGGCGGGATTGGGATTTTTCAGGTATGGCTTTACGTGCATTTGCCGTTGGTGATTGGGTTGGCGGCAGCGGGCGTGGGGGTGGAACACGTTATTCTAAATGAGGATCGGTTGGCGTTGCTGGATGGCGATCGCTGGTTGATGTGTGGGTCGGTTGCGCTCTGTTTGTCGGCGCTGGCTGCGTTGCATCGAACGGGCGTTATCTTCAAGTGCAAAGCCCGGACAAAACATCGTCTGGGTGGAGCGATCGCCTTACTGGTGCTGGCAGTTTGGGGCAGTCACCTCCTGCCGCTAGTGGTGATTGGTAGTATTGCCGGAATTTGTATGATTGAGGTGGGGCTAGATTTGTATCAGGGGCGTTCTACCAGCGTTCAACCCCATTCTGTTTTTGGCGATTAATTGGGTGATAATCATTGGCGATGAAGGAGTGCGGCAATGGCAGGGAAGCAAAATTCAGGCAATTCATCCGGGAGCGATCGCACCATTTATCGGGAATTTGGTGGGGGCAACAATCCGGATGCCTTCGAGCGGGGCGTGCCTGATCTGCCGCCGAATCAGCAACAAATTCGGGTGGAAGCGTCCAGCAAAGGACGTAAAGGCAAGACTGTTACGATCATTCGCGGATTTCAATCTAATGCCGATACGTTAGCGGATCTGCTCAAGAAATTAAAAACCCAGTGTGGCGCGGGTGGCACCTTGAAGGACAACGAAATCGAAATTCAAGGCGATCACAAGCAAAAAATTGTGCAATACCTGATCCAGCTTGGCTATAAGGCCAAAGCCAGTGGGGGCTGAGGCGATCGCGGCCCGAAGGAGATTTCCAGCAAACAAAATACCTGTACGGGCAGGGTTAGCAAAAAATTATTGGCTGTTCGCCCGAACTCTAGCGCCACCGGTCCCATCCTGAGGGAATATTTTTCTTGAAAATCGCCTAAGATATTCAGGCATCCTTCATCCCTCCTGAGCCTATGAACTCGGTTTGGCAAACCCTCACGCTCTCCACCTTGCCTCTCCAGCAATGGTTAAGCGCCAGCTATTTGCACTATCCCATCGGTCGCCTGCGGGCGTGGCGCAAAGGCAGTTGGCTGATGCAGTGGGCCGAACCCATTGGTGGGGTGCTGGCGCTGCTGGTCTTTGCCCTGGCTCCCTTTGTGAATAACACGTTGACGGGGCTGCTGCTGGGAGCTTGTGGGGCTTACTGGGCTTTGCTGACGCTCTCGGATGAGGCGGCAGGCAGCAGTCAATCGGGTGGGACGAGCCTGCGGGGATTAGCACGCCTGGGCGCACTGGCTACGCCGATTCATTTGCTGGTGGGGGTGTACTGGTCGATCGCGGTGGTGGCCACAGCCCTTTCACCTGTGAAGCGGGAAGCCTTCGTCGGCTTACAAAAGCTGACGTTATATTTGCTCTTTTTTGCGTTGCTGGCGCGGGTCTTGCGATCGCCCCGGATGCGTTCCTGGGTCATCACGGTCTTTCTGCTCACGGCTCTAGCGGTCAGTGTGTACGGCATTCAGCAATGGTTTATGGGCACCGATGCCCTGGCCACCTGGGTCGATCCCGAATCACCATTGTCGAAGACCACGCGGGTTTATAGCTACCTGGGCAATCCCAATTTGTTGGGGGGCTATCTGGTGCCTGCCGTGGTGTTTAGCATCGTGGCGTTTTTCGCGTGGCCAAGTTGGATGTGCAAAGGATTAGCCTTGGTGATGACTGCCGTGAATGGGGCTTGCTTGATGCTGACCTTTAGCCGGGGAGCCTGGATTGGGCTGGTGGTGTCGATGTTGGTGCTGGCGTTGTTGCTGGCCCACTGGTGGAGTATTTACCTGCCCCGCTTTTGGCGCACTTGGGCCTTGCCGATGGTGCTGGGAACCTCGGTGGGGGTCGTGTTGCTGGCCATTGTGGTGGTGGAACCGTTGCGCGATCGCGTCACCAGTATTTTTGCGGGCCGGGGAGACAGCAGCAACAACTTCCGGATCAATGTCTGGATGGCAGTGCTGGACATGATTCGGGACCGTCCGGTTTGGGGCATTGGACCGGGCAATAATGCGTTTAACAAAATTTACCCCCTGTATCAGCGGCCTCGCTTTTCGGCCTTGAGTGCCTACTCGATTGTGCTGGAAGTGGCCGTAGAAACGGGATTGATTGGGCTAGTCGCGTTCCTGTGGTTGATTTTTGTCACCTTGGCGCAGGGGTGGAAAGCCTTAAATCGGTTACGGGAAACCAGCAATTTAGCAGGGTTCTGGTTAATCGGGGCGATCGCCGCTTTAATTGGAATGTTCAGTCATGGCCTGTTTGACACGGTGCTGTATCGGCCAGAGGTCAACACCCTCTGGTGGTTGATGTTTGCCCTGATTGCCAGCTACTACCAATTTCAGCCGGGAGGCTCCTCATTGAGTTCCTCCATCAATAGAATGGCTCCCTGAATCTGGCTCTGACTGCCGACCAGGGGCGTGCTGCTGACCCGGCATTGGATCTTGCGGCCCCGCCGATTAACGGCATCCAGAATCAGTTCCGAACCACTCTCATTAGCACCAGCCAAACAGAGCCGGATGGGTTGCCGCAGTTGTTCTACCGGCAGACCAATATCCAGATTGAGAAAATTTTGTTCCAGTGCTTCTTCGACTCGTAAGCCCCATAGATCCTCCGATTTATCGTTCCAGACCTGCACCCGCAGATCGCGATCGACCACCACTACGCCGCCCCGCAAACTCGTCAAAATCGACGCTAGAAAGGCATTACTCTGATTCAGTTCTTCGCTGCGACGTTGCAATTCATCGTTGACGGTTTGGAGTTCCTCATTGGTGGATTGCAATTCCTCGTTCATGGTTTCCAACTCTTCATTGGTCGATTGCAGTTCTTCGTTGGTTGTTTCCAACTCTTCATTGGTCGATTGCAGTTCTTCGTTGGTCGTTTCTAATTCTTCATTCGTGGATTGCAGTTCCTCATAGGCAACTTCCAATTCCTGGTTCGCGTGTTCCAGTTCCTCCTGCAACCGCTTGTACTGGGTGACATCCACAAAATTAAGACTGACTCCCAGAATGCTGTTCATGGCATCAGTCAGCGGGGTAACTTGCACATCCAGATAGATCAGGTCGCTTTGGGGGGCTGCCATTCCACATCTCGCAAATACACGATGCGGCGCTCCAGATACGCCTGCTCAATGCACGATCGCAGTTCCACCGGACGGTAGGATAACTCCAGATCTTGAATTGGCCGACCCACATCACGCGGACTCAAATTAAAGAGTGCCCGTGCCCGTTCATTCGTCAGGGTTAACTGGCCCTCAGCATCCAAAACAGCCCGCGCAATGGGACTGCTATCAAAAGCGGCCTCCCGTAACCGCACCTGGTTCGACGGATGATTCACCGCCTCTTCATTGCCCGTTTGCGCCACCACGAGCAAGCGATCGCGGAAGCTGAGTCTCGGCACTTTGGTAAAAATACGGCACTTAATTTGCACCGGCGTAAAGGTATCGGCATGGGTCAGCAGCATTTCGGCTTTGCCGAGAAACAAGTACCCCCCATCCCGCAGCGCAAAGTGGAACCGCGCCAAAATCCGACTTTGCGTTTCGGCATTAAAGTACATCAACGTGTTGCGGCACACTAACAAATCAATTTTGGAAATGGGGGCCGCCTGAGTCAGGTCATGTCGCCCAAAAATCACCGCTCGCCTCAGTTCTTTGCGAAACGAGTAGCACTCATCCAAGGGTTCAAAAAATTGCTGCAATTCTTCGGGTAAAACGCTTTCTAAATCTTGCTTGCGATAGATCGCCTGCCGCGCCTGGGACAGAGCCTCTTCATCTACATCCGTCGCATAAATTTTCACCCGTTTGATAAACGCTTCAACTCCAATGATTCTGGCAATAATCATGGCGATGGTATAAGCCTCTTCGCCGGAAGCACAGCCCGCACTCCAGACCCGAATTGGCTCATCAATTTCCTTTCGGGCCAAAATTTGGGGAATGATTTCACTGCTGAGATAGGCCCAGGTGGGGCGATCGCGAAAGAATGACGTGACGTTAATCAACAGCGTATTAAACAGATGATGAAACTCATCGGGATGCACCTCTAAATAATCTAAATAGTCGCTGTAACTCCCCACATTGACCGTTTGCATTCGTTTCGTCACCCGCCGCATTAAGCTGGAACGTTTGTATCCAGTAAAATCAAACCCGCGGCTATGTTTGACATACTCCAACAATGCTTCAAAATCGGCGTTATGAGCTGTTCCGGTCATCCTCCCTTATGCCTCCAGGGTGCATTCAATCATTGCAGGGTGCAGCCAAATTTGACGAATGGCCCTCTCCACGCCGTGGAGCAAAGCCCTCGCCCCACCCTTTCTCCCAATAGCAGCCTAACATCGCGGGCTAAAATTGCTCAATTCTCCGCCTCCTGGTTAGTCATCTGCTTCTGTTGCAAAATCACCTGGCGGAGCAGATCGGCATGGCGCTTTGCTTCCGCCGCCCGCTCCTCAAACTGGGTCACGGAGAGCGATCGCTGCTGTTCCCTGGCATGATTGGCCATCCGGTGAGATAAGCTGACCTTCTCTTCCAATACACGCACGGCAGACCAGAGTGCCCGTTCCACTTCATCGGCCTGTTCCGATAGGAGACTGTCTAAGGAGTAGGCGTGTCCGGTGTGGCAGCGAAACCGTAACAGGGGATCGTCCAATTCCCACATCACTCCGCCACATTCGGGACAGGTCAGGGGTGAGACCGTTCCTGGGCGTTCTCCGCGTTCTAATGCCGCCCGATCCTGGCTCACGTACTCAGCATCGGCATTGTTTTCAGGGGTCACAGGGGTATCCTCGACAACATTAGTTTGTGTCAGTTGAATTAAACAAATCGCCAGATCTTTCAGGTTCAAAATGTGATCGACCGTCACCCGCTCGATCGCGCTCCGGGGCATCCCATTAAAGATCGCTTCGTCAGGGTCTTGGGCGATCGCGATCCCACCACGAGCCTTAATCATCGCTAATCCTGCTGTGCCATCATCCAACATGCCCGACAACACCACCCCAACAACTCGCTTACCATAGCTCCAGGCTGCCGACCGAAACAGGGTATCCACGGCGGGACGATGCCCATTTTCCCTGGGACCATGACTCAGCTTAATCGTATGGCGATGAATCAACAGGTGATAATCAGGGGGCGCAATATAAATTCGCCCCAGTTGAATCGCTTCGTTGTGCGCGGCATGAACGGCGGGTAACGTCCCTTGGCGACTCAGGATTTGGGGCAATACGTTCACCCCAAACGCAGGAAAATGCATCACAACAAATACGGCTGCTGGCAGGTTGGCGGGTAGTCGTTGTACCAACCGCGTTAAGGTTTCGACCCCGCCCGCAGAGGTACCCACGACGATAATGTTGTGTCCTACCATGAAATGTGATGTCCTGCCATGAAATCCTCCTGTGATTACCCTTGGGGCACCCGATGCGGTAGCTCAACCCGAAAAATGGAGCCTTGACCCGGTTCGCTTTCCACGGTAATCTGCCCTTGCATTAAGTCAACCAATGCTTTAGAAATTGCTAATCCTAAGCCCGTTCCGCCATAGCGACGGGTGGTGGTTTGATTAGCCTGCCAAAATTCTTGAAAAATTTGCGTCTGGTCCTCCGGACTGATGCCAATCCCTGTATCAGTAACCAGGATGATGAAGCGATCGCCTGGTAACACCTGAACGAAGACTTCAATAGTGCCTGCGTCGGTAAATTTAATCGCGTTAGACACTAGATTTGCCAGAATTTGGCGCAACCGATGGGGATCATTGACGACTTGGAGATCGGGTTCGGGACAGCGGACTTGCAAGGTGAGGCACTTCTGGTCTACCAGCGATCGCAGATCGGCCACCGTGTCTTGAATAAACGGCGTGAGGGCAAAGGATTCCAGATGTAGTTGCAACCGTCCGGCTTGCAGTTTAGAGAAATCTAACAGTTCCTCAATCATCCCAAGCAGGTGTTTGCCATTGCGAAAAATGCGTTCTGCCATCGAGGCCAGTTGCTCGTCGCCATGCTGCTGCGATCGCCGCATCAGCAATTCAGAAAACCCCAGAATCGCATTCATCGGAGTTCGCAGTTCATGGGAAATGGTAGCGATAAACTGACTTTTGACGCGATCGGCCTCAATCAACTCTAAATTCTGTAACTGGATCTGCCGCAGTTGCTGCTCAGATTGTTTGCGGGTGGAAATATCGCGGAGTAACCAGCGCAACCCGTTCGCGCCACCTTCGCGATCGCGCACCGTCTCCACCGTGATCGCCACCTGCACCACTTGGGTATCGCGGCGCTGCATCTGCACCTCCCATTCCTGGATGCGGTGAATTGCGGGCAACTGGTTGAGCAATGCCCGAAACGCTCGCCGTTGCGCGTCCACAATATAATTAGCCAGAGGCTTGCCGATCAGATATTTCTGACTAAGACCCAACAGCATGGCGCTGGCTCGATTCGCCTCCCGCACCATGCCAAAAGTATCCGTGACTACATAGGCATCGGGAGCAAACTCAAACAAGTCAGCGTAGCGACGGCGATCCAGTTCAGCCTGCTGTTGGGTGAGTAACAGTTCTTCGCTTTGCTGGTGGAGTTCTTCTTCAGCCGTCCGTAACTCTTCCAGCGCAGTTTGGAGTTCCTGCAAACACTGGACCACGACATCGGGCTGTGCCGAGGGACCATTGACCACGTTGTGCTGCAACTGCTGAACTCGTTGTTGCACAGCTTCAACGTAATGGGTGAAGTCCTCCTTCTGGATGGTCATAGGTTTCATTTTTTAGAACCACGGTTTGATAAAACAGTTTCCTATCCGGGTCACAATTCGGACTCGCTTCATTCGACTGAGCCTCCTGCCGCAGTCTACCCCGTTGCCGAGGGCGATGGCGATCACACCCCAAAGAAACTAGTTCGGTTCTATCATGCCTAATCTCTCAGCAAGTAGACTCTACTCTAGTGGGGGATTTGAAGCTTGAAAGGTATGATCTGGTAAACCGACCAGAAATACACTTACCGTTGGATAGTTGCGAAAAAGTGACCAATCAGATAGAGCGAACCACATAACACAATCCGTTGCTCGGTAGCGATCGCCCCCTCCAACGCCATCACCACATCGGCATAGGTAGAACATTGGTGCAAGGCGGGGCAAATATCTTGCGCTAAGGTCGCTAATGTTTCCGGTGCTGCCGTTTTGTGATCCGGTACGGGCACCAGGGCAAGGCTATCTCCTGATCGTAGCAGGGCTTTAAAGATATCGGCGTGATCTTTGGTCGCCAGCATTCCCATCACCCAATGCGTAGGCTGTGGCTCCAGGCGATCGACATACTCGCGCAACACCTGGGCGCTAGCGGGATTATGGGCACCATCGACCAAAATTTGGCGATCGCCCCACTCCACCCATTGCAACCGCCCCGCCCATTGGGTTTTGGCGATGCCATCGACGATCGCATCATCGGGAATTTCCCATCCCTGTTCTCGCAGAATTTGCAAGGCCGCGATCGCCAGGGCAGAGTTGTGCCGTTGAATCTCACCCAGCAGCGGCAGGCGATAGCGCAGGCTCGTCATCATGTGGACGATCGCCACCTCATCCGGGTCGAGTTCAACGTCTGGCAATTCTGGATCGTTCCCCTCAAATATTTCGTCCAGTAACGGTTCACTGGTCAGTTCATATTCTTCGATGCCACGATATTCCACCCAACCGTGGCCCACATCTCGCGCCGGTTGGGGATAGGTGGTTTCGCAGCCCAACGCTGCGGCCCGCCGATAGATCACAGCATTGGCCTCCGGTGGCAGAGGCCCAATCACCGCCGGACAATCGGTTTTCAAAATGCCCGCTTTTTCACTGGCAATCTCCGCCAGCGTACTGCCCAACACCTGCCAGTGTTCCCGGCTGATGGAGGTGATGATGCTGACTAAGGGGCGATCGCAAACATTGGTCGCATCCAAGCGCCCCCCTAACCCGACTTCCATCACCGCAATGTTGACCTGGTTTTGGGCAAAGTATAGCCATGCCGCTGCGGTCATAATTTCAAATTGCGTCGGCAGTGGGTATTGCATTTGGGCGACGGCAATCACTTTCTCCAGGATTTGAATCAGCTCCAGCGTGGGAATCGGCTGATTGTTCAAACAAATCCGTTCATTCCAATCAATTAAGTGGGGTGAGGTGTAACGGCCCACTTTGTACCCGGCTTCCGTCAGGATGGAAGACAGGTAGGCACAGACTGACCCTTTGCCGTTGCTGCCTGCCACATGAATCACAGGCACCTGCTCCTGCGGATTGCCCAAATTCGTCAATAGGAGGTGACTGGTTTCCAGGCCCAGGCGCACCCCAAAATGAGCAAACGGTTCCAGCAGGGTTTGAATCGTCAAAGCAAAGACTATGAAGAACTATTCATTAGCGTACATTTGTTGGGGCAGGTTTTGCCAAAGTCCTTGCCATCAGCCGCCCATCCCTGGCAAAACTTGCCCGGACAGGTATTTTGTTTTCTAGCAAGCCCCCCCGGAGCGCGGCGAGTGCATCCCAACTTTGCAGAATTGCTCTCCTCACGTAGTGGGGCAAAGCCTCGCCCAACCCCTTCTCCCCAAATAGGCTACTGTGTACACACAAGTTTGGCCGTTGCTCTAAACCTGGGTAGAAGCCAATATCCTTTCCTTGGGGGGCGGCCCCCCAAACCCCCCAACGTGGAGGACGGCTGCCCCAAAGAACTTTGTTCTGGCACCGCGTCAGCCCAAAGCTTCTTTGCCCCCATACCCCCTCCAGAGGGCACGACTGGGGCGATGCAATGGGGCTGGGATGGAGGCGTTGTTGGGTGATGCCCGATCGGCAACCTTGGTTGCCGCAACTCTGTCTCAAACCCAGTCGGGTGCGTGTCACTCAAACTCTTGTTCGGGGGGCGTGGGGGAGTGAGGACCCCACGAAACGGGGGACCGGGGGGAAGACCCCCGGTAGAGACTTGGGGTTGAGTCGAGATCTGTGTACACGGTAGCCTTACCAAGGGGAGGTTGGGAGGGGTGAAGCACAAGCTTGGGTATCAGCAATTCCAGAAATCTCCTAAGACCTGACCTAGCCGACAAAAACCCTGGAATTTCCGTAGGATAAGCATCTTGCCCGTTCGGGCAGGCGAGACACCCGCCCGACAGGTGATTCAATCCACAGTCCTAAGCCGCTTTGGGTTCTAGCAATCGAATGTTAGAGAAAACGAATTCGTTGGTTGAGAGTTTGCCGTGAGCTTCGGTGCGAATGACGCGACGATTGAGGATGTAGTAATTCCCCACTTGCTCGTAGCTGTCTTCAAATTCGCTCTTGCCGCCCTTTTGTTCCCCTGTTTTCGGATCGTGGTAGACCGAATCATAGGTGTGCGACAGATAGCCCGCTTCCGTCTTTTGCGTGCTGAAGGTGTTGATCGTGACGACGGTGCCGTGGATATGACGATGCACCAGGGTAACTTCGTTATTTTTCACCTGGTAGCGATCGCCCTCAGCTTTCCCCCCCATCAAAATTTCTACAGCACCCGACTCATCCGTGTTGCCATAGGTGAAGGTATTTTCTCCGTGAGTTTGCTCAAACGTGCGTCGGACGCGGTGAATCGACGTTTCCCACAGTTGCCCGTGGATCAGCTTCTTGGCCTGCTCATCGGTGACATCAAAGACTTCCGCCGACATATCGGGGTTGACCTGCGCCCGTCCGGTAAAAGCTTCTCCATCTACAGTCAACGTGACATCGGCAGTATACCCAGGAAAGGCATGATCCCAGGTGTAGCGATTTTCGTAAGCAGCCCGAAACAATTCCTGAGCTGATACCTGCACTGCTGTCATGAAACTCTCCTACTTTATAGTTCCTTATCCAGTTTAGAGAGTTTTGCAGCTCACGGTGCACCTCTGCAATCCAGCAGATTCATCCGTTGATTTCACCCTTTAGAATGGATAGAACCGCAATAAACGTAATTATTCTTATGGCTTTTTCTGGGTTTCTGTCTGCGTTGCCTGCGATCGCAGTTCTCGCTGTTCTAATTACAGTCCATGAATTGGGGCATTTTTTAGCCGCCCGGTTACAGGGTATTTATGCGAATAAGTTTTCCATTGGGTTCGGGCCTGTGTTGTGGAAATATCAAGGGCCAGAAACCGAATACGCGCTGCGGGCATTTCCGCTGGGTGGGTTTGTGGGATTCCCCGATGATGACCCAGAGGCGAACGAGATTGACCCCAACGACCCCAACTTGTTGCGGAATCGGCCCATTCTAGATCGGGCGATCGTCATCAGTGCCGGAGTCATTGCCAATCTCGTGTTTGCCTATCTGGTGCTGTTGCTGATGGTGGGCACCGTAGGCGTACAGCAAGCCAGCCAACCGGGAATTTTGATCAATGGCTTCTTCAAAGTCAACGAGGTTTCGGGTCAGGCAGCACAACTGGGGATTAAACCGGGAGAGGTGCTGTTTATTGATGAGCGGCAAAACCTTCAGAAATTTGATGTCGCTTACGACCCCAAAACCAATTCGGCAGAACTTTTGGTGAATACCAGTCCGGCCCATCTGAAAGTGCGGCGAGAGGATGCCAACGGCAAACCCAAACTGGAAGACATTACCTTTACGCCGGCCTTAAATGCGACGGGTCAGGGGCAAACGGGCATTACGCTCAATCCCACTCCGGCGATCAAGGCGGGGCTAGAGCCGGGTGATGTGGTTTTGGGGATGAATGGGTATGCCTTCACCCAATCCATCCGTGAACTGCAACGGTTTCAGTCCACCATTCGGGACAGTGCAGAACAACCCGTGGAGATGCAGGTCCAACGGGGCGATCGGATACTGAATTTGACCGTCGTACCAACCGCCAACGGGGAGAACGAGGGCACGATTGGGGTGGGTTTGTCTTTTAATGGCGATCGCGAACGGCAACCCATTCGCGGATTCGCCGCCCTGAGTGCCGCCGCTGAGGAGTTTCAAAACATCGTTGTAGATACGGTGGATGGCTTTGGTAAGCTGATCAGTCGCTTTAGTCAAGTGGCCGATCAAGTGGCGGGACCCGTGGCGATCGTGGCAGTGGGTGCCAAAATTGCTCAATCCGATGCGGCGAGTCTGTTTCAGTTTGCCGCCTTAATCAGTATCAACCTGGCAATTATCAACATTCTGCCCCTCCCAGCTCTGGATGGCGGCCATCTCGCCTTCCTGCTGATTGAAGGGTTGCGCGGTAAGCCCCTACCCAGCAAAATTCAAGACGGCGTGATGCAAACGGGCTTAGTGCTGCTCCTGGGCTTAGGCATTTTTCTGATCATTCGTGATACGGCCAATCTGATTCCACAGTAACTCTAACCCGTGACTCCAACGAAACCTAAAAAGCTCTCCACCCAACAACGGGCGCTAGAGATTTTGGCGCGGGTAAAGGCGCTTTATCCGGATGCCAAATGTTCCCTCGACTTTGACACACCCGTTCAACTGTTGATTGCCACGATCCTGTCGGCTCAATGTACCGATGAACGGGTGAACAAGGTCACGCCCGAATTATTTCGGCGGTTTCCCGATGCGGCGGCGATCGCGGCTGCCGATCCTGCCGAACTGGAAGATCTGGTTAAATCCACCAATTTTTACCGCAACAAGGCGAAGCATATTCAAGCCGCCTGCCGCTTGATCCTGGAGCGTTACGGCGGTGCAGTGCCCCAAACGATGGAGGAACTGTTAACCCTGCCTGGGGTAGCCCGCAAAACCTCCAACGTGGTGCTGGCCAATGCGTTTGGCATCAATCTGGGCGTGACGGTGGATACCCATGTCAAACGGCTGAGTTATCGGTTGGGGTTAACCCAACACACTGATCCCGTCAAAGTGGAGCATGATTTGATCAAACTGCTGCCGCGTCCCGATTGGGAAAACTGGTCGATTCGGCTGATTTATCATGGTCGCGCCGTTTGTAATGCCCGCAAGCCCGACTGCGATCGCTGTACGTTAGCAGATTTATGCCCCTCCGCAGGGCAGGCACTGCCCGAACCTTCGACCTCGGAGCGGAAATTGGCCACGGCGATCGCCAGCCAAACCACCGCTCCACTCCCTCCCCGTAAAGGCCGCAAACCCAAATCGCTCGCTTCTAGTTAACGTTCCACTGAGCCTCCCCAGCGTTGCTGCTAGATTCAGCAATTTCTTGAGAAACTTCTACCCATTCTCCTTGATAGACTGCTACCATAGTAAGCTGTGTCTTTAGCATTAAATGCGTTGGGATGATTCATGGCTAAGAAAAGCATGGTTGAGCGCGAGAAGAAGCGCGAGAGATTGATTGCCAAGTACGCAGCAAAGCGGCAAGAGTTGAAAGACGCTTTCGCGGCGGCTGCCACTCAGCAAGAAAAATTAGCAATTCATCGACAACTGCAACAGCTTCCTCGGAATAGCGCCCAAAACCGCCATCGGAACCGTTGTTGGGTTACGGGTCGGCCTCGCGGTTACTATGGTGACTTTGGCTTGTCCCGTCATCAGTTCCGCGAAATGGCGCACGAAGGCTTGTTGCCCGGTGTGGTGAAATCAAGCTGGTAGCGATCGCCTGAGTAATGACATACGACTTTGAGGGACATTGGACGCAGTGTCCCTATTGTTGTGTCGACAGTCTTGTGTCGATAGTCTTGTGTTAATAGTGTTGTGTTGATAGTGTTGTGTCGGCTATCGGCTGATCATCCTTGGCAAAACCTGCCCGTACAGGTATTTTGTTTTCTAGCAATCGCCGTATCAATCATCGGTTGCAGTGTTCTGATCTACAGCTAATCTGGGATAGAACCAAGCGATCGCCCTTTCTACTCTGCGCCTATGATCCCTCCCCGCGTCCTCTGCCTCGGTGAAATCCTCTTCGATTTTCTTTCAGATCAACCCGGTGTTCCCTACGATCAGGTCACAGCGTGGACTCCTTACCCTGGTGGTGCCCCGGCCAATGTAGCCACAGCCCTCACGAAATTGGGTACGCCCAGCGGTTTCATTGGCTGCGTCGGACAGGATGGTAGTGGCGATCAGTTGGTTCATTTTTTAGATGAGATTGGGGTGAACACAGACGGCATTCAACGCCATCCCCAGGCACCTACGCGCGGGGTGTATGTGGTGCGGTCGGCAGCGGGCGATCGCGCCTTCGCTGGCTTTGGCACCTACGACACCACCGAATTTGCCGATACCCATCTCAATGCCGCTCACCTCCCAGTTAAGTTGTTTGAAACAGCAGAATTTTTGGTATTGGGTAGCCTGGAGATGGCCTATCCAGCCAGTCGAGAAGCAACCCTACACGCCTTATCCCTGGCGGATCAGTACTTCACAAAAGTATTTTTGGATGTCAACTGGCGACCCGTATTTTGGCCCAATCCCGATGCCGCACCCGCTGTGATCCGGCAATTGATCAAACACACTGATTTTCTCAAATTGTCCGACGAAGAGGCCGAGTGGCTCTTTGATACGAGCGATCCGGGTGTGATTGCCCATCGGTTGGAAACCGTAGAAGCCGTGTTGGTCACGGCAGGAGAAAAAGGCTGCGCCTACTGTATCAACGAGTACGAGGGTAAGCTTCCCGCGTTTGCCATGCCTGTGGTAGATACTACCGGGGCCGGAGATAGCTTCTCCGCCGGCTTTTTGCATCAATTGTGCCAGCAGGGATTATCGAGTTTGACCGTGCCTGAGTATGTTGCAGCCATTGTGCGATATGCCAGTGCAGTTGGCGCATTGACGATCACCCAAGCAGGCGCGATCGCGGCACAACCCACCGCAACAGCAGTAGAAGCTTTTTTAGAACGCCGTCAGGATTAGGAACCAGGGGTTGGCACCTCGCGCCCGACACGAACGACCCAAACTTAGGAGTTGGCAGATGGGTACTGAGATTGAGCGGAAGTTTTTGGTGAGAGGCGATGAATGGCGATCGCTGGGTCAAGGGGTTACCTATGCTCAAGGCTACTTAGCCTCGGAGCCAGGGCGGGTAGTACGGGTAAGAATTGCCGGAGAACAGGGATTTTTGACCATAAAAGGCGCAACAGCAGGCATCTCCAGAGCAGAATATGAGTATGAAATTCCAGTTACCGATGCCCAAGCATTGCTGGAAACCCTGTGCGATCGCCCCTTCATTCAAAAAACTCGCTACAAAATTCATGCTAACGGGTTGCTGTGGGAAGTAGATGAGTTTGCCGGGGAAAATCAAGGGCTGATTTTGGCCGAGGTCGAGTTGCAAGATCCGGAACAGGCGATCGGGTTACCCCCCTGGATTGGGGAAGAAGTTTCCCACGACCCACGCTATTACAATGCGAATCTGGTAAAGTTTCCCTACTGTCACTGGCAATGTTAAAACAAATTTCTGCCAACACCTCTAAGTCGTAGCAAGATTTGTTATTATAAATAGCTGATTGCTTATGCTGGTGTAGCTCAGTTGGTAGAGCAGCTGATTTGTAATCAGCCGGTCGCAAGTTCGAGTCTTGTCACCAGCTTTCAATAATGTACAGTGACTAATTAAATGTCGTCGATGACAAGTTAATGTCGTCGACGACAAATTGGTGTCGTTGAGTTAGCAGTGACAAATTAATGTCGCTGAAAACGGAAAGTTGTCTTTGGGACTTAATTTTTGCTGACAGAAGATTGTGTAGAAAAGCTGTTACAAATCAGCTGCTCCTTTCAACCCGCATTCTAAATACTCAACGTTCCACATCAAGAGAAATTTTTCTTACATTCGAGCCTTATAAACCCGTCCAATTGGAACGGATGATAGTGCCATAACTCCAGCAAGCGTTTCTGGGTATTCATCCCTTTCAACCTGCCCCAATTAGGACAGGTGATTGCGACTTCGCCAAGCCATAAAGCTCAGAAGATTTAGATTTCTTTCAACCTGCCCCAATTAGGACAGGTGATTGCGACGCTGAATGGCTTTGTTGCATGATTAAAAAATAGGCAGATTAGTCTTAAATCAGACTTGGTATTAGGCTTTAACCTCATAGCTGTCGGGCTTAGCGATCTGAATCATGCGGTTGAGCGCAGCACATTTGATGGTAATGTTTCAGATGTGTTGTTTGAGGTTAAATGAGCAAACCAAATTCCAAACGGTTAATCAACAGTCCAATCACCACGTCATGCATCAGTATTGATTTTGAGAAGCAAATAGTTTTGCGAGCTAATCGTTTGATGC
>JANRIS010000091.1:0-6556 GCA_033764685.1 Leptolyngbyaceae cyanobacterium bins.349
AAAAATCGTAGGGCAGGTCTGAATTACACTCTGTCATGGCACAATGAAGCAACGAAAAAATGTTAGAGAGCTTGATTCTATTCGGTTTCAAGCTCTTTTTCTCATCCTTCTTGTGCCGCTTCGTGAATAATCCAGGTTAGCTTCACCAGCATTCCTGGACTTGATGGAACTGCTTTAGCGAACTTCAAGGGTTGGCAGGGAACAACCATTGGAGGCATCCCCGGTCTCGACAATCTGCCCTTTGCCCAATTCCCCATCAACCCATTTCAAGTTTTGGGACTGGTCGCCATCCATGATGTAACCTATGGCGGCGATGGAGCACACAAGGAATCCCGCCAAACTCCAACTAAATTCAGCATCACAGGTAGCGACAAAGTTGGTTTCAACTACAACTGCAACCAGGCAAAAGGCTGTGACTATCTGGAACTAAATGCTCCTGGCTATTCTGGTTTCGACGGTATGAGTGACCCCAGTGGTTTACACGGCGCACGTTGGATTCGGGGTGGTAAGGATGACGGCGAACAAATGGTGCCTGGTGGTAAGGGCATCCTCGGCAAGCTGAATGACGGCATGGAACCCACTGGACGACTTTCCTTTGGTCGGGCGTTCAAAGTGGTTCTCATTGACACCGATGAATCAACTGGCACCGGACGTTTTGGGCTATACTTCCGCGTCTGCATCAAAAAAGCGTTTGTTGATCTGGGTTGCACTCCTTACTTCATTGGTCCAATTCCCTGGTTGATGACCCACGAGAAAGGACTGGTGTTTGTCGGGTTGGCAGATGGAGTGGGTGGAATGGACGAATTACCTGCCGAAAGCGGGTTGCCCTCTGAAGTTCAAGACCAGATTGACCAGATCAATGGCACCTACAATCCAGACCAGACCGGAGAAGAGTTTGGTGATGGCACCCTATGTGGCGACGGTCCGGGCGGAGTCGATTGGCGATCGCTCGCCGATGCCATTACGAGTATTGAGAGTGCTGGGTCGGGAATTTACAGTGCTGTGGGACAGGTGAACTGCGATCGCCAGGGTTGTATGGTGCCCCTCGGTCGCTATCAATTCATGAGCTTTCGGGAAGACCTGCGTCCTGTCATTGCCCGCAAACCGGGCGGCAGAGAACTGATTCAGAGGATGGATAGCGGTTACAGACCTAGTGGTCTGTCAAGACTGTTTTGCTGGGTTGAAAACCCTCAAAATACTTAATAATTGGGTTTTGTAGATTTGAGGTACCCCTCAAATCTATCCTGACGGACTACTAGTTCTACAGAACTACTGCGTTATTTCCCCCCGGCTGAACAAGATGCACTGTTCAAGCAAGCCATGACAAAAGATATTCAATCCTACAGACGACTGGGGAAAAATGGAGACGCATTGCTGGCGTGTCTGGGCGAGAACTGGTATTCCGGCGAGTGCAGCCACAGTAACAGGCGGGATTATATCGGTGGTCCAACCGTCGCCCAGTATGGACAACGGACTGTTGCCGCCTATCACCGCTCCCGCAAACAAAAGGGGAATGCTCCCTGTTCTACCACTTCTCAAACGGGGAATGGCAAAGCCACAGGCACCTACACCAAGCCCGTCATAGGCACAGTGACCAGTCCCTATGGCTGGCGCACTCACCCCATTACTGGCAGGTCAAGTCTGCATACAGGCGTGGACTATGGTGCCCCCAGAGGAACTCAAGTGGTGGCTGCCGATGGGGGAGTCGTGAAGGACATCATCAATACCTGCGTTGAAGGGGATATGGGTTGTGGGGGCGGTTATGGCAACCTGATCGAAATTGATCACGGCAATGGGCGAACGACGCTTTATGCCCACTTGCAGACGAACAGTGTGTCCTGGAAAAAAGGGCAAAAAGTTACGAAAGGACAAACCATCGGTAGGGTTGGCTCTACTGGGCGCTCCACCGGGGCACACCTGCACTTTGAAACATCCGTGAATGGGCGAACAGTTGACCCTCGTAACTTCGGTTTGTACTAAGGAATGTAGACGAATGAACAAGTTCAAAAGACGAAAGCACCAATCGATTTGGATACTGGGCAGTGGGTTAGCCGCGATCGTGCTACCAATCCTGCTCAATTTGCTACCTGTTGTCAGTCCAGGGGCGATCGCCACACTCCCTAACCTACCGAAACAGTGCCCTCTAAGCGGTTTTCCCAGAGCGATCCGACTGGAGCAGCTTACCTTCTCACTCATTGCAAAAACAGCTTACAAAGGTGACGAGTACCGACTCTACGAAGCCACTTCACCAGTTCTATCTACCCCCTTTCCTTATGTTGTGAAATTGCATGGCAAAGTCTGCCAGGGGATTTACAGCAACCCAATGGGCGATCCAGATGATTACTTCCATCTCGCGATGCCCCTTCCGGTTGCTCGTCAATTCACACTTGGGCGATTGAGAACCGCCATTCAACAAGCGGGTGGATTGTCAGCTTTTCGGAAAGCACTAGCGCGCACTCAAAAGCAGCATGGGCAGATCACACACATGGCAGAAGCGGAAGCCTGGGCGTATGAGCAAGTAGGTTTGCCTCTCCCGCCCAACGTCAAAATTATTCGAGCAGAACATAGATGATGAGCAGAGCGTGGAAGTTTTTAATCCTGGCGATCTCCCTATTGATTGTCACGAGTTGGTGGTTCTTTGGCAATCTCAAGGATGCAGTCAGTCATGATTGGCAACCGCTGGCAACAGCGCCACCAGCCTTAATCCAGCAGTTCCAAAAGGATCTTGGCTGGGGAAAACAATGTGAGGCAATCCTCAAGAGTCAGTTTCTCCAAGTGATGCAACCAGGGCAAGTGGCTCCGTTGTACCTGATTGATGCAGGTTCGACTATTCGTTTGAGCCAGCGCCCCTCTCTCTGCGGACAAATGGGCTGCCTCTTTGCTGGCTATCTTCAAAGAGAGAACAAATCTTTCCAACAAGTCACCAGTGGATACCTGAGCCAATCTCTACCCTCAAAAACGAACAAAGTTGAAGTGGTCAATGCACAAATTAATGGCTTACCCTGCCTCAGATTCAACCAATTGAGTCAAAGCCGATTTGATCCTCACCTCGTATCTGTCATCTACTGTTTTGATGGCAATACTTATACCCAAAATCTGATAAGAAACTAAGAATGAAAACAGATTTAAGACAGGAAGTCGAAGCAAGAGAGTTACTATCCGATTCAATTGAATCTTTAACAAGAACTCTACAGGAAATTATTCAAGAACTAGAAATAGATACTCCTCAAACTATCTCTATTTCCTTTGATGGGACTGAAGTTTATCAGTATCACACTCATGAAGCAAAGGTTTACTGGTGGGGAACAGATGCAGCAGATGTTTCCTAAACACTCGTCAATTTTATGATTAGAGAGCTATAACATGGTGCAATTTGTTGACAAGCGGAAAGCGACCGAATCGCTGAGTCTCAGTGGAGAAACACTCAAACGATACCGACTCGGCGGCGAATGGATTGAAGGCATTCACTGGGTACGGATCAATAGTCGTTGTGTTCGGTATAATCTGGAATTGATTCAGGATTGGTTTCATAATCGTCATGACCCTGCGGCTCACATGAGAGCGATCGAGGTTTATCAAGCAAGTCTCCTGAGTAATCAGAAGAAATCATCAAGGAAGAATTAGCACTGACACCCAGAAAATTTGGAGCCGTTATATTACTTGGGGACATGAAGAACATGGAACGTGAATCAGATCAGGTTGTCCGATTAGAGCAGGGAGAATATGCAATGCTTCTTCAAAACCAACTTGCAGACACGACCGAAGGGACAATTTATTTCTCCATCCCTGGGCAGGATGATTACCTCTATGAATACGAGGGCGATTTGGATGAGGTGCTGGATGCCTTACCAGAAATTTACGAAGCAACTGATAGTCGTGTTCAAACTCTGACCTCCGAAGCCGCGATCGTCCTTGATCAACTTTGGGAGTACTTCGATCGCACCGGAGAGCAACATTTAGAAGGTCAACATGAATATAACTTTGAGGTTGAGGGCGACCCCTCGCGGGTAACGCAAAGCGCGCGCCTCTTGGTTCTACCAAAAGACAATTCAGGCGAAGTCGTTGCGATCGATCGCAACGGACAAATTGAGTCATCATTTGAGACAGGGCGGTTTGAACATTTGATGGAGCGGTTTGCGATCGCTTACCAGCAAATTCAACTTGCTCAAGCCCAGGAGAAAGAGAGCCAGGAATGGGAACGAGGATAAGAACAAGAAGGATTGTACTTCTTACCCAAGTTTGAATCTTGGTTGAGACAAAATTTCGTCACGCTGCATCACCTGTCTCAGGGGATAAGCCAATTTGGGGCTTGCAGTCTGTGAAGGTCAACGATTCAGGGTCTAGAAAATCGGCAAGTGCCATTTCCAGTACCAACTCCACATTGTAGCCAATTTGGCGGGCATGATTCAGGTATGCAGTACGAATATGATCGGGTAGCACAGCAAGTAACATTAACGCGGCATCATGGCTTAGATGCTTGTTGTGAGTTTCAAGAGCGTTCATGACCGAGTTTGCTAATTTAAGTTTAGTGCAAGGTAGAAAGGCAAAGGGTCAATGGAAAAGCCCTTTGCCTTTCTACTTGAATGAAACGCGATCGGGCATTCTTCAAGCGAGATTGAAACGCACTAGCATCAAAACTTAGTTAGTCCATTGGTCTCATCTGGGAAAGTTTTAACTTGTCGGCGTAGTTTTTATCAATCATCTGAGTTGAAGTATCGCACCATTTGGCGATTACTGCACTTGGGACTCCCTTTAGCAGTTGTGATGTAATGAACGTGTCACGGCAACAGTAGGGGGTAGTTTTTGGCTTAATTGGCTTGACAACATTTGACCATGCTCTACGGGAGAAGTTTCTATAGTTGATGGAGCCACCGTCAGGGCTAGGGAAGACAAGATCTTCAGGATTAGCTTGTTCTGGTTTGATGGACTGCAATAAACTCTGCACTCTAGATGAAATTGAAAGTTTTCGCACTTTATTGTTCTTGGAGCCTTTCGAGGGAACTCGTTTATTACGAACTTGAACTAAAGCACCTTCAAAGCTGACAGAGGCACAGTCTTCTGAAATATGCTTCCAGCGAAGCCCTACAGCCTCGCTCGGACGGCAACCAGTGAGGAATAGAAATTCGACGAACGGAGCATATTTCTGATAGTTCATCCCCTTACGACGATCGTTCTTAAATGCCTCGATCACAGCTTCCCTTTCCTCCTCAGAGAAAGCGTTTGGATTCGGGTTCGTTATGTATTTGTGTTGAGGCATTTCCTGAGACATCCCCTCAAAAGGATTTGAACTAATTAATTTGTGTTTCACCCCCCATTTGCAGGCAGCGGAGATATACATCAAACCATCTTTAGTTCTAGGAATGGTTGTAACGTCTTCCAACTTTTTCTTGACAGCTAAGGCAT
Source organism: Leptolyngbyaceae cyanobacterium bins.349 (assembly GCA_033764685.1). Taxonomy (GTDB): domain Bacteria; phylum Cyanobacteriota; class Cyanobacteriia; order Leptolyngbyales; family Leptolyngbyaceae; genus JSC-12. The sequence goes on from JANRIS010000091.1 coordinate 5,404, forward strand.
CACTGGTATCTAAGCCATCAAGCTTGTCAAAAAGGATGGCGAGATTCTCATACTTCTCAACCGTCTTCGGCTTGAGACTGGACCGTTTGTGTTCAAAGAATCGTGCCCATAACTGAGCGATTGACATTGAGGTGCCCTTAAGTGTTTCCACAACAGTTAGCTGGGCTTGCGATTGCTGCTTGCCGTACTTTGCCAGGGTGTAATCGAAACGTTCTAATCGGATATCTGCTTCAATCAGGTTTGCCTTCGCCTCAGCGATGCGCCGATTGATATCAGTGTCGGGTAAGCCAAGTGACAAGTATTTTTGCTTACCGTTGAAAAGCTCTCTAGGAAGTCTTAACCGCAATCGTCCTTGAAATGATTCAACCCCAACAGAGCCTTTGGAATTCTTACCTGGTCGTTTGCTGTACATGGTCTTAGTTCATGTGTACTAAAAACATCATAGTCAAACCATAGTCAAAATTGCCTGAAAATGACTCAAAATTACCCAACGTAAATTGGATAAAAGAGTAAGGGGCTAGGAATGCTTTACCACGAAAGCCTTTCCTAGCCCCTGTTTGATTATATTTGTCAGTCTTTTTTGAATATGGGCGATACTGGATTTGAACCAGTGACCCCTTCCGTGTGAAGGAAGTGCGCTACCACTGTGCTAATCGCCCACATAAGTGGATTTTAGTTTATCCTAATATGGTCATCGTGTCTACTTCGTGTTTTTCAATCCAGCAATTCTCAGTATGAAAATTTAGCTGGTATCGGGCGGGATATCTAGCTCTAGCCCTTCCAGCATGAAGGTGAGCAGATGATCCCAACTGTCGAAATACATGTAACGGGTCAATGCCCGCAAATCATCAAAGAAGGTCTTACGCGTCGGCAGGTGAGATCGCAGCAGCTTGTACCTTTGGTCAAGCAACTCTAGCAACGTGTGGAGTAGCAGAGACAGGATATGCAGGGTCGCAAGCAGCGAGGAGAGGTGCTGTTTCCCGTGCCCGAAATTGTGTTCCAGGTTGTAGCCCTTGGTCTTGAGGGTGTTGTTATTCTCGTTCTCCACTTTCCAGCGTGCCCGTCCTGCGAGAACGATCTCTGCTACGTTTTCATCGCTCAGGGGGTGATTGGTGGCAAATGAATTCTTATACGTCACCTTGCCGTCAGGACG
>JANRIS010000093.1:0-56295 GCA_033764685.1 Leptolyngbyaceae cyanobacterium bins.349
GCATCTGATTGAGAACTTTTTTGCCAAGTTGAAGCAGTACCGAGCGATTGCTACACGGTATGACAAGCGAGCGCAGAATTTCCTAGGAGGAATTTATTTAGCCGCTAGTGTCATTCTGCTTAATTGATGACACGCCCTAGGCTTTTACCCAATAGTCTATCCCTATCAAAGTCTAGAGCTGAAGTAAAATTTACCAATCCTCATCAAGTTCACTCGCAGTTAGTGGCAGTACTCCTTGATCACAAACTTCCGCCAGCATCCCTTGAAGCGACTGCAAGGGCTTTAGGACATCATCGGGAAACACTTTATCGGAATTTTGAAGATTTGTGTCGTGCTATCTCTGCTAAGTACGACCAATATGAGCAAATGCGGTATTTGAAATCGATTGAGGAATGCTGTAGGGAAGTGCGAAGAGTTGTTCTCCAACTTCATGAGCAAGGCATATATCCTTCTGAGGCTCGTGTATCTCAGCATTTGGTGAAACCAGGACACCTTAGATATAAGCAAGTGCGTGCAGCCTTACAAGAAACGCGAAAGAGCCTTGGTCTAAAAAGGTAATCATTAAGACGATTGCATGAAGGAGTAGGCAATTTGAACTCTCGCGATTGATAATAAGGCATCTGTCTGCCGCTACGGAAATTAGACATGCCTCTGTCGCTGCGGCAAGGGGATGCCCGAAGTAACAAATTACCTGATTAGATCGGCTGAAAACTAATGGAGCTAAGCGGATTCGAACCGCTGACCTTCTCAATGCCATTGAGACGCGCTACCAACTGTGCTATAGCCCCGCATGTGTATTCTATCATGACGCGAGATGGAAACTTCGTCAATCGATCGCCCATTGATCACGTTAAAGTTTTTAAGAAGAACACACTCCACACACCTATGGCTGACATTTCTCAAAACGATTCTAATCCCGATGTATCCCGTGTTCGTGCAGACGAGCTAATTCAGCAGTTACGCCGCAAGGAAGGAAACTGGGTCAGTTGGGGGCAAGCCTGCCAAACCTTACAAAAAGCAGGCTACAGCACTCAAGCCATTTTTGAGGAGACGGGGTTTGAGCCAATTCATCAAAATCAAGTCATCGTAGCGGCTCAAGTGTATAGCAGCATTGTGACAGGAGGCGTGTCGGACGTTGCGCAGGCGTATTTTCAGCAGAAAGGCAGCGACGTATTGTACGAATTGCGAATTCTAAACCAGCGAGAACGAGCGGCGGTGGCGGAATTAAGTCTGGAGAAGCATTTGGACTGTGATGAAGCCAGAGACGCAGCCAAAGCGGTGAAAGAATTTTCTCGGTTGGGGAGCCTGCCAGCAGGATTTACCGATCACCCTGGGGATGCGATCGCCTACCTGACCTGGAAACAGGCGCGGCAGAAGTCGGACTTACAGGAGCGATCGCGCCTGATTGCCAAAGGGTTGCGCTTTGCCCATAGTGATGCGGCTCGTAAGTGCGTCGAGCAATTGTTGACCGATTTTAGCGTCGTCAAAACTGCATCTGCGCCCTTGCTGCCCCTCTACCGTTTGGAAGACGACGAGTACCTACCCCGCGCCTTACCCGTTGTGGGTAAATTGCCGCTCACGCGGGCCGATTTACAAGCAGTGCCCCTGGTCGATGAAATTTCCCCCTTTGGCATGGTGCAGTTTGCGGGTGCGGCGGCCTGGGTGCCCGTTCCGGGTTGGCAAGTCATTCGTTTGGCGGAGGACCCAGTCGCCATCATGTGTGCCAGTGATGCCTTACCCACCCCCCTGCCAGGAACACCAGAAGAGGTATTAGTGATTGTGGACCGTGCCCAACGGGCCTGGGATGCCAACAGTTACTTTCTCGTGGAACAGGCGGACACGCTGCAAGTTCAATGGTTCGCCGCCGCTCCCACCGATCCACTCCTGGGACGAGTTATTTTGATGATGCGTCCCAAAAAGGTGCTGGATGAGGACTACACCAAAGACCCCTGGCAGATGGATGAATAAGCCGTTGCCCCCGGCAGAGGGGCTAGAGGGGTGAAAACGGCTGTAGAATGGCGCGATCGCGGCCCTGTTGTTTGGCCTCATATAGCCCCAGATCCGCTTGTTTAACCAGGGAGCCGGGGGCAATGTCCAGACTGGGAATGACACAAGCAATTCCCAGACTCAGGGTGACGCAATCCGACACCTGTGAGCGCGGGTGAGGGAGCTTCAGGGATTTGATCAGAGCACGGACATGTTCGGCAACTTGCAGGGCAGCGTTTGCATCGGTATTGGGCAAGAGAATGACAAACTCCTCTCCCCCGTAGCGAGCCACCAGATCATGTGAGCGCCCAACCGATTGTTTGAGTGCTCTGGCCACCTGGCGCAGGCAGTCGTCGCCTTGAGGATGCCCGTAGGTGTCGTTATACAGCTTGAAATAATCCACATCGCACAGGATGATGGCGAGGGAGGTTTGCGATCGCAGCGATCGCGACCATTCCCGTTCCAACTGTTCGTTAAACATCCGGCGATTGGCCAGTTTCGTTAGCTCATCCCGTGTAGAAAGCGTTTTGAATTGTCGAGCATTCGTATTCGTCGTGACGATAGATGCTCCCGCCAGGGCCAACGACACAGGCACCACGGGCAACCACCAACCCTCCAAAATCAGCCAATACCCACCAATAAAGATGAGGCCCATTAGCCCCAGGGTCAGGCTAATCTTGCGGAAGTCCGTTGTTCCGGCCCAGTGCACCCAGGCACCTAAAACGGCAAACCCGGCGATCAGCACCAGTTCAAGCCATTTCGGCAAAACCCGCAGGGTCGGGCGCTGATCCAGAACCGCACTGATAATCTGGCTGGCGATATTGGCGTGCAAATCGACCCCGTACATGGGTTGAGCAGTTGCACCAAAACTGCCGCTATGGGCTGTATAGAAGGCATCTGAGTTGCCGGGAAGTGTGCTACCAATCAGCACAATCTTGTCGCGCATCATGTTAGTCGGCATTGTTCCCCGTAGCACGTCCGTCATGGATACCCGCTGAAACAGGTTTGCCGATGTTCGCAGGTTCAGCAGAATCTGGTAGCCGCGATCGTTGGCCCGCACATACCCCCCATCATTTGCCGCAAAGGGGGGAAATGTGACTCCGGCAATGGTTAGCATCGCTGGATTGGAGTCCGGTTTAATGTTGAGGGCGGCCAAATAATGAAGCGCAATTTTGAACCCAAAACCGTAGATTGGATGAGAACTTTCGGCATTTGGCACAATCAGCCCGCGTCTGACCCGTCCATCTGGATCGGCCAATACGTCACTGGCCGCAATTCGCCCAGCGGCTTCTAGTATGGAATTTCCCGCAATCGGAGGGCTGTGGGCATCTCCACCCACCTTGGTAATGCCAATTAAGTTTGGCGTTTGGCGAAATACTTGCAGCAATCGGGCGTGCCCTGGTTGGACGGGCAAATTGCGATAAAAATCTAAACCGATGACACGCGGTTGTTGAGCGCTAATTTTCGTAATTAGATCGGCGATCGCTTGATCCGGAATCTCCGTGGAACCCAGGGTTTGCAAATCCGTATCGCTCACCCCAACAATAACAATGCGGGTGTCTGCACTTTCCACAGGGCGCAGTTGCATCAACCCATCAAACGCCTGCAACTCAAACGATTGTAGCCCGCCCAGAAGCCGTAGACCCGTAATTCCACCCACGATCGCCACACTCGTCAGGAAGAGGGATTGATATTTAGCAAGGAATGAAAGGAAATCCCGTTTCATGAATTAAGCTGCATCCGTGAAACTGACAAGCATGGATGGTGAGCGATCGTCGGAGTTTTCAGTGAAATCGCTGATGGTGCCTGAATTTGCCTGAAGTATTTCACCAGCCCCTCAAGAGTCTCATTTCTTTAGTAATCCCAAAAGTAATTTAAGGCAACGCCCCATTTCTGAGAATTCTTCGGTTTAAATTCTCGTCTCAATGATCTAGATTCCGCCACATGACTGAAGATAGCCCGCAATCCTGCCCATCCTCAATCAGGCGGCGGTTGAAACGGGCACTCTCAAGTTATCAGGGTACGACCGTTCACTGGAATCATCAAAACCCAAATGTGCAGAACCTGTTGAAGCCAAGTAATCAAAATGCAGCGCAAACTTTTTTCCCTCATCCTGTGTCTTTGCCTGACCCTTGCTGAGAAAACCGTGGCTCAAGCACAGCCCAGTATTACGGCGGCACCCGATGGCACCGGAACGATCGCGACTCCGGCGGGGACGGTCATTGAGATTCGCGGCGGCACCCAGGCGGGCAACAATTTGTTTCATAGTTTTAGCCAATTCAGCGTTGAGCCAAACCAGACGGCCAACTTCCTGGTTCATCCCAGCATTCAGGCGATTTTGAGCCGGGTGATCGGGGGCGATCCATCTCACATTGACGGCCTGCTACAAGTAACTGGCAGTCGTGCCCACTTGTATCTTATGAATCCGGCGGGTATTGTCTTTGGGGCCGGTGCTCGGCTGGATGTTGCCGGATCGTTTACAGCGACCACAGCCAACGCGATCGGCGTTGGCTGTGGGCCTGTGCAGTGCGAGGGCTGGTTTCCCGCCAGTGGCCCCACATCGTTTCACAGTCTGACCGGAATCCCCAACAGCTTTGCCTTCGTCTCATCCTCACCCGGCGCAATTCTCAATGCAGGGATGCTCTCTGTTTTGCCGGGGCAAAGCCTGACCCTCGTGGGTGGCACCGTTATTAATACAGGCACGCTGACGGCACCGGGAGGCACGATCGCCGTGGTGGCGGTTCCTGGTGAGCGGTTTGTGCGGGTGCACGAAACGGGGCAATTACTGAGCCTGGATCTGCCCCTGGAAACCAAAAACACTCTCACGGCAACGGCTCAACCCTTTACGCCGATCGCGCTCCCCCAACTGCTTACCGGCAGCACCCTGGCCGAAGCCACAGGAGTCACGGTGGACAATGGCGTGATCCGGTTGACTCGTTCGGGTGCTACCGTGGCCACGCCCCCCGGCACCACAGTCCTGAGTGGTCAGGTATCTGTTGCGGGTGCCGGAGCAGATCCGGCGGGCACCCTGCAAATCCTGGGCGATCGCGTCACGCTTCAGGCGGCTCATCTGGATGCGTCTGGGACTCAGGGGGGCACCATTCTGATCGGTGGCGACTACCGAGGCAGTGGCATCGTTCCCAATGCTAAATTCACCCAAATTGATCACCACTCGACAATTGCCGCCGATGGCATCAGTCAGCCAGATGCACCAGCGGCAAATGGAGGCCGTGTGATCGCCTGGGCCGACGAGACGATGCAGTTTTCTGGCAAAATTTCGGCGCAGGGGGGAGCCTTGGGGGGAAATGGCGGCTTCGTGGAAACCTCCGGCAAATTGTCTCTGGCGATCGGCTCAGAAGCTACGGTCACAACGGCTGCCCCTCAGGGCCAAATGGGTACCTGGTTACTAGACCCCACCCATTTAGCCGTTGTTGCGGCGGCGGGCACTGGGGCGATCGCGGGGGGCACCAATGTTACCCCCGATTCCACCATTGATGCCAGCGTGGTGGTGGCCGCGTTAAACAGTGCCAACGTCACCCTCCACGCCACCCACTCAATCACGATCGACACCCTGCTGGATGCGACAGCCAATCTCAATCCCGGCAACCTCACCCTGCAAGCCCCGACAGTCAACCTGAATCAGCCCATCTGGCTCAAACCTGGCTCAACGCTCAACGGTACTGCTACGACAGTCAACGTTGGGGCCACTGGCTCGGTACAAAATGCGGTAGATGTTGCCGGGGCCGAGGCGACGATTCACTTGGCACCTGCCACCTATACGCTGACACAGCAGGTGAACCTGGACAAAAATTTGACTCTGATCGGATCTGGAGAAACCACGATTCAAGCCAATGGCCGCGATCGCGTCTTTCAAGTCAATTCCGGTCAAACCATTGCCCTGGAAAACCTCACCCTTACAAACGGTGCGGCCAGAAATGGCGGCGGGATTTACAACAGTGGTTCGTTAACGCTCACTAACAGCACCGTGACAAATAATCAAGCCGCCGACGAAGGGGGCGGAATTTACAATACGGGATCCCTGAGCTTAATCAACAGCACCGTGACAAACAATCAATCCGCCCGATCCGGCGGCGGCATTTACAACACGGGCAGCCTCGACATTGAAACCAGCACCATCGACCGCAATGAAGCCTTATTCTCTAACGGTGGGGCAATTCACAATCGCGGGACACTGTCGTTACGCAATAGCACCATCGACCGTAACCGCACGGAAGATTCGGGCGGGGGAGTTTACAACACGGGTCGCGTTGAAATTATTGGTTCGACATTCAGCCGCAATCTGGCCAACACGCGAGGAGCCAGTGGCCGGGGTGGTGGTCTGGATAATCGTGGCGTTGCCACCATCACCAACAGCACCTTCAGCGGCAACCGCGTTCTCAACACCCGTGGAGGCGGCATTTACAACACGGGCACCCTCTCATTAACCTCCAGCACCCTGACCCAGAATGGAGCAAGCCGGGAGGGCGGTGGAATTTACAACACGGGAATCGCCACGCTACAAAACACCATCGTCGCGGCAAACAGCGCCGCCCAAAGCCCTGATCTGGTTGGGGCTTTTGCTGATCAGGGTTACAATTTTGTGGGTGTGGTGGATGGGGGTCGCGGATTGAGAAGCACGACCCTATTTGGTACACAGCAATTTCCACTCGATCCGAAGTTAGGACCTCTAGCCAATAATGGCGGTTTTACCAAAACACATGCGCTGTTACCGGGAAGTCGAGCGATCGCGGCGGGCACTGATTCCAGCCTGAGTCGCACCGATCAACGTGGTGTACTGCGATCGAGTAATAATTCTGTTGATATTGGTGCCGTTCAGGTCTCCCTGGGAACTGTTGCACCAGAACTGGGTTCGCTGGCTCCAGTGGCGCTGGTCAATCTGGTGCAAAGTAGCCAGACAACCAGCCAAACAAGTAGCCAGACAACATCCATGCAATCTCAAGCAATGGAGGAGCGATCGCCCACAGAATCCTCCTTATCGGTGCCAGTGCTCACGGTCAATCTGCAAGCCGATGGGGAAGCCGCAGTGACGGCAGTGGATGGCACCTTCCGCAACGCTTACGAGCAACACTTCGGTTTCACAGAGTCCAATCCCACTCGCCTCGATCAAATTCAAACGACATTGACGCAATTGAAGCAACAACGGGGCATTAGCAGTGCCTTGATTTACGCTGCGTTTATACCGAAGGTGGGGAGTCGCGTCGCGGGGCAAGCGGTTTCACCCCGGCCTGATGATCAGTTACAACTCATTCTGGTTCGCCGTACCGGCAAGCCAATTGTGCGGTCTGTGGGGGTGACACGCGCCCAAGTGGTGGCCCAGGCCCGGTTGTTTCGCCTCAGTGTGGCAGACCCCGAAGATGCCCGCACCTTTGTTCCCATTGCTCGCCAACTCTATCGCTGGCTACTGGCTCCGATTGAACCCGATTTGCAGGCCGAAACCATTACCCATCTGGTATTTTGCCTGGATGAAGGACTCCGAACAATTCCGCTGGCGGCGTTGATGAACCAGGATCAGTTTTTAATCGAACGGTACGCCGTTTCAGTGATTCCCAGTGCAGCGCTGGCGAATCTTGATGTCACGCCACCCTCCACTTCAAAAATTTTGGCGATGGGAGCCGATCGCTTTGTCTCCAAAAATCCTCTCCCGGCGGTGCCTTTGGAATTACAAGCCATCAGTTTGCAAGTTGCGAACCCAACAATCGCTTTGAATGAAGCCTTTACGCTGGAAAACTTGCTGCGATCGCAACAACAAACTCGTCCCGAAATGCTCCACTTGGCCACCCATGCAGAATTTAATGCGGGTGCGCCTGACCGCTCCTACATCCAACTCTGGGACACCAAGTTAACGCTGGATCAGGTCAAAGCCTTAAATTGGAAAACGATGAATTTAACATTACTCACCCTGAGTGCCTGTACCACCGCCATTGGCGATCGCGAAGCCGAATTAGGCTTCGCCGGACTGGCCTTTGTATCGGGTGTGCGGTCAACGCTGGGTAGCCTGTGGCTGGTGTCCGATGTTGGCACTCTGGCGTTGATGAACGAGTTTTACAGTCAGCTCAAAACCACCAATACCCTGGCAACGGCATTGCAAAAAGCTCAATTATCGTTATTACGAGGAACAGCGCAGTTTGATCAACCCACCGTGCGATCGCTGCAACGAAAACAACTCCTTTCTCCTTCTGCAACCCAAATCCAATCCTCCCAATTTTCCCACCCATTTTACTGGTCTGCTTTTAGCCTGGTAGGAAATCCCTGGTAAAAACAAATACAAATGCACGCGCAAACCTGACTGCAACTCTTCTGTACGGGCGGGTTTTATGGGAGTCTTTAGTCATCAGGCAACCACCCGTCAAACCGACTCCTACCGTTACACTTCATTGAATCCACAAGCCTGAGTTCATCAAAACCAAACAAATAATTACTTATCTTTAAGGAAATTTATTCAATCCCCCCCTCAATCCTGCTTAGTATTAATTTATACGTTAGTCAGTGGTATTGAAGCCCCTCCATCAATCTACGCCGCAGCTCGTTCAGTTCTACTCCCTAACTTAAATGGTATGTCTCACCTCAATTTATTCGGCTTCACTGCGTTTGTTACAGTCGGTTTATTGTCTACGGTTGCATGGGAACCAGGTCGTAACGTTGCAATTCAGGTCGGCACCCTTGCCAGCGCTTCTCAGCCACAGCCCGTGCGCTGGTCGCCGGAACGAAGTCGAGGGAGTGTTGGCGGCACCCTGTCTGGTGGCAGAAGAGGCACTGAGGCAACTTGTGGCGCGGCCACCGATCGCCCAACACCCGTGATTACGTTGCTGGTACCTGGTAGTGGTGATGGCCTGCTGACGACTTCACCAAACCCAACCTTTCACTGGTATGCGGAGACTCAGGCAGCCATCGACATGACCTTTGTCTTGCAACATCCCGACGAAGCAACCCCAATTTACAAACAAACCCTTCAGTTGACGCGATCGGGGATGGTCAGTGTCGCGCTGCCCACCCGTTATGCCCTTGAAACCGGAACTCCTTATCGCTGGTCGGTATTCTTCACTTGTGCACATAATGCTGGCGAAGTTGTGGCCAGAAGTTTCATTCAGCGCATTGACAAAGCCGAGTTGCACCAGCAAACCGAAGGGCGATCGCCGCTGGAGCAGGGAGCCATTTTTGCCCGGGCCGGGGTCTGGTACGATGCCGTTTCTCGCCTGGTCATGGCATATCAGAAAGCCCCTCAAAATCCGGAGATTAAAACAGGGCTGCAATCCCTTCTGCAACAAGCTGAGAGTGAACAGTCTGGGCAACGGTTGACGCTGGTCTCCAACAAGCTATAGGCCAATTTATTCGTAGCTTCATTCAGCGCTTCATCGGCAACGATAAAGCTGGTAAGGGATACCAATACGACGGAAGTAATTGGGATCGATCTGACAGGTCTGACGATTTCCGGCTGCATCACTCAGGGAGAGGGTTTGACGATAGCCTACTCGCTTTAGCCCCGGCCCAATCACCCACAAATTGAGCGGCAATGGCAAAGGATGAGGTAAAAGCGATAGGTTGCGCCAAACCCGCTCGTATCCGTCAATCTGCCCCAACAGGGCAAAGTAGGGTTCGGTCGGATGAGGATTTTGTTGTTGCTGGCGGGCAAGTTCCAACCCAAACCCCAACCCCAAAGCAATATCTTGAAAATCGCTGTAAGCCATGGTGACGAGCGTGGGATACTGCGGCTCAAATAACCAGGTGCTGGCCACTTGATCCGGTTGATAAGGCTTCTGAAACACCTGATTGGAAATGACTAAAACACTACTCAGGGTAGACACAAGCAACACAAGCATTACCGATCGCAGATCGCCGATTGCTCCCAGGCGCAAAACCGGGGTGACCAGTTGCCTGGGGGTAAACCGAGACGGGTAGGAAGGTTTTGAATTTGCTGGCAGCGGTTGACTAAGACCCGCCCCAATCAACGCACAAATAGCAGGGAAATAAATAAAGTTGTAACGGGGCACCTGCGTAAAATCTTTACCTAGAAGATACGCGATCGCCAAAAACTCCACGATGACGAATGCAGAAAATAGCACCAGCATCTGGGTTGCCAATCGCGTCTGGGAATTTTGCCATAACTGCCACAGCCCCCTCCCGACTCGCCATGCTAACCACCCAGAGAACACCGCCATCAACCCACCACTTAGAATAGAAATCCCAAACGGTTGCCCTTCCACTGGTAACGCAATGGTGGTTAGGGTCCATCCCGTCACAATTTGCAACAACGGTGAGATGGCTGCAATCACACCGGATGCCTTGACCTTGACCCAATCCGTTTCGGGGCGACCGATATGACTGAGAAACGTGGGGAACCAGGGTAAATACAGCAGGCAGACAAGCGCGATCGCGAATGTGGGAAGCAGCCACGGGCGGAGATGTCCTATATTCGTTATCCTTTGCTCCCTCGCGCCTCGGACCACAACCCATTGCCCAACCAGGAGAGTTGCAGCTTGGGCAGCAAAAGCCAGCAAGAAAAAATAATGCACATAGAAGCCCAGACCATTGACCGTCACCCAACCGAGCCAGAGCCAGAGCCGACATCGACGCTGTTGTAAATCCAGCAGCATCTGGTATAGCCCCACCAGAGCCAGGATGACGAGCAGCATGGGCAAGGTGTAATGTCGTGCTTCTTGCGAGAGATATACGGCAAAGGGGGAGGTTGCCATGAGGGCGGCCCCAATCAGTCCGGCTCTGGTGGAGAAGGCCAGACGGTTGAGACAATAAAGGGCCGCGATCGCAACTACGCCGAAGATGGCGGGTAATGCTCTCAATTTCCAAACCCAGGAGATTGGTAATCCGTCCAACCCGCGTAACCAATCGTGCATCCAGCAAAAAAACAATGGCGGATGGACGGACTGAGTTGAGACGGTGAGGGCAATCTGGGCACAGGAGGCCGTCGGATTGAGCGTGAAAATAGACTTTAGGGTGGAGACAGGTAAAGCGGCTTCGAGGGGCACATCATAGTAGGTGCGACCAAAGCTGAACAATGCGGTAATGACTTCATCCATCCACAGGGGTTTTAAGTCCAGGTTCCAGAACCGCAGCAAGGTTCCCACCAGGAGAATGAACACCAGAAGAGGAATGCGTTTTGCGATCGCCATTTTGCTATTCAATCACAGTTAGGACGTTTCAAGGCTAATGGTTTGTCAAATTGGAGATTGTGGGTTTCGACTACGCTCAACCCACAAAGGGCGAGGGTTGAGCGTAGTCGAAACACGGCAATAACGCACAACTTTAGGATTGACAGACCACTAGGTTTTTCGCACGAGGGTTTTTCGCACGAAGGGCGCTTCTGAATCTTCCCCAAGCCAGCCACCCGAATGTAGCAATTTGCGACAACCACAATCGCACCGATACAAAAAAAGCACAATGGAAGGGTGGGGAGTGTGGCCACCGAGCAGGATCATCGTTTTCTTGTTTGGGAGGTGTATTACTGTGGCTGCTCAATCTATTCATAAATCTCCGCATCATTCCACCCATGAAAGTCTGTGGTGCCCCAAGTGTGACGACTACGGTCTGGTTTATCGGGATCAGGACAAGGACGATCTGTGGGAATGTATCTACTGTGGCTATAAAGTCAACTTGACTCAAGGTACAAGGCAAGGGGGCAAACCGGAACCTGCATCTGGGTCGGCTTTCTGGCAGGTACTATGTGCGGCCTTAATCGTGCTTTTGTTCTTACATTTCACTCAGGCTTTTGAACTAAGAAGACCCATACCCAGTCGTTTCGATGACACCCAGCGATCGCCGATAACCAACATCTGGCGCTAGTAGTCCGTCAGGATAGATTTGAGGGGTACCTCAAATCTACAAAACCCAATTATCAAGTGTTTTGAGGGTTTTCAACCCAGCAAAACAGGCTTGACAGACTACTAGGCATAAGCGACTGCGGAGTGCCATTTTCCATTAGGTTGCCCAATTAGCATAGTTGTGGGGCGTTGAGGTTGACACGGAGGTTTACACTAAGGAGCAGAGAAAATTGAGGCGATCGCATTGGGGACACACCACAACGCCAGACCATTCAATGATGGATCCTCTGCCAGGATGACTTTGCCATGATCGATAGTTTGACGCAGCGGGCCTGGAAACGGTTCTGGCAGTCGACTCCCGGACAAGTGGGGCTGATTCTGACCATTGCCCTGCTGCTTCTGGCCGTCCTGGCCCCCGTACTGAAACCCTATGACCCAGCCATCGATCGCGATTATCTGGCACGACTGGTGGCTCCCAGTCTCACTCACTGGTTTGGCACCGATGCCCTGGGGCGAGACATTTTCACACTAGTGTGGTACGGCATTCGCACCTCGCTGCTGGTAAGTGTCCTCTCAGTCGGGCTGGGCTTAGTCGTGGGCCTGCCGCTGGGATTGATCGCCGGATACCTCAGAGGGCGAATTGAAGGCGTAATTAACTGGGTAACAGACATTTTGCTGGCCTTTCCTTCGATTTTGCTAGCGATCGCCATCGTTACCGTGACTGGACCCAGTTTGATCGGTGCCATGCTGGCCATCGGAATTGTGCAAATTCCCATCTTTATTCGGCTGATGCGATCGCAAGTACTGTCTTTACGGGAACAGGAATTTGTCCAGGCAGCACGCGCACTAGGCGCAACGCCAGTCCACATTTTATGGCAGCACATTCTGCCCGCCGGACTCGCTCCCATCATTGTGCAGGCGAGTTTATCGATTGGGACGGCAACCCTGGAAGCCGCCGGGTTAGGCTTTTTGGGCCTGGGTGCCCAACCCCCCACGCCCGAACTGGGCACCATGCTGGCCGATGCCTTTCGAGGTGGGTATTCCCTCACGTCTCCCTGGACCACTATTTTCCCTGGATTGTTCATCACGCTGATGGTGCTGGCCTTTAATCTACTGGGAGATGGTCTGCGGGATGGCTTTGATCCGCGTCCCAATGGCTAAAAACTAATGTTGGTCAAAATCCGAAAGTAAACTGCCTTGCGATCGCTCTCCAACAAACAAAGGTAAGAAAAGGGTCGCCGGCCTGAGGCTGGAAAAACTCTGGAGCACCGCCCAAGGGGCAGTTTTACTATATTCTGGACTGTGGACATTGAATTGGATGAACTCTTATGGCAGACCCCATTACCCCCGAAGTAAGCCAGCGCATCTGTCAACACATGAATGATGATCATGCTGACGCGATCGCCCTCTATGCCAGAGTGTATGGCAATCTGCCCGAAGCAACTGCTGCCCGCATGGAAGCGATCGATCCAGAGGGGATGAACCTGACCACTCAAGTCGATGGCAACGAGGCTCCCATTCGGATCACCTTCGACCATGTGTTGCAGGACTCAGAAGATGCTCACCAAACCCTGATTGCTATGGTCAAACAGGCACGCCAAGCCAGGTAACGCTGCTTGCGGCCTACCGATTTTGATAGCACAGGCAACTAATCCACCCACTGCACCTCAATAAAATGGGCTGCCCGTCCTATTTCATCTCGCTGCAAACTAATGTTTGAGATGGCGAGATTAAATGGGATAGCAGTAGTGATATAACGCTGTGCCAGTGCGCCTAATTCTGGTGTAAGTTGTGCGGCGGTCACGGCGGCCATGCCGACCCCGACCAGTTGCCCGATGGGATCTTTCGGGAGCAGCGCTGAAGCCCCAAGCGCGAACCCTGCCGTTAACACCATGCCCACAGAAAGATTGGTGCCACAACGGGGATGTACCGCTAAATCCCACTCGCCGGCGGTAATGCGCCGTAGCGCAATTTGGGCAGCACGACTGATATCCCCAGTGGGAGCAGTGCCATACAGGTAAAAGCCGCGATCAATCGAAAGCCCCCCCAAAGACTCACTCTGAATCGCGTTGGGCGACCTGGAATGCCCTGCCATGTTGGTTAATACCCAAACGGTTGCGTGTTCTAGGGCGTGCACCTGCCGAGTCATTAAAATCTCTTTGAGTCCAGGAATGAATCCCAACTGGCGTAATAGTTCCGCATCCTGAGTCAAGGACACGGCGGGATTGGGCGATCGCGGAAACAGAATATCTAAAATTTCGGTTTGCCAAAAGCCCGGTTCAGTATGAATGGGTGCTGAATACGTCATGGCTAAATTGCTGCGACATTAGACTCAACGACGGAATGCTACTCACTGTAGCGTTTAGAGAGCCTCACTCAACTGATTCGTTGCAATTTGTTGTTAAAAATACACTTTAAGAGAGAAGACAAAACCCGGAAATAGTAGGAGGCAGAGGAGCGAGGGAAGAAGCAGGGAAGAAAAAGGGAAGAAGAGAACAAAAAGGAGGACGAGCAGGGGAATGGCAGGAATCCAGGATGCGTTCTCCTTTCTAAATCTTGATTACTATAAAAGGAACCATTGGAAGGACATACACGCTGAGGGACGGACCCATGACCACAAAGAAGGAATTTACAAGCTTTGAGGAGATGATTGCCGAGTCGGAATTGCCCGTACTGGTGGACTTTTACGCAACGTGGTGTGGTCCCTGCCAGATGATGGCCAAAATTTTAGTGCAAGTGAATGCTGAATTGAAGGAACATCTGCAAATTGTCAAGGTAGACACCGATCGCTATCCTGAAATTGCCTCCCAGAACCAAATTCAGGCTCTGCCGACGCTAGTATTGTTCAAGCAAGGCAAACCTGTGGATCGGATTGAAGGCGTGTTGACTGCCGATCAATTGATTCCTCGGCTGCGATCGCTCATTTAAGCATGGGCATTCATTAACATCGGTTTTTGTCGGATGTATTAGACGTTAGCCGTAACGCATCAATCCCTTGAACACGCATGGGTGACGCTGCGTTACCTCATCCGACGCAAGCATTCGGAGTTATTTAATCCGCGATTTTTAGCAATTCATCAGGAATGAGACTTGAATCACACTTAAGTATGTTTCTTCGGTGATTTCCAAGAAAAAATATCCCTTCGGGTTGGGGCGGGTTTCGCTAGAGTTTTGATGGTCAGCCGATACTTGTTTGCTAAACCTGCCGTACGGGTATTTTTCCTTCTAAAAATCGCCTTAGAAGTTAAATAAAGCAAATCGGCCCAAACAGCCTGTAGAAAGGCATTCTGCTTGGACCGATTGATTAAATTTTATGAAGCATTCATTGGTAAATTTGACTTATACAAATGGCTGAACAAGGTCTCTACTCATCACTTTGCCTGAACTGGTTCACTCAATCTAGTTATATCTGGCTGGGTGCTAAGTGCTGGGCACCAGAGTATCCAGTCATGGTGTCAAAGTCTTGCCAATCAGGCTTTTGAACGCATTCGACATGATTTCTGGGAACGGCTGAAGCCAAACTCTTTGAGCCGCTTGCACCTTATCAGCTCACTGCGATCGCGATTCGCAAACCGTGAAAAGCCCCACTGTCAAGGGGAAATCGCACTTTTCTGATAGGTGAGACTTATGGCCAAGGTTGCTGCAAAACCCGCAAAAGTGGCTCTGGTCTAAATATCTTAAAGGTCATAACGATCCGATTCTTCAATGAACACCTTAGAATAGGGCATTGAAAACCCAGACGGCAGAGGGATTCTGACGGTTTTTGCCATCCCTCAAGCAAGGTTTGGTGATCACTCACTTGCAAGATTCTGATTGTGTAGACTGTCCTATAGCAAAAGGAGATCCCATGAATAAGGGCGAATTGGTGGATGCGGTGGCTGAAAAAGCCAGTGTCACGAAGAAACAAGCTGATGCCGTTCTATCGGCAGCGCTAGATGCCATCGTGGAAGCGGTTAGCGATGGCGATAAAGTCACCCTGGTTGGGTTTGGCTCGTTTGAAATGCGCGAACGCAAAGCGCGGGAAGGACGAAATCCAAAAACAGGGGATAAGATGAACATTCCTGCAACAAAAGTGCCTGCTTTTTCGGCGGGTAAGCTATTCAAAGAAAAGGTTGCTCCCGTTGAAGACGCTGCCGATTAAAAGCAATGACGCAATTCGGGCACTGATGCCTGTCGATCGCCCATTGCATGGGGGAAATTTAGTTTGGGCCGCTGAACTGGCAAACTGTTCCCCCCATGCAATTCTTGATTTTTCGGCCAGCATTAATCCGCTTGGGCCTCCAGCCTCCGCGATCGCCGCCATTCAAACCACACTGGGCGGCTTAACGGCCTATCCCGACCCCAATTACACTCATCTGCGAGATGCCATCAGTGAGTATCATGGCATCTCGCCAGATTACATCTTGCCGGGAAATGGTGCGGCTGAATTGCTCACCTGGGCCTGTCGAGATTTGGCTGCACTGGATACAGTCGTGTTGCCTACACCCGCCTTTAGTGACTACACCCGCGCGCTCCGGGCGTTTGATGCGGCCATTGCGACGGTGTGCCTAGCGGATTTCCAGACGGCGAACCTGGCGCGGTTGCAGCCTCAATCGTCATCGACGGCTGGCCTTCTGTTAAACAATCCCCACAATCCCACTGGACAACTTTTTGCCCGCAATGCCATCCTTCCCCTACTGGAGCAATTTGCGCTGGTCGTGGTGGATGAGGCGTTTATGGATTTTTTGATGCCTGAAGCCCAACAAAGCGTACTGAATTGGGTAGAACAGTATCCTCATTTGGTGGTGGTGCGATCGCTGACCAAATTTTACAGCCTGCCAGGGTTACGACTGGGCTATGCGATCGCCCATCCAGAGCGGCTCAAGCGCTGGCAACAGTGGCGAGATCCCTGGTCGGTGAATACGCTGGCGGCGGCGGTCGGTCAGGTGGTATTGCAAGATCACGAATTTCAGCAGCAAACCTGGAACTGGTTGCAGGAAACGCGCCCCGCCCTGTTCCAGGCACTTGCCGCGCTGCCGAATTTGCACCCATTGCCGGGGGCTGCCAATTTTCTCCTGGTGCAAACCAGCGCATCAGTCCCGCCGTTGCAAACAGAATTGCTGCAACGGCACCAAATTTTGATTCGAGATTGTCTGAGTTTTGCGGAATTGGGCGATCGCTATTTTCGGATCGCCATCCGAACTGCCGCCGAAAATCAACGCCTCTTGCAAGGGTTAGCCGACTTACAGTCATAGCCGTAAAGGCAGAAGAGCACCCGACTCATTGAAATGGAAACTGATATTTTGCGATTGCTGGCGCAGGTGTATCGGCATGTATGGGTATTAGTTTCTCGCTTATCCTGATAACTCTTCAGTCAACGTTGTAGAGGTTGATTCAATGGCTGGCGTGGCATGGGTAATTTGAGTCAGGGCAATCTCCATATCCAGTTCAGCCGGTAAAGCCTCAAGCAATTCGGCTAAATCTTCAGCCACTTTTTGAAAAGATTTTAATTGTTTAGCATAGGGCTGCATGGAGCTATCTTGTAAACGTTCAGCCTGAGTTTCCATGATATTTCTCAGCGCTTCTAACACTACAACTAAGCCATTCTCGGCAATCAGCGATCGCAACACAAGCTCCGGCGAAGCTGTATTTGCCTCAGGTGTAAGTCCCGACATATCCATATCAGCCTCCATCTGAGGGGATGTCTTCAAGCCAGGAACCGACTCCAACTGAGATTGGGGCAGGTACTCCAAACCCAAAGATTCATCAGAAGATGGGAGCATGGCTCGATGCAACGACTCAATGAACTTCTCAACCGTAACAATTCAGCCCAAGATACGACTCCCTCCTGAGCACGATTTTCCAACCCTGCAAGTGCCTAGTCTTACGATACTTGCAGCGGAGTTCCATCCTGAAAAACCAGCACCTCACCTCGTGGAATTGGGGTCCAGGTTTCGTTGTCTGTCAGCGGGGTGGTGGCAATGACGGCAACGCGATCGCGGGGGGTGGTCAACTCCTGAAAATCCACTGTTACATCTTCGTCAATCAGGTGGGCCGCGGCAAAGGGAGCCTGCCGCACGATGTAGCAAAGGTTAGTGGAACAATGGGCAAAAAAGTGTTCGCCATCTGACAGCAAATAATTGAAGGTGCCGTTAGTGGCAATATCCGCCGTAACCTGCTGCAACACTGGGTACAACTCAGCTAACGCTGGTTTCTGAACCGGGAAACTGTGTCGCAACGTATTGAGCAGTAAACAAAAGGCTTTTTCGCTATCGGTTTGGCCCACAGGCCGATAGTACTCATGATTATCGGGAGCAAAATTGGGCAAATCCCCATTGTGAGCAAAGACCCAATAGCGGCCCCACAGTTCACGGCGAAACGGATGGCAATTTTCCAGGGCAACCACCCCAAACGTGGCTTTCCGAATGTGAGCAATCACATGGTTTGATTTGATCGGGTAGCGGCGCACCAAATCAGCAATGGGAGAGGCGATCGCCGGTTTTACATCCAGAAACATCCGGCAGCCTAATCCTTCAAAAAAGGCAATGCCCCAGCCGTCCTGATGTTCGTCCGTTTTACCTCCCCGTGCGGCAAACCCCTCAAAGGAAAAACAAATGTCTGTGGGAACGTTACAATTCATCCCCAACAATTGACACATGGCATTGCTTCCTGAAACACACCGCCAGTATAGCGATCGCCACCCAATTTGAACATCACATCCCCAATTTCGCCGCCACTTTTCCTTCCCTGCTTAACAAAACTCTTCATTCTGGAGCTTGCTTCTGAGTTAGATCTAACAGACAAAGGGAATATTAGGCTAAGAATAATTGTTTAACGCTTTCCACTGTTCCTGAGAGACCTTATGGTGACTGCAACTCCCCAGCCCAATTCTGCCAAGTTCAGAAATCCCAAAAAGCACAACCATTACGGGTTTCGTGACTTTTTCCAGTTTGATCCGCAGCAGGGCACGATTCAAGATTGGAACGGTAGCCAAAACCTGCTAACCACCGAAGATTTCATCATCGGCCTGGTAGAGGGGCTAGAAGAAGAAGTCGGCGATGCCTCAGCCGCCATTATGTACACCATTGGCTGTGAATGGGGACAGAAAGACGCATTTTTCTTTGAGAAATGGTTTGAAAAAGAGTTCGATCGCAACATTCGCCAGACCAATCTTCTTTTCCTGTTAGAAACCTGGTGGTGGCCCTTCACCTCTCAGGGTTGGGGGCGCTGGGAAGTGGACATGGGCGATCGCAAACAGGGATTCATGTTTATTAATATTTTTGACTCTGCGGTGGCCCGCACCCTGGGCGACGTTGGTAAGCCCGTCTGTTACCTCTATGCGGGTCTGTTTGCCGGATTTTTCACCGAAATGGTGCGAAAGCAACTCAGTTGCATCGAAATTCAGTGCTACTCAATGGGAGAAACCTACTGTAAATTCCTGCTGGGTAGCCAGGATCGCATTGATGCCGCCGCATTCTGGTTGAATGAGGGCGCAACCGCCAAAGACATCGAAAAACGCCTGCGTGCAGGAGAAATGTTGCGATGAGTTCCCTCACTTTGCCCCAAATGAACGGTTCCAGTGTGTCTCGGCCCTCTGACGGTTGGTTACAATCCTCTGTTCAAGAATTGTTCTCTGGGTTCAATTGGGACGGCCACACCCCAGAAATTTACGCCGCCACCCAATCTTCCCCAGACCTTGCTGAAGACCCGTTTAGCCCAGAGATGAGTGTTGGACGCTTCTTTGCCTCGATTCATTGGGAGGGAGGCGCGATCGCGGCTCCCTCCCCAATCGAGTCAGGCCCACCTCCAAGCAAAACCGAATTTACGCTAGACGATTTTTCTGATCTGTTTTAGCCCATTGCCATCCATTTAGCCCATTGGCACCCATTGACACCTATGCACCCTCAAATTGAAGCTTTATTTGACGAAGCCGAGCGGCGGTACTTGAAGCCGGAAGAATTGGGATTGCTGAATCAATATGTTGATTCGCTGCCCGCTCGCCTGACGGCCTACCGCACCCTGCGCGATCGCGAACTGGATGTGATGCAACCCGTCGCCGATCAACTCCAGGTAGAAATGCCTCAAGAGAAAATTGAGCACCTGGAACGAGCACTGAAAAACGCTCTGTTGACCTTACGCTACTGTGCAATGGGGATGTTGCTAAACGACGAAACCTTCGTCAAGGAACGGTTAGTTAGTTGGCTGGGTGGCACCATGAGTCTTTACAACAGTCAGGCCATTAACACAACGCTTTACCGTCTGATTCACCAGCGCCTGTCTCAAGTGCTGGGTGGTCAAGCTATGAGCCTGCTGACGCCTCATTTGCTAATGGCGCAAACGCTCCTGCACGAAATGGCTCCCCAAACCGCATCTGTGAAGTAAATTCCTCCTTCCCATTCCCTACTACTCCCCCTGCCCTATGATTTCCGTTGCTGATTTATTAACCAATAACCGAGTCCCCGGTAATTATTTCGCTACTGATGTTTACGTTCGGAGTGATCTGGAACTGGGCTTACTGGAAAACCGGCGGGGCGATCGCTTGTTGGCCCTACCCGAAACCCTGCTGCAAGCAATCTACTCCGGCCTGGATAAAGAAACAGGACAGGCGACCCGTCTGGTCTTGTTTAACTGTGGTAAGTGGTGGGGCAAAAACTTTTACACCCGCTTCCGCGATGAACTGACCGACTACTACGGGCAGGCATTAGCCGACATGACGATGGCTGAATTTTTACAATGTCTCCAACAGTGCTGGGTCACTCACGGATGGGGCAAGATCGAACTGGACCCCCAGTATCAGCAGCGGGGGTTTTTGGTGATGACATCCTGGAATTCTCCCTTTGCGACCCAGGCACCCAAAGGCAATCGTCCGGTTTGCTACTTTGAAGCGGGGATTTTGAGTGCTTTCTTCAGTCAACTCACAGGGCGTGAGCTGCACTGCATCCAAACAACGTGTGAATCCCTGGGTGCAGATGCGAATCGGTTTGTTGTCGGGTTGGAAAAACGCCTGGATGCGATCGCGCCGATGCTAGAACAGCAGACCGATCACGATACCATCATGAATAAGCTATGTGCTTAATCTCTCTTCGATGACGGTAGTGTGTGTCTCACTCTCTTGCTAAAGAGTTACGTCGTTCCAAGTATCGCTTGCTTGGATTAGTTGGGCAGGGACAATTTGGGCGGGTGTACTGCGCCAGCCATCGCCGGACGGGGCGATTAGTGGCTCTAAAGGAACTGGGGCGCGATCGCTTTTCGACCCATAAATTTCTCCGCGAACTGCGGTTTCTGCTCAGCTTGCAACACGAAAATATCGTCACCTGCCACGCCATGGAGCAAACGGCAACCGGGCGCTACTTAGTGATGGATTACTGCGAAGCCGGGACTTTACGCGGTTTGCTGGAAGAAGATGTGCGGCTGCACCCCGTCCACGGGTTACATCTGATTGTGCAAATTCTGGCCGGATTAGAGCACGCCCATCAACGGGAAATTGTGCATTGCGACATCAAGCCGGAAAATATCCTGTTGACGGCCAATGCTCAGGGTTGGACGGCTCGCATTTCCGATTTTGGCATTGCCCGCTTGAGCCAGGAAATTGCCAAAGATGAGTTTAGTAATACTGGCTCTCCGGCCTACATGGCTCCTGAGCGATTCTATGGGCAATATTCGATCGCCTCGGACTTATATGCCGTTGGGATTCTATTGTTTGAATTGTTGGTAGGACAACGGCCCTTTTCGGGCGTACCGGCGGAATTGATGTCGGCTCACCTGAATCAAACAGTGCAAATCCCAGATACCATCCCAGTAGAACTGCAAACGATTCTGCGGCGAGCTTTGCAGAAGTTGCCCGCCCGCCGATTTCGTTCGGCCCAGGCGATGTTAACCGAATTGCAACAGGTGATCGCCCAAACCGAAGTCGAGTTAAGCCGGGGATGGACACCTCAGACCTTACTTTATTCTTGCCAGCCATTTACCCCAGTCATCTTTCAGCATCAATACCAGGAAATTCTGGAAACGCCGATTCAGCAGTTAGCCAATACCCGCCCCCTGATCCCGCCCCAGTCTGCTCCCCCGTCCTTATTTCAAACAGAGCGATTTTTCCGTGTGTATGGCAATCAGGTGGGCTATCAACCCTATGCGGAGGACCATCTCGTCATCTCGCCAGTCTCCGCTTCACTGTCCCGGCACCCTCCGGCATCCATGATCCGAGTGCGCCTCCCCGCCGCGATCGCGCATCTGCATGTGCAAGCGCAGGGATGTTTTGCCGTGACCCACCACGCCCTGTACTGGTTGCCTGCGGCCCTGTTTACAGCAACGCCTGGAGCGTCCAGCCAGTGGCAACCGACGGAGTCTGCTGATCCGGCCATGATGCCACAACTGGTCACTGAATTTGAGCGGCGGACGTTGGTGGCGATCGCACCGAATGGACGCTGGCTGGCTACGACAAGCTTAGAGATAGAGGCAACCAGCCAGCAAATTCATGTCTGGAAACTCTGCGGCCTGGAACCGTTCAAATCCGCCCTCAGTTTTTCTGCCCCCGCAGGCTTTCAACTTCTGGCCCCGGATTCGCGCCATCTGACCCTGTTTTCTCACGTCACCGATCCCGATTCCACCTGTATTACCGGAGTCCAAATTGGGGTCTTCTCCCGGCGCGGGACCGAAATCGCTCGTCTGACCTTACCCCTCCCACTTCGGCAGATGCTGCTTACCGCTACGCCCTACCGCTTACTGGCCACAGAACCGAACTATCCCACCTCCCTGCTGTTTCTTGACTTGAAACCCCTCCGGATTCAACGCATCGGGTTGGATATTGCGCCCGCCCACATTGCGGTGACTGCTTGGGGCTGTGCGATCGCCAATGTTGAAGGGCATATTATTCTGCTGAACCAATACGGCCAACTGGTGGGGCGAATTGCCGGACCGCCCCAGCCAACGGCTCTTTCCTTCGTTGCGCCGCACCAATTACTGGTTGCCACCTGGCAGGGCAGTCAGGGGAACTTGTATTGCATCAATCTGCGCGATCTCGACCTGGATATTTTGTTTTGAAGTGCTGCCAAAAGGCAGGCTTTCGCCCTGTACACTGATTCTTATGCTTCTTCCTTCCTGCTTCTCCTGTTTATGGTTCTTGATTGGTTAACTCCCAGCCATTTTGTGATCCTGGGGATGTTATTGGTCTTTGCGATCGCCCATAGTGGGCTGGCAGCGCTCCGCCCCTGGGCCGAAAAGCGAGTTGGGGCACGGTTGTATCGTGTCGTTTTTGCCCTGGTAAGCCTACCCCTGGCCACAATTCTCATTATTTACTTTTTTAATCATCGTTACGATGGTGCCCAACTTTGGCAAGTGCAAGGCGTACCCGGAGTGGATGCGATCGTCTGGGTGCTTTCGGCCATCTCGTTTCTGTTCCTCTACCCCGCCACGTTTAATTTGCTAGAAATTGCGGCGGTGCAAAAGCCAGAGGTGCATCTTTACGAAACCGGGATCATCCGCATCACACGCCATCCTCAAATGGTAGGGCAAGTCATTTGGTGCGTTGCCCATACGCTCTGGCTGGGGACCACGTTCATGATCGTCACCTCTCTAGGGTTGATTCTGCATCACTTGTTTGGTGTGTGGCATGGCGATCGCCGCCTGTTGGCCCGATATGGCACAGCCTTTGCCGCCGTTCGGGAGCGGACTTCGGTGATCCCCTTCCAGGCGATCGTTCAAGGAAAACAAACCCTTAACCTTCAGGAATTTTTGCGCCCCGCTTACATCGGGGTTGCAGGATTTGTGGGATTACTTTGGTGGGCACATCCGGTTTTAATCCGTGCAACAGGGAACGTTGGCTGGTAGGATGATCCCAGGAATATATCCCGTCGTTTGTCAAGCGGGAATTTTTATAACAAGAACAATGAGTCAATCATCTTTTGAGCAAGAAATTTTAGAATCCTCTGGTCCCGTTTTAGTTCATTTTGGTGCCCCCTGGTGTGGTCCCTGTCGCATGGTTGAACCGTTGCTCTCGCGATTCCAGGCAGAATCGGGATTGCCGCTCAAGCTGATTGGTATCAATGCAGATGAAAATTTGAAGTTGGCCAGCCACTACCGCATTACAACGCTGCCAACGCTTCTATTCTTTGAAGGTGGCAAATTGCTGCACCGCATTGAGGGGATGCATAAACGCGAAGCACTTTGGGATGAATTGGCAAAATTCATTAAAGCGCCCCTTCAGGCAAAATCATCCAATTGAGCCGGAGAGGTAACAGAAAAGAGGTTGTAGGAATTGAGTAATTAATCAGCAGTCAGCACTTAACAACAATCAGTCCTGAATCCTTGATTGCTCAATTTTTACAGCCACTTTCAAGTAAACAGCCCTGATAACTGGCTCTACAACAAATCCCGGTGGACAGACACTTCGTCCACTCGCACTTCAAATGGTGTGCCCGTACCGGCTGGTGGGCAGATGCGAACTTTTGCACTGGGAACAAATTGTTTGAGTGTATTGCCCAGAGGCACAACGTTATTGAGGACTCGCCAATTTGTCATCATATCGGGACACAAAATCTCCAGCGTCAGCGCATCTACCATGGAGGTAATTTGCCATTCACAACGCAACAGCAACCCCTGAGTTACGCCATCGCACGCCTCATAGAAATGTTTTGTCACGCACTCTTCTAACTGGCGCTGAAGCAATTTATCGGGTTGGCCCATCTCGACAGGTGGCTGATCATCAGCGGAAAGGAAAGGCAAAGACATCGCAACTACCCCAACGGTAAAACCTCTATCGACTAGTGTAGCCCCATCGTTCATGGAGCAGCGTTCAGCTTAAGCTTTGCTACGTGTTTGCGTTACAGCCTGTTGCATAACCAAAAAATGGGTCACGGAAAGCCGCGACCCTGCATTAACGTTTTCAAGAAAAGCGATGAACTGAAGGCAAAGAAACGAGATTAGCCCGCCAGTTGCTTCACTTTGTTCATAATGCCAGTGGGGTCAATGCCCTGATGGGGGTATTGTTCCCACAGCCCGCCGCAACCTTCCTCATGGGTACCGAGGTAGGCAAACTTAGGCGTGTAGCCGCGTTCCAGCAACCAGGAGCCAAAGCGACTACCCAAGCCAGTGCGACGGTTAAAGGCTTCCACTACGACCACCAGGGGCGATCGCCCGATCTTGGCCAGCATTTCTTCATCCACCACATTCAAAGTGGGTTTGTTGATCAGACCCACATCAATCCCTTCTTGCTTCAGCCGTTCCACAGCATCCAGCGCCCGATACAGGGCATCTCCAAAGGCTACGACATAGCCTGCGGTGCCTTCTCGAATCACCTCGTCTTTGCCGGGAGTGAAGGTGTAGTTGCCACCGAACAATTCATTGCCATTGCTATCCAAAATCATAGGAGTCTTGGAGCGGGTGGAGAAGATGAAGCGCAACCCTGGATCGAAGAAGATTTTTTCGACGCAAGCTTTCATCTGGTTCGCATCGGCGGGGAAGTAGAGCTTGGTATCGTAGCCGTCATCCAGGCCGTTGTCGGCGAAGAAGTTGTTGAGGCCGAAGTGACAGGTGTTATCGGCCATGTCATCAATGCCGGAGTGGGAGAAGTGGCACAACAAATTGGAGTAGTTGAGCCGCGCCATTGTGATTTCGGAGATGCACATTTCCAGGAAGGCGGCGAAAGTCGCGAAGATGCCCTGCTTGCCTTGCTCCATACCAAATCCGGCAGCGGCGGAAAGGTTGCCCCGCTCCATGATGCCGGAGGGAATAAAGACTTCAGGGTGAGCATCGTGGATTTTCTTCAGACCGCAGGAACCTTCCAGGTCGCTATCGATCACCAGCACGTTAGCTTTGCGGTCGGCTTCGCTCATTTTATCTAGCACGCTGTTGACCGCATCCCCAAAGACGTTACGGTTAGAATCCCACTTGTCGCTGATGCCCAGGAAGGTGTAGGAGTTTTTGGGTTTCTCGATCTGGTTGAGATAATCAACTGCCGCCTGATGGCCGCGTTTTTCTAGATATTGCAGGGCCAGTTTGAGGGAAATAACATCATGACCGTGGGTAGAGCCTTCTAAACCATCAATGCCGGGGCACATGGGGCGCTTGTTGATCACCGCGATCGCCCCTGGGGTCGAGACGGCCTGCTGAATCCGGCTGTAGAGGCTATCGAGATCTTCGCCATCTCCTTCCAGGACAGTCAACCCGTGGCCTTCCAGGGTTTTGGCAACGCTGAAGCCAGGGAGATACTTGGAGGGATGACCGGCGATCGTGACATCGTTATCATCAATGATCAGTTTGACGTTCAGGTGTTGGGCGATCGCCAGACGAGCCGCTTCCGCATCGTTTCCTTCCTGCTGCGACCCATCGGAACCGAGACAAAAAACTGTTTTACCAGGGTTCGCTATTGCTACACCATTGACGTAGGGCCACATGTGCCCCAACCGACCGGAACTGAACTGCACCCCAGGGGTTAATCCCAGTTCAGGGTGCCCAGGTAATTTGGACCCGGCCATGCGGTAGTGCATGATTTGTTCGGGGGTCATGTGTCCGCGCAGGACAGACATCAAGTATTGGGTGGCAACTCGGTGCCCTGCTTCATCGAAGAAAATGGGCACAAACTGATCGGGCGCACCCCGGAATAGGGCATCCAGGATCATAACTTCGGGTACGGTATCGTAAGGTCCACCCGTATGACCACCCACCCCTCGTGCGGCACCCGTCGCCGTGAAGAAGACGATCGCATCCCGGCACAGTTGAATATTGAATTTGAGTGCTTCCCGCTCCTCATTGGTCAGGGTTGGTTTGCTGGGGTCGAGCGCTAACTGTTTATACGCACCAAGGTCAATGGGGAACCGATCAGTTGTCATAGTCATAAGCGGAAATTCCTAGTTCAGAGCGAGATGGGCCGCACCGGGGATATCATCGTTACACGTTCCGTCAGCGCAGAGAATGAATCACGATTTAGACGCAAAACATTAGACGCAACACAAGCATGAGTGAATAGTCTAGCTTTAAGGCTAAACGCTCCATCGCTCAGTATAAAGTTGTGTGGTAAACAATTGGTACTAATTTGCCGGATATCTGGAGTTTGATGCTTTTGAAGTGAAGCTGATGAACACGCCCCCTCATTGAGTTCATGTGATGCCAACGCTCAAAATTACCCATACAACCCGCCTCAAAGCCAGCACAGCAGATTCCTCGAAGTTACCCCTCAATCAAATGATTGAAATACCCGTGGGGACGCTTCTGGATCTGAAAAGTTATGCGGATGCTGGCGCGAATCACTACCGCATCCAACTGGTGGGCAAATTGGGCGATCGCGATATCTGGCATGTCTTCCAGGCCCATGTGCAGGTGCTGGCCGATGCCGCGATCGACTCCGCCCAATCAGGGCCTCCCACGGCTGTTTCCCTGCGCCAGTTTCTGGCCACAGTCGGCAACCTCTCTCTTGCCGAGCGGCAGTTGCTTGTCGAACAGGCGATCGTCTTGATGGAACGAATCTATGTGCATCTGCCCCTCAAAAAAGCGATGCACGCCGTTGAGCCGATTCAGCGGTTGCGGCTCCTGCAAGCCCGGTTAGCCGAAACGCCAGAAACCCAAATGCCGGGTGAAATTCAATTTCACAATGAACTGACCACCATCTTTACTTCCGTCCGTGACCTGCACACCAATTACATCCTGCCCGATCCATTCAACCAGGCGACGGCCTTCCTACCCTTCCAGGTGGAGGAATACTTTGAGGAGCAACAGCCCAGGTATCTCGTTTCTAAAGTGTTTTCTGGCCTCAACCACCCGACCTTCAAACCCGGAGTTGAGGTAATGTCCTGGAACGGCACTGCGATCGCCCGCGAAATTGAACTGAACGCGGATCGGCAGGCAGGCAGCAACATCCCCGCTCGACTGGCGCGTGGGCTAGACGCTCTAACGATTCGGCCTCTGGTCACCTCACTGCCACCCAATGAAGAGTGGGTGATTGTGGGCTACCGTACTCCCGATGGCAAACAGCAAGAAATTCGCCTGTACTGGCAAATCTTCACGCCCGAAGCCACGACAGGGGGAGTGAACCCCAATCAATTGACGGCACAAGCTACAGCCCTGGGAATTGATATTCAAGCAGATGCCGCCCAAAACGCGAAAAAAGCCCTGTTTGCACCTAATGTCGTCGCTGCCGAACAGCGATTTGCGCAGGCGATTAATCCCATGACGGTGCCCGTACGCGGATTGGAAAGCCGGATGCCAGGGATTTTCCGCGCCCAAAAAGTGGAAACCCCCAACGGTAGTTTTGGCTATATTCGCATCTTCACCTTCAACGAAATGGATGTGGATGGCTTCATTGCCGAGTTCAGTCGGTTAATCGACTTATTACCGCAAACTGGATTAATCATTGATGTGCGCGGCAATGGAGGCGGGGTGATTTTAAACGGGGAGCGCCTACTCCAACTGCTAACCCCTCGCCCCATCGAGCCAGAGCGGACCGAATTTATCAACTCCCCATTAACGCTGGAGATGGTGCGGTTGCACTCTGGCCCGTCCCGACCGTACGAAGACTTTGATCTCTCGCCCTGGTTGCCCTCGATGCGGCAGGCGGTGCAAACGGGTGCGATCTATTCCAGTGGCTTCCCGATTACCGATGTAGAATCTGCCAATAATCTGGGGCAAAAGTATGGTGGGCCGGTGGTGCTGATCATTGATGCGTTGTGCTACAGCACGACGGATATTTTTGCAGCAGGATTTCAAGATCATCAGATTGGCCCGGTTTTGGGCACCAGCGACAATACCGGGGCCGGGGGGGCGAATGTGTGGACGCATGAACTGTTTCAGGTGGTGCTGGAGTCAGCGCCTAATTCCCCCTTCAAACCGCTGCCCAAGGGGGCGAATATGCGGGCTTCGGTGCGGCGGACGGTGCGGGTGGGCGATCGCGCCGGTACTCCGGTCGAAGATCTGGGCATCGTACCGGATGAGCGCCATTACCTGACCAAGAATGATTTGCTCAAGGGGAACGTGGACCTGATCAATCGGGCCGCCAGCATCCTCACGCAACTGCCCGCTTATGCCCTATCCGTCAGGGTAACGACAACGTCCCAAGACTCCTTGACCGTTGTCGTTACCACTCAAAATGTGTCTCGCGTGGATGTCTATCTGGATGGTCGCCCCCAGCGATCGCTGGATGTAAAAAATGGTGATACCACAGTGCAAATACCGCGCTTCGCCCATTCCTCAGGGCTGGAAGTGCGCGGTTTTGCAGCGAACCGTCTGGTGGCTACTCGAAAAGTGAATTTGTAGAAACGGCTTCTAGCTGCCAGTCCTGGTCTCAATCTCCAGTTCGATAATTTCTGCCTGTGTTGCAGTATGGTCGATCTGGATCTGAGCGACTGAGATTGGCAGCTTGAATCGACGGGGTCCGGCACTGCCTGGATTGAGAAACAGAATGCCCCCGCGTTCTTCGATTAACGGTTTGTGCGAATGGCCGCTGATTACTATTTGAATCCCTGTCTGTTTGGGGTCTATGGTGAGGTCTTTGAGAATGTGTAATAGATGAATTGACACGTTCTCAATTGTGACTGTTGCCTGTGCCGGAATTGCTGCGGCCCAGGAGTCTTTATCGTTATTCCCGCGTACGGCAATCGTCGGCCCGATCGCCTGCAAGCCCTGCAACACTTCTGGTTTACCAATGTCGCCTGCGTGCAAAATTAAAGCAGCCCCGGTTAATGCCTGTACGGCCTCAGGTCTTAATAAGCCATGAGTATCGGAGATGACTCCGATTCGCGTCCCTGCATTTTGCGATTGTTTGCTGTGAGCCATGAGTTCAGCGATCGCTGTTTTTTCTGATCCTACAGCGTCATTCAAGCTTGAGAACCTGTCACAAGGGCGATTCTACTCCTTTATTTATTGCAGAACGTATTGCCCAATATGACCAACACTTGTGCTAATTTCTTCAAAAATTTAGGGGACTGCTTCTAGCCTGCTCAGGCTGTTTAGTCTATGCGAGTGGGTGGCATTTCGCTCTGGGTAGCGGTGGTTTGGGGCGGCGTGGATGGAAACAGCGCTGGAGCTGCACTCATGGGAGTCGCGGGAAGTGGGGGAGTGGGTTCAACGAGGGATCTTTGGGCGATCGCTTTGGGGAGGGGTGGTTGTGCCCAATCAAGGGCTTGCCTGGTGGCGATCGGGAGTTGGGCGGGCGGCGACAGGGTTTCGACAGCAAGAGGTGTCTGCTGGCTAAATTCGGGTCGGCGTGGCAAGGCGGCGGGTGGAGTGGAAACGGTGGTGGATTGGCCACCGATCGACCCAAGTTCGATCAACGTTGGATCGGGTTCATATAGTTTATGGGTGGCGATTTGCAGCATATTTTGTACCGGGCTGCTCTGGTACAGCGGGCTGCGCTCCAGTTTCTTGAGCAACGTGAGGACGGTGTACCAGCGGTTTGAGCGCCATGCCACTTCTGCCTGATGCAGCCATGCGGCTTCCTGAGTCCATTGGCGGGTGAATGCTTGCGCCTGGGCATAAGTCTGACAGGAGGCAGGAATATTCGTCAATAACTGGAGGGCCGATTTGAGTTGGGCCTGGTGATACCGCTCCATTGCCTGCTGCAAAATTTCCTGGGACCAATCTGTTTGCAGTTGCGCCGCCAGCGCATAATGACGACTATTTTTGGGGATGCCGCTGACCTGAGCAATTGCATCTGCCCAGCGATCGCGGTCTGCCATCGTTTGGGCCTGGTGCAGCAGTTGGGCGTACACAGTTTCCAGATCTGATGGCAGGGGCGTTGGGCGATCGCGCCCCCAGTTGAAGTGAAACCAGTGTTCCGGCATGATACTCGCCCGGAAGAGGCGATGTTGGCTGCCACAGTCTTGTTTGCGGGATGATGAACTGGAATTGGTCGTAGGGGGTGAACTTTCGCACAGTTGACGACTTTGGGGTTTGGGGAATGCCACCAAACTCCAGAGCGCCACCGCAGAACAAGCGATCGCACCACCTTCTAAAACTCGATAACGCATAACAAAAAAATCCTGATACAACAAACCGCAGCAACAATAGAAGTAGCGTGTAAACCTGCGGTCGATTTTCCGTAGAGATGTCCATGAACATCCCTACGGACTCAAATACAAGGTGGGAACACAATCGTTGTGGCAGATAGATGGCGTTGTCGCCTGCACCCTGATGTTCAAGCAAGTGCAAGTTTCCATGTTCCAGGATAGGTAAGTTCCGGTATTTATTCATCCAAGGAACTTCAGAACTTTTTTCCAGTTAGGCAACCTTTTTATACCGCAATGAGTATCTCGTCAAACCTAGATTTAATGCGATCAAATCACGATTCAGCAGACCATGCCGACAGCATCAGGGCTGTAGCTCAAACCGTTCCACTCCGATTCTGGTGCTTTTTGATACTCAAAAGCACATATTTTGCTAATTGGAACTCATCCTTAAAGGGTTCTAATTAATCTGAATTAGCGATCGCGATGCTTGACGCTATCCAAAGATGCCAGTATGTTGGTGCTGGGTTGCCTACCATTTTGTTAATTAGAACTATGTCATTGCTTTAGTTCTAGTTATTGTTGTTGCGACGTTGAAGTTTAGTTGACTGACAAAAAGTTTCTGCCCATTCGCTGACCTGCCCTGCGATTAATTACAGGTTGATAGCAATCGCCTTGGATCGTAGGTAGCCAGTCAGTTGTAACTGACTTTTGCTCAGGCGCTGGGCTAATTAGATGTAGAAGTTCATGGTTGAGGAACCCACCATGACTAATTGTTTAAAAATCGGCGATCGCTTGCTGACGGGCGACGACATGATTACGGCACTGGTGCAATACCAGTTGCTGAATACCTTGATTGGTCACATCCTGCTGGATGAAGCGATTCAAGCGATCGCGGTTTCTCCAGCGGAGATTTTGCAGCGGATTGCAGGCACTGCTCAACCTGACATCCCAGAAAATTTTGAAGCCTTTTTGGCTCAATGGTGCGAGCAGCAGGGCATCACGCCTGCTTATTTCAAGTCTGTGATGCTGCGTGAGTGGCGCATCGAAAAGTTCAAGCAACATTACTTTGCGGATCAATTAGAGTCGGAGTTTTCGCGCACCAAAACGACTTTTGATCAGGTGGACTATTCGGTCATTCAACTGGATGACCCAACATTGGCTGAAGAAATTTATTACCAACTGCGGGATGACGGCGTGGCATTTGCTGATCTGGCGTCTGCCTATTCTGTAGGGTACGAACGGGAAACGGGTGGTCGCGTTGGGCCTGTCCCCCTCGCCTCCCTTCCAGTCGCCCTGATCACTCGCTTTCAATCGGAACCTGTAGGGATCGTGCAACCGCCTCTGGCCGTCGGCGATCGCATTTGGATCGTGCGCCTGGAGCAACTGACCCGCGCCCGTTTCACTGAAGCCACTCGCCTGGACTTAACGAACCGTTTATTTCAGCACTGGTTGCAATCCAGGGTGGAAGCGCTAACAGCCCTGCCTGGAGCGATCGCGGTTCAGCCGCATGATACATCTGCCTGACGAGGCAGGAAACAAGCAGCGAGATCGTGTCAACGATTTCATCGACATTCTCGAATCATTAACAGCATCATTTCGAGTCATAGTTTTGCCCATCAAACAAATTCACAGCGAATTTTATGATAAAGCATGAGCAATCTCTGAATTTATCTTTGCATAAATTCTTTCAAACATCACCATTTAATCAACTCTCGCCTCAAGTAAAAGAAAAAATTGCACCCAAATTAGCACCCGTTACTTTTCGCCCTGGAGCAGTAATTTACCCTGGCGAAGAATATCCAACTGCACTTCATTTCATCATTCAGGGAAAAGTTCGCTTATTGGGCAGTGAATGTGACCAACGACCCACTCTAGCCATTCTGACAGAACATGCAATAGTAGGTTGGGAAAGTTTGATTCGCCGGGTTCCGGTTGGCTCTGCCCAGGCGATGCTCTCCGATGCTCAAACGAGTGCTGTTCAAACGATCGCGCTGGCGGCAGATGATTTTGAAACATTAGCCATTCAGCATTTGCTCCCCGCTTTTGCTCAACTGATCAGCCCGATCGAACTCTTTGACACCCTCTCTCGCTTTGTAGGACATACTCCCAGACACATTTCCATCCCACTATTAAAGAAAATTGTGGAGTGGATCATGAATCACAATTTGGTGAAAGTAGAGCAATATGATTTGCCCCTGCACCATCGCCGATCCTGCCAGCCCTTGCCCCGCGATCGCTTGTGGTTACTAAGCGGGGGCGAATACCTCAACTATCCCATCGGGAGTCCGGTTGATGAGCTTGCTCAATTGCAGCGTTTGCGCCCGTCGCCGTTTCCGGTGCGTTTGGTGGGAATTGATCGGGCATTTTTAACCTTCGTGTTGCAGCATGGTGAATTGCCACCTCTTACCGTTGGCTTGCAGAACGCACCACCAGAACTGGAAACCACCGATGAGGTGGATCAAGCTGCTACCGCTTTTCTCGCTGCCCCGCCCCCAGATCTGGCCGCATCAACCGCTTACCCCATCTGGAAATCACCCGCACCCGACCCAATTGAGGATATTGTGGCGTGTTTCCGCATGGTGTGCGATCGCTTGCAGGTGCCCTTTCGGCCCGATTATTTGCGGCGCTGGTTGCAACAACGACTCACTGAGTCCGGCGCGAGTCAATTTACAGATGAGGATCTGTTTGAGTTGTATGAGCGACTGGCCCAGGCCGTAGGTCTCAACACCCAGATTGTGCAGTTGCCGCTCACGGCTCAGGGTCTCCAGCGGCTGCCCACGCCGGCCTTGATTCAGTGCCAGCAGGTCGTTGCGATTCTGTATGAAATCACTCCCGCTTTGGCGATCGTGGCCTCACCGCGCACCGGACTATTACGGCTGAAGCCTGCGGAACTGGCACGCCGATTAGGGGCCACGTCTCAATCAGAAAGTCACCCAATGGGACGGGCGATCGCCCTGGCTCGTCTACCTCAAACACGACTCAAACAGTTTGGCTTTCAATGGTTTATTCCGGCGTTAAAAAGTCAACGACAGGTGTTAATCCAGGTCTTGATTGCCTCCATATTTGTGCAATTATTGGGCGTTGCGAATCCGTTATTAATTCAACAAGTAATTGATAGCGTGATTGTGGGCGATAATCCTGGAGCAATGCCGATGTTTGGCATTTTGATGATCCTGTGTGCTTTTTTTGAAGGCATCCTCACGATTCTGCGGACGTATTTATTTTCCAGCACCGCCAATCGCCTTGATCTTCAGCTTGGAATCGAAATTGTGCATCATTTATTGCGCTTACCGATGCACTTCTTTGAAAAACGCTCCGTAGGAGATCTGGCCGCTCGGTTAAATGAATTAGAAAATATTCGGCAGTTTCTGACCGGAACAGCGCTTACGGCAGTGCTGGATGTCGCATTTTCAGTGTTTTATCTGGTGGTCATGTTTTTATACAGCGTGCAACTTAGCGTGTGTGTCCTGTTGAGTGTACCCATTGTCATTGGTTCAACGCTTTTAGTTTCGACTTTGCAACAAAAGCTAATTCGGATTAAGTCTGATCAAGGTTCTAAGGTGCAATCCTATTTAGTAGAAGTCCTGGGTGGGATGTTTACCGTTAAGGCCCAACACATGGAATCACTCGTGGAAGCGACCTGGCGCGATCGCTACGTCCAATACCTGACCAGCGGTTTCCGAACCTCGACGGTAAGTACCATCTTTTACTCCTTCAGCACCTTCGTTAATAATGCCAGTAATTTGTTTGTGTTGTGGGTAGGGGCGGGCTTGGTGCTTCAGGGAGATTTAACCCTGGGCGGACTGATTGCATTTCGCATTCTAACGGGGTATGTCACGGGTCCGCTGTTGCGCTTGGCCAGTTTTTGGCAACGAGTTCAGGAAACCAATTTATCAATGGAATTGCTGGCAGACATTGCCGAGTCGCCGATGGAGGAGGAGACTGTCGTGGCGGCAAAACCTGCCTTACCACCGATTCAGGGGCACATCCAGTATCACGAGGTTAGTTTTGCGTTTCAAGCCGGACAACTACAACTCGCCAATGTCAGTGTGGAGATTCCAGCAGGAGCCTTTGTGGGTGTGGTAGGCCAGAGTGGATCGGGAAAAAGCACACTGGTGAAACTGCTGCCTCGGTTATATTTACCGCAATCTGGTCGCATCTCGATTGATGGGTATGACATTCAAAAGGTTAGCCTCAACTCCCTGCGGCAGCAAATTGGCATTGTGCCTCAGGATGTGTTGTTGTTTGAAGGCACTATCCGCGACAATATTGCCCTGTTTGACAATCTGGCGGATGATGCCGTGATCGCGGCGGCTCAGGTGGCCGAGGCACACGACTTCATCATGCAATTGCCCGATGGCTACGCGACGCGGGTGGGCGAACGGGGTAGTTCGCTTTCCGGCGGCCAACGCCAACGGATTGCGATCGCGCGGGTGGTGGCCCGCAATCCGCGACTGCTAATTTTTGACGAGGCCACCAGTGCACTCGACTACGACACAGAACGCCGCGTTTGCGAAAACGTGATGCAGCAATTTCGCGATCGCACCTGTTTCTTTATCACCCATCGGCTGAATACGCTCGTCAATGCGGATCTGATTCTGGTAATGCAAGCGGGTGTCATCGTCGAACAGGGGACTCATCGAGAGCTAATGGCAAAACGGCAACTGTATTACTGTCTCTATGCTCAACAGGCGCAAGGCTAGGTAGGAGCAGCGGTAGGGGAGCAGAAAAAAGGGCGTTGCTGAATTGAGGTATGAATATCAGCATTCGCCCTCACCCTAGCCCTCTCCCAACGGGCGAGGGAACAAGATTTCTAGCTCCCTTCTCCTTGGGGAGAAGGGTTGGGGATGAGGGCAAATCATACTTGCATTCAGCAACGCCAGATTTCTAGCGCCCTTCTCCTTGGGGAGAAGGGTTGGGGATGAGGGCAAATCATACTTGCATTCAGCAACGCCGAAAAAAGAGGGCCGCAAGCAAAGAAAAGCAAACAATAGGAGATTTTATGAGATTACCAAGCTGGTTTTGGAGTCCGTTGCAGCCAATGGACGGAGAAGAAACAGGATCTGGAACGTTTGGGCTACCATCACCGGGAGCCTGGACGCAACGCCTGACATTACTCATTTTGGTTGGGTTGGGGGCAGGCGGCGTGTGGGCTGTAACGGCACGAGTGGATGTAGTGATTGCGGCGCGAGGAAAGTTGGAGCCATTGTCGCGATCGCAAGCAGTCCAGGCAAAATCGGGGGGAGTTGTGACGACGGTGTTGGTGGAAGAAGGAGCAACGGTAAAGCAAGGACAATTATTACTGCAATTAGATAAAACAACCTTACAAAATCAATTGAAAACTCTGTTGCAACAACGGAATCAATTACTGAAGGAAACGGCAGTGTTACGGTTAGCCCGTCAGGGACAATCGATCGCGACATTACAACGAGTCAGTAGAACTATTCCGCCGGAACTGATGAATCAGGTGCAAACGCGGTTATTGTTGCAAGCGCAGTTGACTGGAAATCCCACGGGTCTTTCCCCAGAGGCTTATCAGCGATATGTCTTGTTTCAGCAGCAACTCCGCGATCGCCAGACGATTACCCAAATTCAAGGGGCGAATGTGCAAACGCAGATTGCCGAAACAGAAGCCCAACTGGCTAAAACGGAATTTCAATTTCGGGTGGAACGCAAGCTACTCTCCCAACTCACACCCTTAATGGAACAGGGTGCCATCTCGCGGACTGATTTTTTGCGTCGCGCGGTAGATGTGAATACGTTGCAAAGTCAACTCAACCAGAATCGCTTACAGAAACGTCAGTTGCAGCTCAATCAACTGCAAGCCCAGGCCGAAAATCGCAAGACGACAACCGATATTTTTCAAGACCTGCAACGGCAACTGGCCGAACTGGATGCTCAATTTGATGGCACGATTAAAACCAATCAACGCCAATTACTCCAAATTAATGCTCAATTAAGTCAGATTCAGATGGATTTAAAGCACCAGGACTTACGATCGCCGGTTGATGGCATTGTGTTTAACCTGAGTTCTAAAGTACCAGGCGCGATCGCTCAACCCGGTCAAGCATTGTTGCAAGTGGTACCGAATGAATCATTGATTTCGCAGGTCCAGGTTGCCAATTCTGATATTGCCAATATTCAGGTAGGAATGCCTGTTGAGGTGCGAATTGATGCCTATCCCTTCACCGAATTTGGCTCCGTCAAAGGGGTGATTGCAAAAGTAGGCCGAGAAGCTTTGGCCATGAATCAACAGCCCGAAAATCAAACCGTGTTTCCCGTCGAGATCAAGCTCGATCGCCAATTTTTGGAACGCAAAACTGAACGTTTTCCCCTTGTGCCTGGGATGACTCTGGTTGCCAATATCAAAGTCCGTCAACGGGCACCGATCAGCTACATTACCGACGAAATTGTCAAAGCTTTTGATGGAGCACGATCGGTCCGGTAAGCATTTAGATGCAGCAGTGGGTCAGTGAGTGGGCGAGTGGTTCACCCACTCGCCCACTCTTGCTCATCAGCAGAAGCATGGCGTTATCGCACTGTCACCATTCCACTATCGACTAAAATCGCCGCCGGATAATCACTATCAGCATAGGCCGCAATGCCATACTCATAAATGGTGTTTGCGGCTTGCTGATGGGCGTTGAGCGATACCGTGAGGCGGGTTTGAGGTGCCAGAGCCGGTTTGAACTCTAACCACAGGGTGCCGGTTTCATCGATCCAGGTTTGGCGAATGGCGATCGCGTGCGGTTGTCCGTTTGCCGTCTCGATCGCGGCGCGGGCGGTTTTCACATCAAATGGAATGGGCATCGCACCGGATTTGGCCGATTGTAGCGAAAGTGACACCATTGAGAACTGTTCACCTGCGCGGGTCGGTAACACCATTGAAAACCGATAAGCCCGACTGGTAGCGCGATCGCGTGTGGGTGTCACACTGGCTGGGCTGGGTGATCGCCCAATTGGGTCATCTTTTTTTTCGGCCACTGCCCACGAACTGGACAGGATCGCAATCACACTCAATATCAACACAACGCTAATCCGTGGCATAACAAATCTCCCATGCAAAAGCAACAAAACAAAGGCGTTGCTGAATTAAGGTATGAATATCAGCATTCGCCCTCACCCTAGCCATCTCCCAACGGGCGAGGGAACAAGATTTGTAGTTCCCTTCTCCTGGGCTACCTTGTACACACAAGTCCTGAGATTGCACTCTACTCTGATCAAACCCAACCTCTTCTGCTTGGGGGGCCGCCCCCCAAACCCCCCAACGTGGAGGACGGCTGCGTCCCCCACACCCCCTCCAGAGGGCACGACTAGGACAATGCAATGGGGCTGGGATGGAGGCGTTGTCGGGTGATGCCCCGATCGCAACCAAGGTTGCCGCAACTCTGTCCCAAACCCAGTCCAGTACGTGCAACTCAAACTCTTGTTCGGGGGGCGTGGGGGAGTGAGGACCCCACAAAGCGGGGGACCGGGGGGAAGTCCCCCGGTAGAAGCTTTGGGTTGAGTCGAGATCTGTGTACACAGTAGCTTCTCCTGGGGGAGAAGGGTTGGGGATGAGGGCAAATCATCCTTGCATTCAGCAACACCACAAAACAAACCAACATAAAAAAAGCCTGTTGAGTCGTGATGGTTTCTCAACAGGCCAATACCTCGAACTTGGAGAAGACCAGATTTTGATTAAGCGAACTGAATCACATTGCGGTTGAGATTAATGCGATTTTCACCCGTTGGGAAACCAGCTTTGCCATCTTGATCGCCATCAATGTTGGTATGCACATTGACATACAAATTACCCGCCAGCAAAGCCGCTTGTTCTTCTGGCTTTAGCTCAAACTCACCCGCGATCGTGCCTGATTTGGCATCGGTTGGGGTGTTGGTGAAGAACCGAACTACGGTCGCATCGGCAAAGTTGCCGCGAGCATCTCCAGCAGGACTAAAGTGTAAATGGGTTCCCGAAATTGGGTTGCCCTCGACATCTTTGGGCACTCTCAAGAAGCCATCTACCAGTGCTTTCGGATCAGAACCATTCAGGATTCTGGCATTGGGATCAATGGTGGTTTCTCCCTGACTGAACAGGGGGAAGCCATCAAACCCCTGGTAGGTGCCATTGATTTTTAGCGATCCAGATTTTAAGTCGAGGTTGAGTTGGGTGGAGCCAGAACTGTCGGTTGGGAACGGAAATTCAGTGCCGCCCTGTCCGCTGGCCGTGGCAAATCTAAAGCCATCATCCCCCACATACAGGAAGTCATCGCCAGCACCGCCAATCAGGCGATCGCGCCCTTGAGTTCCAGTTAATTTGCCATCTCCTTTTTGAGATTTGAAACCCTCCTCTTTCAAGTTCTTGAGACTACCATTCGCTTCGGGAGTGAGTTTGACAAAATGGTTCTCTGATAAGTCAGAGGCTTTGGTAAATGTGAGCGCAGCCAAAATATGTCCCGATTTTTTGTCGATAATCAGGGTGTTATTGACTGAGTCTAGCGGTTGGTCTAACCCACCTTTACCGGGATTTTTACCTTGAGCGATGATGATGTTTTTGGGATTCAGACCGGCTAAAGCGAAGCGATCGCTGGTGGGGTCAAAATCGAAAATCCGATTGGTCGTTTCCCGTCCCAAAATAATTGTGTCTCGTCCGGTGCCCGTGGTGATGGTATTTAAGCCACCTCCAGCACCACGAATCACGTCGCTATCCCCCGAAGCAATCACAGTGTTATTGCCCCCTTTAGGGTTGAGATAATCGCCTTTTGCACCCAGACTATCTCGTAAGGAATCAATTCTTTCCACTTTGGTCGTATCCAGACTGCGAGGAGAAGCGACCTGGCTGAGATCAATATGCAAAGCCGGGTTGGTATTCACTTTGGGCGCATGGTCATGTTCATCCGTTGGTAGTGCCTGGTTGAGCGCCTGTTCTAATTGGGCATCTTGCACAGAAACCGCTTTGGAATGGGTCGCAGTGCTGCTGAATCCGGTTGCTGTCGCCAGGTCTGCGGCATGAGTAGTAGTGTGTTGGGCGGTCCGTTGATTGGTGTCAAACCCTTCCATAAAAGCTCCTTCAAATGTGAGAAACGTGAATCGTCTACGCAGGAGCAGGAACCTTGACGGGAGCTTGTTTGAGCAACCAGTTCCTCATTCCTGGCCCTGACGCATCCAGCGCAAGGTGCGATCGCGTGAATGATGAGAAACACACGGGATGATCACGAAAAACTGTGTTCAGCCTATATAGCTTTGGTCAGAACGATCTGACTCACCGTCGCCACATTTCACATGGCTATGGCTATAGTTCAGCCGATATAGTTCAGCCTGAATAGCGAGTGTCAGACAACTGAATGAAGACATTGTCTTTTCACTCGATTTGTAGATGTCGTTGCTAAGTCAAATGAACTCGATAAGAATCGTAGAGCCAAACGAATTAGAAGATTTGGAAAACTTGCACTTAAACGACTCGCAACGCAATAAGTGATGAACGGTTAGACATGATTGAATTGCGATCGTTGCCCTTGCTTACCCAAAAGTATAACAAACTAAATTCGATTGGCAACAGTAGGGATAGTTTTTGCCAAAAGCAACATTGTCACAAGCAATATCGTCACAAGCAACATCGTCACAAGCAACATCGCTAGGTTCAAGCAACCGAGTTACCAGTACTGGGAGCCAGCACTGTCAAACCACCCGGAATACATTCGACCTTGATGGGTGTTGTCCCGATAATTTCACCATCTACCACCACTTTCTGCGGTGGGTCTGTAGTAATTTTGATGGTCTTAGCCCGACCGTGAACAACGTTTTGCTGTTGTGCCCCACCCGCTTTGACTAATGCCGCTCCCAACATTCGCAACATGGTCGTGACAGCCTGCACTTTGGTTTCGGCAGCGGCGATCGTTACATCCAGTAAGCCATCATCGTAAATGACTTCTCCGCCCCCCTGAGCCAACACCGATGTAGGAGGCGCAGCATTGGCAACCGTAATGGCAGAAGCCTGCAACTCATACACCTCTCCCTCCGCTTCGATTTCTGCCTGAAACTGGTCCTGTTCATCCAGCATTTGCCATCCTGCCATCAGGTAGGCCATCATGCCCCACTGGTCCTTCATTTCACGACTGGCCAGATCCACCATTTCTGCCTCGTAGCCAATTCCTGCCAGCAGAATCATGGGCAGACCATTGCAACGGGCGGCATCCACTTGTCGAGTTTGGCCTGCCAGGATCACCTGGCAGGCCGTTCGCACCGGCAACACTCTCGGAATTCCCAGAGCCACCGCAAACGCATTGGCTGTGCCTCTGGGGATGATGCCCAATGGCACCCCGGTGCCAATTAACGCCCCTGCCACGGCAGAGATCGTGCCATCCCCGCCGGAGGCAATCACCACGTCGGCCCCCTGGGATAAGGCTTCCTCAACTAGCTCTTTTGGATTGGTTTCTGCTGCGGTTTCATGAATATGCAACGCCATGTGAGGAGTCAGGAGTTGGCGAATCAAATCTAAGTCCTGCTCTGCGCTCCCCTGACCCGCCACGGGGTTAAAGATGAGGTGAGCCACCAGTTTATTGGCAAGCTGTTGGACGATCGCTTCGGCTGTGCTCAAGTTGGTCGCCAGGGCCACATTATGCACATTACAAATTCGCAAAAACATTTGCAAATTCGGCTCATGGGGCTGGGCGTACAACGGGTCAACCAGAAAGAAGACCGCAGCCACCTGCCCTCTGGCAATTTCGGCAGCTACCTGAGCGTCGCCCCCCGTTGGCCCAGACAGCATTTTTTCCACGGGCAACCCGGTCGCATCTTGAATGCGTTGCCCCGTGGTACCTGTTGCAATTAAGCGATAGCGGGCCAACACGGGCGTATGGGCGATCGCAAAGTTGACGATTTGGTCTTTTTGCGAATCATGAGCAATCAGGGCGATCGTAGAAGACATCATTTCAGTGGGATGAGGAACAACTTCAGGCAGATATTTCAGGCAAATATTTCAGGCAGATAGATTATTATCTTATATCTGAGAATTATCTTATGTCTGAGAATTGTTGCATCTTAGACTACGATGCGGCCCTTTGAGTCTCACAAAAGACAGAACCTGAAGAAATGGGCCTTTTTGGTGTATCTCGATGCAAAGAATCAGTGAATTTTCAGGCGAAAATCTACGGTGAACTGGTGTAGTTGTGTCAATACTATTGCATTCCTGTTTGCTCCCTTTCATTCCTGTCTGATCCCTGGTTGAACTGTTGTCTTGCTTTCCCTGCCTGCCACCATGAGCCAATTCCTTAATCCCCCATCTCAGCGATCGCAGCCTGTTTTCCCAACGGCACATGCCTCTCCGGAGCCAGCTTTTTACTATTTTGCCTACGGATCTTGCATGTGCCCGGTGGACCTGAAGCGGACCCTGGGCGAGACGACCTACCCCTATGTGATTGGTCATGCAACGTTGAAGAATTATCGATTGCGGTTCTCTCGGCGCTCCTTACGGCGTAATTGTGGCGCGTTGGATGTGGTGCCAGAGATCGGGGCCACGGTGGAGGGAGTCCTCTATCAACTGCCACTACGCCTGAGCGATCGCCTGGATGAACGGGAAGAAGTGCCTAGAGGAGGGTATCAGCGGGAAGCGATCGAAGTCTACGTCAAAGAGCAGGTATTCACCAATGTGCGGACCTACGTAGTGGTAGACAAATTGCCCGAAGAACTGGCCCCTAACGACTGGTACTTCAACGTGGTAATGCGCGGAGCCGTCACCTGCGGCCTACCAGAACAATACTGCTGGCAACTCTTCAATCATATGCACCAGCTTCAACTACACCAAAACCTGCGCTCTGCTTAACATTGAACTGTTGTACAGAGCATTCAAGTAAGGAGCGAGAAACCGCCCAAGAGAGACTGTTTACAAAGACGATTTAAGGTTTTCAATTAGCTTGCTCAAAGCGTTGAGTCGGCTCGCCCGCCCCGAAATTGTCACTGTTTGTTGATTAATAGAAATCAATAACTTGCCCGCAAAAATACTACTCGGAAACGGTCGCTCGTAAACTGTGACCTGATCAATCTCTCGCGATTCGATGTATCCCAGTTTCTCTAAACTCTGGTTCAAACGTTTTAAATCGGAACCTCGATTCTTGAGAGGCAACTCGATCGCTTCATAACGGTTGAAATAGGCTCCCAGGCTTCCTCCAAGAAGGCCAAAAAGCAGCCCAATCTGGAGCGGGCTAGCCCATGTTGCCAATGATTCCGCATTGGTTAGCCCTTGCGACACAACAAACGCCACAATCAACGTGGTACTAACAAAGTAATAGAGAAAAGTAGGAACGAATCCTGGACCTGATTGCATTATGAACCTCTAAATCGCGTGAATAAAGTCTAATAGTTGATGGGCCATTTGGAGTTTACTAATGGGTTCTGTAATGCAAAATTGTCGGCCATTTTTGTCGATGAATATGGCCTGGTTTGTATTACTCCCAAACCCCTGCCCTACTTGATCAATGGCATTGGCCGCGATCGCGTCGAGCCGTTTTCGCAACAGTTTCTCCTTCGCAGGGGTGACAATATCGCCCGTTTGAGCGGCAAAGCCAACCAAACGCTGATGGGGCTGTTTGGTCGTGGCCAGTTCGGCCACAATATCGGGAACTGGGGCCAGGGGAAGGGCTGGCGGCAGATCGGCTTTGGCTAACTTAGTAGGGCTGATGTTGGCGGGTTTGACATCGGCCACCGCCGCCGCCATGATCGTCCAATCGGCCTGGGGAAAGGCACTTCGCAGGGCTTGACGCATTTCCTCGGCACTGGTGACGGCGATCGCCCGGACCCCGGCAGGCACCCCTAATTCACCTAATGGCCCATGCACTAGCGTCACCATAGCCCCCCGATGCAGGGCGGCCTCAGCCAGAGCGATACCCATTTTGCCAGTGGCCGGATTGCCAATAAACCGCACCGGATCGAGAAATTCGCGGGTG
Source organism: Leptolyngbyaceae cyanobacterium bins.349 (assembly GCA_033764685.1). Classification (GTDB taxonomy): domain Bacteria; phylum Cyanobacteriota; class Cyanobacteriia; order Leptolyngbyales; family Leptolyngbyaceae; genus JSC-12. The sequence goes on from JANRIS010000093.1 coordinate 43,615, forward strand.
CCGCCAGCACTGATCAGGACATGCTGACCCCCTAAATCCCGATTACCACGGGTATGCAGCAGGGAATAAATATGATGAAGAATTTCGGCGGGTTCGGCCATGCGTCCAGCCCCGACGCGATCGCAGGCCAGCATCCCGCGACCGGGACCAACGGCATGATAGCGAGGCATGGTTTGCACCTGTTGCCAGTTGCGTTGTACCGTTGCCTGTTCCCACATATCTGTATTCATGGCGGGGGCCAGCAACACGGGGCAGGTAGAAGCCAGCAACGTATTAGTCAATAAATTATCGGCCAGACCATAGGCCAGTTTTGCCAGGGTATTGGCGGTCAGGGGCGCAATCACGAACACGTCTGCCCACTCCCCCAGGTCAATGTGCAGGGGTCGCCCGTGGGTAGGTTGCCAAAAGTCGCGATCGCTGTAGGCAGGATGGCGAGACAGGGTCGCAAAGGTCAGGGGAGTGACAAACGCCTGGGCGGCATCCGTCAGCAGCGTCCGGACTTCGATGCCAGCCTTGGCCAGGGCGGAAACGACTTCACAAAGTTTGTACGCAGCGATGCCGCCCCCAATTCCGATTAATACTCGTCCAGAGTGAGCCATTTGGTCAGCATTTAAGGCTGGAGTTGCACTGTACTCCTGCTCCCGCCCTCTCCAATGACAACAATTTTAGTGTTTTGCGACTGAGCCAACTTCTCAGTGGCTTCAATTTGGCGAAATCGCAATGTTTTTTCTGTTAATCCCTGGCCAATGATGCGTTGAGCATCGGCAATCCCTCTGGCTTCAATCCGCTTGCGTTCCGCCTCTTGCTGTTCTTTTTGCAACACAAATTGCATCCGCTGACTGTCCTGTTCGGCCTGAAGCTTAGACTGCACCGCCTTCTGCAAACTCTCAGGCAAAATAATGTTGCGAATGGGAGTATCTTCTACAATCAGGCCACGATCGCTCACCGTTGCTTGCAATTCCCGGCGTAACTGTTCGGCCAGGGCTTGGCGCTGAGTGGTGTAGAGATCCTTCGCGTTAAAGTTTGCGGTGGCTCGTCGCAGATGCGATCGCAAGTAGGGAATGAGAATGACGGATTCATAGTCACCGCCCACTGTTTGATAGAGGCGTTTGGCCTGGGCGGGATCAATTCGATACAGAATGCTAACATCCACCGTTGTGATCAACCCATCTTTGGAAGGCGATTCGGCGGTTTCCTTTAATTCTTTGGTCCGAGTTGCAAAGTGAATAATTTTGGAAAATGGATTCCGGAGGTGAATGCCCGGATTTAGCGGTTGCTCTGCCACTTGCCCAAAGGTATCTACAACGCCAACCTGACCAACGGGCACAACTGTCCATAATCGCAAAATCGCGATCGCACCCCCCAAACCGGCAAAGGTGAATGCGATCGCGGATAGCGCGAGTTGAGGCTTACTCAGTTTCATCGGAGCCTCCACAAAAGGCTTTGGTCAAAGGTTGATCGCTTTGGTCAGAACACGGAGGCCAAAGAAAAGCTGAAAAGCCAATGCTGAGTAGGTGTTCTGACTCGCCGTAGCCACGTTACACATAGCTACGGCTATAGTTGCTGTCCAAAATTCAACAATCCCAAATGTATTCAGGCTTGAGCACCCATACGCGCTAACCGTCCCGCCACCTTTGCAATGGCGGCAGGATTACAACAGGTCTAGGCTTCGTCGTATGCTTCCAGGTCAAGCAGGTAGAGATATGGCTCTACGAGTTCAGGTCGCTGAAAGGCGATCGCGCGTAGCAAGTGCCAATCGTTCAACCCTTCAAATGCATTGGCATAGTCATCTTGTTCCAACCGGGCTGCTAAATTTGCAACATCCGCAGCGGTTAGTGTACAAACTTTTTCTTTCTCAACAGATAAGGCTGACATCGCTTGTATCCCCCGCTAATAGCACGAACACCCAAATCAATCTCGACTTACTCAACCGAATCAGAGTCATCCAAGGGATTGAGAGGTTGTCCGCAATTCCCCGTAATTCATTTTATGGGATTGATGAAGCGACTGTCTCAATATTCACCAGATGTTAATGACTCGTGAGCCTTGCTTTAATAAAAGTTTGCACTTGTCGCAGCACCAGCGGCTGGATTTCATGCCCCATGTTGTATTCCTCATACTGCACTGGCACCTTCAGACTTTGCAGGCGATCGCGCACCTGGTGCGCCGAGTTTAACGGTACGACGGTATCCTGCGTGCCATGAATCACCAGCGTTGGCGGCATGGTACCCGCCTCAGATGTCAAGGGCGCATGAAGATAGCCACTCAGCACCATCAACCCGGCTAAGGGTAAGCGAGTACCCACATCTAAGGTCATTGCGCCGCCCTGGGAAAAGCCACCTAAAACCGTCCGAGCCAGCGGAATGCCACTGATCTCGGCCTGCATTGTAATGAAATCGATGAGCAATTGACGACTGGTCCCAAGGTCGGGGCGATCGGCAAATTCTGGAGTCCCCAGAAAGCTGTAATTCTCTGGGAAGTCGTACCACATTTTGCCTACGGGGTTGTAGGGATGGGGAAAAGGGGCTTCTGGGAAGGTCAACTGGTACTCCCCCAGATCCATCAATTCCGCAATCGGTGGCAGGTCATTGCCATTTGCACCCCAACCGTGGAGTAAAATCACCAGACCTTGAGGCGGTTGGGCTGATTGAGCAGGCAGGGTAATTGCGTTAAGAGTCACAACAGTAAAATCGCCAACGGCAAAAGAATTTACAGAACCTTTACACTTTTAGCGCAATTGTGACAGACAACCGCAACTTTTTTACGGTAAAACCGTCAATACATCAGCTTTCTCGCAATTTCATCCTGCACCCGATAGAAAATTCATGAATCTTAAGAAATTATCCCTGGTTGTCCCCAGTGCGATCGCCATTAGCTTTACGGTGTTCACAACTGCTCCTGTTCAGGCGCAAGCGGCTCCGGCTGGAGCAGAAACGGCTGAATTGGGATTAGATTTCAAACTGAGTCCGCAGCAACGACGCGCGATCGCGGTCCTGGGAGACTTTGCTATCGACCAAATGGAAAATCTCCTCAGCAACGGGTTGAATCCCGAACGCCTGGACCGGGTTGAAGCCGAGCGGCAAGCTCAAAATTTACGGCAAACCTTCTCCTCACTGCGTCTGGATGACCAACAAAAGGCTGTCCTCCGCACAATTCTGCAAACTGCACGCCAGCAAATGAAACGGCAGATGGGCACCCCCTAAGCCCGATTCGCTGCAACCATTCGCCCGAACTCCAGTACACTAAATGAGGATTTACGGGAGTTAGGGAAATGGCTCGTCTGGCGTTGCTCAGTGTTTCGGATAAGACAGGGTTGATCGAGTTGGCGCGTCAGCTTGTGGCGGAGTTTGGCTTTGATCTGATCAGCAGTGGTGGCACAGCAGCAGCCCTGAAAGCGGCTGGCCTCCCAGTCACCAAAGTCTCCGATTACACGGGGTCGCCAGAAATTTTGGGGGGACGAGTAAAAACGCTGCACCCCCGCATTCATGGAGGCATCCTGGCGCGGCGGGATGTGCCCCAGGATTTGACCGATCTGGAAACACAGCAGATGCGCCCGATCGATCTGGTTGTGGTGAATCTCTATCCCTTTGAGCAAACGATCGCCCAACCAGACGTTTCCCTGGCGGAGGCGATCGAGCAGATTGATATTGGTGGGCCAGCCATGCTCCGAGCGGCGGCTAAGAACTTTGCCCATCTCACGGTGTTATGTCATCCCACTCAATATGAAGAGTACTTGCAAGAATTGCGCCACACCAACGGAGATGGGTCTCTAGCCTTCCGCCAGAGTGCGGCCTTACGAGCATTTCAGCATACGGGAGCCTACGATCGCGCGATCGCAGCTTATTTGGAACGGCAGGAAGCCAGCGTTGCTGATCACTCACCCGAAGAATTGCCAGCCAGCCTGACGCTGACGGGCACCCAACTGCAAACCCTGCGATATGGCGAAAATCCACATCAACCAGCCGCCTGGTACCAAACCGGAGCCACCGCAACGGGTTGGGCTGCCGCCACCAAACTCCAGGGCAAAGAACTGAGCTACAACAATCTAGTGGATCTAGAAGCGGCGCGGCGGATCATCGCCGAATTTGGGACGGCACAAGATGCCCCCGCCTGCGCCATTCTCAAACACACCAATCCCTGTGGGGCGGCCCTGGGTAACACGATCGCTGAAGCGTATCAAAAAGCCTTTGCGGCAGACTCAGTATCGGCCTTTGGTGGCATCGTGGCCCTCAACCGACCGCTTGACGCAGCAACCGCAACGGAACTGACGAAGACTTTCCTGGAATGTGTGGTGGCTCCAGGTTGTGATCCGGCGGCCCAGGAAATTTTGGCGGCGAAATCGAAGGTGCGCGTGTTGATCCTGCCAGACCTGCAAGCCGGACCAACGCACACCATTAAGGCGATCGCGGGAGGATTTTTGGCTCAAACGGCGGATGATGGAGTCGCCAATCCTGCCGATTGGCAAATAGTCACAACGGCTCAACCGACACCCGCCCAACTGGAAGAACTCCTGTTTGCCTGGAAAATCTGCAAACACGTCAAATCCAATGCCATTGTCGTCACTCGCGATCGCGCCACGCTAGGGGTAGGTGCGGGCCAAATGAATCGCGTCGGTTCGGTCAAGCTTGCGCTGGAACAGGCCGGAGCCAAGGCCCAAGGGGCCGTGTTGGCCAGCGATGGCTTTTTCCCCTTCGATGATTCCGTGAGAACGGCGGCAGCAGCAGGAATCAACGCGATCGCTCAACCGGGTGGCAGTTTACGCGATCAAGATTCCATCAACGCCGCCAATGAACTCGGCCTCATCATGGTGCTAACGGGAATTCGCCACTTTCTGCATTAATCAAAGGCGGGGGGCGGGGGGAGTGAGAACCCCACAAAGCGGCAGGGTCGGTTCATTTTACTGAGAGGGAATGTAGACCTCCTGGTCTTTTATAAATTACATAAAAGCCGCGATGGGCAACTTGTTTGCCGTTTTGGGTTCTTGCTGCCCTACCGTCAAACCCGGGGACAAAACTAGATTGGCCGCTTGGGTGGCAACCCCCTTTCACAAAGCATTCTCTGCGGCAAAGCGTCGCAGAGAATACTTTGTCCCCCGAACGTGAGGGACGGCTGCGTCCCCCACACCCCCTCCAGAGGACACGACTGGGGCGATGCAATGGTGCTGGGATGGAGGCGTTATCGGGTAATGCCCGATCGCAACCTTGGTTGCCGCAACTCTGTCTCAAACCCAGTTCAGTGCGTGCCACTCAAACTCCGGTTCGTGGGGCGTGGGGGAGTGAGGACCCCACGAAACGGGGGACCGGGGGAAGCCCCCCGGCAGAGTTTTGGGTTAAGTCAAGATCTGTGTACACAGTAGCCTGCTCTGGGAAAGGAATTTAGGATGAGGATGACAAAAGCGGGATGCGCCCGACTCCATCTTGCTACGAAGCAACGGCTTTCACATCCCGCCGAGTGACGGTACCGAGCGCACTCGTAATCTCGCTGGGCAATTCGTCGTTTTGAATCACCTGGAGAGTTTGCATATCGTAGGTGGTGTAGGTCGTCCATTCCGGCGAGTCAAACTGAATGTCAACCACGGTGAGGGATTTGCGGGGAGCCTGACTGCCCACCAGGTAGGGACGCGGTCCTGCGCCCAAAATGCCCATGTGCAATAGCTGTAACTTGCCCCGGCGCGCGGGATAGTAGGCGTGATGATGACCGCTAATGTACGTGTGAACGTTGTATTTTTCCAGCATGACGCGCAGATCATCCCCATTTTCCAACACTTCCCCTGGCTCATCGCGGCCAATAGAAATGGCATATAGGGGCAAATGGCCCATGACGATCCGCATTTTGGCAGACTGGGCTTTGGCGCTGGCTAGAGTCTTTTCGATCCAGGCGAGTTTGTCGGCTGGGATGTGGCTGGAGGAACTATCCCACACCAGGAAGAAAATATCATTGGCGGCAAAGGTGTAGTAGAACGGAAATTCAAATTTGTCGATCAAGGTGACACCGGGATTGTGGGCGGGTTGGGTCCAGTATTCTGCCGCGATGTCGCGTTCCGTTTGAAATAAAAATTTGCCTGAGATTGCCAGGGCACTGGATGCATCGTGATTGCCCATCGTGATCCCCAGAGGCAGTTGCATTTGGCGGAGGGGGGCCGCCACCACCTGATCAAACGCTGCCCACATTTCTCGGAAGCGCGTTTCCGACAAACTCGGACTCTGACCCGCGACCATATCACCACTACATAAGACCAGATCCGGATGCCAAAACGGTATTAGCTTGATCCCCTTCTCCACCTCTGGTTCGTAGGTTGTGGAGCCATAGGCACTGTTCAAATCGCTAAAAATGACCAGTCGCACGTCCCCCCGTTCTGGTTTGAAGAGGCCGTTGGGTCCGGCGCTGTTGGCGATCGCGATCGTCTCCGGAGGGAGCGGCTTTTCGGTAGGTAGGGGAGATGCCTGCACAACTGCCGTTGCCGGGGAGGCGGTGTCTGAGGGGGAGGTTTCCGCCGCCTGACAAGCGTGCAGTGTGACAGTCAAGCACAGGCCCAGCAAACCTGCAATAAAGCTATAGAAAAGCGATCGCCGAATTCGCATAAAATGTCCGTTTTGCAGTTCCACGCATCACCATACCGTATAACGGCTCTTTTCATTTGTTGTGCTATAAACGAGCGGAACGATCCTCGTCTCCCTCACTCAATCAACGGATTCATGGCTATTAAACGTCGCATCTTTCTGATCTTCAGCGGTTTAGCAGGACTGAGCGCCTTTGGCCTGGGTAAATGGTTTGGCCATCGTGCCAATGCCGTGTACCAACCCGACCAGAAGCCAGTGGCGGCACCGGCGATCGCGCCCGATCTACCAGTCGCCCAAGCCTCCGACCTGCTGCTACGATTTGTGGCAACGGCAGACAGCGGCTCTGGTGATCAAAACCAGTTTGCCGTGGGCAGAGCGATGACTCGCTATCACCAGCAAAATCCTTACACTCTAGTTGTGCTGGCCGGCGACAATATCTACAACGACGGTGAAATCTCTAAAATTGGCCCCGCCTTTGAAGCACCCTACCAAGCCATATTGCAGCAGGGGGTCAAATTTCGCGCCTGCCTCGGCAATCACGACATCCGTACCGACAATGGCGATCCCCAAGTGGCCTATCCCGGCTTCAATATGGCAGGCCGCTACTACACCTACCAGGAAAATGGCGTGCAGTTTTTTGTGCTAGATACCAACGGCAATGCCGACTGGAACACCCAACTGGCCTGGTTTGAGCAACAGTTGCAGCAAAGTAATGCCCGCTGGAAAATTGTCTACGGGCACCATCCGATTTATGCGTCCGGCGTGTATGGGAGCAACCCCGAATTCATTCGCACCTTCACGCCCCTGTTCCAAAAGTATGGGGTCCAGCTTTATATCAACGGCCACGAACACCACTACGAACGCACTCGCCCTATCAATGGCACCACCTACTTAGTCACCGGGCATGGTGGTGCCCATCTCCGAGAGGTTGGCAAAAATGAATGGACCGCCCACGCTGTTTCCCGTTTTGGCTTCACCGCGCTGGAAGTGTACCGCGATCGCATCGTCATCCAGGCGATCGGCACCGATCATCAAGTATTTGACCGGGGGATAATTTCCTACACCTGAGGGAGTCGGAGCAAAGGAAGCCAGCAACCACAAGTCGCCCCCTACTCCCTACGGCCTACGAGTGTATCCCAATTTTGCAGAATTGCCCTCCTCACGCAGTGGGGCAAAGTCCTCGCCCAACCCCTTCTCCCAAAATAGGAGAAGGGGAGCCAGATTGGAAGTCCCTCTCCCGCTCTGGGAGAGGGATTTAGGGTGAGGGTGACAACAGTGGGACGCACCCCGGCCTACTGCCCCTTCCCCCCAACCTGTTGCACCAGTACCGTGACATTACTCGTGGGGTTGCCCATCGTGATGACGGAATTACGAGTAGGGCTGATCCATTGCAATTGACCGTCAATCGTGATGCGAACGGAAACAGCATAGTTATGGTTGGGTTTGATCTGGCTGGGATCATAGGTGAGCGTAAAAGGAATTGGCACCTGCTTACCGTTGGTGGGCATGATCTGCCGATCCAGCACCACTGCGGGAGCATCCGCTCGGCTCACATCCTGTAAACTCACTTCAACAACGGCATTGGGGGGGAGGGCAATCCGCGGTCGATAGGTGACATTGCCCGTCACAGTGGCGGTCTTCATAGATGTGGCGCTGGGTTTGGTGCTGGGTTGGGTGGCAGCGAGTCCCGTGAAGGCAACGCGGGTGATTTTTTCTGAATAGGGCTGTTGATCGGGAAACAGAATCGTAAAGGTCTGGTTATCGATCGCGTAGTTGATATTGCGATCCGACGTGCCGATGAATCGGATGCCATCTGGTGTGGTTTGTTTTTCAACCGGAACCCGCTCCCGGCCCAATCCATCCGCATCCGTTACCACCATGATCAAACTGGCCTCCCCCAGACAAACATTCACAAAGTGAAATTGGGTTTCGTAATAGGCCATTTGCCGGAAGCGGCCACACCCCTGCGTCTCAAAGTTAATGGTCAGGGGCAGCGGCGGTTGCATTTCTTCCTGAGCCATCACAGCATTCAGAGGGATCATCCCCGTCAACAGGGTTAATGCCGAAGCAATGAGCGATCGCATATTCTTTCCTCACACGCAGACTAAGATTTTTCTTTCTTTAGCTTCGCCCGGTTCTGTGATATCAACTGCGTCGTTTCTAATTTAGTAACAACAGAAAAACTGAGTTTAGGAGATTTCTAGAAACCCAAATACCTGTATGGCAGGTTTAGCAAAAAATGATCAGTTGATTGCCAAAACTCCCGCAAAATCAGCCTCAACTCGAAATTGAGACAGACTTCAGGGGTGCGCCAGGAAAATTTCATATTAGTGATCACCTGGGACAGCCGCAATTCAGATGCACGATTCATCTTCGTACTTGCAGGGGTCAGGTAGTGAAAGTTTATACATTTAGGCAGATTGCTTTTCTTTTTCTTTCAAATATATTCGAACGTGGAAGGTTAAAAAGTATTGTGTATCCCCACCGGACGAACTAGCTTCTCTACTTGAGTGAGTAGAATTGTTCACGTGTAACCCTTCAATTTTCTGAGCGTTTTTTCTTCTAAACACGCTTCAGCAAATCTTATTTCCGAATGATCTTCGTACAACAATGGTTTGAGACCCGTCCCTGGCAATTTCGGTACGGTTTGGCAGTTGCATCAGTCTTGCTGTCGCTATTGATGCAACAGTTTTTTGTTCAGCCAGATTTTGCCTCCTCGCTGGTATTCTTTTTTCCTAGTGTGCTTTTAAGTACCTGGTATGGTGGCGTTTTACCCAGCTTTTTGGCAACTGTAACTAGTGGAATTCTAGCCATTCTTTTGTTCTCACCAATGCCAATGTCTCTTCAGTCTAAGGTAGAGCCTGAGTTAACGTTATGGCTGTTTTTTGTAACGGCTGGTATTTGCACGAGCTTGATCAATTACCAATTGATGCGAAACAGGAAAGAGACAAAATTTAGTCCGGATGGGGTTGACATTGATCAACAGTTGAAGCCACACAACAACACACTACAATATTCAATCAACGAATTAGTTGAGATTCGATCAGCGTTGGATCAGGTGGCGATCGTTGCCATTACTGATACTGAGGGAGTTATTCAATCTGTCAACGATCGCTTCTGCCAGATTTCCCAATACAGCCGCGAAGAACTCATTGGGCAAACCCATCGCATCATCAACTCAGGATTTCATTCCAAAGCATTTTTTCAAACTTTTTGGGCCACCATTGCCAGCGGCCAGGTTTGGCAGGGTGAGATGCAAAATCGCGCCAAAGACGGCTCCACCTACTGGGTCGATACTACCGTCGTGCCCCTTTTGGACGATGAGGGCAAAATTTTTCAATACTTAGCCATTCGTTCCGACATCACCCAACGGAAACAGGCAGAACTGGAACTGCAAAATCTCAACGATCGCCTGGAAAATTTGGTCGAAGAACGGACGGCACGCCTGCAACAATCGTTAGGATTTGAGGCGACCTTAAAGCGCATTACCGACAAAGTGCGAGACAGCCTGGATGAAAGTCAAATTCTCCAAACTGCCGTTGCGGAATTGGCCGAAGGGCTGGGTGCCAATGCCTGTCAAGCGGCACTCTACAACATGGATGCAGGCACCTCGCAAATTTGTTACGAATACAATCCCTCTATTTTTTCGACCCGCGGCCAAGTCAGCCAGATGGCAGAATTGCCAGAAATTTACCAGACTCTGCTGCGGGGGGAATACTTGCAATTTTGTAATCTAGAGCGCCATCCCATCCGAGGCCGCGTGACGATGCTGGCCTGCGCCATGTTTGATGATCAGGATGTTTTGGGTGATCTGTGGCTTTTTATTGATAAAGAGTATGCCTTCCGCGATCTGGAAATTCGGCTGGTGCAGCAGGTGGCAAACCATTGTGCGATCGCCCTGCGGCAGGCCCGTCTTTACCAGAGTGTCCAGGCCCAGGTGCGAGTGCTGGAGCAGGTGAATTGGTTAAAGGATGACTTCCTCAGCACCGTTTCCCATGAACTGCGGACTCCAGTTTCCAATATGAAAATGTCCATTCATATGCTGGAACTGGTTTTGCAACGCCAACAAACCGAGGATGCTGCCGACCAACGAGGATTGCAAAAAGCCAATCAATATCTGCAAATTTTGAAATATGAATGCGAACGGGAAATTACCCTGATTAATGATTTGCTCGACCTGCAACGCCTGGAAGCCGGGCAGCGATCGCTGAATCTGGAAACCGTCCAGGTGAAACCCTGGTTAGAGCAGATAGTGCAACCGTTTGAAGCACGAGCACGCGATCGCCAACTCCATCTACGGTTTGATTTGCCCCTCCAGGAGTTACCACCGTTCGTCGCCGATCTACCCGCCCTGGAACGAATTCTCTCAGAGTTGCTCAATAATGCCTGCAAATACACGCCACCAGGGCAGGACATTACCATCCGGGCCAATGCGACTCCCGGCATGATGCAGTTTGCTATTTGCAATGCCGGGGTTGAAATTCCGGCAGACGAACTCCCCCGCATTTTTGACAAATTTTACCGAGTGCCCAATGCCGATCCCTGGAAGCAAGGAGGGACAGGATTGGGGCTGGCCCTGGTCCAACGCCTGGTGCATCATCTGGGGGGCACCATTCAAGCGACATCCTCGGCGCAGCAAACGGAATTTAGTATCGAGATTCCCAATCATCTGGTCCGCGACCCTGTAGAAGGCCGAATCTGCAATACAACGTAATGTTTCCAGACGTAAGAGTGGGATCAGAACGTTTTAGACTTTTAAGAATTGAGACAAAGTTTTTAAACTGCCCTATGTTTCCAGTCCATCGCCCTCGTCGTCTGCGTAGCCATCCCCAACTGCGTCGCATGGTGCGTGAAACGGTATTAACCACCAGCGACCTGATCTACCCGCTGTTTGCCGTTCCCGGTGACGCGATCGCGAACGAAGTTCGCTCCATGCCAGGAGTCTTCCAACTGTCGGTTGACAAGATCGTCGAAGAAGCCAAAGAAGTTTATGATCTGGGCATTCCAGCGATTATTCTATTTGGCATTCCGGCAGATAAAGATTTAGATGCGACTGGCGCATGGCACGATTGCGGCATTGTGCAGAAAGCGGCAACAGCCGTCAAAGCAGCCGTCCCCGGCCTGATCATCGTGGCCGATACCTGCCTCTGCGAGTACACCTCCCACGGGCACTGTGGCTATTTGCAAACGGGTGATTTGATGGGGCGCGTTTTGAATGATCCCACCCTGGAGTTGTTGAAAAAAACGGCAGTGTCGCAGGCCAAAGCCGGGGCCGACATTATTGCGCCTTCTGGCATGATGGATGGCTTTGTGCAAGCCATTCGTCAGGGTCTAGACGAAGCGGGCTTCCAAGACACACCAATTATGTCTTACGCGGCCAAGTACGCCTCGGCTTACTATGGTCCCTTCCGGGATGCGGCAGAGTCTACGCCTCAGTTTGGCGATCGCCGCACCTACCAGATGGATCCTGGCAACTCCCGCGAAGCGATCAAGGAAATTGAATTGGACCTCGCCGAAGGGGCCGATATGCTGATGGTGAAACCAGCCCTGTCCTACATGGATATCATCTGGCAGGTGAAGCAAGCCTCAAATCTCCCCGTTGCGGCCTACAACGTATCCGGCGAGTATTCGATGGTGAAGGCGGCGGCGCTCAACGGCTGGGTCGATGAACAGAAAATCGTGCTGGAAACGTTGACCAGTTTCAAACGAGCCGGAGCCGATTTAATCCTGACCTATCACGCTAAAGATGCAGCCCGCTGGTTGCAATAGGTGCGATCGCTCACTGAATTTTCCAGAGGGATGTTCGCTTGAATATCCCTTTTTTGGTTTAAAGAGTCAGCTTCAGGCGAAAAAGCCAGTTTCAAGCGAAAAAGCCAGCTTCAAGCGGCGATCGCGCATCTTTAGAAAATAGGCATTGCTGAATGCAAGGATGATTTGCCCTCATCCCCAACCCTTCTCCCCCAGGAGGCTACTGTGTACACACAAGTTTGGCCGTCGCTCTAAACCTGGGTAGAAGCCAATATCCTTTCCTTGGAGGGTTGCCCCCCCCAACCCCCCGACGTGGAGGACGGCTGCGTCCCCCACACCCCCTCCAGAGGGCACGACTGGGGCGATGCAATGG
>JANRIS010000063.1:0-38454 GCA_033764685.1 Leptolyngbyaceae cyanobacterium bins.349
CACGACTAAAGTCGTTCCGGCTGTAAAGCTCGGAATTTTGGAGACTGGGCTATCTTGGTCGCAATTACTAACGATGCGTTATGCATGCTGACTCACCGTGGACAATGCTTGTAGCTTTCCCAGACGATGGAACCAGTGCCCACATTAAGCATTAGCAAAGAAAATTACTCCAGACTGTCCCCGAAAATGAGTAGCTTGAGTAAGCGTAAATCTACCCAAAGATAGACGCATTCTAACTGATTTAGGTATAGATGCAAACATGAGAGCGATCGCTGAATGGGTTCGTCTCACCATCCAGCCGCCCTCACGTCGCCTCAAATTTGAGCCAAAGATCTTTCTTTCAGTAGGGATAGGATGGCGCTATGGCTGATAGGGTGACAGTGCCAACCTTTGGGCTACTGGGAGCGGAAGATGAAGTACCGACAATTAGGAAAACACGGAGTGCGGGTTTCAGAGATTTGCCTGGGGTCGTGGTTAACCTACGGTTCAGCCGTGGAAAGTGATGCGGCTCGTGCCTGCATTGAACGGGCTTACGATCTGGGAGTCAATTTCTTTGATACAGCGAATGTGTATGCGGGGGGTGCCGCCGAAAAGGTGGTTGGGTCGGTGTTGCAGCAGTATCCACGGGAATCCTATGTTTTGGCCACCAAAGTGTACTTTCCAATGGGTAAGGGGCCGAACGATCGCGGCCTATCCCGGAAACACATTCTGGAGCAATGCGATGCCAGCTTGAAGCGACTGGGGGTAGACTACATCGACCTGTATCAGGCGCATCGCTACGATCCCCATGTATCAATGGCCGAAACCTTGATGGCCTTTGATCATCTCGTGCGACAGGGCAAGATTTTGTACTACGGAGTGTCGGAATGGAGCGCCGGACAACTCGCCCATGCCACAGATATGACTCGTGCGGCGGGGTTGTATCCCCTGGTCTCTGACCAGCCCCAATACAGCATCCTGAGACGCGGTATCGAAGCAGAAATTATGCCCCTCTGCCACCGCGAAGGCATTGGCATAATCAATTATTCCCCCTTGGCACAGGGCATTCTCACGGGTAAATACAAGCCTGGTGAGCCACTGCCTGAAGGGTCACGAGCCAGCGATCCACGCCAAAATGCCTACATGGAACTGGTGGAGGATCAGCTAGTGCGGGTGCAAAAACTGTTACCCATTGCTCAGGCAGAGGGGCTGACCATGAGCCAACTGGCTCTCGCCTGGTGTTTGCGGCATCCGGGCCTCAGTAGTGTGATTATTGGGGCCAGCAAACCGGCTCAAGTGGAAGACAATGTGGGCGCGGCTGGCAAGGTGCTTGCGGCGGGAACCATTCAGGCGATCGCTGAGTTGTTCCCGCCGCCCCATGAGTTGCCGTAACCGGATTGGGTTTACGCTTCTACCACCACCTGATCCACCGGATGCGCCACACAGGCCAGCACATATCCGGCTTGTTCGTCCCTTCCCGATAGCCCGACCGGTTTCGTGGCATACCGCACTGTGCCCTCCTGGGTTCGCACTTTGCACGCACCACAGGCACCGGCCCGACAGGCACAGGGAATGGCAATGCCTTCCTGTTCGGCAATTTCCAGAATGGAAGAGTGACCATCCGTTGGCACCAGGCGATCAGCTTTGGCAAACTTGATGGCAGGGGTGGTTAAAGCAGGGGTAGTCATAGAGTTTGAAGTTGGGGTGAGGGACGGAGTGAGAGAGGACTGAGGCCCGACAAACGTAGGTGGGTCGGACAGGGTGAGGGGTTGAGTAGGTGTGGGTTGTTTGCCGCCAAAGCTTTCTTCCAGATAATGCTGCATGGGAAAGTGCATGGTTTCTAGCATGGTTTTAATGCCCTGCATGAAGCCTGCGGGACCGCAAACATAGACTTTGCGATCGCTCAGATCGGGCGCCACATACCGCAGCATCGCCTCCGAGATCCGACCTGTAAACCCAGTCCAGGGGTGGTCGGTGGGAAATTGGGTGGTGGTAATCACCAGGCGAAAATTCGTCATCTGAGTCGCGATCGCGGTTAGCTCTTCGCGAAAAGCAATATCATTGGGTGTGCGGGCACTGTGCAAAAAAATCACATCACACTCCGCTAGAGTGTCTTGCAGCCAGCGAACCATTGACATCATCGGGGTGATGCCGCTCCCTGCCGAGACGAGCAACACCTTGGGCGGCACATGGGGCAACAGCGTGAAATGTCCCATCGCCCCCCCAATTAAGCGCACCCGATCGCCCACCTGAAAGCGATCGTGCATCCAATTAGAGACTAAGCCTGCTGGTAAGTCGGACTGGGGGTCAGGACTGGGCACCCGCTTAATCGTCAGGGCCAGATGGTAGGGCCGTGTAGGCGATGAGGAAATCGAATAAGGACGAATCACAGGCCGTCCCTCAATTTCCACCTCCAGGTTGACAAATTGCCCCGGCGCAAATGTAAACAACACAGCAGGTTCCGCCACCAGACAAAATGTTTTGACATCAGGGGTTTCGGCAATGATGCGATCGCAGCGACAGGTTAAAGTCGCTTCCGTCCAGGGGCGTTCTGGTAGGTGCGCCAGGGCTGATAGGGTGGTTTCGGGCGCGTCCACCGCTGGAGGGGCAAGTTCCTCCACATACAAAAATGTTTCGCCAATTTGCAGCAGATCCCCCACATGGAGTAACCGCTGATCATTCACGGGCACACTGTCGCCGTTCAACAAGGAACCCGACGTACTACCCACATCGACAAAATGATAGGCCGTGTTATGGTACACAATTCGGCCATGTACCCGGCTCACTTCCCGATTGGTCAGCACCAGATCACAGGTCGGATTGCGGCCAATCAACCATTCCACCTGCCCAGAGTAAGTCGGCATGAGTTGATGAGTTTGAAATTGGCGTTGGTCAAAGTTTACAGACTTAAGTTTCAGCATGATGATTAACCTCGGCGAGAGCGTAGATGAGTACCAATGGTTTTGGCCAGAGTGACTGTATCGTGAGGGTTTGATGTGGCATCAAGCCGTTGAGCTGCTTGCAGAATGGCCGGATTTGCCAGGGCGATCGCTTCGATCGCCGCAAAGTGATCGGCATCGGTCAGTTGCAAGTCATCCCGGAGTTTTTTGAAGAATGCAAAACTGGCGACTGTGGTGATCACCTGTTGCTCCAGTAAGTCTTGCACCAGTCCGGTGTAAGTTTGCCGACGTAACTGTTGGGAGTATCTTGATAGTGCTTTCATCAAGATGTAAACCTCATCCGAACTTAACTCATGCAGCGATCGCCCGCCTAACATTTCCGAGTCCAGCGGTAATTTTTGCATCTGTTTTCGCAAACTCGTTGCCATCTCTTCCCGTTCATACTGAGCACGAGTTCGTTTGAGCGTGCGATAAAGCCACATCGCCCCCACCAGCACGATCAGGGCATTGAAGCCTAATAACAACGTTGTGGGCAACCGATTCAAAGACGGACGGGCACCATAGGAAAAAAACGTCCAGAATGAGGCGGCGGTGAACAGCGTAAAACTCAAATGTTGTGCCTGTTGCGCCGAAATCGGACGACCGATGCAGGACGCATAACGCCGACACGCCCGTTCTAAAATCCATCCCAACAGCATAAAAATAGCAATCAGCAAGCCAAACGTGAGATACACGGCGACCAATTTGGGAATGGGAATCACGGTGTGATACAAATAAAAGCCGGAGTCAAAAACCTTGGCCAGTTGGTCTTCTTCATGGGTCCATGCGCCGCTAAAGTAGTAGTCCCAATTGCCGGCATACAGGTAGTAGTACAGATAAAAGGCAATCACCATCGCTAAATAGCCGTATTGCACCAACCGCCGACCGGGTTTAGGCAATTCCATCCAGTAACTTTTTTCGGCATCAATATCCAGGCAAGGCAACTTGCAATTGACACAGGCACTGCGATCGCGCCCCGTTTCCGGCTCTGCCGCTCGACACATGGATTGAGTGACCGCAGGTTTGGGCACAACATGAGCCTGACTGCCCAACAGCGATCGCGGTCCGGTATACACCATTTGCACCGGAGCCATCGGACAAAAATAATGACACCAGCTTTTACCTGCAAACAGATAACCCACCAAAATTGCACACAAAATCGTCGCAATTAAAAAACAGCCTAAAGCAATGCGATCGGAGTTGGTAAAGAGGATGCGTCCGCCTAAGCCCAGCACAAACAAACCAAATTGCACATAGAGATGATGACGACCCAGCCAGGAATCGGGGGAAATGGCAACCAATTCCCGTCGCATCTCTCCCGTCACCGGGTCAACGACCTGACGTTTACGTTGAATTCCCAGCGATCGCGGAATTTGCGATAAGAAAGACAGGGGGCAAATGCGTCGCCAAAATTCATGCCCAAACACCAGCAAAATAAAAATTCCAGCCGGTACAATCATGGCCCACCACATCAGGGCACCCATCGCAAAGGGCTGTTCTGGCATACACTGTTCCCGAATTTTGACGCACTTTTCCGGGTCCAGGTACACTTCAGGCCGCAGGTGAAACGGACTGGCAAGAGTTTCTGGTTGGGTAAAGAAGACCGTCAGCGGGTCGTAGAAGAAGGATGCAATCAGCGTTAGCCAACCAATGGTTAACAACCATCGGACACGGTGCATCGTCGTTTCAGACACGTTATTGAGCATGATCCGTACCTTCGTTGATAGGAGTGTGTGAGGTTCAAGTCTGATGACAGGGAACGAAGGAGTAGGGCGCACAGGCATTACGAGCAACGCCCATCAATGCAAGCGAGATTGGGTTGGAGAGAGATGGGGGAAACTCTCCGGATCAGGGCGATGGGGCAGCCTTGGTCGTGGAGAATTGCCAGAGTGTCAGTTGGCGATCGCGGTAGGCAACCAGGTAGCGCCCCTGAGGGCTGAGACTCAGGTGAGCGGTTTGCAAGCCCTGGGTCAACACCAGGTCAGAGGCTCCTGTGTCCAGATTCCAGGTTCGCACCACGCCCTGATGGTTAACCGTCGTCACCTGGCGATCGCGGATGGATGCCGTCACCTGGGGCACTTGTTGGAACGGGGACGATCGCGCTAATTCTTCCTGCCGCAGATGCCAGACCAACGAGCGATCGGCCCCCACACTCAACACCGTGTTAGCATCCAATCGCTGGAGCCTCAGAATCGGCGCAGTATGGCCCGCA
The DNA here is from genome assembly GCA_033764685.1 of Leptolyngbyaceae cyanobacterium bins.349. GTDB lineage: Bacteria > Cyanobacteriota > Cyanobacteriia > Leptolyngbyales > Leptolyngbyaceae > JSC-12. Next base: position 5,131 of record JANRIS010000063.1, read on the forward strand.
AAGGTGCGGTGCAACTGGCCCGTCTGGAGATTCCAGAGTTGCAATTCAAAGTTACGATTGGCACTCATCAAAGTGTCTGATGTTGTGCCTGATGTTGTGCCTGATGTTGTGCCAAAGTTGAGCGTGGTGATGGCTGATCCGGGTCGTGATAAAGTGCGTTGGCGAATGCCAGATTGCCTCTGCCATAACCGCACTGTCCCATCCTGACTCCCACTGGCAATGATTTCAGCCCTGGGTGCAAAGGCCACACTGGTAACGGGGGCAGAGTGGCCGCTGAGTTGACGCAGATACTTTCCGGATGGTAAGTGCCACAGGTCAATGGTGCGATCGCGGGCACCTGCCACCCAGGCCCCATCCTGACTCACGCTCACCGTGGTGAGGGCACCCGCACTCGGTAAGGTGGTCCTCCGCTGGCCATCGGGGAGCGATAACACCTGAAGTTTGTGATCAGCGGTGAGCAGAATGAGGTAGCGATCGCGGCCATCAAACGCCACTTGCTGCACAGGAGCCATCACGGGAATGGACTGTACCAGCGTTAAACGCCGCTGAGAACGGCCCCCACCCATCCCCATCCGCGCCAGCAAGTAGTTAGAGGCATCCTGATGCGTATAAAGGTAACTGCCACCCACCAGACCCAGCGCCAGACTGGTGACGACGAGCGATCGCCGAACGACTCTAAACCAGCGCGGGCGGGAACGTGGCCGCTGCTGGAACGTCACTGCTGGCGGGGCAACCGGAGCATCGGGCGATCGCGCGGCCACAAAGGGAGCCATCGCGTCTAACACCTGTTGGGTGGTGGCATAGCGATCGCCGACCTGATGGCGCGTCATTCCACCCAAGACGGTCGCCAAACCCGGATGAATCGGATGCGGCAAATGCATCTGCCAATCCAATTCTCCCGAAATGGGATTGTGCGCCAATTGGCGGGGATGAATACCCGTTAACAGAAAAATGGTAGACACCGCCAACGCATACAAATCACTACTGAATTGCAAATGCCCCGCCTGTTGCTCTGGTGGCATATACCCCGGCGTGCCAATTGCTAAATCGGCATCTTCTCCCTCCCGTCCCGCTTCAGCAGGGGGGGGTTGCAGCCGATAGGCCGCACCAAAGTCAATCAGCACAATCTTACCCGTCGTGGATTGAATCAGATTGCTGGGTTTGATGTCACGGTGAATAATCCGGTGAGCGTGAACCTGCTGCAAGATCGGTAAAACTTCCAGCAGCAGGGCGATCGCGGTGGCTGAGTTCAACCGTTGCCCGGTGAGCAACAATTGACCCAGATGCTTCCCTTCGATGTACTGTTGAATCTGATAAATGCCCTCCTGATCGTGACTGTAGGCGAGTAACGTCGGAATTTGAGCAATATGCGGCCCTAATTCGGCCAGTACTTGCGCCTCTGTTTGAAACAACCGTTGTGCAGTTGTCAGAGAAATCGGATTGTTGGGGGACAATTTCAAACATTTGGCAACACACAGGGGATGGTGTGGCAGATATTTGTCACGCGCCAGATAGGTTTCGCTGAACCCACCTGCCCCCAACTGTTCCAGAATGAGATAACGTCCGGTTAATAGTTGCCCAATCATTGCCCATCGTCCTTGTAATGTGGCAGCGATCGCCCTGACTGACAGTAGATGATATCAACGGCGATCGGTGTGCTCAATCAAGACGGCAGCAACACCCTGTGAACTGTTAATTTGAACTGGTGAATCTGAATTCGTTCGTTTGAACTGTTCAAAATTTGAACGGCTAAAGCTGGATAGTAGATTACGGGAAGCGTCAAAATCAGACTCAACGCAGAATGTCCCGGTCCCTTGCATCACAAGTTCCGCATTCCATCACGATGTTAATTAGAACTGACTGGAACTGACTGTTCTAGTTAATACTACTGCATTTTGTAAAAAGTGGGAGGATAGCGCAACTTTTTTTTGCTGTGACAATCAACAAACAAGCATATGGTGAATCGTGTGTTCCAGATAGATCCATAACCATAAGTGCAGAGTTGGCATCGTGCAATTTGCACAGTGCAGGATTTGCATAACGGGTGTGGACAGGAGTGTAGCTCCTGTGAGCAAAGTAAATCAGATATGGCAATCGGGTGGAGTGATTCCATCTGAAATGAAAGGATACCGTAGACATGATTTCTAGGTTCTGGAATAGTTTTGGCACTCAATCCAGTCAAACTGCAACCGTATTCGAGACATTACTCGCGCCGCTATGCATTTATGACTTCCAGGGTGAAGTGATCTATACCAGTCAAAAGTTTCTGGAGTTGTTACAGGTCACACCAGGTTTTCACCCGAAATCCTTCAATCTAGAGCAATTTGTCCATCCAGATGATCGATCGCTGGACCTGACTCTGAAGCAACGCCTGATGGATGAGGCAATTCATTGCTACACCGTTGAAAAACGCTTCATTACCCAGGCCCAAACCACGATTTGGGTCAATCTTACAGTATCCCGGTGGGAAGGCTCGGAACTGCCATTGGCCCACCCTCCTTACTGCGTGGCTTTACTGGAAGACATCACCGATCAGCGTCGTCTGTATGACGCACTGATTCGGACTGAGGAGAAATGGAAAACATTTGTCCTGAACAGTCCCCATTTATTTGTGCAAGTCAGTGATGGGGGAAATATGCTTTACATCAGTCCAGCGGTGGAACGCACATTAGGCTATCACGAGGCAGAACTACTGGATCGCTCCATTGTTGACTTCATTCATCCTCATGATTTGAATGAATTTAAATATTCGTTTTACCAGTGGATGAATCATCCGCCATCCGGGGATGCAGATTTGGAATGTCGCTGGAGAACTCAATCAGGCCACTGGGCTGATCTGTATGTGCATGGACAGCGTTTTCCACTGAGCCTGGGGCTGGAGGGAATTGCGATTACGGGCTGCCACATTCGCGATCGCCCGGATCGGTCTTCCCTGGCCGCAATCTCTCACTACCTACGCGATAAGGCTAATTACCATCTGTGGAGTCCGGAAATGTGGTCTTGAACTCATCCAGCAGATCATCCATTTCCTCAATCGCTTGATTCACATCAATTCGCAGCGTGCCCAGGTTGGGTTGTTCCAATAACCGCAACAAAAACTCGCGCTTACTGGCAATTTGGTTAATTTGCTCCCGCATAGCTTGAGGGTCCACCATTACAACTCCTTACTGATCACGTCTTCACTGTTCACCTCATTCTAGAACAGGGTGAGACGTAGCAGGGGGCGAAGGCTGGATCTGGATTAACGTATCCGAGACAACACACCAACTTCATTTGACTTCATTCTCTGGTTAGCAGAGAGATTTGCAGTAATTCACTACCGTAGGAGTGTTCGTACCTATTGAATGAGTCTCGTTATGGTTCAAAAAGCTGCTAATCAACCCAATTATTTACTGCGTTACTTGTCGTTGGCTCCGGTGCTGGCTGTTGTCACCGTTTCCGTCGCACTCTCGTTATGGGCCTTCTTTAATTATTTCTTTCCAGATTTACTGATGCATCCCTTGCCGTAAAGTCTCTGCCATCAGTTGCTTCTCTCAGTCAGAGTTATACGACTTGCAGGTCATGGCTTGGGCTTGCAAGTCTTTTTTAGTCTTTCTTTTTTATGGTCGTCTCACTCCACGGCCAGCATTAAGCCTTTCAAATACAACCCTTCAGGATGATAGATACTGGTGGGATGGTCTCCCGGTTGAGTGAGATGGTTGAGAATGCGAATTTGTCGGCCTGATTCGATCGCGCCTGCCATCACCGCCCCTTGAAACAAATCCGGTGTCACGACTTGAGAGCAGGAGAAGGTGAGCACAATCCCGCCCGGTCTTAACCGATCAAAGGCCAATTTATTTAACCGTTTGTAGGCCATCACCGCCGAGTGCCGAGCCGATAAACTCTTGGCAAAGGCGGGCGGGTCCAGAATGATCACATCATAGGTCGGATCGCAAGTCTTCAAGAATTCAAACACGTCACCGGCGATCGCCCGGTGGGGCACCTGATGGGGATTGTTCCGGGCGACATTGTGCTCGGCCCATGCGATCGCCTTGGTTGAACTGTCTACGGAATCGACAACAGCCGCCCCTGCTCGCACCGCATACACCGAAAAGCCCCCCGAATAGCAAAACGTGTTAAGCACCCGTTGGCCGGGAGCGGACTGCGCTAAAAGCTGCCGATGCTCCCGTTGATCGAGAAACAATCCTGTTTTTTGCCCTTCGGCCCAATCCACCTCAAACTGATGCCCATACTCCAAGACCTCGCCGTGGGTCTGTTCGCCCAGGAGGTACGGCGAAGCCGGTTGATACTGACTGATGACAGTGCCACTTTTGTCATAAATGGCAATTAGTTCCTTGCCGTACACAGTTTGCAAGCATTGACTGATTAGAGGCAATTGGCGCACCATGCCGAGTGAGTAAGCCTGCACAACGGCAACGCCCTGATACCAATCCACAATCAACCCCGGCAAATTGTCCCCTTCGGCATTGATCAGGCGGTAACAGGTGGTGCGATCGCTCCCCACTAAGCCCAACTGGGTTCTCAACGCCAGAGCTGACCGAAACCGTTGCAGAAAAAGCTGTTCCAGATTGTCCACGGGCTGGAAGGAGAGCACTTTCACAGCAATGCTGCCGGTCGCATAGTGACCTGTGGCTAAATATTCCCCAGCAGCGCTGTAGACATCTACAACATCCCCCTCTTCTACCCCTTTGCCGACCTGCTGAATCGCCCCTGAAAATATCCAGGGGTGAAACCGCTTGACTGCATCCACCTTACGGTTGTGCAGAATAATCCGTTGAAAATCAGCCATGCGATCGCCCTTCGCGCCACTTATACCCTTGCCAGGGTAACGCGCTCCGGTTGATCCTGGTATTTTCCACGGCGAGTTTCATAACTGACGGCACAGGGCGCACCTTCCAGAAACAGCAGTTGCACCACGCCTTCATTGGCATAAATCCGGCAATCGGCACTGGAAGAATTAGAAAATTCTAATGTCAAATAGCCGCGCCAACCCGCCTCTGCTGGGGTTAGATTGGCAATCAACCCGGTTCGGGCATAGGTGCTTTTACCAATGCAAATCACAGTCACATTTTCGGGAACTGCCAACCGCTCCAGAGCGACCCCCAGGCCGTAGGAATGAGCTGGCAGAATGAAGAAACTGCCGTTCTCATCGGTATGCAGTTCAGCGGGTTCTAAGTTCGCTGGGCTAAAGTTTTTCGGGTCAACCACTGTGCCGGGAATATGTTTAAAGATGCGAAACTCTGCCGCAGAGAGCCGCAGATCATACCCGTAACTGCTTAAGCCATAGGAGATTACGGGCAAACCATTGGCTTGCCGCACCAAACTTGGCTCAAAGGGGGAAATCATGCCCTTGGCGGCCATTTCTTGAATCCAGGTATCGTTTTTAATCATGGTTGGTGGCTCCGGCGGAGTTCGGTAATTTGGTCGGCGATATCTAGCAGCGATCGCGGCATATTCGGTCCCGTGAGGATCACATCCACATGGCGGGGGCGGTTGTTGAGAAATGCCAACACCTCAATTTCAGAGATTAACCCAAAGTGAATCGCCAAACTCAACTCATCCAGCACCACCAGGTCGTATTTCCCCTCACAAACCACCGCTTGGGTATGCTGCCACAAGTCCAACAACGACTGAAGCTCCCCCTCATCTACCTGAGGCGTATCAATACAGCGGGGCAGATTACAGCGAATCCAGTCTAGATGTTGCCCAAGCTGCACCGGATGCTGATATCCCTGCGTGATGCCACCCTTGAGAAACTGAATCACGAGCACTGGCGTGCCTTGGCCAGCTAACCGGAGTGCTTGCGCCAGCACATTGGTGAAAAAACTACGCTGTACAGATGTGAATACCTGCACCAACCCTTCTACCCGTAGCGTAGAATGACGAGCCGAGTCCAGGTTGGGAGCTTCTACCTGAGAGACCATAACAATGCCTGAATTCATCACAATCGGTCATGGAAGGGGGTGAACGGCCCCAAAAGGGCGATCGCTCGATGCCAATTTGGGAAACCGCGTTCACCCCGTCGCGAACTAGCCAATGGAGTGCTAGCAGAATAAGATAGGCAAAATATAGCGTACTTTCATAGTTTTCTTACCTACTAAACACTACATTTTGTGATCATTGGGTGAACTAACTGAGTTCTTGCAGGTAGATGCGTATTTTTGTACCATTGTACCTTTATGCTGATCCATTGTTCCTCTGGTTCCCCAGCGATCGCACCGTTTAACCCCTATTGCCCCTTGCCTCAGACCTGCTATCCTTGCTGATTGAGAAACCCTTGAGGCAATGGTAATGGCTTGGCAGCGTCCCGATGGTCGGCAGGCGAATGAACTTCGTCCCGTCAGCTTTGAACGTCACTTTACAAAATTTGCAGCGGGTTCCGTTTTGGCCAAGTGCGGCGCGACTCAGGTTCTCTGTACGGCAACCATTCAACCCAAAGTTCCCCGCTTTCTGGAGGGGAAAGGGCAGGGATGGCTGACGGCGGAATACCGAATGTTGCCCACGGCCACCACCGAGCGGCAGGAACGGGAATTTATGCGGTTGTCGGGTCGGACGCAGGAAATTCAACGTCTGATCGGGCGCAGTCTGCGGGCCACGCTGGATATGGCGGCGCTGGGAGAACGCACCATTGTAGTTGATGCAGATGTGTTGCAGGCGGATGCCGGAACTCGAACCACGGCGATTACCGGAGGGTTTGTGGCGCTGCAAGATGCCATTAATACGTTATTGGCAAATCAAGAACTGGAGCGATCGCCCTTAGTGCATCAGGTAGCCGCGATCTCCATTGGGCTGATCGAAGGAGAAGCGCTGCTCGACCTGAACTATCAAGAGGACGTGACCGCCGACACCGATTTTAATGTGGTGATGAATGAGCAACTCGAAATTATTGAACTTCAGGGGACGGCAGAAGCCGATGCTTTTAGCCGACACCAACTCAACCAGATGCTGGATCTGGCGGAATTGGGAATTCAACAATTGCTGGAGCTACAACGACGGGAGTTTGCCTAGACGGGGAGCGATCGCGCCCAATCCGCGATCAATTCATTCACCTGTTCCGGAATTTCATCATGGGGACAATGGCCCGCCCGCAGATAGTACTCCGTTAACTGGGGATGGTACTGCCGAAATTTGGCTCCCCGTTCTCGCGCATTGATCCAGGGGTCGGCTTCCCCCCAGAGCATCAACAGCGGGCAAGTGAGTTGCCCCAGCAATACATCTACTTTTTCGCCCTGGGGAGTCCGAAACACGGAGGCAAACACTTTGGGCGCACCCGAATCGCAAGATGGCCGGTAAATCTCTTCGACCAGTTGATCGGTCACGGCGGCTTGATCGAGATAGACCTTTTCCAGGGTTCTCCGAATCAGCGATCGCTGCCGCACATACTGAAACAACAAAAAGCTGGCCCAATCCTGCTGAAACAAGGTCCGGACCACAGTTCCCATCACGGCCCGCAGGGGGTCGGGTTTGGTTGTTCCTTGCATATCGGTAAAGGGACCAGCACTATTAATCAGCACCACTCCAGCCGCCGATTGGGGCCGTTGCGCCGCTACACATAGAGCGGCATACCCGCCCAGGGAATTACCCGCCAACACTGCCGGACGGCCAATCACTTCGGTAATGAAGTCGTGCAGTTGATCCCGCCAGACATCGCCGCTATAGTGCCATTCTGGTTTCGCCGATCGCCCAAAGCCCAACAGGTCGATCGCCCACACCTCAAATTCCTGGCTCAGGCCCGCCACATTTTTCCGCCAGTGGTCGGTGGATGCCCCAAACCCATGAATTAATAGTAACGGGGGGCGATCGGCCCGCCTTTCCCCTGCTTTGACGTAATAAATCGGCTGTGGCGCTTGCGGTAACGGCGCACCCGCCTGCCACTGCCAATATTGCCCCGGAACGGCTTCTGCTTTGGAAAGAAGCTGCATGACTCCAACCTGAGAACGACTTTAAGTAGTGTAACAAGTTGGCGTCGAGGTTTGGCAGGTGGGTGAGCCGTCCCTGGTTAAGCGGCGACTTGAACCGATTCCTGAGCTTGAGCCGCCGTACTCTCCTGCACCAGGGTTGGTGCTTTCTCGCCGCGTTGGAGCAGGCCACCGACCATCGCCATTAAGGCGTTGACTTTGCGAGTTCGCCATTCAGCGATCGCCGCATTGACCTCTCTGGCGGGTAATCGTCGTTCCAGCGCTTCCTTGAGGTAGGCGGCGTGGCCCGTTTCATCCTGCGCCACACTGAGAATGCCTTTGCTCAAGCTGACACAGCGGGGATCATGATCAGGGAGCGCATTCGCCATGCGGACAAAATCCTTGCTGGCGTCCAACTCCAGGATGTAAGTGCTGGCCATGAACACCGTCCAGTCGATCGCCTCCGGCTTCAGTGCCTCACTGGTGAACCCCTCAAAATAGACTTCAAAAAAGGGACTGCGACGACGTTCATCAGGGCTACCATCGGTGCTGGTTTGGGGCACATTCTTGAAATCAATCACCTGTTTATTCAATTGTTTAAGCGCCTGGGCAAAAATTTGGCCGTGGCGACGTTCATCATTCGCATGGCGGTCCAACCGTTGTGCCAACCAGACATCGCCTTCGGCAGCCGCGCGATCGCGGAGCGCTTCTAAAAACGGCACTGATCCCGACTCCGCCATCTGTAAAGCGGCCAGCGTATTGGGGCGAGTCAGCGAATCGCGCATATTCCGAGCCGAAATGTAAGCCGTGGCTCCAGAACCAAGCAAGTGCAGAATTTGGGTGACAAAATTCATAGATTTCAATGGAGGAGAAGCTACACCGGAGATTCTAACGTTGTTTGCAAATTCACCTAGCCACCTGGCAAAGATCTGGCTACAGTTTATTAGGACGTTTAGCATAGGGAATGAGCAGTGGGGCGATCGCGGCATTCCTGGAGAGGTAACTGAGTGCGTTTGTTCAAGTCCATCGCTGGTCTGCGGTGCTATCTCAACTCCCAACGCTTTGACCACCGTCGGTTAGAGCACCCATCCGCCTCCCCGCAACCATTCAACCACTTGCCGCTGGAAATTGGCTTTGTACCGACAATGGGAGCCTTACATCAGGGCCATCTCAGCCTGATCAACCGTGCCCGCCACGACAATAAAGTGGTCGTCGTCAGTATTTTTGTTAACCCGTTGCAGTTTGGCCCCCACGAAGATTTGCAACGCTACCCCCGCACATTGGATGCAGACATGGCCCTCTGTGCAGCGGCTGGAGTAGATGCGTTGTTTGTGCCCTCGGTGGAGGAGATGGGGGTAGAAGAGCTGCTGACCCAGATCCATCCCGCCGCCGCTATGACCGCTGGCTTATGTGGGCGATCGCGAGTAGGCCACTTTCAGGGAGTTGCCACGATTGTCACAAAGTTACTGAACATTGTGCAGCCGACGCGGGCATACTTTGGACAGAAAGATGCTCAACAATTAGCCATCATCCAGCGACTGGTGCATGATTTGAATTTGCCCGTCGAAGTGGTAGCCTGCCCAATTTTGCGCGAGGCCAGCGGTTTGGCGATGAGTTCTCGCAATCGCTACCTGCAACCGGAAGAGCAGGATCAGGCCACGGCCATTTATCGCGGATTGTATCAAGCCGAACAACTCTTTCGCTCCGGAGAACGATTGAGTAGTACCCTGGTTGAGGCGGTTAAGGCTGAATTAAGACAAGCCCCCGCGATCGCACCTGAATATATTGAGTTAGTAGATCCAACAACGATGGAGACTTTAAACGAGGTTAAGGATACCGGGTTACTGGCGGTGGCAGCCCGTCTGGGCACAACCCGCTTGATCGATAACGTATTGCTGAGTCGTCGTCTCCCAATTGTGGCGATCGATGGTCCGGCGGGAGCAGGCAAATCGACCGTCGCGCGACGAGTGGCCCAGACCTTAAATTTATTTTATCTGGATACCGGAGCGATGTATCGCGCCTTAACCTGGTTCGCCCTGGAGTCTGGGGTGGCCGTTGACGACGAACCCGCGATCGCGGACCTGGTCAGTCAGTGCCAGATTGAATTCAAAAATTCCTCTGCGCCCGTCCTGCCTCATGCCTCCATGCCCGCCGCTACTACGTCCGCCATCGTTGTCAATGGGCAAGATGTGACCAAAGCCATTCGCAGCCTGGAAGTGACCTCTCAGGTCTCCACGATCGCCGCCCAGCCCACCGTTAGGGAGCAATTGGTCAAACGGCAACAATCCTTTGGTCGTCAGGGGGGGGTAGTGATGGAAGGCCGTGACATTGGCACCTATGTTTTCCCGGATGCCGAGGTCAAGGTATTTCTCACCGCTTCTGTGCAAGAACGGGCACGCCGCCGCCAACAAGATCTCCTGAATCGTGGCATCGGAGAAGTGAATATTCAGGATTTGGAGCAGGCAATTAGCGATCGCGACCGCAAGGATAGCACCCGTTTGATCGCTCCCCTGCGGAAAGCCACCGATGCCGTCGAGATTATTACCGATGACCTGACAATTCATCAGGTTTGCGATCGCATCGTCGGGTTATACCAGGAAAGGTTGACTGCTCTTAGCAACGGTTAATTCACCGACCTCCCCAATCAGCTCAATCCAGCGTAGATTTATGTTCTTAGGGATCAAAAATCACGTCTCACCGTGTGAGTAATTGTGGCCTAGTAGCGATCGCTACCTTTTTTGACTGAGTCATTCGTCCATCATCAGGCTGTAGCCTGGAGGGCGCGATCGCGATGCAAAGTTCGCTCACACGCATGTTGGTTGGCATGGGCTTTTTCCTGACGACTCTGATCGTGGCAGTAGCGGGATATATGATCGCTGGGTGGAGTTTCCTCGACTCGGTGTACCAGGTGGTGATTACGGTGTTTGGCGTGGGGTTCGGCGAAATTGGCCCCATGACTCCGGCCCTGCGAATTTTTACGATGGGGGTCATCGTGGCTGGATGTACATCCGTCGCTTATATCTTGGGTGGCTTTCTACAAATGATCACCGAAGGGGAAGTCAAACGCGCACTGGGAGTAAGACGCATGATCCGAGACATTGACCTACTACACAACCATGTGATCATCTGCGGGTATGGCCGCATTGGGCAAATTCTCGCCCGCAAAATGAAGGAGGCAAAGCACCCTTTTGTCTTGATTGATAGTGATCCCAACCGCGTGGCCCAGGCCGAAGCCGAAGGATATTTAGTCCAACAGGGGAGCGCCACGGATGAATCGGTGCTGGAAGTTGTGGGGATTCAGCGTGCCCGCTTTTTGGCCACGGTGCTACCCGATGATGCCGCAAATGTGTTTATCACCCTGACCGCCCGTAGCCTCAACCCCAGTCTGATCATTCTGGCGCGGGGAGAGTATTTATCAACCGAGAAAAAATTACTTCAGGCCGGGGCCGATCGCGTGGTGTCTCCAGCGGCGATCGGCGCCTTACGGATGTCTCACATGATCACCCATCCGGCCTCGCTCGATTTTTTGGATCAATCCAACGGGCGCGAAACCCTGAATGAATTGTTGGCCCAGATCAATGTGCAACTGGATGAACTGGTGATTCCGGCCAATTCCGATTTGATGGGTGCATCCATTGGCACCGTGGAAGTGCGCGGTCGGGGATCATTTATCATCGTGGCGCTGCGACGGGCCGAAGGCGAAACGATTGTTCACCCCAGTCAAGACATTTTTTTGCATGAAGGCGATACGCTGATTGTGATGGGGCATCGAGGCGATATTCCTCAATTTGCCAAGCATCACGCCTTGAAGCGCCAGATGCAATATCGTGGAGCGAAGTTTTTGGGTAAGTCAAAATAAGCGATGTCGATTCCTGCTGTCTCTGCCGATGCGATTCTGCAACAAGCCGCCTCTCTGCTGGTGTACCAATCGGTGCTAGAAACCGACATCGGACGGGCCTTTTTAGAGCTATTGCAAGGCATTCATCGCGCTAAACGAGCACCGACCTTGAAAACCTTAAGTTGCCTGCGGGCCTATGGGCGCTGGTTTCGGTTGTTGGCAGAACGCCATCAAAGCTGGCAGGAATATCTACTGGCTCAAGTCTTGCAGGACGATAACCCCTTTTCGCGGCAGGCCCAGATCAAGGATTTGGGCGATTTGCCTGCGGGACTGCTACAGGCCGCCCGTCATGATCTGCACATTTTACAACGCCTGTACTGGTGCGATGGGGAGCAGTTGAATTTATGGATTCAAGCGATCGCCCCTCTACCACAACCCATGATCGTTTGGCATTCTACCCCAGCAGCGCCCACTACGATTCAGGCAAAGTTTGCCTCCACGTCTGACTGGGCCGATGCCCTGCCCGCCCTGGTCCAGCACTACCGGGAGCAGGGTGTCGGCTTCGTTGCTCAATATTCTGCTTTTCGCTGGCAGAACGGTCAATTGGTGGGCATTGCCCACGTCGATCCGGTCCAATTAACGGATTTAGTCGGATATGACGCGCAAAAAGCAACCCTGGTGCAAAATACTGAGTTTTTATTACAAGGGTTGCCCGCCCTCCATGTCTTGCTGTACGGCAGTCGCGGTACGGGAAAATCGTCTTTGGTAAAAGCATTGCTGCACTGTTACCGCGATCGCGGGTTGCGCCTGATCGAAGTGGCAAAAGCCGAGTTAATGCATCTACCAGCGATCGCCAACCACTTGCGGACCCTCCCCCAGAAATTTATTGTATTCGTGGATGATCTGTCCTTTGAGGACGACGATGATGCGTTCAAAGCCTTAAAAGTCGTGCTGGAGGGCAACTTAACCGCTCGCCCGTCCAATTTGGTCGTGTATGCTACGTCCAATCGTCGCCATTTAATCCGAGAATTTTTTGGCGATCGCCCGACTCCCCAAGCTGGGGACGAGATCCACGCCTGGGATACCGTCCAGGAAAAATTGTCCTTCAGCGATCGGTTTGGGTTGACGCTGACCTTTGAACCCGCCGATCAGCCCACCTACCTACAAATGGTGCAGCATCTAGCCCAGCAAGCCGGATTAAGTATCCCAGATCTAGAATTTCGGGCTTTGCAGTGGGCGACCCGGCATCATGGCCGCTCCGGTCGGACGGCCCGCCAATTTGTGGATTACCTGACTGCCGAACTGGCTACCCCCGTCCAGCAGGATTGAGCCACCTGCCGCGATCGCCAACTTCTGCCCATTCTCAGCCATGCATCGCTCCATCCCCTGCTAATCTGTTAAGGTTGTAACCAATTTGCATACTGCTGAACGTTGGTGCCTGGAGTTTAACCATGCAACTCGGAAATCTATTTTCGGCGGGCGGGATCGTCATGTATCCCCTGTTGGGGTTCTCCATTCTGGCAGGAGCACTGATCCTGGAACGGCTTTTCTTCTGGCTGCGAGTCGACCGCCAGCAAGATCGACTGGTCCGAGAAGTGCTGGTGCTGTACCACCGAAGCCCCAATGCCGCCTACATGCAATTGCAAAAGCACAGCGACTTACCGATCGCCCGCATTTTTTTAGCCGCTCTAGAACTGGACCAACCCAACCCCGAAGAGTTTCGCTTGGCCCTTGAAAGTGCTGCCCAGGCAGAAATTCCCCTCCTCAAACGCTTCAACACAGTTTTTGAAACGATTATTAGCCTGTCTCCCCTGTTGGGATTGCTGGGTACCGTTTTAGGACTCATTCAATCCTTTGCCTCCCTCCGAGTCGGGGAACTGGGGGGCGGTAATACCCTTAGCGTCAGTAGCGGCATCAGTGAAGCGTTGATTTCTACCGCCGCAGGATTAGTGGTCGCCATTTTCACCCTCCTGTTTGCCAACACCTTTCGAGGGCTGTATCTGCGCCAAATTGCCCTGATTCAAGAATACGGGGGCCAACTAGAATTGCTCTATCGTCGTCAAGCGGAAGGAGTGACCCATCCCTATGCGACTCCCTGAAGAACCGGATCTGCCATTTCAGATCAACATCGTGCCGATGATCGATGTGATCTTTGCCATTCTCACCTTTTTCATCATGTCGTCCCTCTTCCTGACCCGGTCTACCGGATTACCCGTAGACCTACCAACCGCCAAAACAGCCCAGAGTCAGCCGACTCAGCAGGCAACAGTGACGCTCGATCAAACAGGGCAATTGTGGTTGAATCAGCAATCCATTCCCCTCGAAACGCTTCAGCCCCGGTTGAGAGCACTGGTGGGCACGAAGCCAACCCTGGTGGTAGTGCAGGCCGATCGCCGGGTGGCCCACGGTATCGTGATTGAGGTGATGGACCAACTGCGCCAACTGCCCAATGTGCGAATGGCGATCGCAGCCCAACCTTAAGAACCGCAACATTTCAGACCGTGGTTTAGACCTGTGAACAGCGCCCGTAAAGACATACTGAACATCAACATCGTGGGCAGAGAACTAATCCCTGGCGGGGGGCGGGGGGGAGTGAGGACCTCACAAAGCGGGGGTGCGGGGGGAAGTCCCCCGGTAGAGACTTGGGGTGGAGTCGAGATCTGTGTACACAGCAGCCTTGCTAAGGGGGATTGAGGGAGGTCAGGTTGGGAGGGATGAAGCACCAGCTTGGGGAGCAGCAATTCTAGAAATCTCCTTGTGCGGTCTGAAGAAACGTTACCTGCAACCTTTCTTCAGACCCAAATTTCACGCCAAGCTATCGACCCACCCCAACGTAACGGAACCCGATCGCTTCCAAAGCGGCCTGATCCAGGAAGTTGCGGCCATCAATGATCACGCGAGAGTGCATCAGGCTACCCATCTTGTCGTAATCCAGCGCGCGAAACTCCTGCCAATCTGTCACAACCACCAGGGCATCGCAGCCGTCCGCCAACCGCTCCGGATCGGTTTCCACATTAACATTGGACAGACCGTGTCGCATCCCGGTTTGAGAAATGATCGGGTCATACGCTTTGATTTTGGTGCCCAAGCGCGACAGATGTTCAATGATGTTCAGCGCTGGCGCATCCCGCAAGTCATCGGTGTCAGGTTTGAAGGTTAAGCCCAGCAGACCAACCGTTTTCCCTTTCAAAATTTTCAAGACTTGCTGCAATTTTTCCACCACAATCAAGCGTTGGCGCTGGTTCACCGTCACCGCAGCCTTCAGCAGTTGGGCTTCATAGCCGTAATCATCGGCGGTATGAATCAGGGCCGACACATCTTTAGGAAAGCAAGATCCCCCCCAACCGATACCAGCTTGCAGAAACTTGTTGCCAATGCGCGAATCTAGCCCAATCCCTTTGGCGACTTCCACGACATCTGCGCCAACGCGATCGCAGATATTGGCCACTTCATTAATGAAGCTGATCTTGGTCGCCAGGAACGCATTGGCAGCGTACTTGATCATTTCTGCGGAGTTGAGGTCAGTTGTCACGACAGGCACCGGGGACAGGGTCGGGTCTACCGCCGCCTGCCGATGAATGATGGGTTCATACAACTCTTGCATCAGCGCGATCGCTCTTGGGCTGCTGCTACCCAGCACAATGCGATCGGGGTTAAAGGTATCGTACACCGCCGACCCTTCTCGCAAAAATTCAGGATTGCTAACCACATCGAATTCTGGCTCTTTTGCCAGAGTCGTCACGGTAGCCACGACGTCCAGACCACCGCCCGCTGCAACTGGAACAGCCACTTCCGAGCGTTGCTCTGCATAACCATCCAGGATGAGCATCCGCACCCAGTCACCTGACCCGATGGGAACGGTGGATTTGTTCACAATCACCTTGTACTCCCCATTCAGGTGAGACCCGATGCCACGGGCTACGGCTTCCACATACCGGGTATCGCTCTCACCCGTGGGCAGGGCAGGCGTACCCACCGCGATAAACAGTACTTGTCCGTGGTTTACACCAGCTTGCAAATCCGTTGTGAACTCAATAGTTCCCGCAGTAATGCAGCTTTGCAAAATTTCTGAGAGGCCAGGTTCAAAGATGGGAGACTGCCCTGCCTTCATCAGCTTGACTTTTTCCTCGTTGTTGTCCACACACACGACGTGGTGACCAACGTGTGCCAAACAAGCACCTGTCACTAAGCCAACATAACCTGTGCCAATCACACAAACACGCATAGGAAACCTCAAATGAACGGTACTGCAAGAAGGATGGTGGATGCAAAAATCTTGTTAGCAAATCCAGCTAACCGGGGTTGGGAAAGTTAACCAGGGTTGGGAAAATAAAGTGGATGGTTCGAAAGCTCCACGCCGCGATCGCCGCTTCGGTAAAACGCCGCAATTTGGATTACCCAACCTTCACGCATCTGCCTAAACAGAGCTGGCCTGATCCAGCTTCAAGGTGGTGCCAGGAATGCCCAACCGGGTCCGAAAATCTTCAATGGTTAAGTACAGACCCTCGGAAACAGGCACCGTCGGCTGCCAACCTAACAATTTTTGGGCCTTGCTAATATCAGGGCGACGACGGCGGGGGTCATCTTGAGGCAATGGCTCAAAATGAATACTGGCACCCGGATCAACCATCTTTTGAATCGCTTGAGCCAGTTCCAGGATCGTGTATTCTTCAGGGTTCCCCAGATTGACTGGCCCAATGTAAGCACCATTCATCAGGGCCATCAAGCCATTCACCAAATCAGAGACATAGCAAAAGCTACGCGTTTGAGCACCATTGCCGTATACGGTGAGGGGCACACCCTTCAACGCCTGCACCACGAAATTACTCACCACCCGACCATCGTTTTCTAACATCCGGGGGCCGTAAGTGTTGAAAATGCGCGCCACGCGGATGTCTACATCGTTCTGGCGATGGTAGTCAAAGGTGAGGGTTTCAGCGACGCGCTTACCTTCGTCATAGCAGCTCCGAATCCCAATGGGGTTGACATTGCCCCAATACTCCTCCGCTTGCGGATGCACTTCCGGATCGCCGTAGACTTCGGAAGTCGAGGCAAGTAAGAATCGAGCTTTCACTCGCTTGGCCAATCCCAACATATTCAAGGTACCCATCACATTGGTTTTGATGGTTTTGACGGGATTGAACTGGTAGTGAACGGGCGAGGCTGGGCATGCAAGATGATAAATTTGGTCAACTTCTAAGCGGATCGGTTCGGTGATGTCGTGGCGAATCAATTCAAAGTAAGGATGGCCCATCCACTTCAGAACATTGTGCTTCCGTCCTGTATAGAAATTATCCAGACAAATGACTTCGTGCCCTTCGGTCATCAGGCGATCGATAAGGTGGGAACCAATGAATCCTGCTCCGCCAGTTACCAAAATTCTCATGCTGTTTAATACCCTTTATCATTACTACAGGAAGCGGTTGTAACCAGTTTCAGCCATGCAGGCACTAATCCTGTTCCGCAGCATAATCAACAGGTTGCTCCAGAGCTTGCTCATGTCTCCAAATTCTGGTGAATAGGCACCTTGATGACAAGCATCCAACTCGGCTAATCTCAAAGCCCAGGCAATCAAAATTTAACCGAATGGGATGAGTTGCAACCGATGGAACTAGAATCCAATGTTTCAAGTTAAATTCTTTGTTAAAAATAACAAAAGAGAATTATGCCGTAAATACCGAGTCTGTAATTTCACGGCAACTTTAGAAAAGCTGGAACAACGATCTTCCCGCTTTAATCCAAATAAAAATATGCCCGTTTCATGGCTCCTACGATTGGTCAACAGGCAAGGGAGCAATGAATCGGACATGTTGTAATGTTCAGCTAGAAACAGGCCGCTTGGTTAAGCCAACGTTTCCGGGCAATAGCCTAAACCCCGCACAAACTGATTGCGGAATTCTTCAATTTCCTGGCGATCGGGAACTCCATGAGAAACCACTGCAACTTGATAGCGTTGCATCACTTCCACTGGTGATTGTCCAGTTTCCAGGCCCCAAAGCGCCATCTGCACCCGAATATCCGGTTCACAGGGAATCCCCAACTCACTCATAAAAGCTTTGAAATCTCCGTGTTGTTGGGGGTCGAGGTACTCACTCAGTTTGACACGCACGATCCAGCCATCGATTTGATGAATGACGGTCATGAAGCGAACGGGTAATCGACCACTGTGCAGGTATTCGACGGCTCGTAGTGTCAGACTGGTGTTGGCTAGGAAGTAGAGGTAGTCCATAGGTCGTCTACCCATTTGGGCGCAATGCTACTCTTCTATAGTCGGTCATACAACAGTGGGATCAACAGGGGAAAAGCCCCCGACCTGATAGCGGGGTTTCACCCAATTTTGGGAAAAGTGGTTAGAGGTTCCTCGTTCGATGGTAAGTTCGAGAAAAGCTCTATGATTGGATGTGCTGCGGTGGATTGCGATCGCCTACTTGCGTCTTACGATTACACATTACCCTCAGAGCGAATTGCTCAAACTCCTGCGGTGCCAAGGGATAGTTCTCGTTTATTAGTTGTCAACAGTCAAACCGAGCAACTTCATACCACCTTTCGAGAGTTACCTCAATTCCTGCAACCCGGTGATTTGCTGATTCTAAACAATACCCGCGTTTTACCAGCTCGCCTGTTTGGGCATAAGCCCAGTGGCCTGCCCGTAGAAATTTTGCTACTGGAACCACAACCCAGTTCGACCGCTTCAGAGGCAGATTTTTCAGACCGCTGGTTAGCCCTGGTCAAACCAGGACGACGGCTGAAACCAGGGACGATGATTTGTTTTGACTCGACTTTTGACGCTACTAATGGCTCGGATCCGATGGCGGATCGGGTGTCGGAACCGGGTGCGGATGCAAACCAATTTTCCCCATCCAAAAGCATTCATGCCAAAGTTTTGGAAACCGATGCTGCCACCAGTGGCCGAGTGATTCAGTTTGAGGTGCCAGCTCATCTTTCCCTCAAATCCTGGATTTATGCAACGGGTCACGTACCGCTACCGCCTTACATCAACACAACCGACACCGACCCGGAGCAGTACCAGACGGTCTACGCCGATCGCGCCGGGGCTGTTGCGGCTCCCACCGCAGGGCTACACTTTACGTCTGAATTGCTGGATCGTTTGCAAGAGCGGGGCATTCAACATGCTTTTGTCACACTGCATGTGGGGGTCGGTACGTTTCGGCCCGTGGAGGCGGATGATATTACTGCCCATGAAATGCATTCTGAGTGGGCGGAGGTGTCTGCTGAAACCGTCGAGCTGATTCACCGCACCCAGGCCAGTGGTGGACGGGTGATTGCGGTGGGAACGACGGTGGTCAGGGCGCTGGAAGGAGCCTCCCAGAAAGGCCAATTGCAGCCGTTTTGTGGGAAGACCAATTTGTTTATTTATCCCGGCTACCAGTGGCGGGTCGTGCAAGGATTAATTACTAATTTTCATTTACCAAAGTCCAGCTTAATGATGCTGGTGAGCGCCTTGATTGGGCGGGAGCGATTGTTGGCGCTTTATCAACTGGCGATCGCCGAGCAGTACCGCTTTTACTCCTTCGGCGATGCCATGCTGATTTTACCAGAGGCTCGTTTGGCCCCTTCGTTATCCGACTCCAAACCAGCCCCATAGTAAGGAGAACGTTGAGATCTGGCCGATCAACCGCCCCCCATCCATGAGCCAGATGATGTTTTCCCCGGTGTTATGGTTGCGCCACATGACATCCGTTTTGCCATCCCGGTTGTAGTCACTGGTATCGGCCACGTCCCACTGGCTACCAGTAGGTGCCACATAGCTAGTCGCGGAGAAGAAGGGTGCGCCCAAACCGCCATACATCAACCAGGCGAGCGTCGCGTTCTGGGAAGGATTGCGCCAGATGAAGTCGAGACGGCCATCATTGTTGATGTCGGCAATAGACTCCAGGGACCAATCCATCGCAACGTTGCTCAGGTAATCAAACGAGATGGCCGTCATGCCATTCATCCGCCATGCCGCGAGATATCCAGAATTGACATCCCGCCAGACAATATCGGGATTGCCATCCCCATTCAAATCACCCACGCCTTCAATTTGCCAGTTCGTGTCCACGACGGCGAGAGGGATCCAGGCTTGAACGTTTGTTCTGGACATGGTCCAAAATCCGGTCAGACCAGAACCATATTCGCGCCAGAGCAAATCAGGGCTACCATCCTGATTGAAATCTCCAACGCCTTCCAACACCCACTCCAGCGAGGCTGAAGGGAGAGACACAACCGACATCGGCAAGGTGGAACCCATCAGCCAAATCTGGTTTTCGCCAGTGACGTAGTTCCGCCAAACGATATCATCAATGCCGTCCTGGTTGAAATCAGATGCAGTAGCGGATTCGTCATTGAGAATAGTCCCGATCGCAGACCCCGCAGTAATGGTGCTATTGACCGGATTCCGCAAGGTGAGCGCAAAGGTTTCGTTGGCTTCCGATTTGCGATCGCCATTGATGCCAACTACAACAGTTTTACTGGTTTCGCCAGGGGCAAAAATCAGCGTGCCTGTGGTGTTGATGTAATCGCCATCCGCGTGAGTCGCCGTACCATCCGTCGTGGTGTAACCCACACTGACGGTTTGCTGGCTGGCGTTCGATAGGGTCACTGTGAAGAGGAGATTGTTTACCCCGGAATTCCCTTCCTGACGACTGCCCCCCTGCACCTGGAGGGTCGGTTGCAGGTCATCATTCACAATGGTGGCGGTGCCATTGCCCTGCCCAATTTGGGCATTGGTTGCCGTACTCAAGTTCACCCGGAAGGTTTCGTTCGCTTCCAAGCGAGTATCGCCCCGCACCGCGATCGGGATTACCTTGCTGGTTTCCCCCGGCAGAAAGATCAGGGTGCCGCTGTCGGCCACATAATCGCCATCGGCCACCGTAGCCGTACCGTCAGCCGTGGCGTAATTGACACTCACCGTCTGGCTGCTGGCACTGGATAGGGTAACGGTGAAGCGGTGCGACGTATTGCCGCTGTTGCCCTCAGCCTGACTGACATTGGCAATATTGAGGGAAGGTTGACCGGTGACGGTGATGGTAAAGAACTGAGTTGGTGAGATATCGGTGCCACCGTTGGCCGTGCCACCATTATCCCGAACTCGTGCTGCAATTACAGCACTGGCGGTGCCTGCAATGCTACTGACGGGGGTGTAGGTCAGAGTGCCGGCAGCACTGATGCTGGGTGCGGTGGTGAAAATACTGGGGTTGGAATTGTTGACAATGTCATAGGCCGCGATCGCTTGAGTAGACTCATTTGCTGCACCCGGATTAAAGCCCGTAGCCCAGTTGGTCACCGTTTGGGCACCTGCCCCAGCCATCACGCTCTGATTGGCCCCGACGGTAAAACTGGGGGTATCATTCACCGCATTCACCGTCAGCACCACGGTGGCCGTGTTTGAATCAGCCCCCAGCGCGTCGCGGGTGACATAGGTAAAGGTATCGGTGCCGTTGTAGTTGGCGGTGGGGGTGTAGCTGAAGCGGCCATTGGCATTGAGGGAAAGAGACCCGAAACTGGGAGCCGTCACCAGCGTCGCCGTTAGGGGGGTATTGCCATCGGGATCGCTGTCGTTGGTCAAAACATCCCCTGTCAACCCGGTATCCTCATTGCCTGTGGCGCTGTCGTTGGCGGCGACCGGGGGCTGATTGATGGCGGCGGTCACACTCAGGCTAACGGTGGCGAGGCCAGAGTTGGCACTGCCATCATTCACGCGATAGGTAAAGCGATCGCTGCCCGTAAATCCCGCATTGGGGGTATAGCTAAAGGACCCATTGGGATTAAGCACCAGGGTGCCATTGGTAGGAGTGCCCACCACATTGGCGGTGAAATTGGCAGCGGGGGTGTCGATATCGGTATCGTTTGCCAACACTCCAGCCGCCGACACGGTGAATGGCGATCCAGCGATCAGAGTGTATTGATCATTCACAGCGATCGGGGCATCATTGGTGGCTGTCACGCTGAGTACCACACTCGCCAGCCCAGAATTGGCACCTAAGCTATCTCGCACCGAGTAAGTAAAGGTATCGGTGCCGCTAAAGTTCGCGTTTGGGGTGTAGTTAAAGGTGCCGTTGGCATTTAAGGACAGGGACCCGTTGGCGGTACCAGCCAGCAGGCTCACCGTCAGGGGGGTGTTATTGTCGGGATCGCTGTCATTCGTCAAGACCGTATTGGTCAGCAGCGTATCCTCGTTAGTGCCGAAGCTGTCGCTGGCGGCAATGGGAGGCTGATTGCCAGCCGTAAACACAAACGCATCCATGCGCCCATTGGTGTCAGTCGTCACCAGGTTCGACGCGGTACTGCTGAAAGCAATCACATTACCAGAGCGGTTGATCGTGGCAAAATCCGATGTCCCATTCCCGCTTCCCGTTCCGGCCTGATTACGACTGATCAACGTGGTCGTTCCGGCGACGCGATCGCGCAGAAACACATCACTCACCCCATTCGCATCATTGCTCACCAGATCGGTAGCCAGACTGGAAAATACCAGGTAGCGCCCATCGAAACTGATGGCAGGGAACATATCATCCTGCGAGTTAGACGCACCATTCCCAGCCCCCGTATTGCCCTGGTTCACACTGACCAGTGTTGTCGTGTTAGCAGTTAAATCCCGTAGAAAGAGATCGCGGGCGTTATTGTTATCACCTGTCACCAAATTATCGGACCCGTTGGCAAACACCGCAAAGCGCCCATCGCCAGAGAGCACCACGTTAGGTGTGGCTTCCCAGGGGTACGCCTGCTGCCCTGTAGAACTCACGCTGACCAGTTGAGTCGTGCCCGTGGCTAAATTCCGCACAAAGGCATGACGACTGCCATTGGTGCCACCACTGACTAAGTTACTGGCATTACTGATGAAAGCGATCGTTTGCCCATCTTCGCTGATGGAAGGTCGTCCGGCCCCTTGATTTCCACTGCCCGTACCACTACTGTTCACCGACACTAAGATGGTGCGATTTGTAGCCAGATCCCGCACAAACACATCAGAGCCACCATTCAGTTCACCATCGGGAATGTTGTCGTTATTCAGATCAATCAAGTTCGTGGCATTGCTTTGAAAGACGACATACTGCCCGTTGCCACTAATCAGGGCTGGATATTCAAACCCTGACTGTTCATTGCCGCTCTGGCCAACATTGTTCACACTGACCTGCCGAATGCTGCCCGCCGTCGGGGTGGTTGTCCATTCATAGAGAACGACCTGGTGGTAATAATCATCGGGACCAGATCCCCGAAAGAGGTTGCCAGAACTGGTAAACACCACCCGTTTCCCATCCCGGCTGATGGAGGGGCCAAAGGCATCTCCCCAACCTTCCTGACCACTATTTCCCCGGCTGATCAATGTCGTGCGGCGCGTGTCTCGGTCCCACAAAAACACATCCCTTGTGCTGCCGTTGGCATCCGTGGCCACCAGATTGGCAGCATTACTGGTAAAGGCGACATACCGCCCATCGGCACTCATCACTGGATTGAGCGATCGCCCCTGTCCGGCGATGTTGGTCGAATTATCTCCTGTACCGGAGTTGTATTGGGCGCTGACCAGTAGGGTTGTGCCCAGAATGCGATCGCGCAGGAAAATATCTTCCTGGACCCCATTGGGATCCCCGGTGGCCAGGTTGGTAGACTGGCTGGTGAATAAAACGTAGCGGCCATCATCGCTGATGGTTTGGCGAACTGAGGTGGCTGCATCCCGATTCCAGTTGCCCGACCCCGTATTTACCGTCCAGGAGTCGCCATTGCCCTGGGTGCTGCCATTCATCGACACCACTTGACTGGGCAAAATAAACCCGTAGGCATTCCGGGCGGTGGCATCAAAGATCAGGGCAGCGGCAATGTCTCCTGTCTGCACCTCCAGTTCCCAGTCGCCCCCCAGACTGGCATTCCCCGTTAAATCAGTCGAAGCGGCAATGTCGGCCCCGGTCAGTTGAGCCAACTGCTGCAAAAAGGCGGTACCCAGGCCCTCTGCCCCCACTTCACACCCATAAAGCAGGATGTCTGCATCGGGCGTTAGCACCTGAGACCAGGATTGCAACTGTTGCGCGTAACCACCCAGGCTTGTACTATCCAGGCGGGTATTCCCCAGTTGCAAGCGTCCAGCACTGCCGTGGGATATGAGATGCACACTAGTCACATCGTTAGATTGCAACAGCGTTTGGGTAATCTGACTCACCGCATCCTGAAGCGGATCAAGCACGTATATTGCTGTTCCCGGGGCGATCGCTCCGGCTAAGTGCTGATAATCCAGCACACTGGAGTCGATAAATGCGATCGCGCTTCCCGCACTGGTGGCCCGCCCCATTTGCGGCCAGGGCTGCTCCAACCCGGCCGCAGCAATCGTCAACGACGAGTTAGCCAATGGAGCAAAGAAAGACGATTCAGACCAATGAGGCAGGGATTGGGCAGATGACCAAAACGATTCCACAGGTAACTCCTCTGAGATGGTAGATGAAAGCGCAAACACCAGGTACGGCAGCTAGAAGGATTTGTGAGGGCGGTCAGGCGAACCAGGCTCATGTATCCGATGGAACTGTCAGTTGCAGAATGACGCGCCCCCACATCAGTGTTAGGCGTGCAGAGCATGAATTTGGAGGCAATCCGAAAAACCCAGTAACTCTAGTACTAACAAGAGTCATCGTTCAGCAAACTCTTCGGTTTTAGGATGCCCCAATGGTGAATAAACGCAACAATCACCCCCTCAGTATGGTGATGTAATTGCTTAATAAATGGTGGAAAAGCTCTCCGTAAAAATGCGGTTTAAGGCGATCGCGGAATGATAGCCAACCCAGGAACCACTCAACTTCCCTACCTCAGTCGTTAAATTTCATGGCAAATTGTTGCAGAAGCAGCCAACCTACCCAACGGTGAGGGGGTCGATATCAATCAGTAAACTCACGGATGAGGGGCACAAAGCGCGAATCTCGGCTTCAGCAGGTAAGGTTGCCGGATGATCGGGCGGAAATTTGAGCAGGACTTGCCAGCGATACCGACCGGCAACCCGCAAAATACTGGCAGGCGCAGGGCCTAACCGTTCCACCGGGGGCGGCAGTTGGGCCGCCAAGACCGCCGCGACCCGCTCTGCGGCCTGTTGTACGGCAACCGGATGGGGGCTGGCAAACCGTAGAAGCACTAACCGTCCGTAGGGGGGGTAAGTGAGGGCGGCCCGTTGGGCTAGTTCGGTTTGGACAAAAGCGGCATAATCCTGCTGTTGCACCGCTTGAATGACTGGATTGTCGGGTGAATAGGTTTGGAGAATGACCTGACCAGGGCGATCGCCCCGGCCACAGCGTCCGGCCACCTGAGTTAACACCTGAAACGTCCGCTCACTGGCACCATAGTCGGACAGGTGCAATAAGCCATCTGCCGCGACAATCCCCACCAGCGTCACCTGGGGTAGATCAATCCCTTTCGTCAACATTTGGGTCCCCACCAGTACATCCGCTTCACCATTGGCAAAGCGGGTCAGGAGCGATCGATGGGCACCTTTGGTCCGGGTGGTATCACTATCAAACCGCAGCACTCGCAGGCTGGGAAAGAAGCTGGCTAACTCCTGCATGACTCGTTGAGTGCCGCTACCAAAATGCTTGAAGTAGGGCGAGTCACAGGCAGGGCAGGTTTTGGGCTGAGGTTGCAGGTAGTTGCAATAGTGGCAGCGCAACAGCGGCACCGCCTCGGCCTGGGGTTGGTGGTAGGTCAACGACACGTCGCAGTGGGGGCAGGTCACCACATAGCCACAACTGCGACAGGAGACAAAGGTGCTATGACCCCGGCGCGGCACAAACAAAATACCCTGTTGCTGGTTAGCCTGAAGCTGGTGGAGGGCGACTTGCAAGGGGCGACTGAATAATGAACGATTTCCTTGATGTAACTCTTGCCGCATATCCACCACCGCGATCGCAGGCATGGGTTGGGCCTGTACCCGCGTCGGCAGCGACAGGTAAAGTGACGCATGGAGATCCCCGGTCTCCTGGTTGCCCGGTTGCCCGGCTTCTCGGTGTCCCGGCTCCCCGGTTCCCCAGTTGCCAGTTTCCTCGGCCCCAGTTCCCGGCTCCTCGGTCTGCTGGCACCGTCCTGCCTGACTCCTGACCCAACTATCCAGCGAGGGCGTCGCCGAACCCAGCACCAGGGGACAATTGGCCAATTCGGCCCGCCAGCGGGCGACGGTACGGGCATGGTAACAGGGGGCGGGTTGTTCCTGCTTGAAACTACTATCGTGTTCCTCATCCAGCACAATCATCCCCAAATTGGATAGGGGCGCAAAGACGGCAGAGCGCGTGCCGATCACCACCTGGGGGCGATCCTGCAACATCTGGCGCCAGGTGTCGTACCGTTCCCCCTCGGAGAGGGCACTGTGATACACCCGCACTTGCGGCCCAAACCGCGCCCGGAACCGATCCGTCAGTTGGGGCGTTAACCCAATTTCTGGCACCAGCACCAGAGCCGATCGCCCCTGCTCCAGGTGAGGCGCGATCGCCTGTAAATAGACCTCGGTTTTGCCGGACCCCGTCACCCCATGCAACAGCACTTCGGTGCAGCCCTCCAGGGTGTGCAGGGTTGCCAGAGCCAGCCGCTGATCGGCGGTGAGGGCTTTGGCCGCGTCTGCCGGGAGGGTACCTGCGGCATCCGATCGCAACACTTCGCGGGGTTGCATCACCACCCAACCCTTCTGGGCCAGACTCTTCAACGTCGTGCTGCTGACCTGCCCCTGTTGCAGCAAATCGGTCAGCCAGAGTTCGCCGCCCTGCCGCCGCAAGAGGGCAATCACCTCCTGCTGGCGGGGGGTTAACTCCGTTAAATGCCCCGATTGGGGGGTTAGGGTCACGGCCTGTCGCTGTTTGGGCCGGACAGGAGTGGGCGGTTCCAAATAGGACTCGACCCACCCGGCTTTGATCAAGTCCTGCAAGCCGCGATGGGCGCCGCCCACCTGCCGTTGGAGATATTGCCAGCTATAATCGCCAGTTTTACTCCCTTGCAACACCGCCAGTAATGCCTGCGCCACCTCGGACGGGACGGGGCGACCGCCCCCATTTAAATCAGCAGACCGTAACCGCACCCGCCGCTGAGATCGCGCCAGCAACCCGCTGGGCAGCGCCACCCGAATCACCTGGATCAGGGGCGTGTGATAGTAGTGGGCGACTCGTTGCAGCAGTTGCCAGTAGGTGGCGGGAAAGAAGCTGGCTTGAATCACCGCTTCCACAGGCCGGATCTGGGCTGGCTCCAGGTCGGGCGGCAGATGGGAAGGACAGCGAATGGCGATCGCGCCTACCTGTTGTGAGCCAAAGGGCACACTTAAGATATCCCCCGGTTGCACCTGGAAGCCCTCCAGGCGATAGGTAAATAACCCCTGGGCACCAGGACAATCCACCAGCACTTCAACCCAGCGAGGTGAAGTGGCCACCATGTCGGACGGCTCCATCACCACGGACGGCTCCATCACCACGGACGACTCCATCTCACTAGAAGTTGAGGATTCCAGATCACCAGACTCAGAAGCCATGAGCAAGCATCCACAAACAGGGCAACCGCAAAGCAACACCCACAGACAAAATACACGGAACAGTGTAAAACCTTCTGGATAGATTGTCTACTTATTCTAATGAGCCACGCTCCCACTCGCCGGGAAGTTCCCTGGCTCCGTTGCCCTGAGCGGGGGGTGAATTTGGGGTTTTGATGATCCCTTGCACCTGTTGCAGAATGCGGACGGCCAGTTGTTCGGGGGATTCGTCTGCTTGGTAGGAAATCTGGACATCGGCCTGGGCGTAGAGCGATCGCCGCTGGTTGAGCAGATCAGCCAACCGCGTCGGCAGATCACCCTGTTGCAGGAGGGGACGGCGGGTGTCAGCCTGTAAGCGCGTGACCAATTGGGCTAACGGCACATCGAGCCATACGATCACCCCATGCCGGAGGTAGCTCCAGTTTTCTTGCCGTGTCACAATGCCGCCGCCAGTCGCGATCGCTAACTGCGTATAGGCACACAACTCGGATAACACTCGACTTTCCAGGTCCCGAAAGCCAGCCTCGCCCAATTCGGCAAATAGGTCCTGAATCGACTGCCCTGCCACCTGTTCCACCACGGCATCGGTATCAAAAAACTGATACCCCAATCGTTGAGCCAGTTGCTGCCCCACGGTCGTTTTGCCTGACCCCATCATGCCGATCAGATAAAGGTTAAGTCCCTGCAATTCCGCTCTTAAACGGTCTGTCTCAGACAAACTGCCAACCTCTTGTTTGTACTCTCCATTGAAATTGTCGCTGGAAATTGACGACATCACGCAGTCATGGTCAGCAAAATCCCACTGCGTCTTATGGCGATCGCCACAAATGATCTCCAGCAACTCCCTCAATCTAAAGCTGCCAGACGCGGGGAATGCAGATGGGGCGTTGCTGGAAGTGCGATCGCGTAATCTCCCATACCTGGATAAACCACTGCCGCACTTCTGTGGTGGAGTGCCCCCGGTAGCGGCACAGCAACCCACTGGCCAGTCGTGTGACCCCCGCCTGCCCCGCCTGCCCCGTCCAGGTTTCCCGGATGCTGGCCACTACATCAGCCTCGATGGGGCGGCCCACCAGGGCAAAAGTCCCCACCACAGGACAGGCCGCCAACCCGTGAGGGCTATGCCAGGTGGCTTCACTGCCAGGAAGCCACTGCCGATCAATCCATAACGGTCGATCGCCCTGCCAAACTTCCGTGCGCGATCGCCAATTCCCCGCATAGAAGCGCTCCTGTCTGGCGGTGCGCCCCAAGCGTGTAATCTCCCACCCCAGCCAGGTGGCACCAGGAGCCAGGTCAATTCGCATCTGCTGCTGATATTGGGCCTGCTCAAACACAATCGTTTCCTGGGGCAGCCATTCTAAACAGGCATTGGCTCCCAAGCGCACCTGCAGGCATTGCTGGGCTGCCTGACCATTGCTGCGGTAGATTTTTGCCGCTGCCGCCGTCGTGATCAGAGCCTGAGCATCCGCTTGCAAATCCAGGTTGAGTAGAAGGCGATCGCCCCCCACGACTCCACCCGCCGTATGCAAAATCACACTATGACACACCCCCGCACCTTCCGGAAAAAATGGCCGCTGCACTTTCAACGGAGCTTTGACGTGACTGTGGCGAATAAAGGTTTCGCCCTGCGCGGCCCCAAACGTCAGGTCTAAAGTGCCCAACCACTGGGAAGAAAAGGGCGATCGCTCGTCTTGGGCAGAGATCATAGTCATGCAATGGTAGTTATGGGTGATGTTAATTGAGCATCAGAATGAGAATAGAAATGAGCACGATTAATGAATAGTGATCTAGTCATCACAATTTCCGATAATGGTGCTTCGATTTATCCTTCACAAACTCCATCTTCAGTTCAAATTAGAATACTCCTGGAGTATTTCAAAGTTTTAAGTCAGTTTAAGTGGCTCCATATTGCGGTGTTGTTTTTAGTCGGGTTAACCGAGTCAACCATCAGGACAGTGCAGACTTAGACTAAACCTCATCAGGGTTAATCCCCAGCGATCGCAATCGTTCCGCTAGACGGTTTGCCCGTTGCCGTTCTTCCTCCGTCCGTTGCCGTTCCTGTTGGACGGCTTCCGCCCCAGTCGGAACGACCTGGCCCGTGCGATCGCACCAGCGGACCCAAGTCCCCGGAACCGTCTCAAAACTGCCGTCCCACAAAGTCACACCGATCCCAACGGTTTCCAGCCAGATTGGCTCTCCGATCGCAATCCCTTGTTCCGGCGTGAGTTCGATATAGCGTCCGGCACTCAAAGCCCAAACGCGCAGGAGCGAGCCATTCATTTCATTCGATTGCTGGAGTTGTTGAAGTGGATCAAACACAACGTAGTAATCCACTTTCAGGCGGGCATAGTCGTCTTTTTTCTGGCCCAGCTCTTTCCCTTGGCGGTTAGATACAATTTCGATCACGACTTCCGGTACCTTGCCAAACTCCCACACCAGATAAGACCGATTTTTTCGTTCCATCCAGGCGCTTGGCATTTGTACCCCTAAGCTGAGAAAGACATCGGGGGCAATGCCTTCCTGATTGATACTGTAGAAAATACCAACGTTCGCTGCCGCAATGAACGGTGGCGGCAAAACGGGCGAACTGTAAAGCGGTTCTGTCAATAAACGCTGTTGTTTTTCAGATTGAAAGTTATCCACTGGCACATCATCTTCTAAAACCAGGTGACTGATATCTGGTGTAATGATTTCGTCCTCGTCTACCAATTGCTGAGACATAAGCAAAACCTGAAGCCGATATGATTATCCTACTGCGATCGCCGGAGCGGGATGCCAACGGTATCCATTCCCCCATCCAACCCATTTAGCCCGCTCTCAGGGCAGCAGAAATTCGTCAAATTTGCTTACAGCAGCATCCGGTTTTCGCGTATCGAAATAGTAACTACTGACCGCGCCCGTCCCCGTGTCCAAAATGCTGAACGCGGTGATGTCGTTGCTGGCGATATAGGGCAACGGTTGTCCCGTTTCGTCTCGCAGCGGCGCGATCGCCGGAATCACAGCCTCCAACCCACCCGGATTTCCAATTGCGGCATAGGATTCCTGAAAATTAGTCGGCACAGAACGTTGTCGCTCGCCTAAAAATGCGCCATAGGAATTGCCCACATTCGATGTTTCGAGAAAGTGCATTCCAGTTGGACCAACGAACCGATTCCACAGATGGGAATGCCCATAGAACACCAGTTGTACCCCTGATTTTTCCAACAGCGGCACCAGATCCTGCAAGATATAGTCCTGCGTAGTGGGATACTCGTAGCGAATGGCCGCGATCGCACCTGTTGCATCTCGCTCCATCACTTGCACGGGATCGGTGTAGGCGGGAACGCTGTTTTCCCCCAACGAGTGGGGTGGATGGTGGAACATGACAATCTTGTACTTGGCCTGCTGAAACTCTGGACTCTGCAATTCCTGCTGCAACCAGGTGTATTGGGGACTACCGGGAGCGATCGCCTCAAAAATGTGCTGCCCGTGGCCCCACTTTGCAGGCGTGTTGAGGTCGGCCTGCCGTTCTCGATACTTGCCACGGGCCTCATCGTTGAGGTAAGGGGTGCGCCAGACATTTGTTACATATAGAGTGATGAGTCGAATGTCCCCAAATGTCACAGCGTAGTACCGTTTGCCGCCAGCATCACTGGTGGGCAGACTTAAGATCTCTTCATAAGTGTCGGTATTAAACGAGTGATTCTTAATCCAGGCTTCCCGCACTAAAGGATTATTCGTAGGATTGATCGTTTCCGCCTGTTGGGTATAAAGGTCTTGGGCGATCGCGCGGGGCACCGCATCCCCATATTGCTCATTCAGGCTGTTGGTGGTAGAAAAGCGGCCCATGACTTCATGATTGCCGATCGCGGCGTACATGGGAGTGTGTTGCAAAATTGCTGCCCCAGTGTAACGAGTGGTCGTGTCGCCCTGCTTCAGGTCATACTGGGCACGTCCCTGCAAGGCGGGAAAAAAGGCTCCTCCGGCGGCATCATCAAACCATTCGGAAGCGCGATCGGGAATATTAATCAAATCTCCCGCCACTAAGACCAGATCAACCGGCCCGACGGTGGCGATCGCTTTCTGCAAATTTGCCGCCACCATTGACTTCAGTTGATGGTCAGAAGTCAGCAGCACTTTCAGCGATCGCCCCGGTGAAGGTGCTGCCGCCAGCGTAAACGTCTCACTGGTTACACGTTTCCCATCTGCACGCACACTCGTTACCTGGTAGGGCAGGCGGGTATCTCTGGGTAAGTTTGTCACTTCGGCTTCGTGTCGCCAGATGGGGCGGGCGGTGGGTTGAGCGGGTGGATGGGGGATATTAGAATTTTGATCTTCCCGCGTGCGTCGGAGTTTTGTCGTTTTCGCGATCGCGGTTTGCTTCAGGTCTTTGCCGTAGCGAACAGTATGTTGGGTCCCTTCAAACTCGGTGAACCAAACCACGTGAACCGAGGATTCACCCGGCAGTTGTAGAAACGGATCGGTGAGGAGAGTGGGTGCAGGAGTCATCGTCAGGAGCCAGGAAAACAGGGCGATCGCCACTTGGGTAAAGAACATAGCCAGTCAGAAGCAATCAAATCATGGGCTGATTTTAGCCAGCCCAGGTTAAGAATAGGGGCAGATGATGCAGAAAGGAGAGCGTTAGGGGATGGGGTGGAAAACTTGCCCCTCCATCCGGAATGGCATGCATAAAAATGGATTCCCTTACTGTAGACAAGTAGATATTACATCCTGTAGTATTTACTCAAGTATTTGTAACACGATTTTTTTGTCACACAATTCTTTGGTTTACCTTTCAGCCATGTTGAACTGCCACTTATCCACTTTCAGCGCTACGAATTGCCGACCCGCCAGCGGGTACCCGGCAACGACGGCGCTGTCTCCGTATGAATGGGGCAGTTTGCGAATTAGAGGCGAATTGGATGCAGCAGCCCAACCAACTCACAACTCAATTTTCTTTAGCCGGATTTTTGTCGTCATTCAAAGCTTACTGAAACGAGATCAACGGATTCATGCGGACGATTTGAGCGGGAGGTGCAGGCCGCAACCTGGCCTCACTTAGGTGTCAAGCCATCAGGCTGAGAACCCCCGCTCCTGTTGATCAGAGGCGGGGGTTAATTTTTTTTAGGAGCATTTGAGCCATGTTAAAGCTGACCTACACCGATACTGGATTGCACCTGGAGCGGGCAGCGGCTCCGTTGGAAGTCTTGATTGCTCAACGAGTAGTGCTGGCCCTGCGGACGGGGCAACGGTTGCACATTGAGCCGGGGACTGCATCCTTCCTGCTGCACGCCGAAACACCCGGACTGGCGCAACTGCGGCGATCGCTGCAAATGGAGCAACAGGCCGTGATGACGATTGCGCCTGTCGATGATGAGTTTGTGGAACTCATTGTGGAAGGAAGCTGGCTGGCCGAA
Organism: Leptolyngbyaceae cyanobacterium bins.349; assembly: GCA_033764685.1. GTDB lineage: Bacteria > Cyanobacteriota > Cyanobacteriia > Leptolyngbyales > Leptolyngbyaceae > JSC-12. The sequence continues at coordinate 37,738 of JANRIS010000063.1, forward strand.
GCCGTGGATGCAGAAGAAGGAGTCTTCGTGACGGCAATGTCTCACTTGACAGAATTGCTGGTGATGAAGCTGTGGGAAGTGACCCAAACTCAAGTCACATTCCCGGTGTAAAAGCATCGGGACGTTCTATTCAACGTCCCGATCGCAAACCGAGTGCATCCCAATTTTGCAGCATTGCCCTCGTCACGCAGTGGGGCAATGCCCTCGCCCCTCTCCTGCTCCCAAAGCGGGCTACTGTGTACACAGATCGCGACTTCACCCCAAGACTCTACCGGGTGACTTCCCCCCGCACCCCCGCCTCGTGCAGGGTCGGTTCATTTTACCGGGAGGGAATTTAGACCTCCTGATCTCTCGTAAATTACATAAAAGCCGCGATGGGCAACTTTTTTGCCGTTTTGGTTTCCCGCTGCCCTACCGTCAAACCCTGGGACAAAACTAGATTAGCCGCTTGGGTGGCAGCCCCCCAAACCCCCCAAATGTGAGGGACGGCTGCATCCCCCACACCCCCTCCAGAGGGCACGACTGGGGCGGTGCAATGGTGCTGGGATGGAGCCGTTGTCGGGTGATACCCTGATCGCAACCAAGGTTGCCGCAACTCTGTCTCAAACCCCGTCGGGTGCGTGCCACTCAAACTCTTATTCGGGGGGCGTGGGGGAGTGAGGACCCCACGAAACGGGGGGCCGGGGGGAAGTCCCCCGGAGCAAGACTGGGGTTTGT
>JANRIS010000076.1:0-32597 GCA_033764685.1 Leptolyngbyaceae cyanobacterium bins.349
AACGACGAAATTGAGCGGCTTCAGAGAATTTCAGCTCATCACAGATCGACTCGGCAAGACCGCTCCAATGACTTGTTAGCTGAGAGACGCACCGATCGCCCTTCTGCACCGCCCCACCCCCAATCTCCTGAGCGCTTTCCACCTCACACCCAAACTCTGGCGACTGCCCCAACCCCAGCCTCCTGAGCGCTTGGGGACACCGCAGAAAATTTGGAGCGACGGTCTCAACCCCAGTCTCCTGGGTGCTTTGGGGCTGACCAGCAACTTGGCGGCACCAGTGCAAAATCTGGATGCGGAGCCAGCTAACAACTTATTATACGGAAAGTTTCCGTATAAGATCCCGATTTGGGTGAATAGGCAGAATGATGCGGTATAAGACGCTCACGGATGACTGAGGCAAAGTTGGCCGATTATCCGCTGCTCAGGTTGGTTAGGTTGAATTCTGTGTTTTCTCTTTGGTCTTCGGTTTACCCATTGCTATTGCCCCCACAATTAGGGTTAACGTGGGTAGCCCAACCGCGCAGAGACTCCGCAATCCGGCATCGCCCTGCAACAGATACATGGCACTGCTGGATACGCCAAACATTAATGTGGTGAGTCCCAACAGCCGCGCCTGGGGAATGACCACCGCGATCGCATACAAAATCGACACATACCAGGGCATTAACCAGGACGTGGCATACAGCATCAACACGAGAGTCACCCAGCCCATGTCTTCAAGCAGCTTAACGCCGCCATAGTTACGGCGAAACATCCGCAGACACACCCAGGCGTAAAAAACACAGAAGCCGCCCAGGGTAAAGCGAGACAACGTCAGCAGCCAATATTTATAGGTGCTGGGTGGGGGGGCATTGGGCACAAAGTAGGGTAAGGTCTCAAATCCGGCTCGCAGCAGCGCATGAATGGAGGATTGAAATTGACCCGTTACACCGGGGTTGAGCAAACTGCGCCAGGAATTTAGATCTGGTAATACGGTGATTGATAGTAACGTTGCGATCGCGGTACATAAAGCCATGCCCAAAGCCAACTGTTTCCAGCGGCGCTGTCGCACCAGGAACAGGGCCAGCATCGGCATCCAGATCAACGGAATCGTTTTAGCTAAAAACCCACCCCAGAGCGGTAAAAAAGCCGTGGCATAGCGTCGCGTTAATACACATAAGGCCATTAATAAAATGCTGGTACACACAAATACATCCACATGGGCCGAAGCAACTTGCTCCACCAGCAACAGCGGCGACACCAGATACGCGATCGCCAGTTTGCCCCGTTGCGGTTTGGGCAAGATCCGCCAGACGAGAAACCCATTAAAAATATGAGTCATCAGGCAAATCAGTTTAAAGATGTAAATTGCCAGAATCGGATGTAGCGCCACTGCAACGGCAGACCCTGCAAATAATAGTTGGGAGATGGGGCCATAGGTGGACGTTTGTTTCCAGTCAACAAAGGGAGTCAGAGGCGACAAAAACTCACCTGCCGGAGTTAAAAAAGGATCAACCCCGCTCAAATTCATCAAGCCCACATGGAGATACAGATAAATGTCATTCCCCAACGGGTAAGCGATGAAGGCCAACACCAAAAAGATGCCACTGACCCTGAGGACGCTGGAAAAGTGGGTAATGGGATCTGGGCGATCGCGCCCGACAATCCAAATCGCGTGCAACACAACCAGCCCAACATAGGCAACACTAATGCCCAAAAAACGGTCGAGATTAGGAAAGGTCGCAAACTTTTTGCCACCCGCCAAAATATAGGCATACTTGTCCAGTCCTAAGATGGTGATGGATGTTGCCAAATACACCGCCAAGAGGAGTGCCACACCGATGAGCAAGCCATTAGCCAGTGAGTATTTGGAATGAGTAGGCTCAATCACAGCCAAAACAACCCCCTCAAGCTGAATAGGTTCGAGATATCAGGTTCGGAATATCAAACATATGGGGCAAAAACGATTTTTGCAAATTCTGGTAGTGGTAATGGCCGTTTCCCTCCTGTCGGGATTGATTTGGGGCATCCATCACACGATTAAACGCGCGATCGCGGCTCAAACTCACACCCAGATTCTTTGCTTACCCTCTTTTTCTCAGCCGTCTCTTTGTTATCCGGCTGAAACGCAGCTCTCCACCCAACCCACCACGGCGATCGCAACGACACCCCGCGACAAATGGTTGGTCAGCAGCAACAAAAACCAGATCGATGTATGGGATCTAACCACAGGTCAACAGGTGCGATCGCTCCAGGGCCACAGCCAGTGGGTCACAGCCCTCGCCATCAGCCCCAACGGCAATACCCTGGCCAGTGGTAGCCTGGATGGCACCATCAATCTCTGGGATTTAGCCACAGGCACTCTGCAAGCTACCCTCTTCGCCCGCCACGTCACCGTTTTGGCGTTCAGTCCCGATGGCAGTACCCTCGCCAGTGGCAATCGCCTAATCACGGCAACGGCTCCAAAAATCTTTCATCCTTTGCAATTGTGGGATGTGGGCCAAGGGCAACTGCTGGCCAACCTGACCGTGGAAGAACCCATCACCGCGATCGCCTTTAGCCCCGATGGCCAACGGCTGGCCGCCGGAACCGCCGCCACCAAAGTCTGGGACTTACCCACCCAAGCCTACCTCTACACGGTGGCATCGGGCGATTTGAATACGTTGACCTTCAGTGCGGATGGGCAGTTGCTGCTGACAGGGAGTGACGGGATACAGGGAGAAGATGGCATCAAAATGTGGGATGCCAGGACAGGCAAATTAGCGCGAGTGCTGGATTCCGTCGCGGCTGATTTTGCCCTCAGTCCGGATGGCAGCGTCTTAATTACCACCTATGGCGGCAATGCCAACTTCTGGCAGATGCAACCCTTCCAGTTTCTAGGCACATTGCGCGGATCAACTTACAGTGGGCTGACCGCCAAATTTGGTTTGAGCGGACGAGCGATCGCGATGGGTAGTAGTGACGGAGTCAAAGTCTGGTACTCCCAGCCGCTACAACGCAACAACTGACTTCACCACCATCGCAGCTAAACTTTGCCAAACAGACACGTTCCCTGGAGCCGTCAGAGCAGCCCGCCAACCTGTGGTCAAGGCTTGCCATTTGTCGCCATCCTGGTACATCTGCCATGCCTGCCCCAGTAAAAACCCCTGAATATGATGGGTAGCCCGAAACGATGGACTGTCTTCCTGGGGAGGAAGCGGGGGACACCCCCGATCAAGGTCATCCAGACCCGTGAGTTGCCGTTGCTGCTGAAATTCACGGGCGATCGCTTCAAAAAATTCTCGCTCGTTTGATTTTTGCGTGTGGGTGATAGATGCCCCATGAATCCGGTAGTGGTAGCAATTGGTCGGCTCATACCAGACCCGACAAGCCGCGCCCAAGCGCAGTTGGAAGTCAATGTCCTCAGCCGTGACAAAGTAAGGTCTGAATCCACCGATCGCCTGCATCACATCTGCGCGAATTGCAAAAGTGGCCAGGTGAGTGCGAGTGATCCCCTGCCGCAATTCCTCCGTGATTTCTCCCGCAGCCATCACACTCAATGGCGTAATCATGCTTCCGCGAGGATCAACAGCAGCATAACTACCGCAAATTGCCCCATACTCCGGATTTTTCTGTAACCATTCAACTTGATGCAGGAGGCGATCAGCAGGGTAAACATCATCCGCATCACACCGCACGATAATATCCCCACGCGCGGCTGCCAAGCCCGTATTTAAGGTGTCTGAGATCCCCTTACCAGCACTGTTAATGACGCGAATCCGGCTGTCCTGGATCTGGGCGATCGCAGCTAAAGACCCATCAGTTGAGTGATCATCAATCACAATCACTTCCAGTGGTATCCGTTGCTCCTGCAACACCGAGGTTAAAGCTAGAGCGATGAATCGTTCCGTATTGTGTAATGGAATCAGTACACTCACTAAAGGTTGGTCTTGCTGGGATGAGTACATGGGAGAATCCTTAAGGTCACGGTGAACAAGTGCAATCAGTCAAAATCATATAGATGAATCATCCATTGATGCAGTTATGCACTATCGTCTTCCGTTAGTATTCCCGGTTTATCCTCCAATTTGCGACATGGTGCGGGCATAGCGACCATCAGTCCCGGAGTGACGGTCTTTGTAGTTAATCTCTGGTTTCAACTGAATCAAATCACGCACCTGTTGCCGCAATTCATACAAAGGCACCCCCGATCGCAACTGAGTCCGTAGATCAAGCTGTCCCACCTCATTCAGCAAACAGGGCCGTAGCCACCCATCTGCCGAGAGCCGCATCCGGTTACAGCGATCGCAAAAGCATTCTGACATTTGGCTAATGAAACCCAACGTGCCTTTTGCCCCCGGAATCTGAAACACATCTGCTGGCCCATTGCCCCGCACCTGGCCTTCTGTCAGCCCCCACCGCTCCCGGATGCGGCGACGCAGTTCCACCGAGTCTACCCAACCGCGATCATGAAAAAGATCGTCATTGCCAATGGGCATAAATTCAATAAAGCGAATGTGCCATTCCCGTTCCAGACTCAAAGCCGCCAACTCCAAAACTTCACCATCATTCACACCGGGGATCACCACCACGTTGAGCTTGAGCGGGTTAAAGCCGACCCGATACGCCGCTTGAATGCCTGCCCACACTTGCTCCCAGCGAGACTTCCCTCGATTACCAATGATCTGATCAAACACTTGCGGGTTTAACGAATCCAGACTGATGTTGATGCGGCGCAACCCGGCATTATAAAGATCCTGCGCTAGATCCGCCAGCAAAAAAGCGTTGGTGGTCATCGCCAAATCTTGCGTTTCTGGGAGAGCGGCGATCGCCCGCACCAGATCGACCACGCCCGGACGGAGCAACGGTTCACCACCCGTCAGGCGAAAGCGAGAAAACCCAACTGGAATGAATACATCCTGAATCAGGGTCAGCAATTCAGGATGAGTCAGCAGATTCTGCTGCAAAGCATATTCTAGATCAGTGCCCTCCGGCATACAGTACTGACACCGGAAATTGCAGCGATCAATCAGGCTAATGCGGAGGTAGTTGATATCATTCATGCCCCTATTGTGCCGGATCATCAGGTCAGTAGGGGAGAGGCATAGGAGCAGACGGGCTTGATTAGCCCCAAAAGGTGGTCTCAGGCTCCCCCCATTCGGCCAAGCGTGACTCGACCCTTTGTTTTATTCAACACGGGGGATTGCAGGGCGGGGAGCGGATTTGGCCGACGGAAACAGCGTACTCATCAACTGGCGGAACGATTGCCCCCGTTGTTCATGCACAAAAATGAGCGGCACCAGCGCAACCAACCGCACCCCTCCAGATAAGGCAAATAATCCTGGAATGCCGCCGTAGTTGGCATATTCCACCAGCAACCCACCTGCTGTAGTTCCCAGGGCACCACAGACCCCGGCCACAGCCGCCGCGATCGCAAAATAAGCTGCCTGATTTCGCACCGGAGCGACACCCAATTGCAAATTGTTGTTGCACAGATCAATTCCAGCCCAGGTCGCTCCTGCCAACACATGCAGGAACGGGAACAGCAACCACAGTGACCAGCCATTTGACCCGGTTGCCAGCCAGAGCAATGGAGTCACAGCCACAAACACACCAATGCCCAGCAACAGAGCACGGTTCCCAAGGCGATCGGCCATTCTCCCCCAAATTACCAGCATGACCAGATTGGCACCTGCTTGCAGGCTGTTGTAAATCGTCACCCAGCGCAAATCAATGTGCAAATCATCCAGCAAGTACAGGTTGAAGAACGGCGCACTCAAATTCACCGCAAACATCCACCCGCCAAAGTAGAGCAAAAAGCAAAGAAAATTTCGATCCTGGAGCAGGGTAGGAATGGGCGTGGTCAATCCAGACGCAATCGTATCCAACCCTTCATCCTGGCCGTTTTCCGGGCACGTCTGGCGCGTACTGGCTGCCGCTACGGGTGGGGTGGGGTCGGCTTGCGTCCGGTTCTCCCAACCTTCGACCTCACGCTGCACCTGTGGGTTCACATCCACCATCCAAAACTGAAACCCTAAACTGATCAGCCCCGTGACGACACCCAGAATCACGACCAACCCGTACCCCTGGAGCGACCCGCCCTGCCACGCTGAGACAAACCAGCCCAAGAGCGGAACTGTAAGCAGGTTGGTGAAGCTGGCTGCACTATTGCGAATGCCAAAATATCGACCGCGCAATCGTCGAGGCACCAGGGTTGCTAACCAACTCAACCAGGCCGCACTGCCCAGCGCCCCCACGAAGTGACTCACACAGACGATCGCCAGTGTCAGCAGGATCAACGTTTCGGGGTCCAGGCTGCCCCAACTGGCCAACGCGATCGCCCCCACCAACAGCAACCATAGTAAGCGAGAAGGCCCATACACCCAGAAACAGTACCAGTGCCGACTCGTCATGCGATCGCCCAACCAGGCCCCCAGCGGTTGCAGCAAATTTGCCACCATTGGAATTGACGCTAACATCCCAATTTGCGTCGGACTGGCATGTAGTTCTACTAAAAAATTGCTTAACAGCACGCCTCCCACTGCATTTGAGAAAACTGTTGCAAAAACGCCATCCCAGGTGGATGCGCTCAAGCTGGTACGAATGGCTTGCTTCTCAGCAGGAATGGATAACGCGGCTACAGGCGCGATCAGTGCCGCCATGTCCTGATCTTCTAGCCGTTCTACCCTCCAGGAATCCATGCCTTCAACCGTAGCAGCGTCGTCGTCCAAATCCGCGTTTAAAACTCTTGTCATGCGTCGTGCAATGGCTGCGTTTGATCACTAAACCTTCAATTTATCTTAAGCATCGTGACCGATCTTGCAGTCTGCCGCAGGACAAGTGTATGTCGTGATTAACGCTTCCGGGTGGGGTTCAAAAACGGTTCCAGGTGAACAGCAAAGCGATCGCTCCAGGCTCCAAACCGCTGTTGTCGCCGTTGTTCCCATTCCCGTTCCATCGCCACACGAGTTTGATAATTCATCGCCTGAAATGAAATCACTTTGCCCAAAACAGCCGCTTTCTCCGCCCCTGCCACCAATGCCGCAATCCCAGCCGCATCCATCCCATTCACCCACAACAGATCAACAATTACGCCTTCAGCCGCTAATTCGAGTGCCTGTTCCAACACCTGACAAAAGGTTTGGCCATTCTCATGATTGAGTTCGCCAGTGGGCTGCAACACAATTGTCGATCGCACCACCGCTCCTACCATCTCCAATTTCGCCGACTCAAACGGATGCAAACCAGCGGCAGCCAAGCCAGTAGCAGCAGTTGGCGGGAGGGGTGATAGGTGAGAAGATTCAATCGCGCTATGCATGAAAACCTCGGAGAATGGTTGGGACACGAACCATCAGGGTGAAATAACCTTGTCCGTTAACCAACTATCTCCAGCGTGAATCAAGATTATGCAAACGACCCAATCCTACGTCACCACTTCCCTGTGTTTTCCGTCCACCTTTTTTGTGTTCTGGATCACTCCGTATTTGCAATATCGCATGTATGTAAGCAAGTTCTTCCAGATCTCTAGCGTAACTATTATTACTCCTTCTTAAGAGAGATAATCCTTCATTGAAAGTGCTGCCCGGACCCACTGCCCTCGATAAACCCATCAGAGATGAGAACTGATCATCTGCTTCCATCCATCCATCGGTCTCCATTTGGAGCATGAGAACTGGTAATCTGCTTCCCTACGTCCATCTTTACTGCCATGTCATCTTCACCTCGCGCTGGTTATACTCTGCCCGTTTTTGCCTGTGCCGCTGCGATCGCGGGTTTACAATCGCTTCAAGATCAAACGGCGACCAGTACGATCGCCGTGAACTTGGTGGAACCTGCCGAAGTGGTTGAGATTGCGATCGAGCAGGTGGCCCGGTTGTCGGCTAATGCCGCCCTAGCCATCACACGCAGCGATCCGGGCGACAATTTGGACTTAACGCGGCATACCCCCATCTGGGCCTTGGTGGAATGGGGCACCCCTGATCAGGCTGCCGCGATCGAGATTTTTGGGGGCGAAGGGATTGGCCGGAGTCAGGATGGACAGGCCGCCATTTACCGCTATGCCAAACGCCTGCTGCTAGAAAACCTCACCCCCCGACTACGGGCGGAAACAGCCATCCGAGTCACCATCATCCTGCCAGAGGGGCGATCGCTGGCCCAACGCACCTCCAACGCCGCCTTTGGAGTCGTGGACGGGTTATCCCTATTGGGTACAACTGGCATCGCTCAACCCCTGAGCGCACCGGGGCAACTGGCAGCCTACCGGGAGGAACTGCAGCAGAAAGCCCAGCAGTTTGATTGCCTGGTATTTTGTGTGGGGGAAAACGGGCTGGATCTGGGTCAGCAGTTGGGGATGAATCCGGCGCAAATTGTCAAAACCGCGAATTGGGTCGGTCCCCTGCTGGTGGAAGCCAGCCTCCAGGGAGTTCGCTCGATTTTGCTGTTTGGCTATCATGGCAAGCTGCTGAAACTAGCGGGTGGCATTTTCCACACCCATCATCATGTCGCGGATGCTCGCCTAGAAATTTTTACCAGCCATTGCGCGATCGCGGGCTTGCCTACCGCCGACCTGCGGGCTATTTTTGCCTGCCCCACCACGGACGAGGCCCTGCACTACTTACAAACCCTGGATCAGCAGGGTAGCCAGTGGACTACGACGGTTTATGGTGCGATCGCCCAAACCATCGACCAGCGCACCCAAAAATACATTCATGCCCATAGTGCGATCGCGGTAGCCATTGGCACGGTTTTATTTGATCGCCGCCGCAAAATAATTGTTTCCAGTCAAACGGGTGCCATTCTCCTCAAAGGAGTCTGCTCATCGAGTTAAAATAAAAGGATTATCCTTAAATTTTTGTAACGGCCTTTTCAAAACGTCTTTTTGTAGACACCCTTTAATTCACTAACCACCCAGCAGGAACCAGTGGTGACTCTACAAACTCAGCAACAGCCAGAAATCTCCCAGGTGAATCAACTCAATCGCCAAATAATCGTCATTTTAGACTTTGGTTCCCAATACTCTGAGTTAATCGCTCGGCGGATTCGGGAGACTCAAGTTTACTCAGAGGTGTTGTCCTATCGCACCTCCGTTGAGCAATTGCGCCAGCTTAACCCCAAGGGCATTATTCTTTCGGGCGGTCCCAGTTCTGTTTACGATGCAGGTGCACCACAATGCGACCCGGCCATCTGGCAAATGGGCATTCCCGTTCTGGGAGTGTGCTATGGGATGCAACTGATGGCCCAACAACTTGGCGGTGAGGTGGAGCGATCGCAACAGGCAGAATACGGCAAAGCCTCGCTGCTGATTGATGACCCCACCGACTTACTCACAAATGTGGATAACGCTACCACGATGTGGATGAGTCATGGGGATTCGGTCACTCGCCTCCCAGACGGATTTGAAACGCTGGCCCATACGGAAAATACCGCCTGTGCCGCGATCGCCCATCACGAAAAGAAACTGTACGGGGTACAGTTTCACCCGGAAGTGGTTCACTCGCTGGGAGGGCAGGCACTCATCCGGAACTTTGTCTACCACATCTGCGACTGCGAACCCACCTGGACAACTGCCGCCTTCGTTGAAGAGTCCATCCGAGAAATTCGCGCCAGAGTGGGAGATAAACGAGTGCTGCTGGCCCTATCCGGTGGTGTAGATTCCTCCACCCTGGCATTTTTGCTGCATCGGGCCATTGGCGACCAACTCACCTGCATGTTTATTGACCAGGGCTTCATGCGGAAGCAGGAACCTGAACGCCTGGTAAAACTTTTCCAGGAACAATTCCACATCCCTGTGGAATACGTCAATGCCCGCGAACGTTTTCTCACAGCGATCGCTGGCGTTACCGATCCCGAAGAAAAACGTAAACGCATTGGGCACGAATTTATCGGCGTGTTTGAGGAAGAATCGAATCGGCTGGGGCCGTTCGACTATCTCGCACAGGGCACCCTTTACCCGGATGTGATCGAATCAGCCGACACCAATGTAGACCCCAAAACTGGGGAGCGAGTCGCTGTCAAGATTAAAAGTCACCACAACGTTGGTGGCCTGCCCAAAAATCTCCGCTTCAAGCTGGTTGAACCACTGCGGAAATTGTTTAAAGACGAAGTGCGAAAACTGGGTTTGTCGATCGGGCTACCGGAAGAAATCGTCAAACGGCATCCCTTCCCTGGTCCTGGATTGGCCATTCGGATTTTGGGAGAAGTGACGAGCGATCGCCTTAATATCCTGCGAGATGCCGACTTTATCGTGCGCCAGGAAATTAACCGGAGTGGCGCTTACAACGAATTGTGGCAGGCGTTCGCCGTGCTACTGCCGATTCGGAGCGTGGGAGTCATGGGTGATCAACGCACCTATGCTTATCCGATTGTGCTGCGACTCGTTACCAGTGAAGACGGAATGACCGCCGATTGGGCACGGGTTCCTTACGATCTGTTGGAAACTATTTCCAATCGAATTGTGAATGAAGTGCGGGGAGTCAATCGGGTCGTGTATGACATTACCTCCAAGCCCCCCGGCACCATCGAGTGGGAATAACCTGGGTAAGATAAGGCTCAGAAAGCCCAACCGCCAGATCAACGTGCCCAGCCGAGTCTAGGTTGGGCTTTTTGATTTGTCATTACCACACACCCGATGAAGACTTCCTCAGGAATACGTCCAGATCCCTCTTCCTCAATGAGTAAACTCTATGCTTGGGGTCAAGAAATTCTGAAACCCTAGATAGCCAGTCTTTGTTAAAAGAAAACACTACGGATAGAGTCTTCCCCAAAAATCAGCCTGTGGAAAACATCAGCAAATCTGTGGAAAACCCCTGAAATCGCCAAAACCCTTGTGGAAAACCGCCCTAACTCTCCAAAGACTCATTCCTAACAATCCACTCCTTCATCGCGATCCACTTCTTTACAGCACTCCATCTCTTCACAGTGCGCCGATCAAGAGGCCGTAAATCGCCCAGATTGCCGTGGCTCGTAAATAATGACTGGCCCGAAACGTACCGAAGGGCGTAATCGCCTCTGGAGTGCGAAATTGCAGCCCATTGTGATAAATTTGCTCAACCACGGCTTGCGTCAAGGTCATGGCCTCCTGCCGCATCCCCAATTGCACTAATAGGGCTGCGAAGCCGAAATTAATTCCAGTCCAGACTTCCAGTGGATGGGTTGAGTTGGGATTTTCTGGCGTGCCATCTAGCCGCACCCCATTGGCCGCTCCCAACAACCGAAAAGCCACAAAATCGTGTTGGTCTAACGCTGGCGCTCCTGCTATGGTCTCCCTGGCTGTCGTCTCCTGTGCGGTCGTCCCTGCTGCCGTCTCCGCCATGCGGGCTTCCTGGACGGTAGTGAATTGTTGAGTCTGCAAGCTGCCAGAGGCGAGGTATTGATTGAATTTGACGAAGCAGGCATCGTAGATGGTTTGAGCCGCTGTTTGGGCACAGTTTACCGCTACAACATCCGGCAGTTTGAGCAAGCGAGCGTAAAACTGCCCACAGAGTTGATCTGTCATCACCACATCGGAGCCGCTGTTGCTATCCAAACGGTAATATTGCCCATTCCACAGGGTGTCGTGGTAGATCGATCGCGCCTGCTCCAACCAAAGCTGGAAGTTGCCAATATCTTGAGAAATCGTCGTGAGTAACCGAATATTGCTGACTTGTTCTGCCAAAATCCGCGCGATCGCCAGCGCCGCTTCCAAAGCCGCAATCCAAAGGCCGCCACAGTACGCACTAATACCACTGAGTTTCCAATCATCAAAGGTCTGGTCTGGGGCACCGCCATTTTCAGGAATGCCATCGAAATCGTAGTCAAAGTGTTTAAGGTAGTGGAGGGTTTGGGCGATCGCAGGCCAGCATTCCTGCAAGAAGACAATATCCCGACCGCCAGTGTAGAGAAAATCTCGATAAACCTGCAAGACAAAATCACAGGGCAAATCTTTCCACTGGTTGCAATCCTGATAGCTGGTGTAGTTCGTTTTCTCCCAAACGTGCTCATTCGGGGCACCCAGATCATGGGGTGTGGCTCCGGCCACTTTCCGCACCGCCTGGGGACTTTCAGCCCCAATCGTGTAGTAGTAGCCAATAACGCGGGTGCGATCGTCCCCTGCTGGGATGGCGCGAGCAAACGCACGCATCACGGCTTTTTCTAATTCAGGAAACAGCATCAACAGGCCAAACGAGCCATACAGCCTGACATCCAGGCTTTCATACCAGCGATAGTCAAGACATTCCAATACGGCAAACTGACCAACCGGATCGCGCTCCGTGGCGGCACTCCATAGCGTTCCACCATCCGTTAAATTGTAGAGTTCGTTAAACAGCGCCATTTTGAACCAATCCGGCAGATCCCCCCGGTCCAAAATCGGCTGTTGCCAGGTTTGAATTTGGTGTTGCCAGGTTTTGTATTGAGTTAGAGCCGTTTGAGCGATCGCCCAGGCATTGGCTCCTGTTCGCCCAAAAAAGTCAGTGTAACGTTTGTAATACTCCACACCCTGAGCAAACTCCATGACTGGAAAATCCCAACTGAGGGTAAAGGGGAGTTGCACCGTTTCACCCGGTTGCAGGGTAAAGCGCACCGCGATCGCCCCAGCAATTTGCTCCCCGGTGATCGCGGCAGTCTCGTTTTCCACATTGGGGAGTGCGCCTGTTGTGGAAAACTCCTGCCATAACTCCTGCCCATCCCCCTCCGGGTTCCAGCGTGTGTGATAAAACAGTTCGGCGTTCGCGGGTAGGGTTGTTGCGATCGCCCATTGCCCTTCTCCTTCTTCTACTTTTTCGCGTCCTTGCAACTGCGTGCCGCCCATCACAATCCCAACCTGTTGCCCCTGCCGGACCAACTGATTCCAATTCCCCGCACTCTGACCCAGCCGGGGTTGATAGTCGTACACAGGGCTACCATCATCTCGCAGTTTCACCTCTGGCGACTTTGAGGCATTGGTAAACCAGCCCACCATGTTCTGCCAGGTCAGCATCACGCTGAGAGTAATGGGGTCTGCTGTAGCATTGTGGGCCGTCCACTCAAATACGGCCACTGGGTAACTCGTTTCCTGATAGTTGTGGGGCAGAATGGGTGAAAACTGCTCACAGGTTAGATCCGTGAGAAACACATTTTGATAAACAAACCAACTGCGCGGATAAAGTGCATGGTAACGCCCCGTCTGAGGAGACAAAATTGATTGCACTTGCTCAAACCGCGTCGCTTCTGGCCCGTTGGCATCAGGCTCTACAGCGTCCATTGAGGGATAACATTTCCAGGCGCTCAATGCACCCATGACCGCCGACTCAGTACACAACGCAAAGGCTTGCGACGTTTCCCCAACTTGCTCGTACACACTAAATTGACAGGCGGGCATCGTTTGAAATACGTGTTCGCCCGCGTCCACATGCCAGAGATTAAAATCGCCCCGGTGCGATCGCCCAATGCATCCGGCTCCAAAACCTCCCAGAGGCATACCATGAAACGGACCATCATCTAAATTACTGGGGTAACGCACAGTAAAGGGACGCTTCCACCCTGAGCCAATCGGGCGATTCCAGGTGCAGGAGGGGACAGTTGGGAAAGGTTGTTGAGTTTGCATTCCCTGATTTTAAGGGTGAGTGTTCCTCTTCAAACAGGGCAAAATCGACAACGCCTTGATTTCGTGATCATCAAAACTTCAAGAAAATGCAGTACTGCCAAAGTGCAGGTAAAGTTCCGCATTTGCCAACCCGATTTCTACTATGTTTTCGATGCTACAAGCCAGCAGTCAACATTGAATGCCAGCGAATTTTCTGTGGCCCTGTAGAAGCTTGAGTCAATACACTAAGGACAATGAATGAGCCGATTTCCTGAACCATTTGCATCCTTGCTCAATCTTTTTGTGCCTGAGGAATACGGGTGTAAAGCAAAACAACACTGGATTCAGTTGTCCCTCTGGCGATCGCTTAACCGCACCCATTGCATAAAACGATTCATCCAGACTGATATTCAAATAAGTCTGATATTCAAACAACATCCTCACCTCGCCTGGGAATCAAGCAACTGCAAGCCGCAAGATACACTTTGTATCCTGCGTAACCCGGAAACTTTCATTCTTAGGACGTAGTTAGGGAATAAGCCAACCCATCTTTGTTTATCGTCGGAAGGTGTTATGAGACTGAAGGCTATTTGGCTTACAACAATTGGTTTGTCCTGCCTTACTTTGATTGGGGCAGTCCCGTTGGGGCAAGCCGCATCCCAGTTCTGGAAACCTGAAGTTGCTCATGCCGCTAAAGTAACCGTCCAACTATTCCAGAACAAGTCTCTCAATCCTTTGCGGCTGGCTCGGCGTAACCAGGCCGCCAGAGTTACCCAGCCGACCAGTGGGTTGCCTAAAGCCCAGTCTGAACTATTCATCAGCTACACCCTGGCCCAGCCGTTACCTGTGGGCTATCCTGCCAGTACCATCAAAGCTGTGCCATCCGCCACCCTAACGACGGCCAGCCAATCGGCCCTTACAACAATTTCCCCAGTCGCGCATGACCTGTTGTTCATGGAGCGATCGCTGGCTCCCCAAACCGGGCATACCCCACTGGAAAAAAGCTTAAAAGAGCAGCGATACCAGATTAAAAAGCTGGAATTGAGTTTGGCCAAAGAACAATTGCAGGACGGCAAAATTTCACAGTCAACGTTTAACCAGAAGGCCACCGATTACCAGATTGCCCAGCCAGAAGTTAAACCGTTCCTGGATTCCTCTAAAATGACGGATTAACGTCAGATTTGGTTCCACATTATGGGAAATCGCCCGTCTTCACCCGTTTCGCCGACTCAAGTATTGGGGATTGATTTGGGCGGAACTGCCATCAAGTTAGGGCGCTTTGCCGCCGATGGCACTTGCTTACAAGCCCTCACCATTCCAACCCCGCGACCCGCGACACCAGAAGCCGTTGTGCTGGACATGGTGGCCGCGATCGCGCAGATCGATCCAACCCATCAAGCTGTCGCCGTTGGCGTGGGTACTCCCGGACCCGCCGATGCGACAGGCCGCGTCGCTCGCGTGGCGATCAATCTAGATGGCTGGCAGGATGTGCCCTTAGCAGCGTGGTTAGAGGCCAAAACAGGCCGCCCGACGATGATTGCCAATGATGCCAATTGTGCGGGATTGGGGGAAGCCTGGTTAGGGGCAGGTCGCCGATTTCAGCATCTAATTCTGCTGACGTTGGGGACGGGCGTGGGGGGTGCGATCGTCCTGGATGGCAAACTTTTCACCGGGCATCACGGCACCGCCGGAGAACTGGGCCTGATTACTCTCAATCCTGATGGGCCTGCCTGTAACAGTGGTAATCAGGGGTCACTGGAATCTTATACCTCGGTCACGGCAATTCGTCGCCGTACAGGACTGGAACCCAGTGAATTGGGTGCCCTGGCTTCAGCCGGAGATGTCAGAGCGCTGGAGTTTTGGCAGGCTTATGGGCGCGATTTAGGGGCGGGGTTGGCCAGTTTGCTCTATGTGCTGGCACCAGAAGCGGTCATCATTGGTGGCGGGGTGAGTGCCAGTGCAGCATTCTTTTTCCCAGCCATGCAAGCAGAGATCGAACGACGAGTCTTGCCCAGTTCGTGCACAGGGTTAGAACTGTTAACCGCTGAGTTAGGCAATCAGGCCGGGATTGTGGGTGCAGCCAAACTGGCATGGCAGCTCGTCGATGATGGTTCTCCAGATTGATGTATCTAGACCAGCGTCATGCCCGTCTTCTTCTCAACGTAATCCAGGATAGTCTGGTAGGTTACTGGATCACTCTGCTGATTAATCACAATGGTGACAGTGCCATCCATAATTGAGAACAGAATGCGACTATTTGGAGTGTGACAAAAGGCGTTCACACGATCCAAATCAATGATGTAAGTGTTGCGATCGTAGATCAGCTTGATCCAGTAGGTCACACGACTTCCTCAAATCCTAAATCCCATAGCACACACGCAAGCCGATTCTAGTTGTAAAGCCAAACCATCCAAGTTATAAACTATACTTCACCTTCTCCGTAACTTCCGCCGGATAAGTTAGCACCGACCTGCACTTTGCATTCCCACTTCTGTTATCGAATGAGACGCATCGGGCGATCGCTCCAGCACCGGATCAACGGCAGCACCATGAGCCTGATGCTGGGTCAACACCGCCTGAACAAAACCCTTGAATAGGGGATGAGGATGATTGGGGCGAGATTGAAACTCCGGGTGAAATTGGGTAGCCACGAAAAAGGGATGATTCGGCAACTCTACAATTTCCACTAATCGTCCATCAGGGGAGGTGCCACTAATGATATACCCCGACTCGGTGAACAGATTACGGTAGGCATTGTTGAATTCATAGCGGTGCCGATGCCGCTCGTACACCACCTCCTCCTGATACAGATTGAACGCCAGCGTGTTGGGAGTTAAGCGGCAGGGATAAAGCCCCAAGCGCATGGTTCCGCCCAGATCCACTACATCCTGCTGTTCTGGTAGAAGATTAATGACCGGATTTTGAGCTGTGGGGTTAAACTCAGCACTATTGGCTTCATTCAGAATGGAGACATTCCGTGCCCACTCAATCACGGAGCACTGCATCCCCAAACATAATCCTAAAAATGGGACGTTGTTTTGGCGGGCATAACTGATGGCATCAATCTTGCCATCCACACCTCGTGGCCCAAATCCCCCTGGCACAATCACACCGTCTACATTCATTAATAAAGCATCTGCGCCCTTTTCCTCAATATCCTCCGAGTTGACCCAGCGAATATTCAGGGCACTATCGAGGGCAATGGCCGCATGGCGGAGTGCCTCCACAACCGACAAATAGGCATCTCCCAACTGCACATACTTACCCACGATCGCAATTTCCAGTTGATGGGCGGGATGATAGAGGCGATCGACCAATTTCTCCCACTGCGTCAAATTGGGCGTGCGTTGCTCCAGTTGCAGCAGATCCAAGGATTGATTCGCCAGTCCTTCTCGCTCCAGAATCAGGGGCACTTCATAAATACTGGCCGCATCCGGACTTGCCACCACACAGGCCGCAGGCACATCACAAAAACCAGAAATTTTTTCCTTCAACCCAGGGGGTAAGGGTCGTTCACTGCGACACACCAAAATATCCGGTTGAATCCCGATTGAGCGCAACTCCTTCACCGAATGCTGGGTTGGTTTTGTTTTCATCTCCCCTGCCGCCGGAATCCAGGGCACCAGGGTAACGTGCATGTAAATGACATTCTGCCGCCCCACATCTTTGCGAAATTGCCGAATCGCTTCCAGGAACGGTAAGGATTCGATATCGCCAACCGTGCCCCCGATCTCGGTAATGACGACATCTGGATTCGTGTTTTGAGCGACCCGGAGCACCCGCTCCTTAATCTCATTGGTAATGTGGGGAATTACCTGCACCGTTCCCCCCTGATAATCACCCCGACGTTCTTTATTCAAGACTGATTGATAGATCGAGCCGGTGGTAACACTATTGAGGCGAGACATGGAGGTGTCAGTGAAGCGTTCGTAATGGCCCAGGTCCAGGTCGGTTTCGGCGCCGTCCTCGGTGACGAACACCTCACCATGTTGAAACGGACTCATCGTACCCGGATCAACGTTGATGTAGGGGTCAAGCTTGAGAATCGACACTGAGTAATCCCGCGACTTGAGGAGACGACCCAGGCTCGCTGCAACAATTCCTTTGCCAATGCTGGAGACGACTCCACCCGTCACGAACACAAATTTAGTCATAAATCCCTGAACTGCAAGCTGAAGAGGAGAACCATATCCCGTTCATTCTGCCATAGTCTCTCTGGGAATAGCTGTGCTGATCGAGATCGGGCTACTGGTCATCGTGGTTAGGTCGTTGCGGCTATCAGGGAATCACTCCATAGGCAACGCCCAGTTGCTTGAGCCACTTACGATAGGCGAGGGAACCTCGATCGCAGGGGACATGAAACTCCGCCTGGGGATTCAAGGGTAAACGTTTGGGATGATGGGATTCTAAATTCGCCAAATCTTGAGCAAAGACCTTGTCTTGAAAAGCGATCGCGGCCTCTTTCTGGCTGGCATCCATGAAATTAACGGCCATCCACATCCAGCCGATACATTCTTCTTCGCTCACCGGAGTGACACAGTAAAGAATGGTTAAACAGTCCCCCACCGGATTTCCCTTCCGCAGGTAGGCAGTTAAAGGCCGCAGGGCATCGTACTGGTAGGTCACGCAGGCACCCTGTCCGGTGCCCATTGGGTCCGGTTGCCAGACGCGAATATCAAAGAAATGTACGCCGCGATCGTCCGTTGTCACACGATAATCACTGACCTCTGGGGACGCGGGATCGCCCAGAATATGGGTATGGACATGGGCAAAATGGGCCACGTCCAGGAAGTTTTCGATCGCCCGATACCCCCCGGTGCGACAAAAATGCGGTCCCGACATGACCTTGAGATAACTGGGATTATCCCATTCTGGAAAAGGCGCGATCGCATGGGGGCGATTTCCCAGGCACACAAACACCAATCCATACTGTTCTCTGACGGCATATTGCCGCACGCACGCCTGCTTCGGCGGGACATAGTTTGGATGGGCCGGAACTTTGATGCACACCCCGGTTGCATCGTAAACCATGCCGTGATAGGGGCAAACCAGTGTATTGTCAAGCACTTTGCCACCGGAAAGCCGCACACTGCGATGTGGACAGCGATCCTCCCAGACCTGGATGGAGGTATCGGTCCCGCGCCATAAAACCAGATCTTGCCCCAGCAGGCGAACTCGTTGCAAGGTTCCGGATGGGGTGGCTTCGGCGAGGGCGATCGCGTGCCAATCGTTAAAGATGACGCAATCGGAAACGGCTTCAGGAGAATGGCCTGCGGGAGACGAGAAAGACTCAATCATGCAAAGTGACGGGGTAGTGCAATCCAGGTGGAGTGATAAATTTTGCGATTATGGCACACAGCCCAAGCGGCAACAGTAGCGTAGAAATCCTTTCTGGGTAGGGGGCCAAGGAGGGGGCAACCCGCATTCTGAGTAGGTTTAATCTGCCGATTGCTCCAGACATTGAGCAAACTCACGAATGGCAACGCTAGACCCAACTTGCCAACCGCGATCGCAATACTGAGGAATCAAAGTTTTCACCGCGATCTTAGGAAACTGCGGGCTGGTGAGAGTTTCTTGATAGCCCTGCCCATCAAACTCGTAAATCAGGAGCTGGCTCCAACGGTAGATCCAGAGTTCTGCCGCTTTGATGGATTGATAATCTGATGGCTTGGTGATTGAAGTCAGGTCAACCTCAATCACCAAATCCGGGGGCGGATCAATGGTCAGGTCAATGCGGCGCTTACCCAGAATCTGGTCTCGATTCTGAATGTAGTAGCAATAGTCAGGTTCAACACCTTGTAACGGAGGAAACTTTAAAGTAATTGGAGTGTAAGCCTCCCATTCCTTCCGTTGATGCTCCAACAGCACCCGAACAAAATTTGCTAACAAGTTTGCATCTTTTCCATGTTCTGGCAGTGGCGACATGATGCGGATTTCTTGGGTATTGCTGCTGTAGTAAATTCTCAACCCAGCTTGATCTTGACGACGAGCGAGCAGATCCTCGTAATCGTCCCAGGTGCGATGTCGCAGGATAATTTCATCACCGGGATCGAGTGCAATCACATCATCCGTAATGGTCGGCAGTCTCATGATTCAGGGAGTTTGTATTGACTCACAATGCGTTTGGCGTATTCCGGGACGTGAGCATCGAGCTTTTCCGGGTAGTGCCGTTTGACGTAGAGATAGTTACGGGTAAAGTGAGAGTCGATCGAGAAGCGGGCATATTCTAGCCCTTTCGGTCCCACTCGTTCGATCACCACGCCCATGAGTTGCGCGGCCCACATCGGGAGCGTTACGCCCTTGTCATAAGCGGGAATGCTGTTTTGCACTGCTTGTTTGCGATCGCCCTGAGACATGACAGGTTGTGTTTCGATCTGATCTTGCACCAGATCGAGCATTTCCTGACCGCGATCGTTTCGCACCACGATCCATTGCCAGCCAAAGGGCGCACCCATATAGCCCACCACCAGATCGGCGAGGGAGTTGACGTAATCAAAACAACTCATGCAGGAGGGGGCAAACACATCTTTGAGTTGATTGGTCTTCAAGCCGAAGAACGGTACGGTTTCTGTGGAACCGTCTTCATGTTTGAAATGGACCCGGAAATCCTGCATGAATTCGTAATGGACGACTGTGGAGGGCGATCGGCTGGTGGTATCCAAAAACTTTTGCAATCCAGCGCGGGTGACATTATCGACACAGGGAGTCCCCAGCACGTACAGCTTTTCTAAACCGAGTTGCTTTTCCACGGTGCGGAGAGCCTGAATCTGACAACCGACACCAATCACCAACAGGCGTTTCATCCCGGACTGTTCCACCTGTTCCAAAACGGAAAGGTTGGGGGAGAGGGTGGGCTTATTGACTCGCGCTGCTAAAATTTCTGCTGGTGTGCGGGCGATGACGGGTTGAGGTTGGAAGCGATCGCTCTCGGTGTTCTGCACACAGACGACCCCTTCCACCAGGCCGCGATTCAGCATTTCAATGGCGATACTGCTGACAATCCCCGTCCATTGGGCACCGGGAATCGGTTCCTTCTTGCGGGCGGCCATCATCTCCTGATGCACCCCAAAGTACCATTCGTCCTGGTTGTCCAGGTTGCGGCTGCGATCGTGAATCTGCTCCTCCAGTTCCGCGATGTGTTGCGTTAGAAAGGCGCAGGCTTCCTTGACGTAATGGATGTAGTAGGTATCGCACAGCCCACACTCGCTACAGAGTTCCTTCGCAGGACGACGACTGGAGGATTTTAGTGCTCTGGCTTTTTGGTGTTTGGGCGAATCTGGCAGAACAGAAGTCATTGAAAAATCGGCTTGTTATTAAGTGGAGCTATCTTTCCAAACAATACCGCAAAGCGGAGATGGGTGTGGGTTGATAGACTAAATTGCCTGAATCCATTCTTTGACTTGATACTCCGTCCAGATGCCGTTTTGCCAGTAGGGGTCAGATTCAATCAGTTGCCGCACGATCGCTTCATTGTCGGCTTCGTAAATCCCGAAACACTGGGTCACATCTTGGGTGGGGCCGATGGTGAGCAAAATCCCATCGGCTTTTTGCTGGGCCAACCCATCCAAATGAGCCTGTCGGTAGGGCGATCGCTTCTCCAACACATCTTGGCAGTACGTTCCCCACATCACATATTTGGGCATAAGAGTTTTCGCTCAAAACGATTAACGTTACAAATTTAATCTATCGGGCACATTAAGTTTTGTTGGTCAATATTACAGACTGCGTTGCTGGGATTTTACCGACCTGGGTAGGATAAGAAAGTCCTGGTGCCACCTTCATTTTCCTATTGATGGCAGATTCGTGAGCCGATGTGAGTATGACTCCTGAGATTAGCAAGATTGGCACATCCATTATCCGCTGGCTGGCCAATCCCCTTGATCGCTTGAATCAATATGTCCAAAGCCTTCTAGCAAACTCCAACGCGACGACTCGACCCACGGCTGGCAACCCTCAACCGCTGGAAACCCGATTTGAGCAAGTTGCTGATCGGGCACCCGTTTTAATCTGGGTAGCCGATACTCAAGCTCAGTGCATCTACTTCAATCGCCCGTGGTTAGAGTTTACGGGGCGATCGCTAGAGCAGGAATGGGGAAATGGTTGGGCTGAAGGGGTCCATCCAGAGGATTTAGAGTACTGCATGGATACCTTCCTGACGGCATTTCGTGACCGTCAGCCGTTTTCGATGGAGTATCGCCTGCGACAGGCCACAGGTGAATACCGCTGGATCCTGGACAATGGCACCCCACAATTCCAGGATAACCAGGAATTCACAGGTTACATTGGCAGTTGCATTGACATTACCGACCTCAAACAAGCCAATGCCCAGGCAGCCGCTCACCTGGCCGAAGCAAATCGCTGGCGCGATCGCTATGAAGCCGCCGGACGCGCTAGCCATCAAGTGTTGTATGACTACGACATTGAGGCTGATCGCTCCACCTGGACCGGGAATGCAGCCACGATTTTAAGTTACACGCGGGAGGAACTCGGCTCCCAAGGCGTTGAGTTTTGGCGATCTCTGATCCATCCAACCGATCAAGCTCTGTTTCAAACTCGCTTACAACACATTTTGGTCGATCAACAGCCCTTTCGGCAGTTGGAATACCGCCTCCGCTGCAAGGATGGGAGCTACGTTTGGGTTCAGGACAATAATGAAATTTTGCTGGATGAGACGGGCAACCCCAGCCATGTCATTGGCTTCCTGGTAGATATTACGTCGCGGAAACAGGCAGAAGCAGAACAACAAAAATTACTCAAATTGTTGTCGGATATGAAGTTTGCCCTGGATCAGGCGGCGATCGTTGCCACCACCGATGCCCAGGGCCGAATTACGGATGTCAACGATCGCTTCTGCGAGTTGTCCAAATACTCTAAAACCGAACTGATTGGCCGCACCCATCAGATTATCAATTCGGGTTATCACCCCAACTCCTTCTTTCAAAACTTGTGGCAGACTATTGCCAGCGGCCAGGTCTGGAAAGGGGAAATCAAGAACCGCGCCAAAGACGGAACTGAGTACTGGGTCGATACGGTGATCGTGCCATTTCTCGACCCTGCCGGCCAACCTTTCCAGTACATGGCCATTCGCTTTGATATCACCGAACGGAAACAGGCCGAGGCGGCGTTACGAGCCAGCGAGGAGCAAAATCGGGCCATCTTGTCAGCGATTCCCGACATTATGACAGTGGTCGATACCAATGGCCAATACCTCAGCTTTTCATACAATCAATTCTCCGGTGATTTACTTCCCCTGGAGAACATGGACCCCACAGGATTGCAGATTGCCGATGTTCTACCAGCCCCCTATGCCAGTCAGTGTTTAGCTGCCGTTCAGCAGGCATTAGCCACTGGCGAAACCCAGTTTTACGAGCAGCAAATCCAATTTGGCGATCGCATCCAGTACGAAGAAGCCCGGATTGTCCCCTATCAAACCGACAAAGCTCTGTGCATGGTGCGAAATATTACCGAGCGGAGGCAAACTGAACTAGCACTTCTGGATAGTGAAACCCGCTTGCGGCGCTTAGCTGATAATGTGCCCGGTATGGTATATCGCTATGTGCGGCAGTCTACTGGAATGCATTCATTCTCCTATGTCAGCCCCCGCAGTTATGAGATTTACGGTGTCGAAGCCACTGCCATCTTAGAAAACGCAGATGCACTATTTAACACCTTCCATCCAGACGATGTAGCCGCAGTGGAAGCTGCAATCATCGCAAGTATTCAGAATCCAGCGCAAATCTTTTTTGTTGAACACCGTATCATCACTCCCGATGGGCAAACGAAATGGGTGCAAGCCACAGCCTCTACCCCTCAATGGGAAGCCAACGGGGATATTGTCTGGGATGGGGTCGCGATTAATATCACGGCGAGCAAACAAGTAGAAGCTGCGTTGCGGGAAAGCCAGCAATTTATTCAACAAGTAACCGACTGTTCGCCCAATGTCATTTATATCTACGATCTGGTGCAACAGCGCAATGTTTACGTGAATCGGGAAGTGTATACCTTTTTGGGATACACCCACGAAGAGGTGATGCAACACATCGATCAATCATTGGATACCCTCATGCACCCCGATGATTTAGCACCAGCGATGCGCCATTTCCAACATCTAGCCACCCTCCCCGATGGCGCGATCGCAGAATTTGAATATCGGATGCAACACAAAAACGGAGAATGGCGCTGGTTCTCCAGTCGCGATACCGTGTTTCAGCGCAATGCCGAGGGCAACATCACTCAGATCTTAGGCAATGCTCAAGACATCACCGATCGCAAACGGGCTGAAATCGAACTACAGGCAAGGGAGGCCCAGTTTGCAGCCATCACCGCCAACATTCCCGGTGGCGTGTTTCGGTTTATCTATCATGCCGATGGTCGCCACTCCTGCCCCTTCGTCAGCGATGGCTACCGCGCCTTGTTAGGCATTGACCCCGAACTACTTCAAACCGATCCAAGCGCCAACCTCAAAATGGTGCATCCCGATGATCTACCGATCTACACCGAAGCGGCGGCGGCCGCCCTGAGTGGACAAGCCAGCCATTTTCAGGGGGAAGTTCGTTATATTCTGGACAACGGCGAGATCAAATGGATTTCGACCACTGCCCAACTTTACCGGGAACCCAACGGTGATGTCATCGTTGATGGAATCGACATCGACATCACCGATCGCAAACAAATCGAATTAGAAATGGCCAGAAGTCGAGATTTGCGGGAAGCCATCTTTAATGAAGCAACCGATGCGTTATTTCTGGTAGATGCGGAAACGCTCCTGACGTTAGATTGTAACGATCGCGCGATCACGCTATTTGAAGTTGACAGCAAAGATGCATTAATCGGGATTGCTGGACATACGCTGCAACGCCGCCAGTTTACAGCGCAGGAGTTAGGCGAGATTGCGACGCAAATTAATACGCAGGGATTTTGGAGTCAGGAAATTGAGTATGTGACCTCGCAGGGCAAGTTTTTTTGGGGCAACATTGCAGCCAAACAAATCAACGTTGCTGGCAAAACCCTCAACCTGGTCAGAGTCACCGATATCAGTGCTCGCAAACACCTGGAAGCGGAACTGCGGCAACGCGAAGCGTTTTTGCAGGGAATCTACAACAATGTGGAGATGGGCATTTACGTCATTGATGTGACGGCAGATGGCGATTTTTTGTATGTGGATAACAATTTGGCCGGCGATCGCATGTCAGGTGCCACACCAGGATTTCTACGGGGTAAACGCCTGAGTGAATGGGCACCGGCAGCCCTGACTCCGGCAGCTTATGAAGCCGTCCGGAGTTGTTACCAGCAATGTGTTGACACGGGAGAAGCCGTTGAGTTTGAAGAAAAAACAATATTCAACGGTCAAGAAGCCTGGTGGTTAGCTCGCATCGCCCCCCTAAAAAACGAGCAAGGGGATGTGACTCGCCTCCTTGCTACCTCTTTCTCGATTACAGCGCGTAAACAGGCTGAAGCCGCATTGCAAGCCAGCGAAAGCCAATATCGCCGGATTGTGGAAACGGCGAATGAGGGGATCTGGATTATCGACACGGATAACAAAACCAGCTTTGTTAATCCTAAAATGGCGACCATTTTGGGTTACACCGTGGATGAAATGATGGGCAAGTCCATGTTTGACTTCATGGATGCGGCAGGCGTTGCGATCGCCACACGCAATGCAGAGCGTCGCCGTCAAGGGATCACCGAACAACATGACTTCAAGTTTCAGCACAAAAACGGCACCGATGTCTGGACCTTACTATCCACGAATCCCATTCTGGATGATGCCGGACAATACATCGGCGCACTAGCCATGATCACCGACATCAGCGATCGCAAACAGACCGAACTGTTCCTGCAACAAGCAGAAGAACGCTACAGCCTGGCGACCCGCGCAGCGAAAGTGGGTGTTTGGGAATGGAACATCAAAACCAATGAGTTTTATCTCGACCCCAACATCAAAACCCTGTTGGGTTATACCGATGCAGAAATCCCCAACGACCTGGAAGCCTGGACAGCCTATGTCCATCCCAGCGATCGCGAAGCAGTCATGGCAGCGGTCCAGGCGCATCTAGATGGCAAAACCACCGAATATGTGTTTGAACATCGGATGCTGCATCGAGATGGCTCCATCGTCTGGATCTTAGTCCGGGGTCAGTTGCTGCGCGATGCAGACGGCAATCCAGAACGACTCGTCGGCACAGATGCCGACATTACAGACCTCAAACACACTGAAATTTCCCTGCAACGGACGAATCAACTACTCTCAGCGATCAGCGAAGCTCAAACTCGCTTCATCACCGAAGCCGACCCCGGCATCTTGTTTGACAACCTGCTGGAAACCCTCCTGCAACTGACCAATAGCGAATACGGCTTCATTGGCGAAATCCTGTACACCACAGAAGGACAAGCCTATATCGACGAGTCCTACATGAAAATGCGAGGACAACCCTACCTGAAAGCTAAAGCCATGACCAATATTGCCTGGAATGAGGCAACCCATCACCTGTACAACACCACGGCAGCCCAGGGGATGGAGTTTCATAACCTGAAGACCCTATTTGGGCAAGTGATGGTCACTGGGCAACCCGTGATTTCCAACAGTCCCAGTACCGATCCTCGCCGGGGTGGCCTGCCCACCGGACACCCGCCCCTGCACGCTTTTCTGGGGGTGCCCTTCTACCGGGGCGAGCAGATGGTCGGCATGGTGGGCATTGCCAATCGTCCGCATGGCTACAGTGAGGCGGTGATCGAAGAACTGGCCCCCTTCCTCACCACCTGCGCCAGTACGATCGAAGCGTATCGCAGCGATGCCCGACGCAAACAAGTGGAACTGGCCCTGCGAAAAAGCGAAGCCCTGCAAAACGCCATCATTCAAGCCATTCCCGATTTGCTGATTCGGATGGATCGGAATGGGCAATACCAGGAATTGATCACGAGCCAATACATGCGAGTCTTACCGCTCGGCAAACCGCTTGAGGAGGCGAATGTGTATGATGGCTTACCCCCGCATTTGGCCCAGCAACGGATGCAACGGGTTCAAATGGCCCTCGATACCAACTGTTTGCAAGTGTACGAACAGGAGATGGAGCTTGACGGGCAGATTTGTTACGAAGAGGTGCGCATTGTGCCGTTTCTTGAGCGAGAGGCGTTGATCATTGTTCGTGATGTGACCGATCGCAAGCAAGCCGAGCTGGCACTGCAACAGTTGAACGAGGAGTTGGAACGCCGAGTGCAAGAACGGACTCAAGATTTACAACAAATCAACCAGCAATTACGGGATAGTGAAGAACGCTTCCAAACCTTCATGGACAATAGCCCGACGGCCACCTGGATTAGTGATGCCAATGGGCGAATGCTTTATACAAGCCGGACCTACAGCCAGATGTTCCAGTTGCCCACAGCAGACATTATTGGCCAGTCAGTGTTTGAACTTTATCCATCAGAGATCGCCCAACAATTTTTGGATAATATTCAAACCGTTGCCGCCACCAGGCAGGTGCTAGAAACCATCGAAGTAGCTCCCCGTCCCGACGGAACCATTGGTGACTTTTTAGTCTATAAGTTCCTCATCCCCGACTCCAATGGGCAAGCTCTGGTGGCGGGAGTCGCCATTGATATCACCGATCGCAAACAAGCCGAACAAGCCCTGCGGGAGAGTGAAGAACGCTTCCGGACTCTGTTTGAGGCCACGCCCAACCCTATTCAAGGGTACGACAAAGACCGGCGGGTGATCTTTTGGAACCGAGCCAGCGAAGCACTGTATGGCTACACTGAGGCGGAAGCACTCGGCCAACCAGTTGAAGATTTAATTATTCCAGCAGACCTGCGGGCTATGGTGATTCCCATTGTGGATGACTGGATTGCCGGATGTGGCGATCCCCTGCCGAATGGCGAATTACAACTGCAAAATAAACAAGGCGATCTGGTGGATGTGTATTCCAGCCACCTCATGTTGACCAGCTTGAATGGGGATCGCGAAATGTACTGCATTGATGTGGATCTCCGCGATCGCAAACGAGCCGAAGCCCAACTGCGGGAACAGGAACAATTTCTCCGCAGCATTTACGAAGGGGTGAACCAACCGATTTTTGTCGGGGATGTTCTCCCTGATCACTCAATTCGGACGGTGGGCTGGAACCCAGTTGCCGCCAAATTAGGCGGCAGAACCACCGAGGAAATTGCTGGCAAAATGGTCGAAGAAATTTTCACGCCCTCAGAAGCTGCCGAAGTGCTCCAGCGGTATCGCCAGTGTATTGCCACCCAACAAGCCATCACCTTTGAAGAATGCCTCACCTTTGCTGATGGCCCCCATTGGCTACTCAGTACCTACAACCCCCTAATGAATGAAGCAGGGCAGGTGTATCGCGTGGTGGGCACCGTTTACGATATTAGCGATCGCAAGCGGGCCGAAGTCGCCCTCCAGGAAGCCCAACAATTTGCCCAAAGCATTGCCGATCGCACTCCCGCCGCCCTCTATATCTATGACCTGGCCAACCAGCGCAATCTTTACAGCAACCGCTCCATCATTGAGACACTGGGGTATACTGCCGCTCAAATTCAAGCGATGGGTACTGATTTAATGCCAACCATCATCCATCCTGATGATTTTCCAGCCGTCATCCAGCACCAACACGCGATCGCCACCGCCGCCGATAGCGCAGACCTGCAACTGGAATATCGGATGCGTCATGCGGATGGGTCCATTCGTTGGTTGTCGAGCGTAGATAGTGTGTTCAAGCGAGATGAGCAGGGTAACGTCACCCAATATATTGGTGCGGCTCAAGACATTACCGATCGCAAACACGCCGAAATTCAACTGCAAGAAGCCCAACAATTCGCGCAAAGTATTGCTGAAAATACGCCGAACATTATCTACATCTACAATCTGGTTGAGCAGCGTAACCTCTATGCCAATCAGGAAATTTTTACCTATCTGGGCTATACCGTAGAGCAGGTACAGGCGATGGGATCGACGTTTCTTGCCGCGATCGTCCATCCAGACGACTGGGACAAGATTTGTGCCTTCCAGGCTGACATCGCCCGGGCCGCCGATGGGCAAATTTTTGAGCTGGAGTATCGCATCCAACATCAAAATGGCAACTGGCTTTGGGTTTCCGATCGCATTACCATTTTTAAGCGAGACCCCCAGGGGCATGTAACCCAATACATCGGCACAGTGCAAGATATTACCGATCGCAAACGCCTGGAACAAGAACTGCGCCAGATCAACGCTGAATTGGAACAGCGGGTGGAAGAACGGACCCAGGATTTGCAACAGGCCATGGAAGCCGCCGAAGCCGCCAACCGAGCCAAGAGCACCTTCCTGGCTAACATGAGTCATGAACTGCGAACGCCCCTGAATGCCATCCTCGGATTTGCCCAACTCATGTCCCGCGATTTGACTCTGGAGCCAGTCAAGCGCAATCAACTAAGCATCATCAATCGCAGTGGCAAGCACTTATTGAGCTTAATCAATGACATTCTGGAAATGTCTAAAATTGAGGCCGGACGACTCAACTTCGCCCCCAACGGCTTTGATTTATACCGCCTGATCGACGCACTGGAAGAAATGTTCCAACTCCGCGCTTACGAGAAAGGCTTGCAACTGATCATCGATCGCGCCCCCGCCCTCCCCCAATACATCGAAACCGACGAAAACAAACTTCGCCAGGTCTTGATCAACCTGATTGGTAACGCTATCAAATTCACCCCCGCCGGTCATGTCAGCTTACGGATCAGGCAGATTGCCGACAGCCGGGAAATTGGAGAGCCGGAGCGGGCGGAAGTTACCCAGGCCATTCCTCAATCGGCTCTCACTCTTGCTTTTGAAGTTGAAGACACTGGCCCAGGGATCGATCCGGCTGAACTGGAAAGCCTATTCGAGCCATTCATTCAATCGGGCAATCGGCAAATTTCTCAGGAAGGAACAGGTTTAGGCTTACCCATCAGTCGTCAGTTTGTCCAATTAATGGGGGGCGAATTGACCGTTTGTAGTCAGTTGGGTGTGGGTTCCACCTTTGCCTTCACGATCGCCGTGAACCTGACCTCCGAAATCGACGCGCCCACACCTGCGGCACCGCGCCACATTCTAGGACTAGCCCACGATCAGGTGCCGTATCGCATTCTGGTGGTCGAGGATAACGATACCAATCGACAATTACTCGTGCAACTGCTGGAATCCATTGGGTTTGCAGTGCAAGAAGCCGCGGAAGGACAAACGGCGATCGCCCTGTGGGAACGCTGGCACCCCCACCTGATCTGGATGGATATGCGCATGCCCATCATGGATGGCTACGAAGCCACCCGGCAGATTCGGGAGCGGGAACGCACAGCAAGCCACGAACCAGGCAGCCCCCAAGCTGGGGACACCCCGACCAAAATCATCGCGCTTACGGCCAGTGCCTTTGAAGAAGATCGGGCCAGAGTTTTAGCCGTGGGCTGTGATGATTTTGTTCGTAAACCGTTTCAGGAGACCGAATTGCTGCAAAAGATCGTAGAGCACTTAAGTGTGGAGTACCTATATGCCGAGGTAGAATTAACAGCATCGGCAGTCATCGCACCTGCCAATTTGCCAGATGCGATCGCGGCACTGCAAACCCTAGCCCCCCCATTGCAGAGCCAGCTTTATCAGGCGACAATTCAGCTTGATCATGAACAACTCAAGGAATTGATCGAACAGGTCGCTCCGTCCCAACCCGCTCTGGCCGCCTACCTGGCTGAGCAACTCGATAACTTCGACTTTGAACAAATCTTGCAACTGCTGCAAAACATCCCGCAAAGCGATACCTTGAGTATTTAGACGATAGAAGAATTTTGCCTGGAGTGGCTAAGTATTTCATAGATTCATGATCTATGCTAATGCCGCCTTAGGGAGTTGAGCAGTACAACCGTCACCTTTTTTATGGAACCGAATTCAACACAACAGGGCGACCTTCTAATCGTGGATGATCTGGCCGATAATTTGAGAGTTCTTTCCAATACGTTGGTCAATCATGGGTATCGTGTGCGTGCCGTCAGAAATGGGGCGATGGCGCTGCTTGGGGCGAAAGCCAGTCCACCAGATGTCATCCTGCTGGATATTCGGATGCCCGAAATGGATGGGTACGAAGTGTGCCGTCGCTTAAAAGCAGACCCAACCACGCGAGACATTCCTGTCATTTTTTTGAGTGCCCTGGATGAAACACTGGATAAGGTTAGAGCATTTGAGGTCGGAGGGGCCGATTACATTACCAAACCCTTTCAAATGGAGGAAGTGTTGACGCGGGTGACTCACCAACTCACCATTCAACGCTTGAGAAAACAAGTCGCTGCCCAGCAGGAGCAATTAGCCCAAATGTCTGCTCCAGTGCTTGTATCAGGTGATGCTGTATCGGCTGCTGTTGTATCGGATGCTGCTAATGAGGCAATCGCCAGCAACCAGATCTTAGCCGCGATCGCCACCATTTTGGATTATAGTGCCCGACTGAGCAAAAACCCGGCGATCGACCCAGAGCAGTATGAGGCGTTGAAGATCATTCAGCAGAACGGACAAACATTGTTAGATCTAGTCAACACTCAACGTTAGCGAGCTGGATGCCACTCTTCAGCTATGTGCCTATGACCTCGCGCCCGTCCTTCCTGGTTCCACCCAACTTCCCTCCCGCTGACGGGCTGCATCAGGCTCCCCCGACCTCGTCCCTGAATTCAGCAGAGCGCCCCATTTCACTCGTTCAACAACCCGCCGCCAGGGATGCTTTCTCGGATTTCAGTCTTTTCCTGATCTTCTGTCTCCTGGGCTGTGGGGTGCTGCTGACGGGAGTGCTATTTTTCGTAGCCAAACGATGGAGTCATCACATCGCCCGCCACGCGATCGCTGCCGCCCTGCAACAGCGAGACGAGCAATATCGGGCCGTAGTAGAAGACCAGACAGAAATGATTTGTCGCTTCCGGCCTGATGGCACCCTCACCTTTGTCAATACCTCCTACTGCCGCTACTTCAATCAACCGGAATCAGCTCTGGTGGGGTCTAACTTTCTCGATCTGGTGCCCCCTCCCGACCGTGCCGCCGTCACCCAACTGTTACACGAACTGCACACCCTGACCCCTGACCATCCACTCCTGACGCAGGAACATCCCGTTGTTACCGCCAATGGGCAGGTGGGCTGGCAACAATGGACCAATCGCGCCATCTTCAATCCGCAGGGTCAACTGATCGAATTTCAGGCGGTCGGGCAGGATATCAGCGATCGCAAAGCGGCAGAAACCGAACTCCACGCCACCTACACCAACCTGGAGCAGTATAAAAATCAACTGGAAGTCACCAATCTCGAATTGCAAGACACCATCGACGAACTGCTGTCTGCTCAAGCAGAACTCCACAACCAAAACCTGCAACTCTTACTGGCCAACCAAATCGCCTACGCCGAACAAACTCGCTATCAAAACTTGTTTGAGTTTGCGCCCAATGGGTATGCCATTACTAATGGCACTGACCGCATTCAGGAAGCCAATCGAGCCTTGGCCCAACTCCTGCACCAACCTCAGGAGGCGCTCATTGGCAACCCGTTGCTGGTTTACGTGGTGGAGGGCGATCGCCCCAGCGTCAGCCATCTACTCAACCAGTTTCGGCAACAGCCCAACGCCACCCCCCAAGACCTGGAAATTTCATTTTATGCCCCAACCATGGCTCCTTTTCCGGCCAACGTCAGGGTTGCCCCCATTTACAGCCATAACCAGACGTTTCTGGGAGTCCGCTGGGCAATCCATGACATCACTCAGCGCAAGCAAACCGAAGCCACCCTAGCCGAGAGCGAAGCCCGCTTCCAGGAAATTGCCCACGCCGTCAGTCAGGTCTTCTTTTTGGGGGCAGCCAACACTAGAGAATATCTCTATGTCAGTCCCGCTTACGAAAAAATTTGGGGCTACCCCTGCGAAACGCTCTACCAAAATCCCAACAGTTGGTACGAACAGGTGCATCCCGACGATCGCCCGCGAGTGCTAGGGCGTGTCATCAATTAAGCAGAATGACACTAGCGGCTAAATAAATTCCTCCTAGGAAATTCTGCGCTCGCTTGTCATACCGTGTAGCAATCGCTCGGTACTGCTTCAACTTGGCAAAAAAGTTCTCAATCAGATG
>JANRIS010000086.1:0-131416 GCA_033764685.1 Leptolyngbyaceae cyanobacterium bins.349
GCAGGAGATTCTGAATGCGTTCCCATTGGTCATCCCGTAGTGCATAGCGGCACGTCATCTTGGTACACCTCTCGTGAAGCTTGACTGAGCACAGCCATCGATTCTACCTTGGGTTGATAGTTAATTGATGACACGCCCTAGTGTTCCGTCAGGAAAATTTTGACAGGTCGAAGATCCGCAAAATTTAACCCCAATCAACAACTTGTATTTTGGCTACCCGTCAATGATTGATTGACTTACCACTAGATGCGATGAGAGTTGAATTGAATTTGAATCCCAGAGGATACTGCTTCTTGGAAATCGTCTAGAGGCGATCGCGCAACCAATTGACCACACAACCTTAAATGATTTATAGTACAATCGTACTCACTCGCAGGGGTGAGATGACGCTGTAACCTGTGGGCGAACATTGGAGGTCAGGGGACGATGGGACATCATGAAAATCGGGGGGCCGGGGTTAAATACATGCTGGCGGGTGGCTCAGTTGTGGTGGCGATCGGCCTCCTGGCAGATGTGGATGGCTTGCTGCCCAAATCAATGCCCAGCCGCGAAATTTGTCAGGAGGTCGTCGAGCCAAAGGCGATTCTTTCGCGGGATCAACTGACTCAGCTATTGGCCGTTCCGGAAGGTTCCAAGCGGGAGCAGATTCAGCAGGTGACAAAATCTCCTTATTGTCGATTACCCAATGTGGAAGTGCGCTCTGGAGCTACGGCTCAGCGAGAAGCTTACCCATTAGCCTTTGATCCACACACCTGGCTAGTTGTTTTGTATGAGGGAGATTCCTATGCGGGCTACTCGTTTAGCTTCCGCCGTTAGCGCGGTTCGCTGGGGCGCGATCGCCCTTCTTACCGTCCTGCTGGCAAGTTGTAACCAGATGACCGATGAGTCTAATACGATTCAGCTCCAGGTATACCAGAAGTGGCAATTGCAACCGGGGGAAGTGATTAATGGGCGGCGGGTATTAGCAGGGCTGGGTGATATTTCCATTGCCCTCGATGGTAATCCCGTCTACGCCCCATTCGATGGACGGGCACAGAAAGACCAGCGAGAATGCCTGATTTTTTCGACTCCGGATGTTCCCGCCTATCTATTTCGGTTGTGTGGCTTATCGGAGTTGCGGTTGGGCGATCGCCGTCAGGGGGATGAACTGGGCAAGGGATCGATGGTCCACTTTGCCACCCTACGCAAGCAACCCGATGGCACCTGGGCGATCGTTGAACCCAGCGAACCCATTATCAAAAAAATCCTGTCAAAATCTAGTGGGTCATGAAACATCCTGTTTTTCCGGTGGCGATCGGTCTGGTCGCCTCGTTTGTGGTGCCTTCACCAGTTGGTGCAAACGATGCCGAAGTTGCTCAAACAGACGCGATCGCCAGTGCGGATGTGCCAATCCTGGCCGATGCGGCCATAGCAGAACGCTCGATGGCCTCCGACCCGCGATCGGCAGCACCCTCAGACTCCGGCACGATGCCTGTCGCGCAGGAACCATCCTACGTCGAGCCATCTGGAGCGTTAAACTTTGACCCGACCCAATTTCGTCGCACACCACAGACAACGGTTGCGACTGCGACTCCAGCGGCCTCTGTGCCCCAATCCACTCCGCAGGACCGGGATGGAGTCAACCCAGCGATCGCGCCGGAGCCTGTTCCAGCACCCCTGGCAGCACCACCGGGATCGCGTCAGGATTCCTCCCGCCCCAATCCCGCTCCCCGCAACCCATCCCCCATCTCCGGTAATCAAGATCCTGGTGACAAAGATCTGTTTACAGGCGGTTCTGAATCGCTGGTGGCCCGCACCGTAGGAGCCGCAGAGGGGACGCGCACCCCAGACGGCGGGACAACACAGAACTATCATGGCCATGTTGATCCCGGTAATGGCGTATGGAATCGGGGAACCTTCTCCTATCAATTCGGAAATTCGGAAAATCTTTCGCCCGATGAGGCCGATCGCCGCCAACTGGCCAAAATTCAGCGAATTTACGAATCTATCATGCGGCCAAAAGCCGAAAAACACGGAGTTGCACCGCTGACTTTGGCCGAAGAAATCAACGGGATCGACCTGATTAATCAGGCTCCTCTGACGGTCACGGAAGATGGCGGTTACATCGAGCGGTTAGCAGAGGCCAAACAAAAGGGTTTAACGGGAGATGAAGCCATCCTCAATGCTCGGATTTGGGCTTTTTGGGATGAAAGCAAAGGCGGTTGGGATGCTCCCGGATTGCGAGCTTACGACGACATCAGCAAGGAAGAGAGCATTCGCCGAGATCAGGATCGGCGCATGGCGATGATTGCTAAAGCCCTGGATGCTTACCAGCAGCAGCATGGCAACATTGCCCAACCGCCCCCCACTCCAAGCGAACCCAAGCCGTTACAGGCAATGAGCGATCGCAAACCCCTGAGCGATCGCAAACCACTATCTTCCCGTCGCTCCGCGATCGCGGAGGCTATTATTTTCGGAGAAACGCCAGCAACTCGCGGTTAACGGTTTGGGGCGCTTCCTGCTGAATCCAGTGCCCGCAATGGGGAATCAGTTTGAGGTTGAAGGGCGCGGTAATCAGGCGTTCCAGTCCTTGGGCTACCTGGGGGGGCACCAACGAATCCTCCTCGCCCCATAGCACCAACGTCGGCACCGTGATCGGATTGGGGGCATTCATCCAGTCGCGCACCCAATTCCAGGGAGACAACATCTGGCGATAGTAGTTGAGGGCCGCAGATAGAACCCCCGGTTTGGCCAGGGCAGATTGGTAAATTTGGGTGTCCTCCAGCGTGAATGCGCCTTTACGAATCGCCTGTTCCCGCAGTAAATTTTTGACAAATGCGGCTAAATTTTTTTGAATCCACCATTCCGGAATTCCGGGCACCTGAAAGCCCAAAATGTACCAGCTCCGCCGTAACTGGTCCACATTGCTGACCAACTCTTGCACAAACCGTTGCACCGGAGCCGCACTGAGAATCGCCATGCGGTTCAGAGATTGGGGAAACTTTTGGGCCATGTGCCACGCGATCGCCCCGCCCCAATCATGCCCAACAATGTGGGCGCGAGTATAGCCTAAACTTTCGATTAAGCCTTGAATATCAGCCGCCAGGGTATCCAGGTCGTACCCGCTGGAGGGTTTATCGGAATCGTTGTATCCCCGCAAATCCGGCACCACAACTTTGAAATAACGGGACAACGCCGGAATTTGATAACGCCAGGAATACCAGAATTCGGGAAAGCCATGCAGGAGCACAACCAGATCCCCTGCGCCCTGAGTAACGTAATGTAAACGAATACGATTGGTTTCAATAAAGTGGTGTTCCCACTCGGCTGTCGCAGTCAAGGCAGTCATAGCATACGGTTTTTCTTGTATTTTAAGCTACCTTTTGGCACTCATCGACCGCGAAATCCCCCGCGCCGATTGCGTACCTCATCCCGATGGGCATCCTGCCATGTCTGCCGCTCCTCCGGTAACTCCACTGGTCGCATCGCTTCACGCCCCACCATGAACAAGCCAGAAATCCCTAAACACACAAACCAGACGTATTGATGCCAGTGGTGATAAACCTGTTCAGCCACGGTCATCTCCGGGTGCAGCAGGTAAAGCACCATCAGTAAAAAGGTGGTCGCTAGTGCCCCAAACCCAACAAATAACATCCCCATCTGAAGGCGAGCAGGCCGGAGGTCTTCATCCGTGATGTCCTCTAAATCAATTTCAGCCAGTTCCTCCATCGACTCATCGGCAACCAGTGATGCTTCACCTAAATTGATGGCAGCCCGTTCCGGCAGTAAAGGGGCGATCGCGGTTACAGTTCTGACTCTCAGCGATCGCTCCGTGTCGCGGAGAAGGACTAACGGTTTACGAACAACAGGTTCTGCAAATTCTGGCACCTGGGCAGATCCTTGAGCCGAATCCTGCGGTTTAGACTGCATAAGGCGAATTCAATCGTGGAGTTGAGATCCATTGTAAAGGCGGATGCGGCAAAGGCAAGGGTAAGGTGCAACGCAGTCTCCCGACTTTCCACCCCAAACTTTCCACCTCAAACTTCCCATACCAAACTTTCCATCCTGACTTTCAACCGCTCATCGCCTAGTGGTCTGTCAATCCTAAAGTTGTGCGTTATTGCCGTGTTTCGACTACGCTCAACACTCACCCTTTGTGGGTTGAGCGTAGTCGAAACCCACAATCTCCAACTTGACAAACCACTAGTGGTCAGTCAAGTTGGAGATTGACGGGTAGCCAAAATTCAAGTTGTTGATTGGGGTTAAATTTTGCGGGTCTTCGACCCGTCAAAATTTTCCTGACGGAACACTAGCCCTTCGCCTGCAACTCATCCAGCTTTGCCAACACTTCTGCACTATGAATCGCCGGTCGGACTCCAGTGAAGATGGCCCGTAACTGACCGTCTGGATCAATGATGTAAGTGTGACGCAGCGAGAGCGGGGCTAACCAGGCTCCGTAGGCTTTACTGACGCGGCCATCCTCATCGGCCAACAACGGAAATTTTAGACCTTCGGAATCGCAAAATTCTGCATGGGAATCGACATCATCGACGCTGATACCAATCACCTGAGTATGACGTTGCCGATACTTCGGTAAATCTTCTTGAAAGCGGCGAGCTTCCAGGGTGCAGCCAGGTGTAAAATCACGCGGGTAGAAGTAGGCGACCACCCATTGACCGTGATAATCTGCCAACGCGATCGCGCCGTCTCCGGTGTTGGTTGGCAGGGTGAAGGTGGGAGCGGGCTGGTTCAGGGCTGGCAGGGGGCCGCCCAGAGGAACTGCATGAGCGGATAGGGCAGGAGCCATCAGCGTGACGCAAAATGTCAGCACCAGGCTAAGAAACAACTTGAATCGCATGAGTAAACAGGATAGTTTTTAACATAACTTTACATCTAAAAGTTTACCCATAGATTCCGGTTTCCTGACGTTTCTAAATTTCATTGTCATGTGTCACCGTCCCGATCCTGACTCATTCAAACAAGGTGTCGCTGAATTTTTTAATCAGCGCGTTGAGTATGACCATGAGGGCGATTTGCATCCGCGCTTAGCTCAACGATTGCTGGATTATGCCGATTTACAACCGGGGTATAAGGTGCTGGATGTGGCAACGGGAACGGGCTTGGTGGCGATCGCGGCGGCTCAACAGGTTGCCCCGACCGGTTGGGTCGTGGGAGTGGACCTGTCTGAAGGGATGTTGAGTCAGGCAAAACGCAAGCTAGAAGCATTGCAACTTTTTAACGTCTCGCTTTACCTCAAGGATGCCGAAACCCTGAACCTGCCAGAAGCATGCTTTGACTATGTTCTGTGTTCTTCTGCGTTGGCCTATCTCACCGATATTCCGGCAAATTTGGGGCGTTGGTATCGGGCCTTGAAGCCAGGGGGGCGAGTGGGATTGCATGGGTTTTCTGATCAGGCATTTGTTGCAAGTGTGGTCATGCGAACGGTGGCGCAACGGTATGGTGTGACGCTGGTTTTCAATCAACCCACAGAAACGGAACAACAGTATCGATCGCTCCTGACCAAGGCCAATTTCACCCAGATCGCCATTCATACAGAACAATTTGGCCACTACATCTCGCTGGAGACAGCCCAGCAATTCTGGAACCCAGATTCCCAAAATCCGCTGTTACATCCCCTTCGCCAGCTATCCCCCGCGCAACTGGAGCGAGCCAAGCAGGATTACTATGCCGAACTAGCCGCCTTAGAAACGAGCGAAGGCATCTGGAACGATATTTCTACCTTCTTTGTCTTTGGCGAGAAGCAAACGTAGGGGGCAAACGTTGTCGCGTGGGAAGTTCAGTTCTTGCCAAATCGCATTTCTGATAGGCGCTTTTGGGCGGCTGGATCAAGGGAGTGGGATAAGAATCGCCCTGTTTGCTTTTTGGCGGGTTTCCGCTTTTGGCGCACCTGGAACGCGATCGCATCCACCTCCACCGCCAATTGTTCCGCAGAAATACATTCGGCACCGTAGCCTACTACCGTCAACTGCTGGGCGCGATCGCTCGTCGCCACTATCAGGCGGGAATGAAATTTGCGAAGATCATTACGAAAAGCAGAGCAGGCTTTTTCAATGTAGGTATCAGCCGTTTGCCCAAAATCCGTATAACACACGGAAAGATAACTGGTAATCACATCTCGCTGACCGGGGCAATCTCGGTACTGAGCATCAAACACGACACGGGTGTCATACCCCTGGTAAGCACTGTAGTTCATCAACACTTCCACCAAGAGGCGACGGGCTTCTTCTAACCCATCTTGATCTCGCGCCTTCTTCAACTCATGCCAACACCCGACGACGTTGTAGCCGTCTACCAGCAAAACTGCTAGGGGGGTGGAACGAGACATTGCAACAAAAGCTTAAAAGTTCGTGAATTTCCTTAATTATAAGCGTCAGAGTCTCCAGGTGCCGCACCATTTGTTACAAAATTTTCGTGTTGGGTGTTGGGTGTTGGGTGTTGGGTGTTGGGTGTGCTTGTTAGGGATTGGTGTTATTGCATCAGGCGTTGCCGCAACCGATGCGGATCACCTTGATCAACCACATGCCCCTTCTCCAGTAGGAACGCTCCATCGCAGTAATCCAGTTCATTCAGGCGATGGGTGACCCAGAGCGCCGTCAACCCCCGGTCTTTGACTAACCGCTGCACCTGGGCTACCAGTTCAAGTTGACTATCGGGATCCAGGAGGGCGGTGGGTTCATCCAGCAACAACACGTCACAGTGGCGGGCGATCGCTCCAGCAATGGCAACCCGTTGCTTCTGCCCGCCACTCAAGGCATAAATGGGGCGACGGATCAGCGACAAGAGATTGACCGCATCCAGCGCTTCTTCTACCCGCTGTCGAGTTTGGGTCATCGTTAAGGCTTCCCCAACCAGACCAAAGGCCACATCCGCGCCCACTGTTGGCATGACTAGCTGATGGTCAGGATTTTGAAAAACAAATCCCATTCGGGGCATGGGTTTAATCAGGCCGGATTGAGGTTGTAGCAGACCAGCCAAAAGCTTCAGTAACGTTGATTTACCGCTACCGTTGGTGCCGAGCAGCATCCAAAACTCGCCTCTCGGCACTGCTAGATCGCAGGACTGTAGTATAGTGTCGCCTTTGTACCAGCGGAAACTTAAGTCCTGCACCTGGATGGCGATCGCGTCTTCAACTGCGCTAGGTTGTGTCATTCTGCCATTGCGAAAAAGCCAGGAGGTCTGCCAGAGGAGGTTGCGGTCGAAGACTTCTCGTAAACCTGGATCGCCGC
Organism: Leptolyngbyaceae cyanobacterium bins.349; assembly: GCA_033764685.1. Classification (GTDB taxonomy): domain Bacteria; phylum Cyanobacteriota; class Cyanobacteriia; order Leptolyngbyales; family Leptolyngbyaceae; genus JSC-12. The sequence continues at coordinate 7,227 of JANRIS010000086.1, forward strand.
CACATCACTACCCAGAAAGCTAATTTTTTTGCCGGGTTGATGTTCGCAAGTCAGTTCTATTAAACGTTGCTCATTGGCACGCATGGCATCTACCACTTGTTGGTAGGCCGCCTCCGCCTCTTCCAATGCCTTACGCTGAACTGAAAACGTAGCGGGGACGTTTCTCAAACTGATATCGATAATGAACATGGGGTACTTTCGAGACCGTAAATTTGTCGATGACCATTTCTAGTATTGCAAATCATGCTTCGTTCGGTGTGAAAGAACTGATGAACGACAGCCAATCCACGCTGAGTTGGCACTTACTCTGGGTCAAAAATGTAAAAAGATGCAAAGGGGAAGTGGCAGAAATGTTTAGACTAGAAGATGAGTGTTAAGCTCTGTAAAGACCTTTTCCATCCCGTCATCCAGCACCCGATCAACAGTATGCTAGAGCGATCCTCTGACTCTTTAGTTGTTTCCTCCAACTCGGTTGAAGAGACCCCCTCCACCCCTTCTGCCAACGGTTCAGCGACTGCGACTTCTGCCATGAACGCTCACTCTGCTTCCAGTTCTAATCCTCTGGCATACACGGATTCATTTTGCGATCGCCACATTGGACCCAGCGATCGCGAAATTGAGCAAATGTTGCACCTTTTGGGTTTTAGCAACCTGGAGGCGTTGATCAATGCTACGGTGCCCCAATCCATTCAATTGCAAGCACCCTTGAAGTTGGAAGCGGGAAAGGCAGAATATGAGCTGTTGCAGGAACTACGGGACATTGCCCAGGAAAATCAGGTCTTCCGTTCCTTCATCGGCATGGGGTACGCCAATTGCATTACGCCCCCTGTCATCCAACGTAACATTCTGGAAAATCCAGCTTGGTACACCCAATACACCCCATACCAGCCAGAAATTGCTCAGGGTCGCCTCGAAGCCCTGCTGAATTTTCAAACCCTGGTGACTGATCTGACGGGGTTGGAGATTGCCAATGCTTCACTCCTGGATGAGGGGACGGCTGCCGCTGAAGCGATGTCGATGAGTTACGGGCTGTGCAAGCACCCATCTAAAACGTTCTGGGTGGCGGCAGATTGTCATCCCCAGACGATCGCCGTGGTCAAAACTCGCGCCACGGCTTTGGGCATTGAGGTCGTCGTGGGAAATCATCAAACGGTGCAGTTTGACCAGCCCATTTTTGGCGCTTTGCTGCAATATCCCACCACCGATGGCGCGATTTACGATTACACCGATTTTTGCGATCGCGCCCATGCTGCCGGAGCTTTAGTCACTGTCGCTGCCGATCTGTTGAGCCTGACGCTGCTGACCCCTCCGGGCGAATTTGGGGCTGACATTGCCGTGGGCAACACGCAACGATTGGGAGTGCCGCTGGGTTATGGTGGCCCCCATGCGGCCTACTTCGCTACCAAAGAAGCCTTTAAGCGTCAAATTCCAGGACGGTTAGTGGGGGTGTCGAAAGATGTGCATGGCCAGCCTGCGCTGCGATTGGCCTTGCAAACCCGCGAACAACACATCCGCCGAGATAAAGCCACCAGTAATATCTGTACGGCTCAGGTGTTGCTGGCGGTGATTGCGGGGATGTATGCGGTTTATCACGGAGCGGCAGGGCTGCGTCGCATTGCCACTCGCATCCATCAACTGACGGGCATTCTGGCAGAAGGCTTGCGGCGCTTAGGCTACGCGATCGCCTATGAAACCTTCTTCGATACGCTGAGAGTTGAGGTGGGGGTCGGCAAAGCGCCTGAGTTTGTGGCCAGAGCGCATTCGCATCACATTAACCTGCGGCAAATCGGGGATGATGCGATCGGCATCTCACTGGATGAAACCGTCTCATCCGATGACCTGATCGCCCTCTTCCAAATTTTTGCTGGCTCCCATGCGGCCCACTTCACTCCCGAAGATCTGCTGGCTGCAACTGCAACGTCGGCGATTCCTGCGGCCCTTCAGCGCACCACCCCCTACCTGACCCATCCTGTTTTCAGCGCCTACCAGTCGGAAACGGAGTTATTGCGCTATATGTATCGCTTGCAACTCAAGGATCTATCGTTGACAACGGCGATGATTCCCCTGGGTTCCTGCACCATGAAACTCAATGCCACGGCAGAAATGCTTCCCGTGACGTGGGCAGAATTTGGTCAGATTCATCCGTTTGCACCGTTGGACCAAACCAAAGGGTATCAAATCCTGTTTGAACAACTGGAACACTGGCTGGCAGAAATTACCGGATTTGCAGGTATCTCCCTCCAACCAAATGCCGGATCTCAGGGTGAGTACGCCGGATTGCTGGTGATTCGTCAGTATCATGAGTCGCGCCAAGAGCCTCATCGCAATGTGTGCTTGATTCCCACTTCGGCACACGGCACGAACCCAGCCAGCGCCGTGATGGCAGGAATGAAGGTTGTGCCGATCGCTTGTGATCAGGACGGCAACATTGACGTAGCCGATCTGAAAGCCAAAGCTGAAAAATACCAGGAGACGCTGGCTGCCCTGATGGTCACCTATCCCTCCACTCACGGTGTATTTGAGGAGGGGATTCGGGAAATTTGCGACCTGGTTCATGCCAATGGTGGGCAAGTCTACATGGATGGGGCCAACCTCAATGCCCAGGTCGGAATTTGCCGCCCAGGAGATTTTGGGGCAGATGTCTGCCATTTGAATCTGCATAAAACGTTCTGCATTCCCCACGGCGGCGGTGGCCCTGGAATGGGGCCGATCGGGGTCGCAAAACATTTGGTGCCGTTTTTGCCCACTCACCCCGTGGTGGCTGTGGGGGGTGAACAAGGGATTGGCGCGATTTCGGCGGCTCCCTGGGGTAGCCCCAGCATTCTACCGATCTCCTGGGTCTACATTGCCCTGATGGGGGGAGAAGGGTTGACGAAAGCAACGCAAGTCGCCATTCTCAACGCCAACTACATTGCCAAACGGCTGGAAGATCATTATCCCGTGCTGTACAAGGGCAAGAACGGGCTAGTGGCCCATGAGTGCATTATCGACCTGCGCCAGTTCAAGAAAACTGCAGAAATCGAGGTTGATGACATTGCCAAACGGTTGATCGATTATGGGTTTCATCCGCCGACGGTGTCGTGGCCAGTGGCTGGCACGATCATGGTGGAACCGACAGAAAGCGAATCCAAAGTTGAACTCGATCGCTTTTGTGATGCCATGATTGCGATTCGGCAGGAAATTCAAGCGATCGCGGAGGGTCAGGCGGATCGCCAGAATAACGTACTGAAAAATGCTCCCCATACGGTTCTGGCCTTAACCGAAGACTGGGATCGGCCTTATTCGCGGCAGCAAGCGGTGTATCCCACACAATGGACGCGGGACAACAAGTTCTGGGCCAGTGTGGGCCGAATTGACCAGGCTTATGGCGATCGCAATCTGGTGTGTACCTGCCTGCCGATGGCAGCTTATGCCGAATAGCCGTTGCAAATAGACGTTGCCAATTGAGGGTTGGGAGAATAAGAACCAGCTTTGTGCTGGTTGCGCCGCCGCCTCCCGGCCCTAAATCAATGCTTCTAAGAGGCCGCCTCCCAGGTATACGTAAGCAGCAATCACAATGGGGCCGCTAATAGCTAACGCCAGCAGAAATTGCCAGAACCTGACTTTGGTGAGTCCGACCGCATAACTGACCACATCCTGGGAAATGGGCATGACCAAAATCATGAATAGGATGCTGTGATGGCTATTCAGCCGATTCGTGAAGCGATCGAGGTCATCTAGGCTATTGTGCCCAATCAGGCGAGCAGCTACTTTGCGACCCAATTTTCGAGAAATCCAAAAATTGGTGCAACATCCCACAGTTGATGCCAGCACACTCAGCAGAAACCCAATGTGTTGCCCAAACAGAATGCCACTCGTCACAAAAATGGAACTGGAACTGATGGGCGCCACAATGACGCTGAAAGTACAAACCACAACAAAGGCCAAGGGTGCCCAAATGCCCATTTGCCCAATGGTTTGATGAATCGTGTCTAGCCCGATCGCCCGCAGCACGACCACCATCAGAGCGTAAACCCCAATGACAACTAAAAACGCAATGAGCCACTGTTTGACTCTGGAATTAACTCGCCAACGGTTCTGCATAAGACATCAGGACAATGACGCGATTCGTCCGCAAAAGGTGGACTGATCGTAGTAGCCGCATTACTTCATCAATCTTAACGGGTAGATTGCTGCCGTTGAGTGACAGAAATTGCGGGAAGTCCCTTCGTTTCATGCGTTAGAGTGGATCTATGGTTGCGATCAAACACACCCAACGGAATGAACGTTTCTCCTTTTGCCGCCGAACGGCTCCTGTTTTCGCCCGCTACGCCGGACTGCAATGCGATCGCCACTATTTTTGCCTTCCCGAATGAGTACAGTGTGGGCATTACCAGCCTGGGGTATCAGGTGGTATGGGCCACACTGGCCGGACGCTCGGATGTGCAAGTTAGCCGCCTCTTTACCGATGTGCATGAGCCATTGCCCGCCGCACCGGAACTGCTGGGCTTCTCCATGTCTTGGGAGTTGGACTACGTCAACATCCTGAACGTGCTGGCATCTCTGGACGTGCCCCTGCGATCGCCCGCCCGTTCAGAGGTGCATCCCCTGGTGTTTGGCGGGGGGCCAGTCCTGACGGCCAACCCCGAACCCTACGCCGATTTTTTTGATGTGGTGTTGTTGGGGGATGGGGAATTGTTACTGGGCGAATTTATCGAAGCTTACAAAGCCGTTCGACAGGCCGATCGCAAAACCCAGTTGCGCCACTTTGCCACCATTCCAGGCATTTATGTGCCCAGCCTTTACGCCGTCACCTATGACGGTGAAGATGGCCCCGTCGTTGCGATTGAGCCAGTTGCACCAGAAATTCCGGCCCAGGTCCAGAAGCAGACGTATCGGGGCAATACCCTATCAGCTTCCACTGTGGTGACGGAGAAGGCCGCCTGGGAAAACATTTACATGGTGGAAGTGGTGCGGAGTTGTCCGGAGATGTGCCGCTTTTGTCTGGCCAGCTACCTCACGCTCCCCTTTCGGATTGCGGATGTAGAAGCATCTTTGATTCCGGCGATCGCTCGCGGCCTCCAAGTCACAAATCGGTTAGGCTTGCTGGGTGCTTCGGTGACTCAACATCCCGAATTCGACACCCTGCTGGATTATTTAAACCGGCCAGACTTTGATCATGTCCGGATTAGCCTGTCCTCTGTGCGAACCAACACCGTGACGGCCAAACTGGCGGAAACGTTGGTTAAACATGATTCTCGCTCCATCACGATCGCTGTTGAAAGTGGCTCAGACCGGGTGCGCGACATCATCAACAAAAAACTAACCAATGATGAAATTTTAGAGGCTGCCATCAATGCCAAAGCGGGTGGCCTGAGCAGCCTGAAGTTATACGGGATGGCGGGAATTCCAGGGGAGGAGATCGAAGACCTGGAACAGACAGTAGACCTGCTGAAACGGCTGAAGCAATCTGCGGCGGGTCTGCGGTTGACGTTTGGGTGCAGCACCTTTGTGCCCAAAGCGCATACGCCCTTCCAGTGGTTGGGGGTGAATCGGCAGGCCGAAAAGCGCCTCCAGTTTTTACAAAAACAACTGCGATCGCAGGGCATTGACTTTCGGCCCGAAAGCTACAACTGGTCTGTGATTCAAGCCCTATTGTCGCGGGGCGATCGCCGCCTCTCCCACCTGCTGGAATTGACCCGGCACTATGGCGACTCTCTGGGCAGTTATCGGCGTGCATTTAAAGAATTACGTGGGCAACTTCCCAGTTTGGAGTATTATGTTCACGCCGATTGGCCCGTCGAACAAACCCTACCCTGGCATCATCTGCAAGGGCCGCTCCCCCCAACCACCCTGATCAAGCATCTGAACACCGCGATCGCGATCTCCAAACCCCTGACCTGTGCCACGAACCGTTAGGATGAAGGTGCGGTGCCTGGGTGAATTCCCGCAATGGTGTCACAATACACACCTTTGCCCAAATTATTCACGTTATCGTGAGAGTACGGTCTAGTTTTGTGTTGCCGTTTTTCGCTGTATTGGTCTGCGTTCTGTTTAACCGCGACTTCTCCCCACACTGAATCCTATGTCAAGCCCTAACTCGTCCCCATTGTTTGACAACTCGACAACTATGAGAAAAACTCCCCAAGACTTCTTGAACCTGCCTGGTGACTCTGAAATTTGGGCAAGCTTGAAGCAGGCGATCGCTGCAAGTTCTGGCTTCCAGCGCTGGCAATTGGAGCAAAATAGCGAATCTCATGCAGATGCCGGATTAGATTATCTGGTGCGCCGTTATTTGCGCGAAACGCTAGAAACCTTAGCCTATTAAGTTGGGCATTGCTGAATAAGTTCAGCTTTGAGCTTGATCGGGTTGGTCACAATATTCGTGATAATAGTTCGTAATAACAGTTACAACAAAGGTGATAAGCAGTCGCAACAAACGCTACTGCTATCACCTAAATTGTGCTAATAATTTTGCTAATTGGGATTTGTCTCGACGGAAGCGCGATCGCGGCGATCTTACTGGCGTTAGTCTTACTTCAAAAAATCTGGTAATGTAATGCCCTGCTGCTTCAAAATTTGGCGGAGTGGGCCGGCTTTTTGCAGTGCGTCTTGCAAAGGTTGTTGATAGCGGGCAATGCGGTTGTAGGTTTTGATCGCCCGCATCACATCCAAATGAATTTCATTGGCCGGGTAATTCTGAATCAATTCCAGAATCGTTAATTTATTATCCTTCTCGGTCGAAGCAATGAGTGCCGATCGCAAGGCTTCTCGGTTGCCCTCATCGTTCGGTGTTTGAATCATTTTGCCCAGTTCATCCAGGACTAAATTTCCCACGACATTGTTCAAGCCCTTATCCAGAGTCGTAGGCGTGATGTCAACTGATTGATTCAAAATTTGCCGTACTTCTTCCGGGTTAGCATTTGCCCGTCGCAGGTACCGTTCCAGCACCGGAGATTGTTCGCCCGTTTCAGCAAACTTGGTTAGCTCCACAGTAGACAGCTTCTGACGCAAGATGCCGTAGCGGAACACAATTTCATCGGCAGCGTTGGCCGCAGGCGCGATCGCCCAGGCACTGGCGACCGCGATCGCGCCAAGGCCCACTCGTTGCATCCATTTCTTCATCTGCATCATCCCCCCGTTCATTGCATCCGATACACGCTAACATACCCATTTGCCGGGTTGCTGTTGAGGGTTACCGAACCACTCAGGCCCTCTGACCTGCCCCACGGTGGGATTGTTCCCAATTGTGCGATCTCGCTTGCCCGACCTATTCCAGATTCAACATAAAGTTAGGCACATTCTTGCCAGTGTCCAGTTCTCGAAAGCCCGCCCATCGCACCGCCGTTCCCTGACACTCCTGATCCGCCTGGTTAAAAACAAAGCTGGTGTCTGACACACAAAACTTATGGGTGCCCTTCCAGGAAGGCCCCTGATCCGACTCGGCCAGGTAGTAGTAAAACTGATTGGTGAGAGTGCCCTGAATAATGGTGTCGCATTCCCCCTCCTCCAACGTCAGCCAACCCTGAGTTTTCCATTGGTTTTGCTCGATGGGGTAGGCGATCGCCACATAGACCCTCCCCCGCTGGGTGTGATTGCAAAAGCCCAACCCTCCCCCAATGGGAGCGGCAGACGGTCCCGGCGGTGAAATAAATGCCAGATTGCCAACCAGGCCAATGGCAACCGCCGCACCACTTAATAAGACGGCAACAACCTTGTTCATCCGTTAATCAATACTCCTTGTTGGCCAATACCCAGACAGCCTCGAAAATGCAGTGAGGCCCGTTGTTCCATAAAGCGTGACGATTCGGAACATGGAACTACTCGTCTTTGCTGTACTGAGTGGCTTGATTATAGAGACAATCTTCGATTCCGCATCACTGCCGATTGAGAAAAAATCCTTGAGGGGGCGATCGCACAACTGAAACACACAAATTTGGACTAACGTGCTTCAGCGACTCAACGAGACCTGGACTGTTCGTGTTAGTCGTGAATTGATGAGGCGCGATCGCTCCTGAACCTGCTACTAATCAGCCATGCTGGTAATTGAATGTTCAACATCCTGGTGTGTCAAGACTGTTTTGCGGGTTTTCAACCCATCAAAACACTTGATGATTGGATTTTGTAGATTTGAGGTGCTCCTCAAATTTATCCTGACGGACTACTAAAAGTGGAACCTGATCATGCCCTGCCTAGTCAGATTCCAAGGCGATTTCTAGAAAACAAAATACCTGTCTATACCGTGAGGGATATTTTTCTTGGAAATCTCCTAAGATAGATGCAACTTAAGATGTGAATCTGACTATGCAATTTCAACACAACGAACTCAGTCCTCAAACGTGGCGGAGCAGCGCAATTCGATTTTTACTGGGTTCACTCCTAGGCTCTTTCCTGGTCCTGGTTCCTTTCTCCTATTTCATATACTTCGCACCGGCAGCGGCTCATCTCGTTCATTACATTGGTGCGGCTGCCTTTGTGTTGTTGTGTGGAGCATTCTCTACAGTGTTTGGAAATCGGTTTTTGCACTTCCTTTCTAGACTGCTTGAATCAATGCCTTCCAGTTGACAAGCTACAGCCCTGATTACCCAATCCCCACGTTGATCCCTCCCATCTGCAACAAGTTCAATTAACGCTCCAGGGTCAATAACTGAACTGCCGCTTCCAGGGTATCGGCTTCGCTGGCAGGCTTATCTTTCCGCCAGCGCAGGATGCGAGGAAACCGCACTGAGATGCCAGATTTATGCCGATTTGATTGGGAAATCCCTTCAAACCCAATTTCAAATACCTGCATTGGCTCGACCGATCGCACCGGGCCAAACTTTTCAGTGGTATGTTTGCGAATCCATTTATCCAGTTCGTCAATTTCCTGATTGTCCAATCCTGAATATGCTTTGGCAAACGGCACTAACTCTGACCCCTTCCAGAGCGCAAACGTATAGTCTGTAAATAAATTCGCCCGTTTACCACTGCCCGCCTGAGCATAGATTAATACGGCATCCAGAGACATCGGCTCGACTTTATATTTCCACCAGTAACCCCGTTTGCGCCCTACCAAATAAGGACTATTTAATGCTTTGATGACTAAACCCTCGGCCCCCTGCTCACGGGATGCTTCCCGTTGCGATCGCAATGTCTCGATCGAGTCAAATGCAACAATTCTTGAGAGGGTGACGATCGCCGAATTAGACCCTTGGAGCACGTCTGCTAATAGTTGACGACGATGATGTAAGGGCTGCGATCGCAGATCCTCTCCCTGATACTCTAATAAGTCATAAGCAATGAAGTGAGCCGGATTCTCCTGCAAAATCTTGGCAGTCAGTTTCTTGCGTCCCAACCGTTTTTGCAAGGCATTGAAATTCATCGGGCGATCGCCATCCCAACACAAAATCTCGCCATCCAACACCAGCCCATCTGGCAACGTCATAAAAAACGGCTCCAGTTCCGGGAATTGGTCTGTAATTAAATCTTCTCCCCGTGACCAGATGAAAAGTTGCCCCGCCCGCCGAATCATCTGGGCGCGAATCCCATCCCATTTCCATTCCGCCTGCCACTGGGTAAAGTCCTCCTGGGTAAACTTGTCTTCCTCCAGGGGGGAGGCGAGAAAAAAGGGATAGGGTTGACTGGGAGCCTGAACGGCTGACTCTAAATGCAGCAGTTGCGTGTAAAGTGCTTCCGTCGGCTCAAAATCACCCATCAGGCGATGGGCCAATACCGCTTCTGCAATCCCAGAGGCTGCTGCTAACCCCTTGATTACCAGCTTATCTGACACCCCTACCCGAAATGCTCCTGTCAGCACCTTATTCAGCACAAACACTTCCACGGGGTTCAGTCTCATCCACCAGGAAATTACAAGTTCCTTCAATGCCTCCTCAGATTGCACCTGTTTTACCTGAGGAATCATCGTTTCCATCCAATAATGAAGGGGAATGTCCGATAGGGCTGCACCCGTAGATAGGCTATCCCCCAGTAACAGGGCGATTACCTCGGCGGAGTCGCCCACCTGGGCATAGCAATCAGCAAATAGCCACTCCGGCATATCTGAAATTTGAAGAAAAATTTCCCGTAGAATGCGGGACGTGATCAACCGTTTACGAGTTTTGCCGAGTAACAGGTACAGTGCCCATACGGCATTCGCGGGAGGTTCTGCCTGAAAATACTGCTGTAACGCCCGGACCTTCTCATTCGTAGAAGTGGTGGCATCAATGGCTTGAAACAGTTGCGTAAAGCGTTTCATGCGGTTTGTAACTTTAACCTTTTTCAGTACATTCACTAGCCAGGGCACTTACGAACGTAACGTTTTAACCTCTGGTTGGATAGAATCGGGTCATGCCAAATTTTCTTGTGACTACTACCCATTTGTTTAAAGCGTTAATGTTTTCCGTGTTTTGGGCACCCTAAATCCGGTACATTTACTGACCATCTACTACTAACCATCTACTACTGACCATCTACAGATCATCTACTGGCTCAACATCGGCTTGCTTTTCCTCCTTCCTGAAAATCATCATGCACCTGGGCGATCGTCAACACAACGTCTGGAGCTTAATCAATCCAAGTAATTGGGCTAGACGGCGCGTTTTTCTGACATCCTTTGGGGTGACGGGCTGTATTATTGTCCTGCGTTTGGCGGGCTTGTTACAAAGTTGGGAATTGTCTGCGTTCGATCAATGGCTGCGATCGCGCCCGCCTGCCCCACCCGATTCTCGCATCGTGATTGTCGGCATTGATGAACCAGACTTGCGCTGGGTCGGTCAATTTCCCATTCCCGATGACCAGATGGCCCAGTTAATCGAGAAGTTGTCAATTGCCAAACCCCGCGCGATCGGCCTTGACATTTATCGGGATCTGCCGGTTGAGCCAGGGCATCGTGCCCTCCGCAAACTATTTCAAACAACCCCCAATCTCGTCGGGATTGAGCATATTGGGGGAACGGATGGCCCCGAAATTCCACCGCCGCCTGTGTTGCCCAAGGAGCAGGTGGGCTTTAACAACATCGTCCACGATCCGGATGACAAAGTGCGGCGGGGGTTGTTGTATTTTTCGGTAGATGATGCTCAGGAAGCCCGCCAAAGCTTTGCTCTGGCTCTGGCATTGATGTATTTGAAGCGGGAGGGCATTACGCCAGAATTCGCCGCTGACCAGACGGGATATCTGCAATTGGGGCAAAGTATTCTGCGCCGATTTACCGCGTATGACGGCTCCTACGTCCATGCTGATGATGGTGGGTATCAAATTCTGATTAATCCGCGCGGGCCAGCCCATACCTTTCAACGGGTTTCCATGACGGATGTGATGGCTGGTAAAGTGGCCCCGGAGGTGTTTCGCGATCGCATTGTGCTGGTGGGCTATACCGCCATCAGCACGAACGATTTTGCGCTCATGTCCTACAGTAGCTATTTGATTGGTGCGCCTCAGCCCATCCCAGGAGTCGAACTGCACGCCAACATCATCAGCCAGATTATCAGCGCTGCCAAGGCCGAAGCTCCCCTGCTGACCAGTTGGTCTGAACCGCTGGAATGGGCCTGGATTCTGCTCTGGGCCTGGGTGGGGGCGATGATTAGCTGGAGGGTGCGATCGCTGAAGTTTGCGCTGCCTGCCCTGATCAGTTCGGGATTCATGATTAGCGGACTGGCCTGGGGCTTGTTACTTCAGGGTGTGTGGATTCCCGTGGTGCCGCCGATTCTAGCGATCGCGGGGGCGGCGGTGGTAATTACGGCCCACATTGCTCGCTCCGAAGCAGAATTGCGGCGGTCTAAGGAATTTTTGAATACCATCATCAACACCATTCCTGACCCCATCTATGTTAAAGACCGTAGCCACCGTTGGGTTGTTTTAAACGAAGCATTTTCTCGATTGTTGCGCCAACCGCCGGAAGCACTTCTGGAACGCTCTGGGTATGATGTCTTTCCAGCCGCAGAGGCTGCCCTTTTTCACCAGTACGATGAATTAGTCTTTACGACTGGGCAGGCTCACCAGCACGAAGAAACTTTCACCGATGCGGATGGCATTTCTCACTGCACTGAAACGAAGCGATCGCTGCACCAAGATGCCGCTGGCAACTTGTTTTTGGTCGGCATTATTCGGGATATCACTGAGCGCAAACGGATGGAAGATGAACTCAAACGCACCGCGGCTGAGTTGATCCGGTCTAATGCCGAACTTCAGCGATCAGCCAATCAACTCAGTCACTTCGCCAACCACGATTCTCTGACTGGGTTGCCCAATCGCAAATTGTTCTATGAACGCTTAGAGCAAGCCATTAACTGGGCTTACGAACGGCAACAACTGGTCGCCTTGTTGTTTCTTGATTTAGATGGGTTTAAGGAAATTAACGACTCTCTGGGACATGATGTGGGGGATTGGGTCTTGAAAACGGTGGCCTCACGGTTGAGCGGTTGTTTGCGAGGGAGTGACACGGTGGCCCGATTGGGGGGGGATGAATTTACCGTGATTTTACCAGCCATTCCCAGTGTTCAAGATGCGGCGCGAGTGGCGGAAAAAGTGATTTCTACCCTATCCCGCCCTTTAGCAATGGAGGGAATTGAGATCACGGTTACTAGCAGTATTGGCATTAGCTTGTATCCCACCAATGCAAATGATGTGGAAACGCTGGTTAAAGAAGCAGATAATGCGATGTATCAGGCCAAACAACAGGGCAAGAACGGTTATCAATTCTCGGCCTTGCTCCAGGTGGGATAAGTCATGAAGGAATGCAAATTCAATAAGGTCGAGTGCTGGTAAAGGTGAGTTTTGCCGCCACATCATCGCACCGCTGCAAGTTCATCTGCCAAACTCGCGGGTACAGTTTGCAGTGTTATTGCATCCACGATCCCTGAGTAGGATCGTCGTAAATAAACAAAGCTTTTCGTAGGATGAGTCAGCGATCGCGTAACTCATGTTGTCAAAGGGGTCAGAGGTAGCATGTCGTAGAAATCACTCAATCGCAAGATTGATGATCTCCTCCTTCAGACTTAGCTAATTAGTCAGAAATGCGCCCCAGGGTTAGAGGAAAGGAGCGGACAAGATTTTTAAGCTATTTTAAGCAGTCTTAATGAACAGTACGGGTTAAACACTATCAGCGCTGATGCAGATGGTGTTCATCCCTGCTCTCGTTCATAGTCATCCTGTTCATATTCATCTCGTTCATATTCATCCCGTTTTAAGGAACTAAGTGTCATGGAACCCAGACAACTGAGTCTTGAACTTCGGAAAGGGAACAATCCTGATCTCAGTCGCCGTCGGTTTATTGTGGGGTTATCCATGCTGGGCGCAACCATGGCCGAAGCCGTATCGCTTTACCAGGTTGGCATTATTCCCGATTTACCCGACCCGCCGCTGCCCCTGATCGATTCCAGTAAGGTTGATGCTTCAGACTATGCCTATCGGTACTTCGACACGCCCGATGGCTTCATGATGTTAACCAATTATTCCATCACGGCCCTTCTAGCCGCTGCGGGTGGGGCGAATCGTGCTGTACAAGCACCATTTTTGCCGATCGCACTGGCGGTCAAAACTCTGTTCGACTCCATTCTCGCGTTGTGGTTAGCCCGGATTGAATGGAAAGAAAACGAAGCATTTTGTGCTTACTGCCAGGTGGCTACCTTGTGTTCGATCGCATCTTTTGTGCTGGCCTTACCAGAGGCCAATCGGGCGGTGCAATTGCTGATGGGCAAGCGCAAGCCTGAGGATGCGGTTTCCTAAACATTGATTCAGTTTGACGAGAGGACGTAACCCTGATGACGATTGATGCCCCGTCTTTTCATGATGAATTCAGTTTGATTGATGCGGCTGAAACTTTCGGTAAGCAAGCATTACGGCGGGGTTTGATTCCCAGTTTCGTGGTGCGGCATTTTGCGGATAGTAGTCAATTCTACATCCCTGATGAACAGCAGCCACCCCTCACACCAGAACAAGCCTATTTGCAATTAAAAATTCTGGTTGAACAATCTGAATAGATCAAACTAACTTGATTTAGCACTGAAAAACTCAGCGCTGAAAAACTTAGCACTGAAAAACTTAGCATTGAGCAATAGACTGATTTAGACATTGCAATGTCTAAAAATGTAGTCCCATTTGAAATGGAGTGAAATAGCAATGAAGTACGATGAATTTATTAAACACGTTCAAGCGATCGCGCAGTTAGACTCGAAGCAATCTGCCGAAAAAGCGGCAGCCGCCACTCTGGAAGCGATCGCAGAACGCATTGTGGGCAATGAAGCCAGTCAGCTTGCAGCCCAATTACCCGCAGAATTAGGCAAACATTTGCGGGGGCATGAGGGTGAGAATGGTGGATACTTCTCGTTGCAGGAGTTTTACCAGCGAGTGAGCCAGAAGGCAGGAGTTGATCCTGTGGCGGCAGCAGTGCAGGCGAGAGCGGTATTTACGGTGCTGAATCAAGCCGTCACTCCGGGCGAATTTGCAGATGTGAAAGCCAATTTCTCCAATGATTATGATGAATTGTTTGCTGTGAGTCAGTAGGTAGTGGACGGCGGCTGTAGGGCGGGCATCTTGCCCGCACAGGTTTAAGTCAGCTTGCGATGACGGTAAATTGACTTAAGGGCGACTCATCATACCGTTGAATCAGGTCTGCCGGGTCGTCGTAAATGGCGATCGCGCCGTGCAAATCTTCATCGGAAAAGCCACCACAGCGAAAGGCAATCACATCAACACCGGCTTTGTTGGCCGCTTCCACATCGTAGGGAGTATCCCCCAGCATGACGGTGGCCTGCGGTGGTAGGTCAATTTTCTGCAATGCTGCCTCTACAATATTGGGTTCTGGTTTAGATGCGGCGGCTTCGCTGGAAGTTGTGGCAATCTGAATTAAATCTTTCACCTGGGCCACTTCCAGTAAAGATTCTAATTCTTGTTCGCTGGCAGAACTGGCAATGACTACTTTTAAGCCAGCGTCTTGAATCTTTTGGACCAATTCGCGTGAACCGTTAGCGGGTTGGATTTGAGGTACAAATTTCTCTAAAACTAACTGCTTGCGGTCATCCGAAATGGCTTTACCTGTTCCTGTTTCATGATTGAGTTCAGGAAAGAATCTGGGCATGATTTGATCACCACCCATGCCCATTAATGGGCGGATTTGGTCAAATGATACCGTGTAACCGTGGGCCGCAAAGGCTTCTATCCAGGATTGTGCATGGGCATCATTGCTGAGAATGAGCGTGCCATCCACATCGAGTAGTACACCGTGTAAGGTCATGAGTAATTCCTTTGGTAAAGTGATGCGATCGCAAACCGTAACCAGACCCGCTTTTTAATCGTTTCAATCGTTTAAATCGTTTAAACAGTATGTTCAAGCTCCACGTCGCTGCCTTCCTCGGTGCGCGTTTCTCGCCGTTGCAAGTTTTGGGGTTGCTCCTGCCAGGGATTGAGGATATCTTTGACCAGGACTTCCTTCAGCCAGATTTGTGAAACAATCAATAATGGAATCGCCAGGAAAAGTCCTAAAAACCCAAAAAAGACTGAGAAAACAACGACAGATAGCACTGTAAATAAAGGTAATAAAGAAACTTCTTTCTTCATCACAAAGGGAACCAGAACCAAGCTTTCAAATTGTTGGATCAGGAGATAGAGCACGATAACCGCGATCGCCTTCCAGGGTGCATCCAACAAAGCCAACAGGGCCGGAGGGATGACGCTGAGGGTCGGGCCAATATTGGGAACAAACTCTAATAACCCTGCCAGCAGAGCATTGATTAACGGCAGTGGCACACCAAGAATGAGTAAGCCAATATAGCTGACCACAGCGATCACCACCATTGCCAGCAGGGTGCCCCGAATCCAGCCCACTAAGGATTCCTCACACTCGTCCAAGATTTGGCCCACGCGACGACGATAAAACGACGGAAATGCCAACGTGAAGACGCGACGATATTGCAAAGGATTCACCAGCAACATAATCGTTGTGGCTAGAAATAGGAGTAAGTTGAGAATGATATTAATCGAACCGCGCAACACCACAAAAGCATTCCGTGGTAAACTCGCAGCCTGCGCCTGCAAATCTTCGATCGCCGTTTCTAATAAACGACTGCCTCCCATGTGACCGGGCAATTTTGACTGAACCCATTCGTAGCTGATTTCAAGTTGCCCCAAAGCCGCCGGCAAAGCGGCGGAGAGTTGTTCTACCTGTTCAAACAAACGGGGCAAAATAATTGCAAACAGACTGAAAACAGAGGCTAACAAAAATACGATCGTGACTCCGATCGCAATTCCGCGTTTGGCCCCAGAGCGTTGCAATCGGCGGACAATCCGATTCAGAATGGTTGACAGTACGGCAGCGGCAAACAATAGCAACAACACCTGCCGAATTTGCCACAAAATGTAAAGTGAAATCGCCAGGGCGAGTAAACTAATCCATTGCCCAAACTTCACGGCATTGCCTCCAGCCTTTTGTCATCACCCTACTGATTTCAGATTGAGCTGGCCTCTACCGGACGATACGTTTCCTGGGTTTTCACAAAGTCCAGCGCGATCGCCGTAAACTTTTCTGGATACAACAACACCCACTCGTGGTAGCCCTCTGGGACCGTCACCAATTGAGCCGCAGGAATCAGGTTTTTCATCTCCTGTGCTACGGGCAACAAGGCAGTCAAATCTTTTTCGGACCAGAGCAGCAAAACAGGAGCCTGAATTTTGGGTAATAAATGACGTAAATCAACCTGCGTTGATAACCACAACGCCTGCACAACGTTGGGCAAATTAAACAGCAAATTGTGAGCAAATACGCGCGGAATTTCGCCAAATTGCAAGTAAAACTTAGGTGGATACAGTTGGAGTGGCATTTCTAGCGATCGCCGTAGCAATATTTCTGGCAACCAACCCAGCGGTATCCCAGTGCTGCCGATCAGGGTCACACTTTTGATCACAGTGGGATGCAGCGCCGCTAGCGCGATCGCAATCCCACCCCCAAAGGAATGCCCCATAATATGAACTGAGGGCGTGTTGATTTCCTCCAGAAAGGCCAGAATCCAGCCTGCGTATTCTTCGTAAGTTTCCAGGCGATGCGGGTAGTGAGAATCGGCAAAACTGGGTAGATCCGGCGCAATCACCGGGTGAGAAGCAGCCAGTAAATCCAGAATTTCGTGGTACGGTTCCGCCGAAATGCCCCAACCATGCAGAAATAAAATGGGTGTAGCCGTGGAAAGACTCACAGATTGCCGATAGGCAATTTGGCAGTTTCCTAGAGTGACGGAACGCTGAATGAGTCGCGCCTGCAAAATGTTTTCTCCCTATGCGATTAATAAAGATTATTATGTAATCTCTTTTGCATTGGAAGGATGGTACTGGAGATAGATTGTCGCTTGGTTCAAAACGCTGGGAATAAAGCCAAAGCCTGAAATGCCGAGTCTGTTTCGGCTTGCTCGCTCGTCTTCCACATTGCCCACGGTAACGGCCATACCTGGATTACGGATTGATAATTTGATAGTAGATTGCAGCGACAAATAATAAAAACCCTAAACAGAGTCCGCAAAAAATCCGAAAGCCCCAAATATAAAGTTGATCAACGGTGAGCCAGGGTTTGCGTGGATTGGTGCCAGCATGATTCAGAGATTGTTCGTCGATGTAGGTGGCGATCGGAATCGCTTGTGTGCGATCGCTCTGGGTCTGGATATCGTGATTGACTGTATTCATTCGTGATGCCTAGGTGAATGTGAGGAGACGTAAGGCGATTTCCGCGAAAAAATATCCCTTGAAGGTGGGGGGAGATTTCACGGAAGTTCTGGCGATTAGTCGCTAACTGTTTGCTAAACCTACCTGTACAGGTATTTGGGTGTCTAGAAATCAATGATTGTAAATTCCCATAGGGACGCGACAGGTTACGTCCCTATAGGAGTGTGCCGAGGCCGAAAATCGGGATTAACCGAACTTCGCGGCGGTCGATGCAATCAGGAAGGCGGCATAGGTGAGGATGTAGCCCACGGTGAAGTGAACTAAGCCTGTTAACCAGCCCTGCACGATGGACAGTGCCACGGGCTTATCTTTCCAGCGCACCAGATTTGCCAGTGGTGTCCGTTCGTGTGCCCATACCAGCGTCTCGATCAGTTCTTGCCAGTAGCCGCGCCAGGTGATCAGGAACATGAATCCTGTTGCCCAGACCAGATGACCAAACAAGAACATCCACGCCCAGACCGAGAGGTTATTCACCCCATAGGGGTTGTAGCCATTAATCAACGGCGCGGAATACAACCACAGATAATCTCGTAACCAGCCCATTAAGTAAGTTGAGCTTTCATTAAATTGAGCGATGTTCCCCGACCAGATCCCTAAATGTTTCCAGTGCCAGTAAAACGTGACCCAGCCTAATGTATTCAACATCCAGAAAATGGCGAGATAGAAGGATTGCTCCCAGGCTGAAGTTTGACAGGTGCCACCCCGTCCAGGGCCATCACAGGGGAAGGTAAACCCAAAATCCTTCTTGTCGGGCATGAGTTTGGTGGCGCGGGCATCCAGGGCACCTTTGACACAAATCAGGGTGGTGGTATGTAAACCTAACGCGATCGCGTGATGCACCAAAAAGTCACCCGGACCAATCGTCAGGAACAGGGAATTGTCCCCACTGTTGATCGCTTGTAACCAACCGGGCAACCAGAAGTTGTTATGGTTGGGCCATGCGGTAGAGGCGATACTATCCGGATTGGATAGCAATACGTCCATCCCGTAGACCAACTTGCCATGAGCCGCCTGCACAAATTGGGCAAACACTGGCTCAATCAGAATTTGCTTCTCTGGCGCACCGAAGGCAACCTGCACATCGTTATGAACATACAAGCCCAGTGTATGGAATCCCAGGAACAACGATACCCAACTCAGGTGAGAGATAATGGCTTCCCGATGACCATACACCCGCGCCAGCACGTTCCCTTCGTTCAGTTCCGGATCATAATCCCGAACCCAGAAGATCGCCGCATGAGCAAACGCACCCACCATGAAGAAGCCAGCAATGTACTGGTGATGGGTATAGAGGGCTGCTTGGGTGGTGTAGTCCTTCGCCATGAAAGCGTAGGGTGGCATGGCATACATATGCTGTGCCACCAGAGACAGAGCCGTGCCCAACGCGGCCAAGTGAATGCTCAGTTGGAAGTGCAGGGAGTTGTTGTAGGTTTCATATAGGCCGTGGTGTGGCAGGTTAAATTGTCCTTCACTCCGGGGAGTCAGCAACCCGGCTTTACTATCCAGCATTTCTTTAATGCTATGACCCAGGCCAAAGTTGGTGCGGTACATGTGTCCGGCAACGATGAAGATGACCGCGATCGCCAGATGGTGATGCGCCATATCCGTGAGCCAGAGGGAACCCGTTTGGGGATGGAACCCACCGATAAACGTGAGAATCGCCGAGCCTGCCCCCTGGGAAGTCCCAAACAAGTGTTCTCCAGCATCGGGATTTTGGGCATAAGCAGCCCAGTTGCCCGTGAAGAACGGACGCAACCCTGCCGGGTGGGGTAGGGTTGTTAAGAAATTATTCCAGCCGACGTGCTGCCCACGGGATTCGGGAATGGCGACATGCACCAGGTGCCCCGCCCAGGCCAGGGAACTCACCCCAAATAAGCCTGCCAGATGGTGATTTAACCGAGATTCAGCATTCTTGAACCAGGCTAAACTGGGGCGAAACTTGGGCTGTAAATGAAGCCATCCGGCAAACAGGAATACTCCTGCCAGAATTAACAGAAAGATTGCACCGGAGTACAGATCACCCGTGGTCCGCATCCCGATGGTGTACCACCAGTGGTAGACCCCGGAGTAGGCCACGTTAACAGGGTAGTCAACGCCACCTTGAGTAAATGCGTCTACCGCTGGCTTGCCAAATTGAGGGTCCCAAATTGCGTGAGCGATCGGGCGGATGTGAAGGGGATCTTTAATCCATTGTTCAAAGTTCCCTTGCCATGCCACATGAAACAGGAGGCTGGAGGTCCAAAGAAAGATAATCGCAACGTGCCCAAAGTGAGAGGCAAAAATCTTTTGATAGAGATTTTCCTCAGTCATGCCGTCGTGACTTTCAAAGTCATGAGCGGTTGCTAATGCGTACCAAATGCGCCTTGTGGTTGGATCTTGGGCGAGATCCTGACTAAATTTAGGAAATTTTGTTGGCATATAATGCCTACCTCATCGAACGAATCGAACGGTTTTAAGGCAGTTTGCACAATCGAAAATTCTGACGAATGAAGTTCTCAAATGTGCCAATTAGCTCACTAGTCTACCGACTATACCCAAAGGCTGATTCCAGCTATAGAGAGAGACACTTTTACATTGCCCTGTAGTAGTAGTCACATGAACGCCGATCGCTTGTTCATTCACCTTCCGAAAGAAATTTTTGTTGACCTGTTGCAAGTTTTCGCGACTTGTTTGGGCGATCGCATTGGCAATGCTTTATCTTTACGGCTAAAGACCTGCGGTGATTGCTTTCAACTGCTTTACTTTCAACTGCTTTGCTTTCAATTGCTTTGATCAATTACTTCGGCGATTGCTAAAAAATAAAATATAGCTTTGGTCAGAACACTTAGCCTGGATAATTCACAACCCATGAATCCATAGGGGTAGGTCTTATGCCTATCTCCAGCGATCAGGGCACCCACGAGAGGTGCCCCTCCACCCGAAAATCCAGACTGGTTTTTTGAGCGATCGCGGTATCGCTGATGTCCAAGCGGTTTCGGGACTTTCCCTCAATTCTCATGAATAATGCAGGCTAACCACAAGGAGATATGTTTGCTTGGCGATCGCCTTTACTCTCGGCTACGGCTTCATTCCAAACTAAGCGCATCACAACCCATCAGCAAGAAGGGCGTTTTGTGGTTGTGTTCCACATCTGACATGCCTGTAAAAGATGCTGCATACTCACTTTGCCAGGAACGATTTCTATGGTTGGGTTGACATCGGTTGGTTCTGGCGTTGCCTCACACCTGTTGATGTGATTTTCTGCCTGCTGCCCATTGATGGTTGCCGTCTCTGCCAGGGCGTAAATTGCGGCTTCCCGCGCGATCGCGCGGATCTGCCCTCCGGTGAATGGCAATTTTGCCAATTCTTGCCAATCGATATCCTGAGTTAAGGGTGTGGCAGCCGGAAAGGCTTGCCGCCACAACTGCAAACGGTTGATTTGCGTCGGTCGGGGAAAAATGAGGGTGGTGGTGAGGTTGGCACGCCAAGATGCTTTGATGTCACTGGGTTGGGTGGCGCTGAGGAGGGTGATGGTACGGCTAGAACCGCGTTGGTGCAAAAATTGGCGTAGTTTGGTGGCGTGGCTGGATAGAACGGGCGATCGCCCAAACCAGTATTTGGCAGACTTGAGTAGCAGGACGGTTGGGGCTTGATTTGTCAAATGCTGAAGCGCGAACTCCATTTGGGAAAGTTCTAGTAAAGCCAAATCCACACTCACAAGCGGCACCTTCAGGGATTGGGCGATCGCTTGCGCGGCTAAGGTTTTGCCGGTTCCCGATGGTCCCATCAACAGCGCCACCGTGCCACAACAACTCGTTGGCAGGGCAGACGGCGACTCAAATTCCCAGTTCTCATCCACCCATTGGGCATACCGGACGCGATCGCACACATGCCGCAACTCAGCCTCCAACGGTTTGGGCAAAATCAACGTTTGCCACAGATCCTCAGAGGTCGGCACCCATTGCGCGATCGCAGTAGACAAAATTGGCTGATCAGGAGAGACTTGTTCCGGATTCCAGGTTTCCGGCAAAATGCCCAGGTGCGCTGGCGGTTCAGCTTCAGCCAGGGGGGATAACAATAGCTCCAGTGTCGCCAATTGGGGCACGTCTGCCAGCAGATATTCCGCGATCGCATCGGCCAGTTTCACCGGATGAGCCAGGAACGGTTCAGTCGCGGATTGGGGCAGTACCACCACTCGATGTCGCAACAGCTTGGCATGGTTGGACAGTGAGAGGCGGGCAGTGCGCCATTCGGGATCATTACGGCAGAGGAGCCGCAGCATCAGATCGATGGTGGGCAACCCTGATGCGCCGGGATGATCCGTGTCCTGCAAGAAGTTATAAATTCGTCCGTAACGACGGCTCACTTCCGGCGCGAGAGCCAGCAAAATCAGATTCTTTTCAAACAGGGAGAGATCCAGCCGTTGACAGAGGGAGGGCAAGCCCAACACAATCCCCTGGCGCTGAGTGGCCTGAATTTTGGCTTCCAGTTGTTGTTGATAATTGACTTGGGTGCCGCTGCGCCGGGGCACCTCTGCCGGAGAATCTCCCGCGATCGCGCGATCGACCTGAATCAGTCCTTTCCACCAATGGCTGGTGATCTGGTCGATGCGAGCCTTAGACACGCGACTAATTTCTTTGGTTTCTTGCCGTTGTCGAGCGATCGCCCCCGCCAACACGCGATCGAGCCAGGCTAGTTCTGTCCGTAAATAGCTCCAGTTATCTGGAAAGGCTTCATCCATGCTGACCCAGCACCCGGATAAACTCTAACGGTAGCCCATCGGTATCGGCAATGAAAGCCACTTCATAGACGCGATCGCCAATCATCTGCTGTTCCGGCTTCAGCAAAATTTTGAGCGGTGAAATTTGCTCTGGTTGCTGGGTGTGGGCGTGGTCAAAAGTTGTTTGCAGGGTGGATAACCAGGTTGGCAGGTGATCCACCGTTGCGGTCAAATCAAAGGACAAATGGTAGTAGCCGACGTAATGCTCATCACCAAACGCATCGGCGGCGGGTTTTGGTTGCGGAATCTGAATTAATTCGATGCGGCCACCCAACCCTTCCATCCAGCAAGCCAGGGTATATCCGGTGGTAAATCGCTCGTTCACCACGAAGCCCAGCAATTCATAGAATGCGATCGCTCGATGGATATTGGCAGTCCGAATGGAGACGTGATGCATTGAAATTAGTGATTCTGACGGAGGTAATCATCCTGAAAGCGAACAATGTCATCTTCGCCCAGATAATCTCCATTTTGAACCTCAATCACCACTAATGGGATCACTCCAGGGTTTTCCAGTCGGTGAACCTTGGTTTGAGGTACATAGGTGGATTGATTGCTGCATAAGATGATTTCTTGATCATCACAAAACACGCGAGCGGTGCCAGACACTACAATCCAGTGTTCACTGCGGTGGTAATGCATCTGTAAACTCAAGCGATGCCCCGGATTCACCTCAATACGCTTAATCTTGTAACCTGGGCCTTCATCCAACACCGTAAATGATCCCCAGGGGCGGATATCGGTTGCATTGGTGGCAGTCCCACCAACGAGGACGGTTGCAGGAAATGAAGTGGGTTCAAAAACGGATTGCACTACTGCCATAGTGTTCTCTGGTAAATAGATGGACAACATGGACAACGAAATTGGCACACCCAACAGGGAACAGTCATCAAGCGATCTCAGCCTGATGTCTGGATGCAGAGAAGGTCGATTAAGTTCCTTCGTTGCCTTTAGTAAACCCAAATTGCCCAGCAAGTGCTCACGATGGGTAGGAATCACGCGGGGTTCAGGATTCGGGGGTCGGGGTGGCCTCGGCGGCGGGAACGGTTTGCCCCAGGCGGGGTTCTGTGCCAGCGAGAAGGCGTTGCATATTGGTGCGGTGCCGTAGAATTACGTACAGTCCGCCTACGAACGCAAACAGGAGATAGGGCAAGGGCTGGCCGGTGAAGAACATTAGCCCCGAAACCGCGATCGCGCCACTGATCGAACTAATGGAGACAATCCGGGTGATCGCCAGCACCAGCAAAAATACGCCTAAAGTCCCTAATCCCACGAGCCAATTCATCGCTAACAGCACACCGAGGCTCGTTGCGACAGACTTGCCCCCAGTGAAGTTCAACAAAATCGACTTGCTATGGCCCAGCAGGGCTGCGGCTCCGGTTAGGGTAATCAGCCACGGGAGCCACTGAGCCGCTGCAACGGTTGAGGGCAGGTAAGGCTGGATCAAGTCGGTGGAGTAGGCCCAGGTGGTAAGGGCGATCGCGGCGACTCCCTTCAAAATATCCACCAGCAAAACGGCGATCGCGGGCACCGCGCCCACCGTCCGCAAAACGTTCGTTGCGCCAGTCGATTTTGACCCATGTTCACGAATATCAATGCCTTTCACCAGTTGCCCCGCCCAATAACCGCTGGGAATGGAGCCAAGTAGGTAGGCGATGAACAGCAAAAGGCCGTTAAGCGTGAGCCAGAGCAGCATAGGGAGTGGGAGGGTAGGGAGTGGGGCGATCGAATTGAACGTCTCGATGAATACTGAATTATTATCTACCGCAATTATCTATCGCAATGAGCGATTTGTTTTCTCTCTACGGTTTCTGTCCACGGTTTCGATCTACTTCTATCTGGTGGTTCTTTCACCTGATCATTCTGCCATTCACTAGCCATTTCTCCATCTGAAAGTTGATGAAATGAACGCCGCGACGAGTCACCGTTTGTTCCTGAATGACCGTGAAGCCGTGTCTTTGAAAGAAGGGTTTGGCGGTGATGCTGGCGGCTGTAAACAGGCGATCGCACCCTAAGGCCAAGGCCCTTGTTTCCAATGCGGTGTACAATTGGCTGCCTACGCCCCGGCGTTGATACTGGGTGTGGCAGTAAAAGCAATTGAGATACCCGTTGGGTTCCAGGGTGGCAAAACCCGCGATCGTGCCAGCATCATCGGCAACCAGGGTGATGGGACGGGTACAAAATGCCGTCCAATCTTGAAAGTGAATATTGTCAGGTGCCCAGGCTGCGACTTGCTCAGGTGTATAATCCTGGCGATTCACCGTTCGGATGGTGTCATGAAATAACTGAGCAATTTGGTCTGCGTCATCCGGTGTAAAGGGCCGAATTTGCATATCCGTTTTCCGTCATCTAGATTTTTCCTTCTGCCCGTTGTCTGCCTCGACCTAAAGCCAATCACGGCTGTAACCACCGGGAGCTTGAGGATTGGCCGCAAACGCTAACCACAAGGGAAATTGTAGAATTGCCAGGTCAATCTGGGCTTCAGTTTCGTCAATGATGATCAGGGGCATATAGCCATCTTTTTGCAGGCGATCGGCTTTCTGCGTCAGGATCACGGGATCTTCAAACAGCGCCGCACCGCGATCGACACCAAAATCAGCGCGGGTAATGCCGAGGCAATCTTGTAAGCCTCTGCGCCATTCGCCCAGCCGTTCGGGGGAATCGGCCAATACCAGGGTGACGACCCGATCGCCGTACAGCGATCGCAAAATTGACACGGTCGCGGAGGCAATCAAAATATTTTGCAGGCGGCTGCCCATCGTGCGGATCGCACCCCGGCCCCCTTGCGTAAAGAACCAATTTGAGACTCGTTCCGCGTGAATTGGCTCAAAGGTCCGACGCAAGACCCAGGGGGCACCGTAATAATCGGGCCGATTACGATACTGATCCAGCAAGACACGAATTTTCTTGGTTTGCTCCAAAAACGTTTGTTCCGCAAATCTGGGAACTGGCGCTTCCGATGGCACAATATCGGGAACGTCTACTATGGGGGCGATCGGTTCTTTGATCGGTTGCGGGAACTCCAACTGGTCGGCGGCCATGGCCAGATCTTGCAAACTACCCACCAGGTATTCTTTAAAACTCTGCACCCGAATTGCCAGATCCTGAGAGGCTCCAGCAAAGGTGGTTCGCATTTCTTCCCGAATGCGTTCCTGTCGGCGCTCCAATTGTTCAACCGTAATTTGCAAATCCCGTTTCCGTTGCTCCAGTTCTTTCAAGCCAGTTTGGACCACCTGCTCCATCGCCGTTTGGGCCGCAGTGACTTGTTGTTGTAACTGGGTTTTGGTCGCTTGCAGGTCGTTAATTTCTTGCTGGAGGGCCTGAACCTGGCGACTGAGGGTCAGGACAGTTTCTTCTAGAATGGCTTGCTGTCCACTCGTTGTTGCCGTCGCCACGGGTTGAGAACCAACTGAAGATTCGTCGGCATTGGTATTCAATGAGGCATCTGGCATACTCGCAAGACCATTTTGGGGGTGGGCAGTTCCAATAGAGGATTCGTCTGACATCATGAGAATTTGAGCGGGACAATTCAGAGCCTGTTACACACGAGGACAACGCGCTTCCAGACAGCCTTTGAGGGTTTTAGGGTTAAACAAAATGGGCAGAAAGTGAATGCTGTTCACCTCTTTAAAGTAGAAAAGGATGGGCACAGGTTCCCAGAAAATGCGCCAATTTTGCCATTCCTGGTAGGGAAAGCGCCGAATCAGGGTGTCGCCCCGGTAAATATCGAGATCGGTAGGGGTGAAGCGCAGCCGCAGGGTGACGGTTTGAATCAGCAGAAATACACTGAACAGGGCGATCGCAAAACTGACCCAGACTTGCACCAGGAAGATCGGTAGGGCAATGACGACGAGCGTTAGCGGAATCCAGTAACTGGGTGCTAACTCAACGGTTTCGGCGGATGAGGGAGAAGGAACAGTAGTGGTCACAGGTGTCTCACGGCAAACAACATTCACATTTGTTTATAACTCTATTCTAAAAGCGATCGCGGAGGCAGAGGGAGACCGCGATCGAGATCCGCCACAAGATGGAGATGCACAATTGCACGCTACCCACCCGGAACAACGGCACTGCCAGTTCCCTGAAACATAATCCACGACAGAAAAAAGTTACTAATGAAAATGGCTAACAGGGAGGTAACCACTGCGGTCGTGGTGGACTGTCCCACCCCTTTTGCGCCTCCCGTCGTGGTTAAACCCCAGCTACAGCCAATTACCGCGATTAGAGCACCAAAGAAAAATCCTTTGATGGGGGCGCTAAATAGGTCCCACAGGCCCAGGAAGTTTTGCACAGAGTCTAAAAACACCGATTGGGAGATGCCATACATGGAGGTGGCGATTAACAATCCTCCCGCCAGCCCAGTGAGGAATGACAGAACCGTGAGAATCGGTAACATTAAGCAACAGGCGATGACTCTAGGGATGACCAGGTAATCAATCGGGTCAGTTTTGAGAACGTACAGCGCATCGATCTGCTCGGTAACTTGCATAGTGCCCAATTCGGCAGCAAATGCAGAGCCAACTCGTCCGGCCAGGACTACCGCTGTCAGTACGGGGGCTAACTCTCGCCCCAGCGCCAGTGCCAAAACGCCACCCACGGCGCTGCCAGCCCCCAATGTAATAAACTCTCGCGAAACCTGAATGGTAAATACCATGCCGACAAAGGCGGCGGTAATGAGCGCAATCAATAGGGAGGCAGGACCGACCAGGGCCATTTGATCTAAAGTATTGCGACGGTGAATTTTACGAGTTAATAGGTGGACCATGACCTGCCCGCCGAGCAAGATTGCTGCCAGTAGACGTTCCACCCATTTTCCTAAGCTATTGCTAGTTGGCGTTTCGCTCACTAAATTTCTCAAGACGATAAAGTCATCTGTCAGAATACCCGAAGAACTGGTAGAAGATGGAGAAAACCGCGATTTTGCGGTTGCTGTTTGACCGATGGTGCACATTGTATCGGTGGCTTCACCAAGATTCTTAAGGGTATTTTAAGATTTACATGCGACCGAACTTTTGAGCGCGATCGCTGTCTACTCTAGTATGAGTAGACCGTTAGACATCAACCCAATTCCTAACTTTATTTTTTCTCCTTTTACAAGCTTTCTTGAATGACTGTACGAACCGTCTCTCATGCAGGTTAGATTATGCGATCGAAAGCATTTGTCCGTTCCCTGATTGTCGCCAGTGTGATGAGTTTTTTGACTCCGCTGTTGATGATTGGTGGAATTGTTGTAGTGCTGGCGCTGATTGCCTACGTTCCGGGGTTGGCAACGATGAGTCAAGTCGTGACGATCCAGGTTTTACGCTTTCTGAGTGCGTTTGGCAGTGGCGATGCCATTAGTGGCGCAGTCCTGATTTCGCTAGTATTTATGCTGGTAGGTGCCCTATTTGACACCTACAACTCCTATTACCGCTCCTTTTAATGTCTGCTCCTCACAGGATTGGTATTGATGATTTAGGGGACACTGGCATGGGTCGGCAGTGCATAAATGCCTAAATGGTTTGCTACGGGCCGCTCCCGCATCGGAATTTTGGTATGGACTGGAGCATTGAGCAGTTGAAATCCCTTTGCTTGGGCTGTAACCAGAGTTGTGGAACCGCCACCATCCAGATTAATTGCAGCATCTGCACCCTCCGCGATCGCGATTTCACCCAGTTCGGTTAAGGTGACGCCTTCGCTATACAGCCATTGTTTATCGTCTACCGCAAGTATCCATAGGCGTTGTCCGGTACGATCCACCGCTACAGCCGTCCGAGAATAATTGCCATCACTATCGGCGGTCCCAACTGGCGCTGGTATGACCCTACCATGCTGGGCCACGAGGCTGCTGCCTGCTACCCCTTGTGCGGTTTGGGCAGGGCATTGAGCCGCCGCCAGAATTCGGGCGCGTTGTTGAGAAGAGATACATAAAACTGGCCATGCGGCTAATGGCGCAGAATATTCCACGCCATTGGCGATCGCCTGTCCTACGGCTGCCACGCGATCGCCAGGGTGGGGGTAAAAATCCCACGGTGTTACTTCTTTGAAAGGATGAAAGAAACTGGCATTGATGGCCACTTGCACACCAAATTCTTGCAAAAATTCTGAAGTGGTGCGGGCATTGATTTCTGATTCAATAGAACGCTTTTCACTCGGAGTCACCAGTAATTTGATGCCGGGAGCTGTCAGGTCTACCGTCACGATGTGCAGCATGATCGGGCGGGGCGATCGCCGAAATTCTCGGCGATAGGTCACACCTCGAAATAGCGGTTTTTCCAAATTGGTTTGGGGTGGACGGTGTAAGGTAAACCACCCCAAACCGAGTAATGGCATCGCCAGAAGGCTCATGCCCGTGAGAGGCAATAAAAATTTGGCGAAATGAGTCCGCTTCATGGCTGTAGGAGTGCGATCGCATTTAGTAATGCATCACTATCATCAGTGTGATTTCCTGACAGATGCCAGATCTGGGACCATTTGCACAAAAGCGGTTGCCCTTCGACTGCACTCAGGGCGCAAGCGGGTTGAGCGCAGTCGAAACCCGCGGGTAATGTGTTGGTGAGAAATCTCCTGGGTAAGTTTCCTGACATCGGTTGATCAAGAAATGTCAATTAGCCAGGAATATAACTGATGACTGATTCAGCCGGAAAGCGCACTTTGGGGAGGGAGGCGTATTTGTCATCCTCGGCGCGATAGCCCGCCGGACACAGCACGACAGCGGAATATCCTTGCGCCTCTAAACCCAGCAATTCGTTAAATTTGGCCGGATTGAAGCCTTCCATTGGGCAGGTATCAATTCCCAGTAGGGCCGCACTGGTCATGAATTGCCCCAACGCGATGTAAACCTGCCGGGTCGACCATTCGTTGATATCGAGGGGATAGGGTGGTTTTTCCAGGAAGCCTTTGATCATGTTGGTCATGCCTTGCAACGAGTCAACTGGCATCTGACGCACATCGGCCATGCGCTCAGCGTAGCGATCGACATCTTCAGCATTCACATCTTTCTTAATTGCTAACACCACCAGATGGGACGCATCTGCAACTTGTTGTTGGCTCCAGGCGTGTTCAACTAATTGCTGCCGCAACTCCGGGTTGTTGACGACAAAGAACTTCCAGGGTTGTAAACCGAAGGATGAAGGAGCCAACACCAGGGTTTGTTCTAGAATCTGCCAGAGATCGTCGGGAATTTTTCGGGTGGCATCAAACTTTTTGGTGGCATAGCGCCAGTGCAACTGTTGAAGGAGTTGATCGGTAGAGAGAACCGTATCGCTCATGATGAAGGATCCTGCTTAAAAAGAGTTGACATCAAGGCCATCGTTATCCTGTGATGACAACAAAATTTGATCTTCCTCCAGTTGGGTGTTTCTTGTCCAAATGTTGCTTGAGTGTGGCTTCAACGTTGCTTCAACGTTGCTTCAACCGAGAAGCTGTTCGAGATCGGCGATCGCGGTTGGTAATGTTGCTGTCAATACTTCGGCATCGGTTGCTGTAACGAGAACATCATCCTCAATGCGGATGCCGCGCACATCGGCAAACTCGGCTAAACGGTCCCAGTTCACCACATCGTGATACTGAGAGCGGCGATCGCGGTCTTGGAGTAGGGCCGGCACTTGATAAAACCCAGGTTCAATGGTGACGAGCATTCCCGCCTGTAAAGGACGGTGCAGGCGCAGATAGCCCAGCCCAAAGCGATCGCTGCGAGTTCTGCCCGGTGCGTACCCAGCCAGATCGCCCAGATCTTCCATATCATGGACATCCAACCCCAACAAATGCCCGATGCCATGCGGAAAAAACAGCGCATGGGCATCTCGTTCCACCAACTCTGCCGGATCGCCCCGCAAAATGCCCAGATCAACCAATCCTTCTGCCATTACCCGACAGGCCAGAAGATGAATATCTCGATACTCGACACCGGGCTGCAACGCGGCAATGCATTGATCGTGGGCCGTCAGCACAACATTGTAGATCGCGCGTTGGGTCGGGGAGAACTGGCCGGTAACGGGCCAAGTGCGAGTGATGTCGGCAGCCCAGCCAGAGGCTGTTTCTGCCCCGACATCCGCCAGCAACAAGTCCCCTGGTTGCAAGGGTTGCCAGGAGCGATCGTGATGCAATATTTCCCCATGCACCGTGACGATGCTGGTGTAGGCAGGGGTGGCATTGTGGGCAATCATCACCGCTTCCATCGCGGCTCGGATGTCGGCTTCTGTTTTCGCGGTTTGGGTGGCTTTCAGGCCCGCCAGGTGAGCCTGGATGCTAATAGCGGCGGCCTGTCGCAGTTCGGTCAGGGCGGCGGTATCATGGGTAAGCCGGAGGGTGACGATCGCCTCCAGTAAGGCGCGATCGCCACCCTGTAACTGAGAGATTGTCGGCACATCCCGCTGCAAAACCTGGGTTTGCCATCGATGGGTGGCATAATCCTGAACGGGAATGGTAGCACACTCGGCTGCCCGCAGCGGCAATTGGGCCAGGGGATACACCGCCTCGGCCCCAATCTGCTCAGCGATCGCAGCAGGGGTGGGTGTTTCTCCATGCCACAGAGTGCTGGCGGGGCTGGCCTCATCCATAAATAAGGTTAACTTGCCCTGCTCTAGCCGAATGGCGGCCTGTTCCAGGGAGAGACCTGCAAAATACAGGAAGTGGCTGCTGGCGCGAAATGGAAACTTATTAGCGGGAAAATTGCGGGAATGACATTGCCCTGACCATAGAATGGCGGGAATTGTCACCAACTCGGCTAATCGCTGACGGCGAGATTGAAGTGCATCAGCCAAGAACTGGGCGCGATCGCGAGTGAACATAGCAAACAACTAACAGAATCTTCAAGTTAAACAGGGGGCAAACTAAACAGTTCGTAAAACGCGAACTATGACCCCCTTTTAAAAAACTATCCGCTCTTACCAAAACACTTCAGAAGTTCCAAAGTATCAGGGGTAAGAGCGGTCTAGTAGGGTCTTCAAACTGAAACCTAACTGCCGGAAGGAAATCTATCAAGTCCAATTAAGAATGACTTTGTAGTCCTTCAGGATTTGAACTGTTGATTAGAGAACAGCTCCGGCACACAGTTGGCTTAGTCCAGCTTGACGACCCACGCATTTACTACTATCTTGCATGGGCATCACCTCCTTGTCCCTAAATGGTTTAGTCTCAAGAGTTTTGGAGTTTGATGTTGGCCTTTCGACCTGCATCTCGATTTAAGATAACACAGATTTTTCAATGTGTGGGGTGGTCAAACAGATGCGGGGCGATTAAAAAGATGCGGGGCGATCAAAAATCAAAACAAGATGCGGGGCGATCGCAATTGCTAGATGCAGAACGAAATTTAAAGAACATTAAGCACAGCTCCATTTCCTTAAACTATCCTCATACTAGAAGCACTTTTAACCAGCTTCCTGACTGCTCTTCAATCCTGAGGATGAGGGCGATCAATGGTAACGCTCTATACAATTAAATGAACGTTTGTTAAAAATCTTGGGGATTACCAGTAAAAGAATATGGACGACCGAATCATTAATGTGCTGCTGGTAGAAGACGATGAGGTGGACATTATGAATGTTCGCCGCGCCTTTAAGAAAAACAACATCACGAATCCGTTGTTCGTCGCGAATAATGGTCTTGAGGCATTAGAAATGTTGCGAGGCAAAAGTGGTGAACTGCAATTAGTGCCCTCCAGTCGTCGGATTATTTTGTTGGATTTGAATATGCCTCGCATGGGAGGGCTGGAGTTTTTGCAGGAACTCCGTCAAGACGTTACCCTACGCGCTACTCCAGTAATTGTCCTGACTACCTCCAATCAGGATCGCGATCGCATCGAAGCTTACAACCTGAATGTGGCCGGTTACATTCTCAAGCCCGTCACCTTTATCAATTTTGCTGAAGTCATGGCTACATTAAATAAATACTGGGCACTGTGTGAACTGCCCATGCAATTTAGTCAAATGGGCTGAACTGCGGATTGGCCCATTCCTATCCAGCCTAAAAAATGAGCTGGCTCAAAAGTTTAATTTGCTCAAACCCGCGATCGTGCTGAATCCGGTTTGCCCATCTCGGTTGCGACTGCCTCCACTACGGCGGACTCAGTTGCCGTCTTCGCGCCCAAAGTGGCAAACCACTGAGCGATTTGATTGCGTTGATTCACCAGAAAAACGCTGATTAGCGTCAGCGCAACACCAATCCATTGCAGATTGGTAAGCGTTTCACCCAGCGTGAAGTAACTAAAGAGGAGTGCAAAGACGGGTGTAAGAAAAATCAAAGCACTAACGCTCGTCACATTACCCGTTGCGGCCAGGTAGAAGAAAATACCATAAGTCACTGCCGTTCCAAATAAACTGGAGTATCCCAGACCGGCCCAACCGTTCCCGTCTAAATTGCTAATTTGTCCAGATTCATAAAGCCATGACAACACCAGTAGGGGAATTCCTCCAATGATCATGTGCCAGCCTGTACCTACAATTGGATCGGCATACTGTTTGACATAGCGTACGATAATCGTCCCAAACGACATGGCAAGAGCCGCCACAATCATCAAAAATTCTCCACTTTGCCAGAGATGAGTCCAATCGAATCCTGTCATGTTGATGGCACTAGATTCCTTGAACAATTGATAGATCAAGGATTCAGGTAAGCCGCACAGGGCAACGCCCGCCAATCCCACGAGCAATCCTAACCAGCCCCATAAGCCGATCAAGTCACCCAGGATCAGCCGAGAGAGCAGCGCTACCACCAACGGCTGAGTATCAATCAGAACGGAACCCAGGCCCGCCCCAGTATGCACCAAGCCTTCGGTGAGAAATCCCTGAAACAGGGCACCGTCCACGAGGCCAAAGAGGCCAATCCATAACCAGGCCCGCCAGCCTTGCGGTTGGGGTAACTTGGCCAATGCAGCCCCGGCCAAAATCAACACCCCAGCGGGAACGAGCCGAAATCCTGCTAGAAAAAGTGGGGTGGTGTGGGGGAGAACGAATTTCATCACCACCATTGCGGTGCCGAGGAAGAAGAAGGGGGCAATCAAAAATAGGGGTGATTTGGCGAGATCTTGACGACCGGGGATAATTTGCATATGCGCTTCATGCTCAACAACGAAATCAGGCAAAATTCGGCTGACGCATAGAGCCAGCGCGATCGCTAGGATTTTATCAACCTGTGATGTTGGAGAACGCTACCCCCGATACCGTTTACTGGATAGGTTCCTGCAAGGGAGGAAAGGCATCAACTTTGCGTCTGCCTTTCCCCGAATCTCCGAACCCCGTTAAAATGTGGAGAAGTCGATTGGCGATCCTAGTGGTGAAGCGGGCGTGAATCAGGAACGAGAAACTCCAAATCGTGGAAGGACTCAAAATTCGCATCAGAACGTGCTGTCTGAGAGCTACTATGCATTGTTGGGGCTGCATCCGTCGGCATCGGTGCGAGAAATCCGGCAAGCTTATCGGGATTTGAGTAAGCTCTACCATCCCGATACTACGACGCTGCCTACATCGATCGCCACGACTAAGTTTCAGCAGTTAAACGAAGCCTATGCGACGTTAAGCAATCCAGAGCGACGCAATGGGTACGATCGCAAAATTGGTTACTCAACGGTGGCTGTTGTGCAACCACTACCCTCGCTCCAGCGCCAAGCTTCCCGCACTCCATCCAATTCATCGTCAGCTTACCTGGATGCTACCGATCGCCCCCTCTCACCGGGTGAAATTTTTGCCCTGTTTATCCTGGGGTTGACTTTTCTGGGTTGTTTGCTTCTGGCGATCGCGATCGGGTTAACCCGTGGGGAAACAGCGTTACAGCCTGTGGTCACAACGCCCCCGGTAGCCCCCCAAATTGTGATTTCTGGTTCTGGCCCTAAAGCCATGACGCTGGATCCGCACCCCGCTGGGCAGACGGTTCCCCCGCCGCCAACGTTCGCCGCTCCGGTCCAGCCTGTGGCTCCGGCGAATCCTGTGGCTCCGGTCCAGCCTATGGCTCCAGCCAATTCTAGGCCAGCGCCAACGGCTTCATCTGCCCCTGTTTCTCAGCCCACCTCGTAATTTACTTGTTTGCCAATGTCCCTTCCTCCTGCAACCACTCCTCTGTACAATCATCCCTTACCCGAAATCGAGCACTGGTTGAGCGATCGCGGTTGCCAACAGGATCGCAATGATCTCCATTGCTGGTATGTCGAACAGCCAAGCTGGAAAGCAGAAATTTGGCTGGACGTTGACCAGTTAACGGTTCGCTATTTTGGTTTGAGTGGGGACGAACGGGCTGTACAGCGATCGTTCAAGTATTCTTTAAGCCGCCAAGATGTTGAAGATGCCATCTTTGCAGGGCCATGAAGCAATAGATTTTGTTGGCTAGTGGGGTTGACCCAGGCCAACGGATGCACCTGGGCCATTAGTTGCTGGTTATATTCATCCCACGGGGCGATCAATGCGTCATTTTTGCTCAGGTGAACCATCTGCAACCTCCGATGAATCCAGGCTTTGGGCTAATGCTCGTCGGGCAATGCGGGTAATGTAGGCGGTGACGATGATTGTGGCAACCAAGCCCAGGAGGCGCACGATCCATTGGGCCATTGCGGCCTCTCGACTGAGCGGTGGCCGACTGGCGATCGCCGCCAAATCCCCGGCTAATGCTCCTAAATAAACGTACAAAATGGTGCCCGGAATCATCCCCACCGATCCCAAACTGTAGTCTCGCAAAGATACGCGGGTGAGCGCAAAGGCATAATTCAGCAGGGTGAAGGGAAACAAGGGGGAAAGCCGCGTCAGCAGCACAATTTTCCAACCGTCCTGGGCCACCGCATGGGCGATCGCCTGAAAACTGGCATAGTTTGCCATCCGTTGTTCTACCCAATGACGCGCCAAGGAACGCCCGACGAGAAACGCGGCGATCGCTCCTAAGGTCGCTGCCGTTACCCCGTACAGGGAACCCCAGCCCAGGCCATAAATCGCGCCGCCGCCCAGGGTCAATAGGGAACCGGGAATCAGGAAGACGGTGGCAACGCTATACAACAAAATGTAGGCGAATACTCCCGCCCATCCCGCAGCCTGAATCCAATCCAGGCTGGTAGACAAGGTGCTGTGTAAAAATTCGAGCAGGGGCAAGGGGGAAACCAGAATCAGGAGGAATTGCTTCTATTATTCCTCACAAAATTTGGAAAACGTTCCATGAATCGCTCAACTGGGCGCGAGCGCTCAACTGGGCGCGATCGCTACAATAAAAATGCCTTTACTCTGAACGTATAGCCGTAGCCATGAGAAACGTGGCGAAGGCGAGTCAGAACGCCCGCCCAGAATCGTTTTCTCAACGGTTCGATGTGTCTTAAGTGTTCTGACCAAAGCAATATCACTCAACGGGAGACCTTCATGGCTGGTACGCCAACGCAGAATCAAGTGAACTTTGATGTGGAACAGGCTGTCCGGGAACGTTATGAAGCCGGAGCGAAACAACCCGAAGCGGCATTGTGTTGCCCCACCGGGTATGACGATCGCTATTTGAAACTGCTACCTCAAGAAATTGTAGACAAAGACTACGGCTGTGGAGACCCGACTCGCTACGTCGCCACTGGTGAAACTGTGGTCGATTTAGGATCCGGAGCAGGCAAAAATTGTTACATTCTGGCGCAAAAAGTGGGAGCAACGGGCTGTGTCATTGGGGTGGACGTTAACCCCGAAATGCTGGCCCTGTCTCGCAAATATATCCCTGAAATGGCAGGCAAACTGGGATATGAAAATGTCAGGTTTGTCAAAGGAAAAATTCAAGACTTGCGGCTGGATCTGGAGAAAGTGGAAGCCCTGCTGGCAGCCCAACCGATCGCTAACCTGGACCAACTGGCTCATCTAGAAGCAGAATGCGATCGCCTGCGGCAGACAACCCCCCTAATTGCCGATGCCAGCGTGGATGTGGTGATTTCTAACTGTGTGCTGAACCTGGTCCGCCCGCAAGACAAACAGCAATTGTTTCAGGAACTATTTCGCGTCTTAAAACGGGGCGGGCGCGCCATCATCTCCGATATTGTGTGTGATGAAGACCCAACTCCCAGCATTTTGCATGATCCTGACCTCTGGAGTGGTTGCATTTCTGGCGCGTTTCGAGAAGATCAATTCCTGGAAATGTTTGAGCAGGCTGGATTTCACGGGATTGAGATTTTGGTGCGGCAAGAGCAACCCTGGCAAGTTGTGGATGGGATTGAATTTCGGTCGATGACGGTACGCGCTTACAAAGGCAAGCAGGGCGACTGTTGGGAACGAAATCAGGCTGTGATTTACAAAGGCCCCTGGAAGGCGGTGCAGGATGATGACGGGCACATGTTGTATCGGGGCCAACGGATGGCAGTCTGCGACAAAACCTTCCAGCTTTATACCAACCCCAGTAGCCCCTACCATTCGGATCTCATTCCCGTTGAGCCAAACGCCAACATTCCGCTGGCAACGGCCCAACCGTTTGATTGTTCCCGCAGTGAAGTGCGCCACCCCCAGGAAACCAAAGGTCAGGACTATCGAGAGACGATTCCGAGTGCCAGTAGCGCCTGTAGCTCGGAGAGTTGTTGTTAGTGCCCTGCTGCGGCTTCACTTTGGCTTAGCTTGAGAAGTTAGTAGAGTTGCCTCCTGCCGATTCTCTGCCTGAGGCTTGGTGTCCACGGTTGGGCGATCGCGCCTTTTCACCGGCTGCGGTTTGCCCATGCCATCCGTAACGGCGTAGGCTTGTCCCACTAACCAGAACCACAGCGCCGGAACTCTGGATTCTAGCCAGGGTTGAGCCTGCTGCACCCAACCGGGAAACCAGCCTCGAAGCAAAGCACTCACGAAGGCCCGAAACGTAAAGTCTACGTAACTGCCCAACCAGCGCCATAAATCTTGCGGCCCTGCCAACTGCCAGATCCAGAGCAACAGGGCCGGGTTTTGCCATGCGGCTTTTAAGGCCATGCGATTAAAGGCCAGCCAACTGACGCGATCTTTGATGAAGGCTTCCGCCACAGCGGGGGGTTCCTGGGCCAGAATGCCGAAGAACGTATTCAGCATTGAGTTGATGCGCTGAGGGGGGATGAATTGGCCCGTAGGCACCATCATCCCCTTGGAGAACAACCAGGTCACGGCAATATTGCTTTGAAAGGCGCGGACCTGATTCAACTGTTGGGCGGTCAGCAAATCATGCTGGAGGGCAATATCCAGTAAATGGGTTAGACGCGGCAGGTTTCGCATCAAAGACCCAAAGCCCGTGAATACTAATGGGGACTGAAGGGATGCTGCGTCCCCGATCGCGACCAAACGGTCAACTGCGACCCGCCGATCGCGATCGCCCACACTGAAGTGACCGGGAATGTAGCCAAAGGTGGGTTTTTTCCACACCAACGCATCCATGTCACAACGCCGATACTCCGGCAGGATCGTGAAAAAGTCTTCATACATTTCCAGCAAAGAACCGGGATTATCGGGATGCACTTGATGGTAATGGAACAGATAAAACGTGAGTTCATCCTGCTCTGCCGGAAACAATTCCCAAATTAACTGGCGACCACGGGAAATATCCCCGTGACTGTTGAGCACATCTCCATAATGGCTGTCCCACACTCCCGGCTCAAAGCCACGCTCAATCACCGCGCCTACCGTCGGGCACACACTATCAAACGTGCGCCCCCCGTTTAACTGCCATGCGATCGGGGATGCGGTTCCCATCGCATCTACCAGCAAGCGCCCCCTGGCAATGCGCTGATGTTGAGTCGGTAAGTGACAGCCCTGCACCAAAACTTGGTCGGTTGTCACGTCTGCCCGGATGAACTCTGTCTCATCCCAAATGTCACCCCCCCAATTTTGCAGTTTCTCACCGCACAAGCGCAGCAGTTTTTCGGCATCGAGGCCCACGTTCAGCACCGTTGGGGTATGCAGCACCGGTGCCTTTGCCTGAGGCGGGTTATTGGCATCAAAAAACTTATGGAACCCGTCAATATATTCCCGCGCGATCAAACTCTCAAACTCATCGGGTGTAAATAGGCCCAGGTCAATGACATTCTGAAACTCACTGCGCGAAATGTTCCACTCTCGGTGCATCTTGCCAAAGGGCATCCGTTCTAGCAGCAATACTCGGTAGCCTAAACGGGCCATCATCGCCGCGTGAATCACGCCCAGGGCACCGCCGACGTAGATGAGATCGTATGGCGTGGGGCGTGGG
The DNA here is from genome assembly GCA_033764685.1 of Leptolyngbyaceae cyanobacterium bins.349. Taxonomy (GTDB): domain Bacteria; phylum Cyanobacteriota; class Cyanobacteriia; order Leptolyngbyales; family Leptolyngbyaceae; genus JSC-12. The sequence goes on from JANRIS010000086.1 coordinate 45,757, forward strand.
GCGTGGGGCGTGGGGGCAGCCTCGCCGTTGTCATTCGGGCGTTGTCCGTTGTCCTCAGATTCCAGATGATCAATGCCGGATGACTCGTCTTCTACTTTCTTAAAAATCACCTGTTGCGGTTGCTGGGGATTTTTGACGCTTTCGCGCCAGCGTTGCTCCCACCAGTAGACGCGGGTCAGGTCGTACTCGCCGGTGGGCATTCTTTGGAAATACTTGACAGTCAAGGGATAGCGATCGCGCAGGGCATCAAAGATCGAGGTTTGGGTGAGATCGATCGCGGGCGGCGCAGGATATTGATTAGGAAAATGTTGCCGAATGGCCTTTGTCAGGTATCGTAGAACAGCTTTTTCCTGGGCAATGGGTTGATCGGCCCAGCGAAATACTTTGAGATAAGTGGTGCGCTGGACTGACCAGATAAAAATAGAAAGTTCCCCGGATGGGGGAGGGGAGGTTTTGGAAATGGTTGATGGCTGGGATGTAGCTGAGGAGAACCTGAGGCGAATGCCATCTGGGGTCGCAATTTTTTCACCGACTGCTGGATTGAACCCGTGTTGTAACCACTCCTTCACCGCGATCGCCTCTGGAGTGGGAACTTCAATGTATAGAATCTCCTTCATTTGCTTTTTAAAGAACTCCCATGAATTACCACAAAAACTTAGGTTAAGAAGTGCTTAAACTGCGTTAGACTTCGTTAGCATTGCGCTAGAAAATGTAATCCCTCCCTTATTGTGCCTGCCTCCGTCCCCCCTGATCCGCCATGAACTATCCTATTCCAGCGAATTCTCAAGAAGTTGTTGCCCTGAGACAGAGATCCGTCAATGAAGAGTTAATTGCTTCTGCGATCGCAGGGGTGATTCAAGTCGCCCGCTCCAGTGGTCAATCGTTGGAGGATCTGATGGCGGAAATCATGGCCGATGATGCCCTGCTGGATGCTCAACAACGGCGCTGGCTGAGTGAAGTAGTGGCGGTTGCCTGGGAAGCGTTGCGTCTCTGTCCGGAGGAATAGGAGTGGGGCTATGATCAGGTAGCAAAAACCTATCGAGTTCTCACAAGGCTAAACCGAGCATGGACAATAAACTGATGCTGATGATTCCGGGACCGACCCCGGTGCCAGAAAATGTATTGTTGGCGATGGCGAAACATCCGATGGGGCATCGGAGCGGTGATTTCTCCGAAATCATGGCAGAGGTAACGCAAAATCTGAAGTGGCTGCACCAGACCCAGAATGATGTGCTGATTTTGACGGCCAGCGGCACAGGTGCAATGGAAGCAGGCATTATTAACTTTTTGAGTCCTGGCGATCGCGTGTTGGTGGGCAGTAACGGCAAGTTTGGTGAACGGTGGGGGGAAGTGTGCGATGCCTACGGTTTGCAGACCGAGCGAATTACTGCCGAATGGGGCCAACCGCTCGACCCGGAGCAATTTCGCGAGTCATTAGAAGCGGATACTGGGAAGACGATCAAGGCCGTCATCATTACCCATAGTGAGACTTCCACTGGAGTGTTAAACGATCTGGAAACGATCAATCGGCACGTTAAAGCGCATGGGGAAGCATTAATCATTGTGGATTGTGTCACCAGTTTGGGCGCGACCAGCATTCCTATTGACGAGTGGGGTTTGGATGTGGTCGGTTCTGGTTCCCAGAAAGGATATATGATTCCGCCCGGGTTGGGGTTTGTTTCGGTGAGTGCCAAAGCCTGGGACGCTTACAAAACGGCAAAACTGCCCCGCTATTACCTGGATTTGGGCAAGTACAAAAAAGATGCTGCTAAGAATACAACGCCGTTTACGCCGCCGGTGAATATGTTCTTTGCCTTGCAAGCAGCTTTGCAAATGATGCAGAAAGAAGGGCTGGAAAACATTTTTGCGCGGCACCAACGGTTGACCGCCGCCACCCGAGCCGCCGTGAAAGCCCTGGATCTGCCTTTATTGGCTCCGGATACTGCTGCGAGTCCGTCGATTACGGCAGTGATGCCAGACAGCGTGGATGCGGAAAAGGTCCGATCGCTGATGAAAAAGCGGTTTGATATTGCGCTCGCGGGTGGGCAGGATCATCTCAAGGGCAAAATTTTCCGGATTGGGCACCTGGGATTTGTCAGCGATCGCGATCTGCTGGCCGCCTTGAGTGCTCTGGAGGCAACATTGCTGGAATTAGGCTATGAGCGATTTAGTCCGGGTGCGGGTGTGACTGCCGCCGCCAAAGTAATTGCGGGACTGTAAAGTCTCTGGCGATGGGTTCATTGTTGCTTCTCAGCAAAAGAGCGGGTGATGTGTCAGCCGCTCTTTTGCTTGGCTCCTAAAGCGATTTGTAGGAAAAGATATCCCCTCAAGGTTGGGGCCGGTTTCGCGAGAGTTCTGGCTATTAGCCGATAGTTTTTTGCTAAACCGACCCGTGCAGGTAGTTGGTTTTCTAGAAATCTCCTTAAATCACCAGGTTGCGACGGGTTCATGCCTTTGCTCCTGAATCCGCATAGGGATTTAAGCGTTTTCAAGCCAATCATAAATGCGATCAAGCTGTTCTAATGTAACCAGCCCATACTGCCAAAGAATCATGGGCAGGGGGCCAGGGTCTTGCTCAGAGTGGCGGACCGCGATCGCGATCGAAGCGGCAGAAATGGCCAGATCGTCCTGAAGAAAGCGAATGAGTCGAGCATAGGTTGAGGATCCCATAAATCTTCACCTCCTTATGGCACCAGCAGCGGGCGAATTTTGATTGAGTTGCAGATCATCAGACTTCGTTCCTGTATCCAGCCTTACAGTAGAACCCGTAGCTTCTATGGGCACAGAAAAATCTGTAAGTGAAGATAATGCCTACTAAAGCAGGGCAGTTCGGAATCGTACATCTGCGAATCTACAGACTTTTAGAGACAGTCGCCGGAAACCCTCAGCTTTTTTACGGAAGCCAATTAAGGCGTTATCTGAAAGCCTGACGAGAACACACTAAACCGCAGACAACCCCACACCAAATTCCATCGAATCCTGATTAGCGATCGCTCTACAACCAGAAGACTGTAATCGCGAAAACCAATTGCTGACCAGAATACACCAAAAGCTACGAGCATCTTCTTCAGATGGACTCTATCCTGAGAAAGATTAATGGTTATTTCACATACCTGCAAAAAAACAGATAACCACCTCTATCAAGATTTACAAAATTTTAAAGCGAATGATAAAGTGCAGGTTGACTAATGCAAATCATTGGTATTGTCTCTGCCCTTTTTGAGCCTGATTAGTGCTTGTCTGTTTACATCGTTAGGTGCCTATGCAAACTTTGATTGCATCCCATCGATTGGTTGCTCAACCCCTGCAACCCCTCAAGATCGTTGCCATTGGCGATAGCCTGATCTACGGATTTGGTGATCCTACAGGTGGTGGATGGGTCGAGCGGTTACGCCGCCTGTGGATGACTCCCGATGGATTGGGGCATGCCATGTATAACCTGGGTATTCGGGGGGACGGCGTAAAGCAGGTGGCGCAACGCTTAGAGGGCGAGTTTCGGCATCGGGGCGAGTTACGCAACCGAGTCCCGGATCTGATGATTCTGTCGGTGGGCGTGAATGATTCTGCCCGCTTGAATCGCCCGAATGGCCGCAATTTTACTGAATTTGAGGCGTTTGAACAGGACCTTGCCACTCTGTTGGACCGGGCAACCCAACTCTGCCCAGTGCTGTTCGTGGGGATGGTTCCCGTGGATGAGACGAAAATGCCGTTTCTAGACTGTCTCTATTACAATCATGCAGACCAGTTTCGCTATAAGCGGGCGACGCAGACTGCTTGTGCAGAACGGCAAATTCCCTATCTGGATGTCTTTTCTCGCTGGATGGAACGGGGGGATGTTTGGTGTCGGGAGCAAATGTTGGACGATGGCCTTCATCCTAACGTTTCTGGTTATCAAGCGCTCCTGGAGGATGTGATGAGTTGGCCGCCGTTTGACGCAAAAGTGGCCGCGATCGCGCCTCTTTAATGTTCATATTAATGTTCAGATTAATATTCAGAGTGCCTGGTTACTGCTTTTTTACTGGACTTATAGGTTGTGCTATGCCCATTCTTGTCGTTGCCACTGGTAATCCCGGCAAACTCAAAGAGATGCGGGCCTATTTAACGGACCCCTGGTGGGAGTTACAGTTAAAACCTGCGGACCTGGACGTTGAAGAAACAGGGCAGACTTTTCGCGAGAATGCCTGTCTTAAAGCGGCGCAGGTGGCAAAAGCGTTAGGGGCATGGGCGATCGCGGATGATTCTGGGTTGGCTGTTGATGCCTTAGGTGGCGCACCAGGAATTTATTCAGCCCGATATGGTGGCTGCAACTCAGATGCTGAACGGACTCAATATCTTTTAAGCCAATTAAAGGGCCAAACGAACCGCACGGCTCAGTTTTTGTGTGCGATCGCGATCGCCCGCCCCGATGGAACGATTGCGCTTCAAAGCGAAGGGGTGTGTCCGGGTGAGATTCTGGAGGCTCCCCAGGGGCAGGGCGGTTTTGGCTATGACCCGATCTTTTACGTGCCAGAACAGCAGCAAACCTTTGCCGAGATGCCTGACGAGGTCAAACACGGTATTAGTCATCGTGGTCGGGCGTTTCAGCAGTTGATGCCGCAGATGGCACAACTCTTTGCTGGGTAGCCCGGTGCGACTTTGGCCCGATTAGACTGGGAATAGTCGGTCTGAGAGATAGAAAGCTGATGCCAGAGTGTCCTAAGTGCCATCAAACTGTTGATTCTCAAGCGCTGGAGTGTCCCTACTGCCGTACAGCGTTGAAGGCGTATGGGCATCCAGGCATGAATTTGTATCGTGCCACTGGGGCCGAGCCGCTGTGCCTGACCTGTGCCTACCATGAAGACGATACCTGCAATTTTCCGAAACGTCCTGACGCGATGGATTGCACCCTGTACCGCGATCGCTCCCAACCGTTACTGCCTGCCAGTCCTGGTTATGCTCCCAGCTTTCGCGTGAAAGCCTGGTGTTCGCGTAATCTTGTTTGGTTGGTGCTGGTGGGTCTGATTCTGGTGAGCCTGGTGGTTGCTTTGTTGCAATAGTTGGGATGCGATCGTTGGGATGTCAGGCGATTGCCAAGAGAAATATTCCCTCACATTGGGGCTTTCCCAACGCGCGCGAGAACAAGATTTGTAGCTCCCTTCTCCTGGGGGAGAAGGGTTGGGGATGAGGGCAAATCATCCTTGCACGCAGCAACGCCTCCCGTACAGAGATTTTGTGTTCTCGAAATCTCCTAATTGTCAGGAAACCCCTGCTGTTGTGGAATTGGCAGTCGCTTCGCCAGTGGAGGTTTCGATCGCTGTAGGGACTTCAGCCGCACCGTCAACGCTGGTAACGGCTGCCGAGTTGACTTCACTTGATGCGGCGCTGTCGGTGCCGGATCGGGTGTCAGCGGATTTGCCAGCTTTCGCATCCTGAAAAACATACAGGTCAAACCAGAAGGTTGTCCCTGCGCCTACCTCACTGGTCAGATGCACCCGACTGCGGTGCTTCTCGACAATGTTGCGAACGATGGATAAGCCCAAGCCAGTCCCTTCCAGAGTGTGGACGCGATTTTCTACGCGGAAGAAGCGATCGAAGATGGCTTGCTGGTCTTCAGGCGCAATCCCAATGCCGGTATCAACCACCTCAACTCGCACTTTGGCAGTTTGCTCAGTCGAGTCTGGGTCTTGTGTTGCATATTGCTCTTGCAGATGAGCCTCCACCAGATAAGCTCGTAGCACAATCGTGCCGCCTGGCTCAGTGAATTTAAGGGAATTGCCAACCAGATTGGTGAAGACTTGCAAGAGTAAATCGTAATGGCCTAAAACAGGTGGAAGTCCGGGTTGAATGTCTTGTTTGAGTTCGATGCCTTTGTCGCGGGCATTGAGCTGGTAGGTTCTTAAGGTTTGTTCGATCGGTTGGGCCAGATCAACAGCTTCAAAGTGATACAACTTGCAGGATTCCAGGCGGGATAAATCCAGTACGTCGTTTACCAATCGAGTCAAGCGATCGGTTTCCCGGTTGGCGGTTTCCAAAAATTCTTGCCGTTCGTCAAAGCTCAAATCTTCGCCGTACTCGTACAGGGTTTCGATGAAGGATTTGATATTGAAGAGGGGGGTTCTCAGTTCATGGGAGACGTTGCTGATGAACTGACTTTTGGCTTCGTTCAGTTCGGCTTCGCGGGTGATGTCCTGGGCGGTAATGGCAACCCCTTTAACGGCTTCGCGGTAGGAGTCTAAGACGCTGGTCAGCAGGATGCGAATGGTGCGATCGACGGGTTCCTTAATGGTCACTCGAAATTCTCCCCCCTCCCGCATTTCTCCCTTGGCCATGCGATAGAGCGGACGGGTGATTTCTGCTTGCACTTCGGGTGGGAGTGCATAAAGCACATTCTCGCCTTCAATGTCTCGCCCTTCCCAGGCAAAAATCCGGCGTGCAGTGGGATTGACTAACACCATGTGCAAGTTGGTGTCTAGCAGCACGGCCCCATCGGCGATCGTTGAGACGAGAGTTTCCAACTTGGCTTTTTCGGCGGTCAGTTCTTCAATGTTTTGTTCTTCGTAGCGTTCTAGCTTTTCGGCCATTTCGTTGAAGCTGACGATCAGTTCGCCCAATTCACCACCAAAGGGGAGTTCGACCCGTTGTTTGAAATTGCCGGAGGTGATATTTTTTACGCCTACCAGCAGTTCTTTAATGGGCTTGGTGATGGTGAGGGCATTGAATACGGCCCCCAGGATGACCATGACCCAGATGGAAACGAACACGGCGATCGTCACATCGCGGGTGAGGTGGGAGGATGTGACCACGGTGGGGTTGGGATTGGTGCCGATCGCCAATACGCCTTTGTACTGCCCTTCGTAGACCAGCGGCACAAACACATCTGTCACTTCGCCATCGGGGGTCAGATGTTGCCGCACCATCGGCATTTCGGTATTGGCGGCATAATCTTCCGGTAAATGAATTTTGCGTCGAATCGTTAGGGAGTTTTGGACTTCGGATTCCGAGAAGGGAATGCCCAGGTAAATAGCACCTTCTTCATCGGCGTACAGCATATAGCGAATGCTGGAGGTGCTGCTGTAAAAGCGATGGGAGAAGCGAGCCAGTTCTGTTAAGTTATTTTCGCCAATCAAGGGAGTGACGTTTGCCGCTAGCAATAAGCCCAGATCCCGACCGAACCGAGTGTCGTTAATGCGGGCATCTTGCTGAATGGTGTTGACAGCCCAAAAGGTCAAACCGCTCATCAGTAGAGACACCACCAGGGTGGCCACGGCCATGAGTTTGGTCTGAAGCGTAAACTCTGACCACCAGTGCGCGATCGCGCTTTGGATTTTTCGTAGAAGGTTTAGCAAGGCGAGTCTGTGTCCCTTGTCAGTTGATTCAACAACAAAACGTGATGAGTAGAAACAATCACCCATTAATTCTTCATTTTCTAACATCCTTTGCGAATTAGGGTGATTTGGTGAAACTGTCCTGCTGTAAATCGGATGACTGATGACCAAATCTGCCCGTACAGGGATTTTGTGTTCTAGAAATCTCCTTAAGCCGCCGAAAACCGCAATCGCTCCTAACCTTAAATGGCAAGGAGCGATCGCGGCCAGTTGAACAACCGACTGTAGGACTCTAAGGCAATACTGGCATTAAACTTCGGTGGTTTCCTCTACGGCAACGGTCCTCCGCTTGCGAATTGCAGCAATCCCCATGCCAATCAATCCCGGTAGTAAGGCTGGTGTGGGAATGGCGGTAGGAGCGTTGAAATTAGAGATTGTTGCATAAGCACGACCATTTAAATTGTCAAGCGTGACAAGTGCGAAACCAAAATTATCCCCTTGAGCAACATTAAAGGAAAACGCTCCCGATTGGTTGAAAGCGTTGTTTGTTAGCTGAGTGAAACTGCCATTGAGAAGAACCCCAAATGGATCCCAATTTGCCCCAGCATCATCGGAGGTAGAGTACGCCCAATCAAAACTCACCACTCCACTTGCAGCAGCAGTCGTTGAATAGAGTGTAAAACCAAAAGGAAAGACATTCGTGATATTGCCGCCACCAATATCACTACCCACTAACGTGATAGAGTTTGGAGCGTTTGTGAGATCTACTCCACTGACACCATCTGTGTTGAAGTTGGTCAGGGTGAAGTTGGAGGGGGCATAGTCGCCCGTGAAACCTGCGGCCTGGGCAGGGGCGGCCAGAGTCAGGCTGACTGCGCTGGTGGTGGCAATAGCCACAGCCATTAGAGATGTTTTGGCGATCGTTGAAGCCATCATAAGAATGTGTTACTCCTAGCAAATTGTTAACACCGAGTGAATGGTAGGAGTCCCTGAAAGATGACTATTAAAAGTCAGACTGTCTTAGATTCTGAATTGGCAAGGTTAGATGCGAAAAGCCTGATCGTCCGTTTTTGATGCACTAATGCCATGCAAACTTTGGTAGTAGACACAAATGACATCGCAGTGATGGAAATCGAATTAGCGCACGGAGAGGCCCCATATATTCTCAAAGCTGGGGTTATCACTGATTATAATGACCCCTTCACTGGCAGTGCCAACCCCATCTACGTAAATTTTGGGAGAAGTCTCGAAAAATACGGTCTTCCCCCTAAAAACTTCTTGAAAACTTCATGAGGTTTGGCGCATTCAGATTGCTTATTGTTACTTTCTACTTCACTCTATGATTTCGTTAAGCTCTGTTGCGGAATTATTACAGTCTGTGTCGAATTGGCTGAATCTGGCTCTCCCGGCGCGGGTTGTGGGAAAAGTCCGTGATAGGATGCATTCTCGTAGCTTCTAGAGACGAATAGGAGAAACGCTTTGGCACTACGGGTTGCGGTTGTTGGTGGAGGTCCTGCTGGTTCCTCTGCTGCGGAAGTTTTAGCAAAAGCTGGTATTGAAACGTATTTACTTGAGCGCAAGTTAGACAACGTGAAGCCCTGCGGTGGTGCCATTCCGCTTTGCATGGTGAGCGAGTTTGACCTTCCCCCGGAGATTATCGATCGCCGGGTTCGCAAGATGAAAATGATCTCGCCTTCCAATATTGAGGTCAACATTGGTAGCACCCTGAAGGATGACGAGTATATCGGCATGTGTCGGCGGGAGGTGCTGGATGGCTTCATGCGGACACGGGCCGAAAAGCTGGGCACCAAGGTGATCAATGGCACGATGCACAAGCTGGAAGTTCCCAGCAATGACAAAGATCCTTACATCCTGCACTATGCAGATCACTCCAACGGCACTCTGGAAGGGGAAAACAAAACCCTCAAGGTGGATCTGGTGATTGGGGCAGATGGGGCAAACTCCCGTGTAGCGAAAGCGATTGATGCAGGTGATTATAACTACGCGATCGCCTTCCAGGAGCGGATTCGGATTCCTGACGACAAAATGGCCTACTACGAAGATCTGGCCGAAATGTATGTCGGTGATGATGTCTCTCCCGACTTTTACGCCTGGGTGTTCCCCAAGTATGACCACGTTGCTGTTGGTACGGGCACAATGAAGCCCAACCAGGCTCGGATTAAGGAACTGCAACGGGGGATTCGGGAACGAGCCGCCGCCAAACTACGGGGAGGCAAGATCATCCGCGTGGAAGCCCACCCCATTCCCGAACATCCCAGACCCCGACGGGTTGTTGGTCGAGTGGCGCTGGTGGGGGATGCCGCTGGGACCGTCACCAAGTCTTCCGGTGAAGGGATTTACTTCGCTGCAAAGTCGGGCCGCATGTGTGCCGAAGCGATCGTGGAATTTTCCAATCAGGGCGAAACCGTCCCGACTGAGAAAGATCTGAAGGTCTACATCAAGCGTTGGGATAAGCAATACGGTGCTACCTATCTGGTGCTGGATCTGCTGCAACGGGTGTTTTACCGCTCGGATGCGACTCGTGAAGCATTTGTCGAAATGTGTTCCGACATTGATGTGCAAAAGCTCACCTTCGACAGCTACCTGTATAAGACAGTGGTGCCGGCGAATCCGCTGGTGCAACTCAAGATTACCGCCAAGACCATCGGTAGCCTGATCCGGGGGAATGCGTTAGCACCTTAATTTTTCACTCCTCACTTGAGTCATTCCTACCAGCCAGCATTGGTTTTGCCAGTGCTGGCTTTCATTCTGGGACGTGTCATTGATGAATCCTGATAACAATGCAGATTCTCATGGGACATCTGAGGCTTTTGCTCAGATGTCTTATTCTTGAGGGAGTTTTTGTTGATCAAGAGACTATTGGTGGAACATTGTGTTTCACGCGATCGCAGATTCAACCTGCCTGAGAACAGCGGCGACAGCAAATGAATCTCATTTCAAGAATTCATTGACTCTAAGGTGCATGAATTTAAACTTACGGTCAAGTTTGTCGCGAATCTCTCCTAAGGTTCTTGGCGTTAACTACTCATTAAGAGGAAGTTAAAAAAGTGCAAACAAGTTGCTCTTCAGTGAATGAGCAGCGAGTTTGGCCTGCTTTTTTCGATTAGGAAGAGTTAGTGCCCTATGATTTCAGTGTCTCCTCAAAAAACAATTCGGTTTTTAGGCGTAATCATCGCCAGTCTGAGCTTAATTAACCTGGCAGTGAACTTTGCAAGGTGCTTTTTGGGGCGGGGCGGACTATGGGGGATTTCTCGGTTATTTGATCTAGACATTGAAAACAATATCCCGACCTGGTATGCCTCAGTAACTTTACTCATTTGCGCTGGGTTGTTAGCCCTCATTACCCATCGCAAGCGGCAGCAAGGCGATCGCTTCATGAACCATTGGCGTGGTTTGGCTCTCATTTTTCTGTGGCTTTCGATGGATGAAGCGGCCAGTGTGCATGAACTTTTCATTGATCTCAATAAGCCCTTGCAAACGACAGGATTTCTACACTATGCCTGGGTAATTCCTGCAATGGTAATTCTGGGTATCCTGGCCGTGGTTTATCAGAAATTCGTCATGGCACTACCCCAGCAGGTCAAACGGCGCTTTCTTCTGGCGATTAGCTTATATGTTGCCGGAGGGTTGGTGTTGGAGATGGTTGGGGGGCAGTACAAGGAAGTCATGAATGTTCAAATGCCAATCGCGAATGGTTCCGGCTTGGCCGGAATGGGCATGGCATTGATCCTGGCTGCTGAAGAAATGCTAGAAATGAGTGGCGTTGCTGTCTTGATCTACACGTTGCTGCAAATGCTCAGTCGGGAATCGCATGGTTTCCATATTGCATTTGGCAACTTGCCCAGACAGGCGGAACCAAAAGTTCGTGAGCCAGCCATTAGCCCTTCATCCGATGGCAGGCATTCCTACGCTTCCCCACAGGATGAGAGGTAGCCGTTTGCTGGATCTGAAACGTTAGACGATCGCTTCAGATCCAGTAAAATCGGGGGCATGTTGCAGGTGTTGTAAGGGTTTTCAACTCATTAAAACGGTTTAGACAGATCACTAAATGGGCTTCTGATTGCAAATTTCCCTCGCTTTGACCATCGAAAATTCTTGGGGGGGGGCGGCTGGGATCGCTGGACACCACTCCGCGATCGCCGCCTGTGCCTGGGGATGCAATTTGCGATCGTCCTCCGGTACCAGCGCCGCCGCCATGATGGCAATATCCCATTGTTTTTGAGTAGCGCGTTGCTGGGCAATCTCCCAAATTCGTTGGCTCCAGGCGGCAATATCCTGTTGAGCGGTGACGTAAGCCGGATCAGTCGTTTGGATTTGTCGGGCAGCCTCGATCGCTTCCCGGTAAGGCGTTGCCTGATCGCTCATCACCCGCTTGCGGGCAGTTTCCAGAATCGCCTGTCCACTCATCGCTACGGGCGCGGCAGCGGGGTTAAAGTCCAGCACTCGTTCCGGTGGTGAAGTTGGTGACGGAGCCGTTTCTCCCGCAGGATTGCCAGAAGGCGGCACAATTTCGGCAGAGGTCGGTTGGATGCTGGGTTGAGTGCCGGGTTGAGGGGCTGAGGGGGACGGTGCGTTTACCGCATTGGAGGAGCCATTCACGGGAGCGGGTGCCAGTAGGGCAGACCAGTTCCGCCAGATGACGCAGCCGATCAACACCGCAGACAGTAACCCACCCCAAAGCAAAATCGGTCGCCACAAGGGCGCTTGAGGAGCGTTGTCATCGGTTTCAGGCGATGCCATCGCAGGCGGGGATACGGGATCGCGTTCGGAAACAGCAACCGCAGAAGTGGAGGGCTGAGGGGGCAGTCTGGTTTGAGACGGGGCATCCAGGGGCGGAACTGCTGCTCCAAGCGGGGCATTGTGATGGGGCGGCGGATAGCTTGGCAGTGCGGCGCTACTGGCCATTGGGGCAAGTTGACCGTTCGGCAGGTTTTGACTGACCAATCCATTGGGGCCACTGAGTTCGTGGTTCTGCCGCTTGGCCTGAGTGGGGGGTGAAGTGTTGCTGGCCGACGAGGATGGCGTGGCGATCGCGGGATGGTCGTGATGGTCTATGATGCCCACACCTGCTGCTGGAGGCGCAGCAGTGAATTGGGCTGAACGCTCATCGAGGGGAGGGCTGGTATGGGTTCCATTGCCGTTATGGCTGCCGGAGTCATTCCACTGACTGGCAAAATGAGCTTGAAGCAGGGGTTGGTGAACTTTATCTGCCGGGCAGCAAGACAGGGGTTGTTGATTGGGCAGAAAGTAGTATGCGCCCAGTTCAGTGAGGCGATCGCTGACAAACCGCATCAGGGTTTCAGGCGTGGCGGCCTGATGGTACTGCAATGCTTCCTGCAAAACGATGGTAAACAGACCATGCCCCAAACTAGAAATTTCCCGCGAGAACTGCCCCGGACGGCAGGACAAAATTGTAGGAACCGCGAGTTGCTTGGCTAAATGAACCGTCTGCATCCCCACGTTCTCACTGGAGAAGGTGCCCTGGCTGCGATTGATATCCAGCAGTACTAAAGGCAAACCGGGTGACAATGATGCCTGAATGCGGCTGAAAATATCAGACATCAAAATACAGGTCGTTTCAACCGCGAAGGGGTCGCCATCGAGGGGCACGAGGTAATCCCGCCCTTTGGAACACACCCCATAACCGCTGAAGAAAAACCAGAGTGTGTCACCGGGTTTGAAGCACTGGTGCGTTAACAGTTCAATCCAGCTTTGCAGATTGGCACGAGTGGGAGTTGTCGAGCGACCAGAAATGGGAGGAGAGGTATCAGTTAATAGCAGGCATTGTTCGGGGGCAAAACCTGCCTCATGAATTAGAAATTGCTGCAATGCCTGAGCATCCTGCTGAGCGCAGTTGAGGGGTTGAAACATCTGATAGTTGTTTAGCCCAACCAGGATTGCCCACTGTCTCATCATTGATGCCCTGTAATTTCCCTAGTCAATAGAATGCCCGTTTGTTGATTCAACCCAACAGCGATCGCCGGAAGTTAGATGCCCCTTTTAGGGAAAGATGACGATTAAACGCCCACCAATTTGAAACTAGTCTGAATATATCCCTCACTAAAGACGCTGTAGCCGTGGCAAATGGTGTGAACCGTTGGCGGCAGAGGTTTCAGATCAAAACAAGCAAGGATGAACGTCGAAGTTTGTTGCAATCAATCGGAGTTTGTCATCCTCTCACTACTCTTTCACTACTATAGAGGCTATTTTAGATAGGCTTGAAAATTTGAATTTTTAGTGAAAATGGAGCTTGCTTTTATTCTATTTGGTTCTCAGAAACTTTTGACAAAAAAACGTTGAATTCCACTTTTTTCAAGTGAAATTGACTTGGATTGATGGCATTGAGCCGGGAAAAATGGTGTGGCAAGAGCCGACCCCAATGTTCGCCATTCTCTTGCCTCACCCTCGATCGATCTTTTTATCCATGTTCAGGCCAGGTTTTCGATCGCGACAGGTTCGACGCTATCGGCCATGTCAAAGCCGAAGATTCTGGAATAAAAGTAGAACTCGCCATCCAGGGTGCGTTTAATGTTCTCGGCTTGGCGGAACCCATGCTGTTCGCCTGAATACAGCACATAGGCCACAGGCAAGCCCTTCTCCCGCAAGATATTCACCATCATCTCGGCCTGATTCGGCGGTACAACCTTGTCTTCGTCTCCCTGGAAGAAAATTACCGGGCAATTGAGGCGTTGGGCAGAATGGATGGGCGATCGCGCCACGTACAAATCTTTTCGTTCCGGGTAAGGACCGATTAAGCTATCCAGATAGCGGGATTCAAACTTGTGGGTATCAGTAGCCAGGGCTTCCAGGTCACTCACTCCGTAGTAGCTGGCTCCCGCTTTGAACACATCCCGGAAGGTAAGGGCACACAGCGTTGTGTAACCGCCCGCACTACCGCCATCAATTACCAGGCGATCGCCATCCACCCGCCCCGACTCCGCCAGATACTTCGCCCCGTTGGCGCAATCATCTACATCCGCGATGCCCCATTGCCCCTTCAGGGCATCCCGGTAAGCGCGACCATAGCCTGTGCTGCCGCGATAATTGACATCCAGCACCGCAAAGCCGCGACTCGTCCAATATTGAATTTTCAGATTAAAAGCTGTGGAGGTTGCTGCTGTGGGGCCACCGTGACTTTTGACTACTAACGGCGGACGTTCTGATGCTGGAGCGATGAAGTCTTTGTTTTGGGGTGGGTAGAAGAATCCATAAGCCACCTGATGATCGACTGTGGGGAAGGTGATGGGTTCTGGCTTGGATAGATACCCCGGATCGATGTCTAGTGTGCTGGACTGTTGCAAAACCTCGATCTGATGGGTGGTCAAGTTGAGTTGGGCGATCGCGCCGGGTGCCGTGGCTGATCCGGCATTGAACACGACTTTTCCCGGAGCAACCTGAACATAACCAATCTCTGTGTAAGGAACCTCAATGGGTTGCATCTGGCCCGTTTGAGTGTTGATGCGTGCCAGGTAAGAAATGCCTGACTGACTGTAGGTACATACTAAGTAAGCTGCCGACTCAAACCCATAATTGATATAACCAAATACCCAATGAGGCATCCCAAATTCGGCATCCAGAGGGCAAAGGGGGGCAATTTCCCCGTGAGCAGAGTCGTAGCGATACAAATTCCACCAGTTGGAGCGATCGCTAACGAAGTACAGCCCCCCATCCGGCGACCACACCGGCTGCACAACCGACTCCTGCTCACCTCCTGCAATGGTTTGAGCCTGGGTCAGGGTGCCATCGGCGGCAATCTCGGCCAGCCATAATGCCGTAGCATCCCAGGGCATATTGGGGTGATTCCAACTGATCCAGGCCAGTTTCGTGCCATCGGGACTGAGACGCGGTGAGGAGTAAAAATCGCCACCAGACACCAGGATAGTTTGGTCGCTGCCGTCGAATGGAATGCTGACGATCGCATTCACTGCTTCCCCCGCGCCCGTGTGGTCTTCTCGGATGCAAATCAGGCGATCGCGGGTTGCATCCATCACAGCATCGGCATAGCGCCATTGTATTTCTGGCGTGATGGGGGTTGGCTCACTGGCGATCGGCTGTTTGTAAAGCCGCTGATCGGCAAAATTAGAGAAATACACCACACCCTGATGCACCAAGTAGGAGCCGCCGCCATACTCATGCACGCGAGTTCGCACGTTGAACGGTGCCGGAGTCACATCCTGCGTTTGTCCATCCGGTGTGCGCCTCACAATGACAGAGCGTCCGCCTTCCGTGGGGCGCAACTCACTCCAGTACACGTCTTCCCCATCCAAACGTGCTCCGCCCAGGCCAATCGTGCCAGCGACGATCACATCGGAGGTGATGGGAGATTTCCAGGAGCCATAGGGAGCAGTTTGGGCAGTCATAACAAAATTGGTGAAGGGTCTAGTTTTGAGGATATAGCAAAGTGCAGAGTTGGGGATGCCAGTTCGGGGTGGAGGCAAGGTTTGGAGAGCGGCATGGGTTTGCTGGCTAAAGGTTGGGTTGATTCGTGACTGAGGGCCAGGATTGGGGAACTCTGAATCAAGCTGACATTTCCCAGCCTCAAGATGATGTGGATTCTTTAAATTTTGATTTGCCTGATCGGGAAGTCATCTTGCAATTCAGGATTTCTAGATAGGGGTGTCAGTCTGTTCTATTCATCTTTTAGTGAGTCACACACCATGATGCACATGATTTCTAAACTGGCCACGATCGCCGGTGTTACTGGAATTGCGATCGCCGCTCAACTGGTTGCGGCCACCGCCGCCTCAGCCGAAGATATGTATGGGGCGATCGCTACCAGCGACGACACCGGAGCCTGGGGCTATGCCTACAACTATCCCACTCGCGCTCAGGCCGAAGCGGCAGCTTTACAGGAATGTGGTGAAACCGGTTGCCAGGTGGAAGTGTGGTTTGCCAATGCCTGTGGCGCGGTAGCCAAAGATGGCCGCAGTGTAGGCTGGGGCTGGGCGGCAACCCGTGCCGAAGCCGAAGCCCAAGCCATTTCTGCCTGTGCTTCGGGGGCGTGCAAGGTGGAAGTATGGGCCTGTACGGATAGATAAACGGATAGATAAATAGATTTAAGTTGTGAAAATTTTCACCTCTGAGGTTTGTCGAACCCGGAGGTGAAAATTTTCAATCGCCTCACCCGCTTGGGTAGTTTTGCGAAAGCGTGAATTATTGTCCAATGGAAGTAGGATTGTGGACAGTGTGGTCTGTCTGGTTTCTGGTGCGCCTTTCTTCCTTGTTGGCACGACAGGTCTTTACCCATGTTCATTGAACGGATTCTAGTTCCCGCTGCTGCGATTACCCTGGCCTCGATTGTGACGCGGGTTGTGTGTGATGGGGGGGGTAAGTTTTTTAGCTGGGTGAAGGAGCAGAACGAAGACCCGGAGCAAATTATTCAAAAAGCGGCTGAACAATATGCCTGGAATTATGCCAAGCGGCATGGCGTATTGAAGGTGTTGGGGATGCGAGAGCCTGTTCCCCTGGAAGCGGTTTACACGGCGGTGCAGTTCCTCGATCGCGATGGTATCAGCCGATTTGAGTCGATCGAGGATTTAGAAAAAGCATTTCGGGCGCAACCGGAGCGCAGCTTTCAACGGAAGAATTCTAAGAAACAGGACGGGTTGAAGGTGGCGAATGAGAAGCAATACCTGATGGTGTTGGGCGGGCCGGGAGCGGGAAAATCTACCTTTTTACGCAAAATGGGTTTGGAAGCGTTGAAAGGGTTGGGCGGTGGTTATGTGCATGAATGTATTCCGGTGTTTCTGGAATTGAAGAACTTTTCGGCACCGAAGATTGAGATTGAACAGGCGATCGCGCAGGAATTTCGGATTTGTGGGTTTCCTTCCCCGGATGAAGTCACGGCCAAGCTATTGGAGCAGGGCAAATTGCTGATTTTGTTTGATGGGTTGGATGAGGTGCCCACCAAAAATCTGGATGCCGCGATCCATCAAATTCAAGACTTTGTGGATCAACACGACAAAAATCGGTTTATTACGTCCTGCCGGGTGGCGGCTTATCGGCACAACTTCCGCCGCTTTAGTGATGTGGCAATGGCCGATTTCACCCAGGAGCAAATTAAAGAATTCATCTTCAATTGGTTCAGTTCGGAGGCGGATCGAGAAGCCAATACAGCGCAAAAATGCTGGCATCTATTGCATAAACCTGAATACAAATGTGCGCGAGAACTGGCCCAATCGCCTTTGCTGCTAACTCTGTTGTGCCTGGTGTATCACAGTTCGCAAAACTTTCCCCACAATCGCAGTGTGTTGTATCGCAAGGCGTTGCGGGTGCTGCTAGAAGAATGGGCCGCCGAAAAACGCATCATGACAGACGAAATTTACCAGGGTTTGAGTACGGAACTGGAGGAGGTGTTGCTGTCGGAAATTGCCTATCAGGGCTTTGAGGCCAATCGTTTATTTTTCTCGCAACGAGAAGTGGTCGATCAAATTAAAACTTTTCTAGCCGATAACTTGAATGCCCCTCGACATTTGGATGGGGAGGCAGTGCTGGAGGCGATCGCGATTCAGCAAGGCATTCTCGTAGAACGGGCGCAGGATGTATTTTCCTTCTCCCACCTCACATTGCAGGAATATCTCACCGCGCAATATATTGACGACCATCATCTAATTCACCAGTTAGTTAAGGATCACCTCGCCCACGAACGCTGGCAAGAAGTCTTTCTCCTGGTGGCGGGATTGATGCGGGGGGGAGCCGATCCATTACTTCTGGCAATGGAAGCTCAGGCGAGAGCCTATATCAATACGCCCAAACTGCGGGCATTGCTCAAGTGGTCCAACGAGATGGCTGATGATTCTACCGATGGGTTATCAAGTGCCCTTAAACGCACAACCGCGTTGTTTCTGGCCCTGGTGAGCGATCGCGCCCTGAATCTGGCCCGCGTTCTGGATCATAAAATTGCTGGCACTCTGGAACTGGCCCGCACTCTGGCTTACACGCGCACGCCTCCCTTCATTCAGCAGGAAGACAATACTCCCGCTCGATCAGCCTTACCGACCCGCGCCCTAGCGATCGCCCTGACGCAATCCATGCCCACCCGCGCTATGGGTAAAGCGCTGGCCAAAACTTTCACCCAAACGTTTACAGATGAACTGGCAAAATTAGGGGCTTTGCAGGTTCATACCGTTGAGGTATTGGTGACTCGGTTGAAGGAATTAAAACAAGACGCGCCCGACCTGCGCCAGCCCAATCATATTGTTCAAGATTTTCATAACCGCATCTTTCAGATCTGGTTTACCAGCCTCAAACTCGACCCCACCTGGATCAGCCTCTCTACAGAGGAGCATCGCAAACTGGAACGGTATCTCTATGCCAACTGGCTCATGGTGCGCTGTAAACAGGCCGCAGTGCGGGTTTCTGCTCAAACCTGGCAAGGTATTGAAGCTCGAATGTTAAGTGTGTAATTGCTGAGCGTGTAATTGCTGAGCGTGTAATGGGGTTTCGTCCTGGGGCTGGCTCAGTCAGGTTTGCCAGTGTAAATTCAATCAGACTAGCCTGGATAATTCACAACCCATGCATCCGTAGGGGTAGGTCTTGTGCCTACCCCCCAGCGATCAGGGCACCCACGAGAGGTGCCCCTACACCCGAAAATACAGATTGTTTTTTTGAGCGATCGCGGCATAGCCGATGGTTGATTGGGTTCAAGGCTTTTCCCAAATTCTCATGAATAATGCAGGCTACCGTAGGGCGGGCATCTTGCCCGCCCTACGGTAGCCAAACTCATGCCTTAGTACACAGTACCTCGGAGTGCTTCGGCATCAATCGGTTTAATCAGATACAGGCGCACCAGATGACCCAGAATCGCGGCTTGGTGAGGGAGTTTTCGCAATGTCTTGAGCCATTTTGGTTGTTGGGCCTGGTCAATTTTTGACAACTTCAGGTTGATGTTGGAACAGCGATGCAGGCGATCGAAAAATGCCGGATGATCCACATCCAAAACGCTAGGAAAGGCTCTGGCAGCGGTTTCATTCGTTTTTCGCACCACTTCTGCATCAAATGCGGTGGCGTTTAGTCCGAGGGATTTGTAGAAGTTGGCTCGTTCATGCACTGTGAGGGTATGGGTCGCAAACACGGTCAACAGGAAGAACCGACTCCATAATCGGGATTTCCAGGTGTTCCACAGTTGCGGCTGCGATCGCAACAGCGCTTTGAAAATATCCCCGTGGCGGTTTTCGTCCTGGCACCAGGGTTCAAAGTAATGGAACAGTGGATAAAATTCGTTCTCCGGGTGAGCGGTGAGATGCCGATGAATCAGGATATAACGCCAATAGCCGATTTTTTCCGACAGGTACACGGTGTAAAGCACCCATTCAATCGGGAAGAAGGTGTAGGTGCGGTGTTTGGTCAGGTAGCCCAAATCCAGCGATCGGCCAAAATCCCCCATTGCCTTGTTCAAAAATCCAGCATGACGGGCTTCATCTCTGGCCATGAGCGCAAAGATTTCCGCCAGCAGGGGGCTTTTCTCCTTCAGCCGACGGGATAGCTCTTTGAACAGCAGGAAGCCAGAAAATTCTGATACACAAGAGCGTTCCAAATATTCAATAAATGCTTGTCGCGCTTCCCCCGTGATGTGATCCCAGGATTGGTTGAAGGAGTCATTGCGAACGAAATGATGGCGGTTGTAGTCTGCCCGCATCTCGGCCAGCATCGCCTGCAACTCGACCTCCTGAGCCGACAAATTCAGGCTGGCCGTCCGGTCAAAATCCGTGGTGTAAAACCGGGGCGAGAGCAAATTTTCTTTGATGGCTGCTTGTTTTTGAGACACAGCAATGGCTTTGGGTGGAGATTCAACCATGATGTTTCGTGCGTTTGTAAAGATGTAAGAACCTTCTGTTTATTTAAGCGCTTAATCGCTATATGGTTATCAAAGGTTGATAGAACTTAACCTTCACTTTGAGGTGTTTTCATGAGCCACGATTTAGCAACTCGCCTGCGGGAAGGTACGCAACACTCCCATACCGCCGCAGAGAATACCGCATTTATGAAGTGCTTTCTTAAAGGTATCGTTGAAGCCGAACCGTTTCGGAAGTTGCTGGCAGACTTATTTTTTGTTTACTCAGCGTTAGAAGATTCAATTTCTCGTTACAAAGATCACCCCGTGGTGGGGGCAATTTATTTCCCAGAATTGGAACGCCGCGCCAATCTGGAGCAGGATTTAGCCTTTTACTACGGCACAGATTGGCGGCTGGAAATTAACCCTTCGGAGGCGGGCAAAATTTATGTTGCTCGGATTCTCCACATTGCAGCGCATGAGCCAGCTTTGTTGGTGGCTCATGCCTACGTGCGCTATCTGGGGGATCTGTCGGGTGGGCAGGGCTTACGGCATATTGCCCGATCGGCCCTGAAGTTGCCGGAAGATCAGGGCACGCGGATGCATGAGTTTGATGCGATCGCTACGGTGGAAGCTCGGCGGGCGTTTAAGCTGAAGTACCGGGATGTGCTGAATGCGTTGGCGGTGGATGATTTGTTGACGCAAAAAATTGTGGATGAAGCCAATCTGGCCTTCCAATTGAATCGGGCTGTGATGCACGAACTGGAAGCAGATGTGAAAGCGGCGATTGGGGATCACATTTTTGATTTGATTACTCGACAGGATCGGCCTGGGAGTACCGAATCTGGACCCGGTCATGGGGTGCAATTAGTCACCGCAGAATAAAGCCGTTGTTTTTGGGTTGCAAATTTGCTTTGACCCTCCTCCTTGCGATCCCTCCCCTCTGAGGGGAGGTCAGGAGGGGTTGTTGACCATTCCTTCAGGAGAGTTTTCCATTCATGTCATTTCGTTCTTCGGGTGTAACCTTTGATCCCAATTTGTTACGAAAGTACGATCGCCCCTTGCCGCGTTACACCAGCTATCCGCCTGCCACCGAGTTAACGCCAGAATTTGATGCATTGGATTTTAAGACGAGTGTGGCGATCGGGAATTATAAAAACACGCCCTTATCGCTCTACTGCCATATTCCCTTCTGTGAAACGGCGTGTTATTTCTGTGGTTGTAATACCGTCATTACTCAACGGAAACAAGTCGCAGAACCGTATTTAGACTACATCACGCGCCACATTCAGCAAGTTGCGGAACTGGTGAGCCAGCAACGGTTGGTACAACAATTGCATTGGGGGGGTGGTACGCCCAATTACCTCTCTTTGCCTCAGATCGAACGGTTGTGGAATGTTTTGCAGCAGCACTTTGCTTTTGATGAAAATGCTGAACTATCCATTGAAGTCAATCCTCGGTTTCTCGATCGCAACTTTGTTCATACATTGAGAAAAATTGGCTTTAATCGGGTTAGCTTTGGCATTCAGGACTTTAATCCTCAGGTACAGGAAGCGATTAACCGCATTCAGCCAGAGAGTTTATTATTCAATGGGATGGACTGGATGCGAGAGGCTGAATTTGATAGTGTGAACGTAGACTTAATCTATGGATTACCCTATCAAACCCTTGACTCATTCCGGGAAACAATTCAGAAAACGATCGCGCTTAACCCGGATCGCATTGCGGTGTTTAACTTTGCCTATGTGCCGTGGATGAAGCCGATTCAGAAGCAACTGCCGCAAGCTGCCATGCCAGAAGCCGCCGAGAAGCTGGATATCCTGCAAATGACGATTGAAGCACTGACCAACAATGGTTATGTCTTCATTGGCATGGATCACTTTGCCAAACCCGATGACGAACTGGCGATCGCTCAGCGTAACGGTCAACTCCATCGCAACTTCCAGGGGTATACGACCAAGCCAGAATCAGATTTGTTTGGCTTTGGCATGACTTCCATCAGCATGTTGCATGATGTATATATTCAGAATGAGAAAAAGTTACAAGACTTTTATCGTGCTGTGGATGCCCATCGTTTACCGATTGAACGAGGTGTCAAACTGAGTCCGGATGATATGATTCGTCGTGCGGTGATTATGGAATTAATGTGTCAATTTGAGTTGTCGAAAGCGGCGATCGAGGAGAAATATCACCTCCATTTTGACGGTGATTTTGATACCTACTTTGCCGAAGAACGCTATGAGCTACGGGCTTTGGAGGCCGATGGGTTGGTAGAATTGCACCCCAACCACATTCAGGTGACCCCAGTGGGGCGATTATTAATTCGTAACATCGCGGCTGTATTTGATGGCTATCTCAAACAACGTCAGTTTGCAGGCTTTTCTAAAGCCGTATAATTTAGCCTCAAATCTATCTGTGGGGGCATTAAGTTTAATATCCTTACAGATTACTTTGTGTTGATTTTCATGTGTGAGGATTTCTCGTCGAATGACATCGTTACAACCATCTACTCAGGCTCCCACACCCATTGCTTTGAGTAAAACTACAGTTCTGTTTTTTGCGACTATTCATGCGCTCGCATTACTCACGCCCTGGTTTTTTAGCTGGTCGGCATTGGGTGTCACCCTATTTCTGCATTGGTTGTTTGGCAGCATTGGTATTTGTTTGGGCTACCATCGGCTATTGAGTCATCGCAGTCTCCAGGTGCCGAAATGGTTAGAATATGCGATCGCGATCCTGGGGGTGTTAGCTTTGCAAGGTGGACCGATCTTTTGGGTGGCGGGTCATCGGCTGCATCATGCCCACACGGAAGATGAGGATAAAGATCCCTACTCGGCCCGTCGGGGGTTTTGGTGGAGTCATATGCTGTGGATCTTCTACCCCCGACCGGAATTTTTTGACAATCGCCAATACAATCGCTACGCCCCAGATTTAGCCCGCGATCGCGTCTACCTCTGGCTCGATCGCTACCATGTGTTATTGCAAATTCCCCTAGCGCTGTTGCTGTATGCCTGGGGCGGTTGGTCGTTTGTGGTGTGTGGCGTCTTTTTGCGCTGTGTACTTCTGTGGCATTCCACCTGGCTCATCAACTCCGTCACCCATCTCTGGGGTGGCTACCGCACGTTTGAAACTGAGGATACTACGCGCAATCTCTGGTGGGCCGCCGTTTTGACTTATGGCGAAGGCTGGCACAATAATCACCATGCTTATCCCCATGTGGCGAAATGCGGGTGGTCATTTTGGGAAATTGACATGACCTGGTGGTCAATTCAAATTCTGCGAACGCTAGGACTGGCGAAAAATGTCACCCTGCCCCCGGCGCGATCGCTGTAAGCATCCCAACTGAGTTTATTCTCCATTGCGTCCAATGATTGAAGCCTCCCAATGATGCGGGAGGCTTTTCTCGTGTTTAGAGTCGCGTTGATTGTTGCAACTAGCTAACACAACCGATCAAACAAATCAACTTCTAACTGGCCACTGGCGACCTTATCTCGAATTAAGGTTTTTACCATGAGCAGTTCTTCGGGGAGAAGTTTTTTGTTGGCCGCGATCGCGTCCCGGATCAGGGCGACCTCGGCCCCAGTCAAAACGCCATCGGCGGCTGATTTTTCAATCAACGCTTTCAACGATTCCAGGTGCTTTTCATCATCCGGCGTGAGGGGTTTGGCATTGGGAAACTCAATCTGCATCGGGTGCCTCCTTTATGCATTGCCAATTTTTCTGACCTTAAGCAGTGTTTCTATCTTTTGATAGACTTTGCTTTTATTATCAAGGTGTTGATGGGCACTTTCCCCGGCTCGGTCTTAAAAAAAGCAAAAGAATATTATGGCTTTGGTCAGAACACTTAGGACAAGTCGAAAAAATATCCCCTTGTGTGGGGGCAGGTTTTGCCAAAGTGCTGGTTATTAGCCGATAATCCTGTGCTAAATCTGCCCGTACAGGTATTTTGTTTGCTAGGAGTTTACTCAGGAGGGGGAGAGTTCGGCGTAGGATGCGGCTTCCTGCATTGTTTCCAATTGTTGCCAAACGTGATTGAGCAAATGATCCAGTCCTAACCGAGTTGCCGCAGAAACTTGAAACACAGGTACACCCGCCAGTTGGCTTAGATGGGTGGCGATCGCTTCGATATCCACAGTGGGATCAACTGCATCCAGCTTATTGAGGGCCACAATTTGAGGCCGCGCTGCCAGATCGCGATCATAAGCACCCAGTTCATCCTGAATGGTCTGATAGTTTGCGATCGGGTCTGCATCCGTAACATCAATCAGGTGCAGTAACAATCGGGTGCGTTCCACATGCCGTAGAAAATCGTGCCCCAGACCCACTCCCAGATGGGCACCTTCAATCAAGCCAGGAATATCCGCAAACACGGTGCCGTCTCCGCTCGGTTTACGCACCACACCCAGATTGGGGATCAAAGTGGTAAACGGATAATCTGCAATTTTGGGGCGAGCGGCAGACAGAGCCGAAATCAATGTGGATTTTCCGGCATTCGGCAACCCAATAATTCCCACCTCTGCCAGCAGTTTCAGTTCCAGTCGTAAAAAGCGCGATTCTCCAGGCAATCCTGGTAAGGCTCGTTCCGGAGCGCGATTGCTATTACTGAGAAAGTGAGCGTTGCCTAAGCCACCCTTGCCACCCTGAGCCACACACAGGGTTTGTTCGGGGGTGGTCAGGTCGCCCAAAATTTCATCCGTTTCGGCATCGTAAATGACGGTGCCACAGGGCACTTCGATGATGCGATCGCTACCCGATGCTCCAGTGCAATTATTCGGCCCCCCTCGTTTGCCATTGTCTGCTTTGAACAAATGACTGTAGCGAAAATCCAGCAGGGTTTGCAGGTTTTCAGTTGCCTTCAAAATGACGGACCCGCCTTTGCCGCCATTGCCGCCCGCCGGCCCACCCGCCGGCACATACTTCTCCCGGCGAAAGGCGACTAACCCATCTCCTCCGTCGCCTGCCTGAACCTGAACTTCTGCCTGATCAATAAATTGCATGCATGACTCTTGAATCTTCCTTTTTGATCATAGGCAATTGCGATCGATTTGGGGTAAAGGGGAAGCTGCGTCGATCGCTCAAGGCAGCGAGACAAAGTACAACACAGAAATAATTGCCAGTGTATACATCACCCAGCTAATGCTGCGAGCTTTGCCTTGTGCCGCCTTCAACGTGGGGTAAACGATGAAACCGACTGCCAGCGCTTTGGCGATCGAAAAGGCAAGTGGCATGACCAGAATAATCAAGAATGAGGTGATGGCTTCTGCCGGATCGTTCCAATCAATCTCTCGGACTCCCTGCATCATCAACACCCCAACTAGAACCAGCGCCGGGGTGATGGCAAAGGCCGGGATCGCTGCCACCACGGGTGTAAAAAAGACCGATCCCAGCATCAATAGGGCGACGACCACGGCGGTAAACCCGCTACGCCCCCCTTCATTAATTCCCGCTGCTGATTCCAGGTAGGTGACGGGTGGCGGCATACCCAACAATGCGCCAACGACAGTCCCCAATGCCCCGGCGGTATAAATTCGCGTGGTGCGCGGCAAATCACCCCGGTGATCCAGGCCGTCTAATCGTTGTCCCAGGCCCGTCAGGGTGCCCATAAAGCCAAACAAGGTAACAAAGGTCAGGGTTAAGGTGGCTGCAATCACATTCCAGATTTGTTCTACGGTCAAATACTGAAACCCAATTAGAGCCTGTCCTATCAGATCGGTTGGCAGCTCAGGCAGCGCAACAATACCCTGAGGTGCGGGTGCAATCCCCAAGCTCCATCCCAAAATGGCTGTGATCAAAATTCCCCACAACATGCCGCCTTTGACTGAACGCGCCGTTAGCACTGCCGTTAGCAGTAGGCCAAAGGTGGCAAGTTGGGTGGTGGGTTGGCGAAAAGACCCTAACCCAGTGATGGTGGCGGGATCGGCAACAATTATGCCAGCCCCTAGGGTGGGCGCTTCGGGGTTGGAAGCTAAGGCCAGATAAGCCACCAGTAGCCCAATTCCCACCACCGTTGCAACTTTGAAGAAGTCTGGAATGGCGCGTAGAATTTTGGTGTGCAGGTTTGTGCGAATCAGGATGAGAAACAGCACGCCATCTAACAGGACGGTGGTTAGGGCTAATCGCCAGTTCATCTGTAGGCCCAGGACCAGGGAGAAGGCGACGTAGGCATTGGGACCCATCGCCGGGGCCAAGGCAAAGGGATAGTTGGCTAAATACCCCATAAGTACGGAGCAAAGGGCTGAGGTGATGGCGGTGGCGACGAGCAACTGCCCCAGTAGATCCCCAGGTTGACTCAGAAAAAAAGCACTGGACAGAATTGCCGGGTTCACTACCAGAATTGAAGACATGGTCATGAACGTGGTGAGACCTGCCAGAGCTTCGGTACGAAAGTCGGTGTGTAATTCGCGGAATCGAAAAAATTTTGCGATCGCCTGGAACATCAAAAATCAGGATTAAAGTTCACTAGGAGTATCCGGTGCCACAATTTCTCCTAAATCTTGGATGGCCGCTGTGGGTGGTTTGAGCAGATCGCCGAAGGTTTCATAGGTGATGCCCATGCGATCGCACGCCTGTTTTAGAGCTTGCTCAAAGGCGGTGAGGTCAGTGCCATATCCACAAAACTCTGCTGCTGCCTGAATCCCATGAGGGCCATTGGCTCTAGCGCAATCGACCAGATCGGTGTCTTGCAAGGGTTTGGGTGCTGTCATTCGGGGTGCTCCTCTTAACGACTCTGATTTCATGGGGGAAGGTTGCAAGATCAGTGCATCTACAACCATCCACTTGTCGAAACAGACTCGCTTTAGTATCCCATCCTAACCTGGCAACAGAATCTTCTTGCGGTTAGAGGCTAATGGCCCATCTCAAGACTTAGGCTGAGATTGTTACTTCCTATTCCTCCCAAACTCACTCTCAACCCAATAGGTATCAGGATTAAACGGTCGCCTCTATGTCTACGATCGCCCTTGCTTCCCTTCACCTTGCTTTGATTGAGCCTGCAACCTGGGCACAGGCGTTCACAGTGTTATTGGTTGGCCTGTTAACAGCCCTGGCGCTGCAAGTTGTGTTGCTGAGTCTGGGCGGCGCGATCGCGATCGGCACGATTCAACGTCTGGGGAGTGCTGCGAATCAACGCTCATCTCCATTCCCCCGCCTTCCTTTACCGATGGGCGCGATCATCGGTCTGATGCTGTGTCTGACGGTGAATCTAGTCTTATTTGTGAGCAGTTTTTTAGGGGTGGCCTTTACCCACTTCAGCAGTGTGATGCAGGGGGCGATCGCGGGGCTGCTGCTGTGGGCGGCTTACCTATTGTTGGTGCTGTGGGTAGGATTTAAAACCTTTCGCTCCTTGATTGAAGCCTGCCTTACCTCTGTCGTAGCTGGGTTCCGCCGTGTGTTCTCCATCTTCGCAAGTAGACCACCCCAATCTAGCGATCGTTCCTCTAGTGAGGCTTCACCCAGAGATCGCTCATCCAGTGAGGATTTATCCAGTGGTGATTTATCCAGCGATGCTTCTGATGGGCTGCAAGCCGAAATTACTGCGGCTGAACCGATCGCTTCGCAGCCGAGTCAGGCAATCTGGGGTGCCCTGGAGCAGCATCTCCAGCGAGCCACCCCCAAGCAGTTGACGACGAAAAATCTCGATCGCACCTTACAGCATTGGCAGCATGAATTAATTGATCCCGCAGTTGAGGAAGTTCCTGCCATCAACTACAGCCAGTTGGAGGCGATTTTGGCGGAACGAAATGATCTATCATCCCGCAAGAAAACGCGCATTTTGCAACAGATTCAAGCGACCTGGGAGACGTGGTCCCGCTTCTCCAGTTCTCATCATCAGGGTGCTACGAACGGGGTGACTTGGGCGGAGACGCTAGAAACCGTTGCGACCTCGCTGGCCTCACCTGTGGTGCAGGAGCAGGTGCAGCAATTGGTGGAGCAATCTCAGGTTGGGATGACGCAGGTGCAGCAAGCCTTCGGAGCGCAAGCCGAACATCTGCGGGAGCGGACGACGGAGCAGATGGCAGAAGTACAGCAAACGGTGCAAATGACTCTGCAAACCCATTGGCAGGCGATGCAACAGGAGGCCCAAAACGGTTTGCGAATGACCCGAAAAACCGCCGCATCTATTGTCTGGTGGTTTGTGGCTACCACCGTGACTGGGGGATTGTCGGCTACGCTGGCCGGTGCGATCGCCGCTGGGTTCAATCCAATGCGAGGATGGTAGTAGAGTTGGATCAGTACTGATCCAACTCTATTGTTATCACTGAGACGGCTATGAAAGGTGGGAGCAAGTATCAACCCTTGCAGGACTATTTGAACCAAAGTCAGCGATCGCCTATTACTCTCACCTTTACCGATATTGAAACGCTCCTGGGTACGGTTCTCCCTGTTTCAGCCCGCACCAATCGAGCCTGGTGGAGCAATCGGAGTAAGGGGGCGATTCAAGCGGCTGCCTGGATTCAGGCGGGCTATACCGTCAAGCAGCTAGACCTAAACACTGAACAAGTGACCTTTCATAAGCCGCCAGTGGTTTACAAAGTGCAACGGGTGAATGATGTGGTGCAATGGGATGGCGACCTGGTGTATGCCTTGCGGCGGCACATGGATATGACCCAGGCCGAACTGGCTCAAGAATTGGGAGTCCGGCAACAAACGGTAAGCGAATGGGAAAAGGGCCTTTATATTCCCACTCGTGCTTCTTCTAAACACTTGATGTTGGTAGCCGAAAAAGCCAATTTTGCTTACGAAGCAATCACTGACTGACAAGAAGTAATTGACAAGAAGTGATTGACAGGAAAATCCTCTACCGTGTAAATTGTCGGCAATGGGCGATCGCTCCAATGGCTAGCGCTGGCTAAACGACGCGATCCCCTTTGATTTCATCCGCAAATTACAGGTGCCATCATGCCGAAAAATTTCTTGCTTTTTGCCAGCGAATCTTCTCCAGCCGTGACCCCAGTGGAGCCGCCGGAAGATATGCTCATGGGCGATCGCGAATCCTTGAGAATTTTGGTGATCGGTTCGCGTCATGGAGTCACCACGACCATTCAAACCCTGCATCGGCTCCGATTTGCCGAAGTCCGGGAATGGAGTCCCCTGTTGCCCGCCCCCAACTCCGGCGAAGTCATGAGTATTTTGACGCGCTCCATCTTGAGACGTTAGAACGTTATTTTCTACAAATCTCCTTGGAAGAAAAAATTGAGCAGGGAGAAACGATCCGTTAGAAGTGGAGGCTGCAACCAGATGAGGGACGCTAGGTGAGGGACGCTAAAAGTGGGACGCGGTTCTAAACTCAGCAGCTTGAGCCAGATATCTAACTCCTTTAACTTTTCCCTTCTTTCTTCCTGCTTCTCTCTTCTTTTTTCTTTCTCCAGCCTTCTACGCTGGCTCCATTACTTGCGATCGCAACTGGGCAATGCGATCGTTTAAATCATCCAGGTTGAGCCGATAGCTGAGAGGATGAGCAATCAATCGGGCTGTACTTTCAAACAACACCTCAATTTCCACCAAACCGTTTTCTTGCAGCGTCCGCCCTGTGGACACCAGGTCCACGATCGCTTCAGACATACCCGTAATTGGCCCTAATTCTACCGAGCCATAGAGGGGCACAATTTCCACGGGTAAATCCAACGCATCAAAATAAGCCCGGGCACAATGGACAAATTTCGAGGCGACCCGGCCATACAAGGGTAATTCCAGCGCTGATCGGTAGGGGCTGGATTCTCTCACCGCCACCGACAGCCGACACTTGCCAAATCCCAGATCGACCAGATGCGCCACCTGTGGGTTTTTCTCCCGGAGTACGTCGTAGCCCACAATGCCCAGTTGTGCCTGCCCATACTCCACATAGACGGGCACATCTTGAGCACGAACTAAGAGGGCTTTGGCGGTATGGGTCGGGTCTGCAATCTGGAGTTGCCGATTGGCGGAATCTAGAAAGGCGCTAAAGTCTAACCCGATCGATTGAAACAGACGGATGCTCTCTTTCAGGAGAGCGCCTTTGGGCAGTGCGACGGTGAGCATAGGGAATGGAAGGTAAGAAATGGGAAGGAGGGAATGGGGAATAGGTTGTAATAGTTTACTATTCGCTTCACACTATTGACTGGTTACACTCCGTGTTCACCATCATCTCCCACTTCATCACTGTTGGCTCATTTCCAATCACGTTTCCAATCACGTTTTCAAGCACGTTCATCTGATTTCCAGGTCGCTGGTTTTTCTGTCTCTACTTTCTACTCCTTAGTTCCTACTCTCGATTTACCCCAATGCGTATTCTTCTGGTTGATGACGAAACTGAAATGGTTGATCCCTTGAGCCGAATTTTGAGCCGGGAAGGATATACGGTAGACGTGGCTTATGATGGCGATCGCGGCAGTCAGTTAGCCACCCAACAACCTTATGATCTGCTAATTCTAGATTGGATGTTGCCGCAACGCTCAGGGTTGGAGATTTGTCAGCAGGTGCGATCGCAGGGCAACAGCACCCCAGTTTTGTTCCTAACGGCAAAAGATACCATTGACGACCGCGTGCAGGGGTTGGATGCTGGAGCCGATGACTACCTGGTGAAACCGTTTGAGTTACGAGAACTATTGGCCCGGGTGCGAGCCTTGTTGCGTCGCCCGACCATTTTAGAACCTGTGGCGAAACGGTTGAGTGTGGGAGATTTAGAGTTAGATGCCGCCAATCAGCTGGCCTATCGGGCTGGGCGGGAAATTGAACTTTCTGAAAAAGAATCGCAACTGTTGGAATATCTCATGCGACATCCCAATCAGGTGGTCACGCATGAGCAAATTCATCAACATTTGTGGGGGGAAGCGTCTCAACCAACCAGTAATGCGCTGGCGGCTCAAATTCGGTTGCTCCGTCGCAAAATTGAGAGGACAGGAGAAAGCCCTCTAATTAGTACGGTGTATGGGAAGGGATACCGATTTGGCCTGCAAACCAGCCCATGAGCAATCTGCAACCGCATAAATTACAGCAGGACAATGTGGCGATCGCGGTCCAGTTTCAGCCAGCCTTCATCTTTGAGTTTACCGAGGAGGCGGGTGACGGTGACGCGAGTGGTGCCAATGGCGCTGGCCAGATGTTGATGCGTCAGGCGTACACTCAGGCGAGTGCCCTCGGTGGCAGGTTGCCCAATTTCCATCTGTAGCAGGAGTAACAACTGTCGCAGTCGATCCTCAACCCGGCGACAGCCTGCCATTGCCAGCATGGCTTCGGCCTGCCGTAATCGCCGCGTCAAATGTTGAAAAATCTCCTGACTC
Source organism: Leptolyngbyaceae cyanobacterium bins.349 (assembly GCA_033764685.1). Taxonomy (GTDB): domain Bacteria; phylum Cyanobacteriota; class Cyanobacteriia; order Leptolyngbyales; family Leptolyngbyaceae; genus JSC-12. The sequence goes on from JANRIS010000086.1 coordinate 77,112, forward strand.
AAAACGGGGGATTGCTGAATTTCAGTGACGGTCAGGCACATCACGTCTACATCGGAGAGGGCGATCGCCTGATAGGGATGAATCAGGGACAGCGGCAGGCCAAAGGGCATGGAAGCGCAAACTAATCCCAGTAATGCCTCATCTCCATTTTGGTAAAGCGTATTCAATTGGACAACGCCTCGACACACGATCCAGATATCCTGCGGATTGAGGGGAATAGTTTGCCCAGCCCGAAAGGCTTGCAAGCTTCTACCCTGATAAAGTTCCTCCAAAAATTGGCGTAGATCTCTCTGGGGGGGCACCTTGGGAGCGGAGGTCTGAAGCATATAAGCAATTCCAATAAGAAGCGATGTAAGCTACATTACATCGCTCATCTCAAGGGAAGTTAATTGGCAGGTTGGCTTCAGGTTAAAATTTGCCAGCACGGGGTTAGGCTGGAACAATATCAAACAGGACCGTGGTCATGTAATGATGCGCCCACGCCTCCCCAAAGGCTTTTTCGAGCACCCGCCGAGTTTTGTCATTTTGCTGTTGCTTGGTGCAGTAATACGTTTGCCCCTCCAGGATTTCAGGGCGCTGTTCCGGGGTGGGTGGGGTCGCAATCGCTTGCTGACAGTGAATTGTTAAGAAATCTTCAACTCGTTGCACAAAGGCGGTTTCTTCGGCGGCACCATCCGGGCGGATAAAGAGGCAAAAATCGGAGAAGATGTCGCCCCAAAGAGGCAATTCTCGTGGTTGGCTAAAGGTGGGAGCGGGTAACTGTTGCAGGTGCGTCTGGTAATTCTTGGGGAGTGAGCGATCGCGACTGATGGGCGAAAGATCGGCGATCGCGGCGCTAATTTGCCCTCGTCCGCCCACCAGGTCAGTGCCAAACATGGGGATGGCATAGTCGGGATGGGGAAACATGACACAGTGCAAAATGTCGAGTCCTGTCCCGACTTTTGCCAGTTCCAGGTGCAGCTTCCGAAACTGGGGTGTTTGCAAACACAGATTTTCGATGGTCAATCGCTCACCCTCTAGCCGACCTTCCACGTATCCCAGTTCAGCCGGGAGGGGATAGGGAGAAAGGTCTAAATGATTCTGCCAAACTGCTTCGATCGTGTCTGCTAGTTGGCGAATTGCTGGATGCAGGTGGTCTCGCAAAGTAGAAGTAGACATGCAGGTACGGACAATCCCCAAACTCACATTTCATCAAGTCATTAGGTAAGGCTATCAAATCTTCGATGTACACTTGAGGCATGAGTGATTAGGTTTTGTAAACACTTGACGGCAACCCTTCTTACTCAATCGGTTGCCATTGTGCTTTATGACAGATCTGCCAGACCGCTTTCACAATTATTTATCAAAGAACCCAGCCAGACTAGCGGCAGAGTTGTTGCATCATTACAGCTTCGAGTTGGCGGGTTACCCGATCGCGCAGCAAGTGGAGATCTGGTTAGACCATTATCCGGCGGAATGGCTGCCGATCGCGCTGATTGAAGCACTGTATCAAGGGCGCTACAAAGCTATTTCCGTCGAGCAAATTTTAAACTTGTGGCAGCGGCGCAATCATCCGGTTTACCATTTCAACCACGAGTTTGAGCGGCTCATCTGTAATACCCTGCCCCAAGTGGAGCCTGCGGTTCCCGCTGTCGCTGCGATCGCAGCACCACAGCATCCAAGTCCAGCATTGTCCTACCGCAAAATCTTGCTGGAGTTGCCCAGCATTCGAGCCGCTTCTCAATTAGACCGATTGAGCGAGATTCCACCGTTCAAGTTAGTGTCTCGCGCTGCTTTCTTAAGCACAACTGGTACAACTGGTACAACTGGCACAACGAACAGCCCGGAACGGTTGGCCCCGGTGACAACAGCCGCCGTTGACTGCTCCTCGCTGAATGGGGCAACCCACGCAGGCACGACACCGATCGCAACAGGGGATAGCGATCGCGAATTTAAGGAATTTAAAGAGGGAGTGGTGTTTGGCCTGAGTTCAGGTCTTGCCGTATCGACATTCAAGCCGCACTTCAGATTGGCCTTAAGCCAGCACTATCAACCCGATTGGTTAGCCTTTCTGGCACCGGGAATGGAACCAACCGCGATCGCCCCGTTTACGCCAGCACCCACCCCCGCCGATCCTAATCTCATCAAACCAGTCTTGACAGACCATTAAGCGGGCGATCGGGCCAGCACCCGTCTTGGGCCGACCTTACTTCGCTCCGCCCATCCGAATCTCCGAGCAGAAGGAGGCCATACTAAAGCCACCAAAGCGTTTCAAAATGCTGGTACGTAACCGTAGGTTGGGGCTAGCAAACCAGAGCCGCTCCTCGGAGTACATGGTTTCGTAGTCAGTAATCAGCGTCAGCGCCTCATCGTCACCCATCACATATCGTCCGGCTACGGGTGCTTTTTCGGCATACCCGATTTCCCGCAGTAGTTTGCCTTCATTGGGCTTGTCAGCATCGGCAATGGGTACCAGCACCGTGGAACCATTATGTTTTTCTTCGTCCCATTCCATCGTCCCATTCCAGGACACTCTGGCACCGCAGAGGGCCGTTGCCGGATCAAAGCTGTATTGCTCACACAATTTCACGACTTCGGGATCGGCCTTATCCAACATCTCAATCACCAAATCAGACTTGCCCGCCTCTGACTGCTTGAAGGCGAGATGATGGCTCGATCGCTGCGAGAACCACTTACCACTACTTAACTCAAAGAACTCGACTATATCCATCTTGGTGTAACAGCCTTGAAATTTTGATTGTCAATTCTTTCATTATTGCAACTTTCTGGAAGCGATGCGGGTTTTTTTGCTTTACAGTTAGGGGTATGAAAAATGGGCCAAACCGGGTGCAGCCAACCTGTTAGGCCGCGCCTTTCACATCACAATAAGGGTGGCAGTCGGTGGCCCTTCTGGGAGCGCTCTGCTTGCAAGTAGATCCGGTAGAATAGTGCAAACGATCTAATTAGACCTATGGTTCAATATACGCTTGCCCAAAGTCCAGAAACAATCTTCAGCGTGCCTGGGAAAGATTCCATCAAAGCCCGAGAAAAAGCAATGGACCAGTTGATGGAATTGATGGATGCAGGGCAATTGCCGACCGAGTTAGGGGATGGTTTTAGTCCTAAACAATTTATTGAAGTGAAAGAGCCAACTACATTGAACACTCCCGATGATGACACGATTACCCAGGCCGTCCAGATCCTCAGCAATCTGGCAACCTTGAAACTGAAACTGCAAGAATCCCGAACGGAGGCGCTGCAAGTCCACGCTCAAATTGATGTGCTGTTCAATGACGATCCGGTGAGCGAAGCCGAGATCGCCAGCTTGAAAGATGGCTTTAAAGTGTTGAAGACCTACGCCCAGGCCAATCTCCGTTACAAAGAAGCGCGATCGCAGGCAGAGGAGGCACGCGCCGTCCTGGATGCCGCCTTAAACCCGGCAGAGGTGGAGGGGAAGTCTGGTAAGAAAGGTTAATCAGAAAAGCTCATCTGGTGTTGGCTGTGATTACTGATGAGGTTGCGGACAATCAGAATTTGGAAGATCAGGATTTGGGAAATAAATAGTGAATCGAAACTACGCCTGAGAAAAATAATAGGAGCGCCGTGGCGATCGCGGTGGGCGGTGGTAGTAACATCAGCATGGATACGGTGAGCATGGTGATCATTGAAGCCCTAGCAGGTACGTTAAGCAGGCTAACAGTCTAGTTTGACAGGGTTGTGAAGGCTCCATTGCATTGCATTGACGAGTCACAAGAGGGAAACGCCGCCCCGCATTCCCCGACTCCAACAATGCGACAATAAGAATTTCAATTGAGGGTGGAGCATTATGGTGAGCGAAGTAAAATCTGTGGCCGGACGCGGAATTCCGTTGCAGGGGAATGACATTGATACCGATCGCATCATTCCAGCTCGGTTTTTGCGCTGTGTCACCTTTGATGGGTTAGGCGCACAGGTTTTTGCGGACGATCGCGCTCAGATGCAGGGGCAGCACCCTTTCGATCAGGCTCAGTATCAAGGGGCAGAAGTGCTGGTGGTGAATGGGAATTTTGGTTGCGGTTCTTCCCGGGAACACGCCCCCCAGGCGATCGCCAAGTGGGGCATTCGGGCGATCGTCGGTGAAAGTTTTGCCGAAATTTTCTTTGGCAATTGTCTGGCGATGGGTATTCCCTGTGTCACAGTCGATACGGCAGCGGCCTGCACCCTCCAGGCACACATTGCGGCAGACCCCCAAACCCTGGTGACGGTTGACTTAGAAGCAATGCAGGTCACCTGTAAAGATTTTGCGGCTCCGATAACGCTGAACGAAGGCCCTCGTTCCATGCTGCTCAGTGGCACCTGGGATGCTTGTGGACAGTTGGTGGCGCAGGCTGCGCAGGTGCAGGCTACGGCTGCCCAGTTGCCTTACATCCAGTGGAGTCGTGTAACGGCCAGTTAAGCCACTGGACTCAAAAGGTTTGGCTGCGGACGTTCGCGAGATAGGGTGTGGAAACATCTTCAGCCATTTGCTTGACTGAAGGCATGATGGTGTTGTGTGTTGCCGCTGCCGCCTATGTCTGAGTTTCGCGATCGCCAATTTGTGATTGAGCTTGTGGTTCGGAGTAATCATCCCGCGCTGCTAGAGGGGTTGGATGTCTGGCTGGAATTAGGGCTGATTTCGGATGCATTTGTGCGGCAGCTCTGCCAGGAAGAATTGAGTTGTGCCGTTCCGGCGATGGTCCCGACGACTCCTGACCGGAGCGAAACCGATGTAGCACCGCTCACTGTTTCCGCAGATCTACTGCCGTCAGCATCCCCTACGGTTGCGCCGCCGCGCCCGCGCAACGCCCAACCGAATCTAATGGCTCAGGTGCTGCAGTCCTTCATGGCAGAAATCAGCGTGGTCTGGTTACTGTTTCTGGGGGTGTTTCTGGTGGTGGTGTCGTCGGGGGTGCTGGCGGCGACCCAGTGGCAAAATGTTGCACCGCTGGGACAGTACAGTATTTTGCTGGTGTATACCCTGGTCTTTGGTTTTGCCAGTCGCTGGGCGCGACAGCGATCCGCATTGCAACTCACCAGCCAGATGTTGGCGATCGCGACGCTGTTGCTGATTCCGGTCAACTTTTGGATGATGGATGGCTTGCGCTTGTGGAGTGGGTTGCCGGGAATTGGCTTGGTGGTGGTGGCCGCGATCGCCCTGACTCTGCTGACTGGGCTACTCCTGCGGCAACGCTACTCTCCTGGGATAGTCGCCGTAGTCATCCTCCTGAGTTGGTTGCATTGGGGCTGGAGCCAAACTGGCATTCCTTTTCTCGCCACTTATCTCGGTACCCTGAGTGCGGCGGCGGTGCTGTTGGTTCAGGAGGCCCAACGTCAACCTGCTGCGTCTGGCTCTTCATCGGATGAAGCCCAGAATGCTGCTCCCGCGTCGGCTGTCCCGACTTCCTTCAATTTGGGCCTGCTGGCGATCGCCCTGTCAGCGCTGCTGCTGATCGGGCGGGCGCTGTTTGTGGTTAAGATTCCTGTCAATCAGTTGGGGCTGGCGGTGGGGTTGGTGGGCTGGGTGCTCTGTTGGTTGGCGCGGCGCGATCGCTCCCGGCGGGCCTGGTCTCGCGCTGGAGGTGTTTTACTGACTCTGGCCTGGTTGGTGACGGTGAGTGCAACGCCTCCCTGGCAGGCCATCCTGGTGAGTGGTCTGGGGGTGTGGTTGCTGGTGGATGTAGTATGGCGAACGGGGCGATCGCTCTACCTGGCAACGGGCTTTCTGGTCGGGTTGCAGGGGGTCTGGTTGCTCTGGCGCTTGCTGCCAGCCGCATGGCTGACGCAACTCACCCAATGGGCCACGAGTTTGGCGGGAAGTGAGGCCATACCCTTTGCCCTCTGGGGGATTGGCTTCTTCCCTTACGTCTGGTTTACGCTGGGATTTGCGGTTTACTTGCGGCGCAAAGATCGGCTTCAACTGGCCGGGGAGACAGATGGTTTAGCGCTGGCCTTAGGGGGATTATTAACGGCCATCAGTTTTGGCAATCCCCTGGTGCGATCGCTGACTTTAACCCTGGCGACTCTAACATTGATCACAACCGCGAGTTACCGTAGACCCCGTTCTCCTGTGGTGGTGTATCTGGCTCATGGTACGGCATTGGCGACTCTGTTTGCCTGGATTAACTACCACCTCCCCCAATTGAATACGCACTTCTGGATGGCGATCCTGTTGCTGGTGATGGCTCTGGAATGGGGGTACAGCGCCCTAAGAGTGGCTCACTGGGGGGATGGGGCCAGCAGTTCGTGGCATTTGGGCCTGGGGTTGGCGGGGGTGAGTTATGCCTTGTGGTGGGATGTTCCCTCAAATCTGCCGAGCGGCTGGAAATTAGCCTGGATGCTGACTCCAGTGTTACTCACGGGGTTAAGCTACCGCGATCGCTGGCCAATGGCACCGTTGGCTACTGGGTTGAGTGTGCTGGCTCTGGGGCTGGCCCAACCTGTGTTGATTTGGGAAACTCCAACTCGTCTGGCCAGTCTGGGAATTGCTACCGTTTTGATGCTGTTCAACACCGCCCGCTTACAACAATGGTTCGCGGCGGTAATTACGGTCGGGTTGGGTCTGGGGTTTTGGGTTGCCATTCTGGAGGCGATTCTGCCCCAGGATCTGGCCTGGAACTGGATCATTGTGCTGATTACGCTGACGCTGCTGCTGCTGTGGGGCTGGCATGGCGTTCTGCTAAATCGGCGATCGCACCTGTCGAGGTTATACCGTTGGGCCTTGGATGGTTGGGCGATTGCCGTGCTGTTGCTGGCCTTTTTCCTGCTGGGTTTAACGCTGCTCCTGGTCTATCTCAACTTTGCATCTGCGGCATGGCAATTTATCCTGGCTGGTGGGATGCTGGTTGCCGCTACCACTTACCGGACCTGGCAGCGCCCCAGTAATGGCGGCTGGATGGCGATCGCCTGGAGTGTGGAACTGTTGACCGTGAGCGTCTTGCTGTGGGCTGGGCGATCGCTTTTGGATCTGGCGATCGCCAATATTACCCTGGGGTTTCTGGCGCAACTGGCCGGGGATGGTTGGCAGTGGGCAGTGGGCAGTGGGCCGCGGGCCGCCGCCGAGGAGTCAGGGGCGCGGAGGGACTTTCCCTTTAGCTGGCATCTGATTCCTCTGGCCTATGGTCTGCTGGGGCTGGGGCTGGCACGCACAACTTTCACCGCGACTACTGGATTTTATACCTTAGCGGTGGCGGTGCTGGGTTGCTTGGTGGGGCGGCGATCGCCGGGGTTACAACCCATCACCTACCTGTCTTTAGCAGGGCTTTCCCTGGGGGCGTATGACCTGCTGATTTATCCACTTTTACAGGCTAAAGGTGGCCATCCGGGAGATGGGATGACCCTGCTGGCCGGGTTGGCGATCGCCCTGGCCTTCGGTTATCTGGGTGGGCAACGGCAACTCGTGACCTATTTGCGCTTGGGCCATCCAGAATTTAACCTGTTTACTCGGTTGCACTGGGTGCTTGGGCATGGGCTACTGGCGATCGCCGTGAGTTTAACCCTCAGCCGCAGTGGGCAGGTTGGGTGGACGGTCGTAGCGGCTTTGCTGGCTCTGTTTGCCCTGGTGATTACGCATCAACGGTCGTCCCGGTTCGATCCGTCTGTGGCCACTGGACTGATGTATGTCGGCATTCTGGATGTGCTGGCCGCGATCGCGTCGTTGCTGTGGTTACTCGTGCCAACCGCCCGATTGCTCGATTGGGCAGGGGCGATCGCCACGATCGTGGCAATCGCGTTTTATTATGCGCCCTGGAGGCGCTGGGGTTGGGTGCGTCACCCGTGGCGGCAAGTTGCGTGCTGGCTGCCGGGAGGCGTGGTGTTGCTGGTGGGTGGGGGGACAAATTTGCAAACACTCCTGGTGGTGGCGGCGTTTTATGCGGGGCTGGCCAGTGCTGAACAACGCATTCGCTTCAGTTACATCAGTGTTTTGTTTACCAACTGGGCACTCTTTCGTCTGTTGCTCCAGTTTAATGTTGCGGAACCCCTCTGGTATGTGGTGGTGATTGGCAGCTCATTGCTCTACCTGGCGCAGGTAGACCCAATGCTGCAAACCCAACAGCGATCGGAACAACGTCACTGGTTGCGGAGTCTGGCCACTGCTCTCATTTGTTTGACGGGGTTTTATCAAGCTGAAACCGGCATCACGGGGTTGTCACCCTTTGTCGCGGGGGGCGTGGCGATCGCGATCGAGTTTGGCTTTATTGTCTTAGGGTTGTGGCAGCGAGTCCGGGCGTTTCTCTACGTGGGAACGCTCACCTTCATCCTGCAAATTCTCTGGCAGTTGTGGCGCTTTGTGAGTGACTATTCGCTACTGCTGTGGCTGTTAGGAATTGTGCTGGGGCTGATTCTAATCTGGGTTGCTGCAACGTTTGAAGCCAGAAGGGCACAGGCAAATGCTCTCCTGCAACATTGGGTGGCTGAATTGGAAGACTGGCAATAGCAGGTAAAGCCATAATGCAAATCAGGAATTAAAAAACAGCCGCATGCGGTGTGGTATGAAGTAATTTCATCCAGTTGTTTCTTAAAGTGAAACGCAGCAACCTGAGGAATCAACCCCAGCGGAAATCTTTTCTCTTAATGATTGAACCGGGAATATTATTGAGGGAAAATCAAGTTCTGGCCACGATGGTCTCAGGCTCCGTCGCCACTTCGGCTATGAGGGTGGTGGTATGAGTACCCAACCCCTCATTCAAATGTTCAAGCCGCTGTTCATGTTCAACATCGAACGATGAAATGACGGTATCCTCAACTTGCAGGCGATCGCAGGGGATGGTATCAGCCAAAATTGCGCTTGCCATCATGCCACAGTGAATTTCTAACAGCGCTTCTAATACGGCTTCAAATACGAGACGTTGACCTGGAAAAACAACTCGCTCAAAATACCAATTGGGAATATTCGTGATGCGTGCAACCTGAATGCGATTGGTGGCATTGACATAACAACACACAACTGTGTTGCCGCTGCCCGATGGAAGGGGATCAAAAATTTGAGCCATGATAATGGATTGGGTTTGATAGGTCAGTAGGATATTCTGACCCTACCATTGGCTGATCCCCTCAGGCTGTAAATCCGATTACCAACCTTCTCAAAATTATAAGTTTCATAAGGATTTATACCTAAGGTATAGGTTGACCTGCCAACGGGAGGGCGACTCTGACTGAAATACCAGGGTTTCTCCCCCATCTCCGGGTAGACAGTGGTATCGTAAAGTTGTGTGACATATCTTTCAGATTTCGCAACACCGCTCCTATGGATAGCCGCATTCTTTACGTTCGCCTCCCCTGCAACCCCATTTTCCCCATTGGGGTAGTTTACTTGGCAGACCATGTACACAAAGTGTTTTCAGGTATTGAGCAGCGCATTTTCGATTTGGGAGCGGTGCCTCCCCTCGATTACACCACGGCCTTGATGACTTGCATTGATGAATTTCAGCCGACTTTACTGGTCTTCTCCTGGCGGGATATTCAGATTTATGCGCCTGTTGGTGGTCGAGGTGGGAACCCGTTGCAACACGCCTTTGAGGTCTTCTATGCCCGCAATCCCTTACTGAAACTGCGGGGGGCCGTGGGGGGGTTGCGGGTGATGGTGGCTTACTACAGTGAGCTATGGCGAAATTTAGGCTTAATTCGACGGGGCTTACAACGGGCACGCCGATATGTACCCACTGCGCGGGCAGTTGTGGGGGGCGGGGCGGTCAGTGTGTTTTACGAGCAGTTGCAGAAAAGCTTGCCTCCGGGAACGATTGTTTCGGTGGGAGAGGGGGAAGTCCTGCTGGAGAAAGTCCTGCGGGGGCAAAGTCTGGCGAATGAACGCTGCTATGTGGTGGGTGAAGCGACTCCCCGCGATCGCTTGATCCATGAAGCGCCCACTGCGATCGAGAAAACGGCCTGCAACTACGGCTACATCGAAACCATCTGGCCAGAGTTTGAGTATTACTTCCAGGCCCAGGATTTTTATGTGGGAGTCCAAACGAAGCGCGGTTGTCCGCACAATTGCTGCTACTGCGTTTACACGGTCATTGAAGGCAAGCAGGTACGAGTCAATCCGGCGGATGAAGTGGTGGCTGAAATGCGCCAATTGTACGATCGCGGCATCCGCAACTTCTGGTTCACTGATGCTCAATTCATTCCAGCCCGGAAGTATATGGAGGATGTGGTGGAACTTCTGCAAAAAATCCTCGCTTCCGGCATGACGGATATCCATTGGGCCGCTTATATTCGGGCCGATAACCTCACACCCCAAATTTGTGACCTGATGGCGAAAACAGGGATGAATTATTTTGAGATCGGCATTACCAGCGGCTCTCAAGAACTGATTCGCAAAATGCGGATGGGCTACAACCTGCGAACGGTGCTGGAAAACTGTCGGGATCTGAAAGCTGCTGGGTTTAATGATCTGGTGTCGGTGAATTACTCCTTCAATGTGATCGATGAAACCTTTGACACCATCCGCCAAACGATCGCCTACCACCGGGAACTGGAAGCCATTTTCGGGGCCGATAAAGTTGAACCTGCCATTTTCTTCATCGGGCTGCAACCCCACACCCATCTGGAAGACTATGCCTTCAAAAACAATATTTTGAAACCGGGCTACGACCCCATGAGCCTCATGCCCTGGACGACGCGCAAACTGCTCTGGAATCCCGAACCTCTGGGGTCATTCTTTGGCGAAGTTTGTTTACAAGCCTGGAGACAAAATCCGAATGACTTTGGCCGTGAAGTGATGAATATCCTGGAAGCGCGGCTGGGACGGGCACCCCTGGAAACAGCGCTTTCTGCACCGATCGATGGGACTCCACCTAAAACCTTAGTTTCAGCGTAATATGCCCCGATGGCTGTGCGGTGTGTGGGCAAAGGTTCTCTGGCGATCGCTAAAACCCAGCCAGTAAGAGGCCAGGTTACGAGCGATCGCTTTTGGATAATTCTGTTAGGAGAAAAGCGCTGCAATGAACCAGCGGTACCTATGCTCCCTCCTGGGAGGAGTGCCTTGCGGCTTCAGTCTCATAGCACTTAAGAAGTAAATCAGAGAGATTATCCAAATCGTTAACTGATGAAATCACTACTCTTGAAGCAGCATCTCCCATTGAAGCCGACATTTCTTGTACTTCAAAACCTGATGCTAATGCTCTAACTTCATCAACTGACAAGCGAGTCACAAAGCTTTTCTTTTTAGGAGACAAATAGAACCTTAAAAACCACCAAGTTGTCTTGCCAACATTAAGCCCAAAATAAGAAATAACATCTTTGTATTTTACCTCTAGTCTATATCTGCTAGAACGAGCAGCAATGGACTTAACTTTCTCAAAAGCTTCAATCTCTTCGGCAGTTGTTTCAACCTTCACTTCTTCTAAATCTTGCTCTTGTTCATCTTGAGTTTCCCCAAGTTCAACAGTTTGAGGTTCTGGGGTTGCTCCTGGCTGTTCCATCTCCCTACTAATTGATTGGGTCATCAAGTCAACTAGGCTGCTCTGAAGTGACTTTTTCACAATTGGTCGAAACTTATCAACAACCTTATTTGTGACTCTACCTTCTACCGCATAGCTAGGAGCGATTGTGCTGAGTTGGGCAACCAGAAACCGAATAAATTCATCGGATGGTGAGCGCAGAAGGCTATCCACAAGCTGAGTCATACCCTTGAGATAAACCATCTCTTCAGCGTGTCGTTTTATAATTGCTGAGTCAAAGTTATCTCTGTGGAAAAACTTCAGGTTTTCAATCTGCTTCTGATCATAATTTAGGATGTTGAAGCTGAAGAATGGCTCATCATCCATGACATTTTCATGACGCAGATCAGTGAAGAATCGGTACTCAATTCCATTGGTAACAATGGCAATCCTAGTCGCAAGTAATCCATTAAAGTATCTTTTTAACTGACCATCATGAGCATCTGGCTTCTTGTCTCTCGCTTTTGCTTCCACAATCATGACGATTACGCCATTAATGGCTATGGCGTAATCTACCTTTTCTAACTGTCCTGATTTCTTGATGGCAAAATCGGCTACGAACTCTGGTATCACCTCGGTTGGGTCAAAGACATCGTAGCCAACTGCGCTAAAAAAGGGCACTATCAGCCCCATCTTAGTGGCTTCTTCACCTGTAACTAAATCGGCTCGCTTGCGAACTTGCTCTGAAACTTTAGCAATGTCATCTGAAAAAACCATACTGCTTTGCCCTAACCGCTAGTGCCTACTTAAGGTTGCCCCGAAAGTGCTTCATATATACCAATACTCTAGTTTTCTCTGATCGTGACCACATCTCCGGACGTAGTAAGTTGAGCACTAAGGATTATGGATTAAATAACCTGTAGGTTAGGATCTTGCCCGCCGCCCGGGCAAGATCCTAACCTACGAAAATTACAGGTTATTTAGCTCTCATTCCTAAGGTATGGATGGGGAAGGACTGGATGGGCCAATGCGGCTCAAGCCTAGGCAAATTCAGATTTATTTACAGACCCAAAAAAGTTGTTTCAAACTGGAACACATCGGATAGGCTAGTGTGCGTAGAGCGTACAAGCATACGATCGCATCGCTTCCAGACGAGCATGACTTACTCTCCCAGTGATTACCAGCCCTCTGTTTTAGCAATGGCACGCCAGGGAAATTTCCAGGCGATCGCCTACTGGATCAATAGCATTCTGGCCCCTCAGGGCATTCATATCCAGGCCAATACTGGACGTACTGGAAAACTGACACTGATGGTCAATTTTCCCCGAACTCACCATCGTCAAGCCTGTCTAACGGCGCGTCAGCGGCTAGTGCGGCATATCTGCTATCGGTTGTGGACGCTCAACTCGAAGGCGATTAGCGAAGTCCGGATCATGGCGCGAGTGGCGGGACAGCGAGACATTCTCTGGCGGCAAACGGTGCGAATTAGTGCTCCTGCCAAGTCGGGGCCGGGTCTCCGCAAAGCTACGCCAGCTTCCCGGAGCCGAACTGCCAAACGCGGCGCCAAGCAGGAACGGTTTAACCTGTTGCGCTCATTTTTGTTGAATCGGTTGGCGATCGCGGGCTTTCTGTTGTGCTATTGGGTGATTTATCTAGAAACGACAGGGCACCAAGCCGCGGAACCACCTGTGGCGGCTGTTTCGCCAGCACAGGTGCAGGAAGTTAACGACTCGAATGGGCAAGAAAAGACCGCGATCGCCCATGCCCGTCCGCAACCGCAAAATCAAGTGTTTACGGTGCCGCCTCAATTTCAGGGGCAAATTATTCATGAGGCCACTCCCCCCGCCAATGCTGAAAAGGTGGTTGCGCTCACCTTTGACGATGGCCCCTGGAAGCAGACCACCGAGCAAATCTTAGACATCCTGAAGCAAAATAATATTAAAAGTACGTTTTACTTTGTGGGGCAGGCGATCCAGGAGCATCCCAGCTTGGCGAAGAAAGTTGTCGAGCAGGGTCATGCCGTGGGAAATCACACCTGGCAACACCCGATGGAGAATATTGATGCTGCAACCGCCGCGCAAGAACTGGGCAACACGGCCCGCCTGATTTACGAGGCGACCGGTGGAGTGCGAACTTACTTGATGCGGCCACCGGGGGGCAATCTGGAGGGCGATTTGGCCAACTACGCCAAACAGCAGGGCTATATGGTGACGATGTGGTCAGCCGATTCCAGTGATTACCTGGTGTCTGCGCCGTTGATTGTCGATAATGTGCTGAGTCAGGTGAAGCCCGGTGGTATTGTGCTGATGCACGATGGCGGGGGCGATCGCAGTGCCACAGTGGAAGCGTTGCCTCAAATTATCTCAGCGTTACAGCGGCAGGGCTACAAATTTGTCACTGTTCCAGAATTGATGGAATTACAGGCAAAATGGTCCGCGATGACTCCCCTGGCCCCAACGCCAGGATGGGAGTCCGCCCCAACAGAAGGATCACCAACAGAAGGATCGCCAACAGAAGGATCGCCAGCAGGGGTGTCTCCAATGGTGCCAGCGCCAACGGAGCTATCGCCAACAGCGCCCCCTCCAAGCGGCCAACCGTCAGCGCATCCCCAACCCCTGAATTTCCAGCAACCGGAACAGCAGACCTGGGAAAACCCACCTGCTAACGCGCCCCATTCAGCTCCATTCCTGGATAGCCCACCGAGTAATTCCTCGCCGGAACCGCCAGCGCCTGCTCCGGTGCCTAATGCGGAAGCGCCTCCGATCAGTCCGGCACCCTTCGTTCAGGGTCATGAACCCGATCCTGCGGTCATGCAGGCGGCAACTTTCCCGATTCAGCCTGAACTGGAACCTGCAACCGAGTATGCTCCCTGACTCTCACGTCGCGATCGCGGCCTTTGACTGTGTTCTGTCGGATCTGGTGGCACTGGCGAAGGCTACGGGGCGAATGGAGACTATCTTTAATCTGACAGAACCCGCGATTTTGAGTGTGACGATCTCGTTTTCTGGTTCCGGGGCGATCGCCCTGATGCCGCTTACTCCATCGATTCAGGTCGATTTTTACGCCAAATCGCTGCATCGGCGGGACGAACTGGAACTGGGCAGTGTGACGCTCCCTACCCAGGCCCAGCAGTTGGTGTATACGCCTGCGATCGCGTTACCTGCTGGTCTGGCGGCGGCGGGAGCAATGGCAAATCAAGCCTATGGGATATCGGCCCTGGTGCGGGTGGGGGCAACTGGGTTTCCAGCGTTCGTTGTGGGCACGATCGCTGGGTTGATGCTCCAAACTTACGAGTAATCACCACCGCATGACGTGGTCAAATTGTTCACTTACCTTTAACCATCCACTACACAGTGGCCAGTTCCGGCAGCGCTCCCTGCATTTTGCCCAGCCAGGTGATCAGGTTCGCTAACTGTTGGTCGGCATTGAGGACGGCCAACCCCCGCACTGTAACTTTGCCAGGAGTGAACACAAAGCGAGAATGGAGATGCTCCGGCAGATTCGCTTTGAGCAAATTCCAGGCCGGTTCTTCCATCGGGGTTTCCAGGGTAATATGCTGGTTGCCGTCCGGTTTGATGCGGGAGAAGCCTAGTTTCTTAGCAATTTGTTTTAATTCCACAATTCGCATCAATTGCTGGGTGGCGGCAGGCATGGACCCGTAGCGATCGCCCAGTTCGGCGGCAATCTGCGTCAGTTCGGCTTTGGTGCTGGCCGTGGCGATCGCGCGGTAAGCGCTCATCTTCTGGTCCAAATCGGGGATGTAATCGGCGGGAATAAAGGCCGTCAGATTGAGATCGATCTGAGTATCGTCCACTTTGGGAATTTCCTGACCGCGAATTTCTCCGATCGCTTCTTCCAGCATTTCCACATAGAGATCAAAGCCGACCGCTTCCATTTGGCCGGATTGTTCGGCCCCTAGCAAATTCCCCACCCCGCGAATTTCCATGTCGCGCATCGCAAGCTGATAGCCAGAACCGAGTTGGGTAAATTCCTGAATCGCCCGCAACCGTTGACGTGCGACATCTGTCAGTTGCGATCCTTTGGGATAAAACAACCAGGCGTGGGCTTGAATCCCCGATCGCCCCACTCGGCCCCGCAATTGATAAAGTTGCGCCAAGCCAAACCGATTCGCATCTTCAATCAAGATGGTATTCACTCTAGGAATATCTAACCCCGACTCGATGATGGTGGTGCAGACCAAAATTTCCGCTTCGCCGTCGCTAAAGGTCAACATGGTGGATTCCAATTCCGCTTCCGGCATTTGCCCGTGGGCTACGGCAATCCGCACGCCTGGTACCATCTCCCGCAGTCGCGCCGAAATTTCCTCAATCCCTTCTACCCGTGGCACCACATAAAATACCTGACCGCCGCGATCGAGTTCTTGCCGAATGGCCGATCGCACCACTTCGGGGTCATAAGGGGCCAAATGGGTTTTGATGGGGCGACGAGAAGGGGGTGGTGTAGTAATCAAACTCATTTCCCGCACGCCCGACAGCGCCATGTAAAGGGTGCGGGGAATGGGCGTGGCGCTTAAGGTCAACACATCCACCTGAGTCTTGAGAGATTTGATCTTCTCCTTCTGGTTCACCCCAAAGCGTTGTTCTTCGTCTACTACCAGCAAGCCCAAATCCCGAAACTCCACACCCTTACCTAACAACTGATGGGTGCCCACGACGATATCCAGTTCGCCCGTTTTCATCCGTTGCATAATTTCTTTGCGTTCGCTGGCGGTGCGAAAGCGGTTGAGTAACCCGACCTGAATTGGGTAAGGGGCAAAGCGTTCTTTGAGGGTGTGGTAGTGCTGTTGAGTCAGAATCGTAGTAGGAGCCAGCAAGGCGACCTGTTTTCCGGTAGTGACTGCCTTGAAGATGGCCCGAATGGCGACTTCTGTTTTGCCAAAGCCGACATCCCCACAAACGAGCCGATCCATCGGGCGATCGCTCTGCATATCCTGCTTCACATCCTGAGTCGCTTTGAGTTGATCGGGTGTGGGTTGGTACGGAAAGGAATCTTCCATTTCCTGTTGCCAGGGCACATCAACCGGGAAGGAAAAGCCAATTTGCTGGGCACGCTGGGCGTAGAGTTGCAGCAAATCCACCGCCACTTTTTTGACGGCTTTGCGAACTTTGCTCTTGGTTTTCTCCCAGGCTTTGCTCGACATTTTGTTGAGTTCCGGTGCCCCTTCGCCCACCCCTCGAAATCTGGACAGGGCATTGAGTTGATCCGCCGCCACCCGTAGCAACCCATCGGCATACTGAATCACCAGGTATTCGCGGGTTTCGCCATTGACCGCAAGGCTTTCTAGCTTGATGAACTTACCAATGCCGTGATTGCGATGCACCACATAATCGCCCGGTTCCAATTTATTCGGGTCGATTTGTTTGGAAGCGGCGCGGCGACGTTTACGAACGTAGCTGGGCGTGGCGAGGGTATGCTGGCCAAAAAATTCGCGATCGGTGACGACCACCAACCGGAAAGTGGGCAGAATGAAGCCCTCCAGTTCTGCCAAACCGGAATATTTGACGGCCACGGGAACGTGTTGGGTTTGCAGTTTGTCGATCGCGAGAAAGTCTTTGGGATTGGGAACAAACTGGGCCGGACAATCGTGCTCTTGCAGCAGGGCCACCGAGCGAGAGGGTTGGGCGGAGACTAGCCAGATGGAAAAGCCGCGATCGCGTTCTTCTCGCAGAGTTTCCGCCAATCGTGCAAACTGATGCGGAATGGCCGGAACCGGACGACTGGCTAGATTCAGCGGAGACTGGGAATTATGACTGGTGGCTTCTGCCAGTTCCGTAAGATGGAGGCAATCAAACTGCTGAACGGTTTGCAACGAGTCAGCGAACGACCGATGAATTTTGGGCAGGGGAACGGTGTCGCCATCCCCACTCCCGACTTCCTGCCAATGCTCCTCCACATGGTCAAACCAGCGATCGCCGTGAGCCTGACACAGTTCTGGTTCATCGATCGCCACGATCGTATTGGCGGGGAGGTAATCCAGCAGGGAGGCCGGCTGATCAAAGGCGAATCCTAAAAACCGACGTGAACCTTCCAGCGCTTTGCCTGCCTCCATCAGTTCCTGGATTTCCGGAGTCAGGTACGCCGTCACCTGCTCCGCCAGCTCCGACGTAAGGGCCGCCTGAATCATGGGGGCATAACTGGTAGGCGTAATGGCAATTTCTTCAATTCGGTCCAGAGATCGCTGCGTGGCAGAATCAAACTCGCGCAGTTGATCCAATTCGTCGCCAAACAATTCCAACCGCACAGGCAATTCTGAGGCCACAGGAAACACATCCACAATGTCTCCCCGGCGGCTCCATTGGCCTTCAGTTTCCACCAGCGAGACCCGCTCGTAGCCTAATCGGGTCAATTCGTCCCCTAGTTGGCCCAGGTTTAATTCCATGCCTTTCTGCAAGGTGAGATGGTAAGACGACAGAGTGGCGACGGGGGGGAGATGGGGTTGTAAGGCCCGTTCGGTGGCCACGATCGCCAGCGACCATTCCCGCCCAGTTTTCAATTCAGATGAGGCGGCGACATTGGCCTTCAACAAATCGGCTAATACCTGCATCTGACCCCAGGTAATTTCCGATTCGGGATCAAAGGGTTCGTAGGGCGATGATTCTGAGGTGGGGTAAAAACTAACGGTTTGCCAACCCATCGCCTCCAGTTGAGCGGTCCAGCGTCCGGCTTCTTCCAGGGTGGCAGCAACCACGAGCAACGGACGAGACTGCACCTGGGCCAGGGCCGAACTGACCATGCCTTTAGGCAGACGGGCCACCCCCGTAAGCTTGACACAATGCTGCTGTTGCAGTTTGGTGAGCAGTTCTGTGGTGAGCGGCGATCGCCCCAGTGCCCGTGTAATGGAAGAAAACGCCATAACGCTGTCAGTTCCGAACCAGATGCTTTAGTATATCTTCACATTGTAGAAGGCTGGTTCGGTCTGTCGTGTATTCGGTCTGTCGTGTAGAAGATTGCATAACAGGACCGTGATTCGTTGTTCATTTCTCTGTCAGTTTTTGATGACAAGTAGGGAGCATTATGAATTACCCAAGACCTCTATTTTTCCTTTTCTTCCTGCGTCGCTGCTGCGTTGGGCATTGGCTGTTTCCGATATTTAGTGCGCTTGGGGTGCTGGCGATCGGCATCGTTGTGCCAGCCGCGCAAGCTTACGACGTAATGAAGGTAATACTCGTTCCGAATTTAGAAAATGATCCACCCGCAAGAACAATTGCGAAAATTGCCAAAGGAGAGGTGCGAGAAGACGGCACTCAGGAGTTTGAGGAAAAAGTATTTCTGCCGCGAAATGACAAATTGCAACGATTTGATTTTGCAGCGGAAGGCAAGTTTACGGGACGGGACATTGACAATCGCAATGCCACCAACCTGATGCCCGTTGAGGCCAATTTTGTGGATGTGCAAACCGATGGAGCCAGCATCGCCCTGACGGTGTTGTTTGGTGGGCCGGGGCGGACTCGTCGAGCGATAACCATGTCTACCTTTCAAGGGGAAGTTCCCATGCCTCCTGACGCAAAGGAGGGAGACATCTGGCAATTGGCCGGCACGTTTCAGGTGGGCTGTACTACGGATGGTCGGGTGTTTGGGTCCACGGGGCCAAGAATTAGTCGCTTCAGTGGGGCGATCGAGTTTCCCGGCGATCGCACTTTCAAAGTGTTCCGGATTGAGTGTGAAGAATCCCCTAAACCCGCTGCATCCTGATTGTCCGAAGTTTCCCCGGTACTAGAAAAGGGCTGACTGGTTCGACCAGTCAGCCCTTGACGTTAGTAATGGAGTTCTGTAGCTAGAGTCCGAATCAACCTACTTCGATTCGGTGAAGTCGGCATCAATCACATCATCATCGGCGCTACCACTGGTCCCTGGAGGCGGCGCACCCGCACCTGGATCGGTAGGACCGCCATCACCGGGAGCGGCACCCCCAGCCTGTTGATAGATGTTGCTACCAATGGTGTACAGGGTTTGCTGAAGTTCGGTGGTGAGAGACTTGATGCGATCGAAGTCATCCTTCCCGGAGGCATCCCGTAGATCTTTGATCAAACCTTCCACTTTGGTCTTGTCATCGGCGGGTACTTTGTCGCCCAATTCGCTAAGTTGCTTCTCGGCTTGATAGGCCAGCGTATCCGCCTGGTTCTTGATGTCAATCTTTTCGCGGCGGTCTTTGTCGGCAGATGCATTACGCTCTGCATCTTGCACCATCCGTTCCACTTCGTCCTTCGGCAGGGTCGAGGCACCCGTGATGCTGATGGATTGCTCCTTGCCCGTACCGCGATCTTTGGCGGTGACTTGCAGAATCCCGTTTGCGTCAATATCGAAAGTCACTTCAATTTGAGGCACGCCCCGGGGCGCAGAGGGGATACCATCCAGGCGGAAGGTGCCCAAGCTCTTATTGTCGTTGGCCATTTCCCGTTCGCCCTGGAGAACGTGAATTTCCACGTTGCTCTGCCCATCTACCGCCGTCGAGAACACTTCCGACTTCTTGGTGGGGATGGTGGTGTTGCGTGGAATGATCTTGGTCATCACGCCACCCAGGGTTTCTACACCCAGGGAGAGGGGGGTTACGTCGAGTAGCAGAATGTCTTTGACTTCTCCAGCCAGCACACCCGCTTGGATGGCCGCACCGACTGCCACCACTTCATCGGGGTTGACCGTTTGGTTGGGGTCTTTGCCCAGGGTGCGCTTCACGACATCCAGAATGGCTGGAATCCGCGTGGAACCGCCCACCATGACGACTTCATCAATATTTTCTTTGCTCAGCTTGGCATCGCGGAGGGCATTTTCGACGGGGATGCGGCAGCGATCGATCAGGTCAGAACACAATTCCTCAAACTTGGCGCGGGTGAGGGTGGTGTCCAGGTGTTTGGGGCCGTCTTGTGTTGCGGTGATGAAGGGCAGATTGATTTCTGCTTGAGTGACGCTAGACAATTCAATCTTGGCTTTTTCCGCTGCTTCAGTCAGCCGTTGCAGGGCCTGACGGTCTTTCCGCAGTTCAATGCCTTCAGACTTGCGAAACTCTTCGGCCAGGAAATCTACGATCTTTTTGTCGAAATCGTCTCCACCGAGGTGAGTGTCACCGGAGGTTGCCAGGACTTCAAACACGCCATCGCCCACTTCCAGGATGGACACATCGAAGGTTCCACCACCCAGGTCAAAGACGAGAATGGTTTCGTTACTCTTTTTGTCTAAACCATAAGCCAGGGAAGCGGCTGTGGGTTCGTTGATGATCCGTAAAACTTCCAGTCCGGCGATTTTGCCTGCGTCTTTGGTGGCTTGCCGTTGGGAGTCGTTGAAGTAGGCGGGAACGGTGATGACGGCCTGGGTGACATCCTCGCCCAGGTATTTGCTGGCATCTTCTTTCAGTTTCCGCAGAACTTCGGCAGAAATTTGCTCTGGCGCAAACTGTTCGCCTTTAGCAGGACAGTCCAGTTTGACGTTGCCGCCCACGTTTAGCACTTTGTATGACACTTCGGTCATTTCGTTGGCTACTTCTTCAAACCGCCGTCCAATGAAACGCTTGACGGAGTAGAAGGTGTTTTCGGGGTTCATGACGGCTTGGCGCTTGGCGATTTGCCCCACCAGGCGATCGCCGTTTTTGGCAAATGCTACAACCGAGGGAGTTGTCCGAAACCCTTCCGCATTTGCAATGACAGTCGGTTTTCCTCCTTCCATCACCGCCACACAAGAGTTGGTAGTACCAAGGTCAATTCCGACAACTTTTGCCATGAGTGCTTCGGCTCCATTAACTACAGAAGTAAAAAGTATTAGGGTGGCGATTGACCCGTCACGCTGAAGACTCGTGAAGCGGCTCAATCCTCTGAGCCTGCCAATTCGATCGATTCCGCACGGCAAGACACGCCTGTCTCTATACTGAGTGCGATCGCGCCTTTTGATGAAGGGGTATTTACCGTACCTGGTTGGGGGGTTAGGGCAAGGTCCGATGTGCTTCTACGCAAAAGTTGCAGGATCGGAATTACCAATTGTCCAGGCGATCGCGGCCCCGTTGCCGAATAATGTCGTTGAGTTTCTGGCGCTGTTCTGGGTTGAGCACATTCCGAATCGCCAGCATACTTTCCATGCGCGTGTCGCCCAACTTCTGCTTGAGGGTTTGCATCTGGTCAAACTTTTCCCGAATGCGTGCGGTGGAGGCGTTGCTGGCCATGAGTTGTTTTAATTCTTGTTGGGCCTGCCGTACGGCCTGTCGTTGTTCGGTGAGGCGAGCCTGATATTGCTGCCGAATATCCTGAATTTTTTGAATTTGTTCAGCGGTTAAATTAAGTTCTCGTAACCAGTTGGCGCGGTCGGGGCGCGGTTGGCGCTGTGCCCGTTGATTGCGGTGTGCCCATTGCAGCGATAGGGGACTCATCGAGTTCGGCATCCCCCTTGTCTCTGTGAAGGCGATCGCATTGCCGCCCGACCAAAGGAGGGTTGCAATCACCGCCAGCGAACGGACAAACATAAGACAGGCTCCAGGGAAAGGTGAACGAGTAGGCAAGTTTCAATTGACGGTGGGATCATCCGTCAGCGGATACAGGTCTTCAGTTTCAGTCGTGGGTTGTTCGGCCAGAGTTCCCTGCCAGGTACTTTCAATAAAGGTTTCGAGTTCGGCGAGTTCGGCTTCGGAGGGCTGCGGGGGCAGTAAGGTTTGGTAGCTAACCATTGCCACCAGTCCCGCCGCGATCGCGGTGGGCAGCAACCACACACCATGAGGCCGCCGATCACGAGGCCGCGATCGACGAACAGGGGGGAGGGAAGTCGTGGCTTGAGGTGACTGTTCAATCAGGGTGAGCAGCCGTTCCTCCAGATCCGCCGATGCGGCAGGAACGTTTGGCGCGTGGTGTTTGAGAAACTGAGTAAGAGGTGAGTCATCTTCAGGATGCGGACTCATAGCTGAACTCCTTCTTTTTCTAAAAACTGGCGCATCGCAGCCCGGGCATGAAACAAACGGGATTTTACAGTACCAAGCGGAATATCTAGAATCTCAGCAATTTCTTTTTGGGGAAGCTCTTCTAAATCGTGGAGTGCCAGGATGGTGCGATGGTCAACGCTGAGGTGATCTAACCCCCGTTGAACCAAATCTTGATAATGCAGATGCAGGACATCGGGCGATTCCTGCTGTTGCGGGGCGTGGTGGGTCAGCGCTTGCAGTTGCGTCCGACCTCTGGCCGCAGTCTGGCGTTGGTCTGAGGCCACATTCCAGGCAATGCGATAAAGCCAGGTGGAGAATTGCGCGGTTCGCCGAAAGTTGGGTAGTCCCTTCCAGGCTCGTAAAAAGACCTCCTGCACCAAATCATCCAACATAAAGGCATCACAACGCTGATAGAGAATGGCTCTAACTCGCTGGTGATGCCGTCGATACAGCAAGCGAAAACTATGGGTGTCTCCCCCCAGCGATCGCTGTACGAGCTGATGATCATCCTGTTCAGGCTGGCTGTCGTCCGACACGGTTTGCACCACAAACACCTGCAAAACGCTCCTCCACCTGTACTAATGAATCATAAGATGAGACAGGCGATCGCTGAAAAAGGTTCAGTGCCGACGCACAATTTTCCCTGGCGCTCCTCTTCTCTTTCACTTTTCAGCGTTGAGAAACTGTGAAACATGGGAATACTGAGGAGGGAAGTTTCTCCAACCGCAATTCGATAGAGTAAGTCTATTGAGTATTCCATTGAGTTCATTGTTGCTGCATGTCTGATGTTCTCGTCCTGAATCAATCCGTTGTGCTCATTACGGGTGCTTCCACTGGAATCGGCGCTGCTCTCGCAAGACAATTGGCAGGTCAGCATCCGGGCATCCGCCTGGTGTTGGCGGCTCGCAATCAAGACAAACTCGCCACCGTTGCGGCTGCTTGCCAAACGGCGGGGGCAGAAACGTTGATTGTGCCAACCGATCTGGCTCACATTCAGCAAGCTCAGGCCCTCGCTCATCAAGCTTTAGACCATTTTGGGCAGGTGGACGTGCTGATCAACAACGCAGGCTACGGCCAAATGGGACCCCTGGAATTGATGACTCCGGAGGAATGTCGGCGGCAGTTTGAAGTGAATGTCATGGGACCTCTGGCCTTGACTCAGGCGGTGATTCCGGCGATGCGCGATCGCGGCGGTGGCAGAATTATTAACATCAGTTCCATCGGTGGCAGAACGGCGTTTCCCTTTGGTGGCCTGTATAGCGGGTCTAAGTTTGCGCTGGAGGCGATCAGCGATGCGCTACGGATGGAACTCGAACCGTTCAACATCAAGGTGAGTGTCGTCGAACCGGGTGCGGTGCATAACGAATTTTTAGATGTCGTCAAACACGAAATTGAAACCGCTGTACCTGATCCGCAAAGCACCCCCTACCGCGCCGCCTTTGCCACCTTTAGCCAATTGGATAAGCGCACCAAAGCCACGGCCTGGACTTCTGATCAGGTTGCCAGGGTGATCATTCATGCTTTAAATGCCAAACACCCCCGACCTCGATACGTAGCCGCAACCGCAGGCAGTTTTTTAGTATTTATGTTGACGAAGGTGTTGCCGACTAAAGCCGTCGATCGCTTCTGGCAACGCTTCTATGGCATTGACCAGGTTGCGAAGGATTGGAGACATCATAAGGAGGTTTAAATAATAAGAAGAGTGTGTGTTTTTTTATCTCGTATCCGGGGTGTTATCTAAATCTCCTTTAAAGATTGTGTGCTGTGACTTCCCATTACTCGTGACATTATCCGAATGATCTAGGTAACATCGTGACTGAAACATCAGTTGCCGACCGCCATATCAGAAGGATCTACCAACTAGCTTGTTTTTTATCCCTCTAGAGAGTTGAGCTGGAACTGTGGTTGAATCTAACGGAAGCGACTATCAAGTAACAATTCTAGAGAAAACCTGCCGAATTAGCATTCCGTCGGTTTTTACTGTCAAGAAGGCGCTGGAATTTAAGCAGAGTTTTCAACAAGCCTGCCAGGATAATCCCGACTTAACCCAGGTTGCACTGGACTTCAGTGAAACGAAATTCATGGACAGTAGCGGCATTGGTGCTCTCGTTGCAACCCGCAAGCTGGCCCAGAAGCAAGGGTTTGAACTAATTCTACAAAATGTTTCTCAGCAAGTTCTCACGGCTCTATCTCTGGCGGATCTAGACAAGTTCTTCGTGATTGAACCTGCGGCTCCTGCCTCGTCTGGGACAACATCCACCCCCACGTTGGTCAAAACTACGGTTCCGAGAACGGTTGCGCCGGAGGGAACTCAGCCTTTGGGGTCAATGCCGCAACGACTGATCAAGCGGGTGAAACCGGAGGACCAACCCTTTATTACCCATCCTTCGGTTAAATCTGTCCCTAAGCGGGTGATGGATGTGGTGGGGGCGCTGATTGGGCTAACGATTACTGGTCTTGTGTTTCCCCTCATTGCGATCGCGATCAAACTCGACAGTCGCGGCCCCATCTTGTTTGGGCAGGTGCGCTGTTCTCAGATGGGTAAGCGCTTCAAAATGTGGAAGTTCCGGTCGATGGTAACGGATGCGGAAGCTAAAAAGCATCTGGTGCAGAACGAAGCTGAGGGTGCCATCTTCAAAGCTAAGAATGACCCTCGCATTACCCGCGTAGGCCGATTTCTGCGGAAAACTAGCCTGGATGAACTGCCGCAATTTTGGAACGTATTGAAGGGTGAAATGAGTTTAGTTGGAACTCGGCCCCCCACCCCGGATGAGGTCGAGAAATACGAGATTCTTCAGTGGCAACGGCTCGACATCAAACCGGGAATGACGGGTGAATGGCAGGTGAATGGTCGTTCCTCGGTCAAAAACTTTGAGGATATTGTGCGGCTTGATTTGAAATATCAGGAAAACTGGAGCCTCAAGTACGACATTGAACTGATCTTCAAAACGATCTGGGTGATCTTCAACAAAAATTCGGGTGCTATGTAGTTGCAATGGGCACCGGGATGACCTGATGTGATTGCGATCGCACGACCCTACCTTGCGGCGAGGCCACACTAGAGGAAACAATTTCCCAAAGGACAGACCATGCCACAGTTCAAACTCATTTTCGTGGGCAGTCTGGTGTTGCTCATCGGCATTACCATATTCGAGCGAATTAACCAACCTTCTGAAAATAGCTTTGTAGCGGTTCCCTTACCCGATGAAATTGAACCCGACAAAGTGGTCGTAACGGGGTTGCTGGATTGCCCTAACTCAGGGCCAGAAACCCGGAATGTGATGAGTCAGCTCACAGCAGCCCAGATCCCCTACAAGCACATCACGTCTTTTCGCTTCACCAACACAGACGATTGGCTGGGGCTGCAACGGTTGAATGAAATTATCAAGCGGGGTGCGCCCGTTGTATTTGTTCACGGCAAAGCCAAGGCGAATCCCACACCCGAGGAAGTGATTGCCGAATATCGCCAGCGAAATCGGTAGGAACCAGTTTGTTGTCAGACGGTATGGGAGTCCCTTGCTGGTTTATGATCACAGTGCAAATCTCTTTTGCTGGTTGAATATTGGCAAGTTGAGACTGGCTAGATCATTCAAGGGGTAGGAAGGTCCACATGAGAATCCTGTTTGTTGCCGCTGAGGTTGCTCCATTAGCAAAAGTGGGTGGCATGGCTGATGTGGTGGGGGCGCTGCCAAAGGTGTTGAAGAAGATGGGGCATGATGTGCGAGTGATCATGCCATATTACGGGTTTCTATCGGAAAAGATCCGCGTGTCTAAGGAACCCATCTGGCAAAGTAGCGCCATGTTCCAGGATTTTCATATTTACGAGTCCAAGTTGCCCAATTCTGAAGTGCCGCTGTATCTCATGGGGCACCCAGTCTTTGAACCGCGCCGAATTTACTTTGGTGAAGACGAAGATTGGCGGTTTACCTTTTTCGCCAATGGAGCGGCGGAATTTATCTGGAATTTTGGGCAGTGGCGACCCCAGATTGTGCATTGTAATGACTGGCACACGGGGATGATTCCCGTCTGGATGCACGAAACGCCCGATATTCGCACTATTTTCACGATTCATAACCTGGCTTATCAGGGTCCCTGGCGTTGGCGCTTAGAGCAAATTACCTGGTGTCCCTGGTATATGCAGGGTCACAATACGATGGCCGCGGCGGTACAGTTTGCCGATCGCGTCACTACGGTTTCGCCCACCTATGCCCAACAAATTCAAACCCCCGCCTATGGAGAACAACTGGATGGGTTAATGTCTTTCATTGGCGGTAAGTTGTCCGGCATTCTGAATGGCATTGATGTGGAGTCTTACAACCCCAAAACAGATAAGAGCTTAAATCAGACCTTTACTGCGGAGACCCTCGACGATCGCATCGCCAATAAAGTCTCGCTGCAAGAAGAAGTCGGGCTGGAGGTGAAACCGGGTTCGTTCCTGTTGGGGATGGTCACGCGGTTGGTTGAACAAAAAGGCTTAGATCTGGCCATCCAGATTCTTGATCGCTTTCTGGCCTACTCCGACGCACAAATGATTTTGCTGGGCACAGGCGATCGCTACTATGAGACCCAGATGTGGCATCTGGCCTCTCGCTATCCGGGGCGGATGTCGGTTTATCTGCTACACAATGACATTTTGGCCCGTCGGATCTATGCCGGATGTGATGCCTTCCTGATGCCTTCCCGGTTTGAACCCTGCGGAATCAGCCAAATGTTGTCGATGCGTTACGGCTGCGTTCCCGTTGTGCGTCGCACTGGCGGTTTGGTGGATACCGTCACCCACCACGACCCGATGAATCATGCGGGTACGGGCTACTGTTTCGATCGCTATGAGCCGTTGGATCTTTATACCTGCCTGGTCCGAGCCTGGGAAGGCTTCCATTACAAGCCGGAATGGCGAGAACTCCAGCAGCGGGGTATGGCACAAGACTTTAGCTGGGATAAATCCGCGATCGAATACGAGCAGCTCTACCGGGAACTGGTGCCAGCGTCGGAAGATGCAACGGTGCCGTTGCAAACTTCTAGCAGTGAGGCGATCGCGGCGGGTGAGAAAAAGCCTGAACTGGTGCCTTAAGCGTGGAGAACGAGAGCCTGGAATGGGGGAGTGGGGCAGGGAGTACAGCCGAATGCGAAGCTCCAACCCCCCGCTCCCGTCCCAAAGACAAATATTTGTAGGTTTATCGGGCTGATCGAGAAAGAACGCGGTATAGTCTAGCCGTGTAGTCGTCTGGCTCAACGATGGTAACTGCCCCAAAATCTTCAAAGTCTACATCGAAAGCAACACAAGCGCACCCCTCCACTTCAACGGTAAGAGGGAGTAGAGTGCTGGTGGTGTTGAATGGCAAAGGGGGAGTGGGCAAAACCACAACGGCGATCAATTTGGCGGCAACCCTGGCCGAGAATTGCCGAGTGCTACTAGTGGATGCTGATCCGCAGGGTTCAGCTTCCTGGTGGGTGGAGCAGAGTCAAGGGGCGATCGGGTTTGATTTGACCCAGGAAACTGATCCGGTTTACTTGACGAAGCTGCGAGAGATTCAGGACTACGATATGGTAGTGGTAGACACGCCACCAGCCCTGAATTCAGAAGCATTGGCAGCCGTGATTCCGGCGGCAGATTATGTGATTTTGCCTACGCCACCAGCTCCAATGGATCTGACGGCGTTGATCGAAACGGTTCGTTCGGCGGTGATCCCGGCGAAGGTGCCTCATCGAGTGTTGTTGACGAAGGTTGACCCGCGCAGTTTAGCGGAAGCACTGGAAGCCCAAAACACCTTGATGGAGTTGGGCATTCCAGCGTGTCATGCGTTTATCCGTGCTTACAAAGCCCATGAACGGGCCGCCTTGGAGGGCAAGGCGATCGCCCAGTGGCGGGGCAAAAATGCCAGGGAAGCCGAAGCAGATTATCGACGAGCCGCAGACGAAATTCAGCGGGATTGGAGGAACTAATGGCGAGAAAACGATTATCCGATTTGTTGCGGGAAGAAGTCCAGAAACCGACGGAGAACCAGCCAGAGTTGGACCCGCCGAACGGGGTAGACGCTGAATTGGTCGAGGCTGCACCGCCGGATGCGATCGCTACGAACGAACATGCCGCCGAATTACAAGCCGCACAACAGCGAGAAGCAACTTTGAAGCAGCAAATTGCTGACTTGACTCAACATGTGGCAGATTTGACCCAACAACTCGCTGATCTGAAAGCCGAAGCTAAAACTCAGGCACCAGTCACGAAAAAACTGCAAGCCAGTCTGGAAAAAGCCGAACAACGCAATAGCCACCTGGATGCAGAACTCACGGAAGCCAAGCAAACCGCATTGCAACTGGCAGACCGTAACGCCCAATTGCAACAACAACTGGAAACGTTGCAGAAAAATCAACCGACTCACCTTCAATCGACAAAAGCATCTCCCCCGACTACGAGATCAACTCCAGGTTCCCAGCCTCAGCCACAGGATCGTAAACTTGCGACCAAACCTCTCTCCCAGCAAGAGGTTTTACGCCGCCGTCAGGCAGATTCCCTGGCCCACCCGATGTTTCCTGCTGGCAAATCTCCCGGTCAACTGACCGATCAAGATATTGGCTGGGTCGATTGAGATTGATTGTGTAGTGGAAAGGGTTGTTGCTGCTTGGTCGGATAGCATCTACGACTCGATTAAACCTGTGGTAACGACTGCAACTCGGCTAACATTTTGCGGAGACTGTCTCGCCAGTAGGGGGGATGGCCACCCAGTAATGCTGCAACCTTCTTAAGTGACAAAACGGAAAAGGCCGGACGTTGTGCAGGCAAGGGGTACTCTTCGGTAGCAATGGGAACTACTCGTTGCACCTGAAGCGGAAAACCGATCGCTTTGGCTTCCTCAAAAATCGCCACCGCAAAATCGTACCAGCTACACACGCCGCTGTTGGTGTAGTGATAGGTGCCTGCGGTTTCTGGGGTGAGTTGGGGCGCGAGTTGGGCGATCGCTAGCGCCAAGTCTTTCGCCCAGGTGGGAGCGCCAACTTGATCCGTCACCACGCGCAACTCTTCTCGCTGCGCCCCTACGCGCAACATGGTTTTGACAAAGTTGCCCTTGCCCTGCACGCCATACACCCAGGCGGTGCGAAGAATCATGTGCTTTTGGCAATGGTGGCGCACCGCCGCTTCGCCCAAAAGCTTCGACTTGCCATACGCGCCCAATGGTTGGGTGGGATGATCCTCCTGATAAGGACGACTCCCATTGCCGTCAAATACATAATCGGTGGAAATATGAATTAAGCCCGCTCCCAGTTCTTCGGCGGTTTCGGCCATCACCTCTGGCGCTTTACCATTCACCAAATCGGCCAGGTCTGCTTCGCTTTCGGCTTTGTCTACAGCCGTATAAGCCGCCGCATTCACAATCAAACTGGGTTGAGCCGTTTGCACCACAGCCCGAACCGCATCCGGGTTAGAGAGATCTAGACTGGTGCGATCGACCGCAATTACCTCACCCAAGCCAGCCAGCGATCGCCGCAGTTCTTCCCCCACTTGCCCATTGGCACCAGTCAATAAAATTCGTGTCATGGAACCTACCGCTGTTGATTGCAGAATATTTCAGCGAATTCGCCTGACTCAAACATACCCGTAGGCAGGAAAAAAAAGGATAAATTGGGCGCGATCCGGTGTGAAATTTTCGCAAAGAAAAGCAGAAGACTCAAAAGGAAACCTTCGCTCTCCCTACTTCCTACTCCCCACTCTCTACTCCCCCTCCAACGGAATCACATCATGAAAGTGGGTGTAATCAATAATCCGCTGACCATTTGGCGCAATGGAAAAAATATCAGCAAATTGGTGATGCCAGAGAATGTGACGTACCGGATAGAGCTGACGGGCGTGGACAGTTTGCGCGACAGTTTCGTCAATGCCAGTGAGGGACACTAGAATTTCGGCATTGCTGGCGGTCAGACTTTCCGGCGTTGCCCCATATAGGGGACTGTTTTCATCCAAAGGATGCATTCCCGTCCAGGTGAGAACGAAGAAAGGACTATGATTCCGAATTAAGTTGATGTCGTAGATGCGACGCATGGGGTAGCCTTCATCGGTGACTTCATCCCGGATTAACGTCACCCAGAGTCGCGCTTCCAAAATTTGGTTGCCGCGTTTGTTAGCGGCGCGAAACATGAGGGTGGGCACCCCGTTGTAAGGCATGATGATGGCTGTTTTACTAAGCAGTACTTGCGCCGTGGGGCGAGAAATCCGGGCAAACATCAGTCCGGTGGCCATCGCCACGCCCAACAACCCGACGAAGGCTTCGATCGCTACCAGCACATTGGCATACATGGTTTTGGGATACATGGCCCCGTAACCAATGGTCGCCATTGTTTGCACACTGAAAAAGAAGGCATCCGTCAGCGAACCCGGACGGGCATTGGCAATTACATCGCCGCCCAACACGTAGGCGATCGCAAAACCAAAATTCGTCGTCAAATATAGGCCGCCAATCAAGCCCAGAAATTTCCACCAGGGCATGATCAGCAGCAGGTGGTAGACATCGCTTAAGGGGCGATGTTCACCCAACCGCAAGATACTGATCCGTCCATCGGGACTGATAATGCGCTTCCACGGACCCATTCTGGTACGGGAGAAGCGATCCGGGCCAGAATGGGTCCGAGAAGACGGGGGATCGGAGGGGGGGGAGGCAGGTTTAGAAGATCGGGTCATAGCGGCACAGCGATCGCTTCAGGTTAATTGATCGCTGGAGGACGAGACAATAGCCTCGTCCTCCAACAAGAAACTACACCATTTGTAGTTGATAGGGACTGGTCAAGCGCTCTAGTTGTTGGGTGAGCAGGCTGAGGAACAGGCCCACATCCGTCACCACGCCCACCGATTCGACCGAGCCGCGATCGCTGAGTTTCGTGACCACGGCGGGGTTGATGTCTACACACACCATCTTCACTCCGGCGGGAGTCATGTTACCCACACCGATCGAGTGCAGCATGGAAGACAGCATCAGGATCAAATCGGCTCCTTCAATCAATTGGGCATAGGCCGCCTGGGCCTTGAGTAAATCCATTTCGGTGTCAGGTAAGGGACCATCATCCCGAATGGAGCCAGCCAACGCGAACGGCACCTCGTTTTTCACGCATTCATACAACACGCCACCAGTGACTACGCCCTGTTCCACAGCTTGGGCAATGCTGCCGTAGCGTCGAATCGTGTTGATCACTTTCAGGTGGTGGCGATGCCCTCCCCGCACCGAAACGCCCCGCTTCATGTCCACACCCAGAGACGTACCCATCATGGATTGTTCCAGGTCATGAACCGCGATCGCGTTGCCACCGAGTAACGCTTGCACATAGCCATTGCGGATTAAGTGAGCCAGATGTTCACCGCCGCCGGTATGAATCACCACCGGGCCAGCCGTGACCACCACTTTGCCGCCCTGGTCGCGAATCTGGCGCATTTCCCAGGCGATTTGTTCGACCACCAGTTCCACCCGCCGTTCGCTAGACACTCCGGACCCCATGAAGCTGAATTCCTGGGTATTGCGCTGTTCGCGGGATTCCGTCTTGCGGACAGTGCGAATCCCCTCCACGCCGACCACGACGCGATCGCCTGTGGTCAGATCCCGCAGCAGTTTGCATTGGGCAACTGGGCCATTGGGGGTGTCAGTCACCGCGATCGCCGCATCCATCCGTTGCTTCTGGACAGGCACCCACTGACAATTCACCCGCACTTCGGTGGGATAGATCGTCGTCACATAGAAATCATCCGGGGCCACACCATCTTGTTCCACCACTTCCCAGATGATGTCGCAGACCTCCTGGGGCGGCGGTACGGCCCCCAAGTCAATCAACTGAGACATCAAAGCTTCCAGCACTTCATGCGAGGGAGCTGTCACCTTCACATCAGCGGATGAAGTACTTTGCCGTTGTTCACCCAACTGGAAGTTCAACACCTGGAAACTGCCGCCCCCTTCTACAATCAAATCCAATGCCTGGTTGATCAAGCCCGCATCCAATAAGTGACCTTCCATCCGGATCAGGCGACTCTCCACCGTCGCGATCGCGTGATGATCCGGCATGATCGGTTCCGTCACCCGTAAGG
Source organism: Leptolyngbyaceae cyanobacterium bins.349 (assembly GCA_033764685.1). GTDB lineage: Bacteria > Cyanobacteriota > Cyanobacteriia > Leptolyngbyales > Leptolyngbyaceae > JSC-12. Next base: position 109,462 of record JANRIS010000086.1, read on the forward strand.
TCAAACATTTCGCCGCCCCACCCGCTTTCAAAAACTCGGTTAAGGGTGTTTCCACCACTTCAAAACCCAGAGACGACAGCCGTTGCTTCAATTCATCTGTCGCCTTGTTCATAATCACGGTGCGATTCACATTCACCGCATTACAGGCAAAGGCGACGGCATCTTTTTCAGCCACCGCAATCCGCTTTTCCGCCGGAACGCGCAATTCAATCAGGCGATTGGAGTAGCTATCAAAGGCGGGCGGATAGTAGAGCAAATAGCCATCCGCCAGGGGACAGAAGCAGGTATCGAGGTGGTAGAACCGCTCATCCATCAACCGCAGCGACAGCACTTCAATATCCAGCCATTTCGCCAGATAAGGATGGGAATCGAGTTCCGAGCGGAAGCCGTATCCCGCCCAGAGCCAACGCCCTTCGCGATCGAGGAGGGCATCCCCCGCCCCTTCAAACGGTAAATCTTTCGGCAACAGGTGAACGGTGAACCCTTGCGACTCAAACCACTCCTGGAAAAAGGGTTCTTCGCCCTGACGTTCTTTGTGGAAGAAGCGACTCAGTACCACGGTGTGCCCCAGCACCAGGCCAGCGTTAGCCGTGAAGACCATGTCGGGTACGCCCTTTTGAGGTTTCACCAGGTCAACCACAGCACGGTCTTTGAGAATGTGGTACAAGCCTTGCCACTGCTCTACAGCGCGATCTCGGGAGGATTTGTGGACATTTCCCTCCATCCAGGGATTAATTACGTAGTCCACATCGTAATGGTCAGGCGCACACATCAGGAAGCGAATTGAGGAAGTCATAAACCCTTTAACTCTTTAGGTGGATAGACGCGAACAACGCGATCGCAGACAAATATTTTGGCGATAAGACAATCTTTAATCTTACCTGAGAGACTTCCTTTTACCTGTATTTGTGTTAGCGATTCGCAACATCAGCGGGCGATAGCTATTCCCGTGCATTTTGAAAAGAATGGTTTTGTTGTTAAGTTAAAATCTCATTATAATAATTTCGATCTCATAAGAAGACAGCCTAAGTTTCATTTTAGACGGCAGAACAATTTTCAATGGAATCACAGTCGAGAGAACTTCTAATCTATGAAACTGATGGCAATGAAGCTCCGTTCTCATCATGGTTGGATACTTTAAGAGATCGGGAGGCGAGAGCAAGAATCAGAAAGCGGTTAGATAGAGTAGCTTTGGGAAACTTTGGTGATTGCAAGTCTGTCGGTGAAGGGGTGTTTGAGCTTAGAATTGATTGTGGACCTGGTTATCGAGTGTATTTTGCACAAGCTGAAATGCTGATTATTTTGCTGCTGTGCGGTGGCGACAAAAGCAGTCAGGATCAAGATATCATAGATGCTAAACAGTTTTGGGCTGACTACAAGCAACGCGAAAATGCCAACGAGTAGGAGTTATCACGCTTATTTGATTGAGTCTCTGAAAGATCCTCAAGAGGCTGCTGCTTATCTAGGTGCTGTTCTAGAAGATGGCAGCGTTGAAGAGGTGCGGTTAGCGTTAACCAATGTTACAGAGGCTCAGATCTCGGAGTTGAGCGATACCCAGTTGGTTGCCCATCGAAGCGCGATATACGAAACACTGACTCAACCGGGTGAATTAAATTTTTCGACTTTACTTGCACTATTGGGTGAACTGGGTTTTAAGGTATCTGTTACGCCTAGAGAACCCGCCGCTTAGGAGCACGGATTAAGTAAGGTCGCACATTTAGGAGAGATTTTCAGCCACACAACTATCAACGCTACGGCGCGATCGCACAGGTGCCTCTGGCCCAGCCCCATTCTTCAGTGCCAACGGAAACTTCTGACCCTGGACGCACATTTCCCTGGCTTAAATCCACCAGCGAAATCGCAGTGGCTTCTTGAAATGCCCCCCGGTAAATTGGCTGTCCTTGTTCGTTGTTGCGGTCAAACGTGAGTGGTGAAACCTGCGTCGGTTGCCCTGGCCTCGTCCAGACAATTTGGGTAAAGCGATTATTCGCAGACTGGGCATCATAATTCCAGCCGTTACTTTTACGTCCGGTGCAGGAAAACTTTTGAGCCACGTTGGGCGGTTGAGTTGTATTGGGCGGTTGGGGCGAAGTTGGTTGTTGACTCACAGGTGGTTGAGTTGTATTGGGTGGTTGAGTTGTATTGGGCGGTGTCGGAGTGCAACCTGTACCCGCAATCATCAAGCCAATTCCAGTCAATCCAGCAACAATTATTTGGGGTGTCCTGTCCGTCATTGATCGTTTCCTGAAGTAAGTTAAGTTGCATCCGAAGTTAGTTACTGCTGAGATTTGGATCAGTCAATCTGTGATCCAGCTTGCGGCTCTTTCAGAAGATTTTACAAAAATAACTTAAGTGATTTGCTAGATATAGTAGGGCAAGAAAATATGAAACTCATAAGATGAACAAGGCTGGGTCTTGTGCCACTCGTGCCTAAACCAGATTGGCTAACTCTGAAGTGGCTGTCTTAGAAAGCTAGGCATAGTGTAGGTGCAGGAAAGAGATATTTAGCGATTTGCAATAATCCACAAGGTGTTGTCATACCTCATGAGGCTTGGGGTTAAAGTATAAAGCTTTAATGAAGTGTCAGTACAATCACCAGAGGTTTAAATACGGGAATGATACCTACTAAGTTAGTTGTCTAGCCCTAATAACAACTATGAAATTTCCTAACAAGTTTCCCCAAGTGACGCTGACTAAAACGGCCCTTGTTACGGGTATCCTGCTATCTTCTCTACCCTTTGCAACCGCTGCTGCAACGGCTGCAACGTTGGCTTATGATGTCACCGGTGTTGAGTACGGTCCCCTTACAGATGGTACAGATACAACCGTTAACGGTGTCACTTACTTAAATCAATCGCTACCGATTAAAGCCGTGACTGCTAACTCGCTCGTTTGGGAACTTGGTAGTTTCCCTCAACCTGTTGTGACGTTGAGGCGAGGAGGATACGCGCCAGCCGATAACTTTGGTAACTACAGCGATCGCCAGTTAGTTTTGAGTGAAGGTATTCTGGGGCAACCCACCACTGTCCGCACTTCGTTACCCACAACCACTCAAGCGCTGTTAAACCAGAACAATATTTTGCAAGGAGCTGAAAACTTATTTGTGAATGCGGGGCTGCCAGCGGGGCCCTTACAAGAACTGCAAACAGATGTTGAGCGGGCTGACTTTGTCTTTCAATCCGGCATCACCATTTCTCCCATTCTGGCAACTGTGTTCTTCGATCGCGGCTTGGTCGGTGCTCATGATGGCTTTAAGATTGCGCCAATTTTGAGTGTTGATGCGGCGGGTAATCCCACTCATTATGGTTCGTTGCTTTCAATTGCCACAGGTTGGGGAACTCCAAACCTGCGACCGGGTGGCGGCGCTGATAACTTGCTCCCTTATCCTGAGCTAACCAACAGCACTGGAGACTTCCGAATTGTCAACACAGTCACTCAAAAAGTGGGTGGCATTCTGCTGCCATTTTCGTTATTTTCTGACACCCCAACCACCATTTATGGGTATTCCCTGTTTGCGCCTGATGTCACCGACGGAGGCAATCCTGCTAACTTATTAGACTGGAAAAATTCGACCTACTTTCCTCAAGCAACACCGAATGCGATCGGTGGTTTAGATTTGCTGGCTGGGAGTGGTCAAGTTGCTGCTGTACCGGAACCGACAACTGTTTTAGGCTTTTTAGTCGGGGGTAGTCTGCTTGCGGCATTGAAACGGAAGAAGGTTGCTTAACCCCAGAATGGTTGAGTCCGTTATACAGTTCATCATTCTTGGATCGCTTAAACCTGGGGCGAATGTTCCAACATGATCGCTTGGGTCGGGACGGCAAGCCTTCAACCGACTTTGTATGATCGCAATAGATCTTGCTGGAATGCTTCGCCCTTATGAAACGCATTGTGTTGATTGCCGGGTTTGAGTCGTTTAACGCGAATTTGTATCGCCAAGCGGCGGATTTAGCGCAGGCGCGATGTCCTGATCTGGAGATTCGGGTGTTTAGCGATCGCGATCTGGCCGCTACTCCAGACACGGTAGCCAACGCTTTACAGGATGCCGATGTGTTTTTTGCCAGTCTGTTATTTGACTACGATCAGGTGGTGTGGCTGCGAGAACGGGCCAAACAGATTCCGATTCGGTTGGTGTTTGAGTCGGCGCTGGAGTTGATGAGCCTGACGCAACTGGGCAAATTCGCGATCGGGGATAAACCGAAGGGAATGCCCAAACCTGTGCAATTTATTCTCAGCAAGTTTACCAACAGTCGGGAAGAAGACAAACTGGCAGGCTACATTAGCTTTCTCAAAACGGGTCCCAAACTGCTGAAATATATTCCCATCGGCAAAGTTCAGGATCTTCGCAACTGGTTGATTATTTACGGCTATTGGAATGCGGGCGGGATCGAAAATGTCGCCGCCTTGTTCTGGACGCTGGCGGAAAATTACTTGGGTCTGACGATTGGCGAAATTCCGCCACCACTGGAAACGCCCAATATTGGGTTATTGCATCCCGACTATCCCGGTTATTTTGCATCACCCAAACAATATCTGGATTGGTACCGCGATCGCCCCACTCCCCCACTCCCCCATTCCCCCACTCCCCCACCCTCTCACTCCCCCACCTCAGCACCCATCATCGGCATTCTGCTTTATCGCAAACACGTCATCACTAAGCAACCTTACATTCCGCAACTGATTCAGGCGTTTGAAGCAGCAGGATTGATACCTCTACCCATTTTCATTAATGGTGTGGAAGGTCACGTTGCAGTGCGAGATTTGATGACAACGGAGGATGAGCAACAGCAGCGGCAACAGGGCGTGAATGAAACCCTGTCCCTGTCAAAAGATGCGGTTACAGTGGATGCGATCGTCTCTACCATTGGCTTTCCCTTGGTCGGTGGACCCGCCGGATCGATGGAAGCAGGACGGCAGGTGGAAGTGGCGAAACGCATTCTGTCCACCAAAAACGTGCCCTATCTCGTGGCGGCCCCGCTGTTGATTCAAGATATCCATTCCTGGACCCGGAAAGGCGTGGGCGGCTTGCAGAGTGTGGTGTTGTATGCGCTGCCAGAATTGGATGGGGCGATCGATACCGTTCCCCTCGGTGGATTAGTTGGGGAAGACATTTATCTGGTGCCCGATCGCGTCAAACGTCTCACTTCTCGCATCAACCAGTGGATCACCCTCCGTCGCACGCCTCCTGCGGAACGCCGGATTGCCATTATCCTGTATGGGTTCCCTCCCGGTTATGGGGCTGTCGGAACGGCGGCATTGTTGAATGTGCCGAAATCCTTGCTGAACCTGTTGCACGCCTTAAAACGAGAAGGCTACACCATTAGCGATCTGCCTGAAGATGGCGAAACCCTGATCCAACAGGTGAAAGATGCGGATGAGTTTGGCGCGGGGTATTTGCCCGATCGCGATCAAGTACCGTTACCTATTACTTCCGTATCCATTGAACAGTTAGCAAAATGGTTGACCTATTTGCAGCGATCGCGCGTTGAACAGTGCTGGAAATCCTTAACTGAAAGCGGCATCAAGACGCTGGGCGATCGCTTGTTGTTAGGTGGAGTGCAGTTGGGTAACGTCTGGATTGGGGTACAACCCCCGTTGGGCATTGCGGGCGACCCGATGCGGCTGATGTTTGAACGGGATCTCACGCCGCATCCGCAATACACCGCGTTTTATCAATGGATTCAGCAGGAGTTTCAGGCGCACGCGATCGTGCATTTTGGGATGCATGGCACCGTCGAATGGCTCCCCGGTTCGCCCCTGGGCAATACAGGCTATTCCTGGTCCGATATTTTATTAGGCAATTTGCCCAATTTGTATGTGTATGCGGCGAACAATCCCTCCGAGTCGATTCTGGCGAAACGGCGCGGTTATGGTGTGTTGATTTCTCATAATGTGCCCCCTTATGGACGCGCCGGATTGTATAAGGAACTGGTGACACTGCGGGATTTGATCAGCGAGTATCGAGAAGACCCAGAAAAAAACTACGCCCTCAAGGAAGCCATTTGCAAAAAGGTGGGCGACACCGGACTGGATGCCGATTGTCCCTTTGCGGAGGCGCGACGGTTGGGCATCGAGTTTACGCCAGAGAATGTGCGGTTGTTCAGTGCGGAGGTGTTCGATCGCTACCTATCCCAGCTTTACGCCTATCTACAAGTGCTGGAAAGTCGTCTCTTCTCATCGGGCTTGCACGTTTTGGGCGCGGCTCCTGATGCCGAACAATTGGCGAGTTACCTGAATGCTTACTTTGGTGATCAGTTGCCAGCAAACATCATCACCGCCATTTGCCATCAGGAATCTCCAACCGCCCCACCAGATCTGAAGGACAAAGTTGCAGAAGCGATCGCCATTCGGGACCTGTTGCAACACAATACCGACGAACTCACCAACCTGTTGCGCGGCCTCAACGGCGAATACATTCCGCCTGCCCCCGGTGGCGATTTACTGCGGGATGGGATGGGTGTATTACCGACCGGACGCAACATTCACGCCCTTGATCCCTATCGGATGCCGTCTCCTGCGGCTTATGAACGGGGCCGAGAAATTGCACTCAAGTTGATTGACCAGCACTGGCAGGAACACGGCACCTACCCTGAAACGATCGCCGTCATGCTCTGGGGTCTGGATGCGATCAAAACCAAGGGCGAATCTCTGGGCATTTTGCTGGAACTGGTGGGAGCCGCCCCGCTGAAAGAAGGTACTGGGCGCATTGTGCGCTACGAGTTGCAACCGCTCGAACAAGTGGGACATCCCCGCATTGATGTGTTAGCTAACCTGTCCGGCATTTTCCGGGATAGTTTTGTCAACATCATTGAGCTGCTCGACGATCTATTTCAACGGGCTGCCGAAGCTGATGAATCGGAAAGTCAAAACTTTATTCGGAAGCACGTCCTGGAGTTGCGATCGCAAGGCATTGACAACGCGGCTGCCCGCCTCTTTTCCAATCCGGCGGGCGATTTTGGTTCCCTGGTGAATGATCAGGTGGTCGCTGCCAATTGGGAAGACGGCACCGAACTGGGCCAAACCTGGACCGGACGCAACAGCTTCAGTTATGGCCGACAGGACAAAGGACAGGCCCGCCCGGAGGTGTTGCAGGGATTACTCCGGAGTTGCGATCGCATTGTACAAGAAGTTGATTCGGTCGAGTACGGCCTCACCGACATCCAGGAATACTACGCCAACACGGGCGGATTGAAAAAAGCCGCCGAACAGCAACGGGGCCAAAAAGTCACCGCCAGTTTTGTCGAAAGCTTCTCCAAAGACACCACCCCCCGCAACCTGGAAGACCTGCTGCGGCTGGAATATCGCACCAAATTACTCAACCCCAAATGGGCCGAGGCGATGGTGGCTCAGGGTTCCGGCGGTGCTTACGAAGTCTCCCAACGCATGACCGCCCTCGTCGGTTGGGGTGGCACTGCCGATTTTCAGGAAGGCTGGGTTTACGATCAGGCCGCTCACACCTACGCCCTCGACCCCGACATGGCCGCGAAACTCCGCCAAGCCAACCCGGAAGCTTTTCGCAACATCGTCGGGCGCATGTTAGAAGCCCACGGTCGCGGCTTCTGGCATCCTGATCCGGACACTCTCGATCGCCTCCGCCACCTCTACAACCTGGCAGAAGATGAGTTAGAAGGGATTACAATTTGACGAACTAATGTCAACCTGGCAATTCATTCAGTAATGAAGCAAGAATGATAGATGGATTTGAGCGATCGAACCACGCCAATTACCAAATGGAGGAACTGATGTTGATCCCAAACGAGTTGTAACAGTCTTTTTCGATAGGAGGGTGACATGAAATTGATTGTCCACAAGGAGGAGGATGCCCTCTATTTACGGCTAGACGACACGGCGATCGTTGAGTCAGAAGAAGTAAGTGACGGCATCATTCTCGATTACAACGCTGAAGGGAAGGTGGTTGGAATTGAAGTCCTATACATCAGCCAGAAAAGCCCTCAATCATTGCACCAAATCCTTCTGGAAACGACAGCTTAATTCTCAAAACTCCATCTCTACAGCGACAGCATGACTGACTTGATTTACGAATATCCCACGCTTTATCCAGGCAAATTGCTGAAGCGATATAAACGGTTTTTTGCCGACATTGAATTGGATTCGGGCGAAATCATAACGGCGCATTGTCCAAATACGGGGCCGATGACAGGCATTTCAACACTGGGCAGTCGCGTCTATGTCTCGAAAAGTGATGATCCGAAGCGGAAATTAGCCTACACCTGGGAACTGATAGAAGTCCACGACAATGAACCGACCTGGGTGGGCACCAATACCGGATTGCCCAATAAAGTGACGAAACTGGCATTGGAAAAACATTTGATTCCCGAATTGGGCGAGTACAGTGAGATTCGTAGTGAAGTACCTTACGGAGACGATAAAAAATCACGCATTGATTTTTTGCTGACGGGTTCGGACAAACCAACTTATGTGGAAGTCAAGAGTACCACCTGGGCACAAAAGGAGTTAGTGCTGTTTCCTGATACGGTGACCGCTCGCGGCCAGAAGCACTTGAAGGAATTGATGGCACTATTACCTGATGCCAATCCTGTGATGCTGTTTTTTATCAATCGGGGTGATTGTCCTTACTTTGCACCAGGAGATAGTGCGGATCCAGCGTATGGCCGCTTGTTGAGGGAGGCGATCGCGGCTGGGGTCAAAGTCCTCCCTTGCCGTTTTGCCATTTCACCCAGTGGCGTGCAGTATTTGGGGCTGGCCGAACTGAAATTGTCGGTCGTGTTCTAAATTGGTGGATGGCACTTGGCGAAACGTTAGATGCAATCTGTTGACGAGCGGAAACAACCAAGCGGAAACACGACCAAAACGCCAACAAGCTGGGTATAGAACGTGTTGAATGCGGGATACCCTTGTGGAATTATGTTGAGCAGGCTATGGGGTCACTGATCTCTTGACGGATGGGAATGGTGGCAATCAATGTGGTGCCCTGGTGCTGAGCAGACTGGCAGATTAATGTACCCTGATGTTTTTCAGTGATGATTTGATAACTGATTGATAACCCCATGCCGGTTCCTTTACCGATGGGTTTGGTGGTGAAAAATGGATCAAACAGGCGACGCTGAATGGTTGGAGGCATACCTGAGCCGTTGTCAGCGATCGCAATTTGGATTTGATTCGCATTGAGTACAGTCGTCTGAATGGTGATGGTGGGTGTGAATGGTTCAGAATTCTGCTCATTGGCGAAGCGTGACTGTTCTATTTTCTCCTCCAGGGCATCGATCGCATTACTCAAGATGTTCATGAACACTTGGTTTAACTGTCCTGGGTAGCATTCGATGAGGGGTAAATTGCCGTAGTGTTTTAGCACCTGAATGCCGGGGTGATCGCCCTTGGGTTTCAACCGATTTTGAAGAATCATCAACGTGCTATCAATGCCTTCGTGCAGGTGAACTTCTTTCACGTCAGCTTCATCCATGCGGGAGAAGTTGCGGAGAGAGAGCACAATTTTTTGGATGCGATCGGCCCCTAATTTCATCGAACTCAGCAGTTTAGACAAATCCTCGGTCAAGAATGCCAGATCAAGCGCTGCTAAGTGCTCTTGAATTTCCGCGTGAGGGTTGGGGTAGTGCTGTTGGTAGAGCTGCACTAGACGCAGGAGATCGTGAGTGTATTCATCTGCATGTATTAAGTTGCCGTAAATGAAATTGACCGGATTATTGATTTCGTGGGCAATTCCAGCGACCAGTTGACCCAAACTCGACATCTTTTCACTTTGAATTAATTGCATCTGGGTCTCTTGCAGTTTTTGGAGGGTTTGTGACAATTCATTCGCATGTTGTTGCAAGTTAGCTTGAGAGGCTTGCAACGCGGCGGTGCGTTCCTCGACTCTGGCTTCTAATTGCTCATTTAGCTGTTGCAGGGCTTCCTTGGTTTGTTTACAGGCCGTAATATCGTTCCGAATCGCCACATATTGGTAAGGTTTTCCTTGGAGATCGAGAAAGGGCACGATCGTCGTATCAACCCAATAAGCTGTGCCATCCTTGGCGCGGTTTTTGATCTCACCCTGCCAAACTCGGCCCTCGGTGATGGTGGCCCACATGTCTGCGAAAAATGCTTTGGGATGGTAGCCAGAATTGACAATTTGATGGGTTTGGCCAATCAATTCTGCTGCGGTGTATTTTGAAATTTCGCAAAACTTGTCATTGACGTAGGTAATCACCCCTGCGCGGTCTGTGATCGCCACAATGGAAGACTGGTCGAGGGCGAATTTAACATCTGCCAGTTCTTTGAGCGATCGCTGTAATGATTGTTCGGTGTGTTCCAGGTTGATTACCCGTTGGCGGAGTGCCTTGACCTCGTCGTAAAAAAGTTCGCAACCTTTGGGCACCAGAGTGGAGGAGTAATTGGCCATAATGAATGCAAAATTTAAATAAATAGTTTTAGACGATGGGTTTAACATTCCCTAAGTAAAAGTAGTTCTGGTGATTCTGTTACGCTTCCACATAAGTGTTCAAACTTATATATCTGGGTTGCAGTAAGCACTTCAAAGGGTCGCGATCGCCCCCAACCCTCCAATGTTCTGAAAAAGGCTTGTTTCGGGGTGTGAATGATTTCCCGACGTTAAGCCATTCTTAAGATCGGGCGCGAAGTTACACAACTGGATGAATTCTTGTCAGAATGACAGCACAATGGCTGCATAAGGTCGAGGCTGCATAGGGTCGAGACTGCATAGGGTCGAGTGAGTGGTGGCAGACTGAAGTGTCGGCTCGTAATGATCGAGAATTAAGGAGCGGCAACGATGAACAATCCGCTGTTGCGTCCCATGTATGGGCAGGCTCGATCGCTCAACGTTCGAGACCAAATCCAGATGGCCCTGGCGATCGCGGATTCCGCTCTGTTGAAATCCTTGCTGGTTCATTGTTTGCCGCCGATCGCGGATAGTGCTCATATTGGTACGGTGACTAGTGAAGTCGGCATTCCAGTGAAAGAGCAGGCGGCAGATGGCATTTTGCAGTACGAGGCGATCCGCTGTGTGCTGGCGGAATCTCGCCCCCATCTGGATACTCCCACCAGTAGCGGCTGGACCCGCGACAGTAAAGAACTGGCCCGCATGACACAGCACGAATCAGAGTTGCATACCCTGGTGCAAAACTTATCTCTAGCCCCGGCGATCGCGCTCCTTACCAATGCCGGGTTTCAGCAAGACCAGATTCAGGATATTTTGCGATTACCCCACTATGCGTGGCATAAATCCTGGTGGCACGCGATCGATGCCGATGGCAACTTTACTATTCCCTTTCTGCGCTGCATTCGCACCTTTCACTATCCTGATGGCACTTTGACCTTGCAGTACAAAGACTTTTTTGATCAAACAAAACCCAATTGTTTCACCAGTCTGCCGCAGAAAGTGTTGGTTGCTATTCGTGCCGGTGCCCAAGGGTTCGCTGAGACGCTGCAACAAATTAATCAACAACGGGAAGTTTTGGGGATTCAAAAGGCAGTCCTGGTGGGTACTGGCGTTTCCGAACTGGAAATTCAAGCCTTTACCCGCCAAAACATCAGTCTTTATCCCGGCGACGATTTGATGTTGCCCGTAGAGGCCAGTTGTGAACATTGTGGTCGCCATGAATGCCCGATGAATCATCGCCCCGATTCTCCGGTCGTCATGTGTCGCGGTTTTTTGACAGACAGCGAGCTGATGTAAACCGCTGTGGGTTGCCGTGGAGACACCGATGATGGGTCGGAGTGCCCATGAACTCGCTGTGAACGGCACTGATTGCGATTTTCATTAAAATAAGTAAAGTACTTGAATTGTTCTTTACGATCGCCTGTATATGTCCTCATCCAATGTGAAGTCCGCGATCGCCTCGGCCCCGGCTGCGGCAGGCCCCAACTGGAAAATCAAATTGTTGTACGATGGCGAGTGCCCGCTGTGTGTGCGAGAAGTGAATTTTTTACGTCAGCGCGATGCCGGACGGGGGCTGGTGGCTTTTGTTGATATTGCCAGCGACGATTACACCCCAGAAGCTAATGGCGGCGTTGATTTTGCAACGGCAATGGGGCGAATTCATGCCGTATTACCGGATGGTACGGTGATCAAAAATGTGGAAGTATTTCGTCGGGTGTATGAAGTGTTGGGTCTGGGCTGGGTGTATGCCCTCACCAAAATTCCGGTGATTGGCGCGATCGCCGATTGGCTGTATGGCCTCTGGGCTGACAAGCGGCTGGCCCTGACAGGACGCGCTGACTTGGCAACCATTGTGCGCGATCGCCAAAATCGCTTGCATTGTGACCTTGAAGGCCGTTGCCGCCCGGAGAATGTGACCCAATAGGGCCAATTTGATCACCAATCGCTCAATTTTAATGACAGGGCACTGATAGCGAATAACCTTGCAGATAAAATAAAGGGCATTCTTCTGCGGGTTACATGGTTATGCCGATCCCTGATTACGGTCAATATCGCTGGATTCCTTCCACTCACCGGATACTCCTCGTGATCCTGGGCCTGGGGCTAGCTATAGGAATGGCGATCGCGCCTTTCCCAGGTCTTGCCCAACCGCTCGATGCAGCGGGAAATGCCGTTGATGGTTACCCGGTGCAACTGGATGGGCAAACTTTGTTTTATGTGCGATCGGGGATTCCGGGCGTTGTCTCGCCGAAAGAGCGGGCACAGATTATTAATCAGCGATTAACCCAGGTGGCCAATGATCCCAATCTTCCGCTAAATGAATTTCGGGTCGAAAGTACCAATGGTGAATCGTTGGTGAAGGCGGGGGAGACAGTGCTATTTACGGTTCGTGAAGCGGATGCCAAAGCCCTGAAAGAATCGCGGGAAGTGCTGTCGGGTAAAGCCTTGCAATTGATGCGAACTTCGGTGTCGGAGTACCGCGAATCCCGCAGTTGGCGCAATGTCGTAGAAGGGGTGATCTATGCGATCGTGAGTACGATCGCCATGCTGATCTTCCTGAAACTGGTGCAAAAAATTGCGGTCAATTTGCTGGTGCGAGTGCGGGCAGCGCGTCAGGCCAATGCACTCAGTTGGCGGTTTCGCGACTATCGGTTGCTGGGGTCAGATGCGACGAGCTATCTTCTGGGTGGGATCATTCGCCTCAGCCGTCTGGTGGTGATCCTGGGTGCTTTTTCGCTCTACTTACCCTTCCTCCTGAGTCAGTTTCCGGCCACAAAGACGTTTGGCAAAAGTTTGCTGGGTAATATTGCCCAACAATTTCAGGGAGTGATTGATGCCTTTGTGGCTTATTTGCCCAACCTGATTACGCTGGGTATTATTGCATTCATTACTAACTATGTGATTGATTTTGCCAAACTGGTGATTAGTGAACTGGGCCGAGATGATGCTTATACCTGGTTCTATCCCGAATGGGTCAACCCCACCTCTCGCCTGGTGAGCTTTGCGATTGTCGCGATCGCCTGTGTGATTGGTGCCCCCTTCTTACCGGGATTTGGTTCGCCTGCGTTTCAAGGCGTTTCCCTCTTTCTGGGGGCGTTGTTTACGTTGGGATCGTCTTCGGCGGTTTCTAATGCAGTTGCGGGCGTGATTCTGATTTATACCCGGGCGTTTCGGATTGGTGATGTGATTCGGATTGGCGATACGACGGGAAAAGTCATCGACAAGTCTTTGTTTGTGACGCGGATTGTGCGCTTTCCTCAGGAAGTCGTCGTGATTCCCAATACCGCCGTGTTAAGTGGCAACGTCATCAACTACAGTGCTGTGCCGCGCGTTATTAATCAGCCGTTGATTATCCATACATCAATCACATTGGGCTATGACTTGCCCTGGCGGAAGGTAGAGGAAACCCTGATTAAAGCGGCACTTGCCACACCCGGCATTTTGTCAGAACCGAGTCCGTTTGTGTTGCAAACTGGTTTGAATGACTTCCATGTGGGTTATCAACTCAATGTGTTCACAGATTGTCCAGAAGTGATGCCAATTACGTTTACCAAATTGCATCAAAATATTCAGGATTACTGTAACGCGGTAGGAATTGAAATTATGTCGCCGAATTTCTTCGCCCTGCGCGATGGCAATCATTCCACCATCCCAAGCGATTATTTACCCACGGATTACGAAACGCCTGGATTTCAAGTGAAACCTCAAAACGGCGATCGCTAATCTCGTCGCTCCTGGTAGTCTTCCGAAGACTTGGGATCCAGTTCCCAGCGGCGATCGTCCCGCTCTTCCAGGATGGCCGTCATCCGTACATCGGTGCGATCGTCGATTTCTAACCCCACCGCAGCCGCCACTTCATCCACAATGTCTTGATCGGGTGTGGAAACGGTGCCCCCCACCGCTTCGTCTCCGACCGCTTCGGCTTGTTCGTAGTTGGCATCAATATCGCCACCCGTGAGGATTGGATCGGCATCAATGGCCATATGCTTGTCACTGCGGCGAGAATAACGGCCCGCGCGATCGGTGGGTTGACCTTGCAGACCTGTCCCATAGGATTGAGTCATTTCCTGGGGCAGGTCGCTGATGATTTCACCATCGGCTTCATCCGTCACGCCATCATCGTCGATGTCGAAATTATCGTCGGTGTCATCCGCCGCGATCGCCTCCAGCATAGCCGGATCGTAGGGGACTTCTACCATCCCTACTTCTTGCTGCAAACTTTCGATTTCTTCCAGTTCTGCATCGCCCAATAGCGCCGCTTCCCCCAGTTCTGCACGGATGTCTGCCTCTGCTTGTTCTTTCACCCCGTCAAATTTGGCGGTTTGGTTTAAGTGCGTGGGTTCTACCATGACTGTTCATCCTGCGATCGTCTAACTATCAGCACGATAACTGACGACTGGATGAATCAACTCCTCATTCAGATAGACCCAACCTGGTGTCAACCTTTGTGAAGGGGCACAGATTTATTGGGCAAATGTATTTAATTTGACCAGGGCTTTTCTCGGATCAGTAATTCTTCAGATAGATGCAATTTCTTGAATTTTGTCTTAAGGGGTTCCAGAGTTTGTGTCATTTGATTAAAACACCACAAATTCTGGTGCTTACACACAGAAATGTAGGTTTTTCTTGACAAAAATAATTGCTAGATTTAATGATTTGCCTGAATCTGTCTGTAGGAATTGAAAACTTGTATACGCGAATACAATTCACGACGGGCCGTAATTCTAATATCACACAGTATCAATTGCACTAGCACAGCACTCCTCCACATCTTCAGTCATGCCTCACGTTGTCATTGAGAGTGACAACGTTTTGACTATGTTTAGCAATAGCAATGTGCATCAATAGTGCGTGTGTAGGTCATTACAGGCTAAGGAGAACATACTTTAATGAAGTCGCGTGTACCACCCATTGTTCTCGGCGGACTGACTCGCCGTAGATTTATTCAATATGGCTCGTTAGCGGTTGGCTCTGGCATTGTTGCAGCCTGTTCAAGTGGTGGCGGTGAAACGACCTCCTCTTCGTCCCCTAATGCTAGCCCGGTTTCTGCGGCGGCAGCGGGCGATGGAATCAAGATTGGCGTGATGTACTCAACAACGGGAACGATCGCGATCGTGGAAAAATCGTTGCAAGATGCAACCTTCCTGGCCGTTGAGCAAATCAATGAAGGCAAAGGCCCCTGGTCTGGTAAGCAGGGCATCAAAGGCAAAAAGCTGGAAATGGCTGTCGTGAATCCAGACTCCAACTGGGATTTGTACAACCAGATGGCAAAACGCCTGATTGACGAAGACAAGGTCGTTTGCGTCCTCGGTTGTTACACCTCTGCCAGCCGTAAATCCGTATTGCCAGTGTTTGAAGAGAAGGATAACCTGCTTTATTACCCGGTGTACTACGAAGGTAACGAGTGCAGTTCCAATGTGTTTTACACGGGTGCAGCTCCGAACCAACAAATTACCGACTCTATTCCTTACTGCGCGAAAAACTTTGGTAAGAAAGGCTTCTTCATCGGGTCTGACTATATCTATCCTAAAGAAAGTAACCGGATTGCCAAAGCTGAATTGGTCAAAGCGGGTGGTGAAGTGGTCGGCGATGAATACGCCGCTCTGGGAACGACGGAGTTCATCACCATTATCAACAAGATCAAGCAAGCCAAGCCTGATTTCGTGTTGAGTAATCTGGTGGGTGATAGTATTCCTGCCTTCTACAAGCAATACAAAGACGCGGGGATTTCTCCAGAGGATATTCCCATCATGGCGTATCCCACCACGGAAGAAGAAGTGCTGGCAATGGGGCCTGAATTTGCTGAAGGCCACTACACCAGCTTCAACTACTTCCAAACCGTTGATACTCCCGAAAATAAAGCCTTCGTGGAGCAGTTTAAGGCCAAGTTTGGGCAAGACCGTGTGACCAATGGGGTGATGGAAGCGGCTTACTTCCAAACTTTCTTCATGGCCCAGGCGATGGAAAAAGTGCTGGATGAAGGGAAGGAAATCAACACGTCAACCCTGCGGGAAGCCACCCGTGGGCAGGTGTTTAACGCCCCCCAAGGGACTGTGAAAGTAGACCCCGACAATTACCATACCTACCTTTACTCCCGCATTGGTAAGTGGAAGGCGGATGGTCAGGCCGATATCATCTTCTCCACCAAGGCTGCGGTTCGGCCAATTCCCTGGAGTCAGGCACTTTACAAAGGCCGCATTTGCGTCCACTCGAAGCCAGATAAGCGCAGCAATCCCATTATCGAGACGAAGAAAGACGTACCCATTGAGTTTCTCAAAGTCTAGTTACCTCTAGTTGGCGAGTCCCTGATCGCGATCGCGGGATCAGGGATTTATTTCATTCTTTGTAGAGATGGGAGTTAGGACTCTATGGATCTGACGTTGGCGCTGGGGCAGGTTTTAGCACAAACTTCCCCATCGAATACATTTAATTTCGTGACGCTACTGAATCAGTTGTTAAATGGAATCGGGATTGTTGGCATTCTGTTGCTGACTGGATTAGGACTGGCCATT
Organism: Leptolyngbyaceae cyanobacterium bins.349; assembly: GCA_033764685.1. Classification (GTDB taxonomy): domain Bacteria; phylum Cyanobacteriota; class Cyanobacteriia; order Leptolyngbyales; family Leptolyngbyaceae; genus JSC-12. The sequence continues at coordinate 126,349 of JANRIS010000086.1, forward strand.
ACCTTTGGTGTAATGCGAATTATTAATCTGGCGCATGGTGAGTTCATCATGCTAGGCGCTTACACGTCTTTCCTGATGCAGCAAATGTTCAAAATGGATTTGCTGCTGACGATTCCCTTTTCATTTCTGATGACTGCGCTCATTGGAGCGATTCTGGAACTGACGATTATTCGGCGTTTGTACGGTCGCCCCCTCGAAACGTTATTGGCCACTTGGGGCTTGAGTATTGTGATTCAGGGGGTGGTGAAGCTGATTTTTACCGCTCAACTGCGGTATGTTAAATCGCCTTCTTACATCAAGGGCAACTGGAAACTGGCGGAAATTGGGGGACAGGCGATCGAAATCTCCTATTACCGCTTGTTCATTATTTTTGTGGCGCTGGCATTGTTTGGGATTACGGCGTATTTGCTCTACAAAACCTCCTTTGGTCGTCAGGTGCGAGCAGTGACTCAAAACCGGGATATGGCCAAATGTTTGGGAGTGAACACCAGCATGGTAGACATGGTGACGTTTGCCTATGGTTGCGGGTTGGCCGGGATTGCTGGCTCCGTAATTTCGTCGCTGAAAAGTGTGGCTCCGCCCATGGGACAGGATTATCTGGTGGATGCGTGGATGACCGTGGTAACGGGTGGTGTGGATAAATTAGTGGGGGTGCTGGCGGGTTCATTCCTGATTGGTCAATCCAATGCTGTTCTGGCTTACTTGCTGAATGACCCAACTGCACGAGTCATTGTACTGGCAGCGGTGATTGTGCTGATTCGCTATCGGCCTGAGGGGCTGTTTACGGTGCAAAAACGTGGCTAGTCAGCGGTTCCGAATCGTGTGAGTCAATTTTTTGGAAGCTAGGAGCAGCAATGACACAAGTTTTAGGTCGGATTCGACAGTCTGTGATGCCAGTGAATCTGTTGATCACGGTGGCGGTTATTCTTTTGATTTTGGTGCTGTTTCCCTTTATTGCGGGGCCATTCCAAACGAATCTGATGGCGAAATTGCTGTTGTTTGGGGTGCTGGCAATCTCCCTGGATCTGGTTTGGGGCTTTACTGGAATTTTGAGTTTTGCTCATGGGGTATTTTTTACCCTGGGCGGATACGCAATGGCGTATTACCTGAAGCTAAACTTGTCGGCGGCAGCGAATACCTATGGGGGCACCTTACCCGACTTTATGGTATGGAACGGGTTGAAGGAATTGCCCTGGTTTATTGCGCCGTTACAAATTTTTCCGATCGCGATGGCGGCGATGGTGTTACTTCCAGCGGGTTTTGCTTACATCATCGGTTGGTTCATTTTTCGGTCTAAGGTGAGTGGTGTGTATATCACTATCATTACCCTGGCCATTTCCTCGGCGTTGACGACCTTCTTTGTGAGTCAACAGGCTTACACGGGTGGCACAAATGGCATTACGGATGTGTCTAAGTTGAGTTTGTTTGGTCTGGAAATTCCCCAACTGGGTTTGTACTTTATCATTCTGTTGTTTGCCGTGTTTGTGATGGCTACCAGTTGGTGGTTAACTCAGTCAAACTTTGGTTTGATTCTGCGATCGATTAAGGAGAATGAAAAACGCATCTCCTACCTGGGATACGATGTGGCCAGTTTCAAAATCTTTGTCTGGACGTTGTCGGCGGGAATTGCCGGGATTGCCGGGGGTTTATTTGTACCGTTGAATAAGTTCATTTCTCCGGTGTATCTGGCGGTGGCGTTTGGCACCCAAGTCGTGATTTGGGTCGCTGTCGGTGGTCGAGGGACGTTGTTGGGGCCTTTCCTGGCTGCGATCTTGTTAGGGCAGGTGCAAAATTACGCCGATCGCATCACGCAAGACTGGCAATTGTTTGTTGGGATTCTGTTGCTGGTTGTGGTGTTGTTCTTGCCGGATGGGTTGATGAGTTTGGTGCCGAAGAAGTTTCGAGTCAACGATACCACTCGCTTGTTAAATATTGTCGGGTCGAATCCAACGGCGGGATTTGTACAAGCGCGAGTATTCGATTGGTATACACCGTTGAAAAATGCGAGTGTCGGGTTAACCGAAGCAGTGATTTCTGGTGTGCGATCGCGGCGACGCAAACTCTAATGTCTTATTGAGTTGTGACCGGCAAAGTGATAATCTAAATTATTTATTTAGGTTTAGGTGTCTAGGTCACAAAAGTTATCTTTACCTGCTGGTAGTCTTGTGTTGTTAATTCAGGTAGGTTGATCAATGGAAGTGATGTCATCTGTTGATAGCTTGAATGGTTTGAAGGTAAGTTCGCCCGTGGAAACAGTGCTCTCAGTTCGACAAGTGAAGGTGGTTTTTGCAGGATTCCAGGCATTGAAAGGCGTTGACCTGGATGTGGGCGATCGCGAAATCGTGACGATTATTGGCCCCAATGGTGCGGGTAAAAGTACGTTGCTCGATGCGATCGTTGGTAAGTCTCCCGTGGCTTCCGGGCACGTCTACTATCATGGTAAGGAGATTACCAACAAAAGTCCTTATGAAATTGCCCGCCTGGGAATTGGCCGCAAGTTCCAAAATCCGAACGTTTACAACGATTTGACGGTATTTGAAAACTTGCTGCTGGCGCTGAAGGGAACTCATGGCATTTTCTCTTCGATTCGGGCCAAGTTGACCCAGGCGAAGAAGGAAAAAATCAAAGATGTGTTGGATCGGGTTGGCCTGGTGGATAAGGCATTTACAAAAGTCTCTTCTCTCTCCCACGGTCAAAAGCAATGGGTGGAAATTGGCATGGTGCTGGCGCAAGACCCAACTGTGGTACTGCTCGACGAACCCACCGCCGGGATGACTCCGGATGAAACGCACTTAACCGGGGAGATTATCAAGTCTATTTCTAAAACTCATTCCGTCGTTGTGATTGAACACGATATGGAGTTTGTTAAGCAAATTGCCCAGCGCATTGTGGTGTTGCACCAGGGCGCGAAACTTACTGAAGGATCAGTGAGTGAAGTTCAATCGAATCCAGACGTTATTGAGGTGTATTTGGGTCGTGAAAGAATCGATGCCGCTGCTTGAACTAACGGATGTCACGGTTGCCTATGATCAAACTCCCGTCCTGTTTGGAGTCAACATGGCAATTAACAAAGGTGAGATTGCGTGTTTGTTAGGTCGGAATGGGGTCGGTAAAACGACACTGCTTCGGAGTGTGATTGGATTGAACAAGGTGATGTCTGGTGGCATCGTGTTTGATGCAGATGAGATCACAAAAATCCCCACGTACAAACGTGCCCGGTATGGCATTGCCTACATTCCCCAGGGACGTGAGATCATTCCTTACCTGTCGGTGCTGGAGAACCTGAAGTTAGGCTTTTCAGCCAGTAAGCGCAAACTCTCGAAAATCCCGGAGGAAATTTTTGAGTTTTTCCCCATGTTGCGGGAACATCTCAATCGGCAGGGTGGCCTGCTGAGTGGAGGCCAACAACAACAACTCGCGATCGCCCGTGGATTATTGAGTAATCCTCAAATTATGCTGCTGGATGAGCCAACGGAGGGCATTCAACCATCGATCGTGCAGGAGATCGAAACGACTCTGAAACGGATTAATCAGGAAAAAGGCATCACGATTCTGGTGGTGGAACAAAAGATCGACTTTGCCAAAAAGCTGGCTCAAAAGTTCTTCATGATGGAAAAGGGGGCCATTGTCGCCAGAGGTACCACGGCTGAACTCACCGATGCGATCGTGCAGCGTCACTTGGCGGTTTAAGCTCGTGATTTACGGTTCGTGAGGATTACATATTTGGACACGAGTGACATCTGGGGAAGCAAAACTTCTCCAGATGTTTCTGTATGTCGGTGAAGCAGCAAAAGCGAAACCCAACATCTACAGCCATCAATACCACTTAAATGTTGGGTTTCACGATGTTCCACCCAACCTACAAGAGCAGCGATCGCGCTGATCAGACACGCCATCAAGTATTAATTGTTACTCAAGGAATTAAATCGGTCAGGGGAGAATATACGGAAAGCGTCCTGATAATCCCCGATTTTTGAAGATATACGGAAAGTGTCCTGATAATGCCCCCAGCAAGGGTAATATACGGAAAAAGTCCAATGATTTAAGAGTTAGCTGGCTTCATTTCTGGGTTGGGACGGTACAGTGAGGTTATTGGTTAGGCGTGAGTGTTAAACTTGACTCAGAAACACCAGGAGAGTGATCGCTGTGGCTTCTATCACAATTGATCTTTCAGACAGCCAATTCCAAAAGCTACAGAATTTAGCAAGAGTACATGGCATTGCGACTGAAGTGCTTTTGAAAGCAAGCTTAGAGGATTGGCTAAGTCTACAAAAAGACGATTTTGTTAATGCCGCCGACTATGTAGTGGCGAAAAATGCTGAACTATATCGGCGTTTAGCATGATTCGCTATTTAACGCTAATTGAGGTATTAGAGCTACATCGCAAAATTCTTGAACAATCTGGTGGGGCATTGGGTATCCGAGATATAGGTTTATTAGAATCAGCGATCGCGCAGCCCCGAATGACGTTTGGCGGAGAAGATCTGTACCCAGGTTTACTGGAAAAAGCAGCAGCGTTAGGGTTTTCAATCATCATGAATCATCCATTTGTAGATGGAAATAAACGTACAGGTCATGCTGCCATGGAAACCTTTCTGGTTCTGAATGGTTTGGAAATTAATGCCTCTGTGGATGAACAAGAGCGTGTAGTCTTGGCGATCGCATCAGGTGGGCTAGGACGTGAGGTATTTGTGGAGTGGCTACAGCAGCATACAGCACCAGCTAACAATCCCAATGCAGCGGACAGTTGAGGCAATTGGTGGTGAGTTCGAGGTTGTTTGCTGCCGCTGATTGGGGTCGTTAGCTGGCTCCGCAACCAGACCTTGCGCTGGTTCCGCCAGCTTGCTGGTCAGCCCGAAAGCACCCAGGAGGCTGGGGTTGAGACCGCCGCTCAAAAATTTCTGTGTCGTCCACAAGGGCTCAGGAGACTGGGGTTGGGGTAGTCGCTAGAGTTTGGGTGTGAGGTGGAAAGCGCTCAGGAGATTGGGGGTGGGGCGGTGCAGAAGGGCGATCGGTGCGTCTCTCAGCTAACAACGCTGTTGCATCGGATTGAAGGGGCGATCGTGGC
>JANRIS010000087.1:0-21140 GCA_033764685.1 Leptolyngbyaceae cyanobacterium bins.349
AAAGTGATCGACTACGGTCCAGATCCAAACTTTGTGCTGCTTCTTGCCGACAAACGTTTCTAGCTCATCGAGTTCCCCCACTTGGGTAGTCTCGTCTGGGTCGTAGTTGTCCGGCAGATTTTCCCCACTCTGTTTAATCCAGTTCAAGATTGTTGTATGAGCGATGTCGGTGACTCGGCTAATGCCGCGAATGCCCATTCCATTGACATACATTTTTATACAAAGTCGTTTGACATCGTCACTGTAACCTCGGTGCTCATAGTGTTCCAGAAATTGCCGTCCACAGCCGACACTGATGTAGTTCTGTTGATGCTGGCGATGTCCGTTGTTACGAATATGCTTTCCACCGCACTCAGGACACTGCATGGCCAAGACGCTCCTACGAACACAACTGGCGATCGGATGGAGGATATTCCATTCGATTAAGTTCATCTTCTAGTTTACCAACGCCGGAATGGGATTATGTAGAACGAGAAGTCGAAATTCGCTTGGAACGAGAAATTAGAACACAGTTGGTTGCAGCTTAAAGGGGCTACAGGGCGTTGCTGAAAAGCAGTATGAATCGAAATGAAGTTTTGATTCATACTGCACCGATTTCATACCTAAATTTAGCAACGCCGACGACAATGCTTCTTGAGAACCATTGGTAATGCGGCAACACACCTTTACTTTTCAACCAAACGGAGTGGGTGACCATCAGGATCCCGAATCAGCACTCCCTTTTTGAATCCCAACGTCTCTCCAGGAATGGAAACCACTTTAGGAGAAATAAAGATGGACTGATGACGGCGCAACTGTTGCGCGATCGCCTCCACATCTTTCACGACTAATGTAGTTTGCCAGTGCAGCAAATCATTAGCTTTGGCATCGGCAGGTCGAGATTGCCCATCTCGTGGTTCCAGATATTCTAAAAATTCAATCCCAGGACCAGCGGAAGCCTGGAGTCCGCTAATTCGTAACCGTGCGCCCTGCACATTGTTGAGATGTTCTTGTTCAGTGCCAAAGTTTAGGCTTTCACCAACCAATTTCAGACCGAGCAAATCTTGATAAAAGTTCAGGCTGGTGGCAGTGCTAGAAACGACGATCGCCGTATGGTCAATCCCTAAAAACAGTTGATCAGTTGGTTTCTGCCATTTCGGATTCCCTTTACCAGGGGGAAAGTAAATAATCTCCAGGTTGTGACCGTCGGGATCTTTGAAGTAAAAGGCACGAATTCCGGCGACGGCTTTGTTTGTCTCTGGAATGCGTTGGGGGGCTGTGGAGGCATGTTGAACTTTATACTGGCGTAAATGCTGGTAGGCTTTGTCCATATCGCGAACGACGATCGCAATATGTTGAAACCAGCGATCGTTACTGCGAGAATCAATAGGAATCGGTCGTCCTTTGGGCGTGAGATATTCAGTTAATTCAATCAACTCATCGCCCAATTGCATTTTGACGATTCGTAACCGCACCCCAAATAAACCTTGTAGTTGCTCATATTCTGCACCTAAAACTTCAACATCGGAGACTTTTTTGAAGGATAAGACCTTGGTGTAAAAGTCGATCGCTCGATCCATATCGCTAACCGTCATGCCAACCGATTCGACGGCAACAACAACATTTGCAGCCGTCTGGGCTTGAGCCAGTTCGCTATTTGCAATTCCCAAAGAGGACGGCACCCCTTGAGAACGGATGGGCTGTTGCGGGGCGATCGCGACCAGGATGAATGCCAATGTTGAGAGGAGCGATCGACGTAGGATAGTAGTCAATTTTGCCTTCATCATTAACCTACTTTAGACAATAGTCTAAACACTGTTCTGAAGCATGAAAGAGAACAATACAGCATGACCTGTAGGCGCTCAGGTGACATATGCGTGCAGACCTTGAATAAATACCAGTTTGTAATACAGGAACTTCCTGCCGACAGCGTTGACACAACCAGTAAATCTTCCCTGCACGAATATGGCGCAGCGTTGGATAGGCACACAGGGGGCAGGTGGGTGAAGAGTCCATTGTTAATTGGTTTTTATTGATTCAGTCAGGGAATCGCTCAGCAATGATGATCCATTTCTGATGTCCTGGTTTCGATAGCCACAGCGAAAGATGCAGCGTTTCTGATTGTGATGCTGTAACTTGGCACAACGAACAGCTTTCCGTCCATGCAGGTGAACATACAGTTCTGCTGCCGCAAACATGCCTAGGAGGGGGGCTGTGAAGTACAGCCAGATCGCAGTCCAATTATGGGCGGAAATGGCAGACGCAACGGTGCGAGCCGGATTCATACTCATCCCTGACAATGGCGCTTCCAGGGTGATGTAAGTGGCAATCAAAAGTCCGGCAAACAGGCCAGTGTAGCGCGACAGTTTAGCGGTGTTGGAAACCAGCAGCACCATGAGCATCATGCCGAAAGAGATGATAAGTTCGGCGACAAAGGCGATCGCGACTCCGGCGGTTCCAGGTTGCGTGACGACATAATTCACAGTGGGATGGGCGATCGCGGTGCCCAAAATTCTGGCAGCGATCAGTATGCCCAGCAGCCCCCCGCTGAATTGCGCCAGAATGTAAAACAAGGTATCCGTCCGTTTGACTTTGCCCAACCGAAAAAAGGTCAGGGTAACAACTGGATTCAAATGTGCCCCGGATTGTTTGCCCCAGGGGGAATAGATGAGGGCGATCGCGGTGAGTCCCATTGCGACTCCAATCAGGAAACGACGCACCAATGAGTCAGGAATTGCCTGATGAATCAATGAGGCGGGATGTTCCAGCATCGCCGTCACCACACTGGCAGAAAGCATGAACAGTCCCAATCCCGCGGCTTCCATCAAATATTCAGGATAATGATGACGGAGAATCTTCATGTTACGTGACTTCCTGCCGACCGTAGCGGAGCACTTTCGACATCCACACCAACTCCGTCATGAAGCGTTCCATGCGCCGAATTTGAGTGGGCTTGTCAATTAACTCACCGGATGCATCAAACAGCGTTTGCACATGGCTGAAATTGAGATCGTAGAAGATATTAATTAAGCCCAATTCCCGCATGACAGGCAAGAGATTTTGGATGACTCGCGTTCCCCCAAAGGGTCCGGCTGAAACACCACACAGCCCTACCGCTTTATGAATGTACTCTTTTAAGCAGGTGTCGAGAATATGCTTGAGCAATCCAGGATAACCATGATTGTACTCAGGTACGACAATGATTAAGCCATCCGCACGATCAATTGTGGCAGAGAAGCCAGGGTCTTTTAGAGTTTCTCCCGCATCATCAGTGGCGATCGCAATCTGGCGAATATCAATCAACTCTGTTTTGATATCCTCTCGCTGGCTAACCTGTTCCACAATGAACTTTGCCACAAACTCACTTTGGCGACCCTGACGCGAGGTTCCCAAAATCACGGGAATAAACAATGGCGCATCCAGCATCACTACTGCTCCTGGTAATTCCACAACAATCCACCATCTACCACAAAGGTACTCCCGGTGATGTAATCTGCATCAGATGAAGCCAGGAAATTCACGAGAGCAGCGACATCTTGGGGTTGTCCCAATCGTCCCAATGGAATGTTTTTCAGGAGTGCGCCCAGCTTGTCGGGATCGTTCAACAATTTAGTATTAATGGGGGTTTCGATCGCCCCAGGTGCGACATTGTTAATGGTGATTCCCAATTGCCCCAGTTCCACAGCCAGGTTACGAGTGAACATCTTCAGCCCCCCTTTGCTGGCACAATAGGCGGTGAAATTGGGAAATGGTAAATCCTCATGCACTGAACTGATATTGATAATTTTACCGGGACGATTTGTTTCGATCAGGTGTTGCACAAAGGCTTGTGTCGCAAAAAATACACCTTTCAAATTGACATTCAGCACTGCATCATAGTCTGCTTCCGTCACTTCCCAAAAGGGGGCGTGTTTCTCAATTCCCGCATTGTTGACTAGAATATCCAACTTGCCATAGTGGCCAATGCTTTCGGCGATGAGTTCACGTACCATCGCGACGCTGCCCAGATCCGCCTGCACAATGTGTCCGTGCGCCGGACGACATCTGGCGATGTAACACTTCCCGCCGATCGCCTTCACTTTTTCCAGCGTTTCTGCTGCCCCGTCGGGATTGGATCGGTAGTTAATTACCACATCGGCTCCCGCTTCCGCCAACCGTAACACAATCCCCTGCCCAATGCCCTGACTACTGCCCGTCACCAGCGCAACTTTGCCATCGAGTCTCATCATGATTCTCCTTGAATGAGTTGGTATTTGATAATAGGCAATAGATGATGCGTGATTGGTCTATTCCCTATTCTCTATTCCCTATTCCCCTTCACCCCAACGTCGCCGCCCCAAACGTGGCATTAAATCGCCGACACCAGATCACCGCCGATTGAAAGTTTGCCAGGTTGAGATTGGCCGGAATGGCATAACGTTGGGCGCCGTTGAATTGACGCAAGGGAGCCAGCACCACATACTCACCTTTCTTGAGTGGGTAGGCGGGCGGCGTGGTCGCACCCAAGACGTTCCCAGAGCGATGGAGTGCCACGACCAGATCAGGACCCATACTGGAGGTTTTGAAGCCCTGGTCTAAGTCCAAAAACGTTTTGCCATTCTGCGTCACAATCCGAACTTTTCCCTGGGTGGGATGTTCACCTGATTTAAAGTTACCCGACTTGACGACCGTAAGTTGTTTCGGATTCTGTGCCATCAATGTCGATGATGCAACCGGATGGGCGAGCGTGGGAGAACCAGTGGGAGAACCAGTGAGAGCACCTGATTCGATCGCTTGATTGGTTGTGATTTGCCCCACAAAACTAACAAAGAGTAAAGAGGCGAGACTGAGTGAAATCCATTGGTAAGCTTTCATGGGTAACTTTTCCTTGAATGCAATATCAAATGTCATGAAGCGTGTGGGTGAACCACACCTCTAATGGTGCTAGATGATCTGGACTATTAAATGATGTGATTCTAAGAAGTCTGATGTAAGAATCTGAAAGATTATGGAGAAAATTTTTAGCGAGTTCTCAGTAAAATCTCATGTAGTGCAATCAACGACTCAATCGGTAATTCAAGTGTTAATTCAATCGTTAGGATGGGGCCACTAAAGGCAACAGTACTTCTACAAGGGTGCCTGTTTCCAGTGTCGAGGTGATGTGGAATTCGCCAGCGTGCGCTTCGATCATGCGTTGGACGATCGCCAATCCTAATCCAGTCCCCGTGGCTTTGGTGGTGAAAAATGGTTTGGTCAACTTGGCTAAATGGTCTGGAGCGATCGGCTCCCCTCCGTTGTGAATTTGCAAACAGGCTTGATGTGAATTCACTATTTTTAGATCAACTGTGATCGTTTCTCCAGGACTCACCGCCTCATAAGCATTAGTGACTAAGTTAATTAAGACTTGCTTCAGCTTGTCTTGATCTGCCAGCACCGGCATTGATATTGATGGGGGATGGAACTTTAAATGCTTGTCGGCGGCGGCAGGAATTGTCATTAAGGATGGCAGCGTCGCTTGGACCAATTGCTTCAGATCAAGTTGCGATCGCTGGAGAGTTTGCGGTTTGGCGTATAGCAAGATTTGGTTGAGTAATCGTTGCAGGCGATCGGCTTCTTCCAATCCCAGCGTGAGATATTCCTGAAATCGTTCCGTCAGGTGGAGCTTTTTAAATGCCGTTAATGCCATTGTGATCGTCGTCAATGGATTGCGAACTTCATGCACAATCATGGCAGCCAGTTCCCCAATTTCGGCCAAGCGTTCTAAGGCTTTTTCGGCTTGTTTGCGATCGCTAATGTCTCGCGTTACCCCGACGATCAATGGGTGTCCATCGGTATCATGTGTTAGTCCCACATTGGCAATCAGCCAGCGCCAACCACCCTGCTTGTGGGGAGCACGATATTCAGTGCCCGATTGTTTTTGCCCAGTGGAGAGTAATTGTGCGATCGTGGCCACAGCAGCCGGAACATCGTCTGGATGAATGAACGGTGCGATCGGTTGTCCTTCCATCTCTGACGGTTGAAATCCTAATACATCATCCACATTCGGAGACAGATAGGAAAACCGATAATCGGGTGTTATGGCAAAGATGATATCGTTAGCATTTTCCACGATCGCCCGAAATTTTGCCTCTGCCTGTTTCAATTCCGCTGTGCGCTGGTCCACCCGTTGTTCCAATTCCAGGTTAGCCGTCAACAACTCCGATTGAGCCGCCCGCAATTCTATCGTGCGTTTCATCACCTCCGCTTCTAACATCTCATTGAAGCGTTGCTGTTGTTGGTAAAGCTGATAGTTATCGATCGCCGTAGCTGCCCGTTCAGCAAAAAGTTCGGCCAATTGCACTTCGGCTTCGGTAAAGTGGCGGGGCTGGCGCTGGAAAGAACAAATGGTGCCAATTACCTCTCCCGTGGAGATGCGTAGCGGTACACCCAAATAGGCTTGATAACCCTCTGGCGCTTCCCCATAATCCTTACAGGTCACGGCATCCTCAACCACGAGGGCAGAACCCGTTTGCACAACAGTGCCCGTCAAACTGCCATGCAGAGAATAAACTTCATTGGTTGTATCCCCTAAATCAATGGAACTGGCTAAGATGCGTTCCTGGTCATCCTGACAGTAGGTGACAACTGACCAGTCCAATCCAATCAACTCACTCACGCCCTGCGCCACTTCATGCAAGTAAGAACCGAGTTCCCCAGTGCGGTAACTCAAAGACGATAAAATGGCTAAGGTGCGTTGTTCTGAATCTGGCGGGATGATGGTCACGGCTGCTAACACCCCTTGAAGGAAGGATTGAGAGGTCGTGCTTGATTGCGCTCATGATCAAGCTTGCTCAAAAAGCATAACCCTTCCAGTCAATAATCTAAAGTCTGAGGGGCAATTCTGAGAAAGATAGTCCTGTTTCTCAGCAAAAATTAATCTTCGGGTTAGAACGGCATCATTTGCAACAGAACGTTTCGACTAGAGTAGAGGTATTTACTGTAGGGGTTAAACTGACTTGACAAAGGAGACGGAATGATTTTGCAATGCGATTAATTCATAAAGTTGGGAGGTTTGTTGCTCAGGTTAGGCAAAGACATTTTGATCCGTCTTCGCTTCAGTTTCGCTTAACCGCAGAAATCATGGTGCTTTCCCTGCTGGGCTTGAGTAGTGTGGCCGCCTGGACAAGCTGGAAAATGCAGCAGATTTTGATTGCCAGCCATACCCAAAACGTCGAGTACATTGCGACTCGTTTTCCCCGTGATGTGGAACTTTACAGTGAAATGCTGCCTCCGGCAACGGGATTGCAAAAGACGATTGACAATGTGACGGTGCCGGGACTGGTGATTTGGGTCAAAAGTCTGGATGGAAAAAAAGTTTTAGCGCAATCGAGTGACATGAGTGCGTCCTTCAGAGCATCGGATCAACTCATGTCGTTAGCTGAAATGCCCCTGCAACCTCAGGTGTATCAGGTAGACCAGCGCTATTTGATTTTGTATCAGGGCATGGTGACGAGCAAGGGGCAACCCCTGGGCAACGTTTACATGGCGCGGGATGTGACGCAAGAACAGCAACAATTAAATGCGGCGGTGCGGGGGTTGATTGCGGTTTGCCTGTTGGTAACGCTGCTGACGATGTTGGCGATCGCGTATCGGATTCGGCGATCGCTCCAACCTTTACAGGACATGAGTCAAATGGCAGGAGCCATCTCAGCGGACGATTTACGGGAAGCCAAATTACAACTAAGTCACGCACCAACCGAAGTCAAAGATTTAGCCCAAACTTTTAACATGATGTTGTCACGGCTGTCAGAAGCCTGGGAACAGCAACGGCTGTTTGTCAGCAATGTTTCCCATGAGCTACGCACCCCTCTAACTGTGGTGTTGGGCTATCTGCAAAGTCTGCTGCGGCGTGGCACTAACTTGAATGATTATCAGCGAGAGGCATTAGAAACCGCCGCCGCCGAAGCCGATCGCACCGTTCGCTTACTTCAGGATTTACTAGATCTAGCCCGCGCCGACAGCGGCTATATGCAGTATCACTTAGAGGCGATCGTGTTGAATGACGTGGTGCTAGAAGTGATTGAGATGGCAGAAAAGTTCAGTGATCGCTCAATTCAGATGAAAAGTGTAGCAGCGATTCTAGTCATGGCTGATCGCGATCGCTTAAAGCAAGTCTTGATTAACTTAATTGATAATGCGGTGAAATATTCCAACCCGGATCAACCGATTCAGGTAATTTTGGAGCAAGCCAATCACCATGCCGTCATTCATATCCAGGATTACGGTGTAGGCATTCCACTGCAAGATCAAAGCCGCATTTTTGATCGGTTTTATCGGGTGGATGAAGCCCGTTCCCGTTCTACCGGCGGACATGGTTTAGGGCTGGCGATCGCTAAGACACTCATCGAAGGCATGGGTGGAAGTATCCAACTCCGTTCTAAACCAGGGGAAGGTAGCGACTTTGCAATTATACTCCCCCTGGCAACCTGAGAATTGGCTGAGTTGGGGCTGAAGAATTTATCAGACTCATTTCAGGAAAAGACTTAAATTGTTTCAGGAGCATTTCAGCGTCACCATTGATGATTGAATCATGAACAAATTCAGTTCATCCAAATGAATAGCTTTGATCAGAACGCTGAGAACCAGTCAAAAGGCTAACAAGATGATTCTGGGTAGGCGTTCTGACCCACCTCTGCCACGTTGCACAGGGCGACGGCTATATCGCTTTGGTTACTTATCCTCAATTGGAGTCAAGCATGAAATTAGCTTCTTTACTGACAGGTATGGCAATGGTTGGTTTGGTCGGTGTTGGTGCTCCTGCCTTACAGTCGATTCATGCCTCATCTCAGGGAATTGCGATCGCGGCAGAAACCAAACAATCCGGCCCCTCGACGCAAGAAAAAATTACCATGATCACCAAAAATAAAGGTCAGATCGGCAGTGGGGATCAACTTCGTCGGTTCTTCTATGGCGATTTGGAACCCATTGGCATTCAAGTTGGTGGTGCTGGTCATGTCGTTAACTTGTATAACAAAGGAAACGATGTCACCTTCTCTTACTGCGCAACCTATGATGTGGTGGTTGCAGTAAAACGCGGTAAAGTGGTCGCATTTGCTCCCAATGAGGTGAAATAAATATTCTAGTAGTCCGTCAGGATAGATTTGAGGTACCCCTCAAATCTACAAAACCTAATTATCAAGTGTTTTGAGGGTTTTCAACCCAGCAAAACAGTCTTGACAGACCATTAGGAATTCTGGATTTATAGATGCAATTGATAAAAATAGAGGAGAATACCAAACAACATTCTCCTCTATTTTTTATTTGATTTTTATTTGATCAGAAGTTTTAAAGATAGAAAAACAGTCACTCATTAGCAATGATGCAGGAGAGTAACTGTTTTTCTGACGATGAGGTTTAAGCAGTAACTACTGTGAGTTCATTATGGGCCTAATCATTGATTCCGATCAGTCACTCTGCCTCGGTGAACTGTAATCATCCGTTTCATCTCTGTCATCATTTCCTTCATCTCAGCAATCATTCCCATCTGCTGCTGTTGAATCGTTTCTGCCGTCGCTGTATCTGTTCTGGGTGCGATCGCATCTAACCGTGTTCGTCCAATCAACGTATCGACTTTTGCGCTTAAAAGCTGTTGCTGCTTGTACAAATCATTCATGGTTACAGATTTCTCAGGTGGCATAGCGGTTAATACTTTCATCTCTGCCATCATGATCTTCATTTGCGTCATTAAAGACTGAATTTCCTCTGTTAATACACGCTGTTGCTTATACATTTGCTCAATCGTAGACTGACTTTGAGCAATCACAAAAGATTGAGTGTTAGCTTTTGCCGGCATCGTAGCAGACACCAACGCCAAACTAGATAAGGCAGCGTAGATAAGCCTCTTCATAGCAACTCCTTCAAAGTGAATAATTTGGGGTGAAATGCATTAACCCAATGGATGTTTTTAGACTTAGTAAACTAGAGAATAAAGTAAACTTCTGATTGGTAGCTGAGAATGAGATTAGAAAACAGCATGAAATTTCATACCCACTTTAACTGAAATAAATTTATTTTTTGATTTAATGATTTTCTCATTTTATTCTTAAAACCTTCCCAGTCTTAATTCTTAAATATTTTGCACAATAGAAAGATGGAAATGCTTCAAAGCAAAAGATTGCTCCTTAAGAAGGCTTTGAAGCTCTATCGTCTTATCATGTTGTTCTTTCTCTAAAGGCTATGGTCATGTTAACTGACACACAATATATTGTATTAACCGAGAATAACTTTCATACTGAAGTGCTCAAGGCTAAAACGCTCGTCCTAGTGGATTGTTGGGCAAGCTGGTGCAGTTCGTTTTATCAAATTAATCCGGTTTATCGTCAACTTCAAAACAGTTTTCCAGAAGCAATTAAAATCGGTCGTTTGAATATTGCTACGGCTGAAAAACTGGCAGCACTTTACGGCATTCGCGTGGTTCCAACATTACTCCTATTCCACAATGGACAACTCGTAGAACGAGTCATTGGTTGTCTTTCTCAACCAGATTTGACCCGCAAACTCAATTCTCTTTTGTCAGCACCCATGATTAGCAGGAGTCATGCTGCTTCGTTATGAACTATTTGCACTTCGATCAGCTCCCTGCAGAACTGCAAGCGACTGTTTCAGTGAAAGATTTGGCGACCGGGGAGATCTTGTTTACGCAACGAGAGCCAGTCGAATCGGCTTTCTTTCTGGAATCGGGACAAATTCATCTGGTGCATTACACCGAGGATGGAGAACTGATTCATCATTACACCGTTCGTCCGGGGGAAAGTTTTGCCGAAGTTGCGTTGTTTAAGGAGCGTTATCTTTGTACCGCGATCGCCCATGCCCCCTCCCGTGTCTTACTGCTACCCAAACCCATGTATTTATCAGCATTAAGAACGTCTCCGGATCTGGCAACCGCCTTGATGGAACAGCTTGCCGAACGGTTGCATGAAACCAAGCTACTGCTTCAGTTACGGAGTATTCGTTCTGCCCAGAAGCGAGTCCTGCATTATTTACAATTGAATGTGCAAGCGGATGGTGTGACGGTGCTAATTGAGCGACCTTTGAAGGAAATTGCCGATGATTTAGGGCTGACCCCAGAAGCCCTGTCGCGTGCGCTCAACGAATTGCATAAGCAACGAATTGTTAACCGCAGGAAACGAAAAGTAACGTTGCGCAAAGAATCCCCCGAACTTGATTCTAATCAAGGAAAGATTCGTTCCAGTTTTATAGACTGCAGAACAAGTTGATCAACGGTTCCAACCTACCCTTGTTCCTACGGTTCACATAATGAATCTGTCCCATTTTTCACCCCATGAGCAGGATCACCAAGTGCTTGAGTTTTTAGCTTCACTCAGCTATCGATCCGGTGATCTGGGTCAATATCTGCACGACATTGCCTGCGGAGTGAGTCGCTTGTTGCAATCTGACTGGTCGATTGTCACCCTCTGCCACGGTGAGACTGGACAGATCGTTGCCAGTAGCTTTGGATTGGATGGAGCCGACAACGGGTTTGCAGTTCACGGTTCTTTAGCTGGTGAAATTACTGCCAGTGGGCGATCGCTAATTATTGAAGATACGCAACTAGAACCGAGAGCATGTCAACCCCCGGAGGCGTATCGCGGCTATTTGGGTGTGCCTTTGAGAACAACTCAAGGAGATGTCAGCGGTACGATCTGTTCGTTCTTTCGTCAGCCGCAGCAATTCTCCAGCTCTGCGATTCGAGCCGTTGAACTCTTTGCGGAACGGGCAGCCACGGCGATTGATAACTATCGGCTGTATCAGCAACAGCAAAAATTTAATTTAATCCTGGAACAGGAGGTCCGAAATCGGACTGAAGAGTTACATATCGCGCAGGCAAAACTGGTAGAACAGGAACGGTTGGCGGCGATTGGTGAGTTTGCGGCCATGATTGTGCATGAGGTGCGAAACCCCTTAACCACCATCATGATGGGCTTAAATTATGCTGCTCATCAGCTTGCCAAGACAACAGCCCGCGATCGCTTGTCGCTCTCCCTGTCTGAAGCGGAACGGTTGCAACAATTACTGAATGAAATTTTGCTCTATGCCAAACCCCAGATTCTCCAACTGACGACGATTAATGTCAGCCAGTTTTTACAGGAACTGCTGATACAAATTCGAGAATTGCCAGAAGCGACCCACCGACAGATTAAGTTCCACAATCCTTCGCTGCAAGTCGAGGTGATGGGTGATCTAAACAAACTGAAGCAAGTATTCTTCAACGTGTTTCGCAATGCCTGTGAAGCGGTTTCACCCGGCGATCGCATTACTTGCACACTCATCCAAAACTTCAATCAGCAGTGCATTGACATTCAAATTCACAATGGAGGAAAACCCATTCCAGCCGAGCTTCTTCCTAAATTGATGCACCCCTTCTGTTCAACAAAGCCCTCAGGAACTGGACTGGGATTGGCGATCGTCAAGCGCATCGTGACAGCACATGGTGGTAATGTGCAGATTCAATCTGCACTTAATTCAGGAACCACCGTGATAGTTCAACTTCCAACTTTCCATAATTGAGTAGCGCTTCTAGAGCCTGGTCTGATAGGTAAGTCATTCAGTTTAGATAAGCCACAAAAACGCTGCAAAACCTGCCCCTAACCTGTATGATTCATGAGCATTGAGGGAAAGTCTCGAGACCGCTTGTATATCAGCGATACCGCGATCGCTCAAAGGAACAGTCTGTATTTTCGGGTGGAGGGGCACCTCTCGTGGGTGCCTTGATCGCTGGGGGTAGAAAACCTACCCCTCCGGATGCATGGGTTGTGAATTATCCAGGCTAAGCCAACTGGTTTGGTTCTGAGTTGAAGTTAGGGTTGAGTCGATAATATCCACCCGGTAAAGTTTGAATTGTGGACTGACAGCCAATTTCACTGAGTTTCCGCCTTAATCTACGAATCTGGGCGGCGATCACATTGCTATTCCGTTCGGATTCAACGCTGTAAAGATAGTTCAAAAGGTGTTCCTGGCTGACAGCACGCTGAGGATATTGCATCAAGTATTCCAAAAGCTGAAACTCTTTTTTGCTCAGGATGACACTGTGTTGCTCGTTGATTGCCAGATGGTGAAATAAGGTGCGGCTATCACAGTCTAAAATTAAACTACCAAATTGCAATTTTAGAGGACGATACTGCGGCGATCGCCGTCGGAGTGCCCGTAGACGAGCTAACAGTTCCTCGCGTTGACAGGGTTTAACTAAGTAATCATCTGCCCCCGCATCTAAACTGGCAATGCCATCATGCCAGCGATCAAAAGTCGTTAGTGCTACGATCAAGATTGAACTGGGTTGTGCTCGTAAGCGTTTGCATAATTCCATCCCATCTATTAAGGGTAGAGTTAAGTTGAGAATTGCTACCGTATATGAATTAGCCTGATTATCCAAATAATTCCAGGCAGTTATTCCATCTTTTACCCAGTCAATAATATAGTCCTGTTGACAGAGTGTGCGATAAATAACAACACCTGAATCCGTTTCGTCTTCAGCCAAAAGAATCTTCATCTTAAAATCGATCTTCGTTCAAAATATTGTCAAACATCAAGCTCAGTTCATGTTGCTTGAGTTTCAGTTTGACAGCGATCGCTGAGAAGACGCTGAGTTAAAAATTAGATAAGGATTATTTTAAAATGAAATTTAGAAAAGCAATAGAGATTATTAGCACTGGATGTGAGTGAGACAACGTACTTTTAATTCAAGTCAATTGGCTCTTAATGATTGCTAATAATGCTCTATTGACTACTAAAAGAATCATAGCCTTAGTCGATGAAATCAGAATGACATAATGAAAAAGGCAAACTATTTTAGTTTGCCTTTAAACCAGGTGTGAGAAACAGGTATAACCCGCTAATTAGCAATCAAGTGTGGATGAGAAAACGTTAGTAGTAAACACCTCAACCCTTGAAGGTAAAGCATTACAATGATAGTTATCCTCTCCACACCATTAGTCTTGAGTTTGGGAATTGCTAATGTAGCTTTGGTCAGAACGCTTAGGACCAGTCAAATTGCTCAAGAGCCGATTCTGGGTAGGCGTTCTGACTTGCCTCTGCCACGTTACATAGGGCGATCGCGATGATTAGAAGGAAAAGGTTGTCCGAATGACACCTACGACTTGAGTGCTATTCGCACTGTTGCCTTCTGGATTGAACAGGACAAAGACACCTGGTGTAATCGCGATATTGTCATTCAACCGATAACGGTAGAAGGCTTCTAGATGGAATGGAGGCTCTTCATCTAACCGTCGCCGCGCATTTGGGTTTGGTAAACCACGATTGGCACCTGCGACCTGACGGGCGCGGAAATCATTATCGGTGACACGGGGTTGCATCCCAAACAAAAGCCCACCCAAATTCCCTTTACCACCCAGGTCAGGGAAGCCAACAAAGGCAGCCCAGTTTTGGATTTGAGCTTCTTCAGTCGTGCGCTTGTTGTATGCCCAGGTGTAGCCATACCAGCCACCGATCGTGATCTTCGGAGCGATCCGCCATTGAGCCTGAATCGCGGCGGTATCTGTGGAGGTAGCCTCACCATTAAATGGATTACCCGCGTAACCTGTCCCTGTGCTTGCGGTGATGTTCGGAGTGGGCTGGTTGAAGGGGTTTGCCCCTAAGCCATTGTTGCTACCGGGATAATAGGAGCGCACATAAAATGCTCCAATGTCAAAAACTCGGGAAGGACGGAACACTAACTGCCCGATGGCGGAATAGCCACCGTTGAACAGACCATTTTTCGCACTAGGAACATTGCTGCCACCCGCAACGTTGTTGACATTGCTTTGGGGATCAGAGATGAAGCCCCCTTCCAGTGACAACTGCGGACTAAAGGCATATCGGAAACTCCCGCCTGCACCGTTGTTGGCACTTCTCAAATTGGGCGTAAAGCGACCAAATCGAGATAATGCGCCGCCACCGCTACTGCCAAAGATAGACAAACGACTCACGAGACCATCATAAAATTCATTGGAATTGGCATCGATTTGGATACTCAGTTTATCACCCACGCGGAAGCGGTAGTACAACTCATCAATCTCAACGGAGTTGTTGTTATTGCCATCAAAGCCTAAGCGAGTGCTCCGGGTACCAGTAAAATCACCATCAAACTGGGTAAAGTTTCTGGCTTGTAACCGCACCCGTAACACGTCTCGCCCAGTAAAGCTGGAATCGAAGTTTAAACGGACTCGGTTCGCAAAGATCGTTTCGGTGCGATCGTCTTCTAGCGTGTTGCGGTTATTAGCATTCACGCCACTCAGGAAAGAGTCATTTCCAGTAAAAATCGCGCGATCGCCAAACGTATCCGCAACCCCAAAAATGACTTCTCCAACTAGCTTTGTGGTGGTGGAGAATTGTTGCTTTTCTAAAGTTGCAGTACGAACTTCTAGCGATTCGACCCGACCCCGCAGCGCCGCCAACTCACCGGCGAATTCCTCTTGCAACCGCTTAACAACTTCCAGGTCTTCTTTCCGAACGAAGTCAGCCGTCGCCGCCGCGATCAATTCTTGAATTTTGTCCAAACAAGCATTCAAACCAGCGGCAAACTCGTATCGGCTCAACGCACGATTGCCTCGATAGGTTTTATCTGGATAGCCAACAATACAACCGTATCGTTCAACTAAGGATTGTAGCGCCTGAAATGCCCAATCAGTCGGGTTTACATCAGTAAATTGGGAAACCGAGGTGACTTGATTGAGGGACCCCGACTTGCCTTCTGTCGCATAATTGCTGACTTGTTGAAGCGTCGTGGGATTGGAAATACCTGATTCTAAGGGAATACTCGATTGACCCGCGATGGCTTCTCCGGCGATCGCTTGTTGATTTGCGCCTTCAACCAGGATGAAGCCAGACGACAATACCATCGCCCCTAACACTGTAGGAATCTTTCGACTCAAATCTGGGAATTTTCGATACATGCTTCGTCCTCACACTCGGAAATAGTAAACGGGTAGTACTGAATGAGACCGATATTATTCAGCCCAGTACTCATTTATGAGCTTGGCAGACTGAAATGAAATTTCGATGACAATCCGCAGTGTGGAATTAAGATTACGTTAATAGTAGGGGGTGAGAAGGGCTATAAAACATTGGCGATCACCTTCATCAGCAACACATCCATCAGCAACACATCTATCAACAACACACCCATCAACAACGCATCCATCAACAACGTTAATTGGCAAAACGATATCCTGTATATTGTTCGCCTTCGTACAAGACTACTAACCAGGAGTCGTGCTCATCAAACTTAAGTCGATAGGCTTCTCGTTGGGCCGTGGCTCCGGCGCGAATTTGGAGGTCCGAGAGTTGACAGTAGGGTTCTTTGACAATTTCTCGAATCCGCTGTTTTTGGGCACCCTCCGGCACACTCAATAATTGTGCCAGTTGCTCCTTCGACAAAACTGCCTCCGGTTGAGTATCACCCTGACAGGATGCAGCAAAACTCCGACGAGTCCCAAATGACGGTAGACCGTACATATCTAACATCATGCCCATGCCTAACAAGACACAGCCACCAACAATGATACGACGAGATAAACTGGCCCAGGTTTCATTATTTTCCATTGCATCGTCCTCTCAATTAAAAGAACTTGCCACCCACAAACAGACCCAGCATGATCAGAAATAGTCGATAGAAGGGCATCCAGCCGGTTTTCGGCACAAACACCGCCAGAAACAGAGCTAGTCCCGCTGGCGCTAACATCATCAAGGTGACAATCGGTGAAAGCAACGGAAAGGGCATAATGGCATAGCGAATGGCAATGCGAGCGATCGCGGCCACTGCCACCCACATCACTGCATCCGTGAGCGCATCCATTGGCTTACGAGGACGTTGCAGCAATTGCCCCACCGGAAACCGCCGCAGTTTGGAGAGTGCTTGTTGCACCAATGGTTGAAATGAGGAATATCCAGCCGGGGTGCGATCGCGGCGCTCTGCTGGGGGCGCGGCCCATTGTTCCTGGGCTTGCAGTTGGCGTAACTCCGCCTGTGCCCGCCATGCCTCGTACTCCGCCCGTTGCCGCATCGGATCAAAGGAATTTGCTGGAGCCGGATAGGGTGATTGAGATTGAGGAGTCGATGGTGCAACAGGAGGGGGCACCAATGGCGGTGCAGTTGGCGGTGGCAGCGGTTGCCGATAATCCGCTCCCGTATGACTGATCTGCGGCGGATAAACTCCAGTGGGATAAGGAGGATTTTGCTCCTCCTCGTCCATTAATACCTCCAGTTGCGACAACCGATGGCGAATGCGCTTTGCCCAGAGTTTGAGGTTTTCCGTCGGTTCCTGGTCTAGCATCGGCTGTTCATAGTTCGGTGCGACGACGGGCGATCGCGGCTCAAACTCCATGCCCCGTGTCGTTTGGGGCGGCATCGAGTCAAACTGGGCCTTCTTCCGTGCCCGTTCCGCCAGAATGTGGTTGATTCGTTCGGCCAAGTCTTCAAGATGCTGCAATTCATCTGCAAAGGGTTGCTGTTTCGCCGCTTGAGGAGAACGATAAGCTTTGGCGGTTTTGGCCTTATTGGCAGGACTGCGCCCCTTACCGGAGGATTTTCGCTTCGATTGCGATCGCGGCGATAATGGCTCCCCCACAATCGGATCGGTTGAAGCTGAAGCCGCTTGAATCGCACGCGGTTTAGCGGGCATTGGCAAAACATTCATCTCGTCCTCTAACGGTTCATCATCCTGCTCCGACATGGAATAGGGTTGATGGGCCAGATTGTAGGAAATCTGGTAGTTTTGAGGAGGTTGTTTACGAGCTTGATACTCTTCCATATGCAGGAAAATGGCCTAGGTTAGGTGGGCGCTCACAGCACCAACACGCTGTAGGCTTCCCAGACAATGATACCAATGTACTATAAAAATCAGAAAATTGGTGCTCTTTGTTGAAAAAATCGCGTTGTCCTGGTGGTCGGACAACACATTGGTAAACACTTCGCCTGGATCATGGTCAATCGCGTGTCCCAACCATCGTTGCTTAAGCAACAAAAAGGGGGGAACATTTCTGCCCACCCCTTTCAATTAATTAAAAATTGGAATTAATAGCGGTAGCCGCTACCACTGCCAGTACCAGGTTTGTGAACAATGAAGCTCATCACCTGACATTGTTTGATGTTGTCAAACGCCACTACACGGATGTAGCAGTTGCCGTATTCGGAGCGGCACTGTTGCACTTCATTCAGCACTTCTTGGGGTGAACCAACGTTGAACAGAGGCAATTTCCACATGGTCCAGTAGTAGGTTTCGGCATTGGAATCTTCGTTGAATTCCACGCAGGGGTGATAACCCTGGTCAATCACATACTGGATTTGGCGAGCAATTTGAGCATCCGTAAGCGGAGGCAGGTAAGAAAAAGTCTCGTACCGACGCTCTTTGGGTAGGGTCTTCATGGTTTCCTCAAGTAATAGTGAATTGGTCATTGGTCACTCGTCACTAGTCATTGGTTACTTACAAAGGACAAATGACTAATGACTGACGACTACTCGTTCTGTTCTTCAGAACTAATTTCTTGTTCCGGATGTGTGGCTGAAGCAGCCGGATCAATTTGCGTCATCCGTTCCAGTTGTTGGGTACGTTGCTGGAGGTTAGCTTGCTGAATCCCCGATCGCAGCATTTCTGGCAGGTAATCGGCAATTTCCTCAGCAACGTGTTCCCGCACCGTGAGCAGACGAAAGGCGAGTCGTTGCTCTTCCTGAAAAAGAGCCTGGAGATACGCCTCGCCATCTTGAATGCTGACCCGATAAGAAAACTGGCGCAGCCAATAGGCTCGTTTCGGTTCGGTTTCGTCCAACTGGGCGATCACAATCCGCAACGCCTGATAAGTCATGTAACTCACCAGAGTTTTGGTTGTGTCTTTGGTAATCTGCTTCAGATCCATAAGGTGAAAAGTTTTGAATTTTGAGTTTTGAATTTTGAGTCGGGTCTTCAGCCTCGCCCTCAACCGTAATTAAGGCGTTGAGAAACTGAATTTCAAAACACTTAAGCTTAAATGTTCAAAATTTTCCGTAACTCAAAACTCAAAACTCATCACTCACGACTAATCATCAGACGGTATCAACCGCTTCAAATTCAAACTTGATTTCTTTCCACAGTTCGCAAGCGGCAGCCAGTTCAGGACTCCAGCGACATGCTTCACGGATGATGTCTCCACCTTCCCGCATCAAGTCGCGACCTTCGTTTCGAGCTTGGACGCAAGCTTCCAGCGCCACGCGGTTTGCGGTTGCACCCGGCGCGTTACCCCAGGGGTGACCGAGGGTTCCACCACCAAATTGCAGCACGGAGTCATCGCCGAAGATTTCCACGAGGGCAGGCATGTGCCAAACGTGAATCCCACCAGATGCTACGGCCATCACACCGGGCATGGAAGCCCAATCTTGGGTGAAGTAAACGCCACGGGAGCGGTCTTGTTCGATGTAGTTTTCGCGCAACAGGTCGATGAAGCCGAGGGTGATGGCTTTGTCGCCTTCCAATTTACCCACGACAGTACCGGTGTGGATGTGGTCACCACCGGACATCCGCAAGCACTTGGCCAACACACGGAAGTGAATCCCGTGGTTCTTTTGCCGGTCGATGACGGCGTGCATCGCGCGGTGGATGTGCAGCAACAAGCCATTGGCGCGGCAGTATTTCGCCAGGGAGGTGTTGGCGGTGAAACCACCCGTCAAGAAGTCGTGCATGATGATGGGCATTTCGAGTTCTTTGGCGAACGCGGCCCGTTCCATCATTTCTTCGCAGGTGGGGGCGGTCACGTTCAGGTAGTGACCTTTGATTTCACCCGTTTCAGCCTGGGACTTGTGGATGGCATCGGCCACGAACAAGAAGCGATCGCGCCAGCGTTGGAACGGCTGAGAGTTGATGTTTTCGTCGTCTTTGGTGAAGTCCAGACCGCCGCGCAGACATTCGTAAACCGCCCGACCGTAGTTCTTCGCTGACAGACCGAGCTTGGGCTTAATGGTGCAACCCAGCAACGGACGACCGTACTTGTTGATTTTGTCGCGTTCTACCTGAATCCCGTGGGGCGGCCCCTGGAAGGTCTTCAAGTAAGCCACGGGAACGCGCAAGTCTTCTAACCGCAACGCTTTCAGCGCTTTGAAACCAAATACGTTACCCACCAGGGAGGTCAGCAGGTTGGTGACAGAGCCTTCCTCGAACAGATCGAGGGGGTAGGCGATGTACGCGATGAACTGATTTTCTTCACCGGGAACGGGTTCGATGTCGTAGCAACGACCTTTGTAGCGATCGAGGTCGGTCAGCAGGTCAGTCCACACCGTCGTCCAGGTTCCGGTCGAAGATTCGGCGGCAACGGCTGCGGCTGCTTCTTCATAAGGAACGCCAGGCTGAGGTGTCACCCGAAATGCCGCCAGAACGTCGGTGTCCTTGGGGGTGTAATCGGGGGTGTAATACGTTAAGCGATAGTCTTGTACCCCTGCCTTATACCCAGCTTTGGTCTGGGTTCTCGTTTGAGCGTAGGACATAATCTCCCTTCCTGTGAATTCGTCAAAAAAATCGCGATCGAAGAGGCTTCAAAGCAACTTAAACACTCTGATCTAAGTCATTTTGAAATGCTTGACATTTTGCCCCATTTCTATTAAGTGAATTAGCCTTCAAGCACGGAAAAGCCGAAGCTTAAAGCATTTGAACTAAATTCAACCTATGCCTGAGGACGTGTCTAGAATGACTATATCAGCATTGAGATAAGCAGGACTTTAGTTCTTCTGTTTAGTTGGATAAACATTAGTTATAAAAAAAGTATTAAGTTTAACCCTTGTTAAGAATTCGCTCTTAATTAAATTGGGTGACAAAAGGAATACCGCTATGTGGTATCCAACTGAAATTTTGTTTGCGGCAGCACAGCCATGCGATCGCTGGATGTTCCTCTGCGAATCCTGCGATCTGTGCTATTTGCGGCAAGTTTAATTCCTGGCGCGGATGAGGCAGCCCAAGCTTGGGGACAAGATTATATTAGATCGGGTGGCATGGAACTCCTTGGAATTTCCGCCTTGACGGTTGAAAACTGCTATTAATCTGGCAACACCTAGGGCGTGTCATCAATTAACTATCAACCCAAGGTAGAATCGATGGCTGTGCTCAGTCAAGCTTCACGAGAGGTGTACCAAGATGACGTGCCGCTATGCACTACGGGATGACCAATGGGAACGCATTCAGAATCTCCTGC
>JANRIS010000103.1:0-88990 GCA_033764685.1 Leptolyngbyaceae cyanobacterium bins.349
GGAGATTCTGAATGCGTTCCCATTGGTCATCCCGTAGTGCATAGCGGCACGTCATCTTGGTACACCTCTCGTGAAGCTTGACTGAGCACAGCCATCGATTCTACCTTGGGTTGATAGTTAATTGATGACACGCCCTAACGATCCTACGGCTGCTGTGAGTTGAAAGTGCTCGAAAAGAGAGGAAGACCACAAGATTAAGGCGTGGACATTTAAACTCCTATAGGGCGCAATTCAGGGGTTCTGCAAAGATGCAGCAATTCAGCGAGCAATTGATGAGGCCGACCTTACAACAGGCCGATCGCGTGGAGTGGACCATGCCCAGTCAACATTTCGATGAGCACAGCGAGAATTCCCAACATGGCTAATCGGCCATTCCACACCTCTGCCGAAGTGGTAAGACCCCATTCCCAACGTTCTTGTGGGTAAAGCTTCACCCTGTCCGGCTCCACGACTTCAGCCAATTCCCGACTGGAAGAGTTGAGGGAGGTAACCACCAGATCGGTTAAGTCATTAATAAACGTCGGATGCGTGTTCAGAGCTGGCACCCGATAGAAATTTTCGATGCCAGCTTCTTCAGCCAATTCCCGGTATTCAATGTCGATTTCTTCCAGCGTTTCGATGTGTTCAGACACAAAACTAATAGGAACTACGACCAAATCTTTCACGCCCTGTTCTGCTAATTCCTTGAGGGCATCATCGGTATAAGGCTTCAACCACTCCACCGGGCCAACACGACTTTGATAAGCCAGGGTGTGAGCATTGGGGCGGTTGAGGGTTTGCATAATCAACCGGGTGCAATCTTCAATCTCACGCTGGTAAGGATCACCAGCCTCCTCCACATAGCTCACGGGTACCCCGTGGGCACTGAAGAAAATATGGGCGGTGTCTGGGTTGGGAAAGCGATCCAGTTGTTGAGCGATGAGTTGCGCCATTGCTTGCAGGTAGCCAGGACGCTCGTACCAGGAAGGGATGACGGTATAGTCAATGGCTTTGAGGGCTGGGTCCTGGTCCCAAATTTGCTGAAGCAAGCGGAAGCTAGAACCACTCGTACTAATGGAATACTGTGGGTACAGGGGGAGAATCACTAAACGCTCAATCTGGTCTCGTTTGATACGAGCGATCGCTTCTTCGGTGAACGGGTGCCAGTAGCGCATCCCAATATACACAGTTGCGTCATGCCCCTGATGCTGGAGCTGAGTTTGTAAGGCCTGTGCCTGCTCCTCGGTAATTCGCCGCAGCGGAGAACCGCCGCCAATTTTTTTGTAGTTTTCCTGCGATGTTTTGGCTCGTGAGGAGGAAATCATCCAAGCCAGGGGCCGTTGCAACCAGGGAACGGGGAGGCGAATGATTTCAGGGTCAGAGAAAAGATTGAATAAGAATGGACGAACGTCCTCTAAACGTTCTGGCCCACCCAGGTTTAGTAGCAAAACTCCGACTCGACCCATAGTTACAGATGTTATAGAAATTCTCAGCTTTGTAATTGATTTTAACAGTACACTCCTCTTTGGAGCGTAAGGGATGAAAGAAATCGTTTGCGAATTCTCTGACAAATATTCTCACGTCAACCAAAATCTCTCGCGGCATGATGGCAACTGTTCTCCGTGATCTTAGCTACCGCTATCAGTGGTTTTACGATGCTATGTCTCGTCTGGCCGCCCTATCCGTGGGGGGTGAGACCCGATTTCGGCAGCTTGCGTTCCAGGGTTTGGAGATTCAACCCGACGATCGCGTATTGGATCTGTGCTGTGGCAGTGGTCAGGCAACTCGGTTTTTGGTGCAGCGATCGCGCCACGTCACCGGATTAGATGCCTCGCCGCGCTCGCTCCAGCGGGCACAGCACAATGTGCCCCAGGCTCACTATGTCGAAGCCTTTGCTGAAGCTATTCCTCTGCCGGATCAGTCCTTTGATCTGGTTCATACCAGTGTGGCGTTACATGAGATGGAGTCTACCCAACTTCAACGCATCTTGCAGGAGGTGTATCGAGTCTTACAACCGGGGGGCTACTTGACGCTGGTTGATTTTCACAAACCGGATAATCCCTGGTTTGGGCCGGGGCTGTATGCTTTTCTGGCCGTATTTGAAACGGAAACCGCATGGCAATGGCTGAATACCGATCTTGTTACGCTATTGCAGGCGATGGGCTTTGCTCCGGTAGAGCAGATTTTGTATGCGGGCGGCAGTCTTCAGGTGATTCAGGCCCAAAAACCGTGAAGGACATTATTCATACCGTAGAGTGAGACTGGGCATTAAGCGCTGGAGATTTTTGAGTGATTTCGTTTGCCAAAGAATTTTATCGGAGCCTTTGAGGATCAGGTCAACACCGCCGCGATCGCGGACTTTCACAATAAACATAGACAGCATACTGATGCCTGAACTGTTTAAAAATTCCAGTTCTCGTAAGTCAATGGTGAAGTTAGTCGATTCATTGACAGCATTGAGCAAAATATCCATCACGGGCTGATATTTTTCAATGCCATCCAATCTCAGAAACCCACGAAAGTAGACGGTTGCAGATTCAACATCATGTCGAATGCTGTAATCGTCAGTTTGAATGTTCACCACTGTGTACCCCACCTTAAAAATTGAATTATCAAGCTTATTTTGTTCACGCACAAGCATTAAACATCCAGATAAACCAGCACTTCAACTCGTGTAATTCCGGTGGGTTTATCAAGGGACTCAAACTTCCAACCAAATCGAGCCGTATAATCATTCATCATTGTTAAAATTCCCATACTTGATTCTCCTCCACCCAGCGCGGTTTTTTCTAGTTGCTGCATATAGTAGGTGTCCAGATCAGAATTTAATAGTTCCTGAATGAACTGCTGATAGTTCGTTGAGCAGATTTTGTTAGCGTAATTAGTAACACGAAAAATAATTTGGCGCTCGTAAAGATGAAGCGAAATGCTGATGGGTAGAGCTGCTGAATCTTCATTATATTTGACAGCGTTTTCCAGTAATTCGTTGGCAATATAACTAACGGCAGCTTTGACGGTATCGCGTTGGTTAATCTGGCTGTCTGGAATATCATCGCCGGGGAAGAAGGCGGCGAAATAGTCTCCCAGAAAGTCGGCAGATAGCCCATAGTTGCGCCAGCGGCGTTTACGAGGTGCTGAGTTGGGCGAGAAGTTGAGGGTTAAGTATTCTTCGCCAGGTGGTACAGATTCAGTAAATTCTCCATAAGTTTGAATGGGCATTGTTTGAGTCATAATTTTTCCCTTTAAGGCAGCGCTGATGAAGCCACAATTTGATTTCTGCCCTGTTGTTTGGCTAAATATAAATGGCGATCAGCCAGATGAATCAATTCCTCGGAGGGCATTTCCAGGTTAGGAGTTAACCCAGATACACCAATGCTGAGGGTAACGTGAGGATCAACCAGAGAGGCAACGTGGGGAATCTGGAGCCGAGCGATCGCTTCTTGCATCCGTTGAGCCACGCGAACCGCACCTTCAATATTCGTATAGGGTAGGATTGCGGCAAATTCTTCTCCACCAAAACGAGCTACCAAATCACTGGGGCGATTCACGCAATGATTTAGCGCGATCGCCACTTTTTGTAAGCAATCATCTCCGGCCAAATGCCCATAGGCATCATTGAATTGCTTGAAACGATCAATATCACAAAGGATTAAGGCCAGCGGCGATCGCTCGCGGGCCATCTGCTTCCATTGATATTCTAAATGTTCATCAAACCGACGACGATTGGCAATTTGGGTCAGGGCATCGAGGGACGCAATCTTGCTAATTTCCGAAAGCTTTTGTGACCATTGGGTATCCATCACGTCCCCATGTTCCATGATGGTTTGCACTACAATTTCAAGGTCATCCTTGCGTTTAGAAATAACTTCCAATAAAGCCTTCAGCGTTGCCTGTGCCCGTCTTCGCTCTTCCACTTCTGATTGCAATTGCTCATTCATTTGTTGCAATTGAGCTTCAATGAAATCACCGTGTTCTGCGGTTGTCGTTAAGGACAAATACAAGTCCTGGTTTAACCGTTTCAAACGTTCAACTTCTTGCCGAAGTTGATGAACTTCAGACAAAAGTTCTTCCTCATGGGGCACTGACTGCCCTTCATCAGCAGGAGCCTCGTTGCCCTCAGATGGATCAAGCTCAGATAAATTAACCTCAGATAAATTAACCTCAGAGGAACGTGCTTCTTCTGATTGAAAAATATTCCTTGCTTCAATCGTTTGGGGTTTCAGGCGATCGCTGGTGGAAGTAGTCAGTTGAATGCCATAACACAATTGGTAGAGTGGCCCAGCAAAATGGGCAAGTTGTTTTTTGAGCACCAAGAAACGAGTGAAAAGTTTAATGGTTGAGCTATCATCAAAAGCTTTGATCATGCATTTAGACCCTCACCGACTTAGCATTCTTGACTTAGATTTTTGGCATTAAAAAGAAAATTAAACTTGGTTTAGAGAGCCTGGGGCAGGGTGCTACTGGTCACTGAATCGCCAAGCAAATGGATGGTCAATACTAAACAGGCATCCATCAGTATGCCCAATTTACTTTCGTTTCATCACGAGTAGGGTAATATCATCAAAAACTTTCTGTTCTCCAATATGTTCCATCAAGTTTGCAATGATGACCTTACGGATTTCCTCCGCCGAGCGATCGCAATTTTGCGTGAGAGTATGGTGCAACCGCTGGAGGCCATATTGCTCTCTCTGTAAATTAGTAGCCTCCGTAATGCCATCGGTGTATAAAACTGCGATATCTCCAGTGTGAAGTTTGACCGTTGTCTCTGCCATGAAGGTTGAGATGTCAGCCTCCAACCCTAGAGGAAATCCTAAGTTGAGGGTATCTACTTGCTCAATAGTGCCATCGGTGCGAACAATAATCAATTCTTCATGTTGACCGCTGAGGCGCAGAACTCCAGCTTCGTATTCTAGAAGTGCCAGGGTCATATTTTTCGGCGATCGCATACGCCGAGTATTGTCATACAGGAGTCGGTTCACGGTATTGATCAGTTGAATCGGATCGGTTTCTCCATGAGCAATTAATGTTCTCACTGCCGTTTGCACCATCAACATCACCATGCTGCTTTCCAGCCCATGCCCGGTTACGTCCCCAATTCCAATTCGGACCTTCCCGTTGTATTGCAGAACATCGTAATAGTCGCCGCCGACCTCAGCGGCTGATTGCATGAAACCGGCAATCTCCAGTCCTGTAATCTGTTCAAGTTCTTCTTGACGCGGCAAGATCATTTGTTGTAAGCGCCGCGTCACGTCCAGTTCGGCGCTCATGCGAAGATTTTCTGCCTGGAGTTGTTGGTTGAGTTGGGTGATCTGGACATTGGCTTGAATTAGCGCTTCTTCAGCTTCTTTGCGATCGGTAATATCACGGGCCATCCAGATGACGGTGCGCTCAGAAAGAGGGGCAATGTTTGTCGCAAACCAGCGATCGCGGCCTCGGATGGGCAAGCTAAACTCGACTGTCATCGCTTGCCGGGTTGTCAGTACTGTCTGCACGTAGCCAACAAACCGCTCTGCAATCTCCCGTGGAAATACCTCATGTTCAGTTTTGCCAATCAGTTCAGTGGGGAGTTTGTAAAGGTTATCCAGTTGGGTAGGGGCAATTTTGATGTAGCGGCCATCGAAGTCTTTCACGATCACAATGTCAGTCATGGCAGCAAAGAGCGCTCGTAGTTCAGCTTCGGAGGCTTCCAGGGCCATTTCCATCTGGCGATTGGTGGAATTACGGTCTATCAGCGCTTGCTGAAGCTCTTGATTGGCTTGTTTTAGAATGACGAGTTCCTGGTTCAGCCGTTGAATTTCAGATTGTAGAGACGTTTCCACTGACATAGACTGATGCACTTATTAAAAGAACTGCTCAAACCTGCCCTCAGTCATTGTGCCATTTTGACTCCGGTTTACTGGCGCTTGATCACGATCAGGGTAATATCATCAAAAACTCGCTGATTGCCGATATACGCCATCAGGTTCTGAATGACAGCCTGACGAATTGCTAACGCGGAGCGATCGCGATTTTCCTGCAATACTCGATACATCTGCTCTAACCCATATTGCTGATTCTGCGTATTCATTGCCTCGGTGATGCCATCGGTATACAGCACAGCGACATCACCCAGTTCTAATCGTAAGTTGGCTTCACTAATAAATGGAGAAATATCTAGCTCCAACCCCAGCGGAAAGCCCAGATCGAGGGTATCAGTCACTTCAATCGTGCCGTCGCGGCGGACAATAATCAGTTCCTCATGCTGCCCGATCAATCGCAAAGCACCCGCGTCGTATTCCAGCAGAGCCAAGGTCATATTTTTGGGCGATCGCATGCGGCGAGTATTCTCATAAATAATTTGGTTCACTACTCCCAAAAACTTTCTCGGATCGGTTTCCCCATTGGCCAGCAGCGTTCTCACCGCCGTCTGGGCCATAATCATCACCACGCCACTTTCCAGCCCATGCCCGGTCACATCCCCAATGCTAATACTGACTTTGCCATCCTGCTGCAACACATCGTAGTAATCGCCCCCCACTTCGGCAGCCGGTTCCATAAATCCAGCAATATCCAGTCCGGGCACAGCTCCCAATTCCACTTCGGAGGGCAGGAGCATTTGTTGAAGCTGGCGACTGACGGCCAGTTCGGCTCCCATCCGCAGGTTTTCATCTTGCAGCCGTTGCGTGAGTTGGGCGATTTCGGCTTCGGCCTGCTTGCGCTGGGTGATGTCAACCACAGTGCCTTCGTATCGCAGTAATTTTTCTTGGGCATCCCGAATGGAGCGAGCAGCTTCGGAAATCCAGATAATTGAGCCATCCTTGCGATACACCTGCGCCTCAAAGTTTTGAATGCTGCCCGCCGTATGCATCACCTGCACAAACTTGTCTCGATCCGCAGGATTGACATAAAGTTGCCTGCCAATGTCTTGCAGGGCCGCGATGAGTTCCTCTGGGGAAGCGTAGCCATAGATTTTGGCCAGCATCGGATTAGCGGCCAGGTATTGCCCGGTAGGACTGGTCTGAAAGATGCCTTCAACTGCGTTCTCAAAAATCCCCCGGTAGTTTGCTTCTGCTTGACGCAGGGCATCGGCGACGGAGTTGAAGGAATGCACAACGTCTGCGAGTTCATCCCGGCTATCCAGGGTGACGTTTTGCTGGAGGTGGCCGTTAATCATGCGCTGAGAAGCCGCACCCAGGCTAGAAACAACTTGCATGATGCCCTGATAGAAACCCATCAATAAATAGACGGCGATCGCTAAGGTGGCGCAAACAAATGCGATCGTCCAGGCGCGTTTGGTTTGAAATCCATTAATTCGACGGTTTAATAAAAAATCTAATTGATTGATGGTGTGTTTCCACAGACTAAAACTCTGGTTTAAGCTGGTTTCTGCTTGCTGCAAGTAAATTGCTGGTTGGGGAGGCTGGTTGTCATCAGTAATCTGGTTCAATTGTTGAATTAGCTGATCTAAGCTTGTATTAATTTCTGTAGACGCGGCCAGGAGTTCAACCTTTAAATTTCCGGCTGGATTGTTTTGAAAGGCAACAGTAAGTTTTCGAGACAATTCTTGATTGAAGCGAATGAGAGAGCCAGTTAACATCAGCAATTGCGATCGCTCGACTGAGGTTAACTCTTTGGTGAGTAGTATCCGCTGACTTAACAGTTGAATTTGAGCCAGGGTTTCTTGAATCTCTGGTAACTTCAGCAGGACGGTATCCATCAAGTAATAGGTGTCCAGGTCAGGATCAAGAATTAGATTGGATTGATCACCGACTTGCAACCGCAATGCCTCCACCTGGTTTGATAGTTCCTGACTTAAGGCAGATTTTGATTGGAAATACTTTGATTTAGAACCCTTTGTTGAGGGACGTAGCGATCGCGATCGCTGCTTGAGTAAAATCCAGTTTTCCTGAATTGACTTGACCTGAGTTTGTGTCTTGAAATGCTGCCCCAGTTTCTGATCAACCTGGGTGAGTTGTTGGATATTCTGAGTAATTTTAGTTTGCAGTTGAATTTGCTCATCTCGATCAGAATTTGTCAGATGAGAACGTTCCTTGAGAATGCGATACCGCAACAAATTGGCTGATAAATCCTGAACGGGGCGAAGATATTCAGTGCCGATTAACTCTTTTTGAGTAAAATTAATCCGGTTTTGAAATTCAGTAAATAGCAGCGTAATCAGCACACTCAGCGGCAACAAAAAGACAAAGCTAATCAACGCAAACTTGGCTGGATATTTGAGCGTTTTCATCAGCTTGGTGGCAGGGGCAAATAGATTCATTCTTTGCTTGGATGGAAAAATGGCTGATAATCAAACTACTGTTCAAATGACTGACCGTTCAAGCTACTGAATGTCTGCTTTACCTCGTCTCGATTTTAATTAGTGCTGGCAGGTTCGCTGCTGATGTCCGTTTGTGAAGGATGAAAGTAGTCGTAGATTTGCTGGGCCAGACGAGCCCCAATTCCCGGCACCGCTGCGATTTGTTCTGGGGTTGCTTCTCTCAGGTAATCAATAGACCGAAAGGTGGCCAACAGTTGCTTTTGGCGCTGAAATCCAAGACCAGGAATTTCGTCGAGGCGCGATCGCCGCATCCGTTCAGTGCGCTTTTGCCGATGGAAACTCACGGCAAAGCGATGGGCCTCGTCTCGCAACCGACGGAGGAGCTGCACTCCGGGCTGTTCGGCATCCGTGTTTAAGGGGATTGATTCCCCAGGGAGAAAGATTTCTTCGCGTTGTTTTGCCAGACTCACCACTCGCACGTCTTCTAGCAGGTTCATTTCCCGCAAGACTGCCACCACCGCCGACAACTGCCCCTTGCCCCCATCGATCATGATCAGGTCAGGAAAATCAGATGTGGCGGAAATGTGCCGCTCCAGCACCGATGCTTCCTCACTGCGTAACAATTCGCCCCGTTCTTTCATGGCTGCATACTTGCGGAACCGTCGTCCAATCACCTCTGCCATCGAGGCGAAGTCATCCGAGTGGCCCGATCGCACCGTGGGAGTTTTGATCTTGTAATGCCGATAGTGTTGTTTGGCGGGTAAGCCATCCACAAAGACCACCTGGGAGGCAACCGCATCAGAACCCTGAATATGGGAAATGTCGTATCCTTCGATCCGGCGCGGCAGATCGGGTAAGTCCAAAATTTCGGTCAGATCTTGCATGGCCTGGGTATTGCGATCGGCAACGCGCTGAGTTCGGGCCAGTTCGTAGTTGGCGTTCCGTTCCACCATTTCCAGCAAATCCGCCTTCGTTTGCCGCTGGGGATGCACAATGCTCACCTTCCGACCTTTGGTTTCGCTCAAAAAGTCTGCCAAAATTTCACTTTCGGGTAACTCATGCTGGACCAAAATTTCAGCCGGAATCTCGACCGGATCAACAAGCTGGTAATGTTCCTCCAGGACACGCTGCAAAATTTCTCCAAAGGTGCCCGCCTGGGCATCGGCGACAAATCCTAAGCGCCCCACCAGACGACCTGCCCGAATCTGGAAAAGTTGAATACAGGCATGATGCTCATCGGCGGCCAGCGCGATCGCATCCCGCGACACCGTATCATCTGCCAGGGCCACCTTCTGATCCGCCGCCAGAGTTTTAATTCCGGCAATCTGGTCCCGAATCCGCGCTGCCGTTTCAAAATTCAGGTCTTCGGCAGCCTTCTCCATCTGCGCGGTCAAAATCTCGACCAGTTCGTCAGTCCGCCCCTGAAACACCATTGCCACCTTGCGAACCGTCTTGTGATAGTCCTCAGAGGAGATTAACTTCTGACACACGCCCGGACAACGCCCAATGTCGTAATTTAGACAGGCGCGATCTCGGAACATCGGTTGGGGGCGCTGGCGCAGGGGAAAAATGCGTTTAACCAGGCTGAGGGTACGGCGTAACAGACCCACATCGACATAGGGACCGTAGAAGCGATCGGCTTTTTTACTTAAATGCTTCTTACGAGTGATGAAAATCCGAGGGTAGTCCTCCGACCATGTAATGCAAAGCCAGGGATACTTTTTATCGTCCTTCAAGAGAACGTTGTAGTAAGGCTGGTGTTGCTTAATCAGGTTGGCTTCCAACGCCAACGCCTCAGCCTCGGTATCTGTGACGATAAACTCAATGTCTACCACCTGCCTCACCATCATGGCAATCCGAGGACTGTGATAGTGATCATCTCGAAAATAAGACCGCACCCGCGATCGCAACTTCTTCGACTTCCCAATATAAAGCACCTGATCAGTCGAGTCTTTCATGTAGTAGACTCCCGGCTCCGGTGGGATTTCTTTCAGTCGAGTCTCCAGACGTTCTGGGTCTTGCAGTAGGGGCAGAAGCTTTGCCGACACCAAACTATTTCGCCAAAATTACGTGACTCTTCGATCTTAAATGGGATCATTCAATTCGCGCGGGAACGGCTTGACGAATTCAAGCACAAACCACAAAAATCACCGGAATTTCACGGGAATCAACCGAAATTCAATGTTATATATTTTACTAGTGTATCGTCATAACTATTCAGTATGAATCTTGAAGAGTTCCGTAATCAAACCCGATCAGCTCTAGAAGCGACCCTGAATCAGCTTCAGTCTGCAACGTTATTGGTGGCTGAGTTAGAAGCACAAATAGCCGATGCTGGCCGAACGGTGCAGCATTTAACGGTGGTAGTGGAGCAATTTATTAACAGTCAACCAACCGATGCCCCTTCAGGAACTTTTTCCCAGGCACCCGATGAAGAAAACGCTTAATTGATAGTATTTATTGATGGTATTCATTGATGGTATTCATTGATGGCAACTGGGCCGCAACTGGCTAAACAAGCGGTTTCCGCCAGAATTGCATCCATCAATTCCGTTAAACGAACAGGTTTGACGAGATAGCGGCGAGCGCCTAGCGTGAGGGCGCGTTGCTTATCTGTATTGTAAGCATAGGCTGAAATCACGATGACAGGAATTGCTTGCCAATCAGGATGAACTTGTAGCCGTTGTAACAAGGTAAAACCGTCTACGTTTGGGAGTTTGAGATCCAGCAATATCAAATTTGGGGCAAATTCGGCCACCACTGATGCAAATCGGCTTGCTTCGGCTAACGCTAAAACATCATAACCACAGTCGGTTAGAAAATCGGTCATCAACTGACGGCTAATGTCATTATCCTCAATTAGAAGAATTTTGATTGAGGACCCAGTTTGAGACCCTTGGGTCGTGATCATCGGGGGTTCCTAATATCGGTCGTAAAATCTGCTCAATCCGATTTAGTGCCGTAGTAAAAGCCATAACAACAGGAGAACAAATACCCATTCGGTAATTACTAGATAGCAATTACCACAGTTGAAAAAATAAACAAGTTAAATTTACAAAATGTGAAGTAAACTATGCTGGGTATAGCATAGCGTAAATGATTCCGTTTGTTAACCCGTTAACACTTTTGTACTTAGGTATTTATGTCAGTGTGGTTGAGGGGGGAGCGATGCTTGGTTCCTGCAAGTGGTCGTTACGCCATGCCTGCGGGGTGATGCGATTGTGGGGGCGGGCACCCAGCATAATCACGGAACAGGTCAGTTGCTCAACGGTTTGCGATGTTAAATCACTTAGGGGTAAGCCGACGGCACTGAGGTGGCGTGGAGACACTTGTAGGATCACTAGATCGTAGGTCTGGGCGACGGTGGCGATCGCGCGAGCGACAGTATCACTTTGCTTGATCTCCACCGTTACAGGGGTTTGGAAGGAGAGTGTCGCGGCCAGTTTTTCTAGCTGATCTCGAATGGCCGCCGCCCGATGGGGTAAGGTGCCTTGCAAGCGGCGATCGCCAAGGGAGGGATTGAGTACGTGGAGCAAGGTTACTTCTGCCTGGTTATGCGCTGCTAAGATCTGGGCAAGACGAAGCACCTGGCGGGCAGGTTGATGAATATTTTCAATTGGAACGAGAATCCGCCGAAACTGATGGGGGGATGCTAGCAACCGCGCGATCGCCACAGGGCAATGGGCCGAC
This sequence comes from Leptolyngbyaceae cyanobacterium bins.349, assembly GCA_033764685.1. Lineage (GTDB taxonomy): Bacteria > Cyanobacteriota > Cyanobacteriia > Leptolyngbyales > Leptolyngbyaceae > JSC-12. The sequence continues at coordinate 11,927 of JANRIS010000103.1, forward strand.
CACAACACGTTATCGATCAGGTTGCCCAGTAGGCGTGCCTGAAACCCAGTTCTGCGGCCCCACCCCATCACGATCAGGTTGGCGTTTTGTTCCCGACTCGTCCGGCTGATGCCTTGAGCAATGCTGTCATCAATGCGGATCAGCGGTTCCGTTCGCACCCCCATTTCCTGGCTAAACTCCGCCGCATTCATCAATAAGGTGTGGCTGCGGTTCAGGCCGATCTCAAGCTGGCGATCGTCCATCTGGGTACGGGCGGCAGCGATCGAAAGTGGCATAATTCGGCCATCAAACTGACGCACCAGCATGGCCGCTAATTCCAGCAAATATCGTTCTGTCTTGGGGTTGTAAATGGGCACGACTACTGTAAATTGGCCGTCAAAAGCCGGAACAAGACTACCAAATTCGGGGATGGAAGGATCTTCAGCTTTGATCGGAGTCGTTAAATCAGGTGCGAATTGTGCCGTCAGAACAGGCCCTAGCGTTGATGTGACTAACATCAAGACAATCACACTGTTCAAGACATCTTCTGACAAAATGCCCGCCCGAAAGCCAACCAGTGTTGCAGCCAGCGTCGCGGCCACCTGGGGCAAAGACAAAGACCACATCACGATTTGTTCACGCCAGGTGTAACGATAGGCCAATTTTGCTAACAGAGCGGCTCCAAACTTGCTGCCGATCAGGCCCAGCACGATCGCCAGAGTGAGGCCCAGGGATTGCGGCGTGGTCAGATTTTTGATGAACACTGGCACATTGATTAGCAGTCCCATATCGACAAAGAAAATGGGAATAAACAGAACGCTGCCCACAAACACAATGCGTTCTTTAATGGGGCCATCCTTCACGACTCCATTTACAGCTAATCCCGCCAGAAATGCCCCCACAATCTTCTCAACGCCAATCAACTGCGCTCCTACTGAAGCCAGGAATAACGCGAACAGGACAAATAAAAATTGGGTCCCTTCCTCATCCGATCGCTGAAAAAAGGATTTGCCTAAACGGTTAATCCCCAGTAGCACAATCACGGTGTAAATCGCCAGTGACCCAATCAGGAAGGCGAATCGAGCGGGGGTGAAATCGCCTGACTTCACGCCCACGCAAATGGCCAGCACCAACAGCGCCCCAATATCAGTAAAAATGGTGGCGCCAATGGTAACGGTAACGGCTTCGTTGGTCACTACGCCTAAGCGGCTGACAATGGGGTAAGACAGCAGCGTATGAGAGGCCAACAACGATCCGATCAAGATAGAAGCATTCCAATCAAAGTTGAAAACCCGCCCAATTGCCGTACCCACAATCATGGGTACCCAGAAGGTAAAGTTACCAAACCCAATGGAGCGGTGCTTGGTCTGGTTAAACTGTTCCAACTCGACTTCTAACCCTGCCACAAACATCAGATAGACCAAACCGATATCCGACAACAGGTTCATTGTTTCGGATTCATTCTCAAACAATTTCAGGCCGTTCGGTCCTAGCAGCACTCCGGCAGCCAGCAAGCCCACCAAACCAGGCAGGCGCAGGCGCTCGAACAGCGGTGGCACCAACAGAATGACAGCCAGCAAAACCGCGAAAGAACCAATCGGTTCCTCGTTGAAAAAGTGGAGAACGGGTTCCATACAGTTGGGATAGGGGGAGAGGAAGACTCAAACAACAACGGATTGCCATTGTAAGCTCTCCTTAGAGAACCGCATATTGAGGCTGCTGAAAATCTGCCGCTAGAAATGAATTTGGTTCAAGATGGCGCGTAGACGGTCGTAGTCATCCTTTAACAAGATGCCTAAGGTGCGTCCCGCTTGCACTAACCAGTCACGATCGCCCTTGCGAAGTTGATAGACTTCTCGCAACGTGGCTGCAATCAAGGCATCAACGGGAACTCCAGGCATTTGCAACAGCGATCGCAAAAAGTCCAATTTCTCGGTGAATTGGATTACTTCTGCGGACGAGCAACTGTATACTGCCTGATGCAGTTGCGGGGGCCGGGGCGGTAAGTGCTGGTAAATCGTGCCGGGAAACCGTTCGTCGGGTCGTTGCGCTGAGGGTTGATAGGGCTGAAAACCAGCGATCGCGGCACGAAACTCGGTTTTCAGCATGGCAAAAATCTGGGGTTGCTGCTCCCGCAACTCCTGCAACGATAACCCCAACGCCCGGGCGCGATGGACCGAATCGATTGGGGTGGTCGAGGCGAAGTACACAACGGCATAAACCAGGTTGCCCCCGTCTTCCTCCATTGCCTTCACCCAACTGCCAAAGGGGGGCATGGTCGAAAGGCTTAATTCCTCCGAATCCAAACATTGCGCTAAAAACTCCGTCGTTGACGTTTCAACCACTTCAGCAATGTGATTTGGCAAACGATGCTGCGGCGCAAATTGGGGCAGAGGAAGACGCATACGACGGTGATTGAGTGAACGGTCTGAGTTAATTTAATGCATTTGTTCTGATTATCAACTCAAATCGCAAAACTCGTAACGAAAATTTCTCTACTTACCCTTTTTCTTCCCGGCGGCCAGATCCACCTCTTCTAATTCGGAAAGGCGAAAAGTGACCAACTTATCCCAGTTGCCACCTTCAAACAGCACAGCAACCTTACCATCGCTGACCCGTTGAACTAAGCCCTGGAAATGGAAATAGGTATCGCTGGGGTTAATGACTCGAACGGCTGAACCTGGCAGAATCATAACGTTGTCATGTGTGAAATTCCTCATCCAGCTTACAGGGTGAATGCACCAGAATGAAGGCGATCAGGATAAAAGCTCTCTCTAGACTGCATGTTCTCATCTTTATGATCACAGGTAAGGCTTCACAGGTAAGGCTTCACCGACGCAGTAATACACCCTACAAATTAAAATTTCAACCGTTGACGGAAGTTGGCCACCGACTCCACCACGCCGATCGCCAGAAAGTTCATTAACAGCGACGACTTGCCATAGCTCAGGAAAGGCAGCGGAATGCCGGTGACTGGAGAAAGCCCAATCGTCATCCCCACATTTACTGTGACCTGAAACACAATCATCGAGAATACACCGATCGCAATCAGCGAACCGAAGTTATCTTTCGCATTCTGCGCGATGATTACCAGCCGCAGGCAAATGAGCCAGAAGGCAAATAGGACGGCCATACAGCCAATAAAGCCCAATTCTTCCCCAATCGCCGCAAAGATAAAATCTGTGTGTTGCTCTGGAATGAAGCTGAGTTGGGTTTGGGTCCCTTGGTGTAAGCCCCGGCCCCACAGCCCCCCAGCGCCGATCCCAATTCGAGATTGAATCAGGTGATATCCACCCCCCAATGGGTCCTGGTCAGGATTAAGAAAAATGACCAGCCGTTTCTTCTGGTATTCCTTGAGCAAGCCCCACAAGAAATGGCCCAGACCACCCGACACCAGATTGATGACTAGTGCGCCCAGCGTGCCCAGGCGATACCACGGCAAACTGCGCCATGCTACCACCCCAATGACCACAATCCAGCCAAACCAGATGGGCAAAAAAGTATTGAAGAGAATCGCCGAAATAAAGGGCGACAGCAGCAGCAGCAGCCAGCCTGGATTGGCATTGCCCCAATACAGCATCCCCATCGTGATCGCGCCAAACACCAGCGAAGTACCCAGGTTCGGTTCCAGAAAAACGAAGATCCAGGGGACTGCGGCGATCGCCATTGCCCGTAGTGCGGCTGGAATGGTAGAAGCAGGGCGATCGCTGAGTACTGCCGCCATTGTAATAATGATGCCCAACTTGGCGAATTCTGAGGGTTGGAGGAAGAAGCCAAAAATATTAATCCAGCGTTGTGCCCCCAGTCCTTCCGTCCCAAAGAACTTCACCGCAATCAGCAACAAAATAATGGTGCCGTAAATAAACCAGTGCCAATGCTGCAACCACTCATACCGCCAACGAGCAATAATCAGCGCCGGAACTAAGCTAATGCCAGCCATGACTAAGTGTTGCGATCCCCAATTGGCCCCGCCCTGGTTCATCTCGACACTGTTGATCATGACGGCCCCCAGAACGGTCAACCCCAGGGGCAGAATGAGGAGTAGCCAGTCAATGTTTTGCCAGGGCTGAAGCAGAGAGCGCCAGCGAATTTGAGGAAAGGAGCGTTGCAACATGGGGAGAAGACCGGATGCGCCAGTAGGAATAATTACCAGGCTACATTCTACCGTGCTCGATCGCTCTCCCCCCTGCCAACTCAGGTCAGCGCCATCACGGAGACCCGCGCGGCAATCTGTTGCGCGATCGCCGTTAAGGCTTTGGCCGAAGCCGATTCTGGTGCTGCCAGCACAATCGGCACACCGCGATCGCCCCCCTCCCGTAACGGAATTTCCAGCGGCACACAGCCCAGCAATGGCACTTCTAACTCTTGCGCCGTTTTTTCTCCCCCCGCCGAACCGAAAATGTCGTAATGCTTATCCGGCAGATCCGGCGGAATGAAGTAACTCATGTTCTCCACAATGCCCAACACCGGAACTCGTAACTGCTGGAACATCTTTAAGCCCCGGCGTGCGTCAGACAATGCAACCGTTTGCGGGGTCGTCACAATCACGGCTCCGGCCATCGGCACAGCCTGGGCCATAGTCAACTGAGCATCCCCCGTTCCCGGTGGCATATCCACAATCAGGTAATCTAGCTCACCCCAGCGCACCTGATACAAAAATTGCCGAATAATGCCGTTCAGCATCGGTCCCCGCCAGATCACCGGCTGATCCTTGTCAATCAAGAATCCCATTGAAACGAGCCTGACGCCATGATTAAACACAGGTTCCAACACTTCTCCCTGAGTGCCCTGCTCCACTACCAGATTCGCGCCTTCTAATCCCAACATGGTGGGAGTATTGGGGCCGTAAATATCCGCATCAATCAGCCCAACATTCGCGCCCGATTGCGCCAGGGCCACGGCCACGTTCACCGCCACTGTACTTTTGCCCACGCCCCCTTTCCCACTGGAGATGGCCAGGATATTTTTCACGCCATCAATGCCCTGGCGATCGGGGAGACCTTTTTGCTGTGGCGTTTCTGCTGTCACCTCAACAGCAACCGCTTCCACTCCGGTTAAGGTCTTCACCGCGCGTTCGCAATCTTCCACAATAAACTGACGCAAAGGGCAGGCAGGTGTCGTTAAGACCAGCGTAAAACTAACGGTTCCACCATCAATTTTGACATTCCGAATCATGTTCAAGTCCACCAAACTCTTTTGAAGTTCGGGATCTTGCACAGGTTTGAGAACTTCGAGGACAGAGCTGGAACTAAGAGTTTGAATCATTTTTTTAGTGTAAGGAGATGAAGATGAATCAGAAGTTTATAACGCAACTGCTACTCAAATCTTAGACTGAGTGAACGCCCTTACCCCATACCAGATTTCTAATCACTATTATTTTTCTAATCGTGGTCATTGATTGGAATCGATCGAACAATGGGCTAGTTTCCCCATTCGCGATCGCGATCCCGTTGCCCATCTTGCTCGACTGCTTGTACCAGTTTCAACGCCACCTGGGCCGCGCAGGGGCGAATAAAAGACCAGAGTAAAGGGGACAGCCAGCCTTTGAGGGTGATGGAGTAGGAGACGCAGGTGCCACAAACGGTCGATCGCACCTGGTAGGTGACTTTTTCCTCCAATCCAGGCAGCACTAGAATGCGGATACTCAACAGCTCTCTAGGGCTGACTCGTTCGACAAAAATTGGGATCGGAATGGGAATCAACCGGGTAAATGCCTGGTAAATTAGTCCGGGTTTGATCACTAACCCATGGGGGACGTTGGTGCTGGCCAGGATGGGATGCCAGGATAGGTCCGTCAGGTTGGTGATTTTGCGCCACAGCTCATCCACAGATGCAAAAGTCGTTGCCTGATAGGTTCTGATCAGGAGATGGTCTGAGGAAAGTTTTTTGCGATCGCTAAATCCAGGCAGGAACACAAATCGGGTCATTTCACCTTGCCGAGTTCACCTTAAACCTTTATTGTACGCAGACGGTTACTTGTAATCGGTCAACCAAAGGGGTGTTGTAGAAACTCTTAATACGAATGCCTTTTAATGAAACAATGCTGGGGCGCTTCCCCAAGAAGACGATTCGCCATGCATAATGCTGGCAAGCACAACACACAGCGGGCACGATGGTAGCGATGAAGATGGGCACGACGAGGTTTAAGCGCTGGATGCAACAGGGTTGGGCGGGGCTGCATCTGCGCCGGCTAATCGGGCGATCGCGGCTGTTGTTCCTCCTGGTGCTGTGTCTCCTGCCTCTAGTCAGTTGTCAGACCAATCACTTTAGAAGCCAAGTGGCCCAGGGTTCTCAACTGGTGCTTAGTACCTTAACCGATCCCAAAACCTTCAATTTTGCCAATAACCAAACCTTTCCCAATATTTTCTTGTTTGCTTATGAGGGGCTGACCCGTGAGGATGGTACAGGCACGATTCAGCCCGCTCTGGCCGAATCTTGGACGATTTCGGAGGATAAACAGCGAGTGCTGTTTACGCTGCGGCAAGGATTGAAGTGGTCGGATGGGCAACCTCTGACGGCGGATGATGTGGTGTTTACCTACCGGGATATTGTCTTTAATCCGGAGATACCCACGGATGCCAAAGATTCGATTCGGATTGGCCCGAACGATCGCTTCCCGCAGGGGGTTTTTCCGACGGTGCGAAAGGTGAGCGATCGCCAGGTGGAATTCCTGTTGCCGGAACCGTTTGCTCCCTTTCTACGCGCTACGGCGGCTCCCGATGGCATCATGATCATGCCCAAGCACAAGCTGGAGTCAACCCTGAAAACCAAAGGTTCTGATGGCAATTTGCAATTCATCTCCACCTGGAATACCGACACGCCACCGCAGGAAATCGTCGTGAATGGCGCTTACCAATTGGAAAGCTACACCCCTGGTCAACGGTTGGTGTTTCGGCGCAACCCCCATTACTGGCGGAAAGACGCTCAGGGCCAGACGCTCCCTTACATCGATCGCATCATTTGGCAATTCATTGAGAACACCGATACCCAACTGATCCGTTTTCGATCCGGTGAGTTGGATGTCATGGGGGATGCTCGGCCTCTGCGTCCCGAATACTTTTCGTTACTAAAGCAGGAAGACCGACGCGGCAATTTTCAGATTTACAACGGCGGTCCCTGGTCAGGCGTGTTGTACATGACCTTCAACATCAATCAAGCCAGGGATAAGGATGGGAACCCGATTGTCGATCCGGTGAAGTTGAAGTGGTTTAGCAATCTCGCGTTTCGGCAAGCTATCGCCCATGCTATCAACCGCGATCGCATCAATAACAATATTTTTCGCGGTTTGGGCATTGTGCAAAATTCGCCAGTTTCAGTCCAGAGTCCTTACTTTCTGTCGGACGGGCTAAAGATTTACGACTACGACCCAGAGCAATCTAAACAACTGCTCCAGGATGCCGGATTTCGTTACAACGCCCAAAATCAACTGCTCGACGCAGAGGGCAATCGGGTCCGGTTCACCCTGCTGACGAATGCCGGCAATAAAGTACGAGAAGCGATCGGCGCTCAAATTAAATCTGACCTGAGCAAAATTGGGATGCAAGTCGATTTCACGCCCCTCAACTTCAACGTGCTGGTGGAAAAAACCTCCACCAGTCGGGATTGGGATGCTCACATCATCGGGTTTACGGGTGGAGTTGACCCGCATGGTGCCGCCAATCTCTGGCTGAGTACGGGCGGTTCCCACTCCTTCAACTTGAAACAGCAAACCGGCCAACCGCCGATTCAGGGTTGGCAGCCCTATGACTTTGAACGAGACATCGATCGCCTGCTGATTGCCGGTGCCCGTGAACTGGACGAAACCAAACGTAAAGCCATCTATGCCGACTATCAACGGCTTGTGCAAGAAAATCTGCCGGTCATCTTTCTGGTCAACGATCGCGCCCTGATGGCCGCCCGTAATACGATTGCAGGGATTCAATACTCCGGCTTACCCAGTTGGGGCTTATGGAATGTGGCTGAGTTGCGCCTGGAGCGGTTTTAACGTCAGGCTGGCTCAGCCTACATCGCTCCATCTGCCGTTAGGATAGATTTCGATAATATTTTCTTCATCCGCCAAGAGGAAAACGTTTCCCGTTCGATCCTCTACACAAACTCAGTTAATCAGCACGTAAAGCTTGCTAAACCATACACACAGATCAAACCACTGCGTTTTCTACTCTGCTGTGGGAACCTTCACACCCGCACCACAATTGATAACACACCCAAAAACTCACAGCCAGCGTCTCTAATCTGGGTCTTGTTTATGTGCTCTGGGATTGGTGCGATCGCTGGCTCGTGCCTGCCGAGTGTACCAATCATGCCACTCCTTAGAACTGCGAATCGCCAACCAGAGCAGCAACAGGGCAATCAATCCGCCTTGCCGGGGTGCATCAAACGCCAAAAAGACCAGCGCAATACACAAAAAATCCTGAGCAAACATGACCCAGATCGGTACTCGCTTTAAGCGATAAAACCAACCCGTTTGCACCAGTTGTAGAACTAATGCCAGCAGACCGCCCGTAATGCCCAAAAGGCGAATTAACCATTCTGAGGGGATTGTCGTTTTAGCCACGGCCATCCCCATAATGGCACCCACGATTGGGCTAAAAGAAATTTCAACCGCCTGAAGCAAACGTCGCCCCGTTTGGTCTTTAGAGGCAAAAATTTCAAACAGTGACCAGCTAACCAGAACCCCCAACACAATTGGCGGGGGAATATGGGACAGAATAGGCACCTGAGACCATAAACTATCACCATACAGTAGCCCAATGATTAGCAAAGGCAGGGCAATTCGCATTCCCGCTGCCGCCGATACAGACAGTACCGCCAAGACTTCAAGCATGGCAATTTAGCAAAATGTCAGACAATCGCAGTCAACTCTTGAAACAGCGCGACTTCTTTCCAGGAACAAGCAAGTTTTAATGTGAATGGTAACGGTTATACTTCAGTGTGGCATAAACGTTAGAAAGAACAAGTTTTTAGAAAGAGCCTCATCGTGAATTGCCGCTAAGCGGCTTTCGATTAGCTCTGGTGCCACTCAGCAAAAAGGGCAGACTTGCGTCCGCCCTGATAGAAACCTCTCTTAATCGTTTTTTCTTATCTAAAACCAACTGCCGCTTGCCAAACAAAGGCCAGCAACAAGAAAAAGACGGGAATAATGGGCAGGACATCCACCAGGGGATCAAAGATTGAGTAAGCCTCAGGCAATTTCGCTAAAAGCAGTGCTGCTTGCATGTAATCACGCTCCCACGGACTTCAGAATTGACATTTATCGTAACATGGCAAGTCACACGGTTAACGGTTGATTTAACCAATGTCCAAACTCGACTTTAAATCGTCCTCCGAGAATTGATTGGCGAATCTGTTGGGTGAAGCGCACTAACTCAGTAATGTTGTGAATCGAGAGCAGGGTATACCCCAACAACTCCTGAGAACGCAGCAAATGGCTGAGATAGGCCCGCGTGAAATTTTGGCAGGTATAGCAAGAACAAGTGGCATCCAGGGGTTGAAAATCTTCTCGAAAGCGAGCATTCCTCAAATTCCAGCGTTCTCCCTGCACCAGGGCATTGGCATGACGGGCGAGGCGGGTGGGAATGACACAATCGAATAGATCGACCCCAGCGGCGATCGCCTGCACAATTTCCCGATGCGTCCCCACACCCATCAGATAGCGAGGTTTCTGGGGGGGGAGTTGGGGGGCTGTCGCTTGAACAATTTGCTCAATCAATTCTGGCGGTTCGCCGACACTCACCCCACCGATCGCATAACCAATTAAGTCCAGGTCTGCGAGTTGTTTTGCGGCGAACTCTCGTAAGTCAGCATAGGTGCCCCCCTGGACAATCCCAAATAAGGCTTGATCGGGGCGTGGATGTGCTGCAATACAACGCTTTAGCCAGCGAAAGGTGCGCTCGGTGGCCTCGCTCACACTCTCGCGACTGGCGGGGTAGGGCGGGCATTCATCAAAAGCCATGATGACATCCGCGCCCAAGGCGTTTTGAATCTCAATTGAGCGCTCAGGAGATAGGTGAATCATTTGCCCATCCCGGGGCGAACGAAAGGTAACGCCTGCCTCTGCGATCGTCCGCATTTCACTCAAGCTAAACACCTGAAACCCACCAGAATCCGTGAGGATGGGGCCATTCCAGGCCATAAACCGATGCAACCCGCCGGCCTTAGCAACAATCTGTTCTCCCGGTTGCAGATGCAGATGGTAGGTGTTTGCCAGCACCATCTGGGCACCCGTCGCCTGCAACTGATCCGGGGTGATCGTTTTCACATTAGCCAAAGTCCCCACCGGCATGAAGCGTGGAGTTTCCACTGGCCCGTGAGGGGTCGAAAACACACCCACCCTGGCGTGAGTATCACAGCAGGTAGCTTGCAACTGGAAGGAAAAGGGAGTGCTCAAGGCATTTCACAATAGACACCGATTATCCATTGTGCCACTTGCATTAGACATTAGAGCAAGTGAAATTAGAGTGAGAATGGCTCCTCGTCGTCAATCTGAGCATCCCAACCGGCTGCCAGCACTTCGGCAACAACCGCTTCTAATGCCGCCGCATGGAGATCATGGGTGTGTTCTTCCATGAGAGGGTTGGTGAGCGGGATCAGGCGCAGAACGCGGGAATCTTGAATTAAATCGAAGTGAGGTTGCCCTTCTTCGGAAAGTCCAAGTTCGAGGTAATCGAAACTTTGGACATTCAAATACATCGCATGATTGGCGACCAGGGTAGCCCGATAGGGATCGGTAAAGACTTCGAGAATGCAGCCTTCTCCTTGATTGGTCAAAACACCATCTTGCGTATGGATGTAGCGAACCCGCCCGATGTCGGTGAGCAGTCGATGCATATCATGCTTATTAATCACTGTGCCAGTGTCAATAATGCAGGGAGCTGGCGATCGCTGACTGCTAGAAGGTTGGTCGTGACTCATGGAGAGAAAGCCTCTGGACTGATACGAACCTGAAAATTTGGATGCAGTGATCATCATGATCACAAGCTCCGATGTCTGAGAGATCTCAGGCATCAGAATCAACGCATCCGTAAGTCAATATTGAAGCGAACAATAAAAAGGGGAGGAGGAGAGGCTTAGACGATCACACTTCCCAGGTAGCACCAACATTTGACTGACAGAAGTCACTCAAGGTTCGGGGTGGGCCAGCAAAAAATAAGGGGAGGGAGTCAGTAGCTTCTACAGCAATTTTATCCCAACTTTTTTTGCTGGCATCCGCCAAATTTGACTAAATTGAGCAATAAGTTGGTCGTAGCCTGGTTAGCTCTAAATGTGCAGAAGACATGCAACTAAGGCCCCCAGATGTAGCGAAACGGCTTTACATTCATTATGAAACTCAAGTTTATATGATTAAGCTTCGTGTCTTGTTACAGTCAGGGGTTGAAATTTGTCGTCATCTGTGGATGACCTGGTTGGGCGCGATCGCCTTTTACACCTGCCTCCCGATCCCCCACACCTGGCCCCTGGAATTTTCTGGCATTGCCCGCTGGGCACCCCTGGTTGGGGTCCTCATCGGCGGCAGTTTAGGACTTGTTGATCTCGGTTTAGCCCTACTTCACTGCCCTGCACTAATGCGGAGCGCGATCGTTGTCACCGGTTGGCTCGCCATTACAGGGGGGCTGCATTTAGATGGTGCGATGGATGCGGCGGATGGCTTGGCTGTACTCGACCCGCAGCGCCGCTTAGAGGTGATGGCAGACAGCCGCGCTGGGGCGTTTGGAGTCATGGCCGCTGTAGTGATTGTGTTACTGAAAACCACAGCCCTGAGTAGCTTGACCTGGAATCGTGGGTTGGCATTGATGCTGGCGGCAGGGTGGGGGCGTTGGGGCCAATTAGTCGCGATCGCCCGCTACCCCTACCTCAAAGCAACAGGCAAAGGAGCCTTCCACAAAGCGGCCATTCACTCTCTGAGAGAAGCAATACCGTCCTTGCTACTGTTAATCGCCGTTAGCAGTATTGGGCTAAAACTCGAGTGGGATCAGGGGTGGGATCAGGAGTGGACGATCGCTTGCGCGAATTTACTGGGATGTTCTACCGCTTGGGCAACAGGTGCCTGGTTTAATTGGAAACTGGGCGGTCATACGGGAGACACCTACGGCGCGATTGTGGAGTGGACAGAAACATTATTGCTCTGCGGCCTGACGCTGTTGGGAACTTAGGATAGTGGATTGAATAACCTGTGGGCGGGTGTCTCCCCTGCCCGGACGAGCAAAATGCCCATTCTACGAAAATTACAGGTTATTTAGCTGTTATTCCTTAGGGAATAGAATCAGGAGGGGGAAGCACTTTGAGGTAAACGCGATCGCACCGGGCTGTTTCAACGCCGATCGCAGGTTGGTATCCATGCCGCTCGTACAATTGCACAGCTTCCTGCAATACGGTGGCGGTTTCAATCCAGATTTGGGTATACCCCCGCGCCGCGATCGCGCCTTCCAGGTGGGTCAACAAAAATTTTCCCAATCCGTGACCTCTCACCTGGGGCAGCAGATACATTTTGCGAATTTCAACAGCGTTTTGTCCCCGGTGGATTGGATAGTAGGCTCCTGTGCCCACAACATCGCCACCCTGATCAATCACCCAAAATTCGCCACCTACCTTGAGGTAACAGTCCTCCACCTGCAATACGTCCCGGTCGGCCCCGTCGGGTTCCCAACCCAGGCCGTACTCGGCTAAAACGGTGCGAATGACGGTTGCGGCCCCTGTGCGATCGCTCGGTTGCCAGGGCCGAATCAACCAATTCTGATACCGGATTGCCTTTCCCATGCCTCACTGACCCTAGCTATGAATTCTCGGTTCAGGATGCAGGGTCGAGAGCAGGTCACTTTCGACGAGCGCCAATTCTTCCAGGCGGATTATGACCTGATCGCGGTCATAATAGGTCGTTGCCAGCACCCAATAAATGCCATAGTGACGGGCTTCAGATGCCATTAATCCGCGATAGAACCGAGCCAACGCGGGGTCACAGCAATGTGCCCCCAGTAGGCCAAGCCGTTCATGGCTGCGGGCTTCAATCAAACCACAAACCAGTAGCGTATCGAGCAGGCGATCGGGTTCCTGGGGCCGAATCTGCTTATTCAATCCAGCCCCGTAGGGTGGGGCCGCCAACGGAGCCAGGGGAATGCCACGCTGTTCCAAAATCTGGTTGACCTGGTCAAAGTGTTCCAGTTCTTCCTGGGCAATCGCCGTCAGCGATCGCACCAATTTCGTATTAGAGGGATAGCGGAACATGAGATTTAATGCCACTCCTGCTGCTTTTCGCTCACAGTGGGAATGATCCAGCAGAATCGTATCTAGATTCCCCAACGCCTGCTCTACCCAGGCAAGGGACGTAGGTTGTTTGAGGAATTTAATCGTTGTCGTTACGGTCATGGGGTTGCCCATTCATCAAGTCTGTTTGCCAGATTCTATCTTCCGCTAACCTCGGCCTCCTACCTCGCAAACTGTACGGGCGGGTTTCGCAAACCAATCCTCAGTGCACAATGGATTTAACGGCAGACCCCACCCCTCCCAGATATCTGATTGAGTTCCCATTCCTTACGGTAATCCCGTCACCACGGCCCAAAAGTATTTCTTAAAAGATACATGATCCATTTGCAAGCGCATTTTACGAGACCAGGTATAAATATCAAACCCAATGGTGTCGGGTTGAATGGCGATATTGCCCACCAGTCCAATCCAGTGAGTGGGAAGCGGAATCAGGGGCGGTTTATCCGTTAACATGCCTTCGGCAGTCACCAGGGCAAACGCGACCCCGCCCTGCTGGATCACGGCGTTGGCTTTTTTGAGTGCTTGAAGATCATTATGGAGAAAAGCGTAGGTACATTCAGCAGTTTTGTAGCCCAAGATCTCCCGAATCCAGCCACACATTTCCCAAGATTTGGTCATACCTGCCAGGTTACGAATGAGATCCGGTGCATTGGGTTCTACGGGAAACAAACTATTCTCCATGTCTCGAAAGGTTGACAATATCATCCAATCCACCTGCCCCATCTGCAAATTGCCGTGAGTAGCGCGACGCAGATCATCAGAAGAGGGGATGTATTCAGAAAGGCTGTGGAATCCTCCTAATAAATAGAGATAGCTACAAATTTCGATGTAGCGTAGGGGTTGTTTTCGCACCAGCTCAAATACAACAGAGGCAGGACCACAAAAGGGTTGCCCACCCTGACCAATGAGATAGGGATTGCGAACTCGATCGCGCATCTCTTTGACCAGAGTGGATTTGTTGAGCAATGTCCACACGCCCGGAGTCACAGAGGCGGCAAAATCGGCGATCGCGGCATCAGCTTGTTGGAGTAGAGCGGGGGCGATCGGCTCAATTGGAGTAATCACTTGACGAGTCAGCATCGGTTAACCTACCCAAAGATTTCAACGAAAATTTCAAAAGATTTCAACAGAAAACTTCAACAATGGTTAAGACAGTCAGAATGTAGAAAACAGGCAAATAGCCTCGCATCCCGGAAACCTGGCAGCCAGCTTGAGCAAACTTCGCTACGATAAATCTGTGGTGCAACCCGTCAGCACAATAACTGTTCGCCCGCAACTGTTCGCCCGCAACTGTTCACTCGCAACTGTTCACCCGCTAGAAGTTTGGCTTTGTTTCCCGGTTGCTTGCTTCGCGCGTCTTCATCAGGCCATGTCAAGTCCAGCAGGGGGAAGGTCGGCTTTAATACTTATTTTCTACTGCCTGTCCTTTTAGAAGGGGTAGAATGAACGCTTGGTTGTTGCTCCTGTTCAATTTATTGCCAGATTTGCTTTACAACGTCTGCCCTGTTCTATGGTGTAATAAACTATTCCACTGTGCGTCCTGATGCGTTTGAAGCGGATTTTGCCCGTATAATCGCCTCAGCAATTCATTGAGTGATACCCTGTGCTTGCGATATACCCTGGCAGTTTTGATCCTATTACTCTTGGCCACCTGGACGTAATTGAACGCGGGTGTCGCTTGTTTGAGCAAGTCATTGTCGCGGTTCTCCGCAACCCCAATAAAGCCCCATTATTTACCGTTGCTGAACGAATTGATCAAATTCATCGCGCCACTGCTCATTTATCCAATGTCGAAGTTGATAGTTTTGATGGGTTGACTGTAACGTATGCCACCATGCGACGCGCCACTGTACTCCTAAGGGGGTTGCGAGTCCTCTCTGATTTTGAGATGGAACTGCAAATGGCGCACACGAATAAAACGCTATCAGAAGAAATTGAAACCGTTTTTTTGGCGACTTCCAATGAATACAGCTTTTTGAGTAGTAGTTTAGTGAAGGAAATTGCCAAGTTTGGCGGTCCAATTGATCACCTTGTTCCACCACCTGTCGCCCCGGAAATCTACAGATGCTACGCCAAGACCCTTCCAGTCCCGGTCCCGAACAC
Organism: Leptolyngbyaceae cyanobacterium bins.349; assembly: GCA_033764685.1. Lineage (GTDB taxonomy): Bacteria > Cyanobacteriota > Cyanobacteriia > Leptolyngbyales > Leptolyngbyaceae > JSC-12. The sequence goes on from JANRIS010000103.1 coordinate 27,266, forward strand.
GGATACCCTCCCCACGTTGCAGCATCCCAAAATGGAGTTGCGCCAAGAGAGCAGGGGCGACCTGCTGGATTAGACATTCAACGGGAACTCAATCGTCTGGAAGAAATGATTCTCGACAGCCCTCGCTTGCCTGTGTGGGGCCGCACGATGGTGGACGAGGAGAAGATTATTGAGCAGCTTGATTTGATTCGCCTGAGTTTGCCGGAGGCGTTTCATGAGGCCGCTGCGATCGCGCAACAAAAGGAAGAAATTTTTCTGCAATCGGAGCAGTACGCGCAGGAAATTATTGAAACTGCCGAACGCCGAGCGGCCCAGGTGATGAATGAGTCTGGCATTATTCGTCAGGCAGAAATCCAAGCCCAACAGATCCGTCAGCGTGTACAACAGGAATGTGAAGCAATTCGGGAGCAGACGATCGCTGAGATCGACCGGATGCGGCGACAGGCGCAGCAAGAATTAGAAGAAATGCAGCGGATGGCTCTAGTGGAATGTGAGCAAATCCAGGCGGGAGCCGATGACTACGCCGATCGCACATTGCAAGAAATGGAAATGCAACTGGCTGAAATGCTCAGAATCATTCGGAATGGACGGCAACAAATTCAGGTGGATACTACCGTCCGCCGGGATTCAGGAATGTCGCATCGACGGGGATAGTATGTTACAAACTGTAAATGTGAAGCGATCGCCATCACGTTCCCTTTAACAGTCCCCATCAGGTTTATGACGACTCAATCTTTTGGTACTCCTCGTCCGTTGTGGCGAGTGGTGCTGTTTTCTGCGATTACACTCCTGGCCTACTACGGCTATTACAAGTGGGTGATTCAAGACGAACTCCGGCGTTACAACGGCACTGGTTGGTCGGGGGCAGTGAGTTTACTGCCATTTGGCTTAGGCGTAACCTTGCCACTCATCCTGGCATGGCTTGATCCGGATGTGCCCAGCGAGTTTGGCTGGTTTTCCTTGCCAGGAGTTATTTGGATTTACATTGTTCAATTCAAACTGTATCGGACTGTCAATCGGATGTATCGAGACGCCGGATTGCCAGCACCGTTAGTCGTTTGGTGGCTGTTTATCCCAGGGTTAAATCTGATCGTTGGGTTACGACAAATTCACTTTTTGAGTCAATTTTGGGCTATGAAACAACAAACCTCCATTGTCGATCCCATTGCGAAGGCGCTGCCTGTCTTGTTTGCCGCGATCGCCGTTGCCATCATTGGTCTAGTCGGCCTCCCGGCATCGGGATGGGCGGTTCCCCTCCAGCCACCTGTTTTGATGGGAAGTTTGTTTTCCTTTACAGGGGAACGTCCGACGAATTTGGGAGTCAATGGTGGCTTTTTGGCACCCTGCCCCACCAGTCCCAATTGTGTCAGTAGCCAAAGTTTGGACCAGGAACATCAGATCGCGCCATTCACCTATACTGACTCGGCATTGGAGGCGATGCAGCGCTTAAAGACGATCATTACTGGCTTACCTCGCACCCAAATTGTGCAGGCGACCGATACCTACCTGTATGCCGAATTCACCAGCAAATTGATGGGGTTTGTGGACGATGTCGAGTTTTATCTCGACCCAGAGGCGCAGGTGATTCAGGTGCGATCGGCTTCTCGACTAGGGGAATCGGATCTGGGGGTGAATCGTCAGCGGATTGAGGCGATCGCCAATCAGTTTAATCGTCCCAGTGCTGCGAGTGCCTCAACGGCCAGTTCGTGAAGCGTGACAAGCTGTCCAGGTGACTTACCCTGCAAATCTCTCACTCGTGAAAGCATCTCGTCGTGAAAGAATAGAGGGAGATGATGGGAGTAGCCTGATGCGGAGCGAACTGGTGTGGAAACAACTGGGAGAGATGGGTCGGCTGTTCGCGATCGCGGGCGTAACCCATCAGGAAAAGGTTGGGCTTGCCGGATGGTTAGAACGATTGCTGCATGAGTTGGGCCAATTGCTGGAAGTTTTATTGGAAACGATCGCCATTACCATCGTCGCGATCGCCTTAGTCATCGCCCTCAAGCGCCTGTTTCACCATCGCGTCAAAGGTAAGAGTCACCATTTACAGGAGCAAATTCGTCTAGAGTTTGGTCAGACACTCGCTTTATCGCTGGAATTTCAACTGGCGGCTGATATCGTCGCCACGGCAGTTTCCCCCACCTGGGAGGATTTGGGCAAGCTAGGAATCATTGCAGGGATCCGAACGTTTCTCAACTTCTTCCTGCAACGGGAAGTACAGGAATTGCAGGATATTATGCAAGACAATCAGCCTGACTCCCAACTTGAAGCAGACCGTTTGACCTGATCAACTCGATCCGATTAAGGCGCTAATTAACGATAGATGTAGGTTGGGTCAAGGTTTTACCATTGCCCCAACCCCATCGCCAATCTAACCTGTATTCCGCATTCCAGCCGCGATCCCGTTAATCGTCAGCAGGGCACCTCGGAGAAGTTCGCCTTTGCTATAGCGCGATCGCACGACTCCTGTGGCCGCTTCATCTCGGCATTGCCGTAAGCGCTTGAGGAGCGAAACTTGGAGAAACCCCAGCGGGACGATCGTGCCATTGCGTAATTGCACCGAGCGTTGTAAATCAGGGTCGCCATCCAGTAAGCGCTTGTGTCCAGTCACCGCCAGCACCATATCACGGGTCAGGTAAAACTCAGCCGCAATTTGCTGGAAGACAGCTTCAAAGCGAGCTTTATCCTCCGGCTTCGCCAGCTGGTTCATGTAGTGCCGCGAAATTTGCAAATCCACTTTCGATAGAGTCATCTCGACTTTAGAGATCACTACTTTGAAAAAGGGCCACTTGAAGTAGAAGTAGCGCAGTAGCTTTAGGTGTTGCTCTGGGTGGTCGTCCAGGAATCCTTGGAGGGCTGTCCCTACGCCATACCAGGCCGGTAACAAGAACCGGCTTTGCGTCCAGCTAAACACCCAGGGAATCGCTCGCAGACTCGCCAAATCCCGTTTGCCTCCCCGACGGGCAGGACGAGAGCTAATTTGCAGTTGGCTGATTTCATCAATCGGGGTGACGCTGTGAAAGAAATCAATGAAGTCAGGTTGTTCGTAAATCAGCGATCGATAGTGCGTACGGGAGCGATCGGCCAATTCTTCCATAATTTCATGCCAGGGCTGAATATCATCAAACCCGGTGCGCAGCAAACTGCTCTGAATGACTGCCGCCGCAATTTTTTCTAGATTGTATAAGGCCAGTTCCGGCAGGGAATACTTGGAAGCCAATACTTCTCCCTGTTCGGTAATTTTGATCCGGCCATTCACGCTGCGTCCGGGTTGGGCCAAGATTGCCTCGTAAGCAGGACCGCCACCGCGCCCTACAGAACCGCCCCGTCCGTGAAAAATTCGCAGCACCACACCATACTTCTCCGCCAAGCTGTGGAGCGCCTGCTGGGCTTTGTGAATCTCCCAGTTACTACTCAAGAAGCCAGAGTCCTTATTACTATCGGAGTAACCCAGCATCACCTCTTGCAGGTGGGGAAACAGTGCCCAGGAATCCGCGATCGCAGAGGTTTCGCCCTCTGCTGTGTCATAACCACCTGCCAGCATGAAGCGGTAGAGTGGCAACTCAAACAACTCCCTCAATACCGTGGGCGCTTTCTGCAAATCCTCCACTGTTTCAAACAGCGGCACCACCCGCAGGGTACTAATGCCCGTACCCGGTTCGTACAATCCGGCTTCCTTCGCCAGCAGCAAAACTTCCAGCAGATCGCTGGCATCGTGGCTCATGCTGATGATGTAGGTGTGGCAAATGGCAGGGGTAAACTCTTCCTGCAATTTGCGGATCGTGCGAAACGTTTTGATGGTTTCGTTCGCTTTCTCGGAGAAGGGTAACTCTCCGGGAACCAGCGGGCGACGAGTCTTGAGTTCTGATGTCAGCCATGCCACCCGTTCCGGTTCACTCATGTCGTCATAGGATTTCGGCAGAATTTGCAAATACTCGACAATTTCGTTGATGGTGTCGGAGTGGCGAGTGCTTTCCTGCCGGATATCCAGGTGGGTAAGATGGAAACCGTAGATCTCGACCTGGCAAATTAAGGCATCCAACTCGCGGCAGGTCAGGCCCGTTTGCTGCAAGCTGGTCTGGATCAAGCGCAATTCTGCCAGAAAGCGATCGCCAGAGGAGTAATAGTTCAATTGCTCCGAGGGCAACAACTCCTCCTGCACATATTCACCCCGATACATCTTCATGCTGCGATCGCGAGTGTTCTCCAACCGCTTTTGCACATAGGTCAGCTTGAGGCGGTATGGTTCCTGCCGATAGCGCACTGCATGTTGGTCATAAAGTTCCGGCATCTGAAGCTGATCCTGCTCCAGGGATTCCAACAGTTCGGGCAATACATCACTCCAATGGAGAGACAGGCTGAGTTGCTCGATCAGGATGCGAATGGATTGAATGTACTTATCCAGGACCATGTTGCGCTGATAACAGGCCGTTTGCCAGGTGACCTGATGCGTTACAGAGGGATTGCCATCCCGGTCAGACCCCACCCAGGAGCCAAATCGACAAAAATCCGGTTGCGGCGGTACCATGCCTGGAAAGGAGGAGGCCATAGCCTGTTTCATGCGCTGATAAAGCTGAGGAATGACATCAAACAACACTTCCTGGAAGTAGTGCAGCGCATAATCAACTTCATCCAGAACGGTTGGCTTGAATTGGTGTAACTCATCAGTCCGCCACCAGAGACGAATCTCCTCGGTGAGCTGCTCCCGCAATTCCTCTTCATCCACCGACTCAATATTGACTCCCTGAACGACCTGCCGTTCCTCCAACCGATCCAGTTGCCGGAGAATTTTGGCAATGCGGCGTTGTTTACTGCGAATCGTATGGCGCACGATTTCAGTGGGGTGAGCCGTGAACACCAGCCAAATGTCCAATTGTCGAATCAATCGTTGAATTTGTTGGGGGGGCACGTTCAGGCTGAGTAATTTGGGAAACAGCCAATGAAATGTCCCCAATTGCCGACGTGCGGTGGGATCATGCAAGGTTTTTTCTAACAAATCGGCCTCCAAGCGACTGGCCGGTGTAGATTCCTCGCCAATGCCCATGCCATCAATAAACCCCAGGGTGCTGCTGGATGGAGAAGCCCCATCGCTATTGACAAGTGCCCGAAATTGCAACTGATCCCGTTGTTCGTAATGTTGCTCAACAATATTAATGAGCTGGAAGTACAGCGCAAAGGCACGCGCCGCCCGAATCGCTTCATTCAAGTCAAGCCGTTCGACCACTTGCAGCACTTCTGCTTCTGCAAAGGTTTGGGCCTGCCCTTCGGGTGAGCACAGGTCACGGAGTTTGTTCAGCAAGTCTACTAGTTGCTGGCCACACTCCTGCCGTAAAACCGACTCCCAGAGGTCTTCAATGACTTTAAGCCGCAGTCTAAGAAATAAATCCGAAGTCGTGAGGGCCGTTTCCGCCGCCGATCGAGATTCGGTTGCGGAAACAGGACTGGGAACATCATCGGCGGAGGAACGTGTCGCGCTCATGTAACCTGCACTATAAAAAGTCGGATGGAAACCAATTCAGAATATTCTATTGGCTAATTCTTCAGTTTTGAAGTGACTGATGCAACGAAATCTTTGCAAGAATCATCAGGATTCAAGGATTTCCGGTGGTATTAGAGGGTGGTGGTGATGGCAAATCGAGCGACGGTAGGCGATCGCCTCGAAATAGTTCTTCACTCCATCGGCCTAACTCCTGCACGGCACTAGCCAGCATTTTCGTGCCAACCAACGCGGCTAAAAAGGGTACTGTTGTCAGGCCGATCGCCACTTCAATCGGCAGCAAATCCTTTTGCGAGGAGGATGAATGAGAGCGTTGAGGATGGGATGACGGGTCAGCCATAGTGAGGGTCCTTAAAAGTGAGAGTCCTTAAATGGGTTACGCCCTGGTCAGGTATCTTTGAGAAAAGATCGTACAGGTTTAGATTTATGAAGATTAGCGCTGAATCCTTGATGCAAGCTTAAATAGGACGATGTTCAAGCCACGGTCCCCAAAATTGCAAAGAAAAACTATGTTAGATCCTGCTCAAGTGTGCTATCTGTATGGGGCATCATTGCGACTGTAACGAATTTGCCCAGTAGAATCGACAACGCTAATGCTCTCATGTTGAACGATGATAGACAACTTTCCCAACCTGTTCGTCAGACTGCGACTCCCCAATCGTCTAAGGAGCCGCCAGTGAGTCGATCATCTCTGATTCATTGGATACAGCAAGTTCTAGAAACTCGTCAAGTCCAGATCAAGATTCGCGTACGGGGCAATAATCTTTACGTGCTGTGTGAGAGCCAGCCCTGCCCTGATGCGAAAGTGATCTCGCAGCGCTTGAGGCAAGCCTGCCTAGCTACTCCCCTGGATACCCAACTCCCCGCTGGCTGGCCCGAAATTCACCGAGTGATTTGTTACGGGCGGGCGATGGGCCAGAAACAGCCGATGTGGTCCAGTGCGATCGATTTGATGGGAAACGCCCTGGAATCTACCCCCATCCAGTCTTCTGGATCTCCCGCTTCGTCTGCCCATCAGGAGCCAGTGGGAGCGGCTAACACCCAGGCTGAAAGCTCCGACTTGCTCCGACTGGCTCACCAGGGGGACCCAACCGCGATCGCCCATTACCTCAGTCAAACTTTAGGCTTTCTGGGCATTGGGATTCGCGCCAAGCTCGACAAGAGCGCCACTTCAGAGGCTCATCCCCAACAACGCTTATTGGTCCTCTGTGAATCTGGCTACACCCCTGATCCTGCCCTACTCGCTGAACCGATCGCGCAACGATTACGAGAGTTAGCGTTAACCCAATTTCGAGATGCGGTGGTTTTTGGGCAAGTGAGCGGAGAAGCTCGCCCCGAATGGATGGTGCGGATTGACCTGACACCACCCGAAGACTTTTTGCGAGAGTGGGCACGGTGGGGTGATGTCCAGGCGATGACGCGGTTACTGAATCGAGAACTAGCCACCCATCACATTGCCTTGAGTGCGCTCTTGAAAGCCACAACCCTGCACCTCTCCTGCACTGCTCAAGGCGGCATCGTGCCGGATCAGGAGATGGTGACAGCAGCCATTGTGCCTTACTTGCAAGCACTGGCCCCCCAGGGCATTCAAACAGCGCTTCTCTATGGGGTATCTCACGGCGCGCCCACGGCTGATCCCCAGGATTATGTTCCAGGGTGGGTGTATCCGGTGGATCTGGCGGCGGCCCATTCCGATCAGGTCTGTACCACGCTCGATTTAGCCAAGCAGGGGGACACGCGATCGCTGACCTTTCTGCTAACTCGGCTCCTGAATCCTGATCTGGATGCAGCGCTGGCGACCGGCGGCATACGGGTCCAAATTCGGCAAAAAGGGGACTTGTTGCATGTTCTGACCGAATCCCCCACTTGTCCCCGGCAGGATACAGTGGTGCCCTCGGTGGTGCGCCGCTTGAAATCCCTACAAATTAGCGGTGTAACAGGTGTGCGCCTGTATGGACGGCGCTCCGGCCAAAAGCAACCCCTCTGGAACTACGGCATTGATTTTGCCCCCCGGCAGCGATTGGTCCCCGAAGCGACCCCAGAGTTTGCCGCCTCCGATGCCCATGTGGATGAATTGCTCTCTCCACCAGGGGCGATCGTGCTGTGGTCTGATTTGCCCACAGAGGGGCTGAGTGCCTCGGTCAAACGGTGGTATGCGCAAACGCTTGAAGGTGTGCAGCGATCGCTAATTCGCACACAACTGTTTGTGCCCATCGACAATTCCGCTGGGAGTTCCAGTTTAGTGCCGGTCAATGAGACGACGCAGGCCCAACGGCAACGCTTGAAGATCGCCCTACTCTGGACCGCGATCGGAGCCTTGTTGGTTTTGCAAGTCGATTGGCTATTGGGCTACTGGCTCCGCGTCCATGAGCCACAGGCCACTCTTCCGGCTCCTGTGGTCTCCGAACCGGCTCCGGCTCCTGCGCCCCCCCTGCCTGATGTCAACCTGAATCAAAAGCCCCAGGCCGACGGGTTCAACACCACCCCCTTTACCCAACCTGGTACAACCGTAGTTGCCCCAGCAGGTAGCACTACAGCCAACACTACAGCCAACACTACAACCGACACTACAGACCTGCCCGCATCCGCCTTGCAAGCCAAGGCAGACACGATTCTGGCCCAAGGAGAAGACTACCCCACCTTCAACAGTCGGCAACTGGATGGGCAAGTAGAACTGTACCGCCGTTATCTGGAAATCAACGGTGCTCCAGATGTTTTGATCGTGGGCAGTTCCAGAGCGCTACGCGGGGTTGACCCAGTGGCACTGGAAGCAGCCCTGGCGAAACAAGGCTACCAGGGTGTGCAGGTGTTCAATTTTGGGATTAATGGGGCAACCGCGCAGGTGGTGGATCTGGTGGTGCGCCAGATGTTACCGCAAGACAAATTACCCAAACTGATTCTGTTTGCCGATGGTGCCCGCGCCTTTAACAGTGGTCGAATTGACATGACCTACAACGGCATCGTTGCCTCTGAAGGGTACAAGACGATGGCAGCAGGCAATCTCCCCATCCCCAGTAGCATCGTTGCCACTGCCCCAACGGCACAACCTCAGGCCGAATCATCTCCTACAGACAACGGCACGGCTGCCCCGATTAACTTTTACCAACGGTGGAATGATGTTTTGAATCAACGGTTGGCGGCGTTATCCACCACCTATGCCAACCGCGATCGCCTCAAAACTCAACTGCGAGAACATTTTATAGCCTTGCTCCCCAAAGAATTGACCTCTGATAGTGTCATAGCCACCTCCGATCGCTTGATTGATACCTCCCCTGCCGCATCGGCATCGGGGGAGGAAACCGCGATCGCCCTGGATGGGCAGAGTGGGGTCGATATTGATGGCTTCCTGCCGCTCTCGGTGCAGTTCAATCCGGTCACTTATTACCAGAAATATGCCCGTGTATCGGGTGATTACGACTCCGACTACGACGCTTTCAAATTAAAAGGCGTGCAGACCGAAGCCATGCTGGCCCTGGCCCAGTACGCGCAGGAACGTAAAATTCCCTTCGTCTTCGTCAATCTGCCGCTAACTCAGGAATACCTCGACCCAGTTCGCAAACGTCACGAAGAGACCTTTCAGCAAACCATGCTGCAACTGGCGACCCAAAATGGCTTTTTCTACCGCAATCTGGGGAACGCTCTGCTCACCCAACCCCGGTATTTCTCTGACCCCAGCCACCTCAACCGCTACGGTGCTTATGCCGTCTCGCAACGTCTGGCCCAGGATGTGATGATTCCCTGGCAAGTGACTCGATAGCGATCGCTCTAGTCAAAAGCCCAGCGGCGTTGTTGAATGCAAGTATGATTTGCCCTCATCCCCAACCCTTCTCCTGGAGGAGAAGGGAGCTAGAAATCTTGTGCCCTCGCCCGTTGGGAGAGGGCAAGGGTGAGGGCGAATGCTGATATTCATACCTCAATTCAGCAACGCCAAAGCCCAGCTACTCCTGATCAGAAATCGGCGATCGCTCTCCCCAGGAAAACCCGCGTCGCGTTGGGCGGCTGTCAGCCAGTTGCACTTCAAACTGGACTACATCAGTTTGATCGCCGCTTCTGGCCTGTAGGGTCCAGGTGCCCGGTTGGGGCGACCAGAAAAATGAACGGGTGCCTTCAGCGGTCAAAGCTTTATCATTCAAACGCCATTCCACGGGTTGTTTGGTCTGGGTCGCCAGCTTAAATTCCAACTTTTGGGGGGCCGCCGTGCCAATGGTGGGGTCCGCAATGACAAAATAATCCCCATTGCGGGGAGACACAATCCGCAAGTCCCCAGCCTTCGCAGGCAAAGCCGCGATCGCATCTGGTTGCAGGGCTAACCATTCGTTGTACTCGGCTGGCAGTTTGAGTTGCGCGATCGCCTTGCCATCCTTTCCTGACGTGATCTGCAAAAACGGATCGGGTTCTGTCTCGTAGGCGGCCAGGTTTTCTGGGAACAGATATTCCTCCACCACCGTCGCACAACCAGGCCGCGGACGCGCCCCCGATAGGGCACAAATCGGACGCTTCACCATGCCCATCGGCACCGGAAAGGCTGGCGGTTCCCGTTGCTCATGCAAATGCGACATAATGCGATGCCACAATGGAGCCGCCCCCGTCACCCCAGACACCTTTTGCATCGGCGCACTGTCAAAATTGCCCACCCACACCGCTACGGTGTAATCCGTAGTAAATCCTACCGTCCAGGTATCTCGATAATCTGACGAGGTGCCCGTCTTCACTGCTGCCGGAAAGGGCAACGCCAGCAACGAATCCACCCCAAAGGCCCGCGCGCGGGCCTGGGGATCGGCCAGCATATCGGTGATCAGAAGCGAGTGGGGCGCAGGGAAGGAGGGCGTGGCAGGGGTGGCAGGGGCGGCGGGAGTAGGTCTGAGGGCGATCGCGGCTCCCTGTCGGGCCAGGGTGGTGTAAGCCTGAGCCAGTTCCCACAGGTTAACTTCGCCACTACCTAAAACGAGTCCTAAGCCATAGTGGTCGGGCGTTTCCGTTAGATGAGCGAAGCCGAGTTGATGCAGGCGATCGAGAAAAGCACTCACGCCCACCTTTTCCAGCACCCGCACCGCCGGAATGTTGAGGGAATTCGCCAGGGCAAAGCGCACCCGTACTGGCCCCTGAAACGTTTCGCTGTAGTCGGATGGGTTGTAGAGTCGGCCACCGGGAATCGCATAGCGAGTGGGGACATCCGCCAGGATCGTGTTGGGCTGAATCAGGCGTTTTTCAAGCGCTAGTTGATAAACAAAAGGTTTTAACGTAGAACCAGGTTGGCGTAATGCCTGTACACCATCATTCCGGCCCATTTGGGCCTCGGCAAAGTAATCGGGGGAGCCGACGTAGGCCAGCACGTCTCCCGTTTGGTTGTCAATCACCAACGCTGCCGCATGATGGACATTGTGGGTGGCAAGTCCCCGGACTACCTGCATCACCTGAGTTTCGACGAATTGCTGCAAGGGGCGATCGAGCGTTGTTTGCACCTGGGCTGGATGATGCTCTGGCAACTGTTGCGCTAACCAGAATTGCAAATGAGGCGCGGCAATGATGCCCTCTTGCCGAGATTGCAAAGCGACGGCTTCGGCGTAGGCCCGATCGCGCTGAACCTGAGTAATATAACCATCCTGCACCATTCGATCCAGCACATAGGTTTGGCGGCGTTTGAGCGGAATCAGGCGATCGCGGGGATTCAGGTTATTCGGGTCGTTCGGAATTCCGGCCAGGAGGCTGGCTTGCGCGACGCTGAGATCACTAGCCGGAATGCCAAAGTAAATACGGGATGCCGCTTCTACGCCGTAAATATTGCCGCCCATCGGCAACCGATTAATGTATGCCTGCAAAATTTCGTCCCGGTTCATCCCGGCAAACAAGCGCCAGGCAGTCCAGATTTCGCGCAATTTACCGGGAATCCCAAACGGCACCGGATCAATCATGCGGGCCAGTTGCATCGTAATCGTGGAAGCCCCGCTGACAATTTGCCGCGCCTGTAATGCTTCCAACAAAGCACGAGCGATCGCCCGTTCATCCAATGCGCCATGCTGGTAAAACCGCTGATCCTCTGCGGCAATGATGGCGTGGAGAAAGTGGGGCGATACCTGCGCTAAGGGCACCGCAACCGTATGCTCCTGATCGCGGGTGAGAATCGTACCGAGGGGTAGCCCATTGCGATCGACAAATTCTACCGCTTGCTGATCCTGAGCCATATCACTGGCCCGAATCGGAGCTAGATAAGGCAGCGATCGCACCAGCAATAGCAACAGTCCGGCAATGATAACAGCTTGCCACGGCCAAAACAACTTTTGCCAAAACTGTTGTATCCGGTTCACTACGCGACGCGATCGATTCATGGTGGATCAGTCTGCAATTCCTGCTAGTCTGCAATTCCTGATAGACTACATCGCCCTAGGCCGCCAATCCGGGGAACCGTTCGCAAAGTTTAACGAGTCCGGTTCTACACCATCTCAATGGTCAACATTCTGCTTTTCATTATGCAAACGGGCGTAGGTGTCATAGATTGAGCGAATTAACTCAGTCTGGTTATGCCGTAATGACACCCCATATAAATCAGCCACCGTGTTGTATCCCTCTGGATTAGCAACAAAGCCAATATCGTAGTTGCCCTCCAGAATCACGACAATGTCTGCCTGTGCCATTGCCCCATTAAATCCTCGGACATGGGAATTCAACTGATATGGAAAATTCAATTCCATTAATGCTGCAACAATTAATTCTGGGTCAGTCATTCTCGAACGAAGTGTAGAAAAGTGCGTCATTAGTTAATCTCATTTGCAACAAACAAGCTGAACTCAAGTTTTCGTAGACGCACTTCTGAATCTAACCCATGAATCTGATCGAATTAAAGTAGGCTTTGGCTGTTGCCTATCTCGCCTCTTTGCCATCGGGCATTTTGGCTCCTTTGAAGACAGCGCCATCCAGTTTTGCCCCGCGCATATTGGCTTTGAGCAAGTTGGCTTTCTGGAAGTTGGCATTACTGAGATCGGCACCGCGCAAGTTCGCTCCTTCCAGGGAAGCACCTTGCAAATTGGCTCCGGCTAAATTGGCGTTTTGTAGATTGGCACCAAATAAGTTTGCCCCGGCTAAATTCGCTCCTTGCAAATCCGCAAATTGCAGTTGGGTTAAGCCTAAATTGGCTTTTTCCAGCACACTATTAGCCAGGTTGGCGTAGTTCATGATGGAGCCTTGAAACGCGGCAGCAATCAGGCTGGCTCCCTGCAAGTTTGCGCCTTCCAGGTCATAACTGTAAAGGCTGATTCCATCCAGTTTGCACCCTTCACACTGACGCTGGTTAATTAACTGTTGACGTTGCTCCGGACTAGCCGCCAGAGGCGCAACGCATAGAGTTAGCGCGATCGCGCTTGTCGAACAAACCCACAGCCATCGGTTCATTAGCAGCACTCCTCTCAGGAAAGAAACTTGCGTAAAAACGGTAAGACTCCAGCCATAAATTCTGTCGCGTATTCTTCATGCAGCCCCAGCGAACCGGGCATTCGATACACCTGCACACTGGTAAAATGCACCACAAACTCCATCTCTTCACGGGATCGGGGGGGAGTTTGTTCCCCAATCACGATCGCCGTGGGAATCGGCAAGGGCTGGAAATAGTCGGTAAACTCCTTGCGATTTTTGATGGGGTCAAGGGCACCTGTGACAAAGGCTACCGAGGCAAATCTGGCCCCTTTCTGTTGGGTCGTGCGCCATTTTTGGGTGATCAGTTGGCGGGTAATGTGTTTGCGATCGCCGAAGACGTGCCGTCCGTACATCCACCGCAAAAACCAGGGCGATGTGTTTAGCCAGTACAAGATTTGCCCCAGTATGGGTAGGCTAATCGTTTGGCGAACTAGCTTGAAGAACCAGCGTTGGTCGCCCATCATGGTTGGCAATGGTCCCCGCCAGGTGGGAGCCGCCAACGCCACGTAGGTAAAGGTTTCTGGTTGTTGTTGCACCAGTTGCATCAGGTAACTGGCAGAATGCCCTGCGGCGATCGCCACAATCGGTTGCGAGAAGACTGACTTCACAAAATCCCGCAAAAAACCGTGATACAAGGCGGGACGATAATCAATGTTGGGGCGATCGGATTGGCCAAACCCCGGTAGATCAACCGCAACCACCTGAAACCGATCCGCCAAATGCTCTGCCAGTCCTTGCATTTCGTTGCGGCTGGACACAGAACTGAGGGCTGGCAACAGCAAAACGGGTATCCCCTCACCCAGCACCTCATAGGCGACAGTGAGAGGCTTTCCTTTCCAATTCCAGCGAAATTCTCTCACTTCACCACCCATCGTTGGGCTAATGGGCGATCGCGACATCATGGACTGAGTGGCAGACACACTAAACATTGAACAACTGCCATCCTAATCTACCGTTGATGGGTGACGAAATATAGCCCTAAATCCACGGTTCCTCATCATCGGCGGTGGGTGAAGGGGGCATCTCTACCGCTGGCGGCGGAACTGGGGTCGGCGGATCTAGGTTCGGCGTTGGCTCACCCCTGACTTCTGGTGTCGTGGGAGCAGTTGTAGAAGCAGTTGTAGGAGCAGGCGTGGGAGCAGTTATGGGAGCAGTCGTGGGTGAAACCGTAGTGGCGGTGGTAGGCGGTTCGGTGATATCCCACGGGTCATCGTCAATGTCCCAGTCGTTGTTGATCACAAAGGGTTCGCGATCCTGGGCAATTGTCGTTCGTCGTTTGAGCGTCAGGTCATCCCCAATCACCCAAAAGTCCTCATGGCTCTCCTCATCCTCTTCTGGCGAAACAGGTGCAGAGGCCGTTTGGGGGGATGTGCCCGCAGCGTTAGAGGGGGTGGCTGGGGCGGAAGGCGGCCTGGGCGGTTGGACAGGAGTCGGGGGGATGGGTGCGTCTGCATCGTCCGCCTCAAACAGAAAGTCATCATCCCAATCCAGATCGTCGTCAAAATCCTCAATCTCTTGGGCTGGCACTGTTACGGTTTGAATTTCCTTCAGTTGTTCACCCCAATCTTGGGTTGTATCCTGCACTCGCTCCACCAACGTTTCGCTCGTTTCCTTCGCCTTTTCGGCCAGGGTTTGGGCATTTTCCAACCATTGCTCATTCAATTCCTGGGCGCGTTCTTTGGCTTCTTCAGCTAATAAACGGGCACGTTCTTTTGCCTGTTCTGCCAGAGACTTAAGCTGTCCGGTGGTTTGCTGGGTCGTTTCCTGGGCACGCTGTACCAGCGATCGCATCTCCAGGGTGATGTCTTCATATTCGTCTTTCAGCGTCGTGCTGACTTTGGCAATCTTCTGTTGCAAGCCTTCCCGGTACGGTGCCAATTGCTGAATTGAGGTTTCATTGATTAAAACTCGTTCTCGCCCCAAACTCATAATTTTGTGGGGAGGTAAGCGATAGATACTGCCCGTCAGACTGCTGAGGCGATCGCCCACCACGAGATAGTCCGCGATCGCGCCCGTCCGCAGATTGAACTCACAATCAATAATCTTGCCGAGTTTTTGGCCCGCATTACTCCACACCTCATTTTGAATCAAGGATTCCAATTGGCGCACCCGTTCGGCATCGGTTTCATCGGGTTGAGAGTGGGTGATCACGCCGTTCGCCCCGATCGCGTCCACCTGCGATAGCTTAAATGCCAGCTTTCTTTTACCCAAAAAGCCCGTTTTGCAGACAAACCCCAATACCCGATGGCTGGGCGGATACATCCACAACACTTCAATCCGCCCCAATTCCTCCATCGTGCTACGGTTGAGCACCAGTTGATTGAGTAATTCACTTTGTTTGACAACCTCAGGCAGTGTCGTCATAATTCAGCCACAAAAATATGGATAGTAGAGAGCCTATCTCTACTATCCATGATTCATTCGCAATCAGTGGCAATCAGCGTGAATCTTGTCGATCAGGACTGCAATCGCTCCTGGAGATCGACAGTGCGATCGCTACTGAGATTGACCGGGCTGAAGTTGCTGGCGTTGCTGACGGCGCTCCTTCATCCCCTGGCGCTGTTGTTGCAGTAAGGTGCGCTGCTCCTCCGTCAAAACAGCTTGCATTCGTTGTTTAGACTGTTCCATAATCTGACGAATGCTTTGTCTTTGTTGATCTGACAAATTCAGCGATCGCAACTCTTCCCGCATTTTGCGTCTATTTTGTTGAAGCGATTGCATTTTCGCCCGTTGGTCCGCCGTTAGTAGTTGTTCAATCTGCGCTCTGGCGCTTTGTTGAATTTGCTGCATCTGAGCTTTTTGCTCGGCAGTTAAATTCAATTTGCTCCAACCACGCTCCATGCGAGGGGCGACGGGGTCAACCTGGGCCGTAGCCGGGAAAGTAGCCAGACAAGACAGAGACAGGGCGATCGCGCCTGGAACCAGCAAAAGGGTTTTGATGTTCATACTGAGAAACGAAAGGTCTAAATTTGGATGGCAACTACCCGAAAAAGTAGTTGTATAGGATTAGACCGAGCCGTTTCTGAAAAGGTTCATGCGATCGTTCAATTCCGTACTGTGTCGTAAATATAAAATCGTTGAAAAGCCCCCACCGTTTCCACTCGGTAGTTCGGCAGGAAAGCAGCAACCGAGACATCCGTCGTGTAGATGCTGAAAAAAATAAAGTTTTGATGAGAAGTATTATTTGCAATAAACTGTCTAATTTGAGACCGATTATTCGCTATCAAAGACCTGCAATCTTGCCGTAAGTTGAAAGATTTTGGCGCTTCTACACAAATATTTTGGTCAATCAACGCCACCACCTTTTGCGTGGCATAAGTTTCATAAGTGGCTTGGCTGGGGTTCATCACGGCCATTACTGCGCCCATACTGGTAACGGCAATCACCCCCAACCCCGTCAGGAATTTTCTCGTGCCAACTCGTAATCCGTGTTGCCGACCCCAACTAGACTCCATCATCATCTTCACCAACAGACACTCTTGAGCTAGATTTAAGCATGAAGTTTTACAGAAAGCGCACTTTTTTGTAATTAACTGAAGAGAATTTTTACGGTAGTTACTTTGGGATAAACGGTGCTATACTAAGAAACGAAAATGGCGAGCGTAGCCAAGTGGTTAAGGCAGTGGATTGTGGTTCCGCCATTCGTGGGTTCGAGTCCCATCGTTCGCCCTTCAGATTGGATAATAGACCTAACAGTTTCAATAGTCATCCAATAATTAAGAGGAGGAAGGAGTCCTTTGGGCGCGTCTTCCTCCTCTTAATTGTGTTTTTACACTGACTTAGCAGATTGATCAGCCAATTTCCACTAATTCAATATCAAAGGTCAAATCTTCTCCAGCCAGGGGATGATTTGCATCCAGGGTAACGGTGCCCTGCGAGATCTCAGTAATGATGACGGGAATCACTCCCCCTGTCGGATGTTGTAGTTGCAGTTGTTGGCCAACTTCTGGCTCAATTTCCAGGGGCATTTGTTGGCGATCAATGGTTAATACCATTTCTTCTTGATAGGGACCGTAGGCTTTGTCAGTGGGAATAATTTCAGTTTTTGAGTCCCCTGGAGCCATGCCGATGACAGCCTGTTCAAAGCCAGGAATAATCGTGCCTGAGCCAATGATAAATTCTAAAGGATCGCGATCAACGGAAGAATCGAACACGGTACCGTCATCCAGTTTGCCTGTGTAATGAACTTTTACGGTATCGCCGTGTTTTGCCTGTGACATACCCAAGTCTCCTTATGGAAATGCGTTTTCTGTAATGGTGCGATCGCGCGTTCCGCATCCGCTTATTTCATCCAAGTAATTTAAGGAATTTAGCAACCTATCGTGACACCACTCCTGACTACGTATCTGGGTGAACTGGCCGCCCTCAGCGCCTCTATCATTTGGGCGATCGCTTCAATGGTATACACCGGAGTTGGCCGGACTCTATCTCCCCTGATGCTGAATCTGATCAAGGGCTTAATGGCGATCGCGCTATTGATCGTGACCTTGCTTCTCTTTGGGCAACTACTCCCAGAGGTGTCTTCAACGGCCTTGGGTTTACTGTTGCTTAGTGGTGCGCTGGGGATTGGCTTAGGCGATACCGCTTATTTTGAAGCCCTGAACTGCCTGGGACCCCGGCGATCGCTGGTGCTGGAGTCCCTGGCCCCACCCCTGGCAGCGCTGCTGGCGCTTCTGTTTCTCAATGAACAACTGGCGGCCCAAGCGTGGGTGGGCATCCTGTTAACAGTTGTGGGTGTGACCTGGGTTGTACTGGACCGCACCTCCACCCTGCCCAATTTTCAGCCTCGTGCTGGGCGGGGAGTGGTGTGTGGGGTGCTGGCCGCGATCGCGCAAGCTGGAGGAGCCGTACTATCACGGGCCGCCCTGGCAGAGACCAACATTAGCCCCCTCTGGAGTAGCTTTATTCGCTTAGCTGCTGGCATTGTGATCTTGCTGGGCTGGCTATTACTGCAACCTCCCCCCTCCCAAACCCTGAAACCGCTCAAATCCTGGCGACTGTTAGCCATCATCGCGGGAACGGCATTTGCCAGCACTTATCTAGGAATTTGGCTTCAACAAATTTCTCTAAAGTATGCACCGGCTGGCATCGCGCAAGCCCTCGGTGCTACCAGTCCCATTTTTGTCATTCCCCTCTCCGCGATCGTCCTCAAAGAACGTGTGGGAGTTGCCGCCATCCTGGGTGCTTTCACAGCACTTGCTGGCATTAGCCTCCTCTTTGGCCGCTAAGCGATCGTCATCACAATCTACAGGCATCACACCTACATAAAGACAACACATCAACTAAGACGTACTGGCTAACTGTCGAACCGGACGCCGCATTTGCGCTTCAGTGACCCGCTTCGGCTGAATCGCGACTCCGGCTAAGCCCCCACCCGCCAGCATAAAAATTGGGTTGACCATTGCATTCAACACACAATCCAACATATAGAGAATAATACAAACGGTCAGCGCCGCCGCCGGAGCAATATTCGGATTCTTCCAAAGTCTGGCTGGATAGCGCAGTAGAAATGCAATGCTGGGAACCAGAATCGCGGCTGTCATGGTGACTAAACCAAACACTCCATTGACCCCAAAGGCAATAATCCAAAGACTATCTGTAACAGAAATATCTTTGCCTCTCTCATCGAAAACACGGTTGCGGCCAAACCCACCCCACCCAAATAACATCCGCTCCCGGGCTTTCTTACCCAATATTTCTTCATTGTCAAATCTGAAGGCAAGCGATGCCACCCGGTCCGCATTAAAAACCTGTGACAAGGTTGAAACAAGTGGCTTATTAGGAAAAGTGCCCGACGCTCCTAAATACAGGTAATAACAAATACCAAAAATGATGACCCAAAGAATCAATGTGTTGCGAAATCTCCAGGCAACAAATAGAATCACGACCCCCATCAAAAATAAGGAGTAAGCACCGGTTGACCGAGCCGCCACGAATGTAAATAGCAGAATTGCCATCAACAGACCCATCGGCTTATTCCACATCCGCTTTAACCCGCCCGTTCGCCAGAGCGCCAACCCCATGATGCAACTTGTCATCAACCAGATCCCCAACATCAACCCGTGCTCTGTAAATACTTGGGGTCGGTAGCCGCCATACCGAATTGATTGAGCAAAATCCCGGCCTGTATCCATTCCGTAAACTAAAACGTGCAGACTGGAGAAGGTACGGTTTTCATATAAACAAAAGGGGACGTAAATCAAGCCCCAAGCAAAGATCGCGATCGCTAATTTCTTTAACCCCTCCAAATTGCCTAGATATAATCGTCCAACGAAATAAGGACCAGCCCAAGCCATCATTTGGAACATTGTTTGCGAGATGGCATCCTGAATCCCCAAATCATTTGTCATTGATGACATGAAGGGTGCGACTCCCGCCCACAGCAGCATTGGAATATCAATCCAGCTAAATCGAAAGGAACCAAAGCGGGTAGAGTCATACACTGCCGTCCCAATCAGCACTCCATAAGAGGCAGCAGTGGTTTTTCCAAAAGCTGGAATCAGCGGAAACTTGATCGAAGCAACTGGAAGAAATAAAACAGCCGTAATAAAAGTCAAAATAACAGCTCGTTGCCCTGGGTACCGCATAAAAATGTACAGGACAATGGGAATCCAACTATATAAGGCGATTAAAACGAGTGCATTTCCAGGAGGAACCATCGGTTTTTCTTCGTTGAAAACGTGGACTGCTTTACGTGAAAGGCAACTGCCTGAATACCGAAACCTGGAATTAAGGATGCCCAGATTCCACAGAAAACTTATCCTGCGACAGGGCTGAATTCAGCCCAACGACCAGTGATAACGCCTATCTATTATGAAGAAGCTTGCTCTTCATTGGGGCAAGCATGAAAACTATTCATTAAATTCTTGATTTTGATCGGAATTCATTCGACTTAACTTGACACAGTCTGCCTCAATCATCGGCAGATCAGCAGGGATCACTGAACATGGCATCCCAGTCTTAGGAGATTTCTAGAAGAAAAAAGCCCTGTAAGGCAGGTTGAGCAAAAAATGATCGGCTGACAATCAGAACTCTCGCGAAACTTGGCCCAACTCTAAGGGGATATTTTTCTTGGAAATCGTCTTATTCAAATCTTTATCTACAGGATTCTTGTAAAAAAAGATATAAAACTTACGTAAAGTGGCCGGATAAGCATCCGTGGAGATCATGAGAAAGCTCATAATGTTTGTCAAACCATTTAAGTGATTAAACTGAATTCCGGATCCTTTTCCAACTCTCTCAAAAAATTGGCTAAACTAAAGCACGACTACGTCTTTGGGTGCATACCGTCAATCGCAAGGCTGAAAGTTTTAGCTCCAGTTAAAGATATCCGCTGTTTAGGGGTAGATTGATCCCAGTTAAAGATTCGTCCAGGTTTTGCAGTTTTCTATTTGAATTAAGCCTCATGATTAGGAAAACCCCCCAGTCAGTCGCCGGCGTAGCCCTCTCAATCGTCATTGGAGCAAACTATTCCCTGCCAGTTTTCGCTCAACAGCCAACCCTGCAAGCTCCTACCTCGCCAGACCCTAATCAAGAAAATCTGAGCCAGCCTACTGCAATTCCTGTACCAGAAAACATTCAACCTGGCACTTTAGTGGGAGAGGCATACACGTTGGGGGCGGGGGACATTGTTCGTGTTGACATTTTTGACATTGCGCCAGAATTGGCACTGGAGCAGCGCTACACAATTCTGCCGGATGGCACTTTGAATTTGCCCTGGGTCGGTAGCGTCCCTTTGTCTGGCCTGTCTCTGGGGCAGGCCGCCAACGTTTTATCGCAGCGGTTTGGTCGGTTTATCCGCAATCCCGTTGTCACTGTGAGTTTGTTAGCTCCCAGACCGTTGAGAGTCGGTGTGATTGGGGAAGTTAACCGTCCAGGAGCCTATATCCTGACGGTAATTAGTAATGAAGTCACGCAGACCAGTTTGAACCAGCGCACCGCGTCCGAGGGAGGCAACCAGTGGCCTCGAGTTGGTCAGGCGATTCAAACGGCGGGAGGTGTCACGGGATTAGCCAATATTCGTGAGATTCGTATCCGTCGCCCGCGAGTGACGGGTGGGGAAGATTTGATCGCGATCGACCTCTGGAGATTTTTGAGCCAAGGGGACCAGAATCAGAACATTTTGCTGCGTGACGGTGACACGATTGTCATTCCCAAGGCGGCAACGTTTGACGCGGAAGAGGCGACCCAAATTGCGGGCAGTAACTTCTCCCCGGAAACAATTAGTGTGAGTGTTGTTGGTGAGGTGGGTACACCAGGAACTTTGCGAGTGAAGCCTAATACCACCTTAAATCAAGCCATTATGACGGCTGGAGGATTCCGAGGCGGTCGGGCAAGCCGTAAAAACATTGACTTAATTCGGCTCAACCCCAATGGCACAGTGTCAAGGCGACGGCTCTCGGTTGATCTAGACCAGAATATGAGCGAAGAGCGGAACCCAAGGTTGTTCAACAACGACATTGTTGTTGTCAACCGGACGTTTATTGCAAGTGTCAATGATTTCCTGACAAACGCGATCGGAGTCCCCCTTACTATCTTTGGGGGAATCAGTGGCTTTAGAGGCATATTGTTCCCAGGTGGCAGGAATTAAGCCTCCTTGACACAATTGGACTGGTGGGTCGCATCTTTTAAATTTAAGCTTAGGTTAGGTTAGGTCACGGAGTTGATGAGGTTAGTATGCAAGCTGGACAGGACTTACAAAGTTTGCCCGTAAATGGACATCGTCGCTACGAGGAACTTCCTCTTGCATCTGGCGATTCAAGTGAATCCTCTGAGGGGAAGCCTAAAGGTGGTTTCAAGATCCGTCCTCTAGTGGCGATTGTCCTACGAAACATTCCCCTGATTCTGGGTATCACGGCGATCATTGGGGGTGTTTCGTACATGGCCTACAAAAACACTCCATTGATCTTTGAAGGCGACTTCAGAATTCTCGTCGAACCCATTACCTCTCAAGGTCGGGCTACGGATCCAACAGCGATTTCTCGTGGTGCAGTTCCAACGGGCAACGAGAACAGTACTGTAGACTATCCCACCCTGCTCCAGGTGCTGCAAAGTCCTGAGCTGTTGTCCAAAATTGCAGCCCAGATCCAAACTCGCTATCCGGAGGTTACGGCCAGTTCTCTGGCTAGAGACCTTAGAAGTCAGGATTTTACGGTCGTTCGGATTGGGACAGACCTGCTTGATACGACGAAAGCGCTAGCGATCACGTATCGAGGAACTGACCCTCAAAAAGTGCAATTTATTTTGGAGAAGTTGGCTGAAGGCTACCTGCGGTTCAGTTTGGAAGACCGGAAAACTCGTATTGGTGGTGGTGTAGAGTTCATCGAAGACCAACTTCCTGGTCTTCAACAGCGAGTGAGCAATTTAGAATCTCAAATTCAGGCCATTCGAGAGCGTTATCGCTTTACAGACCCTGCCATTGAGAATCAACAGGTTGTCGATCAACTGAAGGATGTGCAGCGGCTGAAGTTGGAGACTGAAACTGCTTTGCGGGAACAGGCCACATTGTTTGCCAGTCTGCAAAACCAGTTAAGGTTGAGTCCGGAGCAGGGTTTGGCCGCAAGTGCCCTCAGTCAAAATCCTCGATTTCAGGATCTTTTAACTCAACGCCAGAAAGTACAGAGCCAAATTGCGGTCAGTTTAGCTCGGTTTACGGAAGACAGTCCTACAGTTCAACGGTTGAGAGGACAAGAGCGCAACTTAAACCGCTTGATCGGGCAGGAAGCTCAGGCAATTTTGGGCCAAAGTTCACCGGGAGTTGCTCAAACAACAAATATTGTGGCGTTTCAAGATCCACTGCGGGTATCAATGATTACTCAGCTAGTTACTTCTGGAAATCAGGCTCGAGCACTACAGGCCAGAGTAAACCAGGTTATCCGCAATGAGAATGAGTTGAATCGCCGGTTGACTGAATTACCAGCGATCGTTCGGCAGTACAACACATTGCAACAACAACTGACGATCGCAACTCAAACGTTGAATCAATTTCTCTTACAACGAGAGACGTTACGAGTGGAAGCGGCTCAGAAGGAAGTACCCTGGGAAATTATTTCTAAGCCAAAGCTGGTTAGTAGTCCGGTGTCTGGTAGGCCGATCGCAACCCGTGGGAAGAAAGCAACCCAAATGCTCATGGCCGGATTTGGCGGAGGGTTAGCTTTGGGCCTTTTGGCAGCTCTCCTGCGCGAAAAGCTAAGAAATGTTTTTGTAACGGCTCAGGATTTACAGGACGCAATTCAACAGCCATTTTTGGGTTCGATTCCGTCTGCTGGCAAGTCAACGGCTTTAGCGCCTAATAGTCGCCCTAACAGTCTGATGAATCCATTCCTGGATGCATTTAGTTCTCTCTACACAAATTTGCGGTTTTTGCAACCGTTTGGGGCGGTTCACTCTTTGGCCATCAGCTCAGTCGAACCTGGCGATGGCAAAACGGTTGTCGCTCTAAATCTGGCTCAAACTGCTGCTTCAATGGGACAACGTGTGCTACTGGTAGATGCGAATTTGCATACGCCTCAGATTCACACGCTGGCAGGGGTGTCTAATCAACGCGGTTTGGTCGATGTCCTGCAACAGAAGCTTGACCCGGAAGAAGTGATTCAAAAATCAGGCATGGATAGTAACCTTGCCATTATGACGGCGGGTTCAACAGCGATCGCATCGACGAAACTGTTTGCTTCCACTGAAATGCAACGTTTGGCAAAACAGCTTCAAGCAAAATTTGATCTGGTTATCTACGATACACCTGCCCTGGATGGCCTCAGCGATCTCAACTTCCTGGGTGCCCAAACCGATGGCTTCTTGATGGTAGTTGGAGTGAATAAAACAAAACGCTCCAACTTTAATAAGACGATGGAAGGATTGAAGAAATATCGCATCCCTGTTGTAGGAGTTGTAGCAAACCATACAAAGCGTGGTTATGCGTCCTACCCCATTGCTCAACAAGCGAGTCTGCCATCGGGTGAGATGCCTTCTGCCTTCTTTGGCAACCTGAAGGAATCCAGTGATGCCGCTCGCTAAAATGAGCAGTTTCAGTAGAGTCAGTAGAGATTGATAGCGTCGGTCGCATTTCGGGATTACTAATGAGTAGTCTGGAGCATGATGTTCAGAACTATTTGTTCGGCCAACGCTGAGGACTGAGGTTTCAGGGGATATGCTCTTCTGCGCTGATTATTATGAGTAATAGTCAATACCATTGCAGAGGGGAGTTCCTCAAAGCCCTCAGGTCTACTGATTCATTAAGCAAAAGGATTTCACCTTGACACCTGCTGAGTTGCTACCTGCGGCAGTCAATGCTGTGCTGACCGCGATCGCCATTGTGCTACTTGTTCCAAGTTCTATCCTGTTCGTGGAATGTATAGCAGCGTTGTTTCCCACCCGATCAAGCGCCAGACCGGGAGCAACCAGACCTAGAGTAAATGTGTTGGTGCCTGCTCATAACGAAGAAGCCGGAATTGAGGCAACAATTCATACCCTCATGCCTCAACTGACTGCGGCGGATCAACTCATTGTCGTTGCTGACAATTGTGACGATGATACGGCAGGGGTGGCGCGTGCGGCGGGGGCCACGGTAATTGAGCGGCAGGATTTGGAGCATCGGGGGAAAGGCTACGCCTTAGACTTTGGTGTGAAATCAATGGCGAGTGCTCCCCCTGATGTTGTCGTGATTGTTGATGCGGATTGCATCGTCGCTCCGGGCAGCATCGAGAAGCTGGCTCAGGTAGCGGCTATGCGGCATCGGCCTGTCCAGGCGATTTATTTGCTTGAATCCCCCCCTCGCCTTTCTGCCAAGAGTGCCGTTTCTACCCTTGCATTGTGGGTGAAAAACTGGGTGAGACTCACGGGTTTATACAATCTGGGGATGCCGTGTTTACTCACGGGTACTGGTATGGCGTTCCCTTGGGAGGTCATTCGGCAGGCACCACTGGCCAGCGGCAATATTGTGGAAGATATGAATCTGGGCATGGATCTCGCGATCGCGGGTTATAGTCCGATGTTTTGCCCAGAAGCCCGCGTCACCAGTGTTTTACCGCAGAAAGAGCAAGCGGCTAAAAGCCAGCGCACCCGGTGGGAACATGGTCATTTACAAACGATCGCAACTCAGGTGCCCCGTTTGTTCAAAGCGGCTTTACAACAAGCGCGGCTAGATTTGCTGGTGCTGACGCTTGATCTACTGGTACCGCCGCTGTCATTACTGGTCATGCTTTGGGTTGTGGCTTTAGGTGCCGCCGGGATCAGCGCAGGGCTGGGAGCGTCATTGATCCCCGTGGTTTTGTTAGGTATCGTCGGCTTCCAGATTGCGATCGCGATTCTTTTAGCGTGGGCAAAGTATTGTCGCAAGATATTGCCAGCCCATGTGTTGCTGACTATTCCGCTTTACATTTTGTGGAAAATACCACTTTACTTTGCGTTTCTGTTCAAACGGCAGAAAGCCTGGGTCCGAACGGAACGAGATGCGGTTGCCGATTCCACTAAGGCCGAAAATTAGCCGGTTCACCACTCCTGCCCTTTTTACCTCTTCACTGTGCTATGAATATTGCCTATTTAGTGAACCAATACCCCAAAACTAGCCACAGTTTTATTCGGCGCGAAATTCTCGCGATCGAAGCGGCGGGTGTGCCCATTCATCGCTTTGCTATCCGTTCCATCCCGACTGAAGTAGTGGATGCGGCTGACCAACAAGAGGCTGGACAGACTCGGTACATTTTGGACGTTGGCGCTAAGGGACTGCTCCTGAATTTTCTACGGGTGGCCGTTACGCGACCCGTTCGCTTTTGGCAGACAGCCTTATTCACCTGGAAAATTGGAGTCAGGTCAGACCGGGGTGTGCTACTCAACTTTGCCTATTTTGCAGAGGCGTGTGTTTTGTCGCGCTGGTTCGCCCAAGCTGGGATTACCCATGTTCATACGCACTTTGGGACAAATTCTGCCACCGTGTCGATGCTCTGTCGGTTATTAGGCGGCCCCTCCTACAGTGTGACGGTACACGGACCGGAGGAATTTGATAAGCCAGCCGCGATCGCGCTAACGGAAAAGATTCAGCACGCAGCCTTCATCGTAGCGGTTTGTTCGTTTGGCAAAAGTCAACTGTATCGCTGGTGCGACTACAACCACTGGTCAAAGGTTCAGGTGGTGCATTGTGGTGTGGACCAGATGTTTTTGGAACATCCCTATGTGCCGATTCCTACGGAACCGCGCTTTGTCTGCGTTGGGCGATTGAGTGAGCAGAAAGGGCATCTCATGCTGATTGAGGCGGCCAGTCAGTTAGCCGCAGAAGGGCGATCGTTTAAGCTAATCCTCGTTGGGGATGGCCCATTGCGAAGCGAAATTGAAACACTAATAACCCAATTGCATTTGGAGAATTACGTTGAAATTACAGGTTGGGCGACGAATGCTCAAGTGCAGCAGCAACTATTAGCGGCTCAAGTGCTGGTAGCACCGAGTTTTGCAGAGGGGTTGCCCGTTGTGATTATGGAAGCATTAGCCTTATGCCGTCCTGTCATCAGTACTTATATTGCGGGTATTCCTGAATTGGTGCAGCCCGGTAAAAGTGGATGGTTAGTCCCGGCTGGCTCCGTAGATGATTTAGCCGAGGCGATGCGAACAGTGCTCCAAACGCCAATGGATCAATTGGAACAAATGGGCCAAACAGGCGCAAAACTGGTTGCTCAAAACCATAACGCTGCGGTGGAAGCGGCAAAATTAATTGAGCTATTTCAGTAAATTGAAGAAACCGCAATGCTCCCTGACAAATGGGTTGCGCGGAAGACTGTGTTCGCAAGGCTAAACGCCGATCAAAACCGCCCCTATCGTTACTTAGGACGCAAGGACTAGCTGATTGAGCGTAGTCAAAACCAGCGGTAGTTTGTTGATAAGAAATCTCCTGATTGGGTGCAAGTTTTGGTGAATCGCACCCAATTTTGATTTTTCAATGTTTCTGTTTGAAGAAATGTCACTAAAGGTTAACATTAGCCCGTCTTATTCATTCAATCAGCAAAAACCCAGCAGTCAGACCATCCAGGAAAGGTGCATAGGTGCAATTAGGTGCTGTCTTTCCATCTGATGCAATAATTGCATCCTTAAAATGCGATCGCTTCATAATCTGAAATATTTTGTAGCTAGATATACGCTTTTTACTTGTACTTACTCTTAACGTATTCCTAACGATGCACAACTTAAGCATCCGTCTCGAAAATCTCAATATTTTTTAGTGTGTGGTTCGAGATTCAGTCCGGCAACGAAACTCTTTTCCGATTTCGAGATACCAACAATTCATCAATGGTTTTGGCTTCAAAATTCAGTCGTGTGCTTACGACTAAACTTAGTTTCCCGAACTAGGTGAGTTTTTTATGGCTGATACTCATTTAGCCTGCATCGACGCTCAGATTTCCTGCAAAAGAAGGTCAGCATGACAAGCACTGTTCCAGCAGCAGCGAACCTCAACAAGTTTGAAAAATTTAAGGCTGAAAAAGATGGCTTAAGAATCAGGGCAGACCTTGATCGGTTTGCCCAAATTGGTTGGGAAGCAATCGACGAAACCGATCGCGACCATCGCCTGAAATGGGTTGGAGTGTTCTTTCGCCCCGTCACACCAGGGAAATTCATGATGCGCCTTCGCATCCCCAATGGTGTGCTTCGCAGCGCACAACTTCGCACTCTGGCCGATGTTGTGCAGCGATATGGGGATGATGGCAACGCCGACATCACAACCCGCCAAAACATTCAACTGCGCGGCATTCGGATTGAAGATTTACCCGACATTTTCCGAAAACTGGAAGCGGTCGATCTGACGAGTGTGCAATCTGGCATGGATAATGTGCGGAACATTACAGGCTCACCCGTGGCAGGCATTGATGCGGATGAACTAATTGACACGCGGGAATTGTGCTATCAGGTGCAAAACCTGATCACCAGCAATGGTCAGGGGAACCCCGTCTTTAGCAATTTACCCCGGAAGTTCAATATTGCGATCGCGGGATGCCGCGACAACTCTGTTCATGCTGAAATCAACGATATTGCTTTCGTTCCGGCTTACAAAGATGACGTTTTAGGATTTAATGTCCTGGTGGGTGGCTTTTTCTCCGCCAAGCGCTGTGAAGCTGCGATCCCCATGAATGTTTGGGTTGCCCCCTCCGATGTGGTCGGCCTGTGCGAAGCGCTCCTGATCGTGTACCGGGATCATGGCCTGCGAGCCAATCGGCAAAAAGCCCGTCTCATGTGGCTCATTGATGAATGGGGCATCGATCGCTTCCGAGACGCAGTTGAGCAGCAATTGGGAATGACTCTGCAAGCGGCAGCGCCCAAGGATGAAATTTGCTGGGAGAAACGGGATCACATTGGCGTATACGCTCAAAAGCAACCAGGCTTGAACTATGTAGGGTTGCACATTCCCGTCGGACGGCTGTATGCCACCGATATGTTCGATTTGGCTCGCCTTGCAGAAGTGTATGGCAGCGGCGAACTGCGGCTGACGGTGGAACAAAATGTGATCATTCCCAACGTGCCCGATTCGCGCCTACCGTTGCTACGGCAAGAAGCTCTGCTGGAGCGCTTCTCCACGGAACCTGCCGCTCTGGTGCGATCGCTCGTCTCCTGCACTGGCGCTCAATTCTGCAACTTCGCGCTAGTCGAAACCAAAAATCGTGCCTTGGCTTTGGCAAAAGAGCTTGATCAAGAGCTATATTGCCCCCGCCCCGTCCGAATTCACTGGACGGGTTGTCCCAACTCCTGCGGCCAACCGCAAGTGGCTGACATCGGCCTGATGGGAACCAAAACCCGCAAAGATGGCAAAGCTGTGGATGGAGTTGACCTGTACATGGGCGGGAAGGTCGGTAAGGATGCCGAACTGGGCAAATGTGTCCAGAAAGGCATTGCTTGCGAAGACCTGAAGCCAATTCTGCGAGATCTGCTGATTCAAACCTTCGGTGCCCAGCCTCGCAACCAAGCACCAGCAGAGTTTGCATCCACTCAGGCATCAGGAATGCAAATTACCTCAGACGATGCCTAGTTTCGCGATCAGTTCCAAATTCAAAACTGACAACCATCATCAAAGCTAAAGGACACTATCCACGTATGTCGAATCTTTCTAGACGCAAGTTTTTGATCACTGCCGGAGCCACCGCAGCTGGAACAATGGTCATGCATGGTTGCAGTTCTAGTTCCAACACCACAACGACAACTTCTTCTCCAGCCGCTTCAGCCGTCAACGTGAGTGCAGCAGATGCCCCCGAAGTTACTACTGCAACCCTTGGCTTTATCGCCCTGACGGATGCCGCGCCTCTGATCATTGCATTGGAAAAAGGGATGTTTGCTAAATACGGCATGAAGGATGTCAAAGTTGTTAAGCAAACTTCCTGGGCCACCACTCGCGATAACCTGGTGACCGGTTCTCAAGGGGGTGGAATTGATGGAGCACACATCCTGACTCCAATGCCTTACCTGATCACAACTGGAAAAGTAACCGACGGTAAGGAAGTACCAATGTACATCCTGGCTCGGTTGAACTTAGATGGTCAAGGGATTTCAATTGCTAACAACTATAAGGACCTTAAGTTAGGGGTAGACAGTACCTCGTTGAAAGAGGCATTTGCTAAAGCCAAAGCTAACGGCAAGGAAACTCGGTGTGCCGTGACCTTCCCTGGTGGCACCCATGACTTGTGGATGCGTTACTGGTTAGCAGCAGGTGGCGTTGACCCGAACAAAGACGCAAAACTGATCGTGATTCCCCCCCCACAAATGGTCTCCAATATGAAAGAAGGGCAGATGGAAGCCTTCTGTGTGGGAGAACCCTGGAATGCCAGATTGGTGAACCAGGATATTGGTTATAGTGCGTTGACAACGGGTGAACTCTGGAATGGGCATCCCGAAAAAGCCTTTTCTCTAAGAGCTGACTGGGTTGACAAGCATCCCAAAGCCGCAAAAGCTTTATTGATGGCGGTGATGGAAGCCCAGCAATGGTGCGACCAGACTGAGAACAAAGAGGAAATGGCAACCATCATTTCTAAGCGGGAATATCTCAAGACCGATACCAAGGATATTTTGGGTCGTCTGCAAGGAAAATTTGACTATGGCAATGGCAAAGTCGTGGAAAATAGCCCCCATGCTATGAAGTTTTGGAAGAATGGTGATTCTAGCGCGTCTTACCCGTACCCAAGTCATGACCTGTGGTTTGTAACGGAAGATATGCGCTGGGGGTATCTGCCTGAAGGAACGGATGCCAAAGCTCTGGTGAAGAAAGTGAACCGGGAAGACATCTGGCGGGAAGCAGCGAAGTCTTTGAATGTAGCGTCTGCGGATATTCCTAAAGACACCTCGCGTGGTGTCGAAACCTTCTTTGATGGGGTGAAGTTTGATCCCGAAAATCCTGAAGCTTACCTTAAGAGCCTCAAGATCAAGGCCATGAAGGCGTAAGGCACTGCTTCCCTAACCTATTTTGATTCTGGCAAAGCATTTGAATCGTTTTGTTTGATTCGTCAGAACAGTAGAAACAATTGCTTTGCCCTTTCCTCTCCTCTAACCTATTGCAACAACACATCATCATGGCAACACGCGCAGACATTGGGTTCCCGTCAACGGTTTTAGCAAATCTCCCTCTCTACATCCGAAAAAATCTTGGGCGGGTGATTCCCCCCATCGTTGCCTTTCTCATTGCCCTTGTCCTCTGGCAAATCTTTGCAGAAGTGACGAAAACATTGCCGGGACCGATTCAAGTTGTGCAAGACACATGGGATCCCCTGATTATTCAACCGTTCTATTCCGAAGGGAACGACCAAGGCTTGGGCTGGCAAACTCTGGCCAGTTTGCAACGGGTAGCTATCGGGTATTCTCTGGCGGCGATCTTCGGTATTTTGGTTGGGGTGGCGATCGGTGCGATTCCCGTCCTCTATGAGGCTGTTGATCCCATGTTCCAGGTGCTTCGGACTGTGCCGCCGCTGGCCTGGTTGCCCATCGCCCTGGCAATTTTCAAAGATTCGGGTCCGGCGGGGATTTTCATCATCTTTGTGACAGCTATCTGGCCTATCATCTACAACACTGCTGTTGGGGTCCAACAAACGCCTCAGGATTACAAGAACGTGGCTAAGGTTCTCCGGTTGTCCGGGCGGGAGTATTTCTTTGACATTTTGATGCCTTCCATCGTGCCTTATATGTTCACAGGGCTGAAATTAGGGATCGGTTTGGCATGGTTGGCGATCGTGGCGGCAGAAATGTTGCGAGGAGATACCGGGATTGGCTTCTTCATCTGGAATTCCTACAACAGTGGTGCAATCAGCGAAGTAATTCTGGCTCTTTTCTATATCGGTGTCATCGGCTTCCTGCTCGATAAGCTCGTTGGCTTCTTGTCTACGCTGGTTAGCTCTGACAAATAAAGTCCTTATGCCCCGCTCACTACTCTCCACTTCCTTAATTACCCATGTCTTTCTTTCTAGAAGTTGATCACATCGATCGCGTATTTGACCTGGATGGTGGCGGTCAATACATTGCGCTCAAAAATATTGATTTGAAAATTCGGCAAGGTGAGTTCGTCTCGTTGATTGGCCACTCTGGCTGCGGTAAGTCCACGCTCCTGAACATCATTGCCGGATTGGATCACCCAACCAATGGTGGCGTGGTGCTGGAAGGGCGAGAAGTGACCCAACCCGGCCCCGATCGCATGGTGGTGTTTCAAAACTACTCGCTATTACCCTGGTTGACGGTGTACCAGAACATTGAACTGGCGGTCAAAAAGGTGATGAAAAACTTGCCCATCGCCGAGCGGGAGAGCATTATCCAACATCACATTGACCTGGTAGGCTTGCGTCATGCGATTCACAAGAAGCCCGGGGAGTTGTCGGGCGGGATGAAGCAACGGGTGGCGATCGCGCGTGCCCTGGCAATCCGGCCCAAGTTGTTGCTGTTGGATGAACCACTCGGCGCGTTGGATGCATTGACTCGGGGCAACTTACAGGAGCAATTGATGCGAATTTGTGAGGAAAGCCAGATCACTACGGTGATGGTGACGCACGATGTAGACGAAGCGCTGCTGTTGTCTGATCGCATTGTGATGATGACGAATGGCCCAGAAGCGCAAATTGGGCAGATCCTCGAAGTCAATATTCCCCATCCCCGCCACAAATTGGAGGTGGTGAACCATCCCAGTTACTATGCCCTGCGAAATGAAATTGTTTATTTCCTCAACCAGCAGAAACGCGAGAAGAAGCGCAAGTCGAAGAAGGCAGCGGCGATTGCCCGTCATGGCCTGGAAAAAGTCAACCTGGAAATTGGCTTTGTCCCGCTAACGGATTGTGCTCCATTAGTCGTGGCGAAGGAAAAAGGCTTTTTTGCTAAGCATGGACTGGAAGAAGTGACGCTGTCTCGTGAACCTGGCTGGAAAGCCATTTTAGAAGGGGTGGCCTCAAAACGGCTAGATGGAGCGCAAATGGTGGCTGGGATGCCACTGGCGATGACCCTGGGATTTGACGGTAATGTTCCCCTGCCCATGGTCACATCACTGATCCTGAGCCGCAACGGTAACGCGATCACTTTGGATAAGGACCTGTTTAATACTGGCGTGCGATCGCTAGAAGACTTTGCGGGATTAGTCAAACAAACGCCTGATAAAGCCCATACCCTCGGCATTGTGCATCCCACATCAATGCACAATCTGATGTTGCGGTACTGGCTGGCCTCCGGCGGGGTTGATCCGGATCAGGATGTCAATTTGGCTACGATCCCCCCGGCACAGATGGTTTCAAACCTGATTGCCAATAACATTGATGGCTATTGCGCGGGCGAACCCTGGAACTCACGGGCGGTCTACGAAGGACAGGGAGTGGTGATTGCAACTGACCTGGACATTTGGGCAGGACACCCCGAAAAAGTATTAGGTCTATCGGAAGAATGGGTAAATCAACATCCCCAAGCGCACCTAGCCTTGGTCAAAGCGCTTCTGGAAGCCTGCGAGTACTGTGATGATCGCCGCAACCGGGAAGAGGTTCTAGAACTGCTCTGTCGGCCTGAGTATGTCGGTTCGGCTCCAGAATATACCCGTCCTGGTTTCCTGGATGCCTACAACTATGGAATGGATGAAGAACCTCGTAGTTTATTGCGGTTCAACCAGTTCTATGTCGATCGCAGCAACTATCCCCAGCAATCTGAGAGCCTCTGGATTCTGACTCAACTGGCTCGCTGGGGGATCACGCCATTTCCGAAAAACTGGGTAGAAGTGTTGCAACGCACTCATCGCCTTGATGTCTTCCGGGAAGCAGCCCAACAAGTGGGAATGCCACCCATCGAACCGGATCGCAAACCCTTTCAACTGTTTGATGAAGTGGTGTTTAATCCCGATGACCCCCTCGGATATCTCAATCACTTTGCAATTCATGGCCCTATCCGCATCGAAGAAATTGATCTGGATGGTGTGGCAACGGTAGCCGCTTAGACAAAGCGCGATCGCAGTAGGGAAGTACAACTGAAAGGCACGCTTGCACCCGTTCATGCCATTGGTGGCTTTCCCTACACTCACAAGTCTTCCCTACTCAGCAATTCATGCATTCCCCGCAATCTTCTACTAACCAGGCATTTATGCAAACCCTCACCACTCCACAACTTTCAACATCTGCTCCAGTGCAGTCCGCTTTTCTAGAAGTAGAGAACATTTCCAAGGTTTATCCCACTCCTCAAGGCGAATACACGGTGCTGGATGGCGTTAACCTTTCGATTCAGGAAGGTGAATTTGTTTGCGTGATTGGGCACTCCGGTTGCGGCAAATCGACCTTACTCAACATGGTTGCTGGCTTTGTCCAACCTTCCAGTGGTGAAGTACGGTTGAACGGTAAAACCATTACCCGACCCGGCCCGGATCGCATGGTAGTGTTTCAAAATTATTCACTCCTTCCGTGGAAAACGGCCTTTGAAAACATTTACTTAGCGGTTAATGCGGTCTATCCCGACAAGAGCAAAAAAGAGAAAATAGACGTTGTGCGGGCACACCTGGCCATGGTGGGCTTAGAAGATGCCGCACACAAAAAGCCCAAGCAATTATCCGGCGGGATGAAGCAGCGAGTTTCGATCGCCCGCGCGCTCTCCATCTATCCAGACATTTTGATTCTGGACGAACCCTTTGGCGCACTGGATGCCATCACTCGCGAAGAATTGCAGGATGAACTGGTCAAAATTTGGGAAGAACACCGCATCACCATCATGATGATCACCCATGACATTGATGAGGCCCTATTTCTGGCCGATCGCATCGTGATGATGACCAATGGGCCGTCTGCCAAAATTGGCGAAATTATGAATGTTCACTTCCCTCATCCCCGCAAACGCAGCCAGATGATGGAAGACCCGGAATACTACACCCTGCGGAATCAGGCCCTCGACTTTTTGTTTGGACGTTACGCGCATCACGAAGACTAACCAGAAGACCGACCCTCAAACAGCGGTTTGCTCAGGCCATTTGCTCCCTCAGAGATTTAACCACAGGGGCGATCGCTGGAACGTTCATCAATCAGGTTCCTTAAAAAGGAGTGTTGCCATGATGTTTGCTTCGGCCTCGCCCTTGTCTGATCTGCCCGATCACATCTTGTGTTACTACGTCAACACCAGTCATTATCTGCAACGAGTCTGCTTAGCAAACATCACGCATCAAGAATTTGAACGGGTCATCTTTCCGCAGCAACGGTTTCTGTTTGAAGCTCAGGCTGGGGCCTTGCTAGAAGTCTATACCTGGCTTACCGCAGGAAAAACGACTCTAGTAAAAATTCCCTGTCTGCAATTGAAAGTGAATGAACCCAGTGACACTCATCGGTCTGACCGACGATCGGCGACCGACGCGGCCTTATCCAATGCTGATACGCTCATTGATTGAGTAGAAGAATGACGACGATCTCGGCAAAAACACTTTGCCCTTACTGTGGGGTGGGGTGTGGTTTAGAAGTAACAACTGTCCCGCAAGCACCAGGGTGGAAGGTCAAGGGCGATCGCGCGCATCCATCCAGCCAGGGAATGGTGTGTGTCAAAGGGGCCACCGTGGCAGAAGCGCTGGACAAAGATCGGTTGCTGCAACCCATGTTTCGGCGATCGCTAGATCAGCCCTTCCAACCCATCAGTTGGGATGCAGCATTAGACCACATCGTGCAACGCATTCAAACGGTGCTGCGAGAGCAAAGCGCCAATGCAATTTGCATGTACGGCTCTGGGCAAATGCAAACCGAAGATTACTACGTGGCCCAAAAGCTGCTTAAGGGGTGTTTAGGGACTAACAACTTCGACTCCAACTCGCGACTTTGTATGTCATCCGCCGTGGCCGGTTATGTGCAGAGCCTTGGTTCCGATGGGCCACCCGGCTGCTACGAAGATCTGGAACGAACCGACTGCGCCTTCATCATTGGGGCGAATGCGGCGGAGTGCCATCCCATTGTTTACAATCGTCTGCAAAAGTACCACAAGAAAAACCCCGCCATGCGGATGATCGTGGTTGATCCCCGCCGCACTCCAACCGCTGAAGATGCGGATTTGCATTTAGCTATCCAACCCGGCACCGACATCGACCTGCTCAATGGCATTGCCTACCTCCTGCAACAATGGGGGTTGATCAATTCAGCTTTTATTGAGCACCATACCTCTGGATTTGCAGCCTTTGCCGAGGTGATTCAGCACTATCCCCCGAACCTGGTTGCTCAACGGTGCGGGATCACTGTAACCGATCTGGAAACAGCCGCCCGGTGGTGGGGCGAATCGCAACGGGTGCTATCCCTCTGGTCAATGGGGATGAATCAATCCAGTGAGGGGACGGCAAAAGTGCGATCGCTGATCAATCTGCATCTTCTCACCGGACAGATCGGCAAACCAGGGGCTGGTCCTTTTTCCCTGACGGGGCAACCCAACGCAATGGGCGGGCGGGAGGTGGGCGGTTTAGCCAACCTGCTGCCAGGATACCGTTCGGTCACGATTCCAGAACATCGGGCCGAAATCGAGCAATTCTGGCAACTCCCGGCGGGACACGTTTCTCCCCATGCCGGACGCACCGCCGTCGAGATGATCGCAGGACTGGAAACTGGCGAAGTCGGATTGCTCTGGATTGTAGCGACGAATCCGGCTGTGAGTTTACCCCATCTGGAGCAGGTGAAAGCCGCTTTGCAGCGATCGCCGTTTACCATCTGTCAGGATGCCTACTACCCCACCGAAACAGCCCAATATGCCCACCTCCTGCTACCCGCCGCGCAATGGGGCGAAAAAACGGGCACCATGACGAACTCTGAACGGGTAGTAACGCTCTGTCAGGCATTTCGGGAACCACCCGGTGAAGCCCGCCCCGACTGGGCCATCATTGCCGACGTCGGGCGACGCTTAGGATTTGCCGACCATTTTTCCTTCACAACTTCGGCAGAAGTGTATGCGGAATACGTGCAACTGACCCAGAACCGCATTTGTGACATGACGGGCTTAAGCCACGATCGCCTCCGGCAAGAGGGGCCGCTTCAGTGGCCCTGTCCCGCCCATGCCCAGACTCCCCAGTCCCATGCCAAGCGCCTCTATACTGACCTGACCTTTCCCACTCCGGATGGCCGTGCCCGGTTTGGGGCCTTGCATTCTCGTGGTTTAGCGGAACCTCCCGATCCTGCTTATCCGTTTGTGTTGACCACAGGGCGGCTTTACGGTCATTGGCATACCCAAACCCGGACTGGCAGAATCGACAAAATTCGGCAGATGCACCCGTCACCGTTTCTGGAAATGCATCCACACAATGCCGAAAAATTAGGCGTGCAAGAAGGTGATTGGGTGGAGGTGCGATCGCGCCGGGGTACGGCCCAATTACCCGTTACACTCACTCGCGCGATCACTCAGGGAACGGTTTTTGTCCCAATTCATTGGGGCGCGCTGTGGGCCAATCAGTCCGAAGCTAATGCCATGACCCATCCCATCGCCTGCCCCGACTCAAAACAACCAGAATTAAAAGCCTGTGCGGTTCAGATCATTCCAATTTAAACTGGGCGCTTCCACACTACTCCCTTCAGGATGCTGGTTTAAGGCACGAATTGAGTCACCACTCGACCACCACTGACCACCACTTGTTGCTCCCTTAAAGTGCCCTCCGCCCGTGGCCCCGCCAGATTCATAGGAGGCTTAGCTTGCTGGTAGGTAACATTTCCGGTGGCCTGAAATTGTTGGGTATCAATATTCCAGAGCAAGCGATCGCTGGTCAACCGAGATTGACGTGGCCCACCCGCACCGCGCACATCGCCTACCAGTGTCAGTAATTTCGTTTTTAAGTTCAAATCGCCCTGGTTGCCCGTCAAGGTGATGTTGTCTTTGGCGTTATTCATTGTGACCGATTGGGGAGACGTAATTATCCGCTCCTTAACTTGCCAGTTAATTAAATTACCCGTGACCTGCACCGCTGGATCGACAATGTCCAGTTGAGCCATTTGCTTCAGGGTCACCAGTTGAGTTTTCAGATCCATCTCTCCTTGATTAGCTTTGGCCCGGTCAGTCACAACCTGATTTTCAAACCGCTGCATCTGTAAGGGGCGATCGCCTATTAGCTTCTGCTGTGCCACCAACCAGACTAACCGCTCCGTATTAAACCGCATATTGGGATCGGTGGCTTCCGCCACTACCTTTCCTGCTAGTTCTAGCCGCCGTTGCCGCGTCAAGTATTTGCCGCCCTGCGCTGAGGCTTTCACATTTTCGCGCGTCCCAGAAATGTTGTTACGAATCAGGATTAGATCTTTTTTGGGTTGCCACTCCAGTTCATTCCCCTTCAAGATCAATCCGTCCCGCACGTCACGGGCTACGATATTTCCTCGCAAAAAGATGCGTTCCCCATCCTTTAGCACCTCCCCACCATCCCCAGACACCTTTAAAATGACTTTACCATCCTGGTAAAACTCGCCATTGGGTTTCTTGACGCGAGCAACTTTTTGATCCCGGCTGTAGGTGGCTTGTTCCGCTTTTACTTTCCACCACAATTTCCCCTGCTCATCGAAATCCTCCAGGGTCACAGAATTAAAGGTCAGATCTGTATCGAAGTTCTCGCCCTCCAATTCTTTAGCATCTTGTGCCAATCGCTGTTCAGCCCGGTTGGTATTGCATCCGCTCAGAAACAGCGGTGTTGCTAGTAGCAGCGTGCTACAGAAGGCAAACCGGATGAGTTGGGAAAAGTTGCTCACAGCAGAAACCACACTACAAATTATTCCAAAGTCGCTTGACACTGAATCAGAGACGACAAAACCATCTTAAAAGTTCATGGTGGGATCTGGCGGGAGATTGGGCTTAGGCGATTTCCAAAAAAAATATTCCCTCAGAATGGGGGCAGATTTTGCTAGAGTTCTGGCGATCAGTCAATCATTTTCTGCTCAACCTGCCCGTACAGGTATTGTGTTTTCTAGAAATCTCCTTAGTCCTGGGAGATCTCGTCAATTAAGCCCAACCCGGACAAAGGGCGGTAGGTGTAGCTGCGGGGCGTTTTTTGAATATCTTCCTTGACGTTATCCAGATCGATATAGCGATCTGCCACATTAATCAAGCTATCACTAGTCATAGAGCGCAGGCTCACCACCTCGACTCGCACACCTCGATAGCTCACGGCATTCACCGCATAGGCGAGGTCGCCATCCCCGCTCACCAGCACAGCAGTATCGTAGGAACCAACGAGAGACATCATATCAACGGCAATTTCGACATCCAGATTTGCCTTTTTAGAGCCGTCCGGCAGTTGAACCAGATCTTTGGAAATCACGCGATAGCCATTGCGTCGCATCCAAAGCAGAAAGCCTTGCTGTTTTTCATTGGTGCGATCGACCCCAGTGTAGAAAAAGGAGCGTAATAACCGGGAACCCGCTGTTAACCGACACAGCAGCTTGGTGTAGTCAATTTCGATTCCCAGTTGCAGTGCCGCATAAAACAGGTTGGAACCATCAATGAAAATGGCAACCCGACCTCGATTTTCCAGCACTTGCTGCGGCGTAAAAACAGATTCGTTATTCTCAAAGGTATTACTTGTGTTTAACATGGCGAAGAGCCTCAAGTTTTATGAAAAGAATTTTTGAATGAAAGGTTAGAAACGAAAGGAACCAGATTTATCAAGTAGAGACAGATGTTAAAAGTTCAAGCCGTTGAAATACGGGTTGGGGAGTTCCAAGGGGCTGCCCTGGCGGGAGTGCCCCCCAGTGAGCATGGTGTTCAAATAGTGCTTGGTGGCTCACCTGCACTGGATTGGAGAAATCAATCTCAAATCCTAACTGCTGGTAAATAGCACTGCTCACAGTGGGGATCACGGGTGAGAGCAGGTAAGCAGCCAGACGGACCGCTTCCAGAACGGTATAGAGAACATGATCAGCTGTGGGTTGCTGATTTTGCTTGTAAAGACTCCAGGGAGCCTGTTCATCAATAAATTTATTGCCTGCACGGGTGACCGTCAAAATGGCTTCATAAGCTGCACTAAAGGCAAGGGCTTCGTAAGCTTGAGTGACGCGATCGCCCAAAGATTGGGCCAGATCGACAAAGGCAGCATCCTGCCAGAGTTCAGGCAGAGGGGTGGGAACTTTCGCATCGCAGTATTTCAATGCCATCTTCAGAGTTCTATTCAGTAAATTCCCTAAATCGTTTGCTAAATCTGCATTCAGGATATTGATAAAGCGAGTTTCGTTAAAGTCGCCATCCCGGCCAAATTCGATCTCTTTTAAGAAATAGTACCGAACTGCATCAGCGCCATACTGATTGACCAACTCAAACGGGTCCAGCACATTACCTAAAGACTTGCCCATCTTCTGACCGTCTTTAGTCAAATAGCCATGACCAAAAACGCGATCAGGAAGAGCAACCCCAGCAGACATCAGCATTGCGGGCCAGTATACCGCATGAAACCGCAAAATATCTTTACCGATCAAATGCACATCGACGGGATACCAGCGAGACAGGGCATTTTCCAGGGTAGGAGCCTGATCCGGATCGAGCAGAGCAGTAACATAACCCAGCAATGCATCAAACCAAACGTACAAGGTGTGCTGGGGATCGGAGGGAACCGGAATGCCCCAACTCACATTGACGCGAGAGATGGAAAAATCTTGCAATCCCTGACGCACAAAGTTCAAGACTTCGTTACGACGTGCCTCCGGCTGAATGAATTCAGGTTTTTCAGCGTACAGTTGCTCTAGCTTATCCTGGTACTTGGAGAGGCGAAAGAAATAATTTGCTTCATCACGCCATTCGGCTTCCAGATTGGTGTGAATGGGGCAGCGGTGCTGTTCTAACAAATCCCGTTCTTCTTTGAATTCTTCGCACGCCACACAGTACCACCCTTGCTGCTGGCCCAGGTAAATATCACCCTGATCCCAGACGCGCTGATAGAACTCATTGACAATTTTGTCGTGGCGGGGATCAGTGGTGCGAATGAATCGATCGAACTGAATATCCAGCTTTTCCCACAGGGCTTTGAATTGACTGACGATGCGATCGCAGTGCTCCTGGGGATCGCTGCCTGCACTCTCAGCCGCTCGCTCAATCTTCTGCCCGTGTTCATCTGTCCCAGTAACAAATAAAACAGAGCGACCCCGCAAACGGTGAAATCGCGCCAGCACATCAGCCGCGATCGTGGGATAGGCACTGCCCATATGAGGCAGGGCGTTCACGTAATAAAGCGGAGTTGTAATAACAAACTGATTTGTATTGAAACGGTGAGAACTCATGAGTGATTAATGAAAAGCTCCTTCATAGCCTGTTGCGAAACAACCAGGAGCACCTAACACAGAATCAAAAAGCATACTTCCCATAACCTTGACAGCTAAAAGAACTTTGCTTTTTCAGAGATTAAATTAGACGCTTAGAAGTGGAAATTGTATCTTAATGAGACAATTTTAACTGTAAACCAGCTTTAAGCGGATCCGCAAACCTTAAATTAAAGCAAGGATTCGCACTTTCTGGTGTTGTCAATTCCCGGTATCATTACCGATCTGCCTAGCGAGTTACGTATCATCTGTATCACTTGAATCGATCCGAGGCAAGGCTGGTTGACTGATTAAGGCGATTTCTAGAAAACAAAATGCTATACGGGCAGGTTGAGCAAAAAATTATTAGCTGATAGCCCGAACTCTAGCGAAACCTGCCCCAACCCTGAGGGGTTCAGCTTTGCACAACCCAATATCCACAGACCTCACATTGGAATGCACGACCTCAACCCAACCGACGATTTATCAAGAGTTTGACAGCGATTTTCAGGAAGGCTAACCACAGAGTAAGGGCGAATCGCCGATCACCGTGGCACTTTAGAATTTTATTAAAAAATGTTAAGATGATGCTAGTTCTACCAAACAAATTTTTGCGCTTAATCTCCCCAAGCAATCAGTCGGCGATTACATCGCTGTTGTTCTCTGCCAACATCAGGTAGAAAGGCGCAATCAAATATAGACCCCGTATCAGTTGAGTTGAGGTGCAAAACTCAATTCCTGCCTGGGTTTGGCTACCGCCGACTCATCCGACGCTTAAGTCAGCCCCCAACTTACAAGTTTAGATCTACCTAATTGATGACCGATTTCGTCGTGGTTTCTGTCTGGAGTTCATGGAAAACCTGAATCGAAACACGTTAAGCCTTAAGTGGATTGTTAAGTATTGCTGAGTCAGGCGAAATGTTGTTGGATAACCCCTTAGAAATTTCTCAAGTTCTTCTATCCTGCCTGGGAACACGGCTTTACACCTTCCATCAAGACCGGGTTCCACGGCATGGGGCGGTGTTGGTTGTGAGCAATCATCGCAGTTTCATGGATGCTCCAGTCTTGATGGCAGCGATGAATCGTCCGATTCGCTTTGCCTGCCATCACTACATGGGAGAGGTTCCGGTCATGCGGGATGTGGTCAAGCGGTTGGGCTGTTTTCCCCTGGGAGCACCAGCAGAACGAAATCAAAGCTTTTTCCAGAAGGCGGTGCGGTTATTGCAAGGGCAACAGGCGGTGGGGGTGTTTCCTGAAGGCGCAGAACCGATGGTGAAGGAAACAACACCAACTCGTATGGGCGAGTTTCAACGAGGATTTGCTCATTTGGCCTTGCGTGCTCCCGTCGAGGATCTGGCGGTTTTGCCGATCGCGATCGCGTCCAATCAGGAGAACACGAGTTCAGCTGTGCCCCTCCAGGTCCTGAGTTGGTTTGATCCCTCCGAACCGCTGTTTGCTCAGTCGGGCTGGCATCCGCTGGTGGTGTATCAACGGGTCAATGTGATGATTGGCCGCCCCTACTGGATTCAGCCCAACCAGCGGGAACACTATCAGGGTAAACAGGCGCGATCGCTGGTGGCTGAGATAACCCAA
The DNA here is from genome assembly GCA_033764685.1 of Leptolyngbyaceae cyanobacterium bins.349. Classification (GTDB taxonomy): domain Bacteria; phylum Cyanobacteriota; class Cyanobacteriia; order Leptolyngbyales; family Leptolyngbyaceae; genus JSC-12. The sequence continues at coordinate 69,440 of JANRIS010000103.1, forward strand.
ACCTGCCACGCTGAAATTGATCAGCTTCTCACCCAGGGCTGTTACTGAGGTGAAATACTCAAGGGTGGCGTTTAACAGTCGCCTCCGTTCTGTTTGCTATTCATCAATTTGCTATTCATCAATAGACCCCAACGGTCTGGCTGCAAGTGTCTAACCCTGTTCATTTTCCTCGATTTATCATGCTAAATTCTGGTCCCGTCTTTCTAACTGCTCACCGTTTACAACCGGACTTCCCATTGTTTATCTTCCTGCCAGGGATGGATGGGACAGGTCAGTTGTTTAGAACGCAGACCGCTGGCTTAGAGGTCGGGTTTGATATCCGTTGTTTAGCGCTATCGCCCACCGATCTCACCAGTTGGGACGAGTTGGCAGAGCAAACATTGGCTTTAATTCGTCAGGAGGTGGGCAAGCAACGCGATCGCCCAATTTACTTATGTGGAGAATCTTTTGGCGGCTGTTTAGCAATCAAAGTGGCCTTACTGGACCCGGATCTGTTTACGCGCATCATTCTGGTCAATCCGGCCTCCTCCTTTCCGCAAAAGCCGCTGTTTGGCTGGAGCAGCACAATTACCAGTTGGATGCCTGCCCCCGTTTACCGTCTGTCATCCGTGTGGCTGATGGCGTGGCTGGCTCGGTTAGAGCGACTCGACCCCAGCGATCGCCAATCGTTGCTGAAGGCGGTTCAGTCTGTGCCACAGCAAACATCGGTTTGGCGGTTGTCCATTTTGAATGAATTTACCGTGCCAGAGCAGGATTTACGAGCGCTCGATCAGCCGATTTTATTGATCGCCGGAGCCGCAGATCGGTTGTTGCCCTCGGTGGAAGAAGTGCAGCGATTAGCCAGAAATTTACCGAATGCCCACATTGTGGTGTTGCCGGAAAGTGGTCACGCCTGCTTGCTGGAAGCAGACGTGAATCTGTATCAGATCATGCAGGAGCACGACTTTTTGGATGTCCGTGTGATCGAACAGGCGGCAGGAAATCGTTAAGCCGGAGGCACTGGAGGCAAATCGCTATTTTGCTCCAGGCTACTCAGGTTGGTGAGGTTGACAGTGCCCGTTGTCAAAAAGCGATAAGTTTCTTGATAGAGGCTTTGCCAGAAGCGGTTACTCATGCCCTGGCTGACTTCGGTGGGATCAATCATGGGATGGGGCACCAGATCTTTGGCGGGGTAGAGATGTAAGAAGTTACCGTTTCTGCTGCCGCCCAGTTTGTCAAAGAAGGTGGTGTTGGTTTCGATGTCGGCAGCATCTTCGTTTTCAGTCAGGGTCAGAAAGACGGGGGTGTCTTGCAGCGATCGCACCGATGCTCCACTCATCACATAGCTACAGCCAAAGCGATCGGCGGCGGTCAGACACCCAACTGGGAAGCGCAGGTTCGGGTCCCAACCGGATTCTGTGATGTCTAGAGGGCCAGCCAGGTTGATATAGCGACGGCGATCGTCTCCATAAATGCGGAGCAGGGGCGCGTAGGCCACCACCTGTTTGACTCGTTCGGGATGGGCGGCTGCCAGTCCTAAAGCAACGGCTCCCCCCACCGACAAGCCCACGGTGAACACGGGACCGGGCAAGGCCACAAGTTCTGCTAACCGGGCTTCGGCATCCGTGAGGTAGTTCATGTGGGAGGAAATGAAGTAGCGATCGAAATCGGGATCGTTTGCCAGTTCCAGGGATTTAACAATATCTAGCAGGCGCGGCTCGATCGCCACCATGCGGGCAATTAATGCCATTCGTTGTAACCGATTAGGACGAGTAAAGCCCTCTGGATTCGTCATGACATTTTTAAGATAAGTGCCCAACACCGGGTCTTGCTGAACTTTTTCTTTCAAGGGTGCGGCAATTGCAGGTTGCAAGTCTACCTGGGGCCAGTTTTGGGCCGGATTAACATAAACATGACCAGCGATCGCCGATTGATAGACGTTAAATCCATTGCGGAAGAGATAATCGGCTAAGCGCCACATTTGATGGGGTCTGGCACTGAAGCCGTGAAACATCATCACGGTGCCATACACAGGCTGTCCGGGTTCATGCAACAGGTAGTAGGGATAGGCTCCGGCCCGCTGGTCTGGATGTTGGCGAATTCGATCCACATAGGCCGCGATCGCCTGTCGGGTCTGGTCGAGTTGGGCAGCGGTGGGGCTAAAGGTTGGGAGACTCATATGTCTGGTTAATAGGGGGCAGTTAAAAAGACGAACCAGGCTGTTTCAAGAACTCTGTTTCTGCTGGAGCGTTTTCCCGGCCCAATAGAGCATTGCGATGGGGAAACCGGCCAAACCGTTGAATTACATCCCAATGCTTGATGGCATAGGGTTAGGAACTTTGGGTCTCCGGGTCAGCCGCAAACTGACGAAACATTTCAACCGATTGGTGCTGGATATCCAGGTGTTCGCTGGATCTATCACAAACCACTCTTTACGATTTTTTGTCGTTAATCCAGTGGCATCGCCAAACCAAAAGGTGAGGATTTCGTCAATGTGAGCCATGAAATTAGGCTTGAAACAGCACTTTCATTGTCTTCTATGCCTACAAGTCTGCCAGGAAGGATTTCTTAACTGATTCGGGTGATTTTAAAAAGAGCTTTCCCACAACCTGCGATCGCTTTAGCCGGAGCCAATCACCACCGCAAATTGTGGGAAATTAGAGAATTATTCAAGTTGAGAAGACGTGCAAGCCTTACGACATGGCCTGGATAATGAAATCAAAGTAGGGAGCCGCTTCTGCTGCATCCGCCGCATCGAGCAAGCCCAGAGAAGCGTCTTTCAAACAGCGAATCGCTTCTGCCATGCCGGGAACGGGAACACCCAGCGCATTGTACATTTCCCGTGCGCCCACAATCCCAATGGATTCGATCGGTTCTTTATCGCCCGCCAAAATACCATAGGTTACTAACCGCAGATACCAGCCATAATCCCGCAGGCAGAGGGCACGTTGCTTATCGCCGTAGGCATTGCCACCGGGAGCGATAAAGTCAGGCCGCTTGCGCCAGAGCTGTTTACTGGCCTCCTGCACAATTTTCTTCTCGTTGACTGAAAGAGTTTCAGCAATTCGAGTCCGCTGTTCACCTGTTTTAAAGAAATCCTGGATAGTTTGAAGCTCGCCGTAGGTGGGGTAGCGAAGCTCGTCGTCGGCTTGAAGAATGACTTGGCTAACTACGCTCATGGTTATCGGGTGTTTCTCAGAGTATCAGTTGATAGTTTAACGATTCTTGGGGATGTTAATAAAGCACTTCCACGTTCAGGACTGTAGTTCCTTTGATGAAAATCTTCAGCTCTCTAGCTGAACGTGGGTAAAGGCACCTCGTTGCTTTTCAGCACGTTTCGCCATCCAACCAAGAGCGTACCGCGCGAACTGTATGAGAAAACCAAAAGTTTTGTAAAGAATCGCCTTCGCCGACCCCTGACACGGGCGGAAAGCACCCGGCATCTTTTTACAAGGCAGGGGTTTACAAGTGCTCCCACATGGATAGACGGCGTAGCTCATAACAAATCGCCAGATGGGAGATGCGAATTTCTAGCGCGGTGAGGGATACACCAATCACCAGAATGGCAGCCCCAAGGAGAAATAGAATCAGCGCCGCGATCGCCCAAGTATTTGATGACAGGATGACACATACCGCGATCGCAAACATACACACCAACAAAATCAGCATGGCAACGTAGATGGTGAGGGCCGCCTGTTGCAGCAGGGTATGCCGCCGAATAAAAACAGGCACCTGCTTCTCTAGTAAATTCAAGCGTTCGTCTCGACCTTTTACCGCCGTATCCTGAATCAGTTGGAGGCGGTCTTGGTCAATCTTACGCATGCGATCGCCAACAGAAGTATATCGACCCAAAATACCATTTTGAATGAGTGTACACACCGACAACAGCACCGTTGGCGCAACGATCAGTTGAATCGTTTGGGTCACTGTTTGCGCGTCCATTGAAATCGTAATCATCCGGTTGCCTGAGCTATTCAACATCTGAGCCATTCAACATCAAGGAGCGAAAAGAGGAAGGAGAAGACCAACGATAGGGCTTTTCTGCTCCCTATAATATATAGCTCTGGTCAGAACGCTTAGCCTGGATAATTCACAACCCATGAATCCATAGAGGTTAGGTCTTGTGCCGACCCCCAGCGATCAGGGCACCCACGAGAGGTGCCCCTACACCCGAAAATCCAGACTGGTTTTTTGAGCGATCGCGGTATCGCCGCGATCCAAGCGGTTTCGAGACTTTGCCTCAATTCTCAGGAATAATGCAGGTTAGGCCAAGGAAAAAGTTGCAAAGCCAATGTTGCAAAGCTAATGTTGCAAAGCCAATCTTGATGAAGATGCCATCGTTGCCAATTCTTAAGCTTCCGGCGGAATTTGGCTGAAATTGAGAAAATTGGATTGGAGAAGAATGCCGACGGGTGAGGTAAGGCTTTGGCAAACGAAGAACAATTGAAATTGCTATTGCAGGGCAGCGATCGCTGGAATCAGTGGCGCATGGTCAATCGGCAGGTGGCGATCGACCTGCGACGAGCCGATCTCAGCCATGCTCATTTACAGGGTGCCGATTTATCTGGAGCAAATTTGGAAGAAGCCGATTTGCGAAAAGCGAACCTGAGCCATGCCAACCTGGGTCAGGCCAATCTCCATATTGCCAATTTGCATAGTGCCGATTTAAGCTACGCCAATCTCACACAAGCCAACTTGCAAGTTGCTAACCTGGATAAGGCCAATCTGCGGCAGGCCAATCTTGAACTGGCAAATCTCAGTTGGGCTGGCTTAATTCAGGCCAACTTATTGGAAGCCAATTTACATGGGGCCAATTTGCACAGTGCCAACTTCAACTCGGCAACGCTATTTCGGGCCATCTTAACGAAAGCTAACCTGGAAGGCACTGACTTGAAGTGGGCCACCCTGCCCGACGGCTCCGTTCATTCCTAACACTCCCTTATCTGGTGATTACGATTGGTTAATTCAAATTCGGTGCAATTTGCAGAACCAGCTTGGCGGCAGGGCGAACTGGTGAATCTCAGCATTACGGACCTGAGCGACAGTGGCGATGGAGTGGGGCGTTGGGAGCAGCGCGTGGTATTTGTGCCAGATACGGTGATGGGCGATCGCGTGCGGGTGCGCCTGATGCACGTCAAACCCCAATATGCCCACGGGAAACTGCAAGAAATTCTAGAACCCTCCCCCCATCGCATTCGCCCCCAATGCATCGTGGCCGATAAGTGTGGTGGATGTCAGTGGCAGCACGTCGCCTATGAGCAACAGCTAGAAGTCAAGCGAAATCTGGTGGTGCAAGCCTTGGACCGTATTGGGGGGATGCCGGGGGCGATCGTGGACCCAGTACTGCACCGTGAAGATTTGCACTACCGCAACAAGGCGACCTACCCCCTGCGACGGGCCAAATCTGGTAAGCCGGAGCCACCAGCACGGCCAGCTCGCAAAAATGGCCCCATGCTGCCAGCGGTTGAGCCACCACCCACCACCAATTCGGTAATGGCGGGTTACTACCAGAAGGGCAGCCACCAACTGATTAATTTGAACCAGTGCCCGATCCAAGATGAACGCCTCAACCCCTTACTGGCCGAGGTCAAGCAAGACATTCAGAAACGGGGGTGGAGTCTTTATGATGAAACGGCCCATCGGGGGAAACTGCGGCATCTCGGCCTGCGGATTGGGCGACACACGGGCGAAATGCTGCTGACGCTGATTACAAAGGAAGTGGGCCTGGTCGGCATTGAAGAACAGGCGCAGGAATGGCTAACCCGTTATCCTCACCTGGTGGGTGTCTTGGTGAATGTGAATGGCGATCGCACCAATGCCATTTTCGGAGCCGAAACTCGCTGCATTGCCGGACGCGCCCATCTGCACGAACTGTTTGCTGGTTTGACCTTCCAGATCCGGCCCGATACCTTCTTTCAAGTCAATACCGAAACTGCCGAAGCGTTGGTTCACGTCATTCTGGATCAACTCAACCTGCAAGGCACCGAAACAGTCCTGGATGCCTACTGTGGCATTGGCACCCTCACTCTGCCGATCGCGCAACGGGTCAAGCGGGCGATCGGGTTGGAAGTGCAACCGGAAGCCATCACTCAGGCGGCCCAAAATGCCGCCTTGAATCAACTCGACAATGTCACCTTCCAAACGGGGACAGTCGAAGCCTTGCTGCCCCAGCTTGACGTACAGCCGGATGTGGTCGTGCTTGACCCACCGCGTAAGGGCTGCGATCGAGCCGTACTCGACACGCTGCTACAAATCCAACCAGAGCGCATCGTTTACATGAGTTGTAACCCTGCCACTCTGGCCCGCGATTTAAAGATTCTTAGCAACGATTACACCCTCACCCGCGCTCAACCCGCCGACTTCTTCCCCCAAACTGCCCATGTCGAGTGTGTCGCCTTCCTGAATCGGTCTCTGTAATTTGGGGATGGCTCTAACCTAAGCGCCATCCTCCTCCAGGTCATTCACTCAGCTAACGCTGGGCGCAACGAGGGTGATTGGGTAAACCCTGAATTTGCATTACAGTTTGCGATTCTCATATCGCCCATACGTCCGCCAATGGTCGTACCCATTTTTAAATCGACGTTCCCTCACGGCTTGGGCGACATCAGGATTGTTTGCCAGATAACTGGCCTCGTTAAAACGAGGAAAGCGCCCTTCATAGCGTCCGTTCCGAGTGAAGTGCTCGCAGCCACTTTTAACCCGGCCCTGGCGAACTGCCGCTTCAACGTCTGGGTACGCCTCCAGATAAAACTTTTCATCAAATCCTGAAATATTACAGCGAGAATTAGACCCAGAGTTATCATTCGCGTCTTCGATGAGACGGCCACAAACCCGTCTTCCCTGGTCCGTTTCAACACATACGCGCCTTTGAGCATGGGCAGGCTCAGGCAATGCGGCAACGTTGAGCATAGAAATTGCTGCCAGTAAGCCGAACAATTTTGCGATCTTCATAGATTCTCATTCTCTTAGCTCAAAACCTGGATATCATTGGGCGGTTGCATTTGTATCCCGGAGACGATGTTCCTCGAACGTTTGTTTCCATTTTTAGCAACCCGGATGATAGTCATCATCCTCTCTAACTTGTAAGCTCTCTCCACCTCCTCTGGCAAGGAGCAGGAGGATGGGTGGTGAAATTTACTCCGCTGCCAAAAACTCAAGATAACTGTTGCTGAGGTCTTTAACGGCTAATTCATAAAATTGTTGACCCTGTTCTGGCGTCGCGAGGGCAGGATTGGACCCCATCCGACCATCAGGATAGCGGCGACGAAAATCGGCAGCCCCATAGATGCGGTGGTCCTGGGAAACATCCGGACTCAGTTCCGCTTGCTTAATCGCGTTTGGGTAAACATATTGGGTGAGAGCAACTTCACTGGGGGTGGCATGAGAGCCTTCCTGATGGCCGTATAGTTCTTTCGCCAGCTTATACACCGAGCTACACATATACCAGTTGTTGACCTGACAGCGCACCTGATCGGCTTGAGGCAGCTGGAGATCAGCAAGTACAGCATAGGTTTCGGCAAATGCGGCTTTCAAGGTTGCGACATTACCGCCATGTCCGTTAATGAAGAAGAAGCGAGTAAATCCGACTTTGGCGAGAGAGCCGATCGCGTCTCGGATGACCAGCATGAGTGTACTGGGACGGAGGCTCATGCTACCCGGAAAGGCGGTGTGATGCAATGCCATGCCGATGTTGATCGTGGGAGCTACCAGGGCCTGTGTGTTTTCTCCCACCCCACGGGCGATCGCTTCGGCACAAATGGCATCCGTCCCAATTAGGCCGGTGGGGCCATGCTGTTCGGTAGAGCCAATGGGTAGAATGATACCTTGCGATCGCTCCAGGTAAGTTTCCACCTCAGGCCAGGTACTCAGATGCAACAATGTCATATTTTTTTACTTCGCTTAATCATAGATGGGGTCTGGCTTTTTTCCATCCTAGTCGTCTCGAACTCACTTCGCGTCACAACGGTTAGAATGGTGGTACAATCCGATACTTAAGAGGACTGGTTCGACTAGACTGGACTAAGATTCGTTTGCCAACTGGGACATTCGGAACATTGAATCTTATACACTTGGATGGTTCGTCTCTTGCAACATGACAACGTTCCTCAAACAGAGTTATCACTTTTCCCCCCACGAAAGCATCGACAGCGCTCTCCACACGTTTTTAAGTCGCTATATGTTTATGCTCATGCTTTCTCAAGGCTGCTGTTTGTGCCACGGCAAACCATCTTTCAAGCGTTTCACCAGGGCTGGTTTATGAACAGTGCTTAAGGCGGCGATCGCTGGGCAGGCTTGATGACCACACCGAGCGATGCCAGATTAATTTGCCAAACTGCAAAGGTTTTTAAGAAATTGAATGCTTAGGAGAAGCAATCATGCTACACCGCAAGATATATCAGTTGTGTTGTGATGGTCGCGAAGTGTGGATCTTCTTGCGGGATCAACAGCGCTGGATTGAACGCGCCCGCATTCTGGACATTGAAGGAGATTTAGTAACATTACGTTACGAAACCGAGGAGGACGACGAAACCTGCTCCTGGGAGGAAATGGTACGGTTAGAAAGCATTGGTGCTGTCACCCAAAAGCTGGCTTCAGTTCCCAAGGGCAATGTGGAGCCTGCCGTCTCCGAAGACTGCCCGGAAGCCGAACAAATCCCCAACAATCGCTTCCCCGAATCGAACCCCGATTAGGGCTGGTACACTGTTTCGTCGTCCTTGCGCCACGCAGGGTCAACGATGCAGATAAACACTAACGGTTCCGTGCCCGTGTTCTGGATGAATTGTCTGGCGTGGGGTGGAATATACACAGCGTCGCCCGGTTCCACAGACTGGGCTTCGTCATTGATATGCATTTCCCCATTTCCACTCAAGATGTAGTACACCTCGGAGGTCGTGAGGGCATGAGGAATTGACGTTTGGCCGACAGGGACGATCGCATGGGCCAGACTATAACGCAGTGCCAGAGGATGCTTATCCGGATGGAGTAATTCCCGCAGGAGCGTGCCATCACCCGCGACAAACTCCTCGCACTGATGCAACTTACGAATTAACATCGTTAGTGTTGGGAGAGGTTAGTGAGTTGATAACTCCGGTCCTTAGATTCATAATCCATGCAGTCGATCGCCTCTTCAGTCAGGGCAATCCCAGGATGCACCGTACACTTTAAGTGATAACTGCTGGTGAAATACTGACAATTCGCACAGGGAATTTGATGCAGGCGGCGCGTCCGAGCCGCCGTGTCTCGAATCGTTGACCAGATACTCCAGGCCGTCAGCCCCACAATTAACCAGGCCGAAATAAAACAAATCGGCACAATAAACAATTGAATCCCAGCAAACAATGATCTCAGGAGTTGCAACACGGCAACCAGCACTCCGTAATTCGATGGATAGTATTATGGTCAATCCTATGGGATTAAATCTAATGGCACTTCTGTCAGTAGAAAGATTCCTGCAAAGAAAGATTACAATCCCCATCATCAGAGTCAGTTTCAGCGATGGGACGACACACCGGAAGGATTATTTAGTTACCCTTAGGTCAGTATGGTTGTCTCGTGATCTTTCCTACGGCTGATGAAAGTTTCCATTTCCCAAAATCCTGATGCCTCCTCTCCGGCCCAGTCGCGGCAAATGCGGCAACGGTTAGCGACACCCGATGAGTCTTTGTCTTATGAGCTGGGTAAAGCCGTTCAAGAATTACCGCCGCTTTACACCCGACTCATGGCAGGCAGTGTCACCCTATTAGCCTTTGGAACGATCGCCTGGGCACATTTCAGTAAAGTGGATGAGGTGGCGGTGGCACAAGGAGAATTGATTCCCTCCACGCAGGTTCGCCCGGTGCGATCGCTAAACGGCGGCAACATCCAGCAGGTGTTTGTCAAGGAAGGCAGCGTCGTGAGGAAAGGGCAACCCCTGGTGGAAGTTGAGCCACAGCGGACCAAAGTGATTGAGGCAGAAATTTCCCGACTCGAAAAACAATCCCGCTTAATTGATGAAGACATCGCCCGCTTGGAAGCCGAACGCACCGGCAATATTAACGCGGGCACAGCCTTGCAGGACGAATTTTTGGCCGCTCGCCTGAGAGCCTTTGACGAACAACAGGCCGCCGCCACGGCTGAAGCAAACCAACAGGCCGCCGCCATTAGCGAAGCTCAAGCCCGGTTATCTCGGTTACAGGAAAACCTGATCAACGCTCGGGAAAACTTAAAGAACGCCAGAGAACAGGAAAAAGGACTGCGAACCTTACTGACAGACAGCGCAGTGCCTCGCCTGGAGTACATTCGAGCGAAAGACAACGTAACCAACGCCGAGGATAAAGTTGTTTCTTTACAAAAAGAAATTGATGCTCAACAGGAGCGCATCCGGCAATCAGAGCAGGGCTACCAGGCCGCCAACAGTAAAGCGCAGGGGTTGGGGTCCCAACGACAAAGCGAAATTCTCACCCAACTGACCAAACGCCGGGAAGAACTGGCCGCTGCCAGAGGTCAACTGGAGCAATCCCGCCGGGAACGGGAAAAATCGAAGGTGGAAGCTCCGTTTGATGGGATTGTGTATTCCATCAAGGCGACCAAAGGTCCCGTTCAAGATGGGGAAGAACTGTTATCTATCTTGCCTAAAGGGGAAGATGTGGTGCTGGAAGTCAAGGTGCTCAATCGAGATATTGGGTTTGTGCAGGCGGGACAAAAAGCCAAGGTGAAGATCGCGACTTTCCCCTTCCAGGAGTTTGGCATTGTGGATGGCGAGGTGATTAAGGTTAGCCCCAACGCGATCGTGGAAAAAGATGCCAATGGTCAATCGCTAGGACCCGTATTTCCCACTCGCATTCGCCTGGAGCGGACAACGATCAATGTAAAAGGGAAACCTGTAGAACTCACGCCTGGGATGGCCGCAACGGGGGAAATCGTGACGCGCCAGAAGTCAATTCTGACCTTCCTGGTCGAACCTGTGACGCGCCGCTTTAACGAAGCTTTCTCGGTGCGGTAGGCGATCGCGCATGACCAGTTACCCCTTTCCACCGGATTTTCGCTGGGGAGCCGCCACCTCCGCCTACCAGATCGAAGGAGCTGCGAAAGCAGATGGGCGCAAGCCCAGCGTATGGGATGTGTTTAGTGAAACACCCGGACGAGTACTGAATCGAGAGACCGGGGCTGTTGCCAATGATCACTACCATCGCTACGAACAGGATGTGCAATGGATGGTGCAACTGGGCATCAAGCATTACCGCTTCAGCGTCTCCTGGCCGCGCATTCTGCCAGACGGACGCGGCGATGTGAATGAAATCGGCATGGATTTTTACCGTCGCCTGGTGGATTGTTTGCTGAAAAATGGCATTACGCCTCACATCACCCTGTTTCATTGGGATAGCCCCCAGGCATTAGAAACGCGGTATGGGTCCTGGCGCAGTCGGGAGATGGCTAGTGATTTTGCCGATTACTGTACAGCCGTGGTGCAACGATTGGGCGATCGCGTCACGCACTGGATGACCCTCAACGAAATCGTTTGCTTTACTCACATGGGCTATGAGGTGGGCAAAACGCCACCCCATGCCCCCGGAACGCGAGTCGCGCGGCGCAAAGAAGTCTGGCAAACCTCCCATCATGCTCTCCTGGCGCACGGGCTGGGATGTCAGGCGATTCGGGCGGCTTCGCCCCAACCCTGTTCGGTGGTGCTGGTGGATAATCCTGGGGTGACGGTCCCCCTGACCGAATCGGCTGCCGATATTGCCGCCGCTCAGGCGGCATTCCACACCAACTGGGTGAACGGGGGCGTAATTTTTCCGGCGCTAACCGGAGCCTACAGCGATGTCCTGTTGCGCCAGTTAGGGGCCGATGCCCCAGACATCCAACCGGGAGATTTAGAAACAATTCACCAACCCCTGGATGGGTTAGGACTGAATATTTACACGGGCACCTATGTGCGGGCGGCGGAGACCGATCAGGGATACGAGGTAGTGGAGTATGCCAAGGGCCATCCTCGCCTGCATATGCCCTGGCTGTGGATGGTGCCGGATGCCATCTACTGGGCCGTGCGGCATGTGGCGGAGGTGCTCGATCGCGCCGAGTTGCCATTGCTCATCACCGAAAACGGTTGTGCAGCCCAGGACGAAAAAAACCGCCAGGGAGAGATTTTGGATAGCGATCGCATTCTCTACCTGCAACAGTATCTCCGGTCGGTGCAGCGGGCTGTGGCAGAAGGATATCCGCTGCAGGGATATTTTCTTTGGAGCCTAATGGACAACTTTGAGTGGGCGTGGGGGTACGATCGCCGCTTTGGCATTTTGCATAACGACTTCCGCACCCAACAGCGCACGCCCAAAGCGAGTTTTCATTGGTATGCCGAGTGCATTCGACAAAACCGAGTCGTATGAACCGAGCTACACAAACTTAAGCGATCGCTTGAATTTTGCCCGTACTCAGGGCATCAATTAACTCATCAATGACGCGCATTTCCATTTCATTGATGTCTCTGGAGTTGAGCAACGTGTTTAATCGACGTTCCGCAGACATCGACAATACACCCGTGTCCAAAACTTCTGTGATCATCTCAATTAACTGCATATCGACTTGCCCCTGATGTGGTTGCACGTTTGCCATAAAAAGTAGAACCATCGTCACCAACCTGAAATTTCACTGTGTAGTCATGAAATGGGTTGCACGTTCGATGGTTCTAATATCGCTGTTACGTAGGGGAATGCAGGTGATGAATTAGGGGCTAGCAGCGTGACATTTCAGGGTAGACCCCGTGATGAACTGGATAAGCCACACGTGATAACGATCACGATCGCCCAGGCAAAAATTGCCATCTCGTACCGCCGCAATGGTGGGTGATGGAAAATTACAGGAGATGCTTCAGGTTGGGGTCAGCCTGGATCTCTTTCAGCACATGCTTGATTTCCTGGGTGCGGTCTTTCTTCACAATCAGCGTTACCTTGCCATCCCGCACAATCACCGTATCCTCCAGACCAATGGTAACGATCAGATCATCCTGGTCTGTGGCGTAAAACAGGGCGCCCTGGGTATCGAGGCCAATGTGTCGCGCCAGTTCAACGTTTGGATCTTCACCTTTGAGGAGCCGTTCGATCGCGTTCCAGTCGCCCAGATCATCCCAACCAAATGCCACAGGCAGCACATAAGCTTGTTGGGTTTTCTCCATCAGGGCGTAGTCGATGCTCTTTTTCGGTAAGTCGGGATAGGCATCTACACCCCGCGCCTCCAGCGCCCCCAAAATCTCCGGCGCGTAGATCAGGAGTTCATCCAGCGCCACCCCCGCTCGAAACACAAACATTCCACTGTTCCAGCTAAACTGCCCTGTCGCTAAAAAGCCTTCAGCCGTCTCGCGATCGGGTTTTTCGGTGAAGCGATCGACGCGGTATGCCGGAAAATCACCATAGGTTCCGACGACGGCACCCTGCTGAATGTAGCCATAGCCCGTTGAGGGATAGGTGGGAGTAATGCCCAGGGTGACGATCGCCGCTTCCTGTTGCGCCAGGGTTGTGGCGGCGGCGAGGGTCGCCTGAAAGGTGGTTTCATCGGCAATCCAATGATCAGCGGGGAAGAATCCCAAAACGGCATCCCGACCGTACCGACTGCTAATTTCCAGCGTACTCCAGGCAACCGCAGGCGCCGTATCACGGCCTTCCGGTTCCACCAGCAAATTGGCTTCTGGCAGTTCGGGGAGTTGTTCCCGCACCCCGTCAGCCAGGTGGGAAGCTGTCACCACAAACACCGTTTGCCAACCGCCCGCGATCGCCAGTAATCGGTCTGCCGTTGCTTGAAGCAAACTGCGTCCACTCCCGTCCAGGCTCAGAAACTGTTTGGGGCGGTGCCGCCGACTGAGGGGCCAGAACCGTTCGCCTTTGCCACCCGCCAGGATGACGGGAATGAGAGAGGAATGGGTCATAAAGGTTTACTCCAGGGGGATTGGACGAAAAATCGGGTTGGGCGATCGCGGAGCGAATCTCTCCCTAGTGTTCACCAGGCAGACCCAGTTTGCACAAGCCTGAATCGCCGATCTTCATCAAAGCTTTGAAGATAGAACCGGGACATGAGGGGATTGAGAACGCGGCGGCACCTACCACTTTTGCCCCAGCTCAGGAAGGCGTATTGTCCTGTAGATCGAAGGCTTGGCTCCAATCGGGAAATTCTTCTCCAGGCAATTTGCCGTAAAGCTGAATGTGGGCGATGCCATCGATCGGCGATCGCTTCAGCATGGTAACGGTCAGAGCGGCCATTTCAGTAGCATCTGGGACTGGATCATCGGCAAACAGAAGTTGTAGCGTGTCATCGTTGAAGCGAATCCGGGCGATGGTCCCAATTGGGTTTAGAGCGTCATTCAGCATGGCCGTGAATTGTGGCAGCCAGGTTTCCCGTTGTTGGGCTGGAGAGGTTGCCGCTGGAGCCGGAGGCATTTCAGGGGTTGCTGGCGGTGTCGGAGCCACGTCTGGATCAGGAATATCTTCTGGCAGGATGGTGGTGAGAATTTCGTCGGTCAAATTGTTGATGACCGCCAGACGATTAGCCTGCCGTTCGATCGCCTTCTCAAACAAATTTCGCACCAGTCGCGCATTGCCAAAGGTGCGATCGCGGCGATCGTACAAGCCTGTGAGGAGCGTTTTTAACTTCTGATTTGCTGCCTCTGTGGGATGAAAGTGGCTATCGCCACACATTTTGTTGAAAATGGCGGTCAATTCATCCGGGGTGTAGTCATTGAAATAAAAATAGCGATTGAAGCGGGATTTTAGGCCGGGGTTAGAATCCACAAAGCGCAGCATCTCATCGGTGTAGCCTGCCGCAATGACCACCAGCCGTTTGCGATAATCCTCCATCCGCTTGAGCAACGTATCCACGGCTTCCTGCCCAAAGTCGCGGGAGCTATCTTTGGGGGTGAGGGCATAGGCTTCGTCAATAAACAGTACCCCATCCAGGGCCGAGGTCACTTTTTCATCGACTTTTTTGGAGGTGCCGCCGATGTAGTCTGCCACTAATCCGGCGCGATCGGTTTCTACCAGATGGCCCTTCTCCAAAAAGCCCAATTCCTGAAAAATGCGACTCACCAGACGGGCGACGGTTGTTTTTCCGGTTCCTGGTGGGCCACTAAAAACCGAATGGAGCGAAACCGATGTAGTCGCCAGCCCTCGTTCTTCCCGCACTTTCTGCACCTTCAGAAAATTGGTCAGGGTTTTGATTTCCTCCTTAATGTTATTCATGCCGATCAGTTGGTTGAGTTCCTCCATGACCGCATCTAACCCTGCTTTTGAGGGCGTGGTCCCTTCTGTAGGCGGCTGTGCTTGGGGCGTTGCGGCTTGACTAGATGCCGAGTTGACGGCGGCGGCTTGCTTCAAGGCAGAGTCGGGATTGGTGTAGGAGTGGAGCATTTGCCACACCTGAGACAGGGCGGCCATTTCTTCCATGCTGATTTGCCCATCCGCTTTGACGATCGCCTGAGCAAAGCGATACATGGAGTTGACGGTAGGTTCTAGCAAGCGGGTGCCCTTTTCTTCATCGTGCTGGTTGAGGATGGAGGGGAGGGTGAGGGTATTTTCAGCCGCGATCGCCCCCTTCAATTCCAGCAGTACCCGCATGGCTTCCTTCTGGTAGGTCAACCGCACATCCCGCGAAAGATCCCAGCGATTGGTCAGGGCGTTCAACATATCTTTGTCCTGCTTGACCCAGGCAAAAAAGGTAATGAAGCCCAGTAATTCGTTGGCGCTGATATCGTTATTGCTGCGTCCACAAATCAACACAATCCTGGCCACGTCTGTCAGCAAGAACTGCTCAAACTCTTTACCCATCTGCAAGATCGGCTGCACTTCCTGATATAAAGTGTTCGCTTCTCGCCTGATTTCGCTAGTATCCACAACCTTATCTCCCGATTAAGTTCGCCCTCAGCCTTGCTTTCTCAAGCGTAGGGAGAATTTTTGTGTCCGTCTATGTGCCTTTCCATAGATTTGAGCAGTTGATGGAGCCATATGCCTCAAACGTTCTAGGTCAAACTCTGCTGGAGTTGCTCGTAGGCGTTTTCAACGGCGTACTTGCCGCGTAAAAATCCCAAATTTGCCCCGGCGCAAATGCGGGAGAGGGTCTCTGGTGAGAATTCATCAATCAACGTTTGAACGTGTTTGAGTTGTCGAGGCCAGTGGAAGGTTTTGGCGGTTTTGATGGGGGCGAGAATGCCAGCAGGGGTAGGGAGCAGATGCCGCCCGGTAAACAGCACGCCGCCGAAGCCACTGTGATAGAGACAGGCGGAGCCAGGAGAATGGCCGGGAGTCCACAGGGCGCGGGTTGTAGGAGTGAGGGTGTGGGCCTGTTGAAAGGAGGTAACATCCAGACCGGGGAGG
This sequence comes from Leptolyngbyaceae cyanobacterium bins.349, assembly GCA_033764685.1. Taxonomy (GTDB): domain Bacteria; phylum Cyanobacteriota; class Cyanobacteriia; order Leptolyngbyales; family Leptolyngbyaceae; genus JSC-12. The sequence goes on from JANRIS010000103.1 coordinate 85,753, forward strand.
AGGTAGGCTTCTTGTTCCTGAATCAGAATTTGGCAGTTGAAGGCTGTCTGCACCGCTCGTGCTTTGCCAATGCCATCTCGATGCGTCAGGAAGAGCCACTGTACACCGCCCTGTTGTTGCAGGAAGGTATGGGTAGTTTCATCCCAGGCAGGACAATCAATCAAAATATTAGCCGGACGGTTGGCGGCTTCCCGGAGCAGATAGGCCGTTCCGCCTAACGTGTCACGGTTGGGTGGAAAAGCGTGGAGGGTGTGAGCAACAGATTCGCTCAGAACCAGGCGCGGCAGTTTGGGCAGTCGAGGGGCTGACGGGGGTGGAGGGGTTGAGGCAGCGGCGTTTGAGGTCACAGTGGATGAATGGCTTAATTTTTCAGTGAGTTCTATCGAATCCGACTAAATCCGATTACCATAGTTGCTTTGGCATCTACAAAAATCTCTGGGATGGTAGCCATCTGGAGATTTGGATCTCGTTGTTGCAATGTTTATTCAGGAAGGCGAATGCATCCCTTATTTTTGCTTTTTCTGCTTGGGCTTACCACTTACTTTATCGTGCAGCGGGTTTCTAGTGTGACCCGGACTCCCACCTGGTTGTTGTGGGCGGTTGCCATGATGCCTGCTTTTATTTGGAGTGGTTGGGCGATCGCAAATGGGGGACGGCGCGTCACGCCACCGGCTTATCTGGTGATCATTCCGCTGGTGGTTTGCCTGGTGTTGTACTGGTTTTTGATTCAATGGGGCCGGATTCCGGCGAATGCTGGCGATCGCGATCGCTCGGATGCACCCACAGCCTCAGAACCCAAAACCGAACCGTTAAAAGATGCTCCCATCCTCAAACCGATTGATCAGTCCGAAGAACGAGATTTACAGACTTGCTTTCCCTGGTCTATCTATTATTTGCAGGATATTGAGTATCGGCCTCAGGCGGTGATTTGCCGGGGGCAGTTACGCAGTAAGCCAGAAGTGGCCTATCAAACGATTCGGGAAAATGTCGAGGAACACTTTGGCGATCGCTTCCTGGTGGTGTTTCAGGAGGGAGCCAACGGGAAGCCATTCTTCGCGCTGGTCACTAATCCTTATTCCAAACAAGCTGCCGGACAGTTGAGCCGAGATCTGCCAGCGCGTCCGGTGCTGGCCCTGTCGTTGTTGGTGATCACTTTTTGTACGACCTGCTTTGCCTGGTTGCAAATTGCTGGCAAGATGGGGGCCGGTGATCAATCCCCGCCATTCTCGCCCGATTTGGTCATCCAGGGGTTGCCGTATGCTCTATCGCTGTTGCTGATTTTGGGTGCCCACGAACTGGCCCACTACCTAACGGCCCGCCGTTACCACATTCGGGCCACGCTACCTTACTTCATTCCGGTGTTGCCTTTACCCTGGTTTCCGTTTGGCACTTTTGGCGCATTTATTCAGTTGCGATCGCCCATTCCCAACCGTAAAGCCCTGTTTGATGTGGGTATTTCGGGACCGATTACAGGGTTCCTGTTAGCCTTGCCATTACTGATCTGGGGGTTGGCCCATTCGGAAGTGGTGCCCATGCCCCAACAGCCAGAGCTATTCAACTTTCAAGCCTTTGATCCCAAATTTTCCCTGTTATTAACGGTGTTGAGTAAGTTGATGTTGGGCGGCGTGTTGACGGCTGAAACCGCGATCAAAATGCACCCGGTTGCCGTGGCCAGTTGTCTCGGTTTAGTGGTTACAGCGTTTAATCTCATGCCCGTCGGCCAACTGGATGGAGGGCACATCGTTCATGCCATGTTAGGACAACGGGCCGGGGCCGTAGTGGGTCAAATTTCCCGCTTGTTGTTGCTGCTGCTGTCTTTCGCGCAACGCTACCTGATGTTGTGGGCAATTATTTTGTTCCTGATGCCTGCGAACGACGAACCGGCCCTGAATGACATTACTGAGTTAGACAATCGCCGCGATCTCTGGGGCATTGCCTCGCTGGCGATCCTGTTACTGATCATTCTGCCGGCCCCCGCCCCCCTGACGAAGCTTTTGAATATTGGGACAACAATCTTAAAGTGACCAATTCGACAACCTATTATTGTCCAAAGCGATCGCTCAAATACCGATTCTATCGTTGGAGAGATCGCGTGTCATGAAGCTCCCGACAAGCCAGCAATTCTCATTTTGACAAAAGGCTGTTCAAGTCCTGGAAATGCCGATATTGTAAGGACATCTGAGAGAGCCAAGAGAGCCAGAACCGTTGAGCGAACGGGGGTTGTTTGACACCATAGTCGGTGATTTTCGCCAACGTTTGTCCTCGCTACCGGACAAACGCACTGGCAAGAATACCCGCTATGGGATGGAAGATGCAGCCTTGAGCGCGTTTAGCGTGTTCTTCACCCAAACCCCTTCATTTCTGGCCTATCCGCGCATGATGGAGGGCCGCAAGGGCAACAGTAATGCCCAAAGCCTGTTTGGGGTCCATCAGATCCCAAGCGACAACCAAATCCGGGACGTGCTCGATCCCGTAGCACCTGAGCACGTGTTTCCTGGGTTGGAGGAAATCTTGCAGGTGTTGAAACAGCAAGGGCAGTGAGAGGGCTTCCGTTCAGTGGTAGGCACCCTGTTGATTACCATTGATGGCACCGAATACTTCAGTTCGCGCCAGATCCACTGCTCGAACTGTTCCACCCGTACGCTGAAGTCGGGAGCGACCCACTATTTCCATAGCGTTATCACGCCGGTCCTCGTCTGTCCGGGGCAAGCCCATGTGATTCCGTTGGTACCTCAATTCATCGGGCCTCAAGATGGCCACGACAAACAGGACTGCGAGAATGCTGCCGCAAAACGCTGGTTGGCGCAGCAAGGGCCACGCTTGAGTGCCCTGAACGTCACGGTTTTAGGGGATGCCCTCTATTGCCGCCAGTTGGTGTGCCAGGAGCTTTTAGAGCAACAATTGGACTTCATCCTGGTGTGTCGTCCCGAATCTCACACCACTCTCTACGAGCCTCTGGAGGGCATTGACCTCCCGACGGTCACCACAAAGCGGTGGACTGGCAAGGTTGAGGAAACCTATACCTACCGCTATCTCAATGGAGTGCCCATCAGAGATGGCGAGGATGCCCTGTTGGTGAACTGGTGTGAGGTCACCATCAGCCGTCCTGACGGCAAGGTGACGTATAAGAATTCATTTGCCACCAATCACCCCCTGAGCGATGAAAACGTAGCAGAGATCGTTCTCGCAGGACGGGCACGCTGGAAAGTGGAGAACGAGAATAACAACACCCTCAAGA
>JANRIS010000036.1:0-34131 GCA_033764685.1 Leptolyngbyaceae cyanobacterium bins.349
GCCAAACAAAGATCTGCGATTTGTGATGAGCTAAGGTGCGTTTCGGGTTGAGTAGAGCTTTCCAAGTCTCCAATTCCTTACTTGTTGAAACGACTGAAAGCATTTTACCCTTGGGTAGTTTCTTTGTCAGAAATCTCCTAAGGCGTAGGAAATAGGAAGTAGGGATTTAGGGAGAACAGTAGGGTGACAGTGGCAAGGGAAATCAGTTGGAGTCGGGAACGCATAAGGGGCTTTCCTACCGTTGGAGGCTAAATGGTTTAATACCATTTCACTCTCGGTGCTGGCAACTTATGCAGAAAGGGCTATTAGCTAATAGCTGTTAGCTATTAGCCGCTGGGTGTTGGTGAAATCAGGGTAACTCCTCTACTCTGGCTTTACTATGTCTAGCCTAATTCCTGCCATCTACGAAAACGGCATTATTCGCCCTTTGCAACCCCTTCATCTACTGGATGGGCAGGAGGTCCAAATTCAAATTGTGGTGAATAACTCTCAAGCTGAGCTTCAAAGTATTACTCAATCACTCGAAGCAACAGGAATTATCACCCCTCCTCCGCATATGAACAATGTTGAGCCTGTCGATCCAACTCAATGGCAAGAGTTGGCAGAGCGGCTCCAAAGTCTACCAGGCAAACCACTTTCAGAAATCATTATTGAGGAGCGTGGTGCTTGGTAACGGTTTATGTTAATCCAAATAATCACCCCTAGCACCCTTAAGAAAAACCAAGTATTGTGTCAATTGGAACTTGGGTATTATGCAAGCAATCGATTAACTAACAGCTAACAGCTAACAGCTAACAGCTATTAGTTAACAACTTTTCTGCCCATTCTGCATCAGACTCCGATAAAGCAGGAATGGGTGGCTGAGAGTAGTCAATCACTAAATCGAGTCCGGCGCGGTCATAAACGGCTTGCAACAGGGTTGGCAGGTTAACTGCTGGTTCGGGTTCACCCTCAGTTAAAGGCACTGGGAAGATTGGAATGGGTTGACGTAGCGTGAACGCATACAGATCAGCCACAGGGCGTTGGTGCGATCGCGACACCAAAATGTAAAAACAATTTGCCTGCACCGGATCAACGAGCGGTAGATGTGTGCCTCCCCGCAAAAGATCAATTTCCACCAAATGCGTATCACTGGCTAATACTCGTTGCCGCTTACGGTCATACGTTGCCCGCCCGACTCCCACACGCTTATTTTTTGGAGACAGTAGCTCCAAAACCGTAATCACCTGCCCACTTGCCACTTCACGGATCTCCAGATAACTTTCCCGTACCTCCTCCGGCATTGGCACCCTGACCTGTTGGGGTGCCTGTTGGTCAGCTACCATCACGCTGACTGGGTTCAAGTTATTGTTAGCCGCTCCCTTCAAAACCGCCACATCTGCAATCCCAACCAGCAAGTTCTCATCTCCCTCACTGAAATAAGTCCGTTTCTCAATCGCGACTCGATACTTGGGACGCAATTGAGGCGAAAGATCATCCGCAATCGCCACAATTAAGCGATTGTGCACCTCCGACCAAAATTCGGGGTTCTCCAAGTAGGGGTCTACACCAGGAAACGGAGATGGCATTGCTTAGACTCCAATCTGCATCTTCATTATGCCGTTGGATTGCAGCTAACAGCTAAACGCAAAAGGTGGTAACGTTAAGGTTTCTCCAGTGGGTAGCGATAGGGTGACCAAAAACTGCTCGTGATGGCACCCAATCACGCGGGCAAAAAGATAACCCGTATCGGCTTGCTGGTTGGTGAGTTGAGCCACAATGTCATGGTTGAGATCGCTGACCTGCAACTGAATCTTGGCAGGGAGTTTGGCATCATCCTGGGTTTTGAGAATCAATAGCAGTGACCATTCAGGGGACGCATCGGGCGTATTGAGTTGAGTGATCACCGCATACAGGCGCAGAGGAATGTCTCCCAAAACTAATTCGCGATAGGCTGATCCAGCGTCTTCTGAAACAAAAACCTGGTGTGCTTCCAGATCCTTAAGCAGAGATTTGAATTCTTCCGGGATGGAGCGCGATCGCATTTTGAATGACGGTGTCAGCGATCGCATTTCTGTCACCAGTTGAGTGGAGGGCAACAATAACCATTCAAGATTCTGCGCTACATTCTCCCATTGCTGCTGTATCCAGGTGCCCACATTAACAGCAGGTTCCAACAAAATTTGTCGCCAGGGAAGATGAGCAAATGGTCGAGGGGAGGACTTCTCAGCGTTAGGTAATGAAATTGCTTTGGGCGTTAAGCAGCTTAACTGAAGCAATAGGTGATGAATGTTAGATTCAAACAAACTCAGAGGTAACTGGTACGCATCACTAGAGACAATATTCAGTGCAGTTGATTGTCGATACTGGTTCAATTGAACATAGCTGAGAAAACCAGTAACCAGAATATATCCCAATTCTTCATAGACCTTGACGGGAACATAAAAGTGAGAAATAGAGTCATCTTGCTCAAGTGCAGCAGTTGGAATCATGACTTCAGAATCAACCAGACCTCCAGTCCCGATCAAGCAAAGCTTAAAACCATTTGCTACCACATTACAGATTGTAGTTGCCCCATTGCTCAAAGATTGCATCATCCGAGCAGATTCTGTCTTCAAAGTAATATCGCTGGCGCGTTGGTCAAGCCATGTTTCAAAGCCCATCAACGCTAGAGCATTCAGGTAAGCCTGCCAGCGTTGCGTCTCATCTTCAACTCGCTGGCTCAATTCTCTCGCCCTGGTAATTTGTTCATCAGTCAGGGCGATCGCTGCTGCTGGTAAAACCTCCAAGTCTAGGAACGTATCATCGGAAAAATGAAGATCATCAATCAAATAGTCACTCATGGCACTGTCCTTTGGTGTGATTTGCGATTAGCGTTGGCTCAAATACAAATACAGTCGTTCAGCAAAAAGGCTTTTTCTTGCATAGTTTTTGGGAGTTCTGGTTTGGCGAGCATCTTCCTGCATTAAGTTCTCCAGCAAGTTATCTAGAGTGGTGATCAGGCGAGCATCGAGTGTTTGAGGGTCGGTGTAATTTTGAGCCTCTTTTTGGACATAACTCAGAAGATGCTTTAACATATGTCGTCTGACATCTGCCCGTAAGTCATTCAACCGCAGCAGATTAGTGACACTCGCCTGCTTACTCAACCCAACTTGGGGCGCAATCTGCTTCATCGGCTGGCGCTCACAATAAAGTAACTTCAACGCCAGAAGAAAGCGATCGCCCTGTTGAACGTTTCTACTTTTCTGGATACGATGACGAATTACCTGATCCAGTGCCAGGTCTAAACTCTGAATCCCTTCCTGTTGAAAGGCTTGCAAAAACTGCATTTGAAGCTGTTCAGCCTCATCCGTTTCACCCGCAGCCTGAGTTTCAGCTTTCACTTGAATCTCTGGTTGGTGAATCGGTTCAGTGGTCAAAGTGCCACCTCGCGCATGAACTTGATAGTGGCGAAGTTGATTCGCTAAGTTGTGCAGTTTTTCCAGAATTTCAATCGGTTCAAGACGGTGCTGTAAGGGTTGATGTAATAAGTCACCCATTCGCCTCAGTTGGGCTTCATTTGGATCAAGGCATTTGCCCTTAGCTTTTCCCTTACCTCGGGCTTCACGATATACATTATGATAGGTTTTTAGCAGAATTGAAGCTTGCTCCACCTCCAGAGGAGTTAATAAATACCGTTTTGACAAAATGTCCTGCAATTGCTCAAGCTGAGTGTTGTTTAAGATTGCCCAATCACTGATTAAATAAAGTCCACACTCTACTAGAAAAAGATTGAGATGGTGATCTTGTAGCACCAACCGAATTGTCCAGTTGGTCAGACTGCCATAAGTTGGGTTGTACTTCGACAGAATCTGACTCGCAAGACCTGGCTTTGCAGAGCAGTGCGATCGCCATGTTTTATCTAAACCCTGGTTATCCAGTACCCAGGGTAATAATTCAGCTAAAGAAATGCCATATCCTCTGCCATACCTTGCCGCGAGGTTAGTACAGACTTGCACCGTTTGATGGGAAATGAAACAGCGTAAACAAGTCTCAGCTAATCGACAAGCTTCACTCTGATCATTGTCGGTTGATTGCATTAATTGGTGTAAGCTAGCCTGAATTAATTTATCTTCAATAGTCTGTTCATCAACCCATTCAGGAAATTGTTGCTGAAAAAACTCTCTCGCTTTCGAGTGCTCCTGTGGCTTGCAATGACCATTGGAATAAAGTCGTAACCATGTCCAATATCGAGATGGTTTGCCCATAGTGCTTCGCTATTTTGAGTGTCTTCACTACGAAGATCTCCCTCTCAAGCGATCGCACATATGCAGTTTAGCTGTTAGCTGTCAGCTATTAGCCATTAGCTAACGGTTCATTCTGTTTCCAATTCTTGTAAAGTTTGGTCGTTGGTCGGCAGTAGGTGCATTAAAAACTGGAACAGACTTTTGATAGTCAATTCGTAAGTCAAAATTACCCTTGTCATAGACAGGATGACAGATCTGCAATTTTTAGCACCAGTTTCATTCAAAGTCTGAAGATTCAAGTCGAAAAATCGGAGATCTTCAGTTAAAGAATTACTTCAGCGATCGCTTCACTTCTTGGAGTGCAGTATCTGCATTGGGCAAGCCACTGCCGAAGAAGTATTGCTGGGGTGAAACTGAGGATGTTATTTCACGTCTGCGGAGTTGTTGATTGTAGAAGTTGGTCTCATCTTTAGAGAGAGTGAGACCGTCGTAAGCGGCGCTGGATTTGAGGATAGAGACCAGGCGATCACGGTTGAGTTGGCGTTGAGGGTCTTCGCCTTTCATCAGGGCGATCACACCCGCGATCGCGGGAGATGAGAAAGACGTTCCTTCCACCCACCAATATTCACCCTTGGGATCTAACACCGGACTCCAGCGGCGAGTTGGTATCGTCAATCCTTGCCAAAATTCCGGTAACCAGGTGCCCCCGGCAGTCAAGATGCCCCCTTCCCAGGTGTTTGACATATCTCCCCCCGGAGCCACCAGGGTCAAGCCTCTGCCAAAGTTACTATAGGGTGCTCGATTGCCTAACAAGTTGGTCGCTCCCACCGCCACAACACCAGAATACCCAGATGGAAACGCAACTTCCAAATTATTTTCATTCCCGGTCGAGGCTACAATCACTAGGTTGGGATATTGCTGCAATAAATCAGTAATCAGTTCTTCCTCTGCCGAACTGGGTAAGGTGGCACCTAGACTCAGGTTGATAATGTCAGCTCCGCGATTTGCAGCATAGGCAAGTGCCTCCAGATAGTTTGCAGGTATAAGTTGACCATTCAGCCCAAAGACCCGAACGGGCAAAATTTTGGCATTGGGTGCGACTCCCACTACCCCTTTTCCTGCCTGGGGTTGAGCTGCAATCACACTACTAACTTGCGTACCATGAAACGCGGAGGCAATTTCGCCGCGAATGTATCGTCGCATGATCGCAGCGAGTTGGATTTTTGAAAGCTTCGGATTTTCGCGCAAGATATCTCTCGCCAAACCACCATAAGTCTGAATTAAATCGGCATCTGAGAGTTGGAATGTGCGCCGGAAATGCGGGGTGACGATCGCCAGTTCGGATGCGCTAATGCGAGTGTCGGCATCGCCCACTTTACATGGATCGGTCGTACGCGTTTGCACCGGAATAGTGAAGTCCCAGCCATAGGTTTCACCCGGACACTTGTTGTCATTTGTCACGGTGTAGAGGCTGGATTTCAAGTTGGGATGATCCCACTGAATCAAGCTATCCAATACCGCAACGACAACCCCTTTGCCACCATTACTTTGCTTCCAGGCTTCTTTCACTCGTAAGTCAGTGCGCGGCAGTGAGGCACTCTCCTTTCTTCCAGTTCGCAAGCAACTTTCGAGGGATTCTTTGGCTTGCAGGCATTGCTTCAATGGGGGGCTGTAAAGATGCCATTGCAGATCGAGGAAGGCACTTTCCGGCGAGATGGCGCGACTGTTCGGTTGAGACTGATTGATCCAGGCGAAGGATTGCAACTCAGGGGATGGATCTGCACTCTTTAAGACTTTTTGCCGTTGCCGTTTAGAAATCGATTGAATAAAGTTGGGGGATGCCGATCGCACGCCTTTGACTTGATTCAATTGATTAGCAACGGTCAACACTTCTACGCCAGAAGCGGTTGTAGACTTCACTAAGACTAAATCACGACTAAAACGCAAGGGGCGAATCACATCCAGCTTGTTCTGTTGCAAAATCGCGGTTTTCTGTGCTTCAGAGAGTCCCGGTTGGAAACTGAGCACAATCTCATTGGGGAGGATGATGGTTTCTTGGCGATCGCTGCGAGTTAGCACAGGCAGCGTTTCCTGCACAAAGGGTTGTTTCTGTGCTTGTTGTTCCACTGTGTTGCTCATCCCGCGTGTGGTGGGAAATTTGACGATCGCGTAGCTTTCTCCCAACGGTTCCACATCCACCCCAGAATCTATTCCCCGTGTTCCCGGTTGCAATGCCTGCTGAAGTTGCAGATACAGGGGTTGCATCTCGCCACGTGTGCCGCCCACAGGCTTGAAAGAAACCGCGATCACATCTGACCGCACATCTAAGGGAATCTTCTGTCCTTTGTAGGTGTAGAACAACTTTGAATCTGAAGCAGGATTAACGAGAATAAGGTCGCTAGCGATCGCAGGAATCAGAGTACGCCAAAGCGTGATTCCGCCTAATGACAAGCTACCTGCAATGAGAACAGTTGAAAATAAACGATTTAACATCATGAAAAACTCCATAGGTAAGGTTATTAGCTCATAGCTTTTAGCTATGAGTGAAACAGCCAGGTATGAGATTGATCAACTCCAAGTAAATAACGAAAATGTACATCAAAAACCTATACTTACTAACAGCTAACAGCCAACAGCTATCAGCTAATAGCTAATAGGTTTCCACTCGCCAGACGGAATGAAAGCTGCCCAATAGTAGGGATGGCGATAGTTGGGATGGTTGAGAAATTCCAGTTGAATTTGCCGCAGGGCATCACTACGACCTGTTTTTGCCAACAGTTTGTCGTAGTATTTGACCATCAAATCTTTGGTGCCAGTGTCATCCACTTTCCACAAGCTGATCAACTGACTTTCTGCCCCTGCCATCACAAATGCCCGTCGTAAGCCATACACGCCTTCGCCATTTGCCACATCGCCAATTCCGGTTTCGCAGGCAGAAAGCACGACTAACTGAGTGCCGCGTAAGTTCAATCCTGCCGCTTCCAAAGCCGTTAAGACTCCATCTTCTGTGCCACTCTGACGCGGGTTGAAGCCTGCCAGTGCCAGCCCCGATCGCAGCAACGCATTTTCCGTATTACCGGGACGGGTGGGCGGACGAAAACTGGGGTCAACGGTGATATTGATATCATTGCGAACCAGAGAACCTCCACCCCGACTACCAGAGGCAACCAGGGGAACATCTTCCAGGAAGAAGCCGTGGGTGGCAATGTGCAGAATTTTGGGGGACTGCACCTGTTTGAGGGCGTTTTCGGTGGCATCCGTACCTGTGAGCAGGGTGACGTTGGGCAGTTTAGGGGCGATCGCGGCGGCTTCGGCGGCGGTGCCGGGGAGGGGACCGAAGATGAGGCGGGTCAGGTCGGTGGAGCGTTGGTTAGTGCCGCGATCGCGGATTACCGTAGGGGCGGGTTTCACCGATGAATTCGCTGTGGTTGCAACAATTGCATCGCTAAACCCGCCCTTACCTGCCGAGGTTGGATTGCCGGGGTTGGCGTAGTCGGGGTTGGCGATCAGGACGGGGGGTTGACGGCTGGCGATCGGGGTTTGCAGGCGTAACAGGTCCCGACCGGAGGTGAGGTAGTTGATGGAGTAGGTTTCCACCAGGTAGCGGTTTTGTTCATCGACGAGGGCGGCAAAGGGAATCAGGTTGAGCTGGCTATCGGGGGAAATCAGCAGGGTGCGAGTGTTACCCAGCTTTTGGCGGATCGGTTGCATCAGGACGGCATCGAGTTTGCGGGCAATGGGTTTGACGCTGGACTCGCGGGTGCGGAGGGCCTGGCGGAAGTCGTCTGCCAGTTGGTCGATGGGTGCGGCGTCGCCCAGATCCACAGCCTGGATGGTGCCGCTGGCGGTGAGGGTATAGGCAGCATAACGAGGCTTACCCCATCGCTCATCCGGTTTGGCTGCGGGGTTGTAGGGTTCGTAGCGGATTAGTTCCACCAGTACCGCATCGGCGGGAATTTGTGCCTGCACTGCTTCCAGGGTGATGGGTTGGGCTTCACTGCGGAATTCGGCACTACGGTTATTCAGGTCGGCTTCCAGGCGAGTCACCTGCTGTTGCAGGGTATTGATTTCGGTGCGGTACTGTTCTGGAGTACGGGTGCCCAGACCACCGTAGTAAAGGGTTGCCAGTTGGGTGCGGGTGGCAGTCAGTTGATCCAGCTTTTGCTGGTCGGCGGGAGTCAGGTTTTGCCGCAGGCGGTTGAGGTTATCACTGAGGGCATCCAGGATGCGACCTTTGCGCTGGAGCAGGGTGGTGAGAGCGAGGCGGGTGGCATCAGAGTTCGTGGGAGCAACTTGCAGGTTGAGGGAGATAGCACGATCCGTTGTTCCAGAGATAGTGGCAATGTAATCTCGCTTTTGTTGTTCTGAACCAATGACCAGATTAATGCCTAAGTTTCGTTCTTCGATTTGCATTCCTTTTTTGAGGAAGGCAACGGACTGTTCAACGTTGCCCTGACTCTGGTAGAGTCTTGCCAGATTGTTGAGGCTGGTGGCAACATCGGGATGGTCTTTGCCTAACTGGGTTTCGCGAATCTGCAAACTGCGGCGGTAGAGGGGTTCTGCCTCGCTGTAGCGTTCCTGAGTATCGTAAAGTAATGCCAGATTGCTGAGGTTGGTGGCAACATCGGGATGGTCTTTGCCTAACTGGGTTTCGCGAATCTGCAAACTGCGGCGGTAGAGGGGTTCTGCCTCACTGTAGCGTCCCTGAGTACGGTAAAGTAATGCCAAATTGTTGAGGCTGGTGGCAACAGTGGGATGATCCTTGCCCAACCGGGTTTCAAGAATCTGTAAGCTGCGGCGGTAGAGGGGTTCTGCCTCGCTGTAGCGTCCCTGAGTACGGTAAAGTGCTGCCAGATTGTTGAGGCTGGTGGCGACATTGGGATGGTCTTTGCCCAACCGGGTTTCGCGAATCTGCAAACTACGACCAAAGAGGGGTTCTGCCTCCCCATACCTCCCCTGGTTTCGGTACAGTCCAGCCAGATTGCTGAGGCTGGTGGCGACATCGGGATGGTCTTTGCCCAACTGGATTTCGCGAATCTGCAAACTACGACCAAAGAGGGGTTCTGCCTCGCTGTAGCGTCCCTGATCATTGTAAAGTAATGCCAGATTGTTGAGGCTGTCGGCAACATTGGGATGGTCTTTGCCCAACCGGGTTTCGCGAATCTGCAAGCTGCGGCGAAAGAGCGGTTCTGCCTCGCTGTAGCGTCCCTGAGCACGGTAAAGTAATGCCAGACCGCTGAGGCTGGTGGCGACATTGGGATGGTCTTTGCCCAACCGGGTTTCGCGAATCTGCAAGCTGCGGCGAAAGAGCGGTTCTGCCTCGCTGTAGCGTCCCTGGTCTTGGTAGAGTCCTGCCAGATTGCTGAGGCTGTCGGCAACATTGGGATGGTCTTTGCCCAACTGGGTTTCCCAAATCTGCAAGCTGCGGCGGTAGAGGGGTTCTGCCTCACTGTAGCGTCCCTGAGTACGGTAAAGTAATGCCAAATTGTTGAGGCTGGTGGCAACAGTGGGATGATCCTTGCCCAACCGGGTTTCAAGAATCTGTAAGCTGCGGCGAAAGAGCGGTTCTGCCTCGCTGTAGCGTCCTTGGTTCCAGTAGAGTAATGCCAAATTGTTTAGGCTGTTGGCAATATCGGAATGGTCTTTGCCCAACTGGGTTTCGCGAATCTGCAAGCTGCGGCGGTCGAGCGGTTCTGCCTCGCTGTAGCGTCCTTGAGCACTGTAAAGTGATGCCAAGTTGTTGAGACTTAGGGCGACATCGGGATGACGCTCCCCTAAAATGCGTTTGCGGATTGCCAATGCCCGTTCTACCAGAGGCACGGCTTCTGCATACTTGCCCTGCTGGTAAAGTTGCCATGCCTGTTGATTCAACCGTTCCGCTTCTGCCAGTGCCACATCGTCAGCCGTTGTCTCCCGCACTTGCAGTTGATAACGACCCGTTTCCTTTGGCTTAACTGAGGCGACAATAACAGTGTAGGAGCCTGTCGCTGACAGAGTCACCAGTACCCGCATCTCCCTGGTGCTTCGGATAGTACCATCGCTCGCTATCGGTTTTCGATCCACACCACTCACGAAAGAAATGAGCTCAAACTCCTGACTGCTTACCTCCAGGGTCAGCTTTTCTCCCGCCTTTCCCTCAAAGGTGTGAATGTTATACCGCCTACCATTTTCAACGGCATTACTCTTCTCATCCAGCATCCCCTCCAGCTTTAGCCTCGGTTGAGCCACGGTGGCAGCAGGTACCTGGGCGTGTTGGCTCTGTTGGTTTAGTAGTTTGGTTTCCTGGGGTGCAGAAACAACCGGGGTGGCATCACTGGCAGGGCTGCTGACACTGGCAACGATCAGACTCAACGAGAGCAGGGTTGCGGTGAGTTTCTGTTTGGGGCAACGAGATGGGTGGTTCATTGGAAGATTAACAACTGATCAATGGTTTATCGCTCCGGGGGTCGATCGCTGATGCACAATCAGCCACCCCACGATCGCACCTGCCGCCCCGATTATCCCGTTAGCTGGAGTATTTTTTGGGCGATCGCACCTTTAATCTTCAACATTCGGGCAGGAGCGATCGCGTGCGGTTGAAATCTCCGACTTCTCAGCAGTAATTCAGGTGTGGGTGATGCTTTTAATTGCAGAAGTCGGCGATCTGAGGGGCAGGTAATTCGACCTGAGGTGAGTGATGCCAGCCTTAGCAGAAGTCAGAGATCTTGTAGGCTAGAGGCGTAGGCGATCGCGGTTGGGAGCAACGGGGATGTCATTCCGCGAATTCAAGACCATTAGTGCAGTCCTGAAAGAGTTTCAGGTGCGGTATGACGAAGCAAACTTCGTGGAATCCCTGGCATTCAACATTTCCGACTACTTCCAAGCCGATTTGCATCTGATGATGCGGGAAGGCGTAGTGGATAACTCCGAATTTGCCATTTGCGAAAACCTGATTTATCCCGTGTTGAAAGAAGTTTGGAAACAATATCGGCAACATTTCATCCTCTGGAGCCACCAGGCACTCACCTTTGATAATCACCTCACCGGATTTCCTGAATACATCCTCGCCAGCCGATCGCCTCTCGGCAAAATTGTGTTCGACAAACCATACCTGCTGTTGGTGGAAGCCAAACAAGACAATTTTGAGGCAGCTTGGGCACAGTGTCTCGCCGAAATGATCGCTGCCCAGCGATTGAACCAGGCAGCAATTCCCGTCTTTGGCATCACCTCCAACGGCTCCACCTGGCAATTCGGTAAATTAACCGATGAACTTTTCACTCGTAATGTCCTCCCCTATTCCATCTTTGAACTTGAAGCCTTGTTCGGAGCCGTAAACTATCTGTTTCAACAGTGTGAGCAACAGTTAAGGCAGTACGCGATGTTCAGCTAATAGCTGTTAGCTGTTAGCGATTAGCGATTAGCCAGGTACGACCTCGATCGTGGTTGAAATCACCGCATAACGAGTTGCGTCTACCACCGGATTCGATGTCGTTGGGATGATGTCTGATCGAGTTCTTTGGTCGATGTTACCGAGGAGTGCCCCCATAACATCGATCGCATCCTCTCCTGTCAACGGATTTGGCGAAATGCCACGACTGGAGGAAACCCCACCCCGTGCCCCAATCTCTTTCAACGCTTTGAGGGCATCTCGCAACGAATCAGGACTGGATAACACCATAATCTCCAACATGCCAGGACCTCCCAAGGGAAAGTCCACACCCTTTTCAGGAGTCCTGAGCGTTTCACCCTTGGGAATGCGTTCTCGTCCTTCCGCAAACTCGACATAAGGAAACAACACCCGCATCCGTCCCGCATCACCAATGGAAATCACCGAAACAAACAAATCGCGATCGCTGTTGTTCGTAATTTGAATTTCAATCTGTGTTCCTGGAATAAAGCGATTGGGCGCAACCTGTCTGCCGGTTTGACCCGTCGATTTCACCTCTACTTTCAGTCCTCGCGATTGCGACCCGCCGACGACATCCACACCCCCGATCGCCTTCAACACCTCTGCCGCCAAAAACGATTTGAGCCGAGGTGCTAACCGCGCCACCGCATCAGTGACCGACTCTCCAGCTTGATCAAAGGTGGCAGCTAAGGGACGCAAATCTCCAGTAAACAAGCCGAGACTATCGACCTTCGGCAGAGTCGCCAGTCCTCGCTGCTGTGCCTGGGTTTGGTAAGTACTCGTCATCCGCCCCACCCGATAATTCATCGTTTGATTAGAAGCTACCACCTCAATGCGATCGAGCTTTTGTAACTCTGCTTGCACAAGCGGCAAATCTTTGCCCAGCGAGGGATCAAGCCCCACCTGTAATTTGAGATTGGCGGGTAAGCCACGAACTCGTTCTCTCAGCAGCATTCCAGTGGTGATATCAGCAAGTTTGCCAGACTTGAGTTTGCCAGTTGCCATCAGTCTATTCCGGCTAGTTTGCTCAATTTGCCCAATCTCTTTGCCCGCTCGATCCAGCACTGTAAACACCGTGCCTGCTTGATTTGCCTTCAAGCTCAGAGACGAGATCCCGCCCAACCAGTACTGAATTTGCCCATCTGCGTTCACCTCTTTAACGACTGCTTCTGCAAATGGGGTAGGGGGTTGCAAAAAGTAAACCGGTTTTTGACTGTTACTGGCTGGATTGGCAGCAAAGATCGGTTCCTGGGTCACTCCTGCTCGACTTGACACATCTCGGGTACTGCGTGCCAGATTCACAAACACCGTGCCGATCGCCTCATCCACCGACTGTTGCCAGAGATAGCGCGTCAGCAGGTAAGTGAAGGCTCCGGCATAAAACGTTCCCCCATCAAATGGGGCATCGGCAGCTAACTGATCATAATTTGCCGACCCGATCGCCACCCCTTTGGCAATCCCCAGCTTTCGCAACTCTTGAACCTTAGCTTCCGTTAATCCCGCTTCCTGTATCAAACGTTTTTGAAACTCTAATTCCTCCTTACTGGGAGCGGCTGGATTTGTTCCACCAAAGCGGGAATCCACTGCCCGAAACAGCAAGTTTCCGCGAGTACCTCCACCCGAATGACAACTATCTAACACCACCGTCACATTGTCGGTCGCCAGTCGGTAGGTGAGCAGAAACAAACTTTGTCCCATGATGTCCTGCACTTGCTCTGGATTGGTTGTGGTGCGATCGAAAGGAACGATCGTGCCATTCAATTGATCGGGATTGGGCAACCGCTTCAAAACTCCGTTATTATTCACAACCAGTTCCGGCAATGGCTTGGGGTCGCGCACTAAAGAGCCATGTCCCGAAAAGTGAAAGACAACCACATCTCCAGGTTTTGCCTGATTAATTAAATGAGTCTGAAAAGCTTCTAAGATGGTGGCTCGATTCGGTTTAAGTGTCTCATTATCACTCACCACCATAATGTCTTTCGGATTAAACCCATAGCGATGCACCAGCAATTCACGCTGAAGTTCCACATCCGTCAAACAACCCTTAAGCTTCGGAATGCGATCCGGGTAATCGTTGACCCCGACCAGCAACGCCAGCTTACGAGACGTACTTTGGGCTAAAACTCGACCATAACGGTTTCCCTGATGGAACACATCAAGTTGGCTCAATCCAATCGAAGCCAGCGTAGAGCCAGCAAATTGCAAGAAATGACGACGGTTGATTGGTGGCATATCACAGTTTCCCTATCGTAATCATTGAGGTAATCTTTTTTCTTGGCTCAAATAAAGCTTTGAGTAACCAATACCATATCCCTCGCAGCTTTGAGAGGTTATGCAGTTACTAGCCATTAGCTTTTAGCTTTTAGTTGAATAGCCTCCTTGAGTTGCTAACAGCTAACGGCTAACAGCCAACAGCTAACGGCTAACGGCTAACCGCTAAAGACTATTGCCAATTAAGATGAACGGTGCCCAGTAATAGGGATGGGAGAAGTCGGGCGATCGCCCGTGGATGGTGCTGGTTCCTGGTTCTACTGCAACCAGGACATCAGACCGCTGAGGGGCATTTTTCGCTGTCAGATTGCCTTGCAGTAGTTCTAGTTGAGCTTGTTGGAGGGCGGCGGCCTTAGTCATCGTGCCTTTTGCTAATTGTTTGTAAAACTGCTGCATCAGGAGACTGGTACTCGCATCATTCACCAACCAGAGAGAGGCAAGGACAGATTTAGCGCCTCGATGGAGAAAGTAGCCACTGATGCCGGAAATCTCGGTGCCGTCCTGAGCAGACCCACTCAACCCGGTTTCACAGGCACTCAAGACAACAAGATGGGTAGAGTGGAGTTGGTTCAAGCTCGCAATTTCAGTAATCGGGAGGCGGTTACCATTGCCCAACAGTAAAAAAGACTCCGTAATGCTTTTAGGGTTGAAACTACCATGTGTGGCAATGTGGAGGACTCGAAAGGAGGCTAGATTCTCGCGCAGCGTATCAGCAGTAAACGCTTCATCTAGCCGAATCTTACCAGGGTATATCCCTTGATTATTACCATATTGGACGATCGCATTTAGCTCGGCTGGAACGTTGGGCAGCGGGGCAAAGGTAGAGAACGCTTTAGAGGTGCCCAGTGCCAAGACCGTTGGCAGTTCTCCGCTCGGAGAGAGCTGATCACTCATGTCATTCTCGGTTGTGACCAAGTTAGACACGGCATAGCGTTGCGCCAGATATTGGTTCCCGTCATACAAAGCCGCAACCGGGACGTAGCGAGTGACGTGATCGAGGGAGAAAATCAGAGCTTGCTTAGAATTGTTTGCGAGTTCGGCTTGCAATGGGGGTGGTATCAACCAGTTGTAGAGTTGAGTACTGGTTGCTTTGAGGGCATCCAGGTTGCTGCGGGGTGAACCAATTTGTTGCCGGAATTTTTGGACTGTCGTCGTCAGTTGAGTTTGCGTCACGTTGGGAACGACGATCGCAGTCGTGTTACCCCGTACATCTGTCCAAAGCACCCAGAATTTATCACCGACCACCAGGTTTTGAACCAGGAGGGCGTTGGGTTTGGCCTTGAAAATCGCTTGAGGATTACCAACTTCATTGGAAATTTTAGCGCTTTCTTGAATGATGCGATCGCGGCCGCGAGCCAGGGATTGACTCAGTGCGATAAAAGTTTCTGGAGTAAAAGATTTTTTAGTCATTTCCGCTTCAAATGCCTGAAGTGCTTTGGCTTCAAGCGCATGAAAAGGTAGTTGAATCAGGGATATATCAACGTCTTCATCACCATAACTACGAACTTCTTGAACTTTTAAGAGTTCTAAAACTGATTGGGCTTCTCGAATACGTCCTTGGGTCAAAAGTAAGTCGGCTAAACTACGGTAAGTTCCAGCCACAGAACTGGTGTAAATCTCTTGTAAGTCTCTTGGTAATTTCTTGATTTCTTGTCGAATTGATTCGCTCACATTGACAGACTGCTTGTAGAAAACAATGGATAAATCAGGCTGATTTTGCTGTTGTAAGACTGCGCCGATGTTACTCAAGGCAATGCGTTCCCCATCACGATTCCTGATTTGACGCGCCATCTCCAAACCTGACTTGTGCAGGTCGATCGCTTTGGCATAGTCCCCAATTGCTAAGTAAGCATTGCCTAGAGACCCTAAGGTTTTTCCTTGTCCCCGTCGATCATTGACCTCTTGAGCAATCTCTAGACTGGACTGGTAGTGTTGGATGGCTTCTGGATACTTTCCTTGCGCGAAGTAAGCATTGCCCAGGTATCCAAGCGACTTTCCTTCTCCCCGACGATCATTAATTTGGCGGGCAGCCTCCAAACTCGCCTGGTGATACTTGATCGCCTCCTGGTAGTCACCCATGTCGTGATAGGCATTGCCCAGATAACCTAAAGATTTTGCTTTGCCCAATCGATCATTGACCTGAACTGCAATTTCCAGGCTTTGCTTGTAGTAGTCGATCGCTTTGGGATAGTTTCCGAGGGAGCGATACACCAGTCCTAAAAATCCCAAAGACTGTCCTTGCCCCCGTGTTTCCTTAATTGCGCGAGTAATCTCTAAACGCCGTTCATGAAATTCAATCGCTTTAGCGTAGTTTCCTTGTGCCCGATAGGCATTCCCTAAGTTTCCCATCGCATTGCCTTCACCCTGGCGATCGCCAATTTCGCGGGCAATGGCTAACCGTTGTTCGTGGTATTTGATGGCTTGGGTATAGTTGCTCTGAGCATAATAATTCATCCCCAAGTTGCCTAATGCCGACCCCTCGCCGCGCCGATCGCCAATCTCGCGGGTAATCCCTAAACTCAGTTGGTGATATTCCATTGCCTTGGCTGAGTTGCCGCGAGTCCGATAGACAACACCCAGATTAATCAACGATTCTCCTTCTCCCCGGCGATCGCCAATCTCCTGAGCGATCGCGAAACTCTTGCGATGAGACTCAATGGCCCGGTCATATCGTCCTAGCGCTTCGTAGGCTTTACCCAAATTTCTCAGGGCGATCGCTTCTCCCCGGCGATCGCGCACCTCCCAGGCAATCTGTAAACTCTCCATGTGCAGCGAGATTGCCTGATCTGTATTGCCCAATACGAGATAGGCAACCCCCATATCGCTGAGTACCCGTCCTTCCTCCAACCGATCCTGAGTTTCACGTTTGATCGCTAAACTTTGTTCATGGAAAGAAATTGCTTTGGTGTAATCCCCAAACGCCAGGTAAGCGGTGCCTAAATTGCCCAGTGCGCGTCCCTCAAGCTGACGGTTTTTAAGGTCTCGCGCGATCGCTAAACTCTGTTCGTAATAGCGAATAGCGTTTTCATACTGAGATAAAGACTCATACCCTGTACCTAATGCAATTAGTGCTTTGGCTAACCCATTCTGGTTGGTCAGTTGTTGATAAATTGAACGAGCTTGCTCGTAATAACGCATGGCTAGCTGATATTGGGCAAGGACCTCATACCCATGCCCCAAGTTCATCAATGCCTCTGCTTCACTCTCGCGGGCATTAATTTGCTGAAAAATGGTGAGTGCTTGTTTGTAATAGGCGATCGCAGATTCGTACTCAGCCAAGTCCTGAGACACGTTCCCCAGGTCCATAAGTGCGGTTGCTTCACCCTGACGGTCCTGCTGTACTCGAAAAGCTTGCAGTGCCTGTTGCAAAGTTTGCTTCGCCGCTTCCAGTTGCCCAGCTTGAGTTTGCTGCCTGCCCTGCTGTAAAAGCTTGTCAGCGTTTGATTGGCGTTCAGAGATTGGTAGTTCTACAGTCTGCGCGATGCCTGGACACTCAGCGATAGACCCCAATCCCACTAGCCCCACCACCCAGGCAGCTAAAACAAGTATCTTTCTATCACGCATCTGCCGACCTCTGACTTAAAGTATCTAGTCAATCTTCCCTTGAGCGAAGTGGAGCATATGCAGGTTCCATGAACTATCAAAATTATCGTGTCAAGCCAGTATTCTCTACAGCCAGTTCATCGAATCTTTTTGTTGTAGATCCCGATTATCACAAACGACTCATTGCAGTTAGTGAACAATACTCACACAGTCGGTTTAGCAATCGCGATCGGTACCCTTCCCTGAAGCAACAATCAACAGCCGATTACAGCTGGTTTCACTTACTTCAGCTATGGCTTACCCATCCACCCATCCACGCTTGCCCGTCCGTCCGGGTGAGACACTCACCCCACAGGTTATTTAATTCATGTTCCTAAAGCGCTATCAGTAGATTTATGTAGATTCTGTAAATATACGGAAAACCTCAGCACGTTTGCTTGGGGATAATATATTTTTCCGAAGGGGGGAAATATGCTTTTGCTTAAAGCCGTGTGTTCCAGATTACAGGCATTACCCTTACCCGTTTCTGTGTCATTGCATATTTTCTACGTGACTAAGTGAATAGTTCCTTGACAGTAGGTGATGAGGTTGACAGCAATGATCACATTTTAGTTTTCATCAAAACCTCCCTCGGCGGCTTGGTGTTGTACTGCTTTCAATCATTTGAATCCTCAATGTATAACGAAAATACCATGATCCAGAAAACGCTTTCATTTTCAGGGGTGACAGCAAAGCTGAAATCTCTGCTGTCACCCCTGAATTTTGCATATGCTCCAAAACCTGCGGGGGACAAAACAGTAGCGCTTGAAGATTGAAACTGCAAAAGATTAAGTTTCAGCTTCAAACCCAAATTCAACTCGGAATTAACTGAAACTCAACACACTCTGAAAACCATGCAGATTACTACAGGCAACAGCAACGATATCGTGATTCGCCCCGTGTTCGATGCCCAGGGCCGCATCATTCGCAGTAATGACACCATTAGAACCAACGGCGGCAACGACACCATTAACCCCGGTTTAGGTGGCTACGAAACTGTCGATGGCGGCGATGGCTTCGACCATCTGATCATCGACTACTCGATCGGCGATACTGGCGGCAGAATGACCTTTAGCAGTGGCCCGTCGAGTGCCCTCGTGCGGCGATACCCGACTGGCACCAGCTTCTGGATTGACGAAGTTTCGGCGTACTCCATCGAACAATATACCGTCACTGGCACTCGCGGTGATGACGACTTCCAACTTCGCACCACCAACCACACGATCAGAGCCGGAGCCGGGAATGACTCGGTGCGCGTCTATTACCCGATCGCTGGCAACATTGGCACGATCGATGGCGGCACAGGAATTGATTACCTCAGTCTCAACCTCTCTAACCAAACCGCCAACCTGACAATCACCAACCTCTTAAACATCAACCTTGCGGGTGTCATCAACGCGACCAATTTTGAGCGATTTTATCTCACCACTGGCAGCGGCAACGATACCATCCGCCAATCTGGCATCGTCAACGGCAGTGTGTTCCGGGCAAATGACACCTTTGACACCAGAGATGGCAACGATACCATCAATGCTGGGTTAGGCATTGATCAGGTCTTTGCGGGGAATGGGGTTGATCACCTGATTGTTGATTATTCAGTGGGTGATACGGGTAGCGGGATGCAGTTCAATGGCGGCTGGGGTCTTGCCTGGCGCACCGTTAGCTCGACGAACACCACGATATTAGACGAGGTTAAGTTTGGGGGTGTGGAGCGGTTCACGGTGATCGGCACCAGCAAAAATGACACTATTTCCACAGTAGCGGGGAATGACATCATCAATGCGGGTGCCGGGAATGACCTGATTAGCGGCGGTGCAGGCGGCGACACCCTCACAGGTGGGCTGGGTGCAGATACATTCCAGTACCAATCCTATTCGGATTCGTTGTTATCTAACTTCGATGTGATCAAAGACTTGGCGATCGGGGTTGATGCGATCGATGGTCCGAGAGCCGTTGCAGCTACTCAAATCAGGAAACTGGGTTATGTCAGCAACTTGACTGAAACTGCCATTCAGCAGGTTTTGACCTCAACCAACTTTGTGGCCAATGGGGCGTCTACCTTTAGACTCCGGAATGGATTGAGCGATCGCACCTTCTTAGCACTCAACGATGGCTGGGCTGGGTTCTCTGCCAGCACAGACAGCATCATCGAAATTACCGGGTTTACAGGCAATTTGAACAGCCTCAGTATTGTCTAAAGAGGATGCTTGACTACAGGGCTGTTGAGGGACTCCCACCGCCCTATGAAGATTCTATCAAGACTCCGTAGTTATACGGTGCATCGACTTGACCACGGAGTAACATACGACGGCTATTTGCTCTGATCAGTAAAATCTAGAATCGAACAGACAATTGCAACATGAATAGAACATTTTCGTTATTTGCCTCTATCGCAATGGTTGCGTTGAGTGCTGGCTCAGCTTCTGCCTTATCCCTAATCGGGTCAGAATTGAGATTACGGGCTGAGGTTCAACGCACACCCACCAGTGAGCTCCTTGTCAGCCGATTTCCTGCTTCTGCAATCGTTAGCGAATCGGCAGTCGAGTTTCCAAATGCTCGGAGCCTATTTCCCCCGAATGAGTTTCCAGGCTTTTCGATTGTAGATGCAGCGATCGATGCCGGTGCGGATTACCTGGAACTGAATTACGCGAATGCCGGAATTGGCACATTTGCCTATACATTTCGGAACGATTACGTGTTCACATTCACGGCCCCGCTTGCCTTGCAAATTACAGGTGTGGCGATTGATCCAAGCACGACGCTGCGTTTAACTCCAAATCGTGTCACCTTTAGTGGTAACGAATTGTTTGTGAATGTTAGCGGGCTATTCTTCAATAGTGACTCACGTGTGCGTTTGAACTTAACCACGGCTGCTGTGTCAGATACGGCACCTGATCCAGTTCCCGATGTTATTCCAGAATCGGATGCTGCGGCTGTGCCTGAACCCAGTACCATGTTGATGTTAGGGGGTGCAGCCGCGATCGGCACTCTGTTCAAACGTCACACGCGCTTACGCAAATCCCAGGAACAGGAATAGCCTCATTTCTTAGAGCTTGTTAAGCAATAACTTCACAGTTTGGCTTGGCTGTTAGCTAATGGCTATTAGCTAACAGCCAGGAAGATTAATCATTTTTGCTAATTCTCCTCTAACCTCACGCCTGTGTCTTCTTCTTTAAAGGAATTCATAGGTCTGAGGTTATTACTATTTTGCCTATCCTTCTAAATGGGTTGGTGTTTTTTCAGTTGCATATGCTTCCAATCCTGAGAGTGAAAAAGAAATAGAACCCTAACCACTGGATGCATTGACTCCCAATCGATAACGAATCACAGGGCAAAAATTTCTAGTCACTACAAGGATGAAGTATGTTGCGAAAAACATTAGCGCTTGGAGTTTGCTTTCTCGTGCTCGCTGGCTGTTCCACGCCAGTTCCACCAACCCAATCCGAAGCCCCCATCCAAACGAGGGAGGACTCAGACAATGAATCTGCTCAACAGGAAAGCACCGAATTAGCAGCAGAAAGAGCAAAAGAAGCTAAACGGCAAAGCATTACAGCAAAAATCAAGCCATTGGAACAGGAAATGGAATTAATCGCAGAGCGGATGTTAGGCAGACAACAAAAACTCTCAAACATAGAACTTCAGAAAAATCAGTTGAAGACGGAGCTAGAAACCCACAATCGAAATGTCAATGCTTTCATGATGAAATACAAAGCAGAAGTTGCCTGTATCGGTGCTTTTGGAGTCAGTCTATCGGAGAATAACCAGTATTCCAAGAATGCTAAAGATTTAGCGACTGCGATGACCGTAGCTTGTGGTGTTGGCGTTTTAGCAGATGGTGAGTTTGGCAAAAGAGTTGTACAAGTGGTTGACCAACTCAATCAGGCGGATAATTTCGCTAAGGATTTGCGATCGCAAATTCAAACGGCTACTGCTCAACTTGAGACAGAAAGCCAACAACTAGAAGCCGAAAAAGCTGAAGTTAGCAAATTAACCTCCGACATTCAAACCTACCAGACTCAATTAGACGCGATTTGAAGCGATGATTTACTCGGCTTCGCCAATCAGGGTAAACGCTGCCCAGTTGAGCGGATCAGGATAGTTCTGTTTTGTGGTTAACATCGCCTGACGCAGGGCTTGAGCTTTGTCAGGCGATGTTTTCAGATTCTTGTAAAACTCGGTCATGAGTAAAGCTGTTGGCTCATCCGGCACTTTCCATAAGGAAACAACAATAGCGGGAACTCCGGCAGTAATCAGCGATCGCGACAACCCAATCACCCCATCCCCGGTAATTCTGCCGCGTCCGGTATCGCAAGCACTCAGGACAACCAGTTCCGCATTCAATTTCATGTCCAGAATTTCGTCGGCTGTGAGTAAGCCATCATTGAGTTCACCGTTGCCAGAGGGAGCCAGGGCGATTGCCCCCGGCACTCCCAGACCCTGGGTGTCATCGAGTAATCCATGCGTTGCCAGATGAATGATGCGAGCATTGGGCATTTGTTGAGCGATCGTGACTTCTGTTGCCTGTTGTCCGGTAATGGCTTGCGTGTTGAAAAGTTTGGCAATTTCCAGTGCTTCCCGTTTTGCTCCAGGTAAATCAGTCAATCGCACCGGCGTATCTCCAGCGCGAGTCACCACTTTTGGCATAGTGGGATTGCCGACAATCAATGATTTACCCCCGGTTGAGTTGCGAGTTGCGAGGCGATCGCGCTGTTGGCGCGTCAGTTCCAACACTTGAATCGAGGGTGCGGTCAGGATCGTGTGTTTCTCAATCAACGGTTTGTTGTTGGCATCCAGTAAAGCCGGAAACGGCACCAGGAAAAGTTCACGTTGAGGAATGAAGATGACTCGCTGATTGGGATCTTTGGGCAAGAGATCGGCGATCGGTGCAATCAACAATTCATGCAGTTGTTTCAGATTGCGCGTCTGTTGTTCCCGTTGGGCTTTAAGCCGTTCGGGTGAGAGGGCAACTGGAATATCCGATCGCCCCCTGGCTCCTATTACTTCTCGACTTTGCAACACCAGGTTTACCAAAGAGGAATTCTGCTCCTGCCACAGAGGTTTGAGATCAGCTTTGCGGAAGCTGATTTCTCCGGTCGGTGGAACAACCCAGATATAAAGTTCGGACTGACGCCATTCCTGTTTCTCCTGAATCTTGAACTCATCGAAGAGAATAGAATACTGCACCAGGGTTGCATTCTGAGCCTTTGCAACTTGTTGAATTTGTTGAAGATTGGGCGGTTTAACTCCTGACTCCTGGCTCCTGACTCCTGACTCCTGACCCCTCAACCGCTGCGCCAGCAACTCCACAAATGCCCGCGCTCGTCCCCGTTCAGCAATTTCCAATGCTGCATTCGTTTTGTTTTGCGCCACCAGCACTTGCTGCAATGTGCGGTAGGTACGTGCCTGCGTCTCAAAAATGGAGACTTTGTTGGCATCATTGTTGCCAACTCCTGTTTGCCGGATGGATTCTCGAACGGCAACGCCTTCCAGCAGAACCTGCTCCGCTGTTGCCAAATTACCTGCCTTAAAGAGTGCTAAACCCAAATTATTCAGTATTGCTCCTTCCCCCTGACGGTCTTTGATTTCCCTTGCGATGGCTAAACTTTGCTCCAGAAACTCGATCGCTTTGCCATAGTTGCCCAGTACGCCGTAAGCAACTCCCAGGCTGCCCAGGACAGCACTTTCCCCTTTTCGGTCTTTGATTTCCCGCAAGATGGCTAAACTTTGTTCATGAAACTCGATCGCTCTGCCATAGTTGCCTAGGGCACGGTAAGCATTGCCCAAATTACCCAGGGCATTGCCTTCCCCGCGACGGTCTCTGATTTCCTGCGCGATGGCTAAACTTTGTTCGTGAAACTCAATCGCTTTGCCATAGTTGCCCTGGGAGTCGTAAGCAACTCCCAGGCTGCCCAGGACAGCACTTTCCCCGCGTCGGTCTTTGATTTCCCTTGCGATGGCTAAACGTTGTTCGTGAAACTCGATCGCCCTGCCATAGTTGCCCAGAGAGTAGTAAGCATTGCCCAAATTGCCTAGTGTTGCTCCTTCTCCCTGACGGTCTTTGATTTCTCTTGCGATGGCTAAACGTTGTTCGTAAAACTCGATCGCTTTACCATAGTTACCTAGCGCGTCGTAAGCAATGCCCAAATTGCCCAGGGCATTTCCTTCTCCCTGACGGTCTTTGATTTCCCTTGCGATGATTAAATGCTGTTCGTAAAACTCGATTGCCTTGCCATAGTTGCCCAGGGAGAGGTAAGCATTGCCCAAATTGCCCAAGGAGGCTCCTTCCCCGCGTCGGTCTTTGATTTCCCGCGAGATCGCTAAACTTTGTTCATGAAACTCGATCGCTTTGCCATAGTTGCCTAAAGATTCGTAAGCAAGTCCCAAATTGCCCAGGATAGCTCCTTCCCCCCACTGGTTCCTGATTTCGCGGTAAATCTGGAGTGCCTGCTGCCAGGTCTGAGACGCCGCTTCAAATTGGCTGGTTTGAAATTGTTCTATTCCCTGTTGGAATAGGCGGTCGGCTTCAGCTTTACGATCTTGTGTCGTCTGGGCCTTGGCGGGAAGGAGAGGGAAGGGAGGAGAGAGGGGAAGGAGAGGGTAGATAAGGGAAAGGAGGAGGGAAGCAGTAGCTAGATGAATCGAGGACAGCCGGGAATGCATTGTAAAATCCTTTTGTTGCAAAGATTTTGTCCTTAATTTATCACTCTCGACAGCTTGAAGATATGCAGCTTGGGCTGATAGCTGTTAGCTGACAGCGCCCGATACAATAAAAGCAGGATTCTCCCTGGAGGCGGCATGAACCAACCCACAACCGAACGGGTACGCTGGACAACCTCAGACCTGGAGCTATTGCCAGAGAGCAGCAATCGCTACGAAATCATTGACGGAGAATTGTTTGTGACTCGTGCCCCTCATTGGAAACACCAGAAAGCTGCAAATCGGGTCAGTAGTCTTTTGGATACCTGGTCGTTGTCCTCCAACTTGGGTGAAACCGTGCAGGCTCCAGGTCTGATTTTCAGCGATGCCGATAATGTGATTCCAGATGTGGTGCGGGTTAGCAACGAACGACTGACCAAGGGCTTGGATGAAGCTGGGCATTTAACCGTCACTCCCGAATTGATTGTGGAAGTCTTATCTCCAGGGGCGGAGAATGCCCGCCGAGATCGCCAAGCCAAACTCAAACTGTATGCCGAACGAGGAGTACAAGAGTATTGGATTTTGGATTGGCAATTACAACAAGTCGAAGTCTATCGTCGGCAACAAGCATTGTTAAAACTGGTTTGCACCCTCCTCGCTAACGATATCCTCACGTCACCGTTACTTCCAGGTTTTGAGTGTTCGATCGCTCGTCTATTCCTGTAACTGACACATTTGCTTCTCAATGTCCTGCATGACCTGTTTCAACTCTGCGGAGGGCTGTTTCACCGAGTAAATTTCCTGCAAGGCATCAGATCGTAATCCCTTTTTTGCAAAGTAATTCGTTCGTGCTAACGCGATCGCTTCCTCACTAGCATTCTGTGCTTTCAGTCGTGATTCCAGAATGCTCAAATCTCTGGTGACCACAGCCCGTTGTTTTCCATCTATCACTCGAAATGTCACCGTTTCCAGGGGCGATCGACGGTTTGGATCCACAAAAAATGACCATTCATACGTCTTACCAGGGACTAAAGCTGTTCCTGAGTAGGGTAAATGCATTGTGGAGGAAGACTGCGTTGATACAGTTCCCCACCAAAGGTCAGAAGTGGCACCTTTCTCACGCACACCTATGACGTTGTAACGTCCTTGCCAAACAAAAAGAGGGCGAGTATTCCAAATGATGGCAGGTGCCTCACTAGCCGTAGGCACGATTGCACATAGTTCTCCCCGCCCACCCCCTGGTCGTCTTTCTGTTGGAGGGCGTTGTCTCAAAATATTTTGTAAAACGTCTCCCCAAGACAATTGCTGAGAGGATTGAGCAAGGTGTTTGAAATCGATTTCGGTTGCTTGAGCCTCGAAACGTGGTGAATTCATCCCTAAAATTATCATCGTCTCCAATGAGGGACTAAGCAAAAGAGCAAAGATTGCCAAATTGATTAATTTTCTATATTGCATTAGCGTGATCCTCCACCACCAGGTCTACGTCCCACTGGAGGACCCATCCGACTAACATTTGTAGCCGGAGGTTTGTTCGTTGTTTTATCAAACAGTTGCTCAGTTGAGGTGTGCCCAACAGTTGGTTCAAATGCTTGTGATAAAGTGCTTCCATTAAAAAATGGAAACACACTCGTCAGCAAAGCGATTGTACACAGCTTAAACATAATGATCTCTCCTCAGTAAAACCGGAAGAATATAAACCCACAAAGTCAATATAGGAAGTAGCCAGGGCAGTAGGATCCCAGCGGTAATGTAAGTTTGGAAACCGATGACTCCGTAGAGTATTGTGACACCTCCGCCAAATAAAACCCAATACCATCGTCTGCGATGACGAATAAATAGCACAGCTCCTTTTCCACATAGGACAACAAGTCCAATCAACCATAAAGCAGGAATGGGGATTATTAGTCGGTGATTTAAGAGGTTGTGCACCATGTAGGCATGAACTTCACCGCCTGTCCACTTCTGCCGTACATCAGGAGGTACTTTTTGAGCGTGCCAGTATTGCATCGCTTGTGGAATCAGGAAATTATCTCTCCCCTCCAACACTCCCGCATCCAGATGTCCGCCTGGGGCAATAATCACAATTCGTTGCTCTAAGGATTTCATTTTCGATTGTGATTCATGCGCTAACCGGAGCTGATAAGCGGGAATACTTTGATAAACCTGCTCTGGAGGAATGGAATAATCAATCAGTGGATGCAACCACATTTGATTCAATCGATAGGAAATGGCTGTGATTGGATGAATCTGTGAACGCATTGGAAAAACAGACCTTCTGTTGAGAAGATGAGTTGTGCCTAAATCGTCTTTCAGTTGATTCAGCCAATCAATTTGCCCAGCTGTTTTGGATAAGGTTTGAGATGCTCTCGAAGTCTTATGACTCTTTAACTGCTGAGTTAATGCTAGTAAATAGGATAGAGGCAAAAGCTGCGGCTGATTCTTGATAGGTGGTGTATCACCAATGAGTCTGGCATAAATTACTGGATCATCAAGTAAATCCATGTCACCATCCAAACTCCATTTGGGGTTTGCAATAGTGGGTAAAGGTTTTTGCCAGGTTCCATCCTGATCCAATGTCGATGCAAAGATGAATGCAACTTGATGTTTTTCTACGGCGTTTTTAATGGTCTGGGTGAGTTGTTCGTTTCCATCCTGGTGGCGATGCAACAAGTAATCAATCCCGATAACTTGGGCATTCAGCTTAACCAATTGATTGATTAACTGAGCTAGATAGGGACGAGAAATGGGGCGAACTGGATAAATTTTATCTTGAAGAATTGACGCTTCATCAATTTGAACCAGCAACACCGGAGGAATGTTCGTTGTTGAAAGTTGTCCTGTTGCTTGACGGTAGATAGCTTGCGCCAAAACACGCCGTTCTAAAAGCCAGTTCTGTACAGGCAGAGCGATACTCAAGCTAACAAGTGCCGCCAGCGCGATCGCCTCTACTTTGGTGGGCATCCATTGTTTGAGTTTCTCCTTCCAACCAAAGGGTTGAAGTCGGAAAGGATCCGAATCGGGATGCCGAAATAGGGAGGGCACCAGATAGGCAGAGGGATAGGTGAGATTTTTATCTAACTTGAATGATTGGCAGGTTAAACGAAGTGTATCTTGCACATCTTGATACGTTGCCATCTGGCGAAGAAAGCGAATCAGAAATTCCTGTGCGACTCGGTTGTGAATCGGTTCGCGCATCACGGCAACTTGACCCAGACCTAAACTAATGAGTGAATTAGCAATACTTAAGCCTCTACAGGAGTTGAAAATAGCAAACTGTAAGCCGTGTTGTTTTGCCAATAGAAGTTGTGGGGCAATTTCACTCACTAATACAGATTGATTGGGAGCGATCGTCAGTTCTCCACCTGTCACGTTTGTTTCGTTACTGTGTCCGGCAAAGAAGAGAAGATCCCAGCCATTGGGATTTGCGATCGCTTGTTGAATGTCTTCTAGCAAATGATCCGTTGCTTTGTCCTTCTGCCAACCGATGAAGGTGATGTCTGCAAGCGGTTTCAAGTCTTTGAGTGCTTCTCGCTCCTGCTGAAAATTTAAGCCAGTCTCATCTCCGAGAATTGCTAAAATTCGCATCTTCCCCTGGCGCTTACGTTGCCCCGTTTCAGCCTCAATATTGGCAGGCGTTCGCACCAACCGAATTGAACTAGCAGCAAACTCCGTTCCAATTTCCCAAGTTTCCCACGGTAACCGTTCCAATTCTAAAGAGTCGCAGGTGAGAAACACGTCAATGGACTGAGTCAAAGGATTTGCCTCATTGTTTGTTGGTTGTCCTCCCGATGCAATTTCTTTCCGAATCTTGATTAACTCAGCACTGCTGAGCCAGTGATGAAACTCTGAGGTCAATTCCGCTTCTGCCTGGGCTAATCGGGCACGCCAGTCGATTTCAGGAGTTGCCATCGTACCACTCACATCCACTCGTGCCCGCAAGGTAGACGCTTGAAACTCCTTGGACTTGTAGAAATCGATGTAGGCTGACTGCCAGCGTTTGTAGTGAGTTTTTAAGATACTGGGGAAGGGCAGTTTTGCGGTGAGTTGCCGTCCTTTACCCCAGGACAACTCAAATACGCAAGTTTGTTCGATGTGCCAGACTTTGAGACGAAACATAGAAAGCTGTTAGCTGTTAGCTGTTAGTGGTTAGCGGTTAGTTATGAGCTAGTAACTGGTAGCTGGTAGCAGATGGGCTTGAAAGAACTGAGTGAGTCATCAACCTTTGTAATTGGCTGTTTAGCTAATAGCTAATAGCTAAAGGCTAATAGCTAAAAGTAGGTAATTCAATTGTTTCACTATTCGGAGCAGTGATGGTGACCCAAAATTGTTCTTCTAACGTACCGATGACTTTTGCATATAAATAATTGTCTTGTTGGGTGAGGGTCTGCTGCGTCAGGGGAGTGTCGGATACGCCGATTTGAAGTTGAGTATTGCGGGGTAAAGGGGTTTGCGATCGCGGACCCAGAACCAGCAACAATGTCCATTCGGGTGTGGGATCGGGGGGGAGTGTCCCTGCGATCGCGTATAGGCGACTCGGAACTCCAGCAACGTCTAAATCCTGGTAAGCCACGCGAGCATCGACAGGCAAGATCATGCCATCTCGCACCAGTTGCTTGATCACATTTTCAAAACTTTCTTGCGGTGTGGGTTGATTGACCACTCTCGCTGTCAACCGCATGGCATTTTCTAGAGTTAGGGGAGGAAGCAGCACCCAGGATAGCTGTTGCGCCAGTTCATCTAATTCATTTTGCAACCAGCGCCGAACGTTGATGAGTGGGACAGATAGCTGATAGCTATTAGCTGTTAGCTGTTGGCTGTTAGCTGCTGGCTGTTGGCTGTTGGCTGCTGGCTGCTGGCTAATGGCTAATAGCTGCTGGCTAATAGCTCTTGGTTGGGAGCAGCGGAGGTAGAGGAGGAGATGATTGAGGTCGGGATTAAAGTGATGAATGGGGATATCGTAGAACTGCTCAGGGTCGAGTTGTAGCTGTGGAAGTTGGGTCGTAAGTTGGTCATAGCGGAGAAAACTATGAACAGCAACGTGAGATAGTTCTTCGTAGATGGTAACGGTGATATAGAAGTGGGCTGCAAGTTCAGGAGAGGTAATTGCAACATCTGGTAATTCGACATCATCGGGTTGACTTTCAATCGGAATTAGACAAACCTTGAAATTATTGACAATGACATTACAAATAACCGAAATACCTTCAGTTGCCTGCCTTAATGAATTCTGAGGGATATGAATTGAAATATCACTTGCCCTCTGATTTAGCCATTGCTCAAATCCGAGTAAAGCTAAGTAGTTTAAGTAAGTTTGCCATTGCTGAGTGGGATCTTGAATGGTGAGGCTCTGCTGCCTCGCCTGCTCAATTTGAGCATCTGTTAACGCGATCGTACTGGGTAATATAGCTTCCAATTCATCTGCAATACTGCTCGAATTCATAACAACCTCGTTTTTTAAGTGATTAGCGATTAGCTGTTAGCTCTTAGCTTTTGAAGAAAAGCATTGAGCATTTTTTTGATTTCTGTTAATTCATTATGGAGTGGTTCGTAGCGTGAGATTTCTAGAAAGTGTAAGTCATGAGCAAGTAGGAGGTGATAATCCAATTCACTGGCAGATCCCATTGCGTATTGCAGAAAACGCGCAAATTCTGCATCGGAACCACGTCCGCAGCCCTCAGCTATATTGGTTGGAACAGAGGTAGCTGCACGGCGCATTTGACTGGTTAATCCATATAACTCATGAGTTGGAAAACTGCCTGTCACTTGATAAACCTCCAGTGTGAATTGATGACTTCGCTGCCATACTTTCAATGTTCTAAAATCCTGCATATTTTCCTCTTTCCTGCTAACAGCTATCAGCTAACAGCTATTCGCTGATCAAGATACTGGCAAAGCTTCTGAGCCAACAAACTGTTTGAAACATAGTCTTTTGGCGTTTTAGCAAGTGCCTGTTCTTGCTGAATCAAGTCATCAACTTGCTCTTCAAGAGCTATGGCAATTTGATGATCAATTTTGTCTAGTTTGGCTGGTTCAACGTAGTCCAGTACTGTGCTCTTGATGGATTGACGCAAACACTGAAGCATCCAGTGCCGCACATCCGACCGGAGTTCATCCAATTTCAACAAGCGAGAAACCTGATATTGGGCTTTCAATCCAATTTGTTTGGCGATCGCGCCCATCGTCATCTGCTCACAATGAAATAACTGGAGGGCTGTGAGAAAGTTTTGTTGCTTGGGTGGTTTGAGGGTTTGTAGACGATTTGTGACAACGCGCTGCAAAGCACCCTCTAGACAGTGGGAAAATTGCTGGCGGTAGGTTTGGAGAAACTCAAGGTGAGGGTTATCCTCCTCCAGATTCATCGACTCCTGACTCAGTTGATCGAGGAGTGGCGTATCGGGCTGATCAAGGGATTGACTGGGGGGTTGACCACCTCCTATGGAAATTCGATATTGTCTTAAACGACTGGCTAAAGCGGTGAGGTGAGTCAAAACAGTATCGGGCGATAGGGAAAGAGCAATGTGCGGTTGGAGGAGAGTACTGATTTCCTGAAGTTGCTCCCTTGTGGGGTCAGAGCACGTTCCTTTTTGCCCCTTCAGAAGGCGATCGCGTCGATACACCGCATGGTAGCTTTCCAGTAAATAAACGGCTTGCTCCACTTCAGATTGAGTCAATTGATGAAACTCGGTTAGAACCCGTTGTAGTTTCTTGGGTTTGGTGTCGTTCAAAATCGCCCAATCGCTGAGCATACATAAGCCCTGTTCCAATAAAAAAGCATTCAATTCGTGGTGTTGCTTCACTAAGCGATTTGTCCAGGCTGCCAAGTTAGCACGCTCTGGATCAAACTTCTCTAGAATCTTTGAAGCGGTTAGCTCATAGCGGTTAGCTGTTAGCTGTTGGCTATTAGCTGCTAGCTGTTGGCTGTTAGCTGTTAGCTGTTGGCTATTAGCGGTTAGCTGTTGGCCATGAGCCTTTGGCTGTTGGTTGTTTGCTAACGGCTGATCGCTAATAGCTAATAGCTGATTACTAATAGCTCCACCATCATCTAAAACGATCGCAAACAAGTCATGCCGGGTGAAACCGTAGTATTCACCAAATTGATTTTCAAGCTGAATGCAAGCTTGCTCAATTTGATGAGAGATGAAGCATCGTAAACAAAGTTCAGCCAAAATGCGATCGCGCTCAGTTGCTCCCCTGTGTGCCAGTTCGTGTAACCGTTTCTGAATATCGATGTCTTGTCCCAGACTTGAGCCAATGTGCTGCTGGAAGAAAGTCCGAGCATCCGATAATTCATCCACACGGCTGCGCCCAAGCGAATCCAGCTTGACCAACGTCCAATAGCGTTCTTCTGCTCCCATCTCCTCTCTATCGCTCCTTCACTAACAGCTAACAGCTAGTCGCTAACAGCTAAAGCCCATTCCCAATTAGGATAAACGGTGCCCAGTAATAAGGATGTTGCAATGTATCACTGCTGACTGTACGAGAGTTGCCAGTGCGACTATCAACCACTTCAATATCTGCCCGTTTTCCACCTACTGTGTTGTGATTCCCAGTAATCAGGGCTTTCTGCGCTTCCTGTAATGCTTGAGCTTTGGTTTTGCCTTCAGCAAGATACTTATAAAAGTGTTGCATAAGGAGAGCGGTGCTGGGGTCGTTGACTTGCCACAGGGATGCAATCACTGTTTTGGCTTGTTTACTGAGAAAGTGATAGCTCATGCTGGAAATTTCGATGCCGTCGAGTTTGGTGGGATCTGTAGCAGAGCCTTCGGCACCTCCTAATGCTGATTCGCAAGCAGAGAGGACAATCAAATCGATAGAGTCAAGGGTAGTCAGCGCCTGAATATCTGAGACTGTGAATGGTTTACCGTCGCCTAAAAGTAAAAAAGACGCAAGGGCATTACCTGGAACGAATTTACCGTGAGTTGCCAGATGTAGAATGCGATGTTTACGTTTGTATAGTTCGGTTGCCAGAGTGTTAGCGTCGAAGTTATCCAGTCGTTCTTCGCCAGGAAAAATACCTTTGGTGTTGGATTGCTTACCTCGAACGATCGCGCTCAGTTCCACAGCTACATAAGGCAATCCGGCAAAGTTATAGCGTGATCCAGCAACCGTGAGGTTAGAAACAGGTTTAGACAATCCTAATCCCAGAATTTGAGTTTGTTTGGGGGAGAAGGGAGGACGATCGCCCACTTGCGTTAGTCCAGCTGACAGAACTGTAGAGACAGTGTACTTTTGGGTCAGGTATTGATTCCCGTCGTACAGGGCTGCCATCGGGATGTAGCGAACCACGCGATCGAGGGCAAAGATCAGGTTGCCGACTTTGTTTTTGGTCAATTCAGGTTCAATCGGACGAATTAGCCAATCATACAGTTGACGGCTAACAGACTGAATTTTAGCGGTGTCCTGAGCGCCGCATGTCCGCTGTTCACACTCTTGCATCAGTGAGCGAAATTGAATCACTGCCTTGGCGAGTTCCACCTGTTGAACCGGAACAGGTTGACTTGTTTTCACTCCCTCAGAAGAGACCCAAACAATCCAGAGGCGTTTGTCTAATACCAGTGGATAAACCAGCACTGTGTTTTTCTGAGTTTTCTGCTGAGTCGTTCTAATCAGAGTTTGAGCTTTATCAAGCTCTTTGGGGTTAACCGCAGCCTCATCGTCTCTGCGATTGTTACGAATTTGGTCGTCAAATTGGCGAATGAAGGCATTGTACTGCTCGTTGAGTTGCTTCAGTTGGTCAACCAGTTGATGCAGTTGATCACAGGGCTTGGGTTGAGCATCCCGACACTTTTCCACATTGCGCCCAAAGGCGATCAGGCTACCGTGCTTGCGAGTTAATTCTTGTTCCAGCGGACTGAGGGCAATGTTTTCGGGTTTCTGGTTACCTCGCAGCGGTTGAGTCGCATTTTTGATTTCTTCCACCCGCAACAGTTCCAGAATTTGCTGCGCTTCCAGAATCCGCCCTTGAGCAATCAGGAGATCTGCCAGTTGGCGATAAATATCAGCCACTTTGACTCCACCAAAGTCCAGTGTGCTTTGGAGATATGACTGTTGTAGGTCTGAAGAAAGTTCTCTCAGGTTGCGGCGATGATTTTCAAAGTTGTTAATGGCTTGTTTGTAAAAGGTAATAGCAGCAGTAGGCTGATTTCGCTGAACATACACTTGAGCCAATCCAGCGTAGTTAGTAGCAGATCGACTACCACTTGCAAACGCTGCTTCATAGCTCGCTAGTGCCTTATCCCAACGCCCAAAGCGACGATGTAAATCTCCTTGAATCGCAAGAGCACCCCGCTGATACTGGATATTCCCTGTTTTACGGGCAAGGTCTAAAGTTGCTTGTGCCATTGCCATCGCCTGAGCATCATTGCCCAATTCACCATAGCCTCGACTCAAGTTAAACAGATTTCCTAGTTCCCCTTCTAGATACTGCTTACGTTGGCTAATCTCTAACCCTTGTTGCGCCAATTGGATTGCCTGTTGAGGCTTTTGTTGAGCAAATGCTACCCAACTCAGAAAAGACAATGCACCTTGCTGATGAATTGCATTTTGCTGTTTTTGAGCCAATGATAATACCTGCTGAAATTGAATTGTGGCGTTAGCATAATCCCCCAAACTGAGATAATATGCTCCCAAAATATTCATCATTCCTTGCTTAGATAAAGAGTCAGCGTCTTGCTCACTAAGGTTGACGGCTTGCTGAAGTGTCTCTAGTGCTTTTGTGTAGTTACCTTGAGATCGATAAGCACTACTCAAAGCATTTAATGTACTAATTTCTAAATCTAGCCAACCATAATGAACAGATCGTTTAGGCTTGTATTGCTGAACAAGGTTGAGAGCTTGTTGTGCAAAATTCAGGGCGTTGAAAGCATTCTCCTGATTGGTCGCAAGTCCACTCAAATCAAGTAGTGCTTTAACTATGATGTCCCCCATAAACTGGACAAAGCAATAAGAGAGAACCGCTGCACAATGGGTCAGAGAAAATACTGAGTGGTAGAAACGATGCAGCGAAAACAATACAGTGCCGAATTCAAGACGAAGGCCGCCCTTGAAGCC
>JANRIS010000037.1:0-9122 GCA_033764685.1 Leptolyngbyaceae cyanobacterium bins.349
ATTAAGCGATTGGCTCGCAAGACAATTTGCTTTTCAAAATCCCAATGGTTGCATGACATTGTGATTGGATTGTTCATCAATCGCTACGAGTTTGGGCGGGCGGTTTGACTTCCACCCATCCCCATGTCTAGAACACTACCATTTCGAGCAATCTTAAATAAGCATTTCTACTTATCTTTCAAAATCTTATTCCCGATATGTGACCAATATCGGGGATAGGAATAGTCTAAGACAAATTGAGAATTTGAGGCAATCCGAAGGGGTTATAATACTGGCATCTACTGGGTTTAAGAGTTTGGTCATGCCATCCCCGTTTCCAGGAATGGACCTTTACCTTGAATATCCCGCTTTCTGGTCGTCGTTTCATACTCGATTGATGGTGGCGATCGCGGATGCCATTACCCCTCAACTCGGCTCGCAGTATTATGTCGAAGTGGAGTCCCGCACCTATCAAAGTGATGGGGCCGATGAAGAACTCCTGATTGGCATTCCCGATGCGATCGTCTTTGCTGGAAGATCTGATGCCGCATTGACAGAATCTCCCTTGACAGAAACGACATCTGTTACGACCCAATGGCGACCGGAGAAGGTCTTTGTGCCCATGCCAATTGAAGTGAAACAGCGTTATTTGGAAGTGCGGGAGATGACCACTGATACCGTCATTACGGTAGTTGAACTCCTATCACCCACCAATAAGCGCAGTGGCGAAGGACGAACGGCCTATGAGAAGAAACGGCAGTTGATTTTGGGGAGTGTCACTCATCTAGTCGAAATTGATTTGCTGCGAGGCGGGAAACCAATGACGGTGAGAGGGGGACGCTCCAACTCCACCTATCGAATTTTGATTAGCCGTAGTCAAGAGCGTCCAGCAGCAGAGCTTTACGGATTTGATTTGCAACACTCCTTACCTAGCTTTCCCATTCCACTTCAGCCAGAACATCCAGAACCGATTGTTCCATTTCAAGACATCTTTTCGGAGCTTTACGATCGTGCTCGTTACGCAACTCGCATTGATTATCGTCAGCCGACCCCACCTCCAGCCCTATCTGAGATGGATCAACAGTGGGTCGAAGCCTTGCTCGCTCCTTTGCAGGATGCGTAACGGCCAAGGCGTTACCTGAGAAATGTCGTAAGTGTGGCATGCTGTCAGCCCAACAAGCTCAGGCACTCCATGGAGTAGAAGGCGATGGCTGTTGGAATCCGTCGGTTTGCTACAGTCGCAGGTCATATGCCAGAAACCACGATCGCATCAACCAAACTCGCAGTCGTAAACGCAAGGAAGGCGAGTTAGAGCAAATTTCAGTCGAGTTTGAACCGCTCAGTCGGACAGTGTTTGGGGTATTGGTGGTGTATCGCAAAGCCGGAGTGGAGACACCCGTCCATGCATCGCGGCTGAAATTTGGCAGGGG
Source organism: Leptolyngbyaceae cyanobacterium bins.349 (assembly GCA_033764685.1). Classification (GTDB taxonomy): domain Bacteria; phylum Cyanobacteriota; class Cyanobacteriia; order Leptolyngbyales; family Leptolyngbyaceae; genus JSC-12. The sequence continues at coordinate 1,410 of JANRIS010000037.1, forward strand.
CAGGAGAAGGTCGCGATCGTGCCTCCGGTTCATTGTATCGGCATGGTTCCTAGCCAGGTTCATCAGTATGTGGGCAAGATGTTGAGTGTGCTGGAGACGCGCTATAGCATCAGAAAGTTTGCCAGCCAAACTCGGCTCGACCCAGAGTTGTGTGGGCTGCGTCCCTGCCCGTTGCACGGTTGAGAGGATGCGATGAGACAGGTAGAGCAACTAGAACTACCGTTGTGGGAGTTGTTGCAGGTCGCTGCGACCGCTCCGGACGAGGCAGACTTACGGCAATTGCTGAGGGCGTTGGATGAGTCTTTATCAGGGTTGGATACGGTGGTGCAGTTGCAGGTGGCAGCAGAAGCGATGGCCCAAATTGTTGGGGTGTTTCAGGAGCGATCCACGCTGGCATTTGAAGAACTGGAGGCGACAACCAATCAGGAAGGTCCACCCATGCCAAGCGATGCGTTCGATCGCTATGTGCGGCAAACAATGGAGGTAGACTTTGAACAATTTATCGAACCGTTAGCGAGTCTACCTAGAAAAGCGCTAGAACGATTAGCCTCAGTCCACGAACAGGGTTCAGTCGTGGGTGAGTTAGACCAGGTTGCCCTATTGCAAGCGTTGGATGAGCAGATGAGTCAGCATTCAGGATTGACAGACGTGGAGGTATTCAATGGGGTGCTTAGTCTTGCTCATGATGAAGATGTTTCAGGCTGGGTAAAAATAATTTCTCATTGGATGAAAGAACACAACGTTTCAACCATCCCTTTGGTGCAGCTCCAGCAAGCAGTAGCAATGCCACTGGTGCAGTTATGGCTTGCCCTACTGCTAGGGGATTACAAAATGGAGCAACGGGGTGAGTTTTACAAACTTGAACATCTTTGGGTATTAGCAGAGTGAGCAAACGTTGTTGGCTCAATTCATTCAACTTTGGAAACGAAGCAATCTCTTACACTCACTAGCGTTTCACTCATGTTAATAGCAAAACAAGTGCGGGTACTCTAAAGGCGAGGATGCTTGTGACCGAGGAATAGCGAGAGGTCTACTTCTTTGTTATCACAGCTTGCAGGCACCCCTTGACGCTATGTTGAACTTAAATCTTCATGAGATTCTTACTCAATTCACAAACTACCCTTTCTGATGGGCAAGGTCATACCCAGTAAAGAGGATTAGCACTAAAGGTAGATAAATTATAGCCTGTTGCAAATGTTCAATTTTTTTTACTAGCAAAAACAAATGTTTTCTTTGAGCCTCAAATGATACCAAAGACCGTTATACCACTGCCAGCCTTCCGAGTTCTCCAAGCTGAAGATCGCGATTGGCTTGAACAAACTGGAACTGAGCAGCAACTTGCTCCCGGTGATGTTCTGATTCAGGAAGGTTCACCTGCTGATTGCATTTATATTTTGCTATCTGGCAAGGTTATTGTTTCAATTTCGCAGAGTGATTCTCCCGAAGACCAAAAAATAGCCGAGTGTAGTGCTGGCGAGATGCTGGGAGAAATGTCGTTGATTGACGATCGCCCCCCTTCTGCTACGGTCAAAGCGATAGAACCGAGTCATGTGCTTGTCATTCCCAAGCGATCGCTGCAAACCAAATTAGCGTTAGATGCTGATTTTGCAGCCCGATTTTATCAGGAAATTGCCATTACCCTGTCGGTCCGTTTACGCAGTTTGTCTAAACTGCTAGCAGAGAGTCATATCATTCCAGGGCAGGCACTCCGCAAAGTTCTATTTGTGTTTGCCATTCTAAATGACAACGATATTGATTGGATGACGAGCCAAGGACGACGAGAGCAAGTCGCGGCAGGGACTATCCTCATTCAGCAGGGACAGCCTGTAGAAGCCGTCTACATTGTATTGAAAGGTAACCTGGCAGTCACATTTACCACTCAGGTTAACGGTAAGTCAGTAGAAAAAGAAATCGCTCGTCGTGCCAGTGGCGAGATTGTCGGAGAGATGTCCTTTGTCGAGACAGGAGTTGCTTCTGCCTCGATTCGCTGTGCTGAGAATTCACTTCTCCTAGCGTTACCGCAAGACCTGTTGTGGGAAAAATTGAGTCGAGACCGGGGGTTTGCCACTCGTTTTTATCAAGCCATCTCCATTGCGCTGGTTGATCGCCTGCGGGAAGGACTTGTACAACGCGGGTTTGGGCAACGGGCTTACAACCAAGACGAGATGCTCTCCAGCGATGTGGAGTATGAGGACGAGATTGCGCTCGATGTCCTGGAGCAAACCCTGCTCGCGGGAACCCGGTTTAAGTGGATGATCAATCGCCTGCAAGGAAGTTAAGCTATGACCCTATCAAGTTCTGAGAACCCAGATGCTTCAGTTGAGTCCTTTGACTATGAAGCGTCACCAGAGCAGCTCGACCAATTGATGCAGGTGGTTAAGCCCAAAAATTGGATCCCTGCTGTCACGATTGGCGGACTCACGATCGCCACCTTAATTTGGAGTGTGGTGGGTCGTATTCCAATGACGGTGACTGGACAGGGCGTTTTGATTTCCCAACAACGTGTGGTGGAACTACAATCACCTATCTCCGGACAACTGGAAGTGTTGAAGGTGAAAGATGGGCAGACGGTGAAAAAAGGTGAGGTGCTCGCCGCTGTTAAACCACTGGAGTTGGAAGAGCAATTCAAGCAACTGCAAGCGAAACGTCAGCAATTGCTGGGTCAGGCAACAAATACTGAATCGATTCAGCAACAACGCACTGAGGTGGAACGCCAAGCGATCGCAGCGACTCGGGTAAGCTTGATACAACGTCTGGAAACTGCCCAGTCACTTTCACCGACATTACGAGAACAATCACTAACGACTATTAAACAACAGCGGCAAAGCCTGCAACGACGGATCCAGGATGCTCAAGCAATGTTACCCATGCTCAAAGATCGTTGGGACAGACGCGCACGGTTAGCCAAGGAAGGTGCATTAGAGCAAGATTCTCTTGTGACCGCAGAGCGGGAGTATCGACAGGAATCGCAGAATATTCAGGAGTTGGAGGCTCAACTCCGGCAATTAGATGTCAATGCCACTGAAGCTCAACAACGGTATATCCAGAGTCAAAACAGTATCAGCGAGATTCAAGCTCAATTGGATGAATTGAACACGCGCAGCAAGCGTTTAGACCAGGAAAATGTGCAAAGCTCGAATACGCGCCGCAATGAGATTGCAGAAGTCGATCGCGCGATCGCTCAACTGAAACAACAAATTGAGGAAAAAAGCATCATACGCAGTCCTCAAGATGGCTCCATTTTGGACATGAGTGGGGTTTTGGGACAAGTTGTGAATTCGGGTACCCGTTTAGGCACTCTACAAACCGGCAGTTCTCAACCTGTAGTGTTAACAGGCATAACCTATTTTGAGGTGAAAGACGGCAAGCAAATCAAACCCGGTATGAAGGTACAGCTAACACCCGATACGGTTAAGCGAGAACGATTTGGTGGGATTGTCGGGACTGTCAAATCGGTTTCGCCTTACCCTGTCACATCAAGTCGGGCTACGGTCAAACTGGGAAATTCTGAATTGGCGGAGACCCTGACCGGTAAGGCAGCCAAAGTGGAAGTCGTCGTCGAACTGCAACCGGAACAGGATAACGTCAGCGGTTACAAGTGGTCCTCCTCAAAGGGACCCAGTAGCAAACTTACTCCGGGCACAACTGCTTCAATTCGCGTAACCGTGGAGGAACGAGCACCGATTACCTTCCTGTTACCCTTCCTGCGGGAATGGAGCGGACTTCAGTAGATTTCATCAATTTTTGTAAATAGAAGAACATTATGACCCAAGCAGTGATTTCAGATCTGGAAATTGTGGAGCCAGAACAGGATTTAGAGCAGGAGCAGTTAGATGGCTCAATGAGTCTTTGGAATTTTCTTAAAACGATTGCTAAATATCTTGTTCCCTACAAGTGGCTTGTTTTTCTGACCCTTGCGCGTATCTTGTTAGAGTCAGGATTTGATTCCAGTATGAGAGTTAGTATCAAGCTTGTGATCGATCAAGCGATCGTGCCACAGAACTATGATCTTCTACTGCTAATTCTAGGTTTACTTGGAGTTGGCGTTGTGATTGTTGCCATTGTTAGTTTACTTGGTGATTATCTGATTACTCGATTTGGTGTTTTATTGCTGAATGATATTCGTCAATCGCTGTTTGATCGAGTGCAAACGCTATCCATGGAGTTTTTTGGACGACGGTCAGCCGGAGATGTGGTCAACTGCTTTTTAGCGGATGTGGAAAAAGTTGAAACTAGTCTATTCTCTGGTTTAGCTTTCGCGGTACTGGATTTGAGTAATATCCTATTCTCCGCAATATTTTTGTTTTATTTAGACTGGCGGTTAGCGATCGCAGCTTCGATCGGATTAGCAATTTGTACTCTCTTACCTTCAAGTGTATTGAAAAAAGCAACAGATGCAGGGTTTCAGCTTCGCCAGCAAGAAGGTCAAATTGCGAGCGTTGTACAAGAAAATTTAGTGTCTCAATCAGTTATCAAAATCTTTGGCTTAGAACAACGGTTGTCTAACGATTTTGCAACGCGATTAACTGCCTTGCAACCTGTTTACACCCATGCTCGGTTTCTTTCCTGCCTCGTACAACGCATTCCCACGCTCACGTTTCTGCTAATGCAGGTATTCATTCTGGGCGTTGGCGCAGTGATGACCTATCACCAATGGATTTCCGTCGGTACCTTAGTTTCGTTTCAGACATTGTTAATCGGGTTAAATCTCAACCTGTTAAGCTTCACTTATCTACTGCCATTGATTATTGACGGCACGGCTGGGATGCAACGAGTGTGTGAGGTATTAGAAGAAATTCCTCACGTTCAAGATGCACCTGATGCAATGACATTACCTACGCTCTCTCAAGAGATTCAGTTTGAGACTGTTCGCTTCAACTATGCGGAGTCACGAGGTGGTGTTGAGCACCTGTCCTTGAGAATTCGTAAAGGTGATTTTGCAGTCTTTGTGGGTCCGTCTGGAGCAGGTAAAAGCACAATTATCAATTTGTTGACCCGCTTCTACGATCCGCAGGCAGGGCGAGTTTTGTTTGATGGTGTTGATGTGAAGCAATGTTCGCAGCGATCGCTGCGTTCCCAAATTGGCTTAGTGTCTCAGGATGTCATTTTGTTCAACACATCCATTCGTGAAAACATTCAGATGGGTTGTTTAGACGCAAGTGATGAACAGGTTGAAACTGCCGCCAAAGCCGCTGAAATTCATGATTTTGTTGTGAGTTTGCCCCAGGGCTATGAGACGAAGGTGGGCGATCGCGGGGGGCAACTTTCTGGGGGACAACGTCAACGAATTGCTCTTGCCAGAGCCTTAGTTCGCAATCCTGCCATTCTGATTCTAGATGAGGCAACTTCGGCACTTGATCCCATCACCGAAGCTGAAATTTTGGCAACGTTAGAACGAATTTCGGGCGATCGCACGGTGATTGTGGTGACCCATCGGATTCGGCAGGCGCTCCACGCGGACACGATTTTTGTGATGGAAAAAGGGCATATTGTGGAAACGGGGCAGCACCAAGAGTTAATGCATCAAAACGGACTGTATGCTCAACTCTGGCGGTGGAGTCACGCTAACGCACAAGATCGAGACCGAGTGATTTGTGTTTAATCGTTGTTCATCTCTTGATTGAGGCGCGATCTCTCACGATTTTAAGACCCTATTTACTCTTTCGTGAATAATCAGGTTATGGAACTCAGCCAATACTGGACCGAAATTTCTCATCATCCCATCTCTGGAAAATTGGTAAAACTGGTTACCACGACTTTTCTCGATTTGGGGGGCATTAAGATTTCGCTTGGGTTTATCGCCAATTTAGCAATTCAATCAGTTCTGGTTTTGGCGATCGCAACGGTCATTAAGCGAATCACTAAAAATCGAATCCTCACTCGCTTCGGTCTTGATCTCGGCACTCGTGAAGCACTCGCCTCCATCATCAATTACATTATTTTATTAGCAGGGTTTTTCATTGTTCTACAAAATGTTGGGATTAAGCTGGAGACCTTAGCGGTTGTTTTGGGAGCCATTAGTTTTGTGCTCTCATTTGGTCTGCAAAATTTGGCGAGTGACTTGGCAAGTGGTGTAACGCTCTTGCTGGAGCAACCAATTAAAGTGGGGGATTATGTTCAATTGGAAGAAGCAACTGGAGTGGTGGAAAATGTAGCTATTCGTTCAACGGTCATTCGGACGGCGTTAGGAAAAGCCATTATGATTCCAAATACAACGATTACATCTAAAAATGTTACGAACTGGAGTTATCAGTCGGAGGAGTGTGGGACCGAAATTACGCTGCGAATTCCCCGAGGGTATGACCCTTTAGTGATTATGGACGTGCTCCAGTCGGTAGTACGAAAAGAACCAAGGGTACTGGCTTCCCCCGCACCCAGGGTGTATTTGAAAGGAATTGATGACGACTATCTCAATTTTGAGATTTGGGTGTGGATTAATCAACCCATCGCCGTCGATGCCATTAGAAGTGCTTTGTACTTCCTGATTGAAGCAGAATTGCAGACGCAAGGATTTACTCACAGATCTGGAGAGCAGAGCGCGATCGCTGCCTCAATGCCCACTCATGCCATGCTGGGTGAGCTACTGCGGAAGGTGAGTTATTTTGAGCATCTGGATAACATTGAACTGCGTCACATTATTGAAGAGGGATATCGTCAAACATTAAATGCCAATGAAATCATTTGCCGGGAAAACGATCCGGGTGAGTCCTTCTACATCATTTTGTCTGGCTCGGTTGATGTGTATGTAGAGTCGATCGACAAGCATGTGGCTGTACGACAAACAGGCGAGTTTATTGGAGAGATGTCGCTGCTGATGGGAACCCCACGTACTGCAACTTTGAAGACATTGGAAGAGACAACGCTATTTGTGGTCGATCGGAGCAACTTGCAAAGTCTATTACAAAAACAGCAGGGACTTGCCGACAAAATTTCGGAAGAACTGGCTCAGCGACAAGAAACGTTGGAAAAACTGGGAATTAAACTTGATGGGACTAATAAAGAATCCCCGTTCCTACAAATTCGCCAACGAATTCAGTCCATCTTTGGAATTTAATTTGAGGTAGAAACACGTTGTCGCTTGTGGTCGTTAAACTTGATCGGGATCGATACCCAGAGATCGCAACTGCTCGACTAATCGTTCTGCCTGTTGCCGTTCTTATTCAGCAATTTCGGCTTCAAGCAAGACACACCCACGGCAAATCAATCAGGGCATTTGTGTCAAAAGAGATGCCGCACATCAAAGTAGAGGTTAAGGTCACCGCTGGTGAAAATGCGATCGGCGGCATAATCAGTCAGGCGGGGGGTGGCACTTAACAAATGAGAACTGCCTCCATCCTCTTACTGCATTCTGGTATCGAGAGCCGATCGCCGTCCCTTGGCAGATTTGTATCCTGTGGTTGCTGACGAGCCTGAACCGGAGGGTTGATCTGCAAACCTTGTTTAATGAGGTATATGATCGGGCAGGGTTAGACTTGGTGATTGATTATGCTCAACCACCGGTGCTTGCATTACCAGAAGAAGATGTGGTTTAGGCAGATAAATTGCTGCGAGAACAAGACTTGAGAACCTGATACCTATGATGTCCCCCATAAACTGGACAAAGCAATAAGAGAGAACCGCTGCACAATGGGTCAGAGAAAATACTGAGTGGTAGAAACGATGCAGCGAAAACAATACAGTGCCGAATTCAAGACGAAGGCCGCCCTTGAAGCC
>JANRIS010000038.1:0-109945 GCA_033764685.1 Leptolyngbyaceae cyanobacterium bins.349
TGCCTGATTTCGGGCTATTTTAGCCATTGCTGTGACTGTTTCTTCACCTTATCAAATGCTTGTTCCTGACTTGAGCAAAGTTTGGTTAGTCTAAACTCGTTTGTCTATCATCTACTATCCTTCATGAATAATGCAGGCTAAACGAAATCTGAACTGAGCCGTTCTATTGAGCGGATTAAAACTGGCAGGATTCAACCAGAGGGGAGGGAAACTTTTACTGTACTGGCCGAGTTAAATTCGGAGCCTGGAAGGGTCTGATCCAGCCTCGCAGAAAGAAGTAGAAAGAATTGAGATATTCCTGAATGGCTTGACTACTGATACAAAAAGCATCAGCAGTAGGTAAAACATCCGTGATTTGAATTTCGCGTTCGACGACATCCCGGCCCGATGCTACAGCCGCTAATCGTTGGGGTTGAGGCAGGGTATAAAAATCCGTGGGACGGGCAATGATCCGACTCTCGTTAAACACTTCTCGAAAGGTGAGGGCGGCCCGGTTCATGTTTAGAGCAGACCCAACCAGCATAATTTGATTGCCAAAGTTAATTTGCTGATTTTGCAAGAGCTGTCTCACCTTTTCGGCGCTATTGCGAATGTTGCCGTCCTCGTGTTCCAGCACGATCGCGGCCTCTGGCACTCCCAGGGTTTGGGTCAACAGGCGTTGGACATCGGTGGCTTCCGTGATGTTTTCGGTGATTTCACCATCTTTCTTGCGGCGATCGCTGCGTTGTCCGGCACTCACCACAATCAACGGATTCGTACCCCGGCGAGTTTCCTCCTGGAATAACTGGGCCGCGTAGATGATGCGATCGCCGTGTTCTGTGAGTTGAATCGGCAAGGTGCTGAGAACCTCAAACTGGTCAGCGGTAATGGCCCGCTCTACGGCTGGTGGATCTGGGGGCACCGGATTGACCCGTGGGCGCAATTGGGGCCGCGTTGTATTGCGACCCAGTAACACAATGACCTGCCGCCCCCCCGCATCCAACTGAGTCACCGGCGCAATTAACTCGATCGCTTCCATTTCCAGTTCTTGGGCCAGAAAATACGACACCAGTGGAATGCTACCCAGCGCCAGTAAGATCAACCCAAAGAAGATCAACCGACGCAGAAATTTAGAAAGTTTGCCGTTGGTAAACAGCACCACCAGCAGAATTAACCCCAGCCCTAGAGGGGTCAGTGGAAAGGAAATGACCCGCCAAATGACATCCAAAACGCTACCAGGTTGATTGATGCCACCCTGAAAAAACGCCATGATGATCACGGCCAAAAAGAGCAGGAGCACCAGCAAACCCAAAAACTTGCGATCCAGCACTCTCGACAAGAAGAACCAGATCACCAACCCCACGATGATCCACAGCAGGATTTGGGTCAGTAGCAGGAAAACGTCAGTCAGTAGGAGAACCATGAGAGGCTTCTACCCGTTAGGTGGTTTAAAATCACTGATCTAAAGTTTAGAACACCTGTACGATGTGTTCCAACCCTTTCAACTGGAAGGAATGGCAGTCCAACGAAATTTTGAGTCATCGCTGACAAAACCACGCCATTTTAGACGACGGTAGGAGGTGCGATCGCCTCCGTCGGCGTTTAATATGTAACGAAGTCTAATGTGTAACGAAGTCTATACAGTGCGATCGTCCTGCAATGGGTAATCTTCATGAGTTGGCTATCCCTTCTTTCCATTCCGAGTGTTCAACCATTTTCTGTCTCGCCGCTGCTGGCAACCGCATCCGAGGGTGCAAGTGCCTCTCTAATTCTGGCCGCCGTGTTACTGAGTCTGGTGGTCGTGTATCTGGCCAGTAAGGTGGGCGGTGAAATTTGTGCCCGCATTGATTTGCCGCCTGTTTTGGGAGAATTAGTCGCTGGGGTGATTGTGGGCATTTCTGCCCTCCACCTATTGGTGTTTCCGGCCAGTGTGGATAGTGCTGGCGACTCTTTGATTATGGGGTTGCTCAATTTAACATCAACCGCCGATGAGCAATCCTTAAACGCCATTTTTGATGTTGCCAGCGAAGTCATTTCAGTTCTGGCAGAAATGGGTGTGGTGATTTTACTGTTTGAAATTGGGCTGGAATCGGACCTGAAGGAATTGTTAAAGGTTGGCCCGCAGGCAACTGTGGTGGCCGTGGTAGGTGTGACAGTGCCTTTTGCGCTGGGCACAGTTGGGCTGGTGACATTATTTGGGGTGCCCCTGGTGCCAGCGATTTTCGCGGGTGCAGCCCTGACGGCAACGAGCATTGGCATTACCGCTAAGGTGCTGGCAGAAATCCAACAACTCACCTCACGGGAGGGGCAAATCATCATTGGAGCGGCAGTGCTGGATGATGTGCTGGGGATTATTGTGCTGGCGGTGGTGGCAAGTCTGGCGCGGGAAGGAACGGTAGAAATCTCCAATGTGATTTACCTGATCGTCAGTGCCACGGTGTTTCTAATTGGCTCTATCTGGTTAGGGCGTTTACTCAATCCCGTTTTTGTGGCGATCGTGAATGGGCTGAAAACGCGCGGCCAACTCCTGGTGTCGGCGTTAATTTTTGCGTTTACTCTGTCCTACATTGCGGATGTGATCCAGTTGGAGGCGATTTTAGGAGCGTTCGCGGCGGGGCTGATTCTAGCGGAAACAGAAAAGCGACGGGAATTGGAGGAACAGGTGATTCCCATTGCCGATATGCTGGTGCCCATCTTTTTTATCTGTGTGGGGGCGCGAACGGATGTGAGTGTGCTGAATCCGTTTGTGCCGGAAAACCGGGAAGGGTTAATTACAGCTGGATTTCTGATTCTGGTGGCGATTATTGGGAAGGTGGTGACGGGGTTTGTCGTGTTTGGGCAACCCGGCATTAACCGACTGGCGATCGGGGTGGGGATGGTTCCGCGCGGGGAGGTGGGGCTGGTGTTTTCGGCGGTGGGCAGTGCCAGTGGGGTGCTGTCGGATTCTCTGAATGCGGCCATCATTGTCATGGTGATTTTGACGACGTTTCTGGCGCCGCCGCTGTTGCGGGTCGTGTTCAATCGAGCGGAGGCCGCGCAGACGGCGATCGCCCCCGTGGAAGAAGTGAAATCAGAATCGACGTGAAGATTCGCGATCGCTCTTTTCAGACATCGAGTATAGTTGGCGCAGTTTTCTTCAATTAGGTATGAAACTGGGCCGCCTCTCCCGCCGATGTCAACAACTTCTACACAAACTTCCTGCCAGTTTGCTCCTTGTGCCCTCCATTTTGCTGATGGCTGGGCCGGCTCAAGCGGGTAAGTTGGACTCCTGGCAGTTGAATGTGCAACAGTCCCAACTGGAGTTTTCCACGGATGAGGGGGTCCAACCCCAAGCCCAACTCGTCACCGATCCGACCCGCCTGGTGATTGATCTGCCGGGGGTAGAATTGGGCCGACCCGCCATTCGGGAGACGTATACCGGGCTGATTCGCTCCGTCCGAATTGGGCAGTTCGACAAAGGGACAACGCGGCTTGTGATTGAAGTGGCTCCTGGTTACACGTTAGACCCGAACCAGATTAAATTTCGGGGCATTTCTGCCCAACAGTGGGTTGTAACTTTACCCAAACCTCAAGCGATCGCGGGGATAAATGGGGGCGCGTTGCCGAACCCGACAGCCCGCAGCACCGCTAACGTCGTGACCGTATCCACGCCATCCGTGACGCTATCCCCGCCGCCGGTTCCTACGCCCCGCCCTCAGTGGACTGCCCCCTCGCCTCAAATTCCACCCATTCCTACGGGCCGCGCGATCGTCATCATCGATCCGGGGCATGGCGGGCCTGATCCGGGGGCAGTGGGGATCGGTGGCCTGCAAGAAAAAGGGGTGGTGCTGGATATTAGCCGCCAGGTGGCAGGCTTTTTGCAGCAGCGGGGAGTCCAGACGTACCTGACGCGGGCCGACGATCGCGATCTGGATCTGGAACCCCGGGTGCAAATGGCTGAACAGGCCAATGCAACGGTGTTTGTGAGTATTCACGCCAACGCCATCAGTCTCAGCCGTCCTGATATCAGCGGGTTAGAAACCTACTACTTCCAATCGGGTGCCGATCTGGCCCAGGTGATTCATCAAACAATTTTGCAATCGGTCGGGGTGCCCGATCGCGGTGTGCGATCGGCTCGTTTCTACGTGCTTCGCAAAACCTCGATGCCGTCGGTATTAGTCGAGGTGGGGTTTGTCACAGGCCGGGAGGATGCGAGCCGTCTGGCAAATCCTTCGTACCGCACGCAGATGGCAGACGCGATCGCCCGTGGTATTCTACAGTATTTGCAACGGACCGCGAAGTTATAGCGGTTGGTGGTTGGTGTCCTTGCAATTTGATGTCTCTTTCAGCTAAGAGGTGTGTGGAGTGTTTGATTATCCTTATCCCGGTGAAGTGCCGAGCGGCAGCTTTCATAATGCGTCTCCCATTGGCTTGTTTGATAGTGGATTGGGCGGCTTAACAGTGTTGCGTGAGCTATATCGTCAGGCTCCGCAAGAATCCGTGATTTATTTTGGCGATACGGCGCGGCTCCCCTACGGCACCAAATCCCCCGCCGAAATTTTGCAATATGTGCGGGAAATTCTCACCTGGATGACAGCGCAGGGTGTCAAGATGGTGATTATGGCCTGCAACACCAGTTCCGCATTGGCCCTGGAAACGGTGCGATCGGAGTTCAATATGCCGATTTTGGGGTTGATTTTGCCGGGAGCCAGAGCCGCCGTCCAGCAGGGGCAACGGATTGGCGTGATTGCTACGCCTGCAACAGTTGCCAGTGGGGCTTATGAACACGCGATCGGGGAAGTTGCTGCGACTGCTCAGGTGTGGCAGGTCGGCTGTCCCGAATTTGTGCCTCTAATTGAAGAGAATCGCATTGAAGATCCTTACACGTCTGCGGTGGCCCAGAGCTACCTGCAACCCTTAATCGACCAGAATATTGATACGTTGATTTACGGTTGCACTCATTATCCTCACCTGGCTCCGGTGCTGCGGCGGATTTTGCCCGCCTCGGTGAAACTGGTGGACCCAGCTGTGCATGTGATTGCGGCGGCAGTGCAGGAACTCGATCTGCTGGGCTTAAGCAATGTGCGATCGCCCCAACCCACCCGCTTTTGTGTCAGCGGTTGCCCGACGACATTCAACCGTCTCGCTACGCAATGGCTGGGCTACACTCCCATCGCCGAACAAATTGCCTTGCCAAAAATTGCTGCCCCCCTACCGCTCGAAGTAGCAGAATCCTAGCGATCGCGATGGACTCAATTAGCTCTTTTACAACAACCAATTTACAACAACCAACGTTTGGGGCAGGGTCGTAGAGCAGGGGGGCCAGATTGAAAGCCCCTCTCCCGTTTTTGGCTGCCTGTGGTCCAACTCAATTGACCCACTGAACCAGCGCATCGTGGGAAAAGAATTAATCCCTTGCGGGGGGTGTGGGGGAGTGAGGACCCCACAAAGCGGGGGTGCGGGGGGAAGTCCCCCGGTAGAGGCTTGGGGTTGAGTCGAGATCTGTGGATACAGTAGCCCGTTCTGGGAGAGGGATTTAGAGTGAGGGCTACCGAAGTGGAATCCACTCCTGCAAAGCATGACTTCAAATCATTATTTCAATAAATTGAAGGTGCCGGTTTTGCCGTCGGGGTTAACTTTTACCTGAGCCACATAGAATTGTTGCTGAATCACTTCACCATCCGGAGTGAAGGCAATTTTGCCTAGAGGCGTGTCGTATTGTCCGGCGAGAATTTGCTCATTCAGGGCAATCCGAATCTCCGGGCGGGAGAGTTGCTCAAAGTTGGTGGTTTTGCGCAGCGATCGCAACGCCTCCACAAATACCTGCACCGCTGTAAATCCCTGGGCACTAAATTGGGGCGGGTCCTGGTTGTACTGTTGGCGGTAGCGTTCTCGAAATTCGGTATTAATCGCATTCGGATGAGCCGGACTGTAAGCTTGAGCAATCAGCATTCCATTGCAGTACACACCGCACACCGGAAAGATGTTGGGCGTATTCAACCCATTGCCGCTAACAATCAGCCCCTTATAGCCCAACTCGCGCAGTTGTCGCACCAGGTTGGCCCCATCCGCCGCCAAACTGGAGATCACCACCAAATCAGGCTGCAAATTGATCGCAGCAGTGACCTGAGCTTGAAAATCGGAATCTGTGGTTTGAAATTTTTGAGTGGTGACGATCGTTAAATTCTTCGCTTTCAGTGCCTGCTGAAAAATATTGGTTTCCGATTGGCTAAAGGCATCATTTTGAGCATAAAACACCGCTACCTCGCGAATGGCGGGGTTCAGTTTCAGGGCGGCATCAATCGAGTTGGGCGCGAGAACGGTGACGGGGGAAGCCACCCGCGCAATATACGGGCCAATTTCAGGCACTCCTTCCGCTGTATTCGTGGGTCCGATGACTGGCACTTTTGCCAGATCAGCCAAAGGGTTCGCCCCAAACGCCTGCTGAGACGACGATGGCCCCACGATCCCCAAAACTTTATTTTTTGTGATTAATGTTTGGAAGGCGTTAATTGCGCCTGCTTCATCGCCGCCCGCATCCTGATAAATTAATTTGAGCGGTACGCCCTGAACCCCACCCTGATCATTGAAATATTGCTCGGCAATTTTGGCTCCATTGACTGATTCCTGTCCTAAAAGCGCCAGATTGCTAGTTTGGGCCAGGGCCACACCAATGGGTAGCGCTTTTGAAAGATCTTCTGGAGTCGGTTCTGAGGTGGAGCGATCGCACCCAACAATTAGCAGGGAGGGCAGCAGGACGCAAGCTGTAATTTGGGCGATCGTACACTTCATCATCACTGATTAATTCTCCTAACGTGACCAGCAAAACTTCATAAAGTCCTCATGGTTTTCTACAATCATCCCCCGGATGGTGTACAAGTGAACGAGTAACAGTTAAACGATCATCCTTGTTCCCATCCCCCCAACGTTGAATGAGAGTGGCCCTCTCGCTGCCCCGTGTCTGAGTTTTGTTAGGAGGTTTTCCGTTGTTTACCGAGCAACCCGCTCCCCCACCCGCCGTCGCTGACGTACAGGCGCAACCCACCGATGCTGCCGTTGCTCCCACTCCACCGCGCGTCGCCCCTCCGGAAACGCTACCCGCCCCCACTCCTGCTCCTGCCCCTGCGGTTCCGGTGATGGAATCCAAACCCGTCGCGCCGGTTGCTCCTGCCCCTGTAACTCATCATGAAACTGCCAAAGCCCAGCGGCGGAAGGAAGTTGAGCAAACCTTACTGGAGCTAACGAGCAAGGCTAGAGCTGCCCAGAAGGAGCGCCAACAACAGCAAGCCGCGACGGAAACGGCAAAGTATGGAGAAGCGGGTGACATCGCCGCCGCTGAACAGGTAATTAATAATCCCTCTTTGCCGGCCAATGTGCGGGCGGCACTTCAGAAGCGGCTCCAGGCCAAACAAGCCAAGCAGCAAAGCCAGAAGGCGATCGCGCAAAAAAATAGCCCCACCCCGGCTCAGGCAACGGCCAACAGTGGCACGACCGCCGCACGCAATCCGGGCAGTGATAATGGCAGAATCTACACCAATGCGCCGATTGTGCCCCTGAGTCAGGCCCAGATGCGGCTTCGCCTGGGACACTTGATTGGGCGCAACCTTGACTTTGCCTTCCCGCTATCGGTGTCGGCTCCGGTCACTTCCATGTTTGGTTGGCGCATTCATCCCATTAGTGGCACGCCCCGCTTTCACCGAGGCATTGATTTTGGGGCACCGATGGGAACGCCGATTGTGGCCGCCAAAACAGGTCGGGTGGTCGCCGCCGAAGCGATGGACGGCTACGGCTTAACCGTCATTGTGCAGCATGGCAATAGCCAGCAAACCCTGTATGGTCACATGTCGCAGATGTTTGTGCAGCCAGGGCAAGTGGTGAAGAAAGGAGAACTGCTGGGGTTAGTGGGAAGTACGGGCAATTCCACCGGGCCGCATCTGCATTTTGAAATTCATGAGATGACGACCGAGGGCTGGGTCGCCCTGGACCCCGCGATCGCCATGAATGGCGCGATCGCCCTGGCTCAAACCACTTCCAGTCCGCCCGCATCCCGCAATCAGCCCTACACCTTTAATCTGGCTTTATCGGGAGTGATGAATATCAACGCTCCCCCCCCAGTGCTTCCAAACGTCGCTAATTGGGGGAATACCTGGCTGGCTAATCTTTTGCCCACGGGTGTGCAGCCCTTTTCAGTCACCCAACCTTTTGCCGCGACCTCACCCTTTTCGGTTGCCCAATCCTTTCAAGAGCAAGTTGCACCCAGCAAAGCCGTACAATTTCCTCTGGCGCTCATCCCCTCTACGGTGCCAGAACTGGGGTGGTTGTCCCCCTTCCTGGCTGACCTGATGGCAGAATTGACAATTCCTTTACCGGGGTTGGATCTTGCTCCCCTGGCTATTTCATTCAATCCTCTATCGGCTCTGTCTGATGCGCCCGCTGCCCCTGCGCCAGATGCGGTTGCCTTTGATCCTAAAGTGACTTTACCAACTCCAACCGCAATGCGAGTGGCAAACGGTAAACCTCTAGCTGGTTTGACCATTGCTGAACAGGTTCCGGGGGCAGTGCGGCTAGAGGCGCTGCAACCCTCCACCCAACTCCCACCCGTTCAACAGGCAAGGCGCGATCGCCCTGCCCAGAGGGTTCGTCCAACTCAACCGTTGCAACTCAGCGACAATCGAGTGCCATCTCTCAATCGTCGGTAGAACGATCGCAGCTAAAATAAACAGCCGACAAAACGGGTTTAACCTTGCCTTTTTGAACACGGCATGGATTTAGCCACCCTGATTGAACAACGACGCACCATTCGAGTCATCGGGTTTGATGATGGCCCATTCGTGCGGGGTGCGGGGCAGCCAGTGGCAGTGGCGGGAGTTGTGTGTGCGGGGACGCGGTTTGAAGGGATGCTTTGGGGGGCAGTGCAACCCGATGGGTGGGATGCCACGGATGCGATCAGCACTCTACTGCTCAACAGTAAATTTCACGCCCAGGTGCATCTGGTGTTGCTGGATGGCATCTCGATGGCGGGCTTCAACATTATTGATCTGTCGCTGCTGGCCGCACGATCGCAACGGCCTTGTATTGCCGTCATGCGAAGATTGCCCAACTTCACTAAAATTGCCCATGCCGTGACCCGGTTGCCCGATCCAACAGAACGGCTGGAAATGATGCGACGGGCTGGCACCATTCATCAACATCCGCCCTTTTACTTTCAGGTATGTGGCGCAGAACCCGAAATTGCCGCGATCGCCTTAGATCGCTTGACGGATCGAGGCCATGTCCCAGAGGCATTACGAATTGCCCATCTGGTGACCGCTGCTGTGATCAAAGGTGAAAGCGGGAAGCAGGCATAGTTGTTTCAGGCAAACCAAGATCGCTCAAACTGAAGTGGGTAAGGGTTTGACCCGCAAGCGATCGCACCACAGCCTTTCCACAAACATGCCATGACTCAAGCCCTTCATCTGAACTTGCAACTCAGCTTCAGGGTCAGCTTCAAATAACCAATTTTCACCGGGAAAAATCACCCGCTCCATCCGTAATGATGCTCGGTGAAACAGCCGCACGACTTGCAATTGGGGAGTCTTATTGCGGTAGTGACACAATGCAGGGGCTAAACAGCCCAGCGTTTTACGTTCTTGACTGCCAATCATCATGACGTTCCTCGATCAGCCCCAAAAAATGAGCTACAGATTGACTGACACTGCTACCGTTCCTCTCGCTTAGGAACACATCATCAATCGAATCTGTAGCAATCACACAGATGAATTGGATCAACAATCCACCAGAGCTAAAGGGTGTATGCTCACCCTTTTAGGGTACGGTGCGAACTATTGATATTTCGGGGAAAAAACGGGCAGAAATCGGGGAATTTGCCCAATTAACCCGGTTGCTTCAGCCGATAGCCCAACCCATGCACCGTTTCGATCAAATCGTCACCAGCCCCGGCTCCTTTCAGTTTTTGGCGCAGACTCTTGATGTGAGACTTCACCGTTTCCTCGGTGGGTGGATGGTCGAGTGACCAGATGTGTTCAATAATGCCCGTTCGGCTCAGAACCCTGCGCCCATTGGCCACCAGCAACTCCAGCAAGGCAAATTCTTTGGGGGTGAGTTGGATGGGTTGATCGTCATAGGACACCTCAAAGGTGCTGGAATTGAGATGCAGATTGCCCCAGCGCAGTCCTGTGTTGACGGCGATCGCGCCTCGGCGTAGCAAGGCCCGAATCCGGGCCATCAATTCTTGCAAGTTGAAAGGCTTCACCACATAATCATCGGCTCCAGCATCCAGGCCATCAATTTTGTCTGCCACCGTATCGCGAGCCGTCAACATCAACACGGGTAACGTTGAATTGTGTTGCCGTAACCGTTGACATAGATGAATGCCATTTAATTTAGGCAGTGTCACATCCATCACCACCAGATCGTAGGGCAACGTTTCGAGATGATTCCAGGCAGTTTCGCCATCGCCTGCAACATCCACTACATACTGGCGATCGCGGAGCGCTTCCGTTAACATCTCCGCCAATTGAACATCATCTTCAACGACTAAAATTCGCATAGGCTCAGGATAGACAGAAACAGCATTTTCTCTCACCTCGTTCGCTTTTTCTTAAAAAGGTTGACCAATCAAAACGACTGGCCATCCCTCCTTCTAGAATAAGCAAGCACTGACTATTGCGATCGCAGCTTCACCGCATGAAATGGTTTCCCCAGAATCAAGGATTACTGATTGGGTTTGGTACCGCCGCCCTCCTGATGGCAGGCGTGAATGGCTTGTCTTACCAGAATGCAAACCAGTTGATCGAGAGTACGAATCGTTCTCGCCAAACCTATGAGGTGATCAAAAATCTGGTGGATGTGTTTTCCGAGATGACGGTGGCGGAGTCTGGACGGCGGGGTTATGTTTTTCTGAATGATGAAAGTGAATTAATCCGCTACAGAGTTGCGATTCGGGCGATGCAGATAGAGATACAGTCGTTGCAACGTCAATATGCGAATCAGCCCAACAAAATTGCTCATTTGAAGCAGTTGGTGACACTGGTTCGACAACGAACAGATTTATTGGAAGAATCAATTCGGATCTATCAACGCGATCGCGCCGCTGTTGCGGTGCAGCGCTCAATTACAACCAAAAGTGTGATTTTACGAGAACAAATTCAGGCCGTAATTGCAGACATGCAACAGGAGGAGGATCAACTTCTGCAACTCTGGCTCAAAGAAACTCAAACGAGCATTCACCATCGCATCTGGTTAGAGTTTTTGGTGACTTGTTTCAGTTTTGCATTACTGGTGGTTGTCTGCTGGTTGCTCTATCGTCAACTGGTGAAACGATACGCCGCTGAAGCTCTGGGCAAAACCCTGGAACGGGAAAAAGAACTGAGTGATTTGAAATTGCGGTTCTTTTCAATGGTGTCGCACGAATTTCGCACGCCCCTGAGTATCATTCTGGGTTCAGCCCAAATGCTGGCCGAAAATCATACTCAGTGGTCCAGCGATCGCCGGACTAAAAATATTCATCGCATCCAGTCTTCCGCAAACCTGATGACCCGCTACCTGACGGATATTCTCACCCTGACTCGCGCCGAAGCGGGCAACCTGGACTACAACCCCGCCCCCCTGGATGTGGAAGCCTTTTGTCTCAATTTGATCGAAGATTTGCACCTGTCAGAACCGGGGCATACCCTCACGTTTCAAAGTCAGGGACGGTGTGGCCTGGTCAAGCTGGATGAAAAATTATTATTTTCAATTTTGAGTAATCTGCTGCTAAATGCAATGAAGTATTCAGCCCCAGGATCGCCAATCCAACTGCGGTTATCCCATCAGGGACAGTGGATTTTGTTTGAGGTGACGGATACGGGCATTGGCATTGAACCGGGGGATCAACCTCATCTCTACAAGCCGTTTTATCGGGGTGGCAACACCTCAGACATCGAGGGTACGGGATTGGGACTGGTGGTGGTGAAAAAGTGTGTAGAACTGCATGGCGGCGAGATTACCGTGACTAGCGAAGTGGGAGTGGGCACTATCTTTAGAGTTTGGTTACCGGAGCGATCGCCGATGCCTGTCGCGATCGCCCGAACCGGGAGCGACAACCCATGACCTGGGTGCCCCAACCAACGGAAGATGGCTCTCTGACCTTTTTTTCAGCAGAGTTTGGCGAAGCGTTTCACAGTCGGCATGGGGCCAGAGCCGAAGCCTTTCAAAAGTTTGCCCAGGCCACAGATCTCACGGCTCAGGCAAAGCAGGGAACAGTCTGCTTGCTGGATGTTTGCTACGGGTTGGGCTACAACACAGCGGCAGCGTTAGAGGTGATTTGGGCGGCGAATCCGGTCTGTCAGATCGAGTGGGTGGGGTTAGAACTGGATGCAACCGTACCCCTCGCCGCGATCGCTCCAGCTTTTTTGCAAGGCTGGTCCCTGCCGGTGCAAGCAACTCTACAAGCGATCGCTGAAACGCATTCTCACCAAACTTCAACGTTGCAAGCCACTCTGCGGATTGGAGATGCCCGTCAGACAATTCAATCGCTTGCCGCTTCAGGCTTTCAAGCAGATGCCATTTTCTTCGATCCCTTTTCGCCCCGTCGCTGCCCCCAACTGTGGACCGTGGAATTTATCGGTTGGGTGGCTCGCTGTCTGGCTCCTACAGGGATTTTGGCGACCTATTCCCGTTCGGCCTCGGTGCGATCGGCTTTATTAGCCGCTGGCTTGCAGATTGGCACGATTCCCCTGGGCGATCGCCATTTGCCCCACGAATGGGCACAGGGGACGGTGGCCAGCTTAGACGGGCGATCGCTCCATCCTCTGTCGCAAATGGAGCAGGAACATCTGCAAACCCGTGCCGCAATTCCTTACCGTGACCCGACTTTGAATGATGCGGCAGAGGCGATCCATCTCCGCCATCAGCAGGAGCAAAAAAATTCCCCATGCGAATCGACCTCCAGTTGGCGACGACGTTGGGGAATTGATTTGTAATCTATGCAAGGACTTGAACCGCGCAAAAATATCCCCTTGAAGTTGGGGCAGGTTTCGCGCGAGTTCTGGCTATCAGCCCATAATCTTCTGCTCAACCTGCCCGTACGGGTATTTTGTTCGCTAGACATCTCCTTAGACTCTGCGATTTGGGGCAATTTGCTTCCTGGCAGGCTTAATTTTGGAAGTGAGACAGGCAGACAAATCGACCTCGTCTGTTGCCGTTGCAGGGATTGGTTCGGCTTCCGTTGGCATGGGGTCTGGACCGAGAAGCAGCGTGGGGGCATCCGCTTCACTCACAATGGGATCGGGATCTAAAAGCAGGGTTGGGGCTTCTGTGATTGACAAACTGGAGGCGTGAGTAAGTGTCATAAGGCTTGGGGGCTTGGAGGGTTTACCAGTCGTTGTGTGCTTTGTTGCTTCAGTGCAACCCTGATGTATTTATCATCGCGTCACTTCCCCTAAATTGACGTGACACGCCCCCTACAATCGGGTGAACTCTAGCATCCTTCGACGTGCGGACGATCGCGGCTGGTCGAGGTTGCTATCACTGCCAAATTGCGATCGCCGTCACCAGCAATTTGTATCACCCCCTACCTTTTGACACAGCACAACTTCCGCCTCCGGTAAGTTTAATTGCTTAGTCTGCCTTGATACGGTGAAGTGTAACGAAATCGAGAGCTTATTTATGACCTTCACTCAATCCAATACAGCAACTGAACTGGTAAAAGCGTTTCAAAATTTAGAAACCGATCAGCAATTGGCAGTGTTCTGGTACATCTACAAAGAGATGGGCAAGTCGATTACGCCTGCCGCTCCCGGAGCCAGCACCGTTTCTCCCACGATCGCCGAAGGGTTGTTAAATCAAGTGTTGGAACTGTCCCATGAGGAGCAATTGCAACTCCAGCGGGATTTGATTGAGCGCAAAAATAGCTTGATTGCGCGGGAATATGGAGCCATGAGCGATACCACCAAACTGCTGTTCTGGTATCGCCTTTCCCAGGAAATGGAAACCAATCGGGTTGTGCCCTTCCCGGCTAACTATGAGTTATCTGAGCAGGCCAACCAGGTGTTTGAACAGATCAAAGGGTTGGATTTTGGTCAGCAAATTACCGTTTTCCGGGATTATGTGGCGCCGATGGGAGTTGATCCCAATGCCGTCGAACACGATCGCGAAACTGGTCTGTAAGAAAGGAGGGCAGTCGGCAGGGGAAAGTGAACTGGGCTAAAGCAGCCAGCGATCGCCCATCAACAACTCCTCTGCGGCTGCCACGGGTAGGGGACGGGAAAACAGACAGCCCTGCCCGCGATCGCACTGGAGCAACTGCAACTGTTCCATTTGTTCATTCGTTTCAATCCCTTCTGCCACCACATCCATATTCAGGGTGTGGGCTAAGAGAATAATCGTGCGGGTGATTTCTAGACTTTCGGCGTGTGTGCCGATGCCAGATACGAATGCGCGGTCGACTTTGAGGGTATCCAACGGAAACGTGTGTAAATAGGTGAGGGACGAGTAGCCCGTCCCAAAATCATCAATGCTTAATTGAATTTGTCGGGCTTTGAGCGCTTGCAAAATGGGCGTAACTTGTTGGGCATTTTGCACAATTGATGTTTCCGTAATTTCCAGCTTTAGCCGATGAGCGGGGGCTTGCGTCTCTTGCAAGATTTGATCCACCTGATGCAGGAGATCGGGTTGGAGCAGTTGTACCGTCGAGAGATTGACGCTGATGGTGAGGGGCGCTTTGGCGGCAAATCGGTCGTGCCATTGCCGCAATTGCTCACAGGCTCGCCGTAGCACCCAGTTGCCCAGCGCAATAATCAGCCCAGTTTCTTCGGCCAGCGGAATGAACTCAGCCGGAGATACCATCCCTCGCTGCGGACTCTGCCAGCGCACTAAGGCTTCAAAGCCGGTGAGTTGGCGGGTAGACAGGTTAATGATGGGCTGGTAATGCAGGAATAACTCTTCCTGAGCGATCGCGTGACGCAGTTCGCTATCGAGTTGCAGCCGTTTGATCGCCTGTACTTGCGTTGATGGGTCAAACACTGCATATTTGCCAACTCCGGCCTGTCGAGCTTGGTGCATGGCTGTGTCAGCCGCCCGGAAAAATTCCTCCACATCCGGGTTTTGATGACAATCGCAGTGGGAACTGAAGACAATGCCAATGCTGGTATTGACAAATAGCTCGTGTGCTCCTAGCTGAAAGGGAGTGGCTAAGTGTTGCAGCAACGATTCCGCAAAGTAAATGGCGGCCTCAAAGTCTTCCAGGTTTTCCAACAGGATGGAAAATTCATCTGCGCCACCCGTGCGGGTTAACATTGCATCCGGCGGCAGGAGTGTTTTCAACCGTTCGGCCATCGCAATGACTAAGGCTTCAGCCAGTTGATGGCCCAGGCTGTATTTGATCATCTTGAAGCCGACTAGATCCAGATGGAGCAGGGCAAATGGCCGATCGCGTCCCATTTTGCACGCCTGCATCAGGTCGGCCAGTCGCTCTAACAAGATGGTGCGTTGCGGCAGGCCAGTGAGGATATCGTAGAAGGCGTAGCGGCGGAGTTGGGCTTCGGCCCGTTTGCGCTCGGTGATGTCGATGCTGACTCCGACCAGGCCGTAGGTGCGATCGCGATCGCGCACGGGAGCCACAATGCTCAGGAAGTTTTTGGTTTCGTCATTAATGACGTATTCCGCTTCGTCATACAGGGTTTCGATTAACCCACGGCGACGATGATCCTGCCAGTGATCGAGACTGCCACCGGCATTCGCAATCACATCTTCATGGAGTTGCCCAATCATGTCGCCCCACTGTTGCACATCAACCGCATTCTGAAAGGTGTAGCGCCCATCTGTATCAATCGCCCAACAACAGAAGGGCAAGCTGTCAATCAGCGATCGAAAGCGGGCTTCACTTTCTCGTAAGCGGTCTGCGGCTTGCTGGCGCTCCGTCACATCTTGCACCATCGCCAGGATGCCTACAAAGGTGCCGTCAGCGTCTCGCAGGGGTGTGTTGTGCCATTCACAGAGGATAGTGCGTCCGTCTTTTGTGAGGTTGGGGTTGATGCTGAAATGACTGGTGTGGGCCTCAAAGGCCCGTTGATTGATCTCGGCAACGTAGGATTGAAGCTGGGTGGGGGCAAGCAGATCCGCCACTTGTTGGCCCAGCACTTCGCTGCGGGCGTAACCAAAAATGCGTTCGGCGGCAGGGTTCCACTCCATCAAGTAGCCATCCTGGTCATTAATGATCAACCCCATCGGCATCCGGTCAATTTGCAATTGCAGTCGTTCCTGCAACTGCTTCGTTTGTTCATACAACTGGGCATTGAGGACGGCCATCGCACACCGTTCGGCGGTGATTTCTAACAGTCTGACCCGCTGCTCGTCGTAGGGTTGGGGGGTGTCCCATTCCACCAGAAGCACACCAATCAATTGATCGTGCCGTTTTAAGGGAATCCCTAAAAGACTGCGGGTGGAATGGCGATCGCTGGAGCCGTCGGCAAATCGTGGATCTTGCTGAAGGTCAGGGATGTGGAGCAGATGCGGGGAGGCGGCGATCGCTTGGACCAGCCTCAAAGAGAGCGCCCGCCCCTCGAAAGACTGAGCGAATGAATCACCGATGATGGCCCGCACCATCAAACCTTGATCCGACTGCAAAAAAATCACCCCTGCCTGAGCCGGGATGATAGTGACCAACCGATGCAGGAGTGTCCTCAATAAAACATCGATTTCCAGTGAACTGATCGCGTTGGCGGTGACGGTATTGAGGGCTTCGAGTGAGCGGTTTCGTTGTTGCAACTCCTGCACCAGTTGGGTCCGCTCCTGCTCCAGTTGCTTGTTAGCAGTGATGTCGCGGGCCACCCCAATCAGGCCGAGCAGTTGCCCCTGCTTGTTATACCAGGGATATTTCGTCGAGGAATAGGTGCGCGTCTGTCCATGAAATTGCAATGTCTCCTCTAGGGTTATGGCTTGGCGATTCGTCAGCACCTCGCGATCGACAGCTTGTACTATCGCCGCCTGGTCAGCCGAGAGCAACTGGTAATCGTCCTTGCCAATCACGTCTGACATGAGCTGACCAAACAATCTGGTGGTGGTGGAATTTACCAACACATAGCGGCCCTGTATATCTTTCACAAAGACGGCATCTGTTGTCCCCTCAATTACGGCTTGCAGCAGCACTAGACTTTGTTGGGTTTGCTGTTCACCCTGGCGAATCAATTTGTAAAGCAGGATTGAACCGACAACGGCCAAAACCGCTCCTCGTAGAGCTGCCATTTGGACCAGTTGGTCGGGATCATCCGTGAGCCGTTCTAGAACGGGATTCGTAAGCAGCAACCAGAGACTACTAAGAAGGCCATAAATAAAGGTAACTTTAACTGCTAAACTGCCGAAATGCCGCTTGAATTGCATAAACGAGGATGCGAGGAATGCCCTCCTTTAGAGTTACCCCGTTTCCCTGCAAAGTGGTGACATTCCGGCAAACATTTCGCAAAGTTTTTAGTTTTGTTTAACTTTGAACCAAGAATTTTCTGCTATCGGCGTTGCTGAATCCTGGGATGAAGCCATCCGCTCCGCCCTCACCCTAGCCCTCTCCCAAAAAGAGAGGGAACAAGAGTTCTAGCTCCCTTCACCCTGGGGAGAAGGGTGGGGGATGAGGGCAATTCATGCCGCCATTCAGCAACGCCCCACGACCATTTGCTTGCTGGGAGGAGCCAACATAGCTCAGATTGACCTGGATGCCGAACATGCAATAATAAGCCGATTGTTTCTTGATCCTTCGTCATGGTTCGCACCCTGCCTACTGGCTCTCCTGACTTGATCCCGGCGGTTCTCAACGATGGCAATCCATTGCAGTTTCAATTGCCCGATCCAGAAGATGACGGGATTGCAGATCATGACTTCCAACAGCAGATTGAGCAGGCATGGCAGGTGTGCGATCGCTTTGACCTGCAAACCGACATCTGGCGAGGGCGGATTTTGCGGGCAGTGCGCGATCGCGAAAAACGCAAAGGCGATGGGCGCGGCACTGGCTTTTTGAACTGGTTGAAGGACCGGGAAATTAGTAAAAGTCAAGCCTATGCCCTGATTGAGGTCGCCAATAGTGCGGATACCTTGCTAGAAGGGGGGTTTTTAGAACCGGAAGATGTCAACCAGTTCAGTAAGCGGGCTTTTGTGGAAACGGCTCAGAGTGCGCCCGAAGTGCAACACCTGGTGAGTGATGCGGCCCGTCGGGGCGATCGCATTACGCGGCGAGAAGTGCGGCAACTGGCGGATGAGTGGACTGCCATCACTTCGGAACTGTTGCCTGATGCTTTAAAGGAAAAAGCGGCAGACCACACCTTACCCACGCGCTACCTGGCTCCCCTGGTTAAGGAGATGCAAAAATTACCCGCAACGCATCAAATCACCCTGCGGGAAGCCGTCGCCGAAACCCCCGACATCGACACGGTGAAACAGGTGACGGCAGAAGCCCGCTATCTGGCAAAATATCTGGAAGCCGCAGGCCGCGTACAGGCATTAACCACGGAATCACTCGATTTAGAACTGGCGTTAGAAGAAGCGTTGCGAATTGGTTGTTTGAGTGCGACGGCGGATCTGGTCAACCACGCCGCCCAACTGGAACAACTTACGGTCAAACTCTTCTTGACCTGGAAGCGGTTGAACAGTCTGGCGGAACGAGTATACCTGGACAGTGGCTCCAGCACGCCCCATCTCCGCACGCTGCTGAGTTGCCTGGGCAATCTCTCGAATGAGGTGATTGAAACCCCGATGGATGACATGAGCGATCGCCTGGTACGCCTACAAATTCTGCCCAATTCCGAACTTTCCTAATTTTCCTCAAATTCACCCAACTTTGCCTCTGACGGCATTGTGCACTTGCCGTTGATTCAGGGAATACTCAAAATAATGCCTAGGGGTTGGGTTTTCCCAAAACTGCCATGATTGTGCTCCTCCGGGATGCATTAGCCCCGTTCAAAAAACTCTGTTCTCGCTGGAATTGCCGGTGTCATGAAAATCACGTTTGTTTTACCCTGTCCTAATTTGTCTGGCGGCATCCGAGTCGTCGGCATCTACGCCAAGCATTTGCAAGACCGGGGACATCAGATCACCTTTGTGTCCGTTCCTGAGGCCCAACCGCCACTCCAGCACCAAATTAAGTCCGTTCTCAAGGGCCAGGGGTTGAAGCCTTTGCCTCAACGCCATCCCTCCCACTTAGATGCCTTAGACATTGAGCATCGCCGCTTGAATCGGTATCGGCCTGTGGTAGATGCGGATGTGCCTGATGGGGATGTGGTGATTGCCACTTGGTGGGAAACCGCCGAATGGGTGGCCAAACTATCACCCGCGAAAGGGGCCAAAGCGTATCTCATTCAGCATTATGAGGTGTTTGACTATCTGCCTGTGGAGCGGGTCAAAGCGACCTGGAAACTTCCCCTCCATAAATTAGTCATCGCTCAGTGGCTGGCCGATATTGCCGTTAATGACTATGGCGATCGCAACTTTTCCTATATTCCCAATGGCATCGACCCCAGCCTGTTCTTTGCGCCTCCCCGCACCAAGCAAGCCGTTCCCACCATCGGCATGATGTACGCGGTGGAATTTTGGAAAGGGTCTGATGTTGGGTTGAAGGCACTGGCATTAGCGAAGGAAACGATTCCTGATTTGCAAGTGGTGGCCTTTGGGCATCCAGCAGTAGCCGATGGGTTACCGGCTGGTACCCGGTACTATCCCCAACCCGCCCAGACCAGTTTAAGGGAGGTGTATGCCCAATGTGATGCCTGGTTGTTTACCAGTCGATTTGAAGGATTTGGGTTGCCGATTTTAGAAGCGATGGCCTGCCGAACTCCTGTAATTGGCACGCCGAGTGGGGCCGCTCCAGAGTTGCTGGCGGATGGCTGTGGAATTTTGGTGAAGCCAGCAGATCCAGAAGACATGGCAAGGGCGATCGTGCAGGTGTGTCAAATGCCGGAGCAGGAATGGCAAGGTATGTCTCATCTTGCTTATGAGCGAGTCAGTCAGTACACCTGGGACGAGGCCACAGACACATTGGAAGCGGCACTGAAAGCGGCGATGGGCCAACAGAACTGATCACTTGCCCATGTTGCGTTTTAATTGTTCTAACTCCTCTTCCGCTTCCCAGCGCTGAAATTGTTTCTCCAGTTGGGCTGTAGAGGCAGAGTTGGGGCTGGAGGCGGGTTCGCTCCAGCCAATGTGGGGAGTTTGAGGTTGAGTTGTGGTGCGAGCAGCCTGTGCCTGGGTGACTTGCACCTGAACTTCTTTACGGCGTTGCTGAATCTTCTGTTGCAGTTCCTGGGTTTGCTGAATCCGGTCCTTGAGCATTTCCATTTGGCCCCACTTCTGGTTGCCCTGCCGCAGCAGAGAGGCTTCGTATTCCTGGGCAGGTTGGGCCAGGTCGAGTCTGCCTTTGGCCTGGGCTTTTTCCACCCTGGCGTGCCAGACCTGAATGTCTTGCGCGATCGCCAGAATTTCGTCCTGCAATTGCCGCTCTTGCATCTTGAGTTCGGTCATCAATCGGAGGGTTTCCTCTTCTTGCTCCCGCAGCTTTTCCTCCATCGCCATTAGTTCAAGCTGGGGATTGGCGGCTAAATATTCATCTAGCCGATCTTCCAAAAATTTGCTGAAATCATCAAAGAGTCCCATGCTGAACGCTCCAATTGGCCACCGATTGTGAATCGCGAAATGAGATATGTCTCTATTTTCCCTGATTCCCTAAAAACTATGCCCGACAAATAGCGATCGCACGTCTCCATTCCGGCGGATAATGGCCTGGTTTTTACTCACCTCTACCAGGGTCCAGCCCGATGACCCAATGCTTTCCCCCATTTCATAGCGTTGAGTCACCCCGTTAATTTCAAACAGGGCAACGGAGTTATTCCCCTGCTCCAACACACCCACCAGTTTACGGGGCACACTAGGCGTCGTAGCGGTGGGGCGATTGGACGCCGCACTCAGGGGAGGCGTTGGCTTTTGGTTTGGCAGGGTGGGGAGAGGCGCAACACCCGCACCGGGTGGATACAAATTGCTAGGAATTTTATAAACCGGAACGTAAACCCGCTGTGCCCCAGTTGCGGGATTGGTCGTCGAGGGTACATTTCCGCTTGGCAGCGACGGCACATCGGTTTTAGGAATGACCACGGTAGGCAGACCAGGAGCTGACGCACTCTGACCCTGGCCCGGAGCCAGTCCGCCGGCCTGCTGCGCTTGCTGGTCAATCTGCTGTAACGATTTCTGCAAATAGTCAGCAAATTGTTGATTAGTGGCGGTTTGAGCGGTTCCCGCGCCAGCAGTGGCCAAACTCATTGCTTGTTGTTGCTGCTTGCCGTCCTGATACAACAGCCACAGGGCCAGCGACACCACGATCGCAACGCCGCCAGTCGCCAACCACAGACGACCAAACCCACTGGGTTTGGTCGTCTGGAAAGTCGTTGGGGCTGCTGGTTCGGACGCGATCGCCGCTGGCATTTGCACCAAACTGTCAGAATGGGGAAGAGTTTGCAAGGTGCCCCCATCAGGGCGTTGAGCCAGGGGCATAGCCCGTTCTGCGGGTTGCATTTCCTGCCGCACTTCAGTTGGTGGAAAAGGTTGCAAAGCGCTGCCTGAAGGGATTTCTACCGATGGCACAGGCTCCGGTGAAACAGGTTTGGACAATGGCGGTGGACCCATATCCAGCAGTTGTTCCACGTCCTGAAAGAGATCATCCATTAAGCGATCGGCATAGGTGTCTGCCGAAAACTGACTGGCTTCTGGCGATCGCCGAAGTGGACGCGCAGGGGTAGAATCCTCGTTCGCAAAGGATTCTGACTGACTGGAAGGGGTGTGAGTATCCTGGAGCATAGGGCGACATGGAGACAAGTGTTCATTCGCACGACAGCAGTATAGAAGATGAATTCACTTTGGGAGCAGTTTTTGAGAATTTGAGAAAAGCGGTGACTGCGGTAGATGCGGGATGGCTGATGTCGCGCCGAATGCTCCAATGTACCAGAGAGAAATCAGATGGTTCGAAAATTTCTGTAAATCTCACCCTGTCCTACATCCCTATGCTCTACTTTCCTGTTCTTCTTTACTTCCTTCTGCCCTATTTCCTGACGGCAACAGTCCTGGGAGTGAGGCCATAATCGACCGTTAATGTCCGCACTCGGTAAGTCTGAACGAAGCGAACTACGGCATCGAGGTCTGCCTGATCCAACACGCCTAAACAGCCAATGGTGCCAGAACCTCCTTGCAGATGGCGATCGGCATCGAGGTGAATGCCAATGCCGCTGCGGGAAGTGGCAAATAAGGGGGTGACGGGAATGAAGGTGTCGCCCATCGCGGCGGGTAGCCCACCTTGGCGATCGACGGCTCCGACTTGATAGGTGCCCTGGGGTAATGGTTCGCGTGATCCAGCCTGGGAAGCTGGCCCTAGCCGAAAGTGTTGCCGACCGGGTCTACCGGAGACAGCCTGCACTCGGTCTACCAGTTTGCCATCTAGCAGTAAGTCCAGATTGAGGATGCGCTCACCTGTGGCTGTGAAGCGGGTGGTGGGCGTGAGGCGCATGATGGCCTGTTTGGGCGCGACCCAACTGAGCTGGGTGGCGTTGGGAGTTTGAGCCTGGGTCGGGGCTACAGGAGCCACACCAACCGTAATGCCTGCTAAAATTGCCGCGATCGCAACAAAGTTCCGGTTCATTCCTCGAAAAACTCCATGAAAATATGTCACTGTCCCTGAGGAGATCAGCGTGTGCAAATCAATGTGTGCAAATCGAATGGAGGCGGCTACCAAATGTTCTGGAGCCACTGACCGCAGGGATGGACCAACCTGAACTGCTCCGTTGAGATTGCTCAGTGGTTGGTCAAATCTGCAAAACCCTGATTGACTGAAAGCTGGTGAGGGCAGGATGGTTCATGGTTTCCTGCATCGTTGCAGATAGCTACATCACAACCTCATTCTTTTCCGTAGACCTTTTCCGTAGACGTTGCAGCAGTTATTGACTTATCTGTGTGACGGCCAAGCTTTACGCTATTGGGACAAAATTTAGGTAGGGCGAAATTTAGGTAGGGCGAAATTTAGGTTACGAATTGGTGGCGATCGCGGCAAGCTTCCACCCGTTCCCAGTCAGGTTCGTTAGAATAGAAGGCTGAACTTAGTTTTCCAGGATTTCATCATGCCATTGCCTGTCGTTGCTGTTATCGGTCGTCCCAACGTGGGCAAATCTACCATCGTGAATCGGTTGGCGAAGGTCCAGGAAGCCATCGTGTACGACGAACCTGGCGTTACCCGCGATCGCACTTATAAGCGGGCTTACTGGCGCGATCGAGAATTTCTCGTGGTCGATACGGGTGGTTTAGTGTTTGACGACGACACGGAATTTTTGCCCTTGATTCGCGAACAGGCCATGACCGCTCTGGCGGAAGCCAGCGCCGCGATTTTTGTGGTGGATGGTCAAACCGGACCCACTGGCGGCGACCATGAAATTGCGGCCTGGTTGCGGCAGCAGCCCGTTCCGGTGTTGTTGGCGGTGAACAAATGCGAATCAGTGGATCAGGGCATCATGCAGGCCGCCGATTTTTGGGAACTGGGGCTGGGCGAACCTTACCCCGTGTCGGGCATTCACGGGAGCGGCACGGGTGATTTGCTGGATCTGCTGATGGCCTATCTGCCGCCGCTGGATCAGGTGGAAGAAACGGAAGAAATTAAAGTGGCGATCGCAGGGCGGCCCAATGTGGGCAAGTCCAGTTTGCTGAATGCGTTTGTGGGAGAAAATCGGGCGATTGTGAGTCCGGTGTCGGGCACTACACGGGATGCGATCGATATGGTCGTGGAACGAGATGGCCGCACCTATCGCATCATTGACACGGCAGGCATCCGCCGGAAAAAAAACGTCGAATACGGACCAGAATTTTTTGGGATTAATCGTGCCTTCAAAGCGATCGCCCGCGCCGATGTGGTGTTGCTGGTGATTGACGCGATCGATGGCGTGACTGAACAGGACCAGAAATTGGCTGGCCGCATTGCCGATGAAGGCCGCGCCTGTGTGCTGGTGGTGAACAAATGGGATGCGATCGAAAAGGACGCCCACACGATTTACGAATACGAGCGAGACATTACCGGACGGTTGCACTTCACCGAATGGGCCGAAAACATTTTTATCAGTGCTAAAACCGGCCAACGGGTCGAGAAAATTTTGGACCTGGTCAATATTGCGGCTGAACAACATCGCCGCCGGGTGACCACCTCGGTGATTAATGAAGTGCTGGAAGATGCGGCTCGTTGGCATACCCCGCCAACCACTCGCGGTGGCAAGCAAGGCAAGATCTATTACGGTACGCAGGTGAGTACGCAACCGCCCAGCATTGCCCTATTTGTGAATGATCCCGATCTATTTAATGACAGCTACCGCCGCTATATCGAACGGCAGTTTCGGCAGGCGTTAGGGTTCACAGGTACCCCATTGCGGTTGTTCTGGCGAGGCAAGAAGGTCCGCGAAGCCGAACGCAGCCTCAATCGGGCGACTAAGGTGTAGGCATCCAGGTGTAGACAACATGGATTTACTGCGATCGCTCCCTTTAGGGCTGTATCTGGAACAACCCGTCACCTGGCTGCATCGGCTTGATCCCCGGGTCAAGTTGGGCTGGTTGCTCACATTTTTGGCCGCCCCCCTGTTAGCCAATCCGCTCTGGCGGATTGGGTTGGTGGTGCTGCTGATTTTGATCACCCTATCCGCCAGAATTCCGCTCCGAGTTTGGCGACAACAAATGGGCTGGCTCCTCTTTTTGGGGATGCTCGTGCTGGGCCTGACGGCCATTCTTCCCGATGGTTTGAACACGCCCCATCAGCCCCGCCTGCCAGCGAATGAGTTAGCTTTTCCGACCCAACCCGCCCAACTGCCCCCCGCTCCACCCCCCTCGAATCCTTTCAATCCAGCCGAGTGGTTTCAGCGGCGACCAGCCCCTGCCCCCACGGAGGCAGGGCAAACGCCCATTGCTCTCCCCCAACCCACGGACTACAACTACATTCTGGTCAAACAGGGGCCGATTACCATCACCCGGCGATCGCTGGATTTGGGCGTACGGGTGAGTACACTCCTGTTTACCCTGATTTACAGCACCAATCTGTTTTTGCTGACAACGGCACCGGAAGAAGTGACCGCCGCGATCGAAAACTGGCTATCTCCGCTGCGGCGGATCAATGTTCCTGTCACCGAAATCGCCCTCACCCTCACCTTGTCTCTGCGCTTTATTCCCCTGGTGCTGGAGGAGGTGCAAAATCTGGTGCGTTCAATTAGTACCCGCGCCATTAACTGGAAAAAACTGGGCATGCGACGCACGGCCCAAGTTTGGTTGATGGTGGCGGAGCGACTGTTGGAAAATCTCCTCCTGCGGGCAGAGCAAATCGCTGGGGCAATGCAGGTAAGAGGTTTTACAACACCAAATTCTCATCAGGTTCAATGGCACCAATTTCGGTTTAGGATGAGGGACTGGTTAGCCTTGGCAGGAATTGCCTTATTGTGGGGAGCACGACTGATATGGGGCAGCGAAGGATAGAGTTGAGTCGATCGGGGCAAAATCGTCAGTTGCTGGGCGAAAAGGTGCGATCGCCTATCGTTCTCGTAACAAAACTATGCAATGATTTAGGCGTGATTCAGCGCATCCTTGAATGAGCACTGAAAATTACTTAAATCATCCCAATTTTGGTCTGTTGTTCAGAGTTTGTCTGGTCGAAGCGGATCGGGAGTTGTTTACAACTCTCTATGCTCAGCGATTATTTTTTCTCGTGGTTATGCAAGAAGATGGACTGGTCTTTGAGCCGATTACGCGCAGCGATGCCCGCATGATGGTAGAAAATCGAGTTCGGATGCTACGCCGAACGGGACCGCAACCGGAATATGACCAGCTATTGACAATTTATAAACAAACTTTCCAATGATGCCCACTCCCAGCGTAGGCAGTATTGCAGAGCGAATTACCCACATTCGGGCCGGGTTGCCGCCCTCCGTCCGATTGATTGCCGTGACCAAACAAGTCTCCGTTGAAGCCATGCGGGAAGCGTATGCGGCTGGAGTGCGGGATTTTGGCGAAAGTCGCATTCAAGAAGCGGAGTTCAAACAAGCTCAACTGAGTGATCTGTCTGACGTTGTTTGGCATATGATTGGTCATTTGCAGGGGAACAAAGCTCAGAAAGCGCTGCAATTGTTTCAATGGATTCATTCTGTCGATGAACTCAAACTGGCGCAGCGCTTAAACCGTCTCGCAGAATCTTTACCGCAACAGCCTAATATTTGCTTGCAGGTAAAATTACTTCCAGATCCCAATAAATACGGCTGGACTGTATCGCAATTATTTCAAGATTTAACGGCCTTAAATCAGTGCAACTTTTTAAATATCTGTGGTTTAATGACTATCCCGCCAGTGGATTTAACCACCCCTGAATTGCAGAGTTTTTTTCAGCAAACTCATGCATTGGCTAAGACAATTCAAGCCAAAAATCTACCTCATCTTCAGCTTCAAGAACTTTCAATGGGGATGTCTAACGACTACCCGATCGCCGTTGCAGCGGGGGCAACCATGATTCGGTTGGGACGAGTCCTCTTTGGCGATCGTCAACCCTAACTGGCATTCCAGCAAAGGCAGCGTTCACAACACTCCAGGATAGGGGAATCGGCTGATTCAAAATCTGGAGAAAAAGTTAAGCCACATTCTGAAGTTTGTGTTAACCTGCATTGAGCCTCAAAAATGTAAACAAAAACAACTGGTTTTGAACGAGAAATCAGTTGTTTCAGCTATCAACTTCAAACCTTGAAACCAAAAAAAAGAAAAACCTTAATAAAGGATCTATTTCAAGGAAGTGGCTGTATACTGATGACTCAATTCAGCGAAAACCCAGCAGGCAGTGAATTGCGCCTACCTGCTTAAGCCAGTTGACATCTCTTAGAGGTTTTATCGGACTATTACGCGAAGGAAGACAGTATTTGTTGACAGGTCAAATCTGAAATTTCGGCGTTTGTTTAATAGGTCACTGGCAATTATTAAATTGATAACGAAAACTGATCGTGATGGAGCGTAAACAGTGAGTAACATCTTCAACAAACTACGGGACATCGTTGGTTTTAATGAACCAATGGATTACGAGTATGAGTACGACGAAATGGATGGGGAAGAGTATCAGAATCTCTATCAACAGGAAAATCCTCAACCAATGCCTTTAGAGGAGTCTCGTAGTCGTCGTAGTCGTTTACGCGATCGCACCCCGATTTCTGCTGAACAACCCATGGGAGTACCTACAATGTCTGCAACCCCAATGAGTAACGTGATTGGTATGCCTGGTGCTGTGAATGGTATTTCGGAAGTGGTTGTCATGGAACCGCGATCGTTTGAGGAAATGCCTCAGGTGATTCAAGCCCTGCGTGAACGGAAGTCTGTTGTGTTGAATCTGACCATTATGGACCCAGACCAGGCACAGCGGGCGGTTGATTTCGTGGCGGGTGGTACCTACGCCATTGATGGGCATCAAGAGCGGATTGGCGAAAGCATTTTCCTCTTCACCCCCAGTTGTGTGCAAGTCAGCACACAAAACAATGTGGTACATGAAGTGCCGCAACCTCAAGTGCGGGTGCCTCGTCCCGCCAGTACGGCCTCTGCTTGGGGGGCAGAACCCATGCGAATGGCTCAATAAACTCGATCGCATGATGAAGTTTGGCATGATTGGTGGCGGGATGATGGGAGAAGCTCTCATCTCCCGCCTTCTTACACAGAAGATTTATCTGGCTCAAGAGGTGATCGTTAGTGATCCCTTGCCAGCCCGTCGGGATTTCCTGGCATCGACTTACAGAGTCAATGTCACGGCTGACAATGCGGCAGTAGCGATCGCAGATGTTGTACTCCTGGCGATCAAACCGCAGGTATTTGATGCGGTGACTCAGGCGTTAGAACCAACACTCACTAGCCAATCCGCGCCCTCCCTGGTGTTGTCGATTTTGGCGGGGACGACGTTAACCAAATTGGCAGCGGCGTTTCCCGGTCGCGCGGTGATTCGTGCCATGCCTAATACTCCGGCAACCGTGGGGGCCGGAATGACAGCGATCGCGCCCGGTCAACTGACTGAGGCTCATCACCTGGAGCAGGCGACTCGGATTTTTGCGGCGATGGGTGAAGTGGTACAGGTACCTGAATCGTTGATGGATGCGGTCACAGGGTTATCTGGCTCTGGTCCTGGTTATATTGCCCTGGTGGTGGAAGCGTTGACTGATGGTGGCGTGGCGGTAGGCTTACCACGGGCGATCGCGGCCAAGCTGGCGGTGCAAACCGTCAAAGGGTCTGCTCAGTTGCTTCAGGAAAAAGACTTACATCCCGCCATTCTCAAGGATCAGGTGACCAGTCCGGGGGGCACCACCATCGCGGGGATCGCTCATTTAGAGCAATCCGGCTTGCGGTCTGCCTTAATTGAAGCCGTAAGAGCAGCCTATTTGCGATCGCAAGAATTAGGCCAGTAAGGATATCGCCTTGAGTAGGCGAAGACTAAAAAGCCGGATAGCTTTGACTATCCGGCTTTTTCATGGCTTGCAATCAAATTAGCAATTACACGCCAACGGCTTTTTTGGCAACCTGGTTCAATTCACCCTTCGCGTACTTGGCGGCGTACTCTTCCAGGGAGACTTGCTTGATCTTGCTGGCTTGACCGGCGCACCAGAACTGCTGGTAGCGATCGGCACAAACTTTTTGCATGTACTTAATGGAAGGCTTCAGGAAGTGACGGGGGTCAAATTCCTTCGCATCTTTTGCCAGCGCTTCCCGCACCGCAGCGGTAATTGCCAACCGGTTGTCGGTGTCGATGTTCACTTTCCGAACACCGCTCTTGATGCCCTTTTGGATTTCTTCCACAGGGACACCGTAGGTTTCGGGGATCGCACCACCGTACTGGTTGATCAACTCAATCAGATCTTCGGGCA
This sequence comes from Leptolyngbyaceae cyanobacterium bins.349, assembly GCA_033764685.1. Classification (GTDB taxonomy): domain Bacteria; phylum Cyanobacteriota; class Cyanobacteriia; order Leptolyngbyales; family Leptolyngbyaceae; genus JSC-12. The sequence goes on from JANRIS010000038.1 coordinate 28,854, forward strand.
CAGAGGAAGAACCGTGCATCACCAGGTGAGTGTTGGGCAGGCGGCTGTGAATTTCCTCAATTCGGCTGATCGCCAGAATTTCACCTGTGGGTTTGCGGGTGAATTTGTAAGCGCCGTGGCTGGTGCCGATCGCCACAGCCAACGCATCCACCTGAGTCCGCTCCACAAAGTCAACGGCTTCATCGGGATCGGTCAACAACATGGAATGATCCAGTTCGCCTTCAAACCCGTGGCCGTCTTCGGCTTCCCCTTTGCCAGTTTCCAGAGAACCCAGACAACCCAATTCACCTTCTACCGAAGCTCCAATCGCGTGAGCCACTTTCACCACTTCGCTGGTGACTGCCACGTTGTAGTCGTAGCTGGCAGGAGTTTTTGCGTCTGCTTCTAGAGAACCGTCCATCATGACGCTGGTGAACCCGTTCTTGATAGCGGAGTAGCAGGTTGCAGGCTCGTTACCATGATCCTGGTGCATCACGATGGGGATATGGGGATAGGTTTCCACAGCCGCCAGGATCAGGTGACGGAGGAAATTCTCTCCTGCGTATTTGCGGGCACCGCGAGATGCTTGCAGAATCACAGGGCTGTCGGTTTCATGAGCAGCCTGCATAATTGCCTGGATTTGCTCCATGTTGTTGACGTTGAATGCAGGGATGCCGTAACCGTTTTCTGCCGCATGATCCAGCAACAGTCGCATAGGTACGAGCGCCATAAAGAGTCCTCCTGGATAGTTGTGATTCAGTCTTATACAAACTTGATTCTTGAATTAATCTTAAGACACTTTTTACCCCCCGTCAGGGCAACAAGGACCTTGGAAGCCCCAGCTTAGGCAAAAATTACTATTTAATTTACTTATGAATGGTGATTTGGTCAAGCTGTCGCAGGAGCGAGTTGGGGGTTGGGGGTTGGAGTGGGGGCTGAGGGCGGGGAGACTGAGATTTTTATCTCTCACAATTTATACCTATTGTCAGGCGTTGAGGTCATCTGGCAATGCAATGATGAGGGAGATAGAGGATGAGCAGGCGACTGCTGAACTACATCCTTGTTGTGAATTGTCATTACTCTCACTGCTATGAACCTGGATTCTGAAACTTCGTCTATGGCTGTGCCCCCGATCGCGGAGAAGCATCCCAAAATTTTGTCCATTCATGATGATGAACGGATTGATGAATATTACTGGTTGCGCGATCGCGATGATCCAGACGTCATGGCCTATCTCGAAGCCGAGAATGCCTATACTACGGCCCAAATGCAACATACGGAAGCATTACAAACGGCATTGTATGACGAGATGCTAGGCCGGATTCAAGAAACGGATCTGTCAGTGCCCTACCGCAAAGGGGAGTTTTACTACTACACCCGCACAGAGACGGGGAAAGCCTATCCCATTTATTGCCGCAAGAAGGGCAGTTTAGCCGCTCCGGAAGAAATTCTACTGGATCAAAATCAGTTGGCAGCGGGGCAGGAGTTTCTGGAGTTGGGCGTGTTAGCGGTGAGTCCCAATCATCACATCCTGGCCTATTCGACGGATACCACAGGCGCAGAACGATATACCTTACGCTTCTTGAATCTATTAACAGGGGAGCATTTGGCGGAAGAAATCCTGAACACTGCCGCGATCGCCTGGGGCAATGACAATCAAACCGTGTTTTATGCCCAATTGGATGAGGTGAATCGTCCCTATCAACTGTGGCGGCATCGCCTGGGCGACACCCGTAGCGATGAATTGCTATATCACGAAACCGATGACTTCTTTTATCTGGACATTGGCAAAACTCGGAGTGAAGCTTATTTGCTCCTGAGCTTGAACAGCAAAATTACCTCGGAAGTGCATTTTCTGGATGCGAACTATCCCAATGGCACCTTGCAAGTGATTCAGCCGCGATCGCAGGGAGTGGAATACGCCGTCGAGCATCATGGCGATCACTTCTATCTCACCACGAATGAAAATGCCCTCAACTTTAAGCTGGTGCGGGTGCCTGTTGCGGCCCCCATCCAGGCCAACTGGGAAACGGTGATTCCCCATCGGGAGGATGTGTTGCTGGAAGGCGTGAGTGCCTTTGCCAAACATCTGGTCATTCATGAACGGCAGGCCGGATTGCCCACCATCCAAATTCGTCAGGTGGAAACGGGAGACTCCCATTACATTACCTTTCCCGATGCGGCTTACAACGTGGGAGAAGGGGCCAACGCCGAATTCAACACCAACATTTTGCGGTTTAACTACACGTCCTTGATCACGCCCTGGTCGGTGTTTGACTACAACATGGATACCCAAGAACGGGAATTGCAGAAGGAAACGCCCGTCCTGGGTGGGTACGATCGCAGCCAATACGAAAGCGATCGACTGCTGGCTACAGCCAAAGACGGCACCCAGGTGCCCATTTCCATCGTGTATCGCAAAGGCACTGAACAGCATGGCCAGAATCCGCTGTTGCTGATGGGCTACGGCTCCTACGGCTACAGTTTCGATCCGGGCTTCTCCTCCAATCGGTTGTCGTTGCTGGATCGAGGGGTGGTCGTGGCGATCGCCCATATTCGGGGTGGCTCCGAAATGGGGCGACGCTGGTATGAAGACGGTAAGTTCCTGCACAAGAAAAATACGTTTACCGACTTCATCGCCTGTGCCGAATATCTGATCAATCAAGGTTGGACTTCACCCCACCATCTGGCCATTCTCGGCGGTAGTGCGGGCGGTTTACTCATGGGAGCCGTCATGAACGAACGGCCCGATTTGTTTCATGCTGTCGTCGCTGATGTGCCTTTTGTGGATGTGGTCACCACGATCCTGGATGACGATTTGCCGCTGTCGGTGATGGAACGGGAAGAATGGGGCGACCCCAACGACAAAACCTACTACGACTACATGAAGTCCTATTCACCTTACGACAATGTTGCGGCAAAAGATTATCCCAACCTGCTAATTACCGCAGGGTTGAATGATTCGCGCGTGGCCTATTGGGAACCCGCTAAATGGACAGCCAAACTGCGATCGCTCAAGACCGACAACCGCGTACTGCTGCTGAAAACCAACATGGGCGCAGGCCACGGTGGCGCATCAGGACGATACGAAAGCCTGAAGGAAATGGCTTTTGAGTATGCCTTTCTGCTGGACCAGTGGGGGATGTCGTTCCAGGAACCATGACAGTTGTCATGCCTCAGTCATGACATTTATGCGATGTGGGCAACCCTGGAAAATCGCTAATCTGTATTCATTGAACGCACTGGTTGCACTTTAGCACCGTCTAAATTCAGGAGAAAGCCCCCATGACATTGACATTTCTTGGACAACGTTACGAATCAACCTATGACAACTCTACCTGTGAGGAAGTCGCTACCGTTAGGTCTGAAGTGATCGGGAAGTATCGCGGTAATCCAATCAAGTTTTCCACTTCTCGCGTTGCCGCGCCTGCCCATGTTCGCTTGACCTATCGCGGGACGAGCTACGTTCGTTAGACTCATAGATTTGCCCCCTAAACGCTAAACAACAAATAACCCCTGACTGACCCCAGGGGTTTTTCTTGATCAAAAACCGCATCTCCAGAAAACATGCTCCAGAAAATATGCTCAAAAAAATACCCCCCAGCCTGGTCAGGCTGGGGGGTTTCTCTAAATGGGTCGCCCGGGATTCGAACCCGGGACCAGTCGGTTAAAAGCCGAATGCTCTACCGCTGAGCTAGCGACCCTTATCTTTTTCGCAACGTTTTCTACTATAGCAGAACTACAACGCGATCGCTCAAACAAGTTCAATGAATTAGCATGAAAATTGAGGGCTACTTGATTTAGGAACAGCGGCAAGGATAATAAATTTCCCATCAATCCATAGAAATCCACTTTTAGCGGGCATGATTAGATATAGATAACGGCGCTGTCTCGTATGAAGAATCTCAACCGAGGTCAAAATTCCGTTCCGCCTCAAGTGGCAACTGCTTATCGGCAGGGGCAACTGCGGCAAGAGTTGGAGAGTGCCCAGAGTGAGAATGACCGCTTGCAGGACGAAAAAGAAGAGTTAGTGGAAAAGCTGGAACAGGAACAAACCGCAAACCTCAGCTTTCAACAACGACTTGAACAGGCAATGCGAGACCTGGAGATTTCGCAGGATGAGCGCAGTCAGGCGATCGCAGGGCGCGACAAGGCCATTTCATCTCGCAACTCTATCATTGGGCGACTGGGGGGCTTAACGGCTTCCAATAATCGTTTGCGTGCCAAGGTTGAAACCCTGGTCGCTCAAAATCAGTCTTTACACAACCTCAATCGCCTTGCCGTTGATCAAGTGGTGGCAGCTAACCAGCAGCGAGAAGCCTTTCAAGCCGCATACGAAAAAGTCAAAGCGGCCTACATCAAGCTTAAAACGGCCCATCAGACCCTCAAGGTGGAATACCAGCAACAGCAAACTCGCACCGAAACAGTTCAAACGAATTTTGAGCGGTTGAAGACTGGATGTAAGCGCTTGAAGGCGGAATATGAAACACTGCAAGCAAGTTATTACCACCAGATGACAGACCTGGTACAGGCTTATCGCAAAGTGAGTTTGGCTGAGCGATCGCGACTGGCACCTGACTTGAGACACTTACTGGACCAGATCGAAGCAGACTATCTCGAAGCAGACTATCAAGGGTAACTTTATGTCACAGAAAGCCCATGAACACCCCAATTCTGAAGACTTAGATACAGATTTGACCGATGCAGACTTCGCGGCGATGGAAGCGAACTTAGCCGCGATGGAGAATCACCTGTTCAATGCAGGGGTTGCCATTCTGCAAGCATCCAAAACTCAAGAAGACATTTTCCAAACCTCGATGGAGGCAATTCAGGAAGCGCTGGAACCGGGAAGTCCAGAGGCGCAAACTCCAGTGCAATCGTTGGCTTACCAGGTTGCCAACGATTCCGATCAATCCATTTCCCTGGCGACGATTTGGGCACGCCTGAACACCATTGAACAACGCCTAGAGTATTTAATTGAACATTTAATTCCCACATCCAAAATGCTTGACACAACCCAACCGCCGCGATTCAGCATGGTTGAGTCAACCAGGATTGAAAGCTCCGAATCGCCTGATGGTGAGTGGACGGAGAAGAGTTTGAAAAAAGCGTACAAAACGCTGGCAGGAGTCCGGGCTGAACTGGGCATTGCGGCGAAAAATTGGAAATCGGCAGTGCAGGAAGCCAATGCGATGAAACCTGTGTAGGTGGTTGGGCACGGGATCGCCACCTGAACATTACTCACCCTCATCCAGGGAAATGCCCAATGCGGCAAGTTGTTCGGGCGGCAGCGATCGCAATTTTTCTTCCAGTGCAACTCGTTTTTGGCGTTCTAATTCGGCTTCGCGTTGGGCTAATTCGGCTTCGCGTTGGGCTTGTTCGGCGCGTTGTTCGGCGGCGGTTTCGGGCAGGGGAATCAGGCGACCTTCGGGAGTGAAGAAGCGGAGTTGCTGATCATGAATCCCCAAATACAATTCCAGTTGCTCACTCCAGAGCCAGCCTTGGGGAGTTGGTTCGAGGGGTTGATAAATACCATCCAGCAGGTGAAAGCCTTGAAATTCTAATGTGTCGGGATGGAACCAGAAATAGTCGGGGACGCGCCAGATGTCTTGAAAAATCGCTTTCTTTTCGCCGCGATCGACTTCTGCGGTGGAGTCAGACAACAGTTCCACAATGATATTGGGATACTTGCCGCCTTCCTCCCAGACGACCCAACTTTTGCGCGATCGCTGTTCTGCACCCAGCACGACCAGGAAATCGGGGCCGCGAAAGTATTCAGACTTTTTCTGGTTGGGGCTGTAATACACCGTCAGGTTGCCGGTGGCGTAAAAATCGTTGCGATCGCGCCAGTACCATTTCAACAGGCGGATCAACAATTCAATTTGGTCTCGATGCAGGTCACTTTCCAAGGGTGGCTCATCACTGTAAAGATCACCGGGAGGAAAGACGATATCCCCGGCAATGGTTGGCAGATCGGAACTGGATGGACGGATGGCGGGTTGAACCATGATTATTCTCCGTCAAGCTATTTCGATTCTAACAGACTAGCTCAATTGAACTACTGGCTGATCCTCAACCAGGGTGCGGAGGGCCAGCACATCATCGACGGTGATGCGGAGAAATCGCTGATCATCCACGCGGAATTGCACCTTGATGCGATCGCTACCGGGGTTTCCAGGCGGATCGAGTGTGGCGATCCTGCGGGCACCGTCGCGATCGTTTAAGGGTTGCACCGGGGTTTGGTTCGACCCGACCCGGCGAGTAATCAGGCGATCGCCATCAAAATATACTTCCGTTTGGTCTGATTCAGCACCGAGTTCGCCAATGATCAATTCAATACTCGGTTGATTATCTAATGACGCTCCTAACATGATTTCAACTGAGTCTGTCATTGGGTATGCTTGACCCGCTTTGATGATGGGATGCCAATTGTGGCAATTGTTGCGTCGATCCCAATAACGAATCCCATAGCTGTGATACAAAAAGTCTTTTAATTCAACTCCTTGACTCAGTTGCAATGCGCCCTGAGCGATCGCCTCAAAGGGTTTTTCACACCGAATCTTACTGGCTTCAAAATATTGCTGTACCCAACGTTGGACGGCGGGAATTTGGGCCGTTCCTCCCACCAGCAACACGGCATCAATATCTCCCGTTTCTAAGCCCTGCCGCCGCGCCTGTTGCAAAATCTGGGTAATGCACTCATCCAGGCGATCGCAAAATTCATGTTGTTTCAAAATCGCTTCAAATTCATCACGACTCAGCTTTAACTCATAACTGTCAAACGTTTCGTCGTTAAAGTAAACTTCCTGTGCTTGCGACTGTAGCGACAGTTGAATTTTTAACCGTTCCGCCAGACGGGTGGTAATGGGGCTGGCCACCAATCCCTGAGTTGTCACGAAATGATCCACCAGCCAGTTGTCCAGGTCGGAACCGCCGAGGTTTTGTCCCGCTTTAGCCAGCACTCGCGCAATTTTGGGCTTTTGGCCGGATTGTTCGGCAAAGTTTTTCTGCCCCCACTTGAGAATAAAGCCCAGAGGTTTTCCCGTTTGAGTCTTGCTATCGAGGCGCACCAGGGAGAGATCCAACGTGCCGCCGCCAAAGTCGATCACCAGTAGGGTTTCGCGATCGCCCAACCCGTAACCCAGTGCGGCGGCTGTGGGTTCATCCAGCATCCGCACCTGTTCCACCTGCAACGACTCGCACACCTGCCCCAGCCACAGGCGGTAAGTTTCAAAGCTATCCACCGGAACGGTGAAGGTGAGAGACTGAGTCACCTCTGGATCGGTGGCTTTCAGGTGTTGAATCACTGCTGTCAAAAACCATTGCCCCACCTGCTCAAACCTGAGCGTTTGCCCGTCCAACTCTGGCAAAAAGCCCTGAATGGATGAGCCAATGCCGCGTTTGAAGTTGCGAAAAAAACGTTGGTCGGTGGCCAGATCCAGGGCGCGATCGCGCACCGTCTGCCCAATCACCACCTGCCCCTGGCTGGCATCTTCCACATACAGCAAACTGGGAATTAGCGGTGGATTCTGTGCCGTCTTCCAGGCAATGCCTGGGAGCGAAAGGGTTTCCGGTTGTTGCGTTACCCGATTCCAACGAGCAATAACGGTATTGCTGGTGCCAAAGTCGATCGCGATTCCCATGCGGTTATTGGTAGCCTGGACAACTCTGTTATTGAGCGTAACAAGCAATTCGCCTGGGGGGAATAGGGAGTAGGGAATAGAGTGATTGAGGGGAACAAGCAATTCGTCTGGGGGGAATAGGGAGTAGGAGAATGAAGGGCTACCGTGTACACACCAATCTTGCCAAAGACTGTGGTTCAACGTAATTGACCCACTGGACCCCAGCATCGCGGGCAGAGAACGAATCCCTTCGCTCCATTCCTCACTCCTTCTCCTAAAATTAGAACAAGTGAATTATCTGGAGGGTCAATTGATGGACGCAAATCCCAGTATTCTCTCCCATGTGTCCCTGGGGACGAATGACTTTGACCGGGCCGTGGCCTTTTACGATCAAGTGTTGGCAACGCTGGGGATTCAACGCCTGATGGAACATCCCGGCGCGATCGCCTACGGCAAAAAATATCCCGAATTTTGGGTGCAAATTCCCTTTGATGACCAGACGGCAACGGTGGGAAACGGCACCCATATTGGCTTCATCGCTCCCACAAAGGAAGCTGTTCATGCCTTCTATGAAGCGGCGATCGCGGCAGGCGCAACGGGGGATGGTGAACCGGGCAACCGACCGGATTATGGTGAACCGTACTATGGTTGCTTTGTCCGCGATCTGGATGGTCACAAAATTGAAGCGGCCTACTGGGATGAACAATTGATGCAGCAGCTATACATCGACGCTTAAAGCGCAACAGGACGATCGCTCCGGGGCCATGTCAAGGGGCGATCGCTGGCCTCAATGATCGCTGGACTCAAATGAGCCATCAAAAAGGATTAGGAATGTGAATTAAATAACCTGTAATTTTCGTAGGATGGGCATCTTGCCCGTCCGGGCGGGCGAGACACCCGCCCCACAGGTAATTAAATCCACAATCCTTAAAACGGACTGATCTTCACACCCAGGAAGCGATCGAGGGCGCTGTGTCGCCACATAAACCGCACAACTAAGGCCCATAGCAATGTCATCAAACCCACGATCGCAATGTCCTGGAAGGAGAGCGGGAACAGTTCAAAAAAGTTGCGGAGGAAAGGCACCGTCAAAATCAACCCAAACACCAGCAAGACCAACCCAGCCAGGATGGCAAACCGCCAATCGCGGCTGAGGGGTTCGCCCCCCACCCAGGCAGGCGTGGGGGGTTTGAGGAAAGGAATCAGCAGCAATCCGGCGAAAACTTGCATCGTGATCAGACCCGTTTCCGCGATCGCTCGTGCCCGGGTGACATCTCTTGGTGAGACGAGGGCAGGCAATTCTTCAAAACTCAAATGACCACCCAGCCATTGCAGTACAGGTTGCAAATTGCCAGCAAAAAAGTAGATATACACCAGCACACTGGCAAAGGAGAGCAACAGTGTCGCCGGGATGACAAAGTGGAGAAACGGATTGCCCACGGAAGTGTCGCGCTTGCCCGGTTTGGCCCAGAGCGTGACGAAAAAGGGCGGAATCCCAACCGTAAGCAGCGTCACAATGGTGCTGGATTTGATACTGAAGGGAAACGCTAGGGTAATCATGCCCACGGCAATGATGACCAGAATGAAGGAGAAAATCCTGACCATAAACAGTTTGCTGATATCTTCAATGCCATTGCGGATGCGTTGTCCTTCCAGAAAGGTTTTTGGCAAAGCACTGAAGGAATCTTTGATCAGCATAATGTCGGCTACGCCGCGTGTTGCTTGGCTGCCACTCTCCATTGCAATCCCCACATTCGCCTGCTTGAGAGACAGCACATCATTGACCCCATCTCCCATCATGGCAACGTAATGCCCACGAGATTGCAAACTTTGCACCAGTCGAGCTTTTTGCTCTGGGGTGATGCGGCCAAAAATGGTGCTGTCTACGGCAGCCTGGGTAAATTCGGCTGCGCTCATTTGGGCTAGATCTTGACCGGAAATCGCAATGATGTCCTGACTCAGTCCGGCTTGTTTGGCCAGGGAGGCAACTGTGACGGGGTTGTCACCTGAAATCACCTTGATTTTGATGCCCGCTTGCTTAAATTCTTCCAGGGTTTGGCGGGCATCATGGCGCAACTCATCCCCAAATTGCAAAATGCCCAACGGTTGCAGATGGGGAGGTAGGGCCGGATCACCCAGGGCATCTTTCATGTCGGTGACGGTCGGACTGTAGGCAAAGAGCAACACTCGCAACCCCTGGTCGGCGGCGGCTCGGATATCGGCTTTCATCTCGTCCGTTAGGGCGATCGCTGTGCCCAGGATTTCCGGCGCACCCAACACATACACACCGTCGCTGTCGCCAAAGGCGATCGCACTCCACTTATGGGCTGACCCAAAGGGCACTTCCACCGCCACCGGACGCTGAGAACCGGGTAATGCCGCCGCGATCGCGTCATTGGTTTTGTTACTGGCGGCAATACTGGCCGCGTAATCCCCCAAAATGGCTTCCAGCTTAGAACGTTCCAGGCCGATGGGCTGCACCATTTGCAAATTGATCCGGTTCGCGGTGAGTGTACCCGTTTTATCCAGACACATCACATCCACGTTACTAATCGACTCTACGGCATTCGCTTGTTGCACTAAAGCACTTTGTTGAGCAATGCGTAAGGCTCCAAAAGTGTAGGCTAACGTGATCATCAAATACAATCCACTGGGCACTAGGCCAATAATCACTGCAAGATTTTGTACACCCTGCGTAATCGAGCTAACTCGCAATAATATTTGCAATGCGGTAGTTGCTGCCAGCAAAATCGCAATGCCCAACAATAGACGAATGATGAGATTGATTTGATGTTGCAATGGCGTTAAGGATTTGCGAAACTTACGCGCTTCCGCCGTCATCTTGTTGGCTAAACTATCGGTTCCTACCTTTTCCGCTTCGTAGCAAACAGTCCCACTGACACAAAAGCTACCGGAGTAAACCGGATCGCCAGCCCGCTTCGGAATCAAATCCGACTCGCCCGTGAGCAGTGATTCGTCTACTTTCATCTCGCCGTTGCCGACGACGCTGCCATCTACCACAATTTGATCACCCGGACGGACGACCAGCACATCCCCCAATACAATGTCATTCGGGTCGATCGCGCGTTCTTGCCCATCTCGGATCACCGTCGCCTGGGGACGAGTGACCAAGGCGATTTTGTCCAGTTTCTGCTTGGCGCGAATTTCTTGAATGACATTGACCACGACATTCAACAAAATCACAAAGGCGAGAACTACTACATCACTGGCCCGCCCCAGCGCAATCAGCACCAAACTCAGGCAAAAATACACCCCGTTAATAAAGGTAAACAGGTTGTCTCGCAAAATATCCCAATAGGTGCGACTGGTCTGAATCGGCACATTGTTACCTTGACCTGCCGCACGACGGGTAGCCGCTTCGCGATCGCTCAGTCCTGGCAGGGGGTGGGTGGGTGGGGAAGGGGTCATAGCCATGCGTGATCAAAACAATCTAATACAGCCAGTTTGGTCTAGCCAGTTTGACCCGGCCAGTTGCAACTTAGTGAAGCATTAAATCGCTAGAGCGATCAAAATTATCAGAGAAATATAAGAATCAGAGAAATATAAGAATGTTTGAGGAGTTCACCGGTAACGGGGCTGATCCTTACCAGCAACAGGATCATTTTCCACCGTTGTCATTCTTCACCCCAACCAACGAAACCGCAACGAGCGATCGCGCTGCGGCCAATCCCAGATCGCGCCCCTTTGTTATGCTCCATGATCAAAGACGTTTGCTCATGTGGAGGTGCGATCGCAATCCCTCGGTTTAATTCAAACTCATGACTTGAGCCATCCAGGTTGCGTCACCATAAATGCCATTGAGTAATGCCGGAATACTTAAGTCTGCATCGAGGGCTGCCCAATGTAAGCCAGTGCCAGAAGGCGTTACGACCACGTCTGCTAAGTCGTCTGGAGTGGCACCCGTTAAGCCTTGCCCCAATCGTGCCGGAAAACTAAAGATTGCCCCGTGTCGCAGATGAATCACCACTCTACCTGTCTCGCGATCGTAATAAGCCGCTTCTGCTCTGGGTTCCACCGCACTGAGGATAGCCGCCTTTTCTCGCGCTTTGGCGATCTGTGTCTGCAAGTTTTCGTCTGTGCGATCGCGCTTATCCATGAATCTTTTTCCAGCTTTCCAGCAATTTCACTTGATTGACTTGAACAAGTTGTAGAGCCTTGGCCGCATCTTTATTGCTGATGTCGCCATAGATTTGATCGATCATCGGTGGCTCTGTTTCGCTCCCTAATTGGATGATAACTTCTCCATCCGCTTTGAAAACATGAACGTGACACGGCAGGTGATCGTTGGGGTAAACCACCACTCGAAACCCCTCCTCTCGGTGAACTGTTGGCATAAATTATTGCCCTTTCATTAAATTCCATGATTCCAGAATGCCGCTCTCACAAAGTTTACGCATGATCGGGTTATGATCGATCAATTCTCGATCTTGACAAAAACCCCATTAATTGCATGGCAGAGTTGAAAGCATCAATTCAAGGTTTAGCCAGAATTAAGCAAGCCCGAAATGAGAAAGGCTGGACGGTTGAAGATCCTCGATGGTTGTTGGAAACAAGCAAAGTATTAGATTCCAATCGAGAATGGGGAAATGGTATTTATGCGGATGGGGTGTCAGACGGCACCTGGAAAGCCTTTCTATACAACAGCCGCAAAAAAGGGATCAGCACCCAAGTCTTTCAAGCCTTTTGTACGGTCTTAAATTTGGCATGGGAAGAAGTTGTCGAACGAACAGCAGAACACGACATCAGTTTGGAAGGAGTCAGTAACGATGAAGACCCTGAGATTAGCAGGCTGGTTAAGCAGGTGCGATCGCGCTATTGCAGCAACTTTTTGACAAACTTCAGCCGCATTCAGCTTTACACCCTGAAAAACATTCCGCTAGATTCGCTGTTTGTCCCGGTATTCGTTCATCAAGAGCCAAGCAGTCAGCGGGAAAGTCGTCAAAAATTACCGCCAGAATCCGCATTAGAAATGGTCGAACGACACCCACATCTTGTAATTTTGGGTAAACCTGGTGCTGGGAAGAGTACGTTTTCCACCTATTTAGTCACGACCGCCTGTAAGACAGAGGCTAGAGCCGATAGAATACCTGTGCTGTTGCGAATTCGTGATGTTGATAGTTCTATATCCTTCCAATTGCTAGATGAGCTAGGAAGAGCATTGGGCACAGAAGCAGACATCACTCAACAAATTGTAGAAAGTGGCAAAGTGTTTCTTATTCTGGATGGTTTAGATGAGGTATCTACCCAATTTAGACAACAAATTTGTCAGGAAATCAGCAATTTTACACGTTTTCCTTATCTGAACCGAGTGGTCATTACTTGTCGAACAGATGTTAACGACTACAAACTGCCATCAACGTTTGAGCGGGTTGAGATTGCAGACTTTGATGCACAACAGCAAAATAAATTTATTGAAAAATGGTTTGCCATCAGTGAGCAAGATCCACAAAGTTTCTTAGCAGTTCACTTGAATCGACACCCTGAATGTACCAGCGCGACACTCATTAACCAAGTTCAGCAGAATCAGCGATTGCAAGAGTTAGCCAAAACGCCCATTCTGCTAAGCCTAATTTGCTTAGTGTATGTCAGCGATGGCAAATTACCAGAAAAGCGATCGTCTTTATACCAACGCGGTTTGGAAATTTTATTGGAGGATTGGGATGAACGTCGCGAAATTAAGACAAGAGTTAGCGGTGAAAGCTACAATCGCCTCACGCCCAACGACAAACTCGAAATACTCACTGAACTGGCGCGACAAACCTTTGATCAAGCAGAAGATAATTTCGCATTTGATCAATCCAAAGCATTAGCAATCATCTCAAAGTATCAAAACTGCTCTCATCAAGAGAGTCTTGAAATTTTAGAAGGTATCGCCGCTGATCATGGCTTAGTCTTCCGCTCTGCTCGAAGAAAGTGGGAGTTTTCCCATCTTACTTTCCAGGAATACTTTTTTGCACAGTGGTTTGTGCAATCATCAAATAATGATTGGGAAAAACTTGCTACAAACACCTGTAATTCTCGTTGGCGCGAAGTGTTTCTGCTGAATGCTGAGATGGCTAAATCGGCTGATGAATTACTATGCCTAATGAAGCCTGAAGTTGATAATTTTGTAGCGGGTGATGAGGCTCTTCAAGTGTTTCTAAAATGGGTGAATGAAAAAGCGATATCGATTACGTCATCTTTCAAACCTGCGGCAATCCGCGCCTACTATTTCTCCCTCTCCCATGCCCCCCGCCACCTCCCCTACCTTGCTCTCGATCTTCTTCCCGATCTCGACTTCTTTACCTTCACCCTCGAACTCGAACTCGACCGCACTCTCGCCTTTAACCTTGCATACGCACATGACTTTCACCACGACATCAACCTCTACCGCGCTATTATGATGGCGGAACAAAGCGACCCCGAATTTAAACTTAAGCTTATTAATTTACATTGTCAGCTAGTTTTTCAGGAGCCTAGCAAAGATCAAATTGCCCAGCTCCAAACTATGATGATTAAGTATCGCAACATTGGGCATGACTGGCAGTTTAGCGATGAGCAGAAGAATAAATTACAGCAGTATCACGATGCCAATACACTTTTGGTCGATTGCCTCAACATCGCAAGTATCAGTCAAGAAGTACGGCAGGAGATAGAAGATACGTTGTTACTACCGATCGCTGAAATTGAAAAGCGGAAAAAACACTCAACAAATAACGAGGAGAAATAATGGATACGATCAAAATTGTGGTTGAAAAACATGCAGATGGGTATGTGGCATATCCACTAGGCATTGACGGTGTGGTTGTGGGTGAAGGCGACACTTACGAAGAGGCATTAGCCGATGTCAAATCTGCCATTCGGTTCCACATCGAGACCTTTGGGGACTCTGTATTACAACCTGAGTCTCCTGTGTTGGAAGCCTTTGTTGCAGAAGCCAAAATTTAATGCCTAAATTTCCAGTTGACGCTCCTAAATCAAGAGTGATCAAAGCGCTTGAACGACTTGGCTTTGAGATTGTGCGGGAAAAAGAACATATCTCAATGATGCGGGAAAATGAAGACGGCACCCGAACACCGCTGACTCTGCCCAACCATGCCCAAATCAAAAGCTCTACTCTGCGAACGATTTGTACACAATCCGGCATTTCACGCGAAGAATTTTTACAAGCTTACGAACAAACGTGATGGGGTTCGCTAATCACGATCGCTCCTCCCCCGCCGCAACGATAGACTGAGAGGAGCGATCGCGCTCATGCGTGGGGTTCTCTGGCAGCGGGCGATCATAGAATAGAGGGAACTCAGGAGAAGCCAACTATGACCACCAAAGAGCGATTAATGCAGGAGCTAGAATCCGCCCCTGACGATCTGCTGGAAGCAGTCCTCGATTTCATTTTGACTACGAAAGAGCAGTCCTCCCAAATTCGCATCACGCAGTCTGAACTCGGTTCTAGTCAAAGTGAAGCCCCCCCCAACGGGATGCGATCGCTGCTCGATTTGCTCGACTCAATGCCGCTCTCCCCCGAAGAATTAGCCTCACTCCCGCATGATGGTGCTGAGAATCACGACCATTACCTGTATGGCGCACCTAAAAAATCAGTATGAGAAGAGTATTTGCCGATGCCTTTTATTGGATTGCGCTGATCAATCCTGGCGATGATTGGCATCTGCAAGCAAGACAAGTTGGCTTGAGCTTGTACCCATGCACGCTCGTCACGACAGAAGAAGTCTTAATCGAAACCGTCAACTTTTACTCCAGCAAAGGCATCGAGAAACGCTAGCGGGTACTGAATACCCTCCAAGGCATTTTGACCACTCCCTCAATGGAGGTCATATCGCAAACCCACGCATCCTTTCAATCAGGTGTTGAGCTGTTTCAATCCCGGCTCGACAAAGGCTATAGCCTGACGGATTGCATCTCCATGCAAACCATGCGGCAACTGGGGATTAGCGAAGTGTTGACCCATGACAAGCACTTTACCCAGGAAGGTTTCGTGATTTTGTTGACGGAGTGAGCGAGCGCTCATGCGTGGGGTTCTCTGGCAACGGGCGATCGTACAATGAGAGTAATTCAGGAGAGGCCAATCATGACGACCAAAGAACAACTCATCGCCGAGCTAGAGGGTGTTCCCGAAGAATTTATGCAACAAGTTCTGCAGTTTGTGTTGACCCGTAAGGAGCAAGCGTACACGGCCCAAACCGCTCCCATCCCACCGACTTCTAACTCAGCAAACGATAATGGCAAAACCCTTTGGGAAATTGCAGAAGAGATTACTCGCGATATGACCCCGGAGGAAATTGCCCAACTGCCTACAGATGGTGCAGAACAGCATGATCACTACATCTACGGCACTCCCAAACGTCCGACATGAGACAGGTGTTTGCAGATACCTTCTACTGGGTTGCTCTCGTCAATCCAGGCGATAGCTGGTATAGCAAAGTTTTTATGGTGAGCAACGCTTTAGGCAAAGTTCAAATCTTCACCACAGAAGAGGTTTTGATCGAAGCATTAACGTTTTATGCCGAGAGTGGCAGTTACCAGCGACAGCGAATTGTGAATTTTGTGGACAACATTCTGGAAAGCGCCCAAACAGTTGTTATTCCTCAAACCCATGACTCCTTTCTGGCGGGCTTTTCGCTGTATCGAAGTCGCCTCGACAAAGGCTATAGCCTGACCGACTGCATCTCCATGCAAACCATGCGGCAATTGGGTATTGCTGAAGTTCTAACCCATGACAAGCATTTTACCCAGGAAGGTTTTGTGATTTTGCTGACGGAGTGAGCAATCGCCCCGCCCCCGCCGCAACAGTAGACTGGGAGGAGCGATCACTTCATGAGTAGGGAAGTTTCTCGCCGAGGGCGATCGTAGAATAGAGGGAACTCAGGAGAAGCCAACCATGACCGCTAAAGAACAGTTACTCCAAGAACTAGAGCAAACTTCAGAGGAATTGATTGCAGCCACTTTAGCGTTTCTGCGGTCTGCTAAAGCGCAACAACAGGAAGTTGATGTCAACCCTCCAACCACTAACCCACTCCTCAACCTTCTAGCTGAGTTTGATGAATTTGCAGCCAACATTCCACCCAATGAACTGGCTCGACTACCTGTTGATGGCGCTCAACACCATGACCATTATCTTTATGGCACTCCCAAGCAGGACAAATGAAGCGCATTTTTGTCGATACCTTTTGCTGGGTTGCACTTGCCAACAAACAAGATGAATGGCACCAAAAAGCTAGAACACTTTACGTTGCCCAGAGTGATGCAACTCTGGTTACAACTGACGAAGTATTGACCGAATTTTTAAATTATTTTGCTGAGGCTGGCAGCTACTCGCGGCAGGGTTCATATTGGCGAGTGCAAAGCATATTACGGAACGAAAGCATTCAAGTTATCCCGCAATCTCGCGAATCATTTTTAGCTGGACTGAAGCTCTATAGTGAGCGGATTGATAAAGGCTACAGCCTAACCGACTGCATCTCGATGCAAACGATGCGGCAATTGGGCATTAACGAAGTGCTGACGCATGACAAACACTTTACGCAGGAAGGTTTTGTAGTTTTGTTGACGGACTAATGGAGCGATCGCCCCGCCCACCGCAACGATAGACTGGGAGGAGCGATCGCGCTTCTTACAAATTTCTTAGATTTGTAGGATATATAGATTGCGTCGATAAGATGTGTAATACATCAGTTTAGTAACACCCAGGTTGAACCTAAAATGATGGCTTGCATCGTAAAAATTGCGGGTGGGGGATGTAATTCATGAATGAGACGGCATTCAGTCGTGGTGGAGAACTCGTTGGTGGCGCATTTGGCCTAAGCCAAAATGCCTTTCGCTTAATTGATTTGCTCCCCGGTGGCATATGGCTGGCCCTGCTAGTCGTCCTGCTTGCCGGATTATCCCTCTCCATTGGTCAATCGATTGTCCTGTTCATTAACCGGGTTAAACCAACTCGATTTGTTTTTAGTCTATTAATTAATGCCATTTTATTTACGTTTGGTTATATTTTTCTGGTCTTGAGTACCTGGTTGCTTACCTTACTTCCCGGGTCTGTAAACGTTCCACTATCGACCTTGTTTAAAGTCTTAGGTTTAGCCTATGCCCCACTTTTATTTAGTTTTCTGGGTGCCCTGCCCCATGTTGGTTATCCCCTACAAAACTTATTTTCCATCTGGAACTTGCTGGCCATGGTGGTGGCCTTTACCGCTGTTGCCGGTACCGGGTTAACCGTTTCATTAGGGTATGTTGCCTTTGGTTGGGTGGTCAAACAGTTACTCGAAAATACTGTTGGTCAACCGATCGCCCAATTCGGCCAGATGCTAGCGGATAAAGTGGCTGGAGTCGATCTGATCGATAGTCGCTCCGAATTGCGAGAATTGGTGGCCTCACGTACTCGACCTGCCGACCCCATTGGTTTTATCGCCCACCCCTCCCAACCTCCAACGGTTTCGCCAAATGTGCGCGAGTTCGTGTATGCGTCTGGACGGGGAGATGCTAACGCCGCTCAGGCCGTGTCTCAGGCTGTCGTATCTTCGGTTCATTCTGGCGCGGTGAATGTGGTGCAGGGGGGCAATAGTGCTGATCCGCTCCGGCACCTGGAGCAGAAAACCAGGGGGATTCCCAAACCGCTACTCTTGGGGCTGTCTTTGTTGGGGATGGTGATTGTGTTTGTGCTGATCGCCATTCTGCTCCGCCCGATTCGAGACACCCTGTTTGGCTGGCATGATAGTTTACCCCGTGTATTTCGCTGGTTGTTTGATCTGTTTTGGATTGCTGTCGTCGCGATCGTCTTTGCTGGGATTCTCGCACCGCTGGAAACGCTGGGCTGGTGGGCGGGCTGGTTTGGGGATGATCTCGATACTTCATCGGCCCAAGCGATCGCCCCCGCCGATGCTGCTGCTCCCTCCACAACCGCTGCCGGCCAACCCATCTCCCGGTATGTGGTGTATCTAGATGGGATTGGTCAATCCGGCGAAGAATATACGCCGGATGTAGAAGATTTTCTAGCCGCTCTGCAACCCGCATTACCCTCTGATGTGCAGTTGGTGAGCGGATTGATGATGTACTCCGTCTTGAATCAACCCCTGGATCAAGATCGGCCCCTGGCCTTTGTCTGGCGCACAGCAGACAAAATGCGCTGGACGAATCCCGCCGCCGTTTTAGGATTGATGCTCAACCTCCGGAACGTTTTCATCGTGGCCGTCTCCGCAGATAAGCGTTACGGTCCCATTTACAACCAGGGCATCGCTCAGGTCTTATTTGATGGGTTAGTCAAGCGGGGGTATCACCCTGGTAGTGGCACTCCCATCACGCTGATTGGGTATAGCGGCGGTGGGGAAATGTCGGTCGCGGCGGCCCCTTACCTCAAGAAGGCGATGGGCGCACCCATTGATGTGATCTCATTGGGTGGCGTGATGAGTGCCAACAATGACTTTTTGAAATTGGAACAGCTCTATCATGTGATTGGTGAGCAAGATTTTGTCGAACGGGTTGGTCCAATTATCTTTCCTGGCCGCTGGAAACTCTTTCCGCTGTCGTATTGGAATCGGGCCAAGCGTCGGGGCAATATTTCTATTATTTCGGCTGGCCCCGTCGGGCATCAGGTTCCGGGTGGATACATGGACCCTAAAGCCACCCTGCCGGATGGGCGCACCCATTTGCAACACACGATCGAAATTATTTTGAAAATTCTTGAGGGCAGCGCTTTTCAGTATGAAGAGATGATGCCCCGCCAACTGAGCAATTACGCACTGTATCAACAGGCTGCTTTTGTGCATCCAGGGTACTATCCCTTAGACCAAACGGTCGATCGCCGTCTTTATCATCCCATTGGCCAGTGGATGGGACGATTGATTTTACCGCAACCGGAGCAGCGCCATCAGGTACAGGGTTGTTTGTTGGAGATCCACCATGCGCCTGCGAATCATGCTCATCTGGTGGGTAAGATTGTGAATTTGCGCTGGATGCAGGACCCCCTGGTGCAAAAATTGGTGCAGGCGACGACGAAGGATGTGCATTTCAGTGCTGATGCGGAATACGGGGTGAAGTACGGCGGGTTAGTTCACCCCACCCGGTTGAATCACTGGAAACAGGTCAACCCACTGGAGTCGCTGGCGGGTGCTCGGCCTGAAGATGACATGATGGTGATGCTGAATGAGCCAGTGCAGGTGGAAGCCGAACCAACGCATTCGCTCTACATTCGGAGTACCCCCGTGCAAATTACCGGACGGTATTACGGTGTGGTGCGGTTTGTGCAATCGATCGCGGGGACTGAACAATTTCAGGTGGTGCATTTCAACCCTAACTCGCGCCAGTTTGATGGAGCCACGGAAGTCGTGTTACTGCCGCAGGTGATCCTGGCAGAAGCCTATGGTAGTTACCCCTCTACAAGCCGCGACCTGGAAAAGGTGCCGCTCAATGAACAGGGGTGGTACATCTATGGCGCGAAGAATGCTGCCGGGCAGTTTGTGGTGCAGTCTCTTGCGCCTCGTGCCTTGTTGCGAGTCCAACCCGATCGCGTGATTACGGGTCGCGAGGCCGCTCGTCGTTACATCTTGAAGGAAGCCTGGGCAAATGCGATCGCGCAAAAAGGCACGACTTCCTCGGTGTTGTGTGTGGGAGATGGAGAAACACGCAACAATCAAGCCCTGGTGGATGACTGGCAGGAAGGCGATCGGGCGCTGGTGGTGCATACGTATGGAGGGATCGGGGGCAACCAGAAGGAACCCGCCGCCGGAACGCCCATCTTCTTTGGCCACTTTGCCTATGGGGTGGCGCAGGTGGTCCGCGATCCTCTGACAGAGGAGTTACGATTTGATCTACGCTATCACCAGGTTTACACCCACAATACCGATGGTCTGGTGGCGGGGACACTGCACTGGTCGCGGTATCTGGGCGATCGCCAGTTTGGCTGGGCCGGGTCGCGTCCCACTTGCGACTTATTGATCAAACTGAATGTTTTCACGGGCTACTATGATTTTGCTGGGCAGTTGCAATCGCCCCTGGATGCCATGTTGGTTAGCCTCCAGGTGATGACAGCGCGGTATCGCATTGGCGATGGTACCGGCGGCACCTTTGTCGGACCGGCCAACAATTGCTCCCAGGACTCCAACCAGGCCCTATTCTCCTGCCTCAGCCAAACCGAAACGGCGGTCAGCAAAAATCAAGATTGGCTCCGGACCTGGGCGCAACATCATCCCGAAAAAGCCCAACAGTTTCAGGCACTCATCGAGTTGCAAAAGGAATTAAAACAGGAATTACAACCCCTGGGTGGTTCCCGGCCCGACTGGGAGAAGAACGAGCTGAATCTGGGCAGCACCTTGGAAGATCACCCAATTCGGAACCTGATCACCGGATTGGGCAGTTGGCGGACGATGTTTCCGCGCCTCGCCAGTGATAAAATTGCCCGCATCTTCCTGAAGCGGGGAGCCGCTATCTGGGTCCTTCGCACCAATCAAATCGGTGGCTATGACCCCAACATTGAACCGATCGCCCCCACCAGCATGTCGTTCCTGTAGGCAGGCAGGCGCTAGTCATGAAAAAGACCATAACAAGCCCCCTTGTTACGGTCTTAGGTGTTCCTCACATCGGTTGAGCATCTACACAACCTATCTGCATCTAACCTAGCCCTTCCCTTCAGCGCTTCAGGTAAAGCCGCTGTGAATAGTTGCGCCAAAAATGTAAAGCTTTTTTTGGATGGGTCAAACGACAGCGATTTTCTAGCGGCACTGAGTTGAATTTGCCTCCAGTTCGGCAGAATTCTAGCCAGAGCGGACGCAAATTGACAGTGGCCCATTCGGTATTTCCGTATTTTTGCGATTATTTCTGTTGTCTGCTCACAAGAATTCACCGCAACTTTACGGAGGTGAACCAATTTCTGTATCTAAAATTACTTTTTTATAAAAGCTAATTCCTCAAGATGAGTTAGTTGTAGTCTTTTCAAAAGTTTGTATGAAAAGTTTGTTAAAAGCGATCGCGACCCTCAGTGTTATCACGGGAGCTGGCCTGAGTGCGGCTGAGGCGGATGCCGCATTATTGATTGGTAATACGCGCGGCAATAGCATCGTGATCTTTGATGAGATTAGCAATACGATTGTGCGAGACTTTACTACGCCCAATGCCAATGGCCTGCGAGATCCCGATGCAATCACGATTGGCCCGGACGGCAATGTTTACGTCAGTGTGGGGGGCAGTAGTGGCCTCAACCTATTTGATCCGCTATACCCCACCGATTCAGCCATCTTACGGTATAGCTTATTGGGTGAATTCTTGGGGGTCGCCGCCGCCGGGAATGGCTTGCTGCGGCCCTATGGCAATGCGTTTGGTCCCGATGGCAACCTGTATGTCAGCAGTTTTCGCACCAATCAAATCTTGCGGTTTAATGGCAGCACTGGCGCATTTATCGACATCTTTGCCTCAGACAACAACGGCGGGTTGGGCAGCTTGAATGGCTTAAACGGTCCCAATGGTCTGTTGTTTGGGCCGGATGGCAGTTTGTACGTCACGACGCAGGGCAGTGCCAACAAGCTCAACGGCGATCTAGATTTTCCCTTTGCCAGTCAGGTGTTGCGTTACAGCCCGGAACAAGTCTTGGGGCAAGTTCCCGCCACTACGCCCACTGTCTTTATTGATCAGCCCGCTCTGTTGCCTGAAAATCTAGGATTCATCAGCCTTCTGGGGTTAACGTTGGCACCAGATTTTAGCAGTCTCTATGTGAGTGACTTTGCGGGTGGCATTCGTCAATATGATCTGGCCGGAAACTTGCTGAACGTGCTGTCTACCAACTACACAGGCACCACGCCCATTAGAAATTTCATTGGTGGGCTAACCTTTGGGGCCGACACCAGCAACCTGTTTGCAGTGGGGTTTGACTTCACCAACAACAATCTCGGCTCTGTGCTGACGTTCCCCAATGCGGAAGGCAGCAGTACCGCTTTCACGGGAACGTTGCTGACGGATACGCAATTAATTCGACCGATTGGGGTGGCGGCGGTGCCAGCAGCAGCAGTCCCTGAACCAGGCACGATCGCTGGAGCCTTACTGGCCCTGAGTGGGTGGGCTACTGCACGCCGCCGAGCAAAATCGTCACGCTAAGGCCCATCCGACTGAAGCTGTTCCAGGTAGTCTTGCAGTTGGCGAACCTGGAACGTGCTGGCGAGTTGACTCAAAGAGGTGAGAATTGGCCTGAGATGGGGATGCGATCGCTCCAGTGCCGCAATGCGGGTCTGGATTTCGACGATCGCTCCCAGCTTGGCCAGATGTTGCAATTCATGTAATAGCTCGACGGGTAATACGGGCGAATCAGGAGACGAATCAGATAAAGATTGAGTCGCAGATGAGTCAATGGTTGTGCTAGAGTGCATTTCTTGGAGAATTGCATTGGGTGGGAGCTTGTATTCCCATGCTAAATCTAGATGAGTTTGTAAAACAGTTAACAATTGACTGTAGCGAATCGGCTTAGACAGGAACGCATTACAGCCCACATTCAAGCTGGTTTGCTGATCATGCTCAAAGGCACTGGCAGAAGCCGCAATCACGATGGTCTGGGCAAACTGGGGCGATCGCCGCAATTGTCGTGTCGCTTCAAACCCATCCATCACAGGCATCACCAGATCCATGAAAATCACATCGGGATGAAACTCATACGCTTTGTCGATCGCCGCCTGTCCATTGCTGGCTTCTGCCATCTCAAATCCCAATGGTTGTAATAATCGCACCAAGACGGCTCGGTTTTCGGCCCGTTCATCCACGACTAATATGCGGCGGCGATCGCCTTTGTAACCTGTAATCTCCGGACTTTTAACCACATTACGGTCTGGCCAATGCGCTGCCTGAGTCAGGTCCAGTTCAAACCAGAAAATACTGCCCTGATCCGGCGCACTGTGTACCTGCAATTCGCCTCCCATCAAGTTCACCAGGCGGCGACTGATCGCCAGTCCCAACCCTGTACCCTCCGTCATCCGCTGGCGATCGCCCACCTGCTGAAACGGTAAAAAGATTTCATCCAAATGTTCCGGCGCAATCCCAATGCCCGTGTCTTCAACCTGGAAGCGGAGCAAAGCAGCGGAACGGTCCCCTTGCGTCCTACCGCTCTCGTCTGGTGCCCCGGTGCGCTCCACCTGCCCCACTTTGAAGGCAACACCGCCCTGATCTGTAAATTTGATCGCATTACTGAGGAGATTAATCAAGACCTGGCGCAAGCGTTGTTCATCTGCATGAATCGCAACGGGCAGCGGCGTGAGGGGTTCATAGAGGAAGGAGATCCCTTTTTGTTGAGCGCGGAGCCGGAACAGATCGGCGATCGCTTCTAGAAAAGTCGGCAACTGAAAATCGCTACACCGCAATTCCAACCGTCGCGCTTCAATCTTGGATAAATCCAGAACATCATTGATCAGCATGAGCAAATGTTCCCCACATTGATGAATGGTATCCAGTTCATGCTGGCTGGTATCCGACAGGGAGGAGTTGCGTTTAAGGATTTGGGTGTAGCCCAGAATGCCATTAAGCGGCGTGCGAAGTTCGTGACTCATGTTGGCGAGAAATTCACTTTTGGCCCGATTGGCAACCTCAGCGGCTTCTTTGGCCATTTGGAGTTCGGCTTCTGCGGCTTTGCGATCGCTAACATCTCGGCCAATGCCAACGCAATACAAAACTGTGCCCGCTTCATCTCGCACTGCCGCCACATTGGATGTATGCCAGCACCAATGACCATCCAGATGCTGAACTCGATATTCCAGTCCAGTAATGGTATTCTGCTCGGTGAGCAACTGGTGAAAATAATCTCGGCAGCGAGGGAGATCATCGGGATGCAAAAAGGGCGCAAAGTGCTGATGCAGCACCAAATCGGGATCATGTCCCAGCAAGTCTTTCCAGTTGCGCGAGACGTAGGAAAATGTGCCTTCAGGTGAGAGCATGTAAATTACGTCATTCGCATTTTCTACGATACTCCGAAACTTGATTTCACTTTCCTTCAAAGCTTCTTCTGCTTTTTTGCGGCGTGTAATATCGATTGCGACCGAAAGAATCTCAATTAAGTGACCATTTTCATCCAGAATTGGTTTGTTGCCCCAGGATAACCAGACGCGATCGCCATTGCACCGCATATTTTCATTTTCATTGGTGAGATATTGTTCGGGATGATGACAAATATCCTGAATTAATTGTTGCAAATCACGACCAGAGCTTTCGGTTTCAGGCACAATCGTACCCACGACATGACGACCTAAAATTGATTCTCCTTCATAGCCAAAGAAGCATTTGCCATGATCATTTAAGAAGCGAATATAGCCATGCGTATCCCATCGGAGAATGATGCTATTGGAAGTTTGAACTAAGTCTCGATATTGGGCCTCACTGACTTTTAAGGCGATTTCGGCTTGTTGTCGTTGCTGCACTTCAAAGGCTAGCGCCACTAGATCGGCCAGCGATCGCGCAAAGCCCTGCTCTTCTAATGTCCACTCATAGGGTTTGCCAACCCGCTCAATGCAAAGGACTCCGATCGTTTCTCCCCCCAGGCGAATGGGAGCATCCAGCATGGCCATGATGCCGAGGGGTTGCAAATAGGAACTGACAAATTCACTGGTGCGAGGATCGGTACAGGCATCGTCAGCGGCGATAATTTGCTCCAACTCTAAGGCGTGAAAGTAAGCCGGATACTCCCTGGCCCACAACTCCTGACCATTGGAGTGAAACATTGTACCCAGATCAAATAAATCAGCACAGACAATTTTGGTTTTGGTGGGATTGTAGAGCCATACACTGGCCCGTTCCACGTCGATGGTCTGCGCTGCAACATAGGTGATTTCTTCCACGGCTAGTTGCCAATTGCCCTGACTTAAAGATTTACTGCGCGTGAGATTAATTAAGGCCGTCGTTTGACGATTTAATTGCTGTTTGCTGGCCTGGAGGGTGGCGGTTCGTTCTTCTACTCGTTGCTCCAGTTCCTCAGTGGTGGCTTCTAAGCTGGTGAAGGAGTCTCGGAGTTGAGCTACCATCCGGTTGAATGCCTCCGATAGCACACTCAGTTCACTGACGCGAGAAGGGGGAATTTGCTGATCCAGTTCACCATTGGCAATGCCTTGCGTGGCGAGGCTGAGCCGCCGCAAAGGCTTGGTGATGCGACGAGTCAGGAACGTACTGAGGGCGATCGCTCCGGCTAAGGCCGCCAAACTCACAAGGCAGGTGGTGCGTGCATTGGTATGCACCTGCTCCATAAAATCTGACAGGGGCGTGACCACCACAATCAGCCAATCCAGGCCATAGGTACTTTGGAAGGGTGTAACCTGGACCCAGTAATGTTTATCGTTGGCATCAAACGTAAATTGCTGGGGGCGATCGAGGGCAATCTGGCGACCAAATTGGTGTTGCAACACCAGGGCCGTACTCCGGACTAATTCATTCGGGCTATCGATCGCCGCAATCTGGCTCTTGTGTTGATTGAAGGGAATTTTTTGGGAGGAATCGGCAATCAAATGCCCGGACCGCTCCAAAATAAACGCGCCACCAGACGGACCCACTTTATGAGTATGCAAATATTTGCTGAGGGTAGACAACAAACAATCCACCCCTAAAACGCCGATCAATTGTCCGGCTTGATTGTAGATCGGTTGAGTCAGGGCAATTTTGGCCGTTTGTTGCTGAAAGTCTGGATACACAGGACTCCAAACGGGTCGTTTTGCCTGTTGAGCCGCCTGATACCACGGACGACGACGGGGATCAAACGCTTCTTGTTGGCTTTGGAGTGGCCCCAACCGCCCATTGCTAACGGCGTAATTGAAATAGCGGCCATTGGTGCTTTGGCCCGCCCGCCCAATGCGCCACTCTCGCCCTTTCTGCAAGCCCAACCCGACAAACTCGCCAGCCGGAGTGCCCGCATAGATCGCGGCTCCGCACACCCGATCAAACAGCGATCGCTGATGCCAGAAGTGGCGCGTTAGCTGGTCAGGGTTGTTCAAATCTAACTGCCCTAGCTGGATAGCCTCTGCGTTCATTTGGTTAATCACGCGGGCATTGTCGAGATAATGCTTAAGTTGTTGCTCCAGGCGATCGCTGGTCCGGCTGACTAATTCACGGGTAAAGTTTTGAACTGTCGTCTGCCCGTTTTTATACGAAATGTAACCAACTGATACGACTGCCCCCACCAGGGGCAACATGAACGCTGACAATAATACCCATTGCATGGGAATGCGACTGAGTGGCGTGCGACTGGGTGGCGTGCGACTGGGTGGCGGCGAGGAGGGGGGGAGCGATCGCATCATTGGTTTTTGATAATAAAGTTTTTTGACAATAAATTAGCATTGAGAAATGGTTTACTTTTCCCATTACCCCGTTCCAGTGGCTGATAATGTTGGGGGATGGTTGTCTCACTGTAGACAGTTTAAAACTGTAAATAATTTAAATCTGATTCATTTCAAATCTCTGCAATCCCAATGACCCCGGCCTCCTCCGCGTCTTACCAGTTTGAGCAGGAAAATTTATTGCACCGGATTACCAATCGGATTCGGCGATCGCTGGAGTTACAGGAAATTTTAGATGCTGCGGTCGTCGAAGTGCGGTCTTTTCTGGGGGTGGATCGAGTCAAAATTTATCGGTTCCATCCGGATGGGCATGGTCAGGTGATTGCCGAGTCGATTCAAAATCACCAGTTGCCCTCTCTACTGGGTCTCCATTTTCCAATGGATGATATTCCAGAAGAAGCCCGTCAAGCATTTGTGGCGGTGCGGCAACGAGTGATTGTGGATGTGACGAAACAGCGAATTTGGTTTGACCAACCAGACCAGATGGGGGCAAACCCGCTCGATGCCAACACTGCCGACACAGTTTGCGGTGCCGACACAGTTTGCGATGCCGACATATTTTGCGGTGCCGACACATCTTGCGATGCCGACACTGCCGATACCTTGATAGACAACGCTACGAATAACGGTATTAGTCGCGTTATTCGTAACGCGACTAATACCAACAACGCTACTAAAACAGGCCCGTTGAAAGGAGATTGCCGCTACCGCCCGGTGGCATCTTGCCATGCAGAATACCTCAAAGCTATGGGGGTGCAATCGTCATTGGTGATTCCTATTTTGCCTCAGGAGTCATTGTGGGGCTTGCTGGTGGCTCATCACAGCACTGCCCATGAGTTTGCGGCCAACGAACTGCAAATTTCGCAGCTTGTGGCGGATCAGATTTCGATCGCGATCGCCCAGGCGACCCTACTGGCAGAAGCTCGGTATCAGGCGCACCGCGAAGCCACGATCAACCAGATCACGGCTTATCTGCATCACCTGCCGGCGATTGATTTGCAAAGCGCCCTGGAAATTACCATCCAAACCTTAAATGGCTCTGGGGGGCGGCTCTATTGCCGAGCGATGGCCAAGCAATCCACCATTTTGCATCAATTCGGCACGCAACCCCTGCCGCTGGCCCTATCCGATGCGGCGATCGAGCAGCACATTCTCTGGCAAGAATACTTCCGCCCCTCGACGCAAGACGCTACCCACCCCACCGCCTATCCATTGGCCAATCTCTACGCAGAACCACGGCTGCGAGTGCTGGCATCTGCCTTTCGCAGTACGGCTATTCGTGGTTTGCTGGTGATTCCGCTCCAGTACCGTCAGGATTTTTGGGGCTATCTCAGCATTTTTCGAGACGAGGTGGATCAGGAAACCGTTTGGGCGGGGCAGTGGGATTCGGACCAGCGCCAGGTGCAACCCCGCAACTCATTCGCTGCCTGGAAAGAGCAAAAACGCGGCCAACCCGTGACCTGGACGGATGATGAGGTAAAACTGGCGCAAGCCTTAGCGACCCAGTTTGCGATCGCCATTCACGAATATGAACTGTTTCAGCAGGCCCAAATTGAAAATCAATATTGGCAACAGGTCGAACAAACCCTCCGCCGACAGGCCGAGGAAGATCGATTGCGGGTTGCCATTTTGCAACGCATTCGCCAATCCCTCAACCTGGAAACCATTCTGGATACCACCGTCGCGGAGGTGCGGCAATTTCTGCATACGGATCGGGTCCTCGTTTATCGGTTTGATGCCAACTGGAGCGGCATGGTCGTGGCCGAATCCGTCAGTTCCAATGCGTTGTCAATTCTAGGACAGGTGATTTACGACCCCTGTTTTTCAGAAAAGCGGCTTTATCGCCCGTATCAGCGCGGTCATATCAGCCAAATTACCAATATCAATGACCTGAATTTGCTGCCCTGTTACTTTGATCTACTCAATAGCCTCCAGGTCAAAGCAAATTTAGTCGTGCCAATTTTGATGAACCGTTGGGAAGAACCCAATGCGGATTACTCATTAGAGGCGGGGCAGGAGCCGTGTCTCTGGGGCTTGTTGATTGCCCATAACTGTGTCGCATCGCGCCAGTGGCAAACCTGGGAAGTCAATTTTTTGCAACAGTTGGCTGAACAAGTGGCGATCGCCCTCAACCAGGCAGAACTCTACCAACAGGTGCAATTGCTCAATGTGGATCTCGAAGGCCAGGTCGCGCAGCGCACCCGCGAACTGCAACAATCCCTGGAATACGAATCCCTCCTAAAACGCATTACCGATAAGGTGCGCGACAGTTTGGACGAAGGCCAGATGTTGCAAACGGCAGTGGAAGAACTGGCCAATGGCCTCCAGGTGAGTTGCTGTGATTGCGCGCTTTACGATCTGGACAAACAAATTACGACGATCCGGTATGAGCATATTCGCCTGCCCGCCCTGCCGCCTGCTATTGGGTTGAGTGCAGACATGAGCCAGAGGCCCCACCTGTACAACCTGTTACTGGCGGGCCAATATTTCCAATACTGTATGCTGGAGGGCACTTCCTCGGCCATTCGGCAAGTCGATTGCCACTTTGCGATTTTGTCCTGTCCGCTGACGGATGACCAAAGTATATTGGGCGATATCTGGTTGTTCAAACCCAAGCAGCAGTGGTTTGATGAGTTAGAAATTCGCCTGGTGCAACAGGTGGCCAATCAGTGTGCGATCGCCCTGCGTCAGGCTCGTCTTTACCAGGCGGCCCAGGCCCAGGTGGAAGAACTGGCCCGCCTCAATCAACTCAAAGACGACTTTCTCAGCACTGTTTCCCACGAACTGCGGACCCCCATGTCTAGCATCAAGCTCGCCACCCAGATGCTAGAAACGATCCTGCGGGAAACGGGCCTGTTAGACATGGAGGAGAATAAAGCGACTCAATATTTTCAGATTCTCAACAATGAATGCAAACGGGAAATTGGGCTAATCAACGATTTGCTAGACCTGACTCGGCTGGATGCCAAATCAGAACCGCTGGCGCTAACGGCGATCGATCTGGCCCTGTGGATTCCTCACATTGGGGAATCGTTCCTGGCCCGCGCCACTGAACAACACCAGCACATTGAGTTTTCGATTCCCAATGCACTCCCGCCGATTACCACCGATCTGTCCTACCTGGAGCGGGTGCTTTCAGAATTGCTCAATAACGCCTGCAAATACACCCCCGCCGGAGAACGAATTGGGGTATCCTGCCAGTTCACCGATGTCGGCTTGCTGCAATTGCAAGTCAGCAATACGGGCATTGAAATTGCTGAGACCGAACGCGATCGCATTTTTGATAAGTTTTACCGCATCCCGAACAATGATCCCTGGAAGCATGGCGGCACTGGTTTGGGGCTGACTTTAGTGAAAAAACTGGTCGAAACTCTGAGCGGGTCGATCCATGTCGAAACGCAACCGAATCAAACGAGTTTTGTGGTGCTACTACCGGACTTAGGAGCAGGCAGTTAGAGACCGGGAACCCATCGCGATCGCAGACTTGAGCCGAACAACTGAGCGCAACGGGCAGTGATCCAGATTCGATCCGATGGCGCTAAACTAATGAAGCGTTAGCGTCTGAGGTATGACATGGGATCCATTCGGGAGTTGCATCAACAACTCATTCGTAAAGAGCGTTCGGCAGTGGAGATCGCAGAAGCCGCGATCGCGCGGGCGCAAGCCTTAGAACCCAAGCTGCATAGCTTTTTGCACATCACCGCCGATCTGGCCTTGCAGCGAGCCGCTCAAGTGGATGCCAAAATTGCCGCTGGTGAAGAGATTGGCTTATTGGCAGGCATTCCCATTGGCGTGAAAGACAATATTTGTACCCAAGGCGTACCCACCACCTGCGCCTCTCGCATTTTGGAAAACTTCGTCCCTCCTTATGAAGCCACCGTTTCCCAGAAATTGCTGGATGCCGGGGCCGTCATGATCGGCAAGACGAATCTAGACGAATTTGCGATGGGCGGTTCCACCGAAACCTCCGCCTTCCAGCAAACGGCCAATCCCTGGGATCCAACCCGGGTGCCGGGGGGGTCTTCTGGTGGGTCTGCCGCTGCTGTGGCCGCCGAGGAATGTGTGGTGTCCCTCGGTTCCGATACAGGCGGCTCTATTCGTCAGCCCGCTTCGTTTTGCGGCATTGTGGGGATGAAGCCCACCTATGGGTTGGTGTCCCGTTATGGCCTGGTGGCCTTTGCCTCTTCCCTCGATCAAATCGGACCCTTTGCGCGTTCGGTAGAAGATAGCGCGATCTTGTTGGGCGCGATCGCCGGCTACGACCCAATGGACTCCACCAGCCTCAAGGTCGATATCCCCGACTACACCCAATACTTGGTGCCAGGCTTAAAAGGAAAAAAAGTCGGCGTAATTACCGAAACCTTTGGCGAAGGACTGGACCCAGAGGTAGAGAAAATTACTCGTCAAGCGATTCAACAATTGCAGGAGTTGGGCGCAGAAATTCAAGAAATCTCCTGCCCTCGCTTCCGCTATGGCATTGCCGCTTACTACATCATTGCGCCCTCGGAAGCGTCGGCCAATCTGGCTCGCTACGATGGGGTCAAGTATGGCAAACGCATCGAAGCCGCTGAAAATTTGATGGAGATGTACACTCGCACCCGCGCCGAAGGTTTTGGGCCGGAGGTGAAGCGGCGAATTATGATTGGCACCTATGCCCTCTCCGCTGGGTATTACGATGCGTATTATTTGAAAGCGCAGAAAGTGCGGACGTTGATCAAGCAGGATTTTGAAGCGGCATTTGGTCAGGTGGATGTGCTGGTTTCGCCGACGGCACCCACTCCAGCCTTTAAAGCGGGGGATAAATCGGCGGACCCCCTCAGTATGTATCTCATTGACTTGATGACGATTCCGGTCAACCTGGCTGGACTGCCTGCCATGAGTGTGCCCTGTGGCTTTAGCCGTGAAGGGTTGCCCGTGGGGTTACAGATAATTGGCAATGTGTTACGAGAGGACCAGATTTTGCAAGTGGCTTACGCTTACGAACAGGCGACGGATTGGCACCAGCGATCGCCCCAGGTGACGTAGATCTGGAATCAGTTGGCACTCTCACTCAAGCTCAACTCTGAATCGATCCGGGCCGATGGGGATCGATGCTGCAAAGCTTGGGTTTGATAACCACAGACCCCGTTCGCATCCCATTGAAATTCCGCAATCAGGAAGGCACTGCTGCTGATCACACCGCCCGTAATCAGAGGATGCCAGGCGGGAAATAGGGGCAATACTGAGATGGTCAGCAGATGCAGCCCACTCAGCAAGAGGAACAGGCGCGATCGCATCCCAATGCCAGTGACCAGATAGCCCGCGCCACTCAACCCCAACCACAGCGGGCAGATGTGCATCAGCACCCCTGCCCAACCGCCAAACATGGCCTGATACGTGGCGATCGCTCCCAGGAGCATCAATCCAGCCCAACTGCCTAACACCCAACTCAACCGCTCAAATCGAGCAAATTGCCAGGTTAGCAACAGCATTCCGATCACGCCGACCAGGGTGAGGCTGGCCGCAAACAGCGTTTGGGTCGTCCAACTGAGAGGAAGGAACTGGGCCACCAGAAAAATCACCGCCGCGATCGCTCCCCACAATAAGCAAGCCTGATCGTGCCGGGTGTAAAAACTGGAAAATAAAACGCGATCGTGAATTTGCCAATGGATTCGCCACAACCCTGGCATTTCTGGAATATCAAATGCAGAGTTCTTCCGCACAAAAATTGGTATGTCAAAGTTAAAAAAACTCATTAGAAAAATGATACGTAAACGTATTTGCCAATGTTGTTTCACCACTAGCTTCGCTTACCTATATCGATTCAAACTCTATCACCGGGGCAGGTTTAGCCGATTGAATGATCTATCAACAGATGTAGTTTGCAGCCTGTTGTTCTACAAAAAGGCAACCAATGATGATTCAACTTAAGCATCTAAAAAAGAAACCCCAAAAACCAGAATTTGTTTTGCAGTATGTCCAGCTTGAGTGGATTGGGCAGTATCAGAAGTAACGCATTTTCTCTATAAGAACGAAAGATCAGGGTTTATTAATAATTGTAATATAACTTAATAATTCTACTGGTAGTTCAAGAATTTGCTGGAGGGCGAATGGCTTTGAAGGGTGGATGATGCCCCCCCAATGGGAATACACTCGAAAAGGGAAACTTATGAATTCGCTTGAGGCAGTTGGCACATGACCCCAAACACTCCTAATTCGGCATTACCTGATTCGACACTCATTGATTGCATTAAGTTCGGTACAGATGGCTGGCGGGGTGTGATTGCGGCAGAGTTTACGTTTGATCGGGTGAAATACGTGGCAGCGATCGCAGCCCAGGTATTAGCCGATGAGTATGGGCCTGTTACCAATCAAAGTCGATTAGTCATCGTGGGCTACGACCGACGGTTTCTGTCGGAGGAGTTTGCCCAGGCGATCGCCCAATCGGTGCAGCAGGCCGGGTTTGATGTGTTGCTGTCGGCAGGGTATGCCCCTACTCCTGCCTTCAGTTGGGCGGCCAAGCAACAAAATGCCCTCGGTGCATTGGTGATTACTGCCAGCCACAATCCTGGTAAGTACTCCGGCTTAAAGGTCAAAGGAGCCTTTGGCGGTTCAGTGGCTCCCCATGTGACCCAGCAAATTGAAGCCCGTTTGCCTCAAGGCATTTCACCAGCGGCGACACCGGGCACCCTCCAAACCTTCAACCCCTGGGATAGCTACTGTGATGGCCTGCGTCAGATGGTGAATGTTTCCATCATTCGGGAGGCGATTCAACAGGGAACCTTGACGGTGTTTGCGGATGTGATGCATGGGGCGGCGGCGACAGGGCTGGAACAATTGTTAGGCGTGCCGATTCGGGAAATGCATGGCGATCGCGATCCGTTGTTTGAAGGTGGCGCACCGGAACCATTACCGAAGTATCTGGCCAAGTTGTTTCATGAAATTCACAGCTACCGTCAGCAACACCCCAGCGGGTTAGTGGTGGGTTTAGTATTTGACGGAGATAGCGATCGCATCGCGGCGGTCGATGGGCAGGGTAATTTCCTCAGTTCCCAAATCCTGATCCCGATTCTGCTGGAACATCTGGTTGTGAACCGAGGTTTTACAGGCGAATTTATCAAAACCATTAGCGGCTCTGACCTGATGCCCAAAGTGGCCCAATTGCACAATCTCCCCGTTTACGAAACGCCGATTGGCTACAAATACATTGCCGATCGCATGTTAGAAACTCAAGTGCTGCTAGGCGGTGAAGAATCGGGCGGCATTGGTTACGGCAACCACATTCCCGAACGCGATGCCCTGCTATCGGCCCTGTACGTGTTGGAAGCGATGGTCAAATTTAATGCTGACCTGACAGACCTCTACCGGGATTTGCAAACTCGCGTCAATTTCTCCTCCAGCTACGATCGCATTGACTTGCACCTGGCCAATATGGCAGCCCGCGCCCGCTTGGTCGAACGTCTGCAAACCCAGCCCCTGACTGAAATTGCCGGATTAAAAGTGGTCGATTGTCTGGCGATCGATGGGTATAAGTTTCGGCTGGAAGATGGACGCTGGTTATTAATCCGCTTTAGCGGCACTGAACCGGTACTGCGCCTCTATTGCGAGGCCCAAACCCTGGATCAAGTCCATGAAACTCTCAACTGGGCTAAGGATTGGGCCAACGCGGCATAAGTGGAGCGGTTAGGGGCAGGGTTGACCAGCGTTTCGCCGCAAACCCGCCCCTACCGCTGCCCACTGGTCTACTTGCACTCCAGGCTATCGCGGGTAGGGATGCCCGTGACCGGATTGATTCCCTCGGCGCGTTTGCACAACTGCGTCATGGCGTACCGATCCAAAATGGCATTGGTAAAATCAGCACCTGTGATCACCGCTTCATCCAAAATACTATTTGAGAGGGTGGCATCGACGAGGATTGCATCGGTTAGATCGGCTTTGAAGAGGGTTGTGCGGTCTAACAGTGCGCCTTCTAAATTGGCACCCCTCAACTTTGCCCCTAATAGATTGCCCTTCGTAAACATGGCATTGGTGAGATTGGCCTCGCTAAAGTTGGTGCCCCGCATCTCGGCAGAAACAAACACCCCACCCGCCAAATTCTGCCGCGAAAAATCCTGATTGTTCAACGTGGCGTTGCCATAGTTCAAAAACTTCATCTCTTCTGCTAAGGCCGGAGTTGCACTCAGCATCACCCAAAGAATAGCCAGCGCGATCGCACATAGAACAATTATCAACCGTCGCAGGCCGTACACTATCACCACTCAGTTACCTACCCGTTCAGCACTAGTTTCATTTACCCCAATCGTTGCCAATCCGGATCGTAATATCCGATTCCAGATCGCCGGTTGAGTCTGCCTCAATGGTACCAATTCCCAGTTTTTGTTGAAGCGAGTTAGCCGCATCCAAATCGCCCCGTTGAGCAATAAAGCTGGTTGTGGCCTGTTGACTGGGGGCATCCGCTACAACGTAAGTGTCGGTAAAACCTTGTGCGGCCAGAGATTGCTGCATCTGGGATGCGGCTGTCGGGTTGCTGGAGGCATTTTGGATAGCGATGCGGAGCGAACCCGTCGTCGCCTCTAAAGCGCTCAAGGGATCAACGGCAAAATACTGTTTCATGACGCGATCGCGGCCTACCGGGTCCATCAGCCAGTAGCTCGCCACAAACTCATCCGGAGCACTAAACCGCCCCGGTAGCATCACCATCTTAAATTTGCCCTCACTCAGCTTGCGTCCCGCTCCCACCAGAGCCATCATTTCTTCCAGGCTGAGGTTGGTATCAATATACGTTTGCATCGATCGCACCAGACCCGGAATTTGGGGGATGACGGTAGGGCTAGTCAATTTTTGCCGCAAAGCCCGCAACAGGGCCTGCTGTCGCTGCACCCGCCCAATATCGCCCAGATCATCGCCCCGGAATCGGGCAAACTGTTCGGCCTGGTCGCCGTTCAAGGTTTGCTGCCCAGGGGAGAGATTAATTTTCAGCTTTTGCGTTTTGTCTTCATACACCATCGGCTTGGATACATTGACCTCAACCCCACCCAGCAAATCCACCAATTCCCTAAAGGCATCTGTGCTCACCCGCACATAGCGATCGATGGTCACACCATTCAAAATGGAGCTAACGGTGCGAGCGGCTTGAGTTGCGCCTCCCTGCACATTGGCATCATTAATCTTGTTGGTCTCGCTGCCCGGAATTTCTACCTGGGTATCTCTAGGAATTGACAGCAAACTGACGGAGTCGTTGATGGGATCAACCCGCACCAGCAGCATCGTGTCACTGCGGCCTTGAAAGATTCCCGTCTCACTATCTTTCGCGCCGGGAACACGATCAATCCCCATCACCAAAATATTGACGGGGCGACCCACCCGATACCCTAAACCGACCTGCCACATATCCAGCGATCGCGTCTCCCGGTCCTTCGCCACCAGGCCCAGAGGTAATGGCAAAATTAGGGAGGTTATCAAGCCTAGCGTGGCGGAAGTGCTGGCAACGACAGTGAGAATCAAGATTTTTTTGAGCCATTTGCTGGATGGATGCGGCTTCAATTTGCTGGAGTCACGGTGAGAGAAAGAGCTTTGTGGTTGGCTAAAAGATTGTACCTGGGCTGTGTTGGCCTTGCCTTCAGGTTGAACATTTGCATCGACATCAATTTGTTTCACGTCCACTCCTAACTTCTCTAACAATGCTCACCCACCCTTGCTTATCAATGCTTAGGAGATTTCTAGAAAACAAAATACCTGTACGGGCCGATTGAGCAAAAGGGTATCGGCTAATTGCTAGACCTCTTGCGAAACCTGCCCCCGCCCTCAAGAAATATGTGTTCTTAGAAATCGCCTGATTAACCGATGAACCGCACCATCAGACCTCTACAAACATTTCAATATGTAAACTCTCAGGATTATAGCTTGATGTGGTAAACAACTCATCCTGAAAAAGACGGAAGTCCTCTACTCCAGATCAGATTTAGATACAACCCTCAAGCGGCTAACTCCGGATGAATCTTAATCAACCCACGCAATCAGATTCCTGCCTGCGATCGCCCCAAATATCGCTTTGGTCAGAACAGTTAGGACAAGAAAATGCTGAAAAGCCAATGCTGAGTGGGTGTTCTGACTCGCCTTCGCCACGTTACCCAGGCTACGGCAATAACTCAAATTTTGGGGCGATGTAAGAGATGCGCTGAGGCAACATTCCATGTACCCATGCAGCCATATACCCCTTCAACCTGGAATTTCTTAGTGCGCTGATCCCCACCCATCGCCAGCCGAACCGTGGCTTCGATTCTATGAAGATTTCCTGATCTATTGCCAAACTTCTGGATAAAGAGTGAAGAAGCTCCACCAAAATTTTGATTTCCAACTTCATCTGCCAGGTTAAATAACTGTGAAAAACCATCGTTGGCTGAGTGTTGCAGAATATGTGATGCTAGTTGGCTCAGGGGTTGGTTCAGTCGCTACTGCCGCCTCTCAGCAAGCTCTTTATGCCGTCGCGCCGCTCTCGGCGTTGTTTGTGCTCAACCTGCTAAATCATCGTCGGCTAGAGCAAGCAGCCCAGGAAACTACTGACATTGCTGTTTCTCAGCTTGATCAAAAATTTTCTAACAGCCTCACAACCCTTCAGCAACAGGTTCAGGCGTTGCCCAGCCCTTTGCACTTGGCATCTCTGCGAAAAGATTTGCAAGCGAAACATCAGGATGCGTTTAATGAACTGTTTCAGCACATTCAACAGTTGCAACAGGATGTGGCTCAGGCAGATTGGCGGACGGTATCCCACGATTTGGCCCACCTGCGAGAACAGTACGCCGCTTTGACGGGTTCCGTTGCCGGGGTGAGAGAGTCCCTCAGTCGGTTGGCCAGCTTCAACCAGTTAGAACCCGTACAAGGGGAACTGGCCCAACTCAAGCAGGAACTGGCCCACCTACAGCAAAATTTGCAAGCGTTGGGAACTGACCAGAAACTCAACAATTACCGCGTTTTACAAGACCAAATTACTCACATTAATCGGCGGTTGAATAAACTGCCTGCGCCGTTTGATGCGACGACGCTGCGGCAAGATATTGAAACCGTGGTCAAAGCGCTTGGAGATATGGCCTATCGGCGTGATTTAGCTCGTGTGGAAGCTCAGGTGGAGAAACTGGCGCAACAAAATGAGGAAGTAGAAGGCTCGGTTTTGCCATTGAAGGTGGTAACAAACATTTTAAAGAAACAGGTCGATACGGTGGCAATGCGGTTGGGCGGGTTGGAGTCAATTGTCGATGCGACCAACGGCTTACCTGGCGCAGATCAAGCTGAACTGGTGGAGTCTTTGCAGGCAACCGTCACCCGCTTAGAACAACAAGTGGGTCAGTTGCCTAAAACGATGAATATGGTCCAGCTTCGCAGTGAGTTGCAAGAGGTGGTTGCCGACCATCTGGAACCACTGCAACACCAACTGGACACAGTGCAACAACAGACGCAACACCTCGATCAGCAACATCGTGCCCTCCGCGATTTGATGCATCGTCTGCCTCAACTCATGGATACTTCAGCGTTGCATCGTGAGGTGAAGTATTTGACCAATCGGGTGGAATGGGCGGAAACCCATTTGACGGAGTTGCAGTCACGGGTTGCACAGGCGCCGAGTTATGAGTTGGTGGTTGATGTGGGGGAAAGGCGACCACATCGAGGAGGGCAGCCGTTAGCCGCAAGGGCCGCAGAGAGCGAAGACGGAATTGCAGAACTGGAAAATCTTTCACCTGCGGGGAGTCGGGCCATGCTGGAACAGGCGTTGCAGAAGGCGGAAACACGAGTCATTGTGGTGTATCCGGTGCCCAGTCCAGTCGTGCTGGATGATGCGATGATGCAACGGTTTCAAGAGTTTTTGGAACGGGGGGGCTGTCTGGATATTGGGTGGGGCCATTTGGAGGTGGTGGGCGATCGCCAACCCCGTTCGATTGATGAGCGGCGACGGATTAACCCCACCCGCAACGCCTTTTTGTTTAATCGGTTGAATCAGTTGACCGAACTCAAGAAGCACTATCCTGATCAGGTGCGGTTTAAGGTGTTGGGGACGGATGAGTATTTTCTGGTGTGCGATCGCGCTTATGCCATCTTAGGCACGCAATCGGTCGCAACCACCAGCACCCTGTTTCCCGAAGCAACCGTGGGTCTTCGCAGCACCGATGCCAGTGTGATTCAAAAACTGGTGGAACGCTTTGATGATCCGGTGCTGGAGGCTCAGGATGCGATCGCCTTTTTCCAGCGGGCGGCGGCGCGTTACGATCTGGGGAATCGGCAGGGCGCGCTGGCTGATTACACCACGGTTCTGGCGATTACGCCCGATGATGATGTGGCGTTGAATAATCGGGGCCTGGTCTACTATGACCTGGAAGAAAAAGCCGCCGCGATCGCTGATTTTGATGCCGCCCTTCAGCACAATCCTGACAATTTTGTGGCATACACCAACCGGGGCTATATCCGCTCGGAGCAGGGGGACAAATTAGGAGCCATTGAAGATTACACTCGTGCGATTCAGTTAAACCCCAACTACGCGATCGCCTACTTTTATCGAGGATTAGCCCGGACGCGGTTGCAAAATAAACCCGGTGCGATTCAAGACTACACTGAAGTGATCCGGCTTCAGCCTCACGATGCCAGCGCCTATTTTTATCGTGGCCTTGCCAGGGCTAATCTGGGCCAACGCCTGGACGCGATGCATGATCTGCGCCAGGCCGGCCAACTGTTTGCGGGCCAGGGGGATACTGCCAACTATCAGCAAACCCTGACGGCGGTGAAGAAACTCCAGAAGCTGATGGTCATCGGCAACCCTGGACCCTCCGCGATCGTGGCCAATGGCACGCAAGGTCGGGCTTAGTCATCCACCCCACGACTCACCCGCTGGTCTTCCCTTTACTTCGGGTTCCACGGCAAACCCGCCTGCCAGGGTAATTTTTGCAAAATAAATTTGCAGCGAATCAGCGCATGGTCATTGGCCGATCGCGCTGGTCCCACCAGGCGAACGGCCAGATCAAGAGAAAATTCCAGGGGTTGCACTGTTGCTACAAAGCGGGTGTATTTCTTTTTTTCCGGGTCTTTCCCTTTGAGCAGTCCTTCAAAATTCAACAGGGGTTTGTCCACCTCCATTTCCAGTGCCACAGGGATCTTGTCATCCTTCGGTTCTTTGCGTTTCAAAATATCTTCAGCCGTGATCGTTTCCTTCAAGGTCGTTTCGGGGGCGATCGCGCTAAATGCCTGCGACTGAAACAAATCCAGCGTTGAACCGGGGACCAGGCGCGTTACCCGCCGAGCGCGACTCCCCAAATCTGTTAACGTGCAATAGTCCCAATCCACATAAATAGAGTGGCTTTTGGATTTATTGGTGATGTTAATCCCAAATTTTTTTAATTTATCGTCCTTGCCAAACTCATAGCGCTTGTCAAACCCAAAGCTAATACCGATAATGTCCTGCAAGTCCTGGTCTTGCAGATTTTGCTTCAGTGCAGCTTCATCTAATCGCACCGCATACTCATCGTTGAAGCTGTTGATAATGCGAGTGATTGCGGCGGCAATACAAACCAGATAGGCAATCAGCACTAATAGATCCCAGGCACTAATTTGAAAGGGAGAATCCTGATTCGGGGCTGGCTCAACGGTGGCACTGGGAGTGGTTGGCGTTGGCGTTGGTGTTGGTGTTGGCGTTGGTGTTGGTGTTGGCGTTGGTGTTGGCGTTGGCGCTGGGGGTGAAAGCGGAGCGGCTGACGGCAAGGCGGTTGGGGACGGGAAGGGGGTGGCGTTGGGAACGGGGGCGGGTTGCAGCAGCGGCGCTGGCGGGGGGCTGGCGGGGACTGGCGGGGGCACCTGGGCCAGGACTGGCTCACTAGCAAAGGGTTGAAACACTGGGTTGAATGCAACTGGGGCGGCAACCGGGGCCGCACTGGGGAATGCAACCGAAAGGGTGGTCACGAGTAGCAGGAGTTGCGGTGATTGGGGCATCGGGGCTGGCTCCGGCGGCGAAGATTATTTGCGTCCTGCTGTCTTATGAGCGGTCGATTTCATGGGTTTGACGCTGCCATAATTCTCGAACCAACCCTTGCGCCAGAAGGTATAAATGAGACCCCCGGCGATCGCCGCCATAAACGATAGGCTGAACGGATAGCCAAAATACCAGTTCAGTTCCGGCATATTGAAGGGGGATTTTTCGGGATTAAAGTTCATGCCATACACCCCAGCAATGAAGGTCAGCGGAATGAAAATCACTGAAATCACCGTTAGAAATTTCATGATTTCGTTCATGCGGTTGCTGACGGATGATAAATACACATCCATCAAGCTGGAGGCAATTTCTCGGTAGGTTTCTACCATATCTAACACTTGAATGGCGTGGTCGTAGCAATCTCGCAAATAGATCAAAACTTCGGGGCTCAGCAGGGCGCTGCCATCTCGAATCAGGGCATTAATCAAATCCCGTTGGGGCCAGATGGCGCGTCGCAGTGTCAGTAGTTCTCGCTTGATGTCATGAATCTTCTGCAACGTGGCGCGATTGGGATTGTCAACGACTTCATCTTCCAGTGCTTCCAGTTGTTCCCCGTAGGCTTCTAAAACGGGGAAAAAGCCATCAATGATGGAGTCAATCAGGGCGTAGGCGAGATAATCAGGACCACTTTTACGAATCGACCCCTTTCCGGTGCGAATCCGTTCTCGGATGGGACCAAAACAGTCGTAGCGGGGTTCTTCCTGGACCGTCAGCAAATAATGTTTGCCCAGGATTAAACTCACCTGTTCACTTTCAAAGGTATGGTCATCTTCGTGGAGCGTTACCATGCGGGCAATAATCAAAAGTTGATCCCCGTGTTCCTCGACTTTGGGTCGTTGTGGCACATTGACAATATCCTCCAGCACTAGAGGATGCAAATTAAACACATGCCCCAGGCGTTGCAAAATGTCTTCACTGCCCAACCCTTTTACATCGACCCAGGAAACGGAATTGGTATCTAGATAAGCTGTACATTCTTCTGGTGTTTCAAGTTCTTGCCGGATGGCCTTGGCTTCGTTGTAGTCGATCAGCACGATGACGGGAATGGGCGCGTCTGGATCGATGTCTAATGTGCCGGGTAAATCGCCTGGGTTGTCGTAATAGTAATCAACGTAGGAATTTTCCTCATCCTCTGGAACCGTGGCGGTTACCTGTGGGGAAAGGGCACGATTGTTCACCATGTTATAAACCTCAATGTTCGAGAGCGCGAGAAAGTAATTGCTGATCCCAATGGTTATTCTTGCGATCGCACCTGAACTTTGCCATTTTTCTGGGCAATCTCCAGATTCACAGTGAGGGGGCCAGCCGTATAGGTTGGATTGGCCGCGATCGCGCGTAGCTCGACGGGTTGCCGATATTCCTTCAACTTCTCAATAAAAGCAATTAAATCTTGCACCCGCCCCACTTCCACCGTATCTGTTAGCATACCCAGACGACGCGCCCGAAACGTTGCAGCCGACAGGAGAAGATTAATGCGTTGCTGAATCGCTGCATCTGTAGCCGTAGATGGATCAATGGTGGTAGAAGCCACCACATCTCCCTGCTTGAATACCACCTGATTTGGAACGGCTTCCGCCACGACTTGAATGGGCGTTTCCCCAGTCAGGTAATTCGCTGCCGATAGGATGCGCACCACATAATCTTTCCCATCCTTAATCTGATTTGCCAACTGATCGACTTCTGCGCGTGTAATCAGGATAATCTGCTCTTGTTGGCGGCTCCCAGGGCGTGCGAGTTGGGTAGCGTTGCGGTTAGCCTCCCGGAGGAGCTGATCTACCGCTTCCTGGGCGGCGGGCGGGTTCACAATGCGAACGACTGCCGAAGAGAGGACCTGCCCCCGTTGAATGGCAACATTGCCTCGCCGCAATCCTTCCGATTCTCGTTCCAGCTTGGCAATCTCTCGCACCAAAAATTCTTGCTGGGCTTCCAGGGTTTTCAGTTGTTTTTCCCGCTCTTGAATGACGGCATTTTTGGCGCGAATTTCTTCTTCACCCTGAGCAATCACTCGTTGCCGTT
Source organism: Leptolyngbyaceae cyanobacterium bins.349 (assembly GCA_033764685.1). Classification (GTDB taxonomy): domain Bacteria; phylum Cyanobacteriota; class Cyanobacteriia; order Leptolyngbyales; family Leptolyngbyaceae; genus JSC-12. Next base: position 71,753 of record JANRIS010000038.1, read on the forward strand.
CGGTTTGCAGGCGGTTAATGTCTGACCGCAACTGAGCCGTCTGCCGATTGACCGTTGCCAGTTGCGCCTCATTCCGCTGTAACTCCGCCTGGGCCTGGGTGAGGCCAGCCTGCGCTGTGGCGCGGGTCTGGTTGGCTTTGTCTCGTTCGGCGATCGCGCTTTCTAAAGACGCATTGGTTTCTGCCAGTTGTTTCCCGGCGATCGTGCGTTCCGAGCGGGCTTGACCCAGTTCGGCTTCAATTTTGGTCTTTTCCGATTGGGTGGCTTTCAGTTCTCCACGGGCAGTCTCCAGGGCGGCCTGAGCGCGACGGCGATCGCGTTGAATCCGTTCGTATTCAAACAGTCCGGTTCGCAGGGGGCCACTGGTTCCCAATAAAATCCCCAGGGTAGATGCAGCCACGATAACTCCTGTCAGAATAGTAACCAGGGTGGCTGTTTTCCGAGGACGCAAGTTGAACAAGCTCAACCGAGCTTTGCCGACCTTGGTACCAATGCGATCGCCCACGGTCGCAATTACGCCACCGAGGAGCAACACCGCCAGAATTAAAATTAGCCCACTGGACATTACACTCCAAACCTGCTGAATCAGCAGGTGCCACACATCACGAAACTGGGCAGATTCCCCTACAGCCTACCTTATGAACTGGGATTGTGAGCCTGGGATTGAGTTTTTGATTCGATGTGGAGGTGAAGCCAGCGATGCAACTTAGGCAAATGCCTCAGCAGTGCCTGAAAGCCCGATGGAGCCGAGAATTGAGCGAATAATTACCTCAGGTAAATTGTTGACTGAGGGTTACAGGATTGTGAACGGTAATTTTTTTCTTGTGAATCGAAATCATTTTGTCGGTTCTCAGGTCGCCCAACAAGCGAGTGACCGTGACCCGTGTAGACCCGATCGCCTCTGCGATCGCTTGATGGGAAAGTTTTAGATCAATTGTGATGCCATCTTTGGTCGGCACCCCAAAATCACGACAGAGAATCAGTAAAAAGCTGACCAATCGGGATCCCATATCGCGGTGAGCCAGCGTTTCGATCATCATTTCGGTTTGCAGAATCCGAGAAGATAACCCCTGAAGCAACACCAGCGACAGGTCAGGATTATCCTTTAACGCCTTCTCCATCTGCTCGATTGGCACCGATAGCAACTCCACCGGGGTGAACGCCACCGCATGATAAAAGCGATCGGACCGATGGCCTGTAATCAAGGATAAAACCCCAAACACGCTGTTCTCGCGCAACAACGCCACCGTAATTTCTTCACCTGCTTCATAAACTCTGGAGAGCTTAACAGCTCCCTTCAGCAAAAAATACACCCGCTCAGCAGGATCACCAGGAAAAAAGATGGTTTTCCCCCGTTCAAACGTCTCCACAACGGGCGGAAACACTCCCCCCCCAATCTGACGAAATACCGATGCCAGCGGCTTGTCCTGCATCACGACCATAGTTCCTTACTCGGAGCCTCAGACACTGCTTAAATCACAACGACAACAAACTGAACCTGAAAACTCTGTAACTTAGAACACTTAAACTTACTTTACAGCGGTTTTTTGTAACACAGATTACTTATTTCGGCTTTGACCGGCAGGATTAGGAAAATTACTTACCAAAAAGCGCTGTCTTCACCAGGACCTGATCATGCAAGCGCGGTCACAGGGATTAAACGATCACAGGGATTCATTCAGTCACAGGGATTCATTCAGTCACAGGGATTAACCAGTATCTTAACCGCACCTTGTGAAACTGCACGATTATTCTTTCAAAACTTGGTTCCCCATCTTGGTATTCTGGATAGTTGCTCCTAAAGAAAAACAACTATGCTGGATTTGACTGGAAAAAACGCCCTGGTAACTGGCATTGCTAACAATCGCTCGATCGCCTGGGGGATTGCACAGCAACTTCATAAAGCCGGAGCCAACCTTGGGGTTACCTATCTACCCGACGATAAAGGCAAGTTTGAGAAAAAAGTTGCCGAACTGGTAGAACCGTTGAACCCCAGCATTTTTGTGCCCTGTAACGTGCAGGATGATGAGCAGGTGCAAGCCGCTTTCGATACTGTGCAGGCAAACTGGGGCCGACTTGATATTTTGATCCACTGTCTCGCTTTTGCCAACAAAGATGACTTAACTGGCAGCTTTGCCAGTACTTCGCGGGCCGGGTTTGCCACTGCAATGGACATTAGCACCTACTCTCTGGTGAAACTGTGCCATGCAGCCCAACCCCTGATGACCGCAGGCGGGAGTATTGTTACCCTGACTTATCTGGGCGGTGTGCGCGTCATCCCCAACTACAACGTCATGGGCATCGCCAAAGCCGGATTGGAAATGAGCGTCCGGTATCTGGCCGCCGAAATGGGACCGCAAAATATCCGCGTCAATGGCATTTCTGCGGGTCCCATTCGCACCCTGGCTTCTTCGGCGGTGGGGGGCATCCTGGACATGATCCACCATGTAGAAGAAGTTGCGCCGCTCCGCCGTACCGTCACCCAGACCGAAGTTGGAAATACGGCAGCTTTCCTGTGTAGTGATCTCTCCAGTGGGATCACCGGGCAGATTATTTACGTCGATTCGGGTTACGAAATTATGGGTATGGGGTGATTCCCTGCAAAATGTCGCAGGTTGCATAAAAGTGCTCACTTCGATTGATGGATCGGCATCGCCCTTCCTTCAATTTGGAGTTACAGCATCATGGCATCTGTCTTTCAATCTCAACGGCCTCCTCAATCTCGTTCTCCTCAGCCCCGTCCATCGCGCCACTGGCAAAAATGGGTGTTCTTGGGTGTGGCGGGTCTGATCGGTTATTTTTGGTTGGTCGATGCGTCACGGCAGCGGACTTTTGATGAGGGCATACAAGCGTATGAGGCGGCGGATTGTGCTGCGGCGATCGCCAAGTTTGATCATGTCATTGGGGATGATCTGGCCAGCAGCGACCCAGACGATTTAGGTGCCCGCGCTCAAGCGAAAAAAGTAGAATGCCAGACCTTTCAAACGGTGAAAGCTGGCAAATCCGCCACCACCAAACTCGCCAATGCTGCTCAGTTTGTGCAGAAGTACCCGGATAGCCAGTTGACTGTGCCATTGCGGCAAGCGATCGCCCCAGCCGTGCAAAAAGCCTCTGCCAAAACCCTGGCAACGCCCAGCACCTGTCAGCGGTTGACGGTGATCGAAACTAAAGACTTGATCGCCAATCCCCAAATCCCTGCCCTGTATCAGGCTTGTGGTGAAGTCTTCAGTGCTACCAAGAAACTGCCCCAGGCGATCGCCCTCTACGAGAAATTTCTGGATCAATACCCCAACCATCCTTTAACGGACAATATCAAACAAGCCTATGCTAAAGCGATCGTCCGGGATGCTAAAGCGCAGGGGGGCGGCACCATTTCGGCTCCAGGGATGACGGGCCGAACGGTAGACGGCTCAACAGTCGTCTCCATTCGCAACGATTCTACGGAAGCCATGCGGATTGTGTTTAGCGGCCCCACTCCCCGCGTAGAAGAATTACCCGCCTGTAAAGACTGTCAGGATTTCACCCCCTCCAGCATTCCAAAATCCTGCCCCAACAAAGGCCAGATGGGCACCTACACCGTACAGCCTGGAGACTATGAAGTCATGGTCAAATCTACGGGCAATCGCTCAGTCAAACCCTTTACCGGCAATTGGGCACTGGATGGCGGCAGTGAATACAGCCATTGCTTCTACATCGTGAAGGATCTGCCGAATTAGCAGTAGCGGGTAGATGAGAACGGGAGAATGAGCAGGGTTGGGGCAGGTTTCACGAGAGTTCTGGCGATCAGCCGATCATTTTCTGCTAAACCTGCCTGTACAGGTATTTTGTTTTCTAGAAATCTCCTAACGAATGGGAATTAAATAACCTGTAATTTTCGTAGGATGGGCATCTTGCCCGTCCGGGCGGGCGAGACACCCGCCCCACAGGTAATTAAATGCACAATCCTAAGTCAATGGCGGCGGAAAAATCTTGCGAAAGATCTGTCGTAAGATTCTGGCGGACTTTGAGTGATTCAGTTGATGCTGCCAGCAATGACGGAAACCCCATTCAACTTGAGACAAACCGATGATCCGAGTGTTGCAACATCAGCAGGAAGTGGAAACTGCAACCCAAACTCTGCAAAATCAGGGCTTACCCACCCACCTCACGGTCGAAAAAAACTGGGATCAGTGGCTCCTAACTCGATCGCTGGCCAACTGCGATCGCCAACTGTACTTGCTCGATCTGGGCTGTGGCGATGGTTGCACCCTCGATTTGCTGGCGGCTTTAGGCTTTCAAAATTTGCATGGTATTGATTTGCAGATGCAGACTGACAAGAGCGATCGCCCCTACCAGTTGCACCAGGGTGATCTCACCGTTACACCTTTTCCGGACCAATCGTTTGACTGTGCCGTTAGCATTTCCGTGATTGAACATGGCGTAGACCTGCACGCCTTTTTTCAAGAAGCCCATCGACTTCTCCGCGCCAACGGCTTGTTATTTGTCACGACAGACTATTGGCCGCATAAAATCCACATTGACCCAAGTATCAAACCGTTTGGCCTGACCTGGAGCATCTTTTCCAGGGCCGAAATCGCCGCCGCGATCGCGATCGCCCAAACTTACGGCTTCACCCTGACGGCCCAGACCGAAATCCCGGCCTGCATCGAAACGCCCGTCACCTGGTACAAAAAGCATTACACCTTCATTGCGCTGGAGTTCCAGAAGCAAATTTGAGGTTCAAGAGATCTCAGGATGCATGACTCCAATCACTTAAGCACTCCCCCTGCCGCGGCGATGACTTCTGTGACCTGTGCGAAACTACGCGGGTCTGCTCCAGTGGTGGCGCACCCGCGATCGCTCCGGCAGCAGACTTGCCTTTCTTACGGGATTTTTCGGGTTTGGTAGGGGCAACTATGCCAGACATCGCCTTCACTCCTCGTGATCATTAATTTCTACTTACAGCATATTGCACGCTAGATTCAGTGCCATATGTCCCCAGTTGGATAAGTAGCCTCTACATATAGCATGATTTTTGCATTCGTCAAGCTCTATCTAAAAGCACATTCATTTCCTTCCACAACACCAATGAATTCATCCGGAGTGATTTCTATCGACGGCAACAGATTGTCTTAAAGGGAAACTTAATTTCTGGAATGTGGGGGCGATCGCAGCCCATAATGAACAACGACTGAACACCATAGGCGAACCGTATGGACATTAAAGCTGCCGTTGCTTTTGCAGCGGGCCAACCCCTCAGCATTGAAACGATTCAACTGGACGGTCCCAGAGCCGGAGAAGTGCTGGTGGAAATCAAAGCCACGGGAGTTTGTCACACAGACGCTTTTACCCTGTCTGGTCGCGATCCCGAAGGGCTATTTCCGGCCATTTTGGGGCATGAAGGCGCAGGCGTGGTGGTGGAGGTGGGAGCCGATGTCAAGACTCTGAAACCGGGCGATCATGTGATTCCGCTGTACACTCCAGAATGCCGCACCTGTAAGTTTTGTCTCAGTCGCAAAACGAACCTTTGTCAGGCCATTCGCGCCACTCAGGGCAAAGGATTGATGCCCGATGGCACCAGTCGCTTTTCCTACAACGGCCAGCCAATTTACCATTACATGGGCACCTCCACCTTTGCCAATTACACCGTTCTGCCGGAAATTGCGATCGCCAAAATTCGTGACGATGCCCCTTTTGATAAGGTGTGCTACATCGGGTGTGGGGTGACAACGGGCGTGGGAGCCGTGATTTACACGGCCAAAGTCGAACCGGGAGCGAATGTGGTGGTGTTTGGGTTGGGGGGCATTGGCTTGAATGTGATTCAGGGGTGCCGGATGGTAGGAGCCAATCAAATCATTGGTGTAGACTTGAATTCTCACAAGAAACCACTGGCCGAAAAATTGGGCATGACTCATTTTGTCAATCCAAAAGAACTAGAAGGCGATTTAGTCGCGCACTTGATTGAACTAACCAGTGGCGGGGCAGATTATAGCTTTGAATGCATTGGTAACGTGAATGTGATGCGCCAAGCCCTGGAATGTTGCCACAAGGGTTGGGGCACCAGTGTAATTATTGGTGTGGCGGGTGCGGGAGAAGAAATTAGCACACGCCCATTTCAACTGGTGACGGGGCGCGTCTGGAAAGGGAGTGCTTTTGGGGGGGCGAGGGGCCGCACGGATGTACCGCAAATTGTGGATTGGTATATGGATGGCAAAATCAACATTGATGATTTGATTACCAATGTGATGCCCATTGAGCAGATTAATGAAGCCTTTGACCGGATGCATCATGGCGATGCCATTCGGACGGTGTTAACGTTTTGAGCGATCGAATTTTCAGGAATAGCGCGATGGGCAACTTTTTTGTGGCTATATTCTCGGCTTTCCACCCTGACGGTTGCAATCAAACCAGATTCACTGCTTGGGGGGCAGCCCCCCAAACCCCCCGAATGTGAGGGACGGCTGCCCCAAATAACTTTGTGCTGGCACCGCGTCAGCGCAAAGCTTCTTTGCCCCCATACAATGGATTTTACTAAGGGATTTTAGACAGGGGTTTGGGGGGTGATGCTGACCCATAAATGATAAATGCGATCGCCACGGCCACCAGCCCGATCGCGCACACACCCGTCCAGCCAGCCAGTTTCCAGCCGTAGGCACACAGCCACGATCCCAAAGAACCACCCAAAAAATAGGACACCATATACACCGTGGTAATGCGGTTATGCGCTTCTACGGGCAAAGTGTAAATGCGAGTTTGATTGGAGATTTGCCCGGTTTGAATGCCCAGGTCCAGGAGCATGGCCCCCACGAGAATCCCCCAGAGGGAGTGTGGTAGTTGCCATAAAGTCAGCAAGGCTCCCGCTAGAATGATCATGGCCGCGGCCACCGTGGTCCGGGGACTTTGGCGATCGGCCATGCGTCCGACGATGGGGGCGGCCAGCACTCCAATCACCCCTACCAGGCCAAAGGAGCCTGCCACCTGACTGCCTAACTCAAACGGGGGTTGGGCCAATAGAAACGGTAGCGTGGCCCAGAAGCCGCAATAAACAGAGAAAAATAAGCCGCCGGTCAATGAGGTTTCCCGCAGCAATGGATAAGTGGCCAGCAGAGACGGCAGCGATCGCAGCAAAGCTCCGTAGGAAAGTTTCACCGAGGGGGTAATGGTTGGCAGGGTGGATTTTAAGGCGATCGCTAACCCCACCATCAGCAGGGCCGCCATCCAGAAAATAGATTGCCAACCGAACAATTTCCCGGCCAATCCGCTGGCCAATCGCCCGACTACAATGCCGCCCAATAGCCCACACATGACCGTACCCACCACTCGCCCGCGCTGTTCTGGGATGGCCAGTTGGGCCGCAAACGGCACTAGCAACTGCGGGACTACTGCCGTCATACCATTGATAAAACTCATGATCACCAACCATTGAAAGCTGGGTGAAAATCCAATCAGAAGTAACGCGATCGCATTCAGCAAACTTAAAATCACAATCAATTGTTGGCGATTGGTGCGATCGCCCAGAGGAATAAATAGCAACATCCCCAGCGCATAGCCAATTTGGGTGAGCGTTGGCACTGCGCTCACTTCCACCACAGACACCCGAAAGGTTTGGCTAATGAGTACCAGTAACGGTTGGTTGTAATACAAACTGCCGATGGCGATCAGACAAGCAACGGCCATGAGCCACACGATATGACGCTGGAGAGGAGTCGATCCTGGCATTGAAACGGGGATGAACAGGTGTGGAATTGATGATGAATGATGCCCATCTATTTTGACAACCACCCAACGGATCAAAGGCTGACAACCACCCAAAGAAGGGAAGCGTGGCGATCGCGGTCAGGCTTGAGCTTAAATCTGATACTCTGTTGCTTAATGTTACAAGCCTAGTCCACGTTGAGGAGCGAATCATGCCACAGGCAGAAATTCCCATGATTACCGAAAAGCTGTTGGCCGCCAAAAAAGCCAAAGGATTGTCTTTTGCCGATCTGGAGCAACTGTTAGGCCGGGATGAGGTTTGGATTGCGTCTGCGTTTTATCGGCAGTCCACTTTATCGGACGAGGAAGCGGCGAAGTTGCTGGCGGCGCTGGGCCTGAGCGCCGATTTGACGGCTGAACTGACGGCTTATCCGGTCAAAGGGTTGGGACCAACGGTGCCGACTGATCCCCTGATCTACCGCTTCTACGAAATTATGCAGGTCTACGGTATGGCCCTGAAAGATGTAATTCAGGAGAAATTTGGCGATGGCATCATGAGCGCAATCGATTTCACGCTGGATGTGGATAAGGTGGAAGACCCCAAGGGCGATCGCGTTGTTGTCACCATGAATGGTAAGTTCCTGCCATACAAGAAGTGGTAGTAGCCACGGGGAGAGCGGCAACTTAAGCCCCTCGATCGCGTTGGGTGAGGATGGCGATCGCCTGGATCAGGGCTTGCGGTTCGATCGGTTTCGCTAGATGAGCCTGAAACCCGGCTGCCAGTGCGCGATCGCGATCTTCCTGACGCGCATAACCCGTCAATGCCAGAGCGATGGGAATTTGCTCAAGCGCCAGCGTTCTAACTTGCTGCATCAAACTGTAGCCATCCTGATCAGGCATCCCAATGTCGCTAACCAACACATCCACTGGCGTATCTTGTAGCAGTTGCGGCACTTCTTTGGCAGAGCTAACGGCAAGGACCGTTGCCCCGTAGAGTTCTAGCAACGTGGCAATAAAAGTCCGAGAATCTTCTTCGTCATCCACTACCAAAATTTTTAGCCCTTGCAAGGATGGCATCGGGTCCTCCCGCAACGCCGTGTGATCAAGCGGGAATTGGTCATTCGATTGAAGGAGGCTGGGTACCTGCACCGTGAAGGTTGCGCCCTGGCTTTCACCTGCGCTGCAAACCGAAACGCTGCCACCGTGTAGCTCAACCAGATGCCGCACAATGGATAGCCCCAACCCCAATCCGCCGTACTTGCGGGTAATGGAACTATCCGCCTGCCGAAAGCGATCAAACACATGGGGTAGAAATTCAGGAGGAATGCCCTTGCCCGTGTCGGTGACAGTGATTTGGGCATAGGAGGGGGAGACGGACGGCGGCAATAGGGCGGAGTAATCCGCCTGTGGTTTCCCGTGTCCTACGCGCTCCAGGTGAACCTCAACCCGACCGCCAACGGGAGTGAACTTAACCGCATTGGAGAGCAAATTCCAGATGACTTGCTGTAAGCGATCGCGGTCTCCCAGCACCTCAAACCGGGTCGGCGGTTCAGACTCCAGCAGGGTTAAGCGTAAGTCGATGGATTTCGCCGCCGCCGCCGGACGGACGGTTTCAATCGCCGCCTGAATTACCGTCACCAGATCCGTGGGTTGCACCTTTAAGCGCAACTTGCCCTGGATAATCCGCGAAACATCCAACAGGTCTTCGATCAGTTGGGTTTGGGCGCGGGTATTACGCTCGATGATTTCCAGGGCATGGGTCGCCTGGGTTGGCTCGAAGGGGCGACTTCTGAGCAGTTTGGTCCAGCCCAGAATCGCATTCAGGGGCGATCTCAGTTCGTGGGAGAGCGTCGCCAGAAACTCGTCTTTCAACCGATTGGCCGCCTCGCTAGCTGTCCGGGCTTCCTGTTCGCGCACCAACACCCGTTCCCGCTCGACTTCTGCCCGCTTTTGTAAAGTGATATCGGTGACAATGTAAACGGCACCCACAAAGTTGCTGGCCTCGTTCAAAATGGCATCCAGCGTGATCGCCACCCAGCGTTCCTGCCCAGACTCCTGGGGAAATGGGACTTCCACCCGCACTCGTTGCCCGGTTTGCTGAAGTCGGTGCAGAGACAGGCGATCGCGCAGCAGATCGGACGGAGCACTGACATCTGTTGACCCCTGAGCGGCGGAGCTAATCTGGGTCGAATCTGGCTCATCCGTCTCCGGTTGCAGGGGCACCAGTTCCAGGTAATGACGATTTCGCAGGGCTTCGCAGGATTGGTTGAGGAGCGTTTCGATGGCCCGATTGCACCGGATCACTCGCCCCGCCGCATCCAGCAAACACACGCCATCATTCATGGCATCAAAGGTGGCTTGCCACTCTTCCGATTGCCGTTTGGCCACTCGTTCGGCTTCGTAGAGCCGCAACAACGCCCGAATGGTCGCTAGCAATTCCAGTGCCTCCACGGGCTGCACCAGGTAGGCATCGGCTCCCATCTCCAGGCCCTGCACCCGATCTTCACTGCGGGTGTACGCTGCCGACAGATGCAACACCGGAATATTGACCGTGGCGGGATTTTCCTTCAAGCGCTGACAAACTTCAAACCCGCTGATATCAGGAAGGCGCACGTCCAGAATGATCAGGTCGGGGGGAGATTGGGCGATCGCTCGCAGTCCTGCCTCACCCGAATTAGCCTCAACAACGTGAAACCCAGCACTGGTTAAATGTCGCTGCACCACATAGCGATTGGTGGGATTGTCATCAATACACAGAATTGTGATCCGTTGGTCAGGCATGAGATGGTGGTCCCCCTACAAGATCAAAACCAGCCTGAGTTAAAACATTGAGCAAATCACTCCGATGGCTTTCTCCCTTTGGTATAACGGCGATCGCGTGTCGCCGCAACTGCTCTAGTTCCGCAGGCTTCAGTTGGCGCGAGGTTTGAATCATCACCGGAATCATGCGGGTGGTGGGATGCTGCGCTAACTGCGCCAGCACTTCATCCCCGCCCATTCCTGGCATTACCAGATCCAGCACGATCGCCTGAGGTTGCTCTGTTTGGGCCAGGGTCAACCCCGCCGCTCCATCGGATGCGACCAGTAAGGTGACAACCTGGGGAGGTAATGCTTGTCGCAGCAGGTAATGGGCGACGGGGTCATCGTCAATGATCAGGAGTTTGGGCTGCTGGGGGGCGGCAGGCAGCGCCGCCGAGGCCGAGGCCAGCGGGGGAGACCGATCCGCAGTGGTTGAGGGGGCTTGTACTTTGGCAGCCCGCCCGCTGCCACCTACAGGACTCGTATCATCGGCGGCGGGTGGGGTGCCATAAATCCGGGGGAGCACAGCGATAAAGGTTGTGCCTTGGCCTAATTCGCTCCGCACCGACACGCTGCCGCCTAACAATTCTGCCAGACGGCGCGATAGGGGTAAGCCCAAACCCGTCCCCTTGACCTGCCGCTGCCGATGAGAGTCAAGTTGGACAAAGTCCTCAAAAATGCGTTCCTGATCCTGGGGAGCGATGCCGATGCCGGTATCCGCCACATTGAAGTGGATGCGATCGCCTTGCAACACGGCACTCACCCGAACTTCCCCCTGCTCGGTGAACTTGAGCGCATTTGAGATAAAATTGCGGAGAATTTGCGCCACCTTCCCATCATCGTTATAGAGTGGCGGGATCGCAGTCGGTTCGACAAACACCAGCGCGACTGCGGGATTGTTAGCAATTAAAGGCCGGAGCATACCGCGAAGAGTGCCAAATAGCTCACTTAGCTCAAACCAACTCGCCCTCACCTCCACTTTACCCGCTTCGACTTTTGCCAGATCCAACAAATCATTAACCAGATCGGACAGCGCCTCCGCCGCTTTGCGAATAAAGCTGACTTGTTTTTCCTGCTCTGTAGTCAGATCTCCATCCAACCGCTCTAACAATAGCCCCGTCAACGACAAGATCGAGTTGACCGGGGTGCGAAATTCATGGCTCATGTTTGAGAGAAACCGGGTTTTGATTTCGTTGGCCCGTTGCAAAGATTCCGCTTTTTCGTCCAGTTCGGCGTAAAGCGCGACGACTCCCCGGTTGGTATCCTCTAACTCCCGGTTCAACTGACTTAATTCATCCTCCCGTTTTCGCAGTTCTTCCAGGGTTCGCAGCAACTCCTGATTCTGTTGCTGAATTTCTTCGTAGGGGTTTTGGGGCGATCGCTCCGCCATCTCATCGGCCAATTGTCTTAAGTCCCTGGCTAACGGGGGAGCAGTACGCCGGGGCAGGAACTTCCCCATGACCACGGTAGTTCCCTGATTTGCCAGCGAGTGGATCTCAAAGGCATCCATGAGCCGTCGCGCTCCGGTGATCCCCAGGCCCATGCCGGTCGGGGAGGTGTAGCGTCCAGCCAAAATATCTTGCAGGTTCGCAATGCCCCGCCCCTGATCGCGCACCGTGACAACTAATTGGGGGGGAGATTCTTCCAGCCCAAACTCCACTCGCCCCCCACCCCCATACTGAAACGTATTGCGGGCAATTTCGGAGACGGCAGTTGCTACCCAGGCTTGCTCACGGGTATCGAAACCCAGGCGCTCGGTCAACTGGCGCGATCGCTGCCGCGCCAGCACCACATCTTGCTCGTAGCGAATTTCAACCGTGAGAAGGGGAATACTCATAGCGCGGGGGGCAATGATTTGATTGGGACCTGTCGCATCACTACGACGGTGATGTCGTCGCGGTCACGATGGAAGTCACGATACAATACTCCGGCGATCAGGCTGGGATGTTTACTCAGCAAGCCGGGATACTGGTCTAAGCGCCACTGAGACGATAAGCCATCGGAGTGCATCACCATCACCCCCTCGGTCATCCAGTCGTAGGTGTACTCCTGAATTTTACGGACCTCATGCCCAATGGTGCCATTGAACGAAACCCAGTTTTGGCGGGGTTGAGATGCGTGTTGTACGGGTAGTAACATGGCGGAAATGTTGCCCACACCGGCGAAACGGACGGTTTGCTGAGGCAGGTTAATCTCGGCGATCGCGACGGCGGCTCCCCGCGTACTCCGGAGGGCACGATGGCTGGCCTCCAAAATTTCTTTGGGGCTGCGATCGCTCTGTTCGTGAAAAACTCGCACCGCTTCATTTGCGGCCTGTGCCGCCAGAATGCCGTGACCTAACCCGTCGGCAACGATCACTCGGCAGCGATCGCCTGCTCGCACCACCGACCAGGCATCCCCCGATGCCTCTTCTCCGAGTTTGGGCAGGGCCACAGCCCCCAACTGGATGGGGTGAGTACGGGGCGGGAGCGGCGCGGCCCATAATCGGCACAGAATCGCTGTTCCGACGGATGGCAAGGTGTAAATTTCAAATAAATCAGAGAGCCGCGCGATCGCCCCCATCCCGTTTCCGGCGGTTCCGGCAGTCGAGTACCCATCCCGCAGGCATTCCCCCACATGCTCCATCCCTGGTCCCTGATCCAGCGCCAGCAGTTCAATGCCAACCACCCCACGCCGCTCCAAAGGGTGGACCAGCAACAGGCCCGCGCGGGCATGGCGAGCCAGGTTGTTGGCCAGTTCCGTCACCACCAGGCCGACTCGCCCCCGCTCTGTTTCATTCAATCCAAGCTGTGTTGCCAGCCCGATCACCGTTCGTCGTGCTCCCCCAGCCTGACTCGCCTCTTCTACAGGCAACGCAATCGTTTGAGTCACCAGTGCCCCCTCATCCTTTCCACTTGATCACCGTTACGCTGGTCCCGGTTCCAGGCTGGGAAATAATCTTGAACTCATTCATCAGCCGTTTGGTGCCGCTCAATCCCAGCCCCAACCCATTTCCAGTCGTATAGCCATCCTGCAATGCCAGGTCCACATCGGGAATGCCTGGACCCTGATCCTCAAAACACAGCTTCAGCCCCCGCCGACTGCCCTCATCCAGGGTTTGCAGATGCACCATCCCACCGCCACCATAATCCAGGGTGTTGCGAGCAAGTTCGCTGGCCGCTGTCACCACTTTCGTTTGCTCCACCAGGCTAAAGCCTAATTCCACCGCCAGTTGCCGCACCATCTGCCGCACCAGGACCACATCTGCTGGCGACTGGATTTGCATACTCTCAGCCCTGGGCAGTGTCATCGGCAGGCTCCTCCACTGGTGCTCCCAACGATGCCCGCAGCAGATTCATTCCTTTCTCTACATTTAGGGCGGTTCGCACTCCCGGTAGGGATAGGCCCAGTTCGACCAGGGTAATCGCCACGGCGGGCTGCATTCCCACCACGACGGTTTGGGCATCTAACACGCGTGACATTTTGGCAATGTTACCTAAAATGCGCCCAATGAAGGAATCGACGATTTCCAATGCCGAAATATCAATGAGTACGCCTTGGGCCTGAGTGTGACTGATGCGACTGGTGAGGTCTTCTTGCAGGGTCATGGCGAGGCGATCGTGCATGTCTACTTGAATCGTCACGAGCAAAAATTCGCCCATCTGCAAAATTGGGATGCGTTCCATAACCCCCTATCCCTTTTGCGATCGGGTCACGGTCAGCGATCGCCGTTGCAATGCCAGCGCAAAGGCATCGGCCAGGGATGATTTAGTGATCACATCTTGTAGATCAACACCCAGATACACAATTGTTTGAGCGATTTGGGGCCGAATTCCGCTGATGATGCAATCGGCGCCCATCAATCGCGCTGCGCTCACGGTTTTTAACAAATGTTGGGCTGTCAGGGTATCGACGGTGGGCACGCCGGTAATGTCAATAATCGCCACATCCGATCCCGTCTCCACAATTTTTTGTAGCAACGACTCCATCACGGTCTGGGTGCGGGCGCTATCGAGGGTGCCGATGATCGGTAAGGCCAGAATGCCGTCCCACAACTTGACGACTGGAGTAGACAGTTCTAGCAGTTCTTCCTGTTGGCGCAGAATAATCTCTTCTCGCGATTTCTGGTAGGTTTCGATGGTCCATAACCCTAGTCGGTCAATGATTTGCGTCATATTGCAAATTTCTTCTACCAGCAGGGCAGAGTTGTGGGCCAGTTCACGGCGCAGGTAGTTGAAGAAGGGTTGCTTGAATGAGAAGACAAAAATGGCGGTTTCGCTGGGGGTAAAGCCTTTTTGCGATCGCGCCCGCGATAGCCCACTCAACATTTCCCGCACGGCGGCCCAGGGTTGTGTCTGAATGTCTATCCACTGTTCTTGCCGCATGGCATCGGCAAACAGGTCTAGAAACTCACGGCATTCTTCGCGTAATTCTGCCTCCTTAATTAAGTCTGCGCGGAGGCCAGTCGCTAATAGTTCGTTAATCCATTCCTGTAAAAGTTCAGCTTTTTGCTGGTTAAGAATTTCCAAAATAGTATTAATGCCGCCCATTAAAACGGCTGCCTCCTGTCGAATCACCTGCTACTGTTAGTTAACTATCATTGAGAGGCTGTCTTGTCTACCGAAAGAGAGAGCTTACAGCGTGTAAGTGCTCAAACCTTCTTTCACGCAGACCTTTAATTTAGCTTTAGATAGAAGACCGCCACTGTTAATCAGGTTGGAGTGCTGCGTTTAGGTAGTCCTTTTAACTTCTTTTTGTCATACGGTCTATGTCTGTAGTCTGACTTGCGTTTGTAGTCTGACCCGCGATCGCGACTCTGAAAGTTTCGCTGATACCAGAAATTCTCTAATTTAGCGGCAATTCGTGCACAACAAACAGTTCCAGCCTGCAATTTTGTAGTAAAAGATGAATTCATTTGATCGATCGCACCAATTTTGATGAACCCATGCATCAATAGGGGCAATCGAGCTTCATCGATCGCAGGGTAAACCATGAACGAATCGCTTCGGACGCTGGGAGTACCACCCAATGCCTGGGCTGTGGATGCAGCGATCGCTGACATCACTCGCCCCCCCTTACCCACTCAGATCATCACCCTCCCCACCGCCACCAAGACCCTCCGCCTGGATCTGGCTAAAACGGCTATGTTGGTGATTGATATGCAAAATGACTTTTGCCATCCGGCTGGTTGGTTAGCCAGTATTGGTGTCGATGTCTCCCCCGCTCGGTTGCCCATCGGCCCCTTGCAGGTTTTGCTTCCCGCTCTCCGCAGTCTGCAAGTACCGATCGTGTGGATTAATTGGGGCAACCGTCCGGATTTACTCAATATCGGTGCCGCCACCCGCCATGTGTATAACCCGACCGGGGCGGGTGTGGGGCTAGGAGACCCCCTGCCGACCAATGGGGCCAAAGTGTTGGAGCAGGGGAGCTGGGCTGCTGCTGTAGTGGATGAACTGGAGCAAACGCCAGTGGACATCAAGATCGATAAATATCGGATGAGTGGCTTCTGGGATACGCCGCTAGATAGTATTTTGCGAAATCTAGGACGGTCTACACTGCTGTTTGCTGGGGTGAACGCGGATCAGTGCGTCATGGCAACCCTGCAAGATGCCAATTTCCTGAATTACGATTGCATCCTGCTGCAAGATTGCACCGCCACCACTTCTCCTGATTACTGCTGGTTAGCCACCCTTTATAACGTGAAGCAGTGTTTTGGCTTCGTAGCGGATTCGATCGCAATTCTGGATCAGATTAAGTCAAGTTAATGCCATCCATCAGGCCATCCATCAGTCAGGCCATCAAATAGTAGACGATTCACTCGCTCCCTTCCTCAAGAGGCTATTCATGAATGCATCCAGTTGTGTGATTCCAGTTGTGAAGTCTCCTATGGACTATCAAGCGTTTCGGATCAGTCCTCATGATACGAATCGACTGGCGATCGTGTTTGATCCCCAATCAGCCAATATGTCGCTCACGCTATGTGTAGAAATCTTTGATGTTGGTGGCAAAACTCCCCCCAATCGGCATCAACTGGCGGTAGAAATGTTTTTTGTGTTGAAGGGGGAGGGCACCGCGACCTGCGATGGCAAATCCGTGCCAATTCGGGCGGGAGATAGCATTTTAGTGCCACCCACAGGAATTCATGAGATTTGCAATACGGGAGCCGATCGCCTGTATGCGTTGTGCTTTATGGTGCCCAATGAAGATTTTGCCGAACTGATTCGCAGTGGGATTCCCGCCGAGTTGGATGAGGAGGATATGGCTGTCTTGCGGCGATCGCCCGCCCACATTCTGCGCTAATCCTCCTCCCGCTCCAGTTTAGGGTTGCCATCCCTCAGGTTCCAGGTTCCGGCGTTCCGGGTTCTGGCAGGTTCCGCCGCTATGCTTTCTTCTGGCGGCGACGGAGGTAGGAAATTCCGGCTCCGGCCAGGGCCAGTCCGGCGATCGTGGTCGGTTCGGGTACGGCTTCGATCTGGCCGCGAATCTCACCTGGAGGTGAAAACGTCGTGTGGATGTTGAAATAGGCGTTTCCGGCCAGCAAATCTTGCGCCAGGGTATCCGTCAGGGGACTCACGGCATCATCAAAGCGCCAATCGCCTACAATCGTGCCTTCAGTGGTGCCAGCAAAGGCACTACGACCGTCTAAATCATGCACAATGGGGCCGTTGGTCCCAAATGCGCCCCGGTGAATGTGGGCAAACGGTGCCGCGATCGCGCCCCGCAGGCCGGTATAACGAATGACGTAGTTGAACACAAACTGTCCCGGTGCCCCACTCAATTGAGCGGCGGCTACTCCAAAGGCAGGCGTGTTGACGGGAGGTACTTCCTGGGCACCTGTTAACACACTGACAAAGGAAATCGGTTCCTTCAGGGCGGCCAAGGCGGCGACGGTTTGCATCGCTTCCGTGGTAGACGTGGGCGCTTGTTGTGCGGTAGCTGGGGTCGAAACGGTTGCGATCGCGATCGTACTGAGAAGTAAAGCTGGTAAAGTATGTCGCATAAATGGTGTACCGCGAAACGACACCTCAAATGCTAGGGAGCCTACTTTAAGAGCAGGTAAATAAGCTATTGTCCCCCGTAATTTTACCGAAAATTATGAAGTTCGGATGAAGTAACGCCAATTTGAAATCCGTTTGCGGTGGCTCTCCGTAACCCAGGCTCTTTGAGGCGCGGCACCATTGAAACATTTAACCCACTGATTGCCCCGACAGTCCATTGATTGCCCTGACAGCCTACTGATTGCCCTGACCTATGACTTATCGTGTTTTACCCAAACAACCCGCTTCCATGTTGACGCGGGATGGTGTGCGACTGGATGCAGATGTGTACCGTCCAGCGGCAGAGGGGGAATTTCCGGTGTTGCTGATGCGGCAACCTTACGGACGCGCGATCGCCTCTACCGTTGTCTATGCCCATCCCATTTGGTACGCCTCGCAGGGCTATCTTGTCGTGATTCAGGATGTGCGGGGGCGGGGCACCTCGGCGGGCGAATTCCAGTTATTTGAGCATGAAATCGAGGATGGTTACGATGCGGTCGAGTGGGCAGCTCAACTTCCTGGTAGTTCTGGTGAGGTGGGAATGTATGGCTTTTCCTACCAGGGGATGACGCAGTTGTATGCCGCGATCGCCCAACCCCCCGCCCTTAAGGCCATCTGTCCCGCCATGATCGGCTATGACCTGTATCATGATTGGGCCTATGAAAACGGGGCGTTTTGCTTACAGGCGAACTTGGGCTGGGCGATTCAAATTGCGGCTGAAACTGCCCGGATTCAAGGAGATGAAGCGGCCCACCGACAGTTAGCGATCGCGGCCAAAAATCTGCCGTTGAGTGATGCCGTTCCGCCGCGCTCAAGCCTGCTCACCAAGCTGGCTCCCGACTCCTTCTATCACGACTGGTTAGCCCACTCCGAACCGGATGACTACTGGGCCAAACTATCCCCTAACACTTATCTGGATCAACTGAATTTGCCCATGCTGCACATTGGCGGCTGGTTTGACACCTTTCTGCGAGGTACGATCAATCTCTACAAGGCGATGGCCGATCGCAGCCCCCATCCTCAACATCTGCTCGTTGGTCCCTGGGCACATCTCCCCTGGGGGCGCAAAGTCGGCGCACTAGACTTCGGCCCCGCCGCCAATAGTCCCTGCGATCGCCTGCAAATTCGCTGGTTCGATCACTTCCTCAAGGGCAAAAATACGGATCTGTTTGGTCAACCGCCCATCCAACTATTCCTGATGGGGATCAACGAATGGCGCTACTTTGACACCTGGAACGCCACCCCATCTACCCCTTTTTCCCTGACCAGCACCGGATTGGCCGCAATGGATGAGCAAGACGGCCAACTTCTCCCCCCCGCTTCCTCTCCCCCTTCCCCCGCTTCCCCCTCCTCCCCTCCCCCCTTCGATATCCTCGTTCACGACCCCTGGCGACCAGTTCCAGCCTTCGGTGGCCACGCCTCTTTTCCCACTGGCCCCCAGGAACGTTCCGCCCTGGATTGCCGCTCCGACATTCTCACTTACACATCAGCGCCACTGGCAGAACCGCTTTATTTGGTTGGGGAAATCAGTCTCAGCCTGATATGTAGGGCCGATGTCCCCAGTTTTGATCTGTGTGCGGTGCTGGCAGAGGTGCGCCCCAACGGAACGATATACAACTTTGCTCAAGGTTATATTCACGTCAACCCAGGACAAAGCACTGAGCCATTGACCTTTGCCTTGCAGCCAACGGCGATGTGCATTCAAGCGGGTTATGCGTTGCGGTTGAGTCTCAGTGCAGCGTGTTTCCCGGCATACCCCGTGAATCCGGGAACAGGGCAGGCGATCCAGGAAGCCCAGTTAATTGATCAGCAGATTATTACCGTGCTCATTGAGGTGGGTGAAGCAAGCCTGTCTCAACTTTTGTTACCAGATAACTCGTGATCAAAATCACTCAAATGAGGCGATCGCTGCGACTAACTGATCAATCTCCGACTCCAGGGTGAAATAGTGGACGCAGGCCCGGACACAATCTGGACTGAGAATGGTGCGAAGCATACTGTTCCGAGCTTCTAAAAAACGAACCAGTTGCGCGTGAGATTTTCCGGGTAGCTGAAACGACACTAAGCCCGCCTGGGGTGGGGTGGTTCGCAGGCAGGTCACACCGGGAAGATGGGTAAGTTTTTCCCACAGTCGCGCACTCAGGTCACAGATTTTTTGGTAGCGATCGCTGGCCGTACCAAACTGATGATGGATCGCGATCGCCTGCCGCAACCCGGCATACAGCGGATAGGCCGATGTTGCCACTTCATACCGACGACCATCCGGCTTCCAGCCCGTAGGCTGCCCCGTGGCATCGCTGGTAATGCTCCGCCAACCGATGAAAGTCGGATGCAACGTGTCCAAGGCTTCTGGACGCACATACAGGCCCCCTACCCCTTCTGGCCCGCACCACCACTTGTGCCCTGTGAAGGCATAAAAATCGGCCTTGAGTTCCGCCAGATTCAACGGCAACACCCCCACCGATTGCGCCGCATCCACCAGCACTCGCACTGGACGCGGAATGGAGTAGGTATGACAGGCCGCCACAATTTCCGCCAAAGGCAACACCTGCCCCGTATTCCACAAAATATGACTGAGCACCACCAGGCGCGTACTGGGTTTGAGATGGCTGGCGACTACGGCCACCGGATCACCCTGATTTAGCGTCTCCTGTAACGGGCAGGTGGTCACTTCTACCCCAAAGCGACGGGCAATTTCCTGGGCCGCAGCAATAATGCCGGGATGTTCGCAGTCCGACAACAGCAAGTGATCCCCCAATCGCCAATCAATCCCCCATAAGGCAATGTTGCATCCCATCGACACATCTTCTGTGAGGGTAATGGTTTCGTGGGTGACACCCAACTCCTGAGCGATCGCGCGGCGGGTCTGATCCGCCTCCTGCGTCAACCAGGCCAGCGTAGCATGGGAAAATGGCCCGGTTTGCTGCACCTTTTGAAATGATTGGGCGATCGCATCTAGGGCTGTTTGAGGCATTGGACCCTGCCCCCCGTAGTTGAAATAGGCTTTTTCCTGCAAACCGGGAAATTGTTGTCGCAGTGTTTCCAGGGAACATTGAGCCGTGGGGATGCCTGTCATAAAAACTGCTAAAAATATGAAAAGATGGGTCGCCTACTAACCTACCAGGATTCGGCGTTGCAAACGGGTGGATTTGATGCAGCCGTTGTTTGCAACCAAACATGTTTGCCACAAAACACGGCAATGGTTGCATTTTCCTGTTACCTTGAAATCATGCTGATAGATGCTGAGCAGTTAACGAACTACCAACGCTGCCATCGAAGAGCTTACCTGGATGTTTACGGGGATCTCAGTGAACGAGATGCCTCAAGTGAGTATCTCTTGAAGCTGATCCAGGACAGCCAGGAAAATCAGCGCGGCTTTTTGGCAAGGCAAACCTTCTGCCAACCTGTGTATCCAGCCCATGATTGGCAGGCCGCTCATCAGGCCACACTGGAATTAATGCAACAGGGCGCAGATCAAATCTACCAGGGTATTCTGCTGGTGGAATCTGCCGCTGGAGTCACCTTCAAAAGTAATCCCGATCTACTGGTGAAGCAACCGGGGCGATCGCTGTTGGGCGATTGGCTCTATGCTCCGATGGAAATTAAGCTGGGCAAGCGTCCTAAACTGGAGTATCAGGTGGCGGTGGCCTTTCATTCTTTGGTGCTGGCGGAGGTCCAGGGAGCCTGGGCAGAAGAGGCGTGGATTCTGCTCCGGGAGCGGGGCACCTTTGCGGTTGACCTGTGGGAAATGTTGCCCAAAATGCAGGAAATTTTGGATGAGTGTGTGCAAATGCTTGTGCAGCAGCAGGAACCGGAGGTCTTCATTGCCCGCAGTCGGTGTAGTCTCTGCCACTGGTTGAGCCACTGTCACGCGATCGCCAAAACTGATCAGCATCTTTCCTTGTTGCCCGGTGTCACCCCTACCCGCTATGTGCAATTGCAAGCGTTGAACCTGACGACGGTGCGATCGCTGGCCGAAATGAACCCGGCAGAACTGGAACCGATTCCCGGTTTTGGCCGTGAGGCGGCTTATAAGCTGGTGCGGCAGGCGCGATCAACCCTGCACAACCAGGCATTTTTAATTGAAGAAGGTTTATCGTTTCCGGGTGCTAAGCCCGCCAACAGTCGCTTGAGTCTGGCCTCCCACTATCCCCATGCGCTTCATGCTGCATTGGATATTCCGTCCGCACCCGTGGAACTGTATTTTGACATTGAAGCCGAACCCACGCTTAATCTGGCTTACTTGCATGGGGTCTTGGTGGTTGATCGAGTCTCCAATACGCAAGACTTTTATCCCCTGATTGCCGAGCGGCCAGAGGATGAAATTCAGGCGTGGCAGCAATTTTTAGAGTTGGTGTGGCGCTATCCCCATGCACCCATCTTTCACTTCTGTCCCTACGAAGTGCAAACGGTGGAACGCCTCGCCAAACTGTACGGTACGCCCTCCCACCGGATTCAACCTCTGCTGGCGCGATTTGTCGATCTCCACGATCGCATCACTCGTGCCGTGACGCTGCCCGTTGAAAGTTATGCCCTCAAACCCATTGCCCGCTGGGTGGGGTTTAACTGGCGCGACCCCGCCGCCAACGGTGCCCAGTCGATCTGTTGGTATGCTCAATGGCTCTCGACGGGCGATCGCACCTACCTCGACTCGATCCTGGTCTACAACGAAGATGACTGCCGCGCGACCCACCACGTCAAAGATTGGCTGGTGGGTTTTTTAATGGAATCATCATTACAGACAGCGGAACTGGCGTAAGAACGTAAATGATGAAATTGACCGTAAATCGGGTGTTGCCGGTCGTGTCTCCCCTCCTGGCGATCGCGGCAGCGCTCCTGGTGGGGGCAGGCTTGATCGCGATCGCAGGGGTAAACCCGCTCAAGGCTTATGGCATTTTGTTTAGCGAGGCATTGCTCAACTATTACGGCTTTGGCAACACTCTCACCAAAACGGCTCCCCTGCTGCTCACCAGCCTGGGTGTGTTGATTGCCCTCAAAGCCGGACAATTTAACATTGGGGGCGAAGGGCAGATTTATCTGGGGGGGCTGGGGAGTGCCCTGATTGGCCTGTACGTATCGGGATGGCCTGCATTGCTGCATGTGCCCTTCGCCTTAGCTGGTGGATTCCTGTTTGGGGCGCTTTGGGGCTTCATTCCTGGCTACCTCAAAGCAATGCGGGGGGTGAATGAAGTCATTACAACTCTGTTGCTCAACTATGTCGCGCAGTATTGGATCAGCTACCTGGTGAGTGGTGTGTTGATGGAGCGGAATGCCCCCAGTCCCTTTAGTCCCCTCGTTGCACCGACGGCTCAGTTGCCCATTCTCCTGCCCCAAACCCAAACCCACGCCGGAATTTTGCTTGGCCTCCTGGCAACGCTGGCATTGTGGGTCATCTTTGCCTTCACACCCTTGGGCTATCAAATTGAGGCTGTCGGGCAAAACCCGATCGCGGCTCGTTATGCTGGAATTCCTGTTCAACGAACGATTATGACCGTGATGGCGATCGCGGGTGGTCTCGCCGGACTGGCCGGAGCCGGAGAAGTTTTGGGCCTCCGCTATCGGTTGTTCGAGAATTTTTCTCCCGGTTATGGGTTTGATGCCATTGCGATCGCCATCCTCAGTCGCGGCAATTGGGCCGGGGTCGGGCTGATTGCCTTATTTTTCGGTGCCCTCCGCAGTGGTGCCAGTGTGATGCAACGGAGTGCTGGCGTTCCAGTTACCGTGGTCTATGCCATCCAGGGCCTCACTGTCCTCTTTATCGCCATCAGCCTCGCTTTAGAACGCCGCATTATCCCCGCCGCTGCCCCCGGCCAAACTCCGGCTTAACGCTCCCGCGCTCCTGACCCCTGACTCCTGACTCCCCCATGTCTTCCCTTTCCTTTTTTTCCGATTACCTGGCTGCCAGCCTACGTCTCTCTGTTCCCCTGGCCTTTGCGGCGCTAGGCGGGTTGCTATCAGAGCGATCAGGCGTGTTGAATATTGCCCTGGAAGGAATGCTGCTCACGGGTGCCTTTGTGAGTGCGGCAATCACCTTTTACACCGGGAATGGCTGGCTGGGCATTGTCGCCGCGATCGCCGCTGGCGGCTTAATCGGCCTGCTCCACGCCTACCTGAGTGTGTCGCTGCGGGTGGATCAACTCGTTTCTGGACTGGCGATCAATCTGTCTGTGGCTGGACTCACCGCCTTTGGGTCACGCCTGGTTTTTACGGCAGATACGACGCAGAAATTGCCCGGACTCGGCGCGATCGCCCTGCCGGGTCTCAGTCAAATTCCCTTGCTAGGGCCGCTGCTGTTTCGTCAAGACGTGCTGGTCTATGGGCTGCTCCTGCTGATTCCCCTGCTTACCTATCTCCTCTTCCACACCGGGTTGGGGTTGACGTTGCGGGCTGTAGGAGAATATCCCAGAGCCGCCGATACTGCCGGAATTTGGGTCGGGCAAGTCCGATACATTAGCGTCAGCTTGAGTGGTAGTCTGGCGGCCTTGGGCGGGGCGTATCTCGTGCTGGTTCACGTGCGCTTTTTTACAGAAGGCATCAGTGCCGGTAAAGGCTTCATTGCGCTGGCGGCGCTGATCTTTGGCCGGTGGCATCCGGTTTACACGGCGCTCGCCTGTTTCCTGTTTGGGGCGACAGAAGCGCTGCAACTCCGAGTGCAGACCTTCAACCTCAACATTCCTTACCAGTTATTAACGATGCTGCCCTATCTGGTGGCGTTGCTGGCATTGGTCGGGTTGGCCGGGAAATCGACCCCACCCGCGGCACTGGGATTGCCTTACGTGAAGGAAAGTACAGAGCTGTAAAACACCCAGTCAAGCCTGGACTCAGGGCAACCAATTTTGTTTGCACTAAAATATAAAAGAATGTAAAGTCGCATCCGGCATAACTTCAGCCCGGTTTGCCGATAGATATGGCAATGGCTTGCATTCACCCATCATCACGGTTTGACCACATTATGCACATTATGAAGGATGTATTCGCTGGTTTACTCACGGTCTGTGGATTCTTCTCCGCCTTGCCGCCCGCCTTCGGTCAGGTGCCGGAAATGCTCCCTGGCTCTGGGCCAACTCCAAGCGGCACTTTGATCATTGAACCTCTGGAGCGATCGCGATCGCCCCAAGTCGGGCCAGATCATGCCACTTTGAATGCCAACCAGTTAAGTGCCGTGGCCAACTCGATCCGGGCCAATCCTAATCTGGAACCGACTAACAGCCTGGGAGGGGGCATTCCCAAAGATTTGTTCCGGACTCCCTCCCAACTCCTGCCCGATAGTCACCCGCTGGAAGTCTTTCAGCCCCCGGCCCCCAATCGTAGCTTTGGCGTTAACTTGAGTGGGTTTTAGCTCAAATTTTTCAGGCGCGAGCGCGACAACCCGCAGAAAAGTAGAGCGCAGGACTCACGCCCTTCTGATAAGTTGAGGAGGTACGGTTTGGCTGGAATTTTGTGGTACGACAGTTCTGGATTGGGTGCCTATGGGCGATCGCGCTGGTCCTGCCTGGGACATCGGCCCCGGCGGCGCAAGATTGGGGCAAACGCGGCATGGTCGTTGCGGCTGACCCTCTCGCCAGTGCTACAGGTTTAACTATTTTGCAGCAGGGCGGTAATGCGATCGATGCCGCCGTTGCCACCACCTTTGCAATTTCCGTCACAGAGCCACAATCAGCAGGGATCGGCGGTGGTGGGTTTCTCCTGCTGCGCTCCGGCAAAACGGGCGAAATTAAAGCCTTGGACTTTCGGGAACGGGCACCCCTGGTCGCCACTCCAACCATGTATCTGGATGCTCAGGGCAAGGTGCGTCCGCAAGCCAGCACCGATGGCTATCTGGCGGTGGCGGTACCGGGCACCGTGGCGGGATTGTATGAGGTGCATCGGCGCTATGGCAAATTGCCCTGGAGTGCTGTCGTTACCCCTGCAATGCAACTGGCAGCTCAGGGTTTTGTCGTCAGTCCTGGGTTAGCCGCCGCGATCGCCCGTCAGCAAACTTTGCAGCGAAATCCTGCGGCCCGCCAAATCTTTACTCGCAATGGTCAGCCGTTGCAAGTCGGCGATCGCCTGATTCAAACCGATCTCGCCCAAACCCTGAAAGCCATTGCCCAAACGCCCACCAGTTTCTATACCGGAGCCGTCGCCCACGCGATCGCGCGGGATATGCAGGCCAACGGCGGACTGATCACCCAGGCAGATTTGACCCAATATCGTCCCGTCTGGCGCGATCCGGTGTGTGGAAACTTCCGGGTGTATCGAGTTTGCTCTATGCCGCCCCCCTCCTCCGGTGGAGTTCATCTGCTACAAATGCTGAATCTATTGGGCGATACGGACCTCAAGGCGATGGGTTGGCATCATCCCGATGCACTCCATTTGCTGATCGAAATCATGCGAATTGCTTACCGCGATCGCGCCGAATATCTGGGTGATCCCGATTTTGTCAAGGTTCCAGTGGCGGCGCTGCTCAGTCCCGCTTACGCCCACCAACGTCGGCAGGAAATTAATCTGCAACGGGCGCGGCCTTCTCAGCAGGTGCCCCTGGTGCCACCAGTCAGGCTCAAGCAATTTCAGCCGAAGGAATCTAACGATACCAGTCATTTGAGCGTGGTGGATGAGAGCGGGAATGCCGTCAGCCTCACCTTCACGGTGAATTTGAGTTTTGGTGCGGGCATTGTCACACCGGGTACGGGCATTGTTTTGAATAACGAAATGGATGATTTTGCCACGGCTCCCGGTGTACCCAATGCCTTCGGGTTAGTTGGTCGGGAAGCTAACGCGATCGCCCCCCGCAAAACGCCCCTTTCCAGCATGACCCCCACCATCGTGACGGAACAGGGCCAATTGCGCCTGGTCATCGGTGCGCCCGGTGGTAGTACCATCATCACCACGGTGTTGCAGGTGGTCTTGAATGTGCTGGTGTATGACATGAATGTAGAAAAAGCGATCGCGGCTTCTCGCTTGCACCACCAATGGCTACCGGATGTGGTGATGGTGGAAACCAATGGCTTTGATCCGCTGACCCTGGCCGAATTACGACGGCGCGGTCATACCCTGCGGGAGCGATCGGGCTGGGGCAATGCGATGGGCATTACCCGCGCTGCCGATGGGCTGCTGAGAGGAGCCGCAGATCCACGGGGTGAAGGAACCGCCGCAGGATTTTAATTGGCAGCCCCAAAAACACAAATCGACGAATCCAAAAATACGAATCGACGAATCCCAAAAACTAATCGACAACTTTGATTAAACCCGTCCGGAGGCGATCGAACAGGCGGTTAATCAGCGCCCGTTCTTGAGTCGTCAAATTGTAGAGAGACAACAAAGAGTGCTGATCCTGGCGCGTAATGCGGCGGGAAGAGAGGATGCGATTAACCACTTGTTCGAGGGAATCAGAGATAACGGTTTCAGGAAACATGGTAGATGGGGGGCTAACTCAACATCCTTAGTATCCGGTGAATTTTAGCTGAGCCAGGTGATACAGGGATTGCCGCCTGGGTGACATTTCCTCGGATTTCCTGTGACCGTGATCATACGGACATGGCCAACGGGGGGCTTCCTCTCCGCCGGAACTGGCCTGGGAAATGCCGCTGATCTTCGCGGGACGGTCAACCATCGGTGCGGTTTAGAACGGGAGCGACTTCAGCCATTCCACCAAACGGGGATTCACCGCCTCTGGATTTTCATCATGAGGGCAATGGCCCGTATCAGGAATGGGGACAAAAGTGACCGGATGCGTTTGCGTCATCTCCTGATACAGTTTGGCCCCCGCGATCGGGGTCCAGGGGTCGGCTTCGCCCCACAGCACCAGCAGCGGCACTTTAATTTTGGGTAATAGCTCTGCCGGAGTGGGACCGGGGGGAGCCGTTAGAACGGAGGCAAATACTTTCTGTGCTCCGGCATCGCAAGATGGCTCATAGATTAAATCAATCAATTCATCGGTGACGGCGGTGCGATCGCGATACACCTGATGCAAGGTTCGCCGTAGTCGAGATTTTTGCCGGATCAAATTAAATAACATTGGCCCCACCCAATCCGACGTGACGACCTTCGTAAAGGTGCCCATCATCACGCGCAGCGGCAGTGGCAATTCTTCCGGACGGTGATTCAATCCTCCGGCACTGTTGAGCAATACGCCTCCTGCGGCAATGTCGGGATAGTCTGCCAGCACCATGAGGCAGAGCAAACCACCGATAGAGTTACCTACAAAGACGGTCGGTTCATGAATGTGAGTGGCCCAAAAATCATGGAGTTGATCGCGCCACAGTTCCACACTGTAGCTAAGAGGCGGCTTTTCCGCATGGCCAAAGCCCAGCAAATCGATCGCGTAAACTTTGTAACCCGCACCCGCCAACACTGGAATATTCTTTCGCCAGTGCCCAATGGAAGCACCGAAGCCATGCACCAACAAGAGCGGGCGACCGCTACCCGTTACGGTGTAGGGAATTTTGTATCCGTTCCAGGTCCAGGTGAGTTTTTCCAGGGGAGCTGTAGATTCGAGTAGCACTGTTCTGTCTATAAAGTTTCTTAAACCCTTTCATGATAAAAGGAATTTTGCGGGTTTAACGTTCTCCCAGAACACTGCATCGCTGATTACCCATCGTTCTTTTCTTGTTTTGATTCATTGCAAACGCATGATCGATCCTGTCTTACCCTGGCAACAGGC
Source organism: Leptolyngbyaceae cyanobacterium bins.349 (assembly GCA_033764685.1). Taxonomy (GTDB): domain Bacteria; phylum Cyanobacteriota; class Cyanobacteriia; order Leptolyngbyales; family Leptolyngbyaceae; genus JSC-12. The sequence continues at coordinate 99,884 of JANRIS010000038.1, forward strand.
TGTCATCGTCCGCCATACCCAACGGTTACTTCGGAGTTTCCAGCATTGGACGGGAACAGCACTTTTAGACCCCACAGGTTCCCCCGAAATTCTAGCCCAACAATTATTTGAGGCTCCTTTTGTGGTGGTGTCCCACGGGACGCAACCCGACCCGATTTTGAATTACGGCAATCAAACCGCACTCAATCTTTGGGAAATGGATTGGCACCACTTCACCCAAACTCCGTCCCGCCTGACTGCCGAGCCAATGGAGCAAGCCGATCGCGATCGGCTGTTGCAACGAGCCAGAGAAACAGGATTTATTGACGATTACGAAGGCATTCGGATTTCCCGTACAGGCAGGCGGTTTCGCATTCGCAATGTGATCTTGTGGGATGTGCTGGATGAAACAGAAACCCGCTGTGGACAGGCAGCCATGTTTTCCCAGTGGGAGAGAGTGTAACCGAGAAATCCAGTCAGGAGAGATGGTGTAAAGTCGAACTCATGGATTTACCCCTGATTTACCACCCCAACTACGTCGCACCCTTACCCCCAGGGCATCGCTTTCCCATGCCCAAATTTCGCCTGTTGTACGAACAATTACTTGCAGATGGTGTGGCGCATCCCTCCCAATTTCATCGGCCAGAGCGGCCCTCAGACTCCTGGATGGAACTGGTTCATACGCCGGAATATGTGCGGGCCTATTGTGAAGGTTCACTGGATGCGAAAGCCCAGCGCCGCATTGGGTTGCCGTGGAGTCCGGAGTTGGTGCAGCGAACCTGTGTGGCGGTGGGAGGCACGATTCTCACGGCCCAGTTGGCGCTGGAATGTGGGTTAGCCTGCAATACGGCAGGAGGGACGCACCATGCGTTTCCCGATTATGGGTCGGGGTTTTGCATTTTCAATGACATGGCGATCGCGATTCGCGTGTTGCAACAGCAAGGAGTCATTCACAAAGCCCTGATCGTTGATCTGGATGTGCATCAGGGCGACGGCACCGCCTGGATTTTTCGAGATGATCCCACTGTGTTTACCTTTTCGATGCATTGCGAAGTCAACTTTCCGGGGACGAAGCAACACAGCGATTTGGATGTGCCCCTCCCCGAAGGCATGGAGGATGAAGCCTATTTGCAAACGTTAGCCAGTTACTTACCGGATTTGCTGGCACAGGAAAAACCGGATCTGGTCTTTTATGATGCTGGAGTAGACCCGCATCGGGGCGATCGCCTCGGTAAACTGGCCCTTACCGATTCCGGTTTGTTTCGACGCGAGATGCAAGTTCTGACGACCTGCGCCGCGCTCGGTTATCCGGTAGCCTGTGTGATTGGCGGTGGGTATGCCGATGATTTAGCCTCCCTGGTTTATCGGCATTCATTGGTGCATCGAGCCGCCACCGAAGTGTATGGCCGCTTCTGATGTCAACTTTTCCTGTAGAAACCGGGGCAGATGAGGAGGAAACAGGAGCCAGAAAATAATGCCGGTTCTAACTCCTGAAACTTGGAATACTGAGGAAACAGGAGTCAGAAAATAATGCCGGTTCTGACTCCTGAAGCTTGGAATTTTGGCGTAAAAAATTGACCATCAAACGATGAATGGTGGTGCAAACTTATCACCTCAAGCCTGGTTAACTGACACATTTGACTGACCCGCTTAGAACTAAAGTTCTAGCCTGATCGTGAAAGTCAGTTAAAACTGACTCATAAAATTGACTCAACTTCTCTCTAGAGTCCGTTTGAATGGACTTGAAGCATGAGCCAGGAAATTGATTTTCGGATGAGATGACTTCGGCGTGGGCAGGTTTGGCTAGAGTTCTGGCGATCAGCCGATAGTTTTTTGCTAAACCTGCTCATACAGGGATGATGTTTTCTAGAAATCTTCTAGAACGATCACGGCAATTCAAGTCTCTGGATTTCTGGATTAGAGTCGAATCGTAGTTCAACCATTAAGCGGAGCGATCGCCGACTGCGATCAAGGAACACGCGACGCCAAAGATTTGAATTACCCTTTACAAAGGCACTGCGATGTTGAACTTACTGGCACAAGCAGCACTGACCCAACCAATCCTAATCCTTGAAAAGATGCCTGAAAACTGATGTAGCTCAAGCTATCTAGGGGGGAGTTTCCCCAAATTCAACCATGACATTAAACTTGTTTGCAAACACGTAAGCCCCTCCACGCTTTCTGTGGCGAAACTCCTGAGCCAAATTTCTAGTCATCGAAGTAATCATAAAACTAAGAGATGCCGACTAGACTCGTGATCAGTGGGAATGAACTTACTAACAGCGCAACCAAATACTAACACTGGTTAAATTAACTCTCAATCTATTAAATATGTAGTTTTCAAGAAGATCAAAAGAATTTGGATAATAATGAGTAAACTCTCACCTGCCTAATAGTTCTATGTTGCAAATCATACGTGCTCTAAAATAGAAATCCTGGTAATTTTCGCCAGAAAACTTGATAGCTTGATGCACCTGGCATTCTGGGGAAAGCTTTTTGATCCTATTGCCATGTTTGGGTTTTGAGATTAAGCAACCCATCGTATTTAATACTGTTTCTTCAACAACATTGTTTCTTCAACCGTTATTCTGAGTTGGTGATGACTATGACTCGGTTTATCCTGAAAGTTTTGATTGCGTCTACCCTGATTGCGATCGCGATTAAATATGGTGGTGCCTATCTTCCCGTACAGGGCACGACCTTGACTGCACTCATCGCCGTTTTATCACCGAGTATTCTCATGGCCATTTTGCTGGGCCTCAGATGGCAGCGATCAGGCATAGTGAACTAAACTTGGCCGCTAGTCATTCCGCCGTCTGAACTGGGCAAACTGAAACAACCACCTTACTTGCTGGAGTCCGCTGTGAAACTGGGTCAATGGATTGCCTTACTGGTACTGATCGCAGCCGTTTATATCCTGTGGCAAATTCGAGATTTATTACTCATTGTGTTTGCTGCTGTTGTCCTGGCCAATAGCTTGAACTTGCTGGCCCGCTGGTTACAGAAACGGTTGGGCCTGCCGCGATCGCCCGCAGTGTTATTCTCCGTTCTGTGCTTGTTGGGGTTTGCGATCGCCTTCTTGCTGGTGATTGTGCCTCCCTTTGCCGAACAACTCCAGGAAATTTTTGTCCTGGTTCCCCAAGCGATTGACGAAGTTGATCAATGGCTCAACTCCATCAATCGAGCGATTCCTGCCGATGTGCGTCCCTTCGTGCCAGATTTCAACAGTGTGGTGCAACAGATCATGCCGGTTGTCAATCGATTGCTGGGCGGTTCCTTTGCCTTTTTCTCCAGTTCGTTAGGCACGTTGATCAACATTTTGTTGATTCTGGTTTTGGGGCTAATGATGCTGATCCACCCTACGCCCTACCGCAACGGGTTTGTGCGGTTGTTTCCCTCTTTCTACCGCCGCCGCATCGATCAAATTTTGCTGGAATGCGAAACGGCGTTGGGCCAGTGGATTGTCGGCGCAATTATGAGCATGGGCGTAATCGCCGTTCTCAGTACTCTGGGTCTTTCGCTGATTGGCGTGAAGGCGGCCCTGGCCAATGGCGTGTTGGCGGGGTTGCTCAACTTCATTCCGAACCTGGGACCGACGATAAGTGTGCTGCCGCCGATGGCGATCGCTCTCCTCGATTCCCCCTTCAAAGCGCTGCTGGTGTTGGGTCTCTACATTGGCATTCAGCAGTTTGAAAGCAACTTGCTCACGCCGTTCGTCATGGCTCAACAGGTGAACCTATTGCCTGCCGTGACCCTGCTGGCGCAGGTCTTTTTTGCCAGCATCTTTGGCTTCTGGGGGCTGCTGCTGGCACTGCCCCTGGTGGTGGTCTGTCAAATTTGGCTGCGACGGGTGCTGATCGAGGATGTGATGGATCGGTTCGATACGGCCCCTCCTCGGTTACGGCATCCACCAGTGGCCTCGGCAGCAGAGGCGAGTGCAGGCCAGGAATAGAACTTGAACCCGGCCCGCAACCTTAGGAGCAGCCGATGAGCGAAGCGAAGGAATTGTGTGAAACGCTTGGATGAGGAAGGCAATGACGGAATTACGTGCGTTGATTTTTGATGTAGACGGAACGCTGGCTGAGACGGAACGAGATGGCCATCGGGTGGCCTTTAATCGCGCCTTTGCCGAAGCTGGGCTGGATTGGGAGTGGTCGGTTGAACGGTACGGCCACTTGCTAGGTACGGCAGGAGGGAAAGAGCGATTGCAACGTTATCTTCAGGAAGACCACCCGGAGTTTGTCCCTGTTCCGGATGCAACGACCTGGGCCGCGACCTTGCACAAAGCCAAGACGCGCCATTACAAAACCCTGGTACAGGAGGGCATCATGCCGCTGCGGTTGGGTGTGAAGCGACTGATTCAGGAGGCGCGTGAGCAGGGAGTGAAGTTAGCGATCGCGACGACCAGTGCGCCGGAAAATGTTGTCGCTTTGCTGGAAACTAATCTGGCAGCCGATAGCCCCAACTGGTTTGAGGTGATTGCGGCTGGCGATATGGTCCCCGCGAAAAAACCCGCCCCGGATGTGTACCTGTACGCTCTAGCAGAACTTGGAGTGCCCCCAGCCGCGTGTTTAGCGATCGAAGATTCTCGCCAGGGCCTCCTTGCCGCTACGCAGGCTGGTCTTAAAACTGTCGTAACCCGAAGCCACTACACCCAGGAGGAAGACTTCCGAGAAGCCGTTTTGGTGCTGGACCACCTGGGCGAACCGGAAGCTCCTTTGCCCGCGATCGCGGGTCATCCTATTTGCTCCACCTATTTTGATTTGGCCCTGGCCGCCGAACTGGTCAACCTTCCCCATCCATTCCCCCCACCCGCTCCTCACCCGTCTTTTCTCTCCTGACCCACGATTCCATTTACAATGAACAAGCATTGGTTGACTGCCATCCGGTCAGCCCGCAATCGCTAGTGCTACAGGAGAGTTCTTGTGAGAGAGATTTTGATTAGTTTGGGCGTTATGGTTGCCTGTGTTGTGCTTCTGGTGGTGTCTCAATTCACGATGAACCGGAGCGCTGCCACGGCGGCCAATTTGCCGACAACTGAACCGATTGAACGTCTCAACGAGGTGATTGCAACTCCCCTCGTTGCCGAAGCACCTATCCCCACCATCACGACAAAAAAAGTGGAAGCATCTGAAAATTACGTAACCACCCCTTCTGGCTTGAAGTATTTGGACATGGTAGAAGGCAGTGGCGAAACGCCTCAAGCCGGACAAACCGTGACTGTTCATTACACGGGCACCCTGGAAAATGGCAGCAAGTTCGATAGTTCCCGCGATCGCGGTACGCCTTTCAAATTCAAACTTGGTGCTGGACAGGTCATTAAAGGCTGGGACGAAGGCATTGCGTCCATGAAGGTGGGTGGTCGGCGGCAGTTGGTGATTCCACCGACTCTGGGTTATGGTTCCCGTGGGGTTGGCCCCATTCCGCCTGACTCTACCCTGATCTTTGATGTAGAACTGCTGAAAGCGGGTTAGGCATGAGAAGGGTCGTGTTTCAGCTCTGTTGGTGATGTTTGTAGAATCGGCATGGTGTGTTTCTACACAATAATCCCATGCACAAATCTCGAACACGACCTTGATGACTAACCTCTTTTTCGGGTATCTCCTTCGACCGAATCCCACAAGACGCGGTTGGGCGGGACATGCTTCACAAAACGGGGGCGTGCTCTAGCTGGCAATAGGGGCGACTGTAACTAAGGGGCAATTCCAGGGCGTACTGTTCCAGCAGTTCGGCGTTGCTCAAAATGGCATAGGTATCGCCATCGTAAACAATTTGACCATTGCTCAACAGAATCGTGCGATCGCAGAGATCGAGTGCCAGATCCAGATCGTGAGTGGCAATGAGCTGAGTTTGGGGCAGGGAATCGAGCAGGCGGATCAGTTGGCGGCGAGAGTGGGGGTCAAGTTGGGCAGACGGTTCATCCAGTAGCAAAATTTCCGGGTTCATGGCCAGCACTCCAGCGATCGCCACCCGCTTCTTCTGGCCGCCGGATAAGTGATGCGGGGGGCGGGGGGCTAAGTCCTGCACCTGAGTCAGCGCCATTGCCGTATGCACTCGTTGCGCCACTTCTTCGGGCGCAAGCCCCATATTTTGCGGGGCAAATGCCACATCCTCCCAGACCGTTGGAGAAAACAGTTGGTCATCAGGATTTTGAAACACTAAGCCAATTTCGGTGTGAAATGTGCCTGGGCGGATTGCCTGACCGAGCAAGTGAATGGTGCCACGGGTGGGGGTGAGCATGCCACAAAGCAGCAGGAAGAAGGTCGTTTTGCCACAGCCGTTTGCGCCCACAATACCAATGCGCTCACCGGGTTGCACGACCAAATTCACCTGCTCGATCGCATTGGCATAGTCGGGGTAAGAAAAATTCAGGTTGGCAATGGCGATCGCGGGTGGATTGTCCTCGATGACAGGAGCACAGGGAATGGGTTGGCGAAGGGTGGGTTCCGTTTGCGTCATTATCTAACCTACTTTAAATCCAGTTGCCAGGATAAATGCTGCTGCGACCAGCCAACTTAGCCCCAGCGCGATCTCACTGGGGCGCTGGTGCGGATGGGTTGCTTGCAGATGGGGTCGGGACTGAAGACCGTAGCCGCGGAGTCGCATTGCCTTGTATACTCGCTCCGACTGTTCATAGCTGCGGATCAACAGGGTGCCCGTCAAGTGAGCAATTTGGGTGAGGTATTGCCCGCTGGGGATAAAGCCGCGTCGAGTGGGGCGATCTCCACCCCGCAACCGCATCGCTGTTCGCATGGTGGTCAAGGTGTCCCCAATGTCTGCCAGGTAGCGGTAGGTCAGCAGCGTCATATCGGTGAGGATGGGGGAGATGCCCAGCGATCGCAGCGCTTTGAGTAAGGTCAGGAGTGGTGTTGACCCAATCAGAATCAGGGCGATCGTCACGATGCACAGAAACCGCCCCGCAATTAGCACTACCGCCGCACATCCCTCCCGATAGACCGTGAGCCAGCCCCACTGCCAGAGGACGGTCTGCCCCGCGAAAAACGGCAATAATGCCACAATGCCCAATAAAAATAAGCCGGGATAGCGTAATCGTTGCAACCAGAAAGACATCGGCAATTGGGATAGCCCGTATAAGGTCAACGTGACCAGTACCATAGGCACCAACAGCCAGAGAGATTGCACAAAAGCAAAGGCAAAGATCAAGCCCACCAAGCCCAACACTTTGCAGCGGGGTTCCCAGGCATGAATCCAGGAGTCGCGATCGCGATACAAGTCAAACTCCACCCTCATAGCCCAACCTTTGACCCCGAATTTTGCAATAGCTCTGGCTTCACTTTTGCCAAAAACGACACCACAATCGCCGTAAAAATTCCTTCTAGCAGAATCAACGGAATATGCGCGAGCGCCAGCGTCAGGAGTGCCGCCTGCTCAGCGTTGGCATCCAAATCAGCCGGGAGATGCAGCACCACCAGGGTATAGAACGTCAGGATTGAAAGGGCAATGGCTGCTGCTCCGGCCAGAAAACCAAACAGGGCGATCGTGATATTGGGATAGAAGCGGGAAGAAACGCGATTGCTGCCCTGAAAAATGAGCGCTGCCACCAGCGCTGGCAAGCCCATAATCACCGCATTAATGCCCAACGTACTTAAGCCTCCATGCCCAAACATGATCGCTTGCAGAAACAACCCCACTAGAATCGCCGGAAAGGCGTAGTAGCCTAACACCACTCCCAATAAGCCATTCAGCACGAAATGCACACTGGCAGGGGGAATCGGAATGTGGATTAACGACGCAGTAAAAAAAGCGGCGGTCAGCAGCGCGGCTTTGGGAATGCCCTGGGTCGGGTCAGGACTGCGATTAATTTGATGCAAGCAGAACCAAGTGGTAAATCCCGTCACGCCATAGCCACCAATACACAGTTGAGCGGGTAGAATCCCGTCGGGGATGTGCATCTACCGCTTCCTCCCAAGAAAAAAGAGGGCGGTGCCCATTGCGCCCCAGATAATCGAAGCGGCCATGACTCCTTTTTGTAGCGGTGTGTACCCCGTTCCCCCACTGGTCGTTGCAGTCGCCTGGGCGGTGTCAGATGTTCCAACCGGAACATTCAAGACATCTCCATGCCCAGCCAGCCGCGCTTTGACTTGCCAGGTGCCAGGTTTGCTCAGGTCGGGAGTGAAGGTGAACGTGCCCCTGTCGTCGGTCGTGCCTTTTAACCAGGGGGCATCACTATCCGGGGCATAGACGGTTACCTGCGCATTGGCGAGTGGGGTGCCTGTGTCGTATTTTGCCTGCACAGAAATCGCCTGGGTGGTCTGGTACTGCATATCCACCCCATGCGCGATCGCGGCTTCGATCTGCCCCCCAACACTCACGAGTACCACGGGCACCCACCCGACAGCCCGGCTCCAATTGATCCAATTCATCTGCACCAACGTTTGTCTCATGATGATGACCTCAGCTTTGGGCTAAGGTTGTTTCCTTGCAATGTCCTTCCCCAACATGACCCAAACTGGGCAAAATCCCCTGAAACTTCTGAAAATCTTCCGGTGAAAGACCTTGTTTCAGGGCAGCCGTATTCACATCAACTTTGCCGTCCGTCGCCAATTTTGCCAGTGGATCAAAGCCCAATGCCTGTTTGTTCAGGTCATCCGTCATTGGACTCCCCGCATCTCCAAACAGATGATCAAAGTGGAAAGTGGCTTCTAAATCCGCAGTGCTGCCCGCTGTCAGCGTACCTTTGCGATCGTCCCCCACAAACTCCCCACACTGAAATCCCAATTCCTGGTCAACCCGAATCGTGAAGGGCAGGGTTTTCCCCGCTTTGGTTGCCGTCCCCACCAGTTTTAGCGCATACCCGTTGGCGGCTCCCTCGGTCGCCTTGGGCATTCTCCAGGAGAGGGCGTTATACCGTCCCGCTGGAGCTTGGGTCTCGCCCACCAAGACAGGTTCGGCGGTGGCATCTCCGGCGGCCAGATCAATCGTCTGCGGCTGCCCCAAACTTGCTTGCTGCGTGGCTTTCAAATCCCCCCCTGCTTGCGCATCATAAGGCGGCTCGGTCTGGTAAGCCGTGACATCTGCCAGCGTCACATACACATGGTCAAAGGCAATTTGCCAGCCATCCTTTGAAGTGAACCCTTTGCGCACAAAATCTTCGCCATTTGCCCGAATCTGCAAGGTGCCCTCACCTGCTGCTGCGGGGCTAGTTGTTGTTTGGGATTGAGGAGAGGGATTATTGGCACAGGACTGAAGCGCGATCGTCAACGCTGAGCCAATCAGCAAACAGAACTTTTTCATCGCAAACCAATTCCTTGCAACAGTGACATTCGATTGGGTGAATCACAGCCAAGTATGGCGATATTTTCAGGAATTTCAATGCTCTCAGGGGGGATAACCGCAACGATTTTCTCCAAATTCCTCTAGACTTAACGCAATAGTAGGTTTATAATTGAAGACTGTGAGTTTTTGACCAGAGCCATGAACGCCTACGAGATCATCCGCTCTATTGAAGCGGAACAGATGAAGCCGAATTTGCCGATAATCTATGTCGGCGATACCGTTAAGGTTGGTGTGATTATTCAAGAAGGTGGAAAAGAGCGAACTCAGCCCTACGAAGGGGTGGTCATCGCTAAGCGTGGTGCTGGAATCAACCAGAACATTACCGTTCGCCGTGTGTTTCAAGGCGTTGGTGTGGAGCGGGTTTTTCTGCTGCATTCCCCTCGCATTGAAAACGTCAAGGTGCTGCGTCGTGGTAAAGCCCGCCGTGCGAAGCTCTACTACTTGCGCGATCGCGTTGGTAAGGCCACCCGCCTGAAGCAACGGTTCGACCGTCCCCTTTAGTCATTGGTCAAATGTCATTTTCTCTAGGGTTTCTAGTCCCCTGATTTAGTTCCCTACAGTAAATGACAGTTGACTTGTGGCAAGCGACTAAGATGTTAAACTGTATAACGTAAGGTCGTGCGTCCTTAGTTCAGTTGGTAGAACGCAGGTCTCCAAAACCTGATGTCGAGGGTTCGAGTCCTTCAGGGCGCGTTTAATTCATGCCTAAAAACAGCCGAAAAACCTTGCTATTACAGAATCTCGGCGAGTGTTGAGATTCGTAAATGTACCTGTAAGTACCTGGAT